>CAJYLH010000001.1 GCA_913775525.1 uncultured Chryseobacterium sp.
ATTGTATCTTTGCTCAGTACTTTGTACAAGGGATGGGATTTTTTTTTGGTTTAGCGACACAAATTTCCTAATCCCTTTTTTTATTCCAAAATGTCAACAGCTTTTTATCAAAAGTCAAGACGACTTCAATATAAAAATAATTCTTTAGTATATACAAAGGAATGTTTTTATGATCCTAGTCTTATGCTCTATCAAAACATAACTAGAGCAAGAAACAAAATTAAAGTAGTGATAGTAAATAATATCGAGGTAATGAATAGATGTCTACAAATTTTAAATATTCAAAAAAAGTAACCAAATTGATAGCTAACTTTAAATGTTTTAAAAAAAAATGAATTAATTATTAAATCTGTATCTATTAAATATTTATAAATTTATTTTATTTCTATAATTGACTTAATATTTTAATATTATTACAATCTTTTATCACGAAATATATAAATATAAATTTATTTAAATTTTTCAATCACAGCCGAAACACCAGGCATTGTTGGAGCAGAATCATCTTTAAGTAATCCGGTATCTGACCGACTAAAGAGAGACTGGAAAACAATTTTCTTTTCTTCTTCAGAAAACTCCCCTTTAGTAAGCAAAGAGATATAGAGATAAGTTAACTTTTCTCTTTCTTCCGCATCACGAGCCAGATGATAGGTGCTAAACATAAATTTCATAATTGCCCTAAAGAGAAATGCTATAAATGAAATAAATAGAGCAAAAATAATTGACCAGCGAATAGCTGCAGTTGTATCCCCTTTGAAGATTGATTCAAGCATTCCTTCTGGGGTAAACCATAGCAAAAAATACGTTAAAGCAACCGCAGAAAATGTAATTGCACCTAGTATCCACATCATTTTGTTACCTTTTTTATTTAATTCAACAGCTCGATCTTTCCAATACTTTACGGGTTCTTCAAGTTTTAGTAATTCAGAATACTGAATTTGTAGATTTTCAATTTCAATTTTTGAAGAGTCTAATAACGAATTAAAATTATTCTTTCTTATCAACAACCAATCAGCAAGTATTTTCCTGGATTTAGAAATATAGTTATCCTGTGCTAATTTGTAATTTTTATAATCCTGAATAACTGTATTCTGAAATAGATTCACTTCATTTTCGTAAGTATCTGTAAGATTAGTTAAATCAGCTCGTAATTTTGATAGATGTTTTTTCTCGCTTTTCTCGATGATTAAAAAGTACTGAATTTTCTTTATTTTGGAATTCATAAGCTAAAACATAACCTTGAAAACTATATCGATTATTAGTAATTAAACTACTATCAGTAAGATACTTATAAGCAGGTACCAATAAATTTATGTTTTTCTTGGCAATATTTTGCAAAAAAGCAACTTCAGGAGCATCAAAGATAAAAACAGAATTGCTGGGATTTAAATGATATGACTCTAATTCTTGGAAATAGCGATCAAAATCATTTTCAACAACTTGGTCACTTACAATTCGAAATTTTATAAAATGTTCTAAATTTGCAATAGCATTTTCAAAAAAGCTTTTTGAGTCTTCAAAAACACTATTAACATCTTCAAAAGAGTCTGCCTTCCATTTTTCGTTTTGATCGTAAAAAAATTTAAAAATATTGTATAATCCAGTAAAATGATATTGCTGATCGGAACTATTAAATGTTATTGACAATTCTCTTTCATTGACTTTTTCAATATATGGGTAATTCCTTATTGCTAAACGGACTTCTGTTAAATTCATGTTTATTCATATTTCTCATGGTTAGAATTTATTATTAAAATATATTCTTAATAGGATTTTTACATATCCCTTTTTACCATATTAGTTTTTTTTAAATATAAAAAAAATAACCTTATTATAATATTTTATAAATTCTATTTTTTTAATTGATGTAGTATTGGATTTGCTTTATTAAATCGAAAATATTATCATCCCTTCCTTCAATACTAAATTCCCCCACCCCATGTAACAAAACACTGTCTAAAAGCGTCTTATTCTAAAAATACTATTCACCAAACTATGAGACATGAATATTAACACAAAAATTTTCGGGATTACCACGCTTGTGATATCCTCCATAATGATGAATGCACAGACCCAAACCAGCAAGCTGCCGGGGGACCCTACCCTGGTTTCCACAAAGGCTACCTTCGACCAACTGATTGCGTACGATAAAGGCAACTACCAATACAAAGTAGAGGATTATTTTGCCCGGCCGAAAGCTTCGCAGTTCAGGGTATCGCCGGATGGGCAGTACCTTTCCTACAAGGAAAAAGACAAGGACGGCAAGAACCATGTGTACGTAAAAAACATTAAGACCGGAACCATCACCAAAGCCATTGAAGAAAAGGATGACCTCATCAGGAACTACGGCTGGCTGGATAAAAAACGGCTGTTCTTTACCCAAGACCGCGGCGGGAATGAAAATATCCACCTGTATGCTGCGGATATCGACGGGAAGAACCTGAAAGACCTGACACCTTTTGAAGGGATTACCCTGAACACGGTGCATGCGATTAAGGATACTCCGTTTGTAATCGTGGCGATGAATAAGAATAACAAGCAGATTTTTGAACCGTATAAAATCAATTTCAATACGGGGGAAATGACGCAGCTGTATGAGAACAAGGATGTCAACAGCCCGATTGACAATTATATTTTTGATAAGGACGGAAACCTCCGCGGCTATGGGCTCCTGGAAAACGGACTGACCACAAAGCTGTATTACAAAGACCTGAAGACCGGGAAATTCAACCTCCTGAAATCCACCGACTGGAAAGATACGTTCTATATCCTCAGTTTCAATGAAAACTCCGCGAACAAAGATGAAGCCTATGTGGTAACCAATCTTGACAGCGATAAATCGAGGATCGTGCTGTATGACCTGAAGAAGAATGCCGTGATCAGGGAAGTGTATGCCAATCCGGATTTCGATGTGAGCTCCATCAGCCTCGCAGGAAAAAACAGGAAGTACGAACTGGATTACATCAGCTATAACGGTATTAAAAACGAAACCATTCCGGTGAGCCCGTTTTATAAGGAAGTCCATAACAAACTGGTTTCTGAGTTCGGCGACAAGCAGATTTCGGTGGTTTCATCAGATGATAAGGACGAACAGCTGCTGGTCGTGGTAGACAGCGACAAGTTATACGGAAAATATTATATCTACGATACGAAAACAAAGACCACCAAGCTCCTTTTCGACCTGATGCCGCAGCTGAAAGAGCAAGATATGGCGGAAATGCGCCCGATAGAGTTCAAAAGCAGGGACGGCGTGACCATCCACGGGTACATTACGCTGCCGAAGGAAGCACTGCAAGGTAAAAAAGTACCGTTGATCGTCAATCCTCACGGCGGTCCGCAGGGTATCCGCGATGACTGGGGCTTTAACCCGGAAACACAACTGTTCGCGAGCAGAGGCTATGCTACCTTACAGGTGAATTTCAGGATTTCAGGAGGATACGGAAAGGAATTCCAGAAATCCGGCTACAAGCAGATCGGACGGAAAGCGATGGATGATGTGGAAGATGGAGTAAAATATGCCATCTCGCAGGGCTGGATCGATAAAGATAAAGTAGCGATTTATGGCGGAAGCCACGGCGGTTACGCAACGTTGATGGGACTGATTAAAACTCCGGACCTGTATACATGCGGCGTTGATTATGTAGGTGTATCCAATATTTTCACCTTCTTCGATTCTTTCCCGGAATACTGGAAGCCGTACAAGGAAATGGTAAAACAGATCTGGTACGACCTGGACAATCCTGAGGAAGCTAAAATTGCCAAAGAAGTATCACCGGTGTTCCAGATCGATAAGATCAAGAAGCCGCTGTTCGTAGTGCAGGGTGCCAATGACCCGAGGGTCAACATCAACGAATCCGACCAGATCGTAAAAGCATTACGGGCCAAAGGCTTTGAAGTGCCGTATATGGTAAAATATGACGAAGGCCACGGATTCGGGAAGGAGCATAACCGCATCGAGTTCTACAAAACCATGCTCGGCTTCTTTGCTGAAAATTTCAACAAATAGGAAATTCGTTTCCATCATATAATAAAAAAACAGGAAGCCAGACATTGGCTTCCTGTTTTTGTTTATATCCGTACAGGTTTACCGTTGTACAGGCCCGCCTTTTTCCAGCCATTCTTTCATGCCGCCGGAATAGTTTTTAAGATTGTCAAAACCGTTTTTCCTGAGCAATGAGTAGGCAATAGCCGCCCTGTCGCCGCTCTGGCAATGAATGACCACGGTTTTGTCACGGGAAATTTCTTCCAGGTGGTCTTCCATTGTTCCGACAAAAATAGTTGCAGCCTGTCCAATATGTGCTGTTTCATATTCGGTCCTGTTCCGTACATCCACTATTTGAACATCGTCCCTGTCCAGATAGGTTTTAAACTCTTCAATACTGATGATATCTGCCGTCTGCAAACTGACTCCAAGATCATCAATATGATCAATGTACCCGATCATCTGATCCATCCCGATCCGCATCAGCTTCCGGGTTAGGTCTTCCATCTGTGCATCCGGAGCAACCAGGATAAAGGGTTCTGAATAGTCCGTGATCCAGCCCATCCAGGTGGCAAAGGAATTATTCCCCTGGATATTGATGCTTCCCGGCAGGAAACCGTGGGCAAAATCCGCTTTGTTCCTGGTATCGATTATAGTCACCCCACTGCGGTACGCTTGCAGGAACTCATCCCCGGAAAGTTTTTTATGTTTAGGGACCTCTGTTAATAAGGCCCTTTCCACCTTATTGAGCTTTTTCATCATTGCGAAATATTTCGGGGGTTCCGGCTGGCCTTCCAGTAAATATTCTATAAAACCATCTTCATCCTCTTCGTACTGAAACGCCCAGTTCCTGATTTTTTCATATCCTACCGTGGAACTTGGAACTGCTCCCAAAGCCTTTCCGCATGCGGAACCCGCTCCATGCCCCGGCCATACCTGGATGAATTCCGGAAGCGCACTGAAATCCTGCACTGAACGGTACATTTCTTTCGCGCCCTGTTCCTGGCTGCCGGTAATTCCCGCCGCCTTTTCCAGTAAATCCGGCCTTCCGATATCCCCTACGAAAACGAAATCCCCGGTAAAGATCATGACCGGTTCATCCGTTGCGGGATGGTCGGTCAGTAAAAAGCTGATGCTTTCCGGGGTGTGCCCCGGGGTATGGATAACCTTTAAGGTAAGGTTGCCTACTGAAATCACATCGCCATCGGTAAGGCCCACGTGCGGAAATTCGTACTGCCAGTCTTTTCCCCCTTCGTCCGAAAGATAGAGCTGCGCTCCGGTAACGGCAGCAAGCTCCCTGGAACCCGACAGGAAATCGGCATGGATGTGCGTTTCGGTAATGTGCGTGATGGTGAGGTTATTTTCCTGAGCCACCTGAAGATAGGTATCAATATCCCTTTTGGCATCGATCACTATAGCTACGCCTTTTGCCTGGCAGCCGATCAGATAGCTTGCCTGCGCCAGGCTCTTATCATACATATGCTGAAAAAACATCGTTTAAATAGTTTAAAGTTAAAATTGATATGCTGGTACCCATCTGAGGATTATCCTTCTGCCGTACCGCTACTTTTGTTACCTGCAAGTTTTAATAATCGGCCGTTTAATGCGGCAGCTTCTCACGGAAATATCCATACACCCAAGTCCCGAAAACCGCACTTAACAAAGTGACGATTACCGCTAAGGCGCCCGTCCCGATCTGGGCAAACAACGGTCCGGGGCAGGCTCCGGTTACCGCCCATCCGAACCCGAAAATCAGTCCGCCATAAATCTGGCCCCTGTTAAAAGTCTTCGGCGCAATGGAAATTTTCTCCCCGGAAAGGGTTTTGATGTTGAATTTCTTAATGATGAAAACGGAAATCATGCCCGTAATAACGGCGCTCCCGATCACGCCATACATATGGAATGACTGTAATCTGAACATTTCCTGGATCCTGAACCAGCTGATGATTTCAGCCTTTACGAATACAATCCCGAACAGAATCCCTACGACCAGGTATTTCAGATTACCGTACCATGGCTGAGTGTGTGGGTGTTCCGCAGAACATTCGGTATCCTTGTGAAGTATGCTTTTGTTATTGTCCATTTCTGAGGGTATTTATATTAAACGGAAAGAATAAGCGGAAGGATGATATTGGCCATTAAAAAACCTCCTGCCATAAAACAAACGGTGGCCACCAGAGACGGCCACTGAAGATTGGACAGCCCCATAATGGCATGGCCGCTTGTACAGCCGCCTGCATACCGGGTCCCGAAGCCAACCAGAAAACCACCGATGACCATGCTGAAAAAACCCCTGAACGTTAACAGGGAAGCAAAATTCATCAGCTGTACCGGCACAAGATTGCTGTAATCCGTAATTCCGTAAGCGGCCAGCTCAGTCCTGAGGGACGGATGAACGGAAATTTCTCCCGGGTTTATGAGGAACCGCGCAGCAATAGCGCCACCCAGGAATATTCCGAAGACAAAAAACAGGTTCCAGACTTCTTTTTTCCAATCATACCTGAAAAAGCTGATATTCGAAGGAATACAGGCTGCGCAGATGTGCCTCAGCGAGGAACTGATCCCGAAGGATTTATTGCCCAGTATCAGCAATGCGGGCACAGTGAGGCCAATCAGCGGACCTGCTACATACCATGGCCAGGGATCTTTAATAATGTCTAACATAATATTACTTTTATATGGATGAATACCGGTGTCTATCAACAAAATTACCGGTTTTTATGGTAAGGTTGGTATCGAAGCTTATGTTTTATCCTATGGGCTCAATCAGCCTTGTCAGGGTTTGAACCCCTGACAAGGCTCCAACCGTTTTCAGAACAGCTGTAAAAACTCAGTACAAAACCTCCCGCACCATGATGTACATGCCCATCAGCAGGATGAACCATCCGAAAGCAGGCTTAAGCTTATTCCCATCTATTTTCCCGGATATATGAGAACCGATAAAGATGCCCGCAACGGCAATGGCGGAAATGGTTGCCAGGAAATTCCAGTTGATATCCATATGGTCCATTGAAGTAAAAAATCCGACCAGCGAATTACAAGCGATGATCACAAGGGAAGTTCCAATGGCCACTTTCATCGGTGTTCTCAGCAGGCTGACCAGTGCGGGAATGATCATGAATCCGCCTCCTGCTCCTACAAAACCGGTCAGGACACCAACCACCGAACCCTGCATGGCAGCTAAAAAAGCGTCGCTTTTTCCTGCATGGGTTTTCCCTTTCTGAACTCCCGGATATTTCCGGATCATCTTAAAGGAAGCAAGGAGCATCAGCCCCGCAAAAACCAGCAGCAGGAAGGTGTCTTTACTCATACTCCAGCTTCCGATGGTCAGGATTTTGTCCGGAACCAACGGCAATACATAATTCCGGGCAATGAAAATTGAAATGACGGAAGGCAGGCCGAAAACTATTGCGGTCCTGAGATCTACCCATCCTTTTTTAAAGTAAGAGAACGAACCTGCCAAACTGCTGATCCCTACGATGAAAAGCGAGTACTCCGTAGCCGCCAGCGCGTCCAGCCCGAAAAGGTATACCAGTACAGGTACGGTAAGGATGCTTCCTCCTCCGCCGATCAGCCCTAATGAAATACCGATTAAAACCGATGCGATATATCCGAAAATTTCCATGTGTTCAACTTTATGGTGCAAAATTGAACTTATCCAAACAGCTGTACCGCTACTTTTGTTACATAAGGCCGTTTGAGAGCAAATAATATTGGCTAACATTGTCTCTGCTATGATCGAAAAGCTTGAACTGCCTTATCCTGAAAGATAATAAATATGTTTTTTTCGCCCGGTGAGAGCAGAAATTTTACTTTCGATTCAGTGCAATGTAATTTTATTGCGTCCGAGCTTCAGCTTCCCGGAATCCTCCAGCTGCTTGAGCAACCTGGAAATGACCACCCTGGCGGTTCCGAGCTCATTAGCCAGCTGCTCATGGGTCGTGATGATTATCTTTGACTGTATTAATTCAGATTTCCTGGCCAGGAGGTCCATCAGCCTTTCATCCACTTTTTTAAAGGCAATGGCGTTGATGATATCCAGCAGTTCTTCAAAGCGCTTGTGGTACAGCCTGAAAATATAGTCCAGCCATTCCGGATATTCCCGTATGAACAGGGAAACTTTATCTACCGGCAGGAAAAGGATTTCGGTATTTTCTTCCACCTCTGCCTTTACAATACTTTTCTCATTGTGCATCCCGCCCAGGAACGACATGATGCAGCTTTCCCCTGCCTTGATGTAATACAGCAGGATTTCACGCCCGTCCTCCTCCGTCCGGAACACTTTCAACATCCCTTTCATCACAATCGGTATGGAACGGATCGAAGCATTTTCGTCCAGAATAATGTCGCCTTCCTGATAGGATTTTCGGATCCCGTGCTGATTGAGTTTATTAACCAGTTCGGGAGAAGAGATGAATTCAGATGTTAAAACAGGATCTTCCATGCTGCTGTAAAAATTAAATGATTTGCCTAACCTCCATTGATATATGAGCTGCCATTTTTAAGTAGTAGCCTACATCAGGCCGGTGTAAATGTATGAAGTTTTTACGGTATGGAAGTTAAGCAATAGGCAAAGATGATCTCACTTATTTTTCTTTACCATTTTTGAAGCAGCTTCTTCTACGGTCATCTGCTTATCCCAGATCACTTTTGACTGATACGCTTTATTCAGCATCCCGATGTAATCTTCCATAGAAGGCAATCCCATCTCCTTGCGGCGTTCACCCAGTGCCGTTTCATTATCCACCGGCCATATGTAAACTTCACTGCCTGTCTTAAAAGTCTGGGTGCCGTAGACCTGCTTCTTTCCGGTGAGCATCTGAATCCGGTCGCGGATGGTGGCCAGATCACTTTTGGAGACATTTCCCGCCTGAGCCTGGCTTTCCAGCACCGGCAGGTATTTCTGCATGAAAGCAATATCCGCATGGTCAATGACCAAAAAAACGGTACTGCTTTCTTCCGCAGTAAGACCTTCCGGCCAGCCACACTGGTCCAGCAGCTGACTGATGTATAGCTGATTCTGCCTATCTGACGCTTTCATTTCCAGTGCCATCTCTTTAATTTTGGAAGCATCGCCGGAGGGCATTTCTTTTTTGATCTTCGCCCGTATCTGCTGATCGGTTTCATGAATGCCCCTCAGTTTCTCTTTCACTGATGCATTGTCTTTACAATTGATTTCTTGTGCGGAAACGGAAAAAGTCCCTATCATGATCAGCAATGTAGCCGCCGCCTGAACTATTTTTGTCATAAAATTCTATTAACATAAGAATGGTAAAAGTATTGAAATCCACACCTTCAATATATCCCTGTTTTTAAGTATTTTTTACAGCTGCAGCAGAGTAATTGCTTTGGAAGTGCTGTTGTACTCCTGATCGATTCCGGCCGTATAGATTCTTTCTGAAACTTTATGATTGAAATTCTTTATCAATAGATTATTTTCTAAAATCCTGTGCTGTATAGTCCTGATAAACTGAAGAATACAGCTGTGAAAACAGGAAGAACACATGAGCTATTATAATCTTAGATTTTAGAATGCATGGAAAAAAATTTGCTACTCTGCGAGAGATTTTTAGACCAGAACAGTCACAACAGTTTTTGACACTTAAGAATTTTTAAGATGATAGCTGTGAAAACAGAAGAGCACTTAAGTTTTAAAAACCTGCGGTTTTTAAATGCGTGAAAAAATCTGCGTAATCTGCTGATCTGTGAGCGTGTATTCGTAAAGAGGATGCATTTAGTTTTTTAACGCAAAGGTTTTATTTTTTCACGTATAATTGAAGATAGCAAAGATAGGATCAGCACGCTGATCTGATAAAGCGTATGCATAAAACGCACGCTTCATCAGCGGCTTTGCCGCTTTACTTTGCTCCCTTAAAAATAAGCAGAACGCTCATTATACTTTGCGTTAATTTATACATTTTTAATGTTTACATTCAGCTGAATTATAATCTCTCACACATTTG
>CAJYLH010000002.1 GCA_913775525.1 uncultured Chryseobacterium sp.
AAATTAAAGGTATTATAACTTAAAAGAGTTTATTCTCTCTTTATATAGATGCTATCTTAGTTAAAAAGGATTGGTTGGGCAAATATCAGACACAAGATTTTAGATTTCAGATGCAAGACATCAGACATCAGACATTAAATATAAAGCATCAATAAAATAATTATAATTCATGACCCATTATCCTTAATCATCATTCATCAATCATCAATTATCTCTTATGGCTCATTACTCATTACTCATTACTCATTACTCATTACTTATTACCCATCACCCTTCAACGATACATCCCTCCCACCCTCTAACGCTTTAGCCCTCTACCTCTCCAACCCTCTCCTCTACCCTAGCCCCGATTGCAGCGGGTACCCCGCAGCAAGCCCGGTAAAAACAAAGGCGCGAGGAGTATGAGCGGAAAGCGGGAAATGGCTCTAAAGAAAAAAGAATGGAAATAAAAAGGAAAATATTGATCCTTAAAAGAAATGTCTGATCAGGACTTTATAAGCCGTATATCCGATCAGGCAGCCAATAGCGTCTGCCACTACATCCAATGTTTCCATGGATCTGCCCAGCCCCATCTCTTCCTGAAGGATTTCGGTGAGGAAAGCATAGATGAGAATGACCTGAATGAAGTATGAGAATCTGATTTTGGGAAAGGCCGCTATAAGACAAAAGCCCAATGCTGCAAAGATGCTCAGGTGCAGTACCTTGTCGATGCCGTTGAACATAAACCAGTATTCATGGTTCTCTTCTCCCGGCCTCAGGAGCATATAAGTAAGAAATGCCCAATAAATGGGCAATATCTTAATGAATATGTTTGAAATCTTATCCAATGACTTCCTGGTATTCTTCAGCAGAAAGCAATTCGGACTGATCTGCACCATCAGCTAATTCCACTTTGATGATCCATCCTTTTCCATACGGATCTGAATTCAGAAGCTCCGGCTGATCTTCCAGCTCTGCATTGAATTCAATCACTTTCCCCGCTACCGGCAAGAATAGGTCTGAAACTGTTTTTACCGCTTCTACACTTCCGAAAACCGCACCTCCTTCAAGATCGTCATCTACAGTATCCACGTCCACATATACGATATCTCCCAGCTCTCCCTGAGCAAAGTCCGTAATACCGATGGTCGCTACGTTACCTTCAATTTTGATCCATTCGTGATCTTTGGTGTACTTTAATTCTGATGGTGTGTTCATTTTTAATTTTATTTTGTACAAATGTATTCAAAATTATAAGAGCTTCAAATATCAGATATAAAAAATGTCTTCCGAATTGAAAGACATTTTTTATATACTGCATTTTAGAATCCTCCCGAATCCCCAAAAGTGAACGTCGCGGAAAGTCCGGCTCTGATCGTAGACAATGGGAATGCCGTTGAGATCTTATACCTTGAGGTCATCTGTTCATAGAATACCCTTAAATTCAGGTTTTGGGAAACATTATAGTCTGCGGACAGCTTAATGTTCAGCAGCCTTTGTCCTCCGGTGATCTGAGAATCATCAAGAAGGATGTTAGTAATGCTGGTCCGGCTGTCTCTCAGTGAGAAATCCCCTCTGATGTTAAGGTCGGCACCTTTAGCTTTTCCTCGTCCCCGGACATTGGTCATTCCTAAGGTGAAATTACGGATGATATATCCTACCCGGACTACATATTCGGAGTTGGCATCTTCGGTTAAGGTATGGTTCACCAATCCGAGGAGCAAAGTCCTCATCCTGTTATACTGTAAACCGAACTGCATATTGTTCCTCATCGTAACATCTACACCGATCAGCGGAGAGAAGTTTTCCACATACCCCACCTGCGCAAAAGTGAACGGATTGATATAATCCCCGTTGACATCAAATCGTTCTTCCAAAGGCTTGCTCAGGCTGTTGAAGTAATCAATGCTTGATTGTACACCACCTGCTGTATAGGTAGCCGTGTATCCGTGCAACAGGTCGAATTTCGAGAACTGCCCATTGATGATCGGGATATTCCTCAGACCCGAATAGGTAATTTTCCAGTTCGGCAGCGGCAATCCTGCTTTTTTAGCATCACCGATCTGTTTCGGGGCACTTCCTTCAACCGCGGAACGGAAGGCAGGGATCAGAACATACGCATTGGCAATACTGTGGCCCGTGGTAAATCCATCGGCACCGAGTGCACCGCCCAGCTGCTGGGAAATAATCTTCGCATTCTGCCTGATCGACTGGTACACCGCCTGGCCATCTGTAAATGAAGTTTTCAACAGGATGACCGAATTGGAATACGTCACCAGGTCATTGGCAAAAGTATAATTAGGATTGGCAAAGCCTGATGCGTCGACATAATTAAAGCCTGTATGGGAGAAATTGCGGTTATACGTATGGATCCCGTTCAGGTCTATCCTGAAATCGCTGATCGGCACTATCTGAAGATTGGCTCTCAGCTCGCGTGTAGACATCCGCACATACGGATCTGTCATATACGGGGAATTGCTAACCCAGCCGTTTTCCATCACGATACGTCTCACATCAGCCTGTGAACCTAAAAGGAAACCAACAGTAGGTCCTCCTAATGTCTGCCCGTATCCGTACCAGTTCGGCGCAGACAATATTCCTGGAAGCACGGTTCCGTTATTCTCAGAATAATTAATATCCAGCTGCCTGAATGAAGTCAGCAGGTAAGCAGCGCTCTGGAAAGGAGTCAGCCTGTTTTTGAATTTATATCTTTTAAAGCTGAATTTCTTCTTTTCCCATTGCTGGGTATACGCATTATTCAGGGAATCGATTTCCTGTCTCCTCTTCTGAAGCTTTGTTGAAATATTTTTGAAATATTTGAACTGCCCGAAGAACCTGTTAAAGTCTGCCGTAGCCGTAGCCTGGATAACATTGGTATTCTGCCCTATTGATCCTAAGCTTTCAGGCTTCCCAGTATCCGGGTTAACAAATGATGTCATTACGGTACTTCTTGCATTCCAGTTGTAAGTAAATCCGTACCCCAGTTCCGCATCGATGAAATCCAGGAACGGGAAGTACTGGAACGGCAGCTTGTAATTCAGCTGAACCCTGTGGTTGTACAATACCGGCCTTCCTGCCCTGAAAACATTTCCGAATATAGAGGTGTTATCCATCATATTCACATCCATGTTATCATTCAGGGTCCTCATGGCGGAATTAATTTCAAGCTTTAAAGATTTCGTGAAATTAAATCCTAAACCATACTGCCAGCCAAAATAGAAATTTCTGTTTTTGATGGCTGCAAATTCATCAGCGTAATTCCCGTTGAGAATGGCATCAATATTCCGGAATTCAAGCTCATTGTAGTTCCTGTCGATCTCTGTACGGAAGGATAGCCTGGTCGGAACCGGATTGAAATTGAATTCTTTGACCCATCTGAGGTATTTGGTTGACCTGGCCGTATCACTGATCATTTTATTGAACGGCTTTATCACCCAAGGCTTAAATGTATAATTGTAATCAACATATCCTCTCAGGTACTGCCTGTAATTTCTCTTGGTATAAATATCCCGGTAGAAATCATCATTGTAGACGGCTGTTACCGATACGTTTTCTATATCATAGAATTTCGGTTTGCTTTGCTGGTTGACTCTTTCTTTCCGCATATTGACCACCCCGATACTTCTTTGCTGAGTATAGGTTCTTGCTACTTTTTTCAGTTGCTCCTTATTGGCCGCTTTGCTAAACTCCACATCGGTATCCAGAGGGTTGTACTTCGGATCTTCGATGGTTTGCGAATAGGAATAGTTCAGAGGGATTTTCACCCCTGTCTTTTCCGGAAGGAGCTTATCTACATTCACAGCGGTATTGATGCTGAATGCCGATTGCGTAGACTGGTTTCTTTCCGCCGGCTTGGAATCAATGTTCCCGAAACCTACAGAAGTATAGGAAGCACTGGTATTCACGACGGCAAAATCTCCCAGGTTGAAGTTCAGGCTGGCATTTCCGGCATATCCGCCATCATTTTCAATTTCAGAAAGTCGGATTTCATTGACCCACAGGATTCTGTTGATAGGTGAGCCGGAAGCTCTAGTAGGTTCATGCCTGATACCGATCATAATAGTGGTAACATTACCCAGACTCGGCCGACCTTTGATATAAATCTTCTTAAAGTTGACACCACCACCAAATACAGGGTCTGCACGTCTGGCTACAATTCCTGTAGGGAAGCTTTTATCTCTCCTGATTTTGGCATCCACGAAATCCTGGATGTCTAAATCCACTTCGTTATCCATCGGCCAGATTTCCATTGGTGTTGTAGCGGTTTTAGGAGTGATCTGAAGGGATGCTTCGTATTCGTAATAATTATCTGTAGCATCACTACCGAAACGGATAAAGAATTTAGTCCGCTGATCCATACCGGTTACCTGGTTATCTATATCTTCCGCATGGACAAATAATTTCAGTTTTTTATACCTCCTCATGTCCAGAGTCGTATTCTTAAATACTCCTCTCGCTTCCCCTGCCGGAAGGGCACGTGATTTAAGATACAAGGAAGCTTCATTCTGCCTCTGGGCTCCGGCATTTCCGCTTAAAACCTGCCTGTCTATTCCCGGAGGCAATACATACGGTGGCTGGTTCAGGGCATTCTCTTCAATATTGACACTTCCGATTTCAAAGTTACCCGGATCAGTGACATTGGTTGTTCCTTCATTGGTTGCAGGATCTGTTCCTGAAACGGCAATATTTTTAGGATATCTTCTCCAGTCCGAACGGACCAGATCCATGGTAGCAAACCTCAGCGTTGAAGTCTGGTCGAAACCTTTCAGCATCAATCTTGCAAAACGTACATTATTCAGGATTGAAATATCATGATTACCGCCTGATCCTGCCATATTGATATTAGAGACCGGAATCCTGAACAGATACCATTTCACCTGTGAAGTCTGCCCGTTCTGGAACTGAGCCTGAACAGTTTTTACATCCACGATATTGTTGTTCGTTCCCAAACCAAGGCTTGCCTGGTCAAGATTAACTACATATTCGTTATAATCTTCTGTCTGGTCAAGGTTATAATCCTTGTTGATATCTTCTGCATCCGGAGTCTGCGTAGACACCTCCAGGGAGTTGCTCTGCGAGTTGCCTTCAGGACCCCTGAAGTATTTATATCTCTGTACGAGGGATGAAGCCTGTCCGCCGGTAAATTTTTCAGATAAATAAAATACGAAATCATCCACGGCAGGATCGGTAATATTGGTTACCGGATTGATAAAGGTATTCCCGAATTTTGCCGCTTCCTGATCAGACGTCAGACCATCATATCCTGCATCCTGTGCAGTCCTATCGGCCCCTTCACTGGAGAATGCATAAAGAATCGGGGGCTGTTTCGGCTGGACCCCTAAATTTGAATTGGTTGTAGTAGACGGAACTGATGGCGTCGGCAATCCGTTTTCATACTGCATATAACCGTCTTTGAGAATATCTTCCGATACGTTTCCTAACTGCAGTAAAAGTTTCGGAGCTGCTCCTAAATTATTCCCATCCGCATACGGATCCATCATCCAGAATTCAACGTATTCGATATTGGAGTTCACAAAGTTGGATACGCTGATCGGCCTCATGATCCCCGCCCAACGCTGCTGGGTGGTTTCTGTGTTCGGATTGACGTTATAGGGACCTCTTTCCTGAGGATAATAAGAAATATCAAAAGTATTGGTAAAGGTCTGCTCACCGGCCACAAAATCCCTGTTGTTGTAAATCTCAGAGAACTGCACTCTTCTGGAAGCATGATTGGAAACCGACTGCGGCGTAATACCCGCCGGAGCCCTTCCTCCTACTCCCCAGAATCTCGGGTCAATATTATACCAGGATAACAATCCTCTTCCGTAACCATTCGTAAGGCTATTGCCCACTCCTGCTCCCTGGAATAAAGGATCCGACTGGTTTTTTTCCGGTTTTGAAGCGAGGCTCCATGCGGTTGGTTCCTTTAAGGAGATCTTGGAGGTTGTCTGCTCAAAGTCGTCAATATACGACTGGTCATTGGTTCCTTTATTGATTCCCGGAAGCAAATAGGCTGCTTCCATCTTAAAGTTCAGGTTGGATGGTGCTTCGGTTTTTACCAATGGTAATTTATCGGTAAGCCTTGTAAGAAATGGCAGCTGGTTGTTATACATCAGGTTGATGCCGGCCATGGTATTATTTACCGCTTCCTGTCCGTAATTGACTTTCTGGGTCAGCGGAGATTCGGAATAATTGACTACGGTTCCTCCCAGGATAAAATTTTCACTGAACCTTCTTTCGAGGTTGACTCCCAAAAATCTTTTTCGCTGGGTATTGAAGGTCAGCTGGTTTTCCAATGAAATATTGATCGCCTGTCCGGACTGTTTTACCTGTTCGTTGATAATGGTCACGGTCCCCAGCATATAATCGACCGTATAATCTACTCCTTCGGTCAGCTGCACGCCGTTGGCACTTACTTTTACAGATCCCTGAGGAACATTCACTGCGCCTAAGGAAATCCCCTGCCCTTGCGTTCCTTTGTACCGACCTTCAAGGGTATACCGTTGTGACAGATTGCTTGAAATAGCCTGCTGTTTCTGCTGCGTATAAAGATCGGAGTAAACATACTGCGGATTGTTGCTTCCCAGCACCTGCGCCATATAGCTGCCGAACGGCTGTACCTTTGTAAAGATCAGCTTACCGGTTTCCGGCCTGATGGTAATTCCGTTGACAAAATCGAAAATTCCATCTCCTGTTTTTCCGCCGTTGGTCTGCAAGTCACCGTTAAGGTTCAGGCGGTCCCAGTTAAGCAATTTCAGGAGGTTGGTATCCTGAACGGAAGTATTCGGAAGATAATTGACTTTACCTCCGGTCTGAGCATCCCTATACAATACATTAAGGATAAATCCGTCCGGATTTACCTGGCTTGCATCCAGGGAATAGATATTCTTCATCATCAGGTCCCACATCGGCGATGTGGTTTTCACACTGCTGTTGGACCTCAGCACTTTGGTTACCAGTACCTGGCTTTCTTCTGAGAATTCCCCAACTTTATACACCTGATTGGATCCGTTGACGGTATATGAATACGACACGGCAAGTAGCTGCCCGTCATTCAGCCTCTGGTTTAAAGAAATGTACCCTAACTGTGGCTGAAGGATATATTCATTGGTATTAAGACGTCTTGCTTTTTTATTGAAAATAAACTGTTCCCCGTTCTGATAGGTTTCCGTAGATCCCGGGAAGGTCTGCCCCTGGAGAATATCGCCATAGTTCGTTCCGGCATCCCTCGTTCCCAAAGTTGTGGAGACTGACTGATAGAGTCCATTCTGGCTGTTATCCGGTAATCCTGAAGCTCCTTCACCCAAATCCCTGATCCCGACAATACTTTTCTGATAAGCCAGGTTACTGTTCCCCTGGTCCAGCACCCATACTTCCAGACGGGTAATATTGATTTTGGAATTGATCTGAGGATAATTCAGCAACGCATTGTCATAGCCGTTAACGAAATAGTGTCCTAAAAAGTAGTGCTGGTTATCTTCATAATCTATGGCATTCAATTTGAATGTATTCATAACGCCACCGCCCTGTACTACAATATTCCTCGCCTCACCCTGTTGCTGAGAAAGCACGACGGTTCCGTATGTCTTTCCGAGCTGAAATTCGGTTTTTACCCCGAATAATGACTGCGATCCCCGGATCAGACTGGTCGAAAGCGGCATATTCACATTACCAAACTCGACTCTTTTAATAATTTTATCTTCTCCGCCGGCACTGGGTTTGTTGACGTCATCCAGTCCTTTGGACTGAAGGTCTTTCCAGCTTCCTTTGGACTGCCAGACAAGATTCATCCTGTTTTCAAACGCAAATCCGCTCTGAGTGTCATAGTTGGCTTTCAGCTGAAGGTTTTCACCTACTTTTCCCAATAATCCAAGCTGGATCCTCTGATCGATATCAAAAGTAAAGCTGGTCCTGTTCTGAGGCAGGATCAGCGGGTTGTCAATCTTCTGGTATAATCCGGCAAAATCGAAAGATGCATACCCAGAAGGAATGATTTCAATTTTATTGCTTCCGAAAATGGTTTCGAAGAGCCTGTTGTTGATGGTTAATGAAGGAATAAGCCCTTTCCTGGCGGCGGCTGCCTTGTCTTTCCTGAACATCAGGCTGTACCGGTCTGATTTTTCTTTGTAATAAGCTCTTGACTGGTTGGCCAGCATAAAGAGTTTATAATCTTCCGGAGACATGGCTACAGGCGGTCCTGTAAAGGTATTGCCTATCTTAGGATAGACATAGTACATCCCTGTCTTTATATCATAGTACGCCTCGTACTGGGTTGGGTCTGCCAGCTGATAATCTTTTTTAATGATCGCCGTATCCCGTACCTGCTGTGCAGAGGCACCTATGGAAATGCATAAAAAAGACAGGAACAGGAATATTTTAAGATACTTATTCTTTGCCACCAAGTGTTAAATATTTTTTAAAATTTGTTTTACCAGTTCTTCTACGGAAACATCTGGATTTTGTTTGATAATACGGTCCGCAATTTTCTCGCTCATCCGTTTCGGGATTCCCAAAACTTCTAATGCAGATAACGATTCTTCCTTCACTTTATTATTTGCCAGCGTAGAAATATTTTCCTCGGGATTACTGAATTTTTGGACTTTATCCTTTAAATCCACGATGATCCTCTCCGCAGTTTTAGCCCCGATGCCCTTTGCTTTCTGGATCAGCGCACTGTTGGAGGAAAGTATGGCCGAAGCAATTTCTTCCAGGCTGAGCGTAGACAATAAAATAAGGGCAGAGACCGCCCCTACTCCGTTAACGCTTATTAACAGATTGAACATCTCTTTTTCTGAACGGGTGTTAAAACCGAAAAGCAGGTGCGCATCTTCCCGGATGATCTGCTGGGTATATAGAAAAGCTTCCTGACGTAACGTCAAAGTCTGTGAAGTCATCAGGCTGATGCCGATATAATAACCGACTCCCTGCACATTGATGACGGCGTAGGTTGGCGTAAGTTCCTGAACTACGCCTTGTAAAGAAAATATCATTATTAATTTTTAAAACTCCCAAATATAGTAATTTAAACTAATTTAAATTTTCATTTCACAAACGAATGAAATCATATGTCTTATCCTCTCTAAAAATTCATCTGTAAAAAAGAAAAAACTCCAAAAAATTGGAGTTTTATATGCATTTATAAAATAATCAGATTCGGTTATTTTCCATTCTCTTTCTTTTCCCTGCGTTGGGCATCCAGTACCGCAACGGTAGCAAGATTTACGATTTCATCTACACTGGAACGCATCTGCAGGACATGGACCGGCTGCTTTAATCCCATCAGGATCGGGCCGATCACCTGTGCCACTTTCATTCCCCTGATGATTTTATAGGAAAGGTTCGCACTTTCCAGGTTAGGGAAAATAAATGTATTGGCAGGTGTGGTTCCCAGTTTTGAGAACGGGTAATCGCTTAAGTGATCTGCATTCATGGCAAAATCCGGCTGGATTTCCCCGTCCACAATCATTTTAGGGAATTTTTCATGCAGGATGCTCACGGCTTTAGCTACCTTTTTAGAGGTTTCTGAAATAGCCGCAAAGTTTTCAAATCCTAACATAGCAATTCTCGGCTCAATGGCAAATGTCTTTACGGTAATTTCCGCCATTTTAGCAATATTGACAAGGTCTTCCGCCGTAGGATTGTCATTGATGGAAGTATCTGCAAAGAAAATAGGTTTCTTTTCAGACAGGATCATCATCATGGCAGCAATTTTATCTACGCCTTTGTCTTTCTCTATAACCTCCAGAACAGGACGAAGGACAGAAGTATAATTTTTGGAAAATCCTACGATCAATCCATCGGTGTCTCCATGCCTTAACATCAATGGACCGAAATAGTCCCTCTGACGGACAAACCTTTTGGCTTTGTATTCGTTCATGCCTTTACGCTGACGAAGCTTCCAGAGGGTCTCTCTGTATTTCTTCCTGTTTTCTTTCTGGTCGTCGTCGCTCGGATCAATGATCGGGACATCCAGTTCAATCCCGAAACGCTCCATCTGTTCTTTGATGTATTTCTTATTCCCTAAAAGGCTGGGATAGGCAATCCCTTCCTCATACAGGATCTGGGCGGCTTTCAGCACATTATATTCTTCGGCATTCCCCAAAGTAATTCTCTTCGGATTGGATTTTGCACGGTTCTGCATCATTCTTACCAGTTTTTCATCCCTTCCCATACGGTCGAGCAACTGGTTTTCATATTCTTCAAAATCTTCCATGGTCTTCCCGGCAATTCCGCTCTCCACAGCTGCTTTGGCAACAGCACTGGATACTTTGGTAATAAGCCGGTTATCAAAAGGCTTAGGAATGAAATATTCCCTGCCGAACTGTAAATTCTGAAGGTTATAAGCGAGAATCACGGCTTCAGGCACCGGCTCTTTTGCCAGGTTGGCAATAGCATGCACAGCTGCCAGTTTCATAGCCTCGTTAATTCCTCTTGCCTGAACGTCCAGTGCTCCGCGGAAAATATATGGGAAACCGAGAACATTGTTCACCTGGTTAGGAAAATCACTTCTTCCGGTAGCCATGATCACATCCTTACGGGTTTCAAGTGCCACATCGTAAGCAATTTCCGGATCCGGATTGGCCAGGGCGAACACAATAGGGTTCTCACCCATGCTCATGAGCATTTCCGGCGTCATCACATTCCCTTTGGATAATCCTACGAAAACATCGGCTCCTTTTACGGCATCCTCCAATGTTTCTATATCGGTCTGTGCAATAAAATCCAGTTTTTCAGGGGTAAGATTCTCCCTTTTATGGTTGATCACCCCTTTACTGTCACACATCAGTACATTTTCTTTCTTAAGCCCAAGTGCAATATACAGTTTGGTACATGCTACCGCAGCCGCTCCTGCACCATTGACTACCATTTTTACCTCATCAATATTCTTATTGGCAATCTGCAAGGCATTGATCAATGCAGCCGCCGAAATAATGGCGGTTCCATGCTGGTCATCGTGCATCAACGGAATATCCAGTTCTTCCTTAAGCCTCTGCTCAATGTAAAAGGCTTCCGGAGCTTTGATATCTTCCAGGTTGATCCCGCCGAAGGTAGGCGCAATTCCCTTTACGATTTCTATAAATTTATCCGGATCTTTTTCATTGATTTCAATATCGAAGACATTAATGTCGGCAAAAATTTTAAATAAAAGCCCTTTCCCTTCCATGACCGGCTTTGAAGCTTCTGCCCCGATATCGCCGAGACCAAGAACCGCAGTACCATTGGAAATAACGGCTACCAGATTTCCTTTTCCGGTATAATCATATACGGTTTCAGGCTTGTGGTGAATTTCCATACACGGAACGGCTACCCCTGGAGAATAGGCTAATGACAGGTCTCTCTGGGAAGAATGCGGCTTTGAAGGAATCACCTCTATTTTCCCTTTGGGTTCTGCTTTATGGTAATCTAACGCGGCCTGACTGAATTTTTTCTCGTCGCGGTTGGTTTTGTCTGACATAAGATTCTTTATTTGATTAAAGTATATATTTGATATGGTAGTCGACTAAGCTCTCGATCGGCTTCTGTACAACATGTCCCACATTCAGGTGAAGTTCTGCCGCAGCAGAACGTAAAATATTTTCGTAATAATAGGCTATGGACCCGATGAAATTGATTTCCGCAAATTTTGATTCTTCGTAAGGAAGAACCTGGTAATCGAAAAAATTCATCATTTCATCAAAAATCATTTTCTGAAAGTACGGATGGTCTTTCCGCTCCGCCACAAACTTGTTGAAATTGGCTAAATAAGCATTAGGCCTGGAGGTATGGTACATGTTTTTTAGGGCTTCATCTATGGTAAGCTGATAGGTTTCCTCAAATTCGGTATGAAGGTCCTGAGGAAGTTTCTGCATGAAAAATCTTCTCACCAGCTGTTTCCCGATTGAGCTTCCGCTCCCCTCATCCCCCATAAGAAAACCCAGTGACGGAAGTTTCACTTTTATATCCTTCCCGTCGAAGTAGCATGAATTGGATCCGGTACCCAGAATACAGGCAATGGCAGGCTTTCCGTTGTAAGCAGCATACGCTGCAGCTTTAAGGTCTTCAGTGGCCATGATCTCCGCTTTGGTAAAGAACTTCCCAAGCTCCCGTTCTATAATAGAACAGTTTTCGGCTATTCCACAGCCTGAGCCATAGAAGAAAATCCTGGTTATGGAGTTTCGTACGGTAACCAGGTTGATATTGTTCTCAATCTCCGGTACGATAAGCTCGGCTGCAATATTATTGGGGTTGAAGCCAATGGTTTCTGTCTTCAGAAACACTTTTTTGAAATCATCCAGAATCACCCAATCGCATTTGGTAGATCCGCCATCTACAATAGCAACCATATTAGCATTTTATTTTAAGGATGCTAAATTATGAATTTATCTTCACATAGCTTTATAGTCAGCAGGGTGGTAAGGGATAATTATTAATGTTTTATATCAGCTTTTTGATTGTTGAAACGGATCAGCCAGTCTTCTATTTCATCTTCCAGATAGGAGGTCTGAAGGATCATGGCATTGATGAAATCATCGGGAACAGGTTCACCTGCAGAATTCTCGAGATTCCAGAGTTCATTGGACATATTTTCATACTCAGAATAGACCCGCTTGAAGCGGGAGTTTTCTTTTTCAAGGGCTTCAATATTTTTCTCCTGAAGCTGAAATTTCCTGTACTTATTTTGGCGTTTCATGTAAATAATATTTGGAACAAAGGGTAGTGTGCGGCAGGTAGGCATTCTGGCGAATTACAAGATAGAAAAAAACATCAACCTAAAAGGCTGAAAATAAATTTATTATCAGGTTACATACTGTCGTTCTGAAAATTAAATTTAGACATATTTTTGAATCTAAAAAAAAATTTAACAACTTTTTTCAGGCTTTAACATATAGTTATATAAATTTGCATATCATATCAACAGAATGAGAGAAATACTATTACGGCAGAAACAGATATTGTTCTTTATCATTGCAGGAGGCCTCAGTGCCGTTGTAGAGATCGGAAGCTTTAAGATTTTCAGTACTTCGCTTCCGCATTTTTTTCTCAGGGAGACCAACTTTCACGGTATACATTATCCCTTAAGCAATATTTTTTCTACCAGCTGCGGGATTATCACCAATTATTTCCTCAGCATCTGGTTTGTATTTGAACGCGGAAAGCACTCTAAAAAAAAGGAATTTGCCTATTTCATGGCCGTATCATTCATGTCCACTCTGGTAAGCCTGGGATTTTTCCAGGTTTTCTACAGCTTTATATTCAAAGATAACATCAATCTTGGTTTTTATACATTAAGCCCTGAGATGATCAGTAAGGTTTCTGCGATCATTCTTGTTTCGGTTCTTAATTATTCGGTTAAAAAGAAAGTAATTTTTAATGGCTAAACCTGTGAGCAAGATTCTGAATTACCTTTGGAGAGGATGGCTCTGCCTGATTGCATTTGTTTTTACGATCCTGTTCGGGATACCGGTTTATATATTATCCTTTAATAAAAGGCATTACCGCTATGCCTACCGTTTTGTACGATACTGGAGCTACTGCATGTTCTTCGGGATGGGACTGAGGTATGAACTGACAAAGCTGTCACAGCAGAAACTGGATAAAAACCAGCAGTATGTCTTTATTTCCAACCATACTTCCATCATGGATATTATGCTGATGTGTATTCTCTGCCCGGATCATCCGATATGCTTCGTAGGAAAACAGGAACTGGTGAAAATTCCTATTTTCGGAACCATCTATAAAAGGATCTGTGTGATGGTTGACCGTAAAAGTGCGCGGAGCAGGGCCGATGTCTACAGGAGGTGTGCTGAAAAAATGGAAGAAGGCAACAGCATTGTTATTTTTCCTGAAGGAGGCGTTCCGGATGACACATCCATTATGCTGGATGAATTCAAAGACGGCGCTTTCATCCTGTCTTCAAAACACAGCTCGCCTATTGTGGTCTTTACCTTTATCGGATTAAAGGAAATATTTCCTTTTAAAGCTTCGGAAGGCTATCCCGGTACAGTAAAAGTCTATTTTAACGGAATCATTGAGCCGACCTTATCATCAAAAGAGTTAAAAATGTCTTCTTTTGAGACAATAAAAAAAACTCTGCTGGAACGTTGTATTAACAAGAAATAAAATTATATTTGTTATTAAGAAATTTTTAACAAATATGTCGAGTTATTCAAAGCAAACCAACTGGGGCCAGTTTATCCCTTTGGTTACTGTATTTTTTTTCTGGGGATTTATTGCTGCAAGTAATGATATTCTGATCCCGGTATTTAAAAAAGCATTTAACCTTTCTCAGACCGAAAGTATGTATGTCCAGATTTGTTTCTATGTGGCATACACGGTAGGATCTTTAATCTATATGGCGATTTCCAAAGGGCTTAAGCAGGACCTTGTGAATAAGATCGGATATAAGAACGGACTTATCGTCGGGCTCCTTATATCTGCCCTGGGAACTTTGCTATTCTATCCTGCCGCCAATCTGGGTTCTTTCCCATTGATGATTTCAGGACTTTTCATTGTAGGACTGGGCTTTTCGTTGCAGCAGATTGTGGCCAATCCGCTGGCTATTGAAGTGGGTCCTTCCGAAACAGGCTCCCAAAGGCTTACCATGGCAGGAGGAATCAATAACCTGGGAACAACCATCGGTCCGCTTATTGTGTCTTTTGCGATCTTCGGGTCTGCAACAGCAGGAAATACGGAAGCCAGTGTGGAAAGTGTGAAGATTCCTTACCTTATCCTGGGAGCGGCTTTTGTACTGGTAGCCATCATGCTGAAATTTTCTTCCCTTCCATCCGTTACCCCTACCATTGAGGAGAACACGGATGATGCAGTACCGGGGGAACACAGAAAATCTGCATTGCAGTATCCGCAGCTGATTATGGGGATGATCGCCATTTTCTTGTATGTAGGTGTTGAAGTGTCTACGGCAAGTAACCTTCCTGCCTATATGGAAAAAGACCTGGGCTTTGATACGAAAGATGTAGCACCTTATATTTCATTGTACTGGGCTTCACTGATGATCGGGCGCTGGACCGGAGCGGTAGATGCATTTGATATCAGTGCAGGCTTTAAAAAGATTCTGAGATTTTTGGCACCTTACCTAGCTTTCGGAGTATTTTTACTGGTGAATGCCCTGGCTAACCATGAGCTTTCTCCGTTCTATGTATATGCAGCCATTATTGTTGTGATGATCGTGTGTGATGTATTGAGTAAAGGAAACCCTGCCAGGATGCTGCTTATCTTCTCATCTGCCGGTATTGTAGCACTCCTGATTGGTATGTTTACCACGGGAATGGTATCCGTATATGCTTTTACCAGTGTAGGTCTTTTCTGCTCTACCCTATGGCCATGTATTTTTGCCTTAGCGATCAACGGACTGGGCAAACATACGAATCAGGGATCCGGATTGCTGATCATGATGATTATGGGTGGCGGAATTGTAAGTCTTTTACAGGGATATGTAGCTGACTTAACAGATATCCACTCAAGCTATATTGTAGGAGTTTTATGTTTTGCGTATCTTGCGTTCTATGCCATCCGTGTAAGCGGAATCTTAAAAGCACAGGGTATTGACCTTGATAAAATTTCAAAAGGCAGTGGCCATTAGAATAAAAACAATATATAAGAAGAAAAGGTTTTGGGCAGGTGTTTTACTTGCCCAATTTCTTTTGTTTTTCATGTTCTCCAGATCCGGAGCAATGATTACTTTCTTCAGCCGGTTTTTTGAGTTGCAAAAGAGAACCCATCAGCTGATGTTTTCATGGATCCCATTCTCTGTTGGAGATGTTTTGTATGTTCTGCTGGGTATTGCTTTGGTGTACCTCGTTACAGGCTGTCTGGTAAAAAAGAAACGCCAGAAATCCTTGTTTGGCCTTTTGATCCTGATTAACCTCCTGTACTTTGTGTACCAGGTCTTCTGGGGGATGCTGTATTTCCAGACTCCGATTATTAAAAAGCTGTCAAGTCAGCGGGAACCCGATTACGGCAAAGCCAAAAGGCTTGCCCTACAGTATCTGGATCAATGCAAACAGACCAGACAGGAAGTCCATGAAGATAAGAACGGTATTTTTATCGTTACGGATTTGAAAACGGTCCAGCAGGAAATCCTTAAGCAGCAGGACAATCTTCCTGCTTATATTTCCGGAAAGTCCGCTCCGCAGATCAATTCTTTTAAACCCAGCCTCTTCAGAAATGTGATGAGCTTTACAGGCATTCTCGGATACTACAACCCCTTTACTGCCGAATCACAATACAATTCTCAGCTGCCTTCCACATTTATTCCGTTTACCTCCGCTCATGAAAGTTCCCATCAGCTCGGTTTTGCCAGGGAACAGGAAGCCAATTTCATCGGATACCTGATAGGAACCCGAACCGGTAATAAAGAACTGCGCTACAGTACAGAATACTTTACGCTTAAAAGCCTTCTCAATTTTATTGTACAGGACGATCCGGAGTTTGTGAAATACGTGATCCGGAATTATTCTCCGGCTATGAAGCGGGACCGGATGTATGAGAAAATGTTCATCAGAAAACACCAGGGCCTGCTCGACGACTTCTTCGGCTTTACGAATAACCTTTTTCTCAAAAGCAACCAGCAGGATGGCTCCGTCACTTATTCTTATTTTATCGACCTTCTCCTGAATTATGAAAAATAAAAAAGAATCGTATCAGGCGATACGATTCTAAAAACACAAATGATGAAAAAAAATTTATTACCTTGACTTGTTCCCTCATTCAAGGCGTTGTAAAAGTACAACATATTTTATAAATACAAAAACATTTGCAACCTTTTTTCCCTTTTTATAAAAACTTTATGATTTTTTAAGATTTTTAAGATTTTGAAACTATAACTTCCTCATTTTTAAGCTTAAATGGTATTGAAATGCATATTTTTTTGTCAATGATAAATGCCGTTCTAATAGATAACCTACCTCTCATACAATTCTGAAATTATATTTTCGCTTAATGATGCAATAATACTGTTTTTGCAATTACGGTGATAAACAGAGTTGGACTTATAGCAGCCTAAACGTTATTAAAATTATTGCCTTCATTTTTTTATCTTCTTGTTGCCCTATTTCCTAATTTATAAATCACATAATTAAGAAAAAATTTGATATGTCAAAACATCTGTGTATTTTAGTTGAAAATATGACTATGCAATTTGACAAACTCATCCAACACCTTAAACTTGACAAGCAGGAATTCATTTTTCAGTTCAATTCGCATCCCAACTACCCTTCTGCCCTTGCGTTCAGTGACACGCTGAACTTCATGGGAGTGAAAAACGATGCTTATGAACTGGACAAGCAATACTGGGATGAGCTTCCGGATGAATTCATTGCCATAGTGGATGATTCATTTTCATTAGTCCGGAAATCAGGAAGCCAGTATACTGTTTATGCAGAAAAGGTAAAAACACTGAGCAAGGCAGAATTACACTCACGGTCAACAGATTTCATCCTTTTATTCGAAAAAAGTGAAACTACGGAAAGCAAGACTGTCACCAGCCTTAAGCCTTTGCTGTATATCGCCTCTGCAGTTATCGTCCTGTATTCAGTGGTAAGCCAGACATGGTATGAAGTGCTTTTCAACCTTATATCTTTAGCCGGCATATACATTTCCCTGGAGATTTTTAACCAGAAATTCGGAGGTACGTCAACCGTCATCAGCAGCATCTGCGGAGACACTTCTGCCAACCAGAGCGTTAATTCATGCAACAAAATCATTAATCAGGATAAGACCAGCATTCTGGGCCTGAAGTTTTCAGATTTCTCCCTGATCTATTTCACCGGGCTTCTGATAATGGGCGTTTTTTTACCGGATACGGCCATGCTGATTAAAGGGATTGCTTTGTTATCGATGATGGCTGTGGGATACTCGGTATACATTCAGGCATTTGTGGAAAAAACCTATTGTCGTGTCTGCCTGATCATTATTTCCCTTCTGGTTGCCCAGCTGCTGCTGAGTTTCCTGTTCTTTGGAAACACCTTTATGGATTACAGAATAGTTTTACTGAGCATTGTTTTATGGATCGCCGTATTCTCACTGGTCCTTTATATCAACAATGTGCTGGCTGAAAAAGAGAGCCTGCAAAAATCCAATTCCAAAAACCTGAGATTCAAAAGAAATTATGAACTCTTCAAAAGGGAACTTACGGATAGGGAAAAAATACAGTTCAGTGATCAGGAAACATTCTCTTTAGGGAATAGAGATGCCAGAGTTCGTATTTCGGTAGTTTCTAATCCTTACTGCGGATTCTGTAAAGATGCGCATACCATACTGGAAAAACTTTTAGAACAATATCCTGATGACGTATCCGCTCAGATACGTTTTAATTACTCAGCAGAGCAGAAAAACGATAAGTTTACCGGCCTGATATCAAATTTTATGTCCATTTACCGGCAGAAGCCTGAAACAGAGTTTATCAAGGTAGTAGATCTGTGGTTCAAAACCAAAGACGAAAGCAAAATCAGAACTCTTGCAGGTGCCGATACGCAGCATGAAGATCTTACCCCTCTCATTCAAATGTCTGCCGAGAACAGGGAAGCAGGGCTTAATTTCACGCCTATCTTCCTCATTAACGGCTACCAGTTCCCGGAAAAATATGACCGGGAGGATATTTATTATTTCATCAGTGAACTGATAGAAGACGAAGACTTATAAAAAAAATCATTCTATCCTAAAATTCACTAACTTAGAAACACTTAAAGCGGTATCCGAAAAGCTGACAGAGTAGGAAAACTAAACCAAATTATTATGAAAAATCTAAAAAAAATGACAAGAGAAGACCTGAAAACCGTTAAAGGCGGTTACAGAATGTGCCCGGATGACGGAGACTGCGGACCAGACTGGTGTTGTGCCAACGGAGCTTGCAGGCTTATTTCCGGGGCGAGTGCAAGTACTTATCTTTGCACGTATTATCCAATAGACTAACAGCATGATATGGACTTCAGTCCATCAAAGCAAAAAGCCTAAGTAAAGAAGTTGCCGCCATATCCTGACGGCAACTTATATAAAATCAGATAGATTATTGAAGTTGAAATCTTTTCCTTTTTACCGCCAGCCAGACTCTAAAGACTGCGGCCCGACCTGTCTCCGTATTGTAAGCAAATATTATGGAAAGAGTATTTCCTTGCAGCAGATCCGTAACCTTTCCGAAACGACCCGTGAAGGCAGCAGCCTGCTGGGGCTGAGTGATGCCGCTGAAGACCTGGGTTTCAGGTCGCTGGGCGTACAAATTGATTTTAAAACCCTTACCGAGGAAGTTCCGTTCCCATGCATCGTACACTGGAACAAAAATCATTTTGTAGTCGTTTATAAAATAGATAAAAACAACAAAGTATATATTTCAGATCCGAGTTATGGGCTAATTACGTATTCCCGTGAAGAGTTCATCAAACTTTGGATCGGCGAAAATGCTACAGAAGAGACCGAGGAAGGAATTGTCCTGATCCTGGAAACTACGCCTGCATTTTTCCAGACCGAGTTTGATGATCAGGAAAGCAAGGCCAGCTTTTCTTTCCTGTCCAAATATCTCCTTAAGTACAAGTCTCTCGTCGGGCAGCTTGCCATTGGACTGCTTGCAGGGAGTTTATTGTCCCTGATCTTTCCTTTCCTCACCCAGAGTATTGTGGATGTCGGAATCCAGAATCAGGACCTGAACTTTATTTATCTTGTACTTCTGGCCCAGATCATGCTTTTCATCGGAAGGATGGGTATTGAAGTCATCCGGAGCTGGATCCTTCTTCACCTGTCTGCCCGGATCAATATTTCCATCATTTCCGATTTCTTCATCAAACTGATGAAGCTGCCGATCAGCTTCTTTGATACCAGGATGACGGGAGATATCATGCAGAGGATCAATGACCACCACAGGATCGAGCAGCTCCTGACCAGCTCTTCACTCAATACTTTATTCTCCCTGGTCAACCTGATCATATTCAGCATCGTGCTGTTATTGTATGATTACCGGCTCTTTGCCGTTTACTTGGTAGGTGCTGTTGCCTATGTAGGATGGATTACCTTTTTCCTTAACCGGAGAAAGGAGCTTGATTATAAAAGATTCTCCCAGGTTTCCCAGGAGCAGAGTAAAGTGATAGAGCTCATTAACGGGATGCAGGAAATCAAAATGCACAATGCTGAAAAGCAAAAACGGTGGGACTGGGAATTCCTACAGGTGAAACTGTTTAAGATCAGGATCAAATCCCTTTCCCTGGAGCAATGGCAGTCCGTAGGCGGAAATTTCATCAATCAGATGAAGGATATCTTGGTGAGTTTCTTATCTGCCAAACTGGTCCTGAGCGGCAATCTGACCTTAGGGATGATGCTTTCCGTACAATATATTATCGGGCAGCTGAACAGTCCCCTGCTCCAGCTGATCGATTTTATCAGACAGTTTCAGGATGCCAAAATATCATTGGAAAGGCTCGGGGAAATTCATGATAAAGATGATGAAGAAAGCAAGGATGAGCAGTATGTCACTGATCTTCCGCAGCAGGATATTGAAATTGAAAATATGTCTTTCCGCTATGTAGGTTCGGACCTGTTTGTATTCGAAAACCTTAATCTTACGATTCCTTACCAGAAAACTACGGCTATTGTGGGGGCCAGCGGAAGCGGAAAAAGTACTTTGCTGAAACTGCTGATGAAATTTTATGAACCCAACCACGGAGACATCAGGCTCGGCAATACCAACCTCAAGAATGTTTCCCCGCGTTTCTGGCGGGACCGTTGCGGTGTCGTGATGCAGGAAGGATATATATTTAATGACACGATTGCTAATAATATTGCGGTTGGAGAAGATTACGTGGATAAACAAAAGCTCAGGAAAGCGGTGGATATTGCCCACATCAAAGAGTTCATCGAAGGTCTTCCGTTAAGCTACAATACCAAGATCGGGAATGAAGGCGTTGGGGTGAGCGGTGGCCAAAAACAGCGCTTGTTCATTGCAAGGGCGGTTTACAAATCACCGGAGTATATCTTCTTTGACGAAGCGACTTCCGCACTGGATGCGAACAATGAAAAGATCATCATGGAAAACCTGGAGCAATTCTTCAAAGGCAAGACGGCTATTGTAATTGCCCACAGGCTCTCAACGGTAAAACATGCAGACAAGATTATCGTACTGGACAAAGGAAAGGTAGTAGAGGAAGGCAGCCATACGGAGCTTGTTGCCCTAAAGGGCGAATACTACAGACTGGTAAAAAACCAGCTGGAACTCGGAAATTAGTTTTCAGGTTGTAACTTTACATTAAACCCATTCAACATTATATTTATGAAAAATTTAAAAAGAATTCGAAGGCCGGATCTGAGTACCATCTATGGTGCCGGTCCACTGCCAGGCGGTCCATGCAATTGTTTCTGCTACATCAATAGTACGAAGCTGTGGAATCCGTGCAATCAGTATTGTCCGGGAGGAGAGGTCATTCCGGGCGTTGAGCTGGGCAATGACCCAAAATGTGATTACAAATTACCTTTGTAATTGCATCTGACCAGAAATCCTCGGATGAGGATTTCTGTTTAATATTTTAGATATGGAAAAAGATATTTTAGATAATATAGAATTACGCTCAGAAAGCGTTCAGGACATTCTAACGCAACCCCCGCACTGGATGATCCGGTGGGGAAATACGATCATACTCATTATCCTGGTCATGGTCCTTATTATGAGTTACCTGATCAAATATCCTGAGTTTGTTCCCGCCCCTGTTGTGGTAACCTCTCAAAATCCTCCGGAAAAGCTGGAGGCAAGGACCAATTCCAAGATTGAGAAGATCTTTATTAAAAACCATCAGCAAGTCCGTAAGAATGATATCTTAATGGTTATGCAGTCAACGGCCAATTATCAGGATGTACTGGCCCTTAAAAAGATCGTTGATTCGTTAACACCCGGCCAGCTGCAGTCATTCCCGTTACATGAAACCTCACACTTTAAGCTGGGGGAACTTCAGGGTGATTACAACAGCTTTGCCAAGGCATTCCAGGATGAAGCCTTATTTACGCGGCTGCAGCCTTATGCCCCGGAAAACCTGGCTGCCAATCAGAGCATTTCGGAATACCGCGCCAGGATCGCTACCCTTCAGCAGCAGAAAAAACTGGAACAGGCTAAATATGAACTTACCAGGAAAAGCTACCAGCGCTCACAGGATCTGTTTAACCAGGGGGTGATTTCAGCCGTGGAACTGGAAAACGAAAAAATAAAATTCATTCAGGAACAGCAGAACCTGGAAAACATCAAGATTTCTCTCTCGCAGATGGAAGAAGGCATTTCCAATCTTAACAAGACCAAAAGCGGAACAGCCATCAGTACTGAAAAAGATAAGATCACCTATTCTTCCCAGACGCTTCAGCTGTTTGAACAATTAAGAAAAACATTAAAGCAATGGGAACAGAATTATCTCATTGTTTCATCGACCAATGGTGTGGCCAGTTTTCAGCAGTTTTTCGGGGAAAACCAGTTTGTCAAGACGGGCGATGCCATCCTGACGATCCTTCCTGAAAACAAAGAGCAGCTGGTAGGCAGGATGTCTGTGCCTTCTGTCAACTCAGGCAAGGTAAAGACCGGAGAAAAAGTGCTCATCAAATTGGATAATTACCGCTTTCAGGAATATGGCATCATTGAAGGACGTGTACAGAATATATCCATGTCTCCTGATGATAAAGGCAATTATTATGTAGACGTAATCCTTCCGAAAGGTTTGCGCACATCTTATAACAAAACACTGCCGTTTGATAAAGAGCTCCGCGGAAATGCAGAAATTGTTACCCAGGATCTGAGGCTTATCGAAAGATTCTTCTATCAGATGAGGAAGCTTCTGGGATACCAGAGTTAAAAAATAAAAACCGGAACTGTATAAGTTCCGGTTTTTTTGTAGCGAAGACGGGAATTGAACCCGTGACCTCAGGGTTATGAATCCTGCGCTCTAACCAACTGAGCTACCTCGCCGTTTTGGTGGTGCAAATATAGAAAATAATTGCTTACCTCCAAAATTATTTTAGCTTAAAATACTCCAAAACATCTCCTACATGTTCCGGCTTACTGATTATCTTATTGTTAGCATCTAAAATAAAATAGGTCGGGGTTGCATGAATATTGTAGGTATCAGCAAAACTGCTGTTCCACCCCTTCAGTTCGGAGTCATTGATCCATGGGAATGCCTTGATCTTATTCACATAAGAATCCCGGTCTACATCTAATGAAAATCCTACAACCTGAATATTTTTAGCCTTAAGCTCATTATATTTCTCAAGTAGCTTCGGAAGCTCATTTTCGCAGTGTGAGCAGGTAGAAGACCAGAAAACAATAACTTTTTTATCTGCTTTTACATCGTATAAAGACCTGGCAGTCGTATTGACCGGTGCCTGAAACTTATAGTTCGGGAAAACAGCTCCCATTTCTACATTAGCATTGGATTTCAGGGTAGTAGCCAGCCTGTCGGTTATAGTACACTTGAGGTTTTTAGCAAGGTTAAGGTATTTGCTCTTAAGCTCAGACATGTCATAGACATCAAAAATATCAATAAGCTCGGATAAGACGGTTTGTCCCCGTGGCGTTTCAACTTTAAGACGGTCAAGAAGTTTATCTACAGAACCTGCAACATTGGTATTACCGCCCGTATTTAAATAGGCAACCAGCAAAGGCCTGAGCAATGAAGAGCTTTCCAGCATATCATTGGACTTATCAATGAAATTAATGATTTCTTCCTGGGTTGCTTTCTTGGCATTCCCTTCGGCTATGAACTTATCATAATTAGTATTGTAGTAATAGATAAACGGATGCTTTGACTGATCTATGTCCCCGGTCTGGATAGAAAGCCTGGAGATCTCATTTTTTAAAGCTTTCCCGAATTCCGTAGTGTCTTTATAATATTCTTTAATCTGGGTGAGTGCAGGGAGGATCAGCTGGCGTTTCTGCGCATTTTCCTGAAACCGGCTCATCAGCTCATTGGATTCATCCTTGTAGATGACATCCTTTACCTTATTCTTTTCAGCAGTGAATGTAATGTTGACATCCTTATTCTCTGAAATGAAATTAAAGCTGTTATTGCTGGACGGAAGATAGACCTTCATCATTCCCATATAATGCTTGGGATATTTAAAAGTCCAAGTATGATTTTTAGAGGCCTCTTTGGTGGCAATAATATCTTTAGATCCATTTAATGTATAGAGTACGGCATCCTGTTCCTGAAAATCAGCGGGAGCCTGAATGGTCACTGTAAACTGTGCCTGGAGGTACAGACCAACGAATACCGCTGGTAGTATACAAATTTTTTTCATGCGGTAAAAATAAAAAAACTCCCCGATTAATCGGGGAGTTTACTGTTATTTTAATGAAATTTTTATATTTTATGACTCTTGTATCTTCTGGTGAAAAATACAATGAGCATTACTGCTACAATTCCCAATGCCAACACGTACATATCGATTGGTGCAGCCTGAGCTCCCGGAGTTACCCCTCCTACTCCATTGTTAGGATTAGAAGTACCCGGATTAGGCATTGTTGGAGTACCACCTCCCTGTGCATTCATCCACAATGCGGTGACAAGAAAAAGAGCGGATACCAGTTTATTGATTAATGTTTTCATTTATTTTAAGATTTTGGTGTTAACAGTTTCTCCTTTATCCGACACAATCTTAACTACATAAGAATTTTTAAGTGCATTATCCAGTTCGATAACAAAATCCTTAGAAGTACTTACCGCTTTTTTAGAGATAACAAGTTTGCCACTCATATCATAAACTTCAATATCTGCTTTTTTCCAGTTTGGATCAAATCTTACTATATAATTGGTAACGTCAGGATTATAAACTACCATCGTTCTGGAAGGTTTTACTGATGTGTTATCCACTGCAAGAACGCTGTTAGGCTCACCATAATATAAATCAAATACGGCGTCTGAAACCGGCACTACACCACCCTGTACTGCTGCCTGAGCAGTTCCGTTAGGCGTTTTATAATAGAACCCGATCCCTGTCGATAGCTGATGCGTACCGTTGGAAACCAACTCTGCATTCTCTCTGATCTCAAATTTATATGATTTGATTTTAGAAAGGTCATAGTTGACCATTTTAATATTCTTGCCCTTAAAATTATTTTCGTTGGCTTCGTTGATGTATAGCCAATATTGATTGGTATAGTTATTATCATATCCTCCGGCTGGATCTTCTTCAAAAGTACCTAAAACATTTCCTGAAGGAGTAGAAATCTGAGTCAGGGCGTTACTTGAGTGCCCTGTTGTCCCATTAGGAAAAACTACATAATAGGTTCTTGCCACTTCATTTCCATTGACATCAAGACCAATAATACCCAACTGTTTTACAGTTCCTGAAGTTGAAGTGTTGGACTTGCTTGCAGAAACACCATAATCAGTACCTGTAGCCCTGCTGAAATAATTAAATCTCCTCAGGTTATTAAAATTCAATACCTGGTTAGCCACTGTATTGTCTTTCATTTTGATGACAAAAGTACTCATAGGACGCACTACAAGGTAATCCAGGTCTCCAGTCGGTACTGTTGTGGAACCTCCTGTAGAAGGTGACCCTGCCGGCAGATTGCTGGCAAAAGAAACAAACTTGTACGATGCAGAACCACCTCCACCGTTATTGGTATTGGAATACTGAACACCGCTTACTTCAAACCTAACAGCCTGAATGTTGCTGAGGTTGATACCGTCTCCGCTTGCAGCGCTTTCGTTGGTAGCAATCCATCTAAGATCAAGGTTCGTGAGGAAAGGGTTTGAAAACTGGTAGATATTTTTACCGTAATTCCCTTGCCATGCAGTTCCCCCGGCTGCGATATGGAATCCATCCTGAACATATGACCAGTATTTCTCATTATACTGGTTAAGGTTACCTCCTCCTGTACCAAAATTCACGTTGGCTCCCGCACCGGTTAAAGTCACAGAAGTACCATTGGTATCAGAGTACGGACGTCCGGTCAATGTTCTGGTTGTATTGCTTACATCCAGGTTGGTTCCCCCTAGGATATAGTATCCGTATAAAGGAGAATCAATACCGATCCTGTAGGTTAGATTGGTGAAGTGATTGAAAACCACATTAGCATTGTTCCACTGAAGGATGTCATTTCCAGAACCTCTTACTCCCGAAAAAGTTTTACCCAGTTCTGTGTTTAGTGTTGACAATGTTTTTGCATAAAACGGCATACCTACCTGCTGATAAGCACCGTGGTTTACTGCCCTGTACTGCTGATCTACAATCCCAGTAATATTGGACTGCGGAATCCCGGTAATGAAAAGCTGACCGTAAGTATACGAAGGTGTTGCCGTGGAAGAGTTGGTATTGACAGTAGCGTAGGAAGTCGGTTCGTTAATCACATTCACGAAGTTATTTCCACCGTTACTTTCAGTTTTGTCCGTATTTGAAGCATCGATTGTTTTGAAAGAATCCGAAGCAGAACCGGCCACCATAACATTTCCGTGGTTCTCAATTCTACCGTTTCCTTTCATCTGCATGCCTCCCCCGCTGTAGACCAGCGTTCCCTTGCTCACATACATATTAGCGTTTGTGTCTACATGACACAATATATTCTGCGCCTGAACAGAATAACCGGCTGCTAAAAGGCCAATAGCAAATAAACTTTTTCTCATTGTATATAAATATTTGTGTGTTAATACAATATCTCAAGGGCAAAGTTATGTTTTTTTTTGATAATCTGAAAAAATTATTTTATTTATTAACGAAAATATTATCTTCAGTTAATGTAATATCTTTCTCTTCGCCTATAGAAAACATGTAATCTTCAAGCACTTTTTCCGTAGTTCCTCTAAGCCCTCTGGCTCCTAATCCCTTCTCCATAGTTTCATCTACGATTTTCTCAATGGCACCATCGGTAAATACCAGTTTTGTCTCATCCATTTTAAAGAGTTCCACAAATTGGTTTACGATTGAATTTTTAGGCTCTTTCATAATGCGCACCATGGTTTCTTTAGTGAGTTTATCCAGATATGTAATAATAGGGAAACGTCCTAAAAGTTCGGGAATCAATCCGAAGGAACGAAGGTCAATAGCATTGATGTTGGTTAAGATATATTCATCTTCATCTGTTTTATTGATCTTCTCTGAGCTGAATCCTATCGCCTGCTTGTTCAGCCTTCTTTCAATAATTTCTTTGATCCCGTCAAAAGCCCCTCCGGCAATGAACAGGATGTTCTGGGTATTTACCTGGATGTATTTCTGATCCGGATGCTTACGCCCGCCCTGTGGTGGTACGTTAACAATGCTTCCTTCCAGTAGTTTAAGCAGACCCTGCTGAACCCCTTCTCCGGAAACATCCCTGGTAATGCTGGGATTATCAGATTTTCTGGCAATTTTATCAATCTCATCAATGAATACGATTCCTCTTTCTGCCTTTTCAACATCATAATCAGCAACCATCAGCAGCCTGGAGAGGATGCTTTCCACATCTTCCCCTACATAACCGGCTTCAGTAAGGATTGTAGCATCCACAATACAGAACGGTACATTAAGCTCACGGGCAATGGTTTTCGCCAGCAACGTCTTTCCGGTACCGGTTTCACCAATCATAATGATATTGGATTTCTCAAGCTCCACAGACCTGTTTTCGTCCTTCGCGTGAAGCAGTCTTTTATAATGGTTGTAAACAGCGATGGAAAGCTGTTTTTTAGCCTGGTCCTGTCCGATGACATACTCGTCCAGAAATTCTTTGATCTCTTTAGGTTTTTTAAGTTCGCTGATATTTTCCGCAGGAGAAAATCCAGGGCCTGCGGCACTGTCTTTTACAATAGCATGCGCCTGCTCTATGCAGTTTTCACAAATATACCCGTTCTGACCGGAGATCAGCATCTGCACTTCATTTCTCTTTCTGCCGCAAAAAGAACACTGGTTTGAATTCATTTTAAATTTGGATTATATGATAAAAATCGCAAAAGCAACTTTTACGATTTTATATTTTAAGAATTAATAATTGATTTCTGAATTTCTTTATACTCTTCATCTGTCAGCTTAAGCCTTGCATTTTTGAAATTCATATCTTCCACTGTATTCAGCGGAATCAGATGGATGTGAGCATGGGGAACTTCAAGTCCTACTACAGCTACTCCTACTCTTACACAGGGAACTGCATTTTTGATTTTTTTGGCAATTTCCTGGGTAAAACCCCAAAGGTTTTTATATTCATCACTTTCCAGATCAAAGATCAGGTCCGTTTCTTTTTTAGGAACTACAAGGGTATGCCCTTTTACCAAAGGCATTGCATCCAGGAACGCTACGAAATGCTCATCCTCTGCAATACTATAGGAATGAATTTCCTTGTTGATGATTTTAGTAAATATGGTACTCATTGTATGGTGATAGGAATTGAAGATTGATTACAGGGTAATATCCAGCACTTCAAAAGAAAGCTTGTTTCCGTTTGGCAACACGATTTCTGCAGTTTCCCCTACTGCTTTGCCCAGTAAGCCTTTGGCAATAGGCGTATTCACTGAAATCTTCCCGCTCTTCAGGTCGCTTTCATTATCCGGCACCAAAGTGAACACCTGCTGTTGTTGGGTTGCATTATTTTTCAGCTTCACCGTAGTAAGGATAGAAACTTTTGAAGTATCAAGCTGGCTTTCATCGATGATCTTAGAACTTGCAATGGCATCCTTAAGTTTGGAAATTCTCATTTCGAGCATTCCCTGCGCTTCTTTGGCTGCATCGTATTCAGCATTTTCAGACAGGTCTCCTTTATCTCTCGCTTCTGCAATCTGCTGGGTGATCTTCGGCCTTTCCACAGTTTCCAGTTGTTCCAGCTCAGCCTTCATTTTCTCGAGTCCCTCCTTTGTTACATAGCTTGCCATAATTTTCAAAATTTAGTTTTAGTATAAAAAAATAATCCGACATTTGCCGGACAATGTTTTGTTGATATAATCGTTTAAGATACAAATATATAAAAATTTAAATTGAAATGAAAAAAAGTTTCGCAATCCTTTCAATTATCACTTCACTGATATTCAACAGCTTAATGATCCAATCCTGCGGCAGCCGGGAAGATACGGTAAGCTGCTTTCCCAATAATCCTATCAATGTAACCCTGAACCTAAACCTTCCTGCTTATTATGTCTTAAACCAGGCGGGAAACTGGATGTACATCAATGAACAACAGTCCGGAACCAGGGGACTGATTGTGGTAAGAGCTTCGGATACGACTTTTAAAATTTACGACCGGAACGCCCCTCATATCTGCCCTGATAATACCACCACCCTGGAAGTAAAAGACAACATCAAGGTCATCTGCCCGAAAGATAATGCCACATGGATTCTGCTTACCGGCCAGCCTACCGCTGTAGCTAATATTCCTCCTAAAACATATCTGTATAATTATGATCCTTCAGGGAAAATTTTAAATATTTATTTTTGATGAAAGTCGTTATACAAAGAGTATCAGAATCAAGCGTAAAGGTAAACGGGGAAATTGTAGGAGACATAGGCCGTGGGCTGATGCTGCTGATAGGTATAGATGAAAACGATTCTTTAGCCGATGCCGACTGGCTGGTTCAAAAAATACTGAACCTCAGGATTTTTAGTGATGAGGAAGGAAAAATGAATTTATCCGTAACGGATATAGCCGGGGAATTACTGTGCATCAGCCAGTTTACCCTCATGGCAGAATACAGAAAAGGAAACCGCCCTTCATTCATCAGAGCAGCAAGGCCCGATCAGGCAGTTCCGATATTTGAATATTTCAAACAGGAAATAGCGAAATCCGGACTCAGGACCGAAAGCGGCATATTCGGAGCCGATATGAAGGTATCGCTTGTTAATGATGGTCCGGTAACGATTGTTATGGACTCAGCTACTAAAAGCTGACCACTATTCATATTCAAAAAAACGTCTTTCATTTTTGAAAGACGTTTTTTATAAGTAAACTTTTAATCTGTTAATTGGCAGGTACACTGCTGAAATTAAGGGCAATTCTGAGGTTCATATCTGAACTGGTCTGATTCTTCAATTCATAAACAGTTCTTACCGTAAGGCCTGAACTCTTGACAACCTCATCCAAAAACCCGGAGGTATTCAGGTCAAGATTAAGGCTTGCCGCATCAGTAGAAATATTGGATCTGGATGCAACCAGCTTTTCACCGGTCCCATTTGAAGAGATATATACTTTAATGGATTTAAGTGCATTCAATGTGCCACCAGCCGGCGATACAACAGATATTTTAGCGTCTGAAATCCTCACATCTTTAATTCGGGCATCGTTATTTCCGCCAAACCAGGTCTGCACATTGGAAGCAGTTGCTGTAGAAGATACTTCCTTATCAGCAGGAACTCCTGTTGAGATCAATACATTGGCCGTATACGGAAAAGAGTTCTGGACCAGAGATTGTACGGTTCCACAGCTTACCATTACGACAGAGGCGGCGGCTGTTAACAGTATATTTTTCATAATATTGAATTTTAAAATGTCTTTGCAGAAATTATACCAACTTATTCAACGCTTACTGTAAAATCACCTTTTGTATTCCCTTCCGCCATCTGGTCCTTACCAATGATCAGCCAAACTTCGCCTTTGCTTTTGATATCATACGTGAGATCCCTGCCGAAAGGCCCGTCATAGTCACCATTAGGAAGCCTGATCTGGTTAAACCGTATATTAAAATCCTTTTGCCCGGTACTGATGTTAGCCTTAAGTTTTGATTGATCAAAATTAGTAATTTTCAGGATTAGCTTCTGATTCTGATCCGTAAACTCCTCACCCAGCGTGAAAGGAAGCTGGGAAGCATCCATAGTCCGGGTAATTTCGCCGTTCTTAACTTGCCTCATCACTCCCGTCTTTAGAACCTCCTTGGTCGCCGGGGCATTATTGATGATAGAATCTTTCTTTCTTAAAGCCATGGAGTCTGCAACCGCTTGTGATGGGGTCTGTTCTGTTATCATGGCAGAGTCCTGACCGGCTGTTTCTGTTTTTTCTGTCTCTTTTTTGCATGACAGCAGCAGCAAAGGAAGCAATACGAAGTATTTTTTCATAACTGTTGTTTTTTATGATATAATAAGGCATACAAGAATGCGAAAATTGTTCCAACCCTTCAACCCAAAATAATTATCCGAGAGCTATACGAATCATATTTTACCGTACAAAACGGTAATATAATGCCTGGGAAAGAAGGCTTTCACCTTCATGCTTTTCTACCTGGTCTAAAATTTCTTTTTTCAATGGATCTTTATGGTTCCTTTCGGCATAATCCAGGAGTATTTTTTCATTGAAATTAACGGAAGCCTTGTGAAAATCCGGATTGAAATTTTCACGCCGGACATTTTGCCGGGTAATAAAGCCGCCCCAATTGATGAAGCTGCAAACCAGGATCGTAGCATATGCAAACCAGGTCATATTGTTGAACAGGAACATATTTTTCTTCTGACGCTGAATTTTAATGAACATCAATATCAGTCCTATCAGAGAAAGGATGAGGAAAGCACTTACACCAAGCCTTTTGTAGGTATACCCGTATTGCATGATGTATTCAGCATTTTTAGCCATAGCGGAAAGGATAAGGACAGCATTCAGCAGAATCCATATTTTCGCCAGAGATTTCAGCATATCTGCCTTCGGATCAAAGTTAAAAGCAGATTTAAAATAAAACATCATTACGAGGACAGCCATGATAATGGAAAGTATGACGGCATTTACTCTTTCATGGGTTTCTTCCGAAAGCTTTGCGGCTGCTTTGCTGCTTTCATAAAACTGTTCATAATTGTACGAAACAATAAAAAAAACGAGAAGGATACTCAGGAGCAGGAATGATATGACTCCGCTTGCCCGTTCCGCCTCAAGATCAAAGAATGAATAGGTGGACTTCAAAACCTTCTCGTTATTTTCAAAATCATTGCTAAGCATTATGTTCTGCTTATATATAAGTTTTTCGACAGCATAATTCCAGTAGTTGAATGCGATAAAAAATCCCAGTACGGCAATGCACAGAAACTGCCAGATATCCAGATCCCATTCGTATCCGCTGAAAAATTCTGCAAAGTGATGGCTTCCCGCTGCATAGATCCCAAAGAAAATACTGACGAGCACCAAAGGAATTATCACCCATGCAAACATCTTCTGCCAGAACCCGGGAATATTCTTTTTGGGAAGCCATTCTTCAAAACTGAAAAAACGGCATACTGAAGTAAAAGTATTGACCATAAATACAGGGATAAGCAACAGGATTTTCATCCGCCTGTTTTTAGACCTGTATGACAATAATAGAAGTGAGCTTACCACTGCAAGAAATGAAGAGAGATCGCCATACCACGCAAACGCAATACCGGATATAGCGGAGGTTGCCATCAAGACAAAGAATGTTTTTGTCCTGTTTTTTACCGGTGTCCTGTTTACAGTAAGTAGAGCATAGATGATGCAAAGAATCCCTACATTAAGCCCTACATTTTCGTTGTAGAATAAAGCAACAAATAAGGCAGTGGTAAGGAATATATAGTGATGTGTTTTCATGATTTTAAAATTGAATTGATAATTAAGGGTTTCAGGATTTGCCTACGGTATCCATCAGTGTAAAGCCACTGTATCGTTCCGGAAGATGAAGTCTTTCAGGTGTTCAAAATTCTGCCACAGTAATGTTTCGAAGTCCCAGTCGTAAAATTTCCGCATCATTTTTCCTTTTTGGTAAGCTTGACGATATACGGGTATATATTCAGGCAGGATTAAGGTACCAAGGACAATAGCAGCTAAAAGATGTGCATTCAGCTTTCCGTTTCCAAGGAGCAGGTACTGCATGGCAACCTCATCTTCGAAACGGGTACTGCAGCCGGTGATAAGATGATGGACATCATGGTCTTCCATCTTAGGGATCATGCTGAAGCCATGCTTTTCATAGAATTCTCCCAGTTGTCTTCCCAGGGAGCCTTTGTGAAACTCCAGCAGCTGTTTTTCAGTGAACTGCCATTGCCTCTTTTTCCTTTTAAAACAGGTCCTGTACAATTTCTGGGTTCTATTATAAATCAGCAACAGAAACCTTACGCGTATTTTTTTCATAATTAAAGTGTTAGAATTGAAATTCCGATAAAGAAGTATACAATGGCAATCGGGATGTTGATCAGGATGATCATGACCGCTTTCATGCAGGCACTGCGCCGGCGTACATCAACCCATGCATAGACTAAAATAGCCGCAATAATCAGCAGATTGATCATTGATCCGAAAATCAGCAACATAAATCCGCCGACTGCGAATTCATCATTCTTGCTCATGATGTAGCCTATCATGCTGATATTTCCGAGAATAAAGAACAGCCAGAATACTGACTTTCCTAATGTAATTAAAGATTGATCGTTCATTATTTTAAGATTGGGTTAAAGTGAACACTGTGATTTCCGGACGAACCATGAAGCGCACCTGAAAAGAATGCCCTAATGCCCGGTTGATGTACAGCATCCTTCCGTCATGGAGATCAATGGCACCGGATACATATTTTTTATTCTTTACAGGAAGAATGGGAGTAATTACACCGGGAATCCGGCACTGACCGCCATGCGTGTGGCCGCTCAGAATCCAGCCCTGATATCCGTTCCATACCTCCAGGTCACACACATCCGGATTATGGCACAAGACGATGCCGGCTTTCGATGGATTATAATCTTTCATTACATCCATAGGCCTGAAATTGGGCGACCAAAGATCTTCAAAGCCGATAAAGCGGAGTCCTTCATACTCCTGTTGGGCGTTTTTCAGAATGGTAATTGCTTTATTTTCAAGCACGGTACAGATATGTTCTGTTATGCTGAGATCGCTCCAGTCTTTCCCATAATCATGGTTGCCTAAGATGCCTAAAGTGGCGATCTTACCCGTAACGGCATGTCCCATTACCTGCTCCAGCGCTGAAATTTCTTCCGGTGTGCCGCAGTTTACATAATCACCGGTGTATACCACAAAATCAGGATCATAATGTCTGGCTTTCTTAAAGGCATCAATAATAAAGTGCCAGTCGAACCTGTTTCCCACATGCAGATCGGAAATCTGCATCAGTATTTTTCCTTCTAAGTGACCGGGAAGATTCTTCACCGGCAGTTTCCTTTCTACAAATTCAAGCCAGAAGGGTTCAACCTGCCAGGAATACAGTGCCGGCAACATACCCGCCATGGCCAAGAGAGAAGCTTTTTTGATAAATGTTTTCCTTGTCATGATTCAAGGGATTTAGCTGCCGGCCAGCGGAGTTCCGAAAATTCCAACAGCAAGCTCGATCCATATCAGCGCTATAACAAGAAGCATTACGCAGCAAAACATTATTCTCAATGGGAGTTTTGTGACCCTACTTAAAATAAAGTGAATAAAACCTGCGGTACTCCAAAGTATCACGCCCGCTATAAGAAAATCATATCCCGACCAGTTAACTTCACGGGATATCAAGTTCCCGACCAGCGGTATACACAGCAATAAAGCTGGTACCATGTATAATCCTACTAAATTTCTTTTTTTTGACATATTATTATTTTTAAAAGTACTTTGAATTACAAAGTAATTAGGTAAAAAAATTTATCTGCTTCCTAACAGTTTTTCAAGTGCATTCAGATGTTCGGTAAAAGCTTCTCTCCCTCTCTGGGTCACCCTATAAGAAGTCCTGGGCTTCTTCCCGACAAATTCTTTCTTTACCTCAATATACTCCGATTTTTCAAGCGCGTTGCTGTGGCTCGCAAGATTGCCGTCGGTAATTTCCAGCAGGCTTTTCATTTCGGAAAAATCAACCCAGTCGTTCACCATCAGCACAGACATAATGCCCAGCCGTACACGACTTTCAAATTCTTTATTGAGTTGACTGATGTTAATCATTGTAATTGTATCCTGTTCATTCTAAAGTAATCATACTGCCTTATCAACAATAATCATTTTTCTTTGTTTGTTATCCAGATATCTAATGGTTGAAATCCCGATCTTAAAAATCCTGATCTACTATTGATATCCAGATGTAAAAATTTAATATCTCCATCTGATGTTAATATACCTAAGCATCTTAGCTGGATGACCGGCAGAGCTTAACGCTCATCGATCTTACTTATTTGATCAATTTTTAGCTGATACACCTTCTGATCGCTTTTATTTTTTATATTTCATAGCTTACAATACTAGAGAAAAAAGTCCTGAATCATACAGCCACAAAAGTAACAATAAAAAACAGGATGTATTTTTCCACAGCATCTTATTTATATTTTTTATGCATAATCAGGCCGTAAATGATATGTAAAAATCCAAACCCGATGGTCCAGAAAATCAATCCCCAACCCAAAAAGAACAGGGAAATCAAACCTAAAGCGACCTGGCAATATCCTAAGTATTTTATATCTGTTAATGTGTATCGTTCTGCGCTTACCAGAGCTAAGCCGTAAAAGATCAGTGTTGCCGGCGCTATAAAAACAAAAAGATGATGAAACAGAAGCGCCAGGCAAAATATTCCTCCCGTTACTAATGGTATTGAAAAGCTGATAAGAAGCCTCCTGGTAGTAGCATCCCATATTTTCAATCCTTTCTTCCTGCTTTTCGTTGCTGTAAAAAAATATCCGCTTAGGAGCGCTACCGTAAGAATGATAACAGCCACCCAAATCAGTTCCCGGATTAATTCAGCGTGAAAAATATTACGGTCACCTTCAAGATAATCAATTCCCTCCTTCTTTAATCTGAAATATACATATACAGCTCCTGCAATTGCTGAAACACCGGCAAAAACTCCGGAAAGCCCACTTAGTGATATGAACCGTGAGGAACGTTCCATCATGGAACGGATATGCGAAAGGTCTTCATGATAATTTTTAGCATCCATAAAAAGAACTTTGAAATACAAAGTTATAATTTTATTTTAAATAGCAAAATAATTTTAATAAAAAACTCCGCTTTAAAAGCGGAGTAGCAATATTAAATTTGTTTGTTAATATAAAAACCCTAAAGTGGATTTTGTTCTATCAGTGGATTAGCATTGATTTCAGTCCTTGGAATTAAGTATTGCCATCTGTTATCTGTATTGCTTACAGTCAGCACATTATTGACTACAACAGCTGAATGGTTTGCCCCGGTCCTGTCGAGTCCCTGATTTAGTCTTTTAAGATCCAGGAACCTGAACCCTTCTCCCCAGAATTCGATTCTCCGATTATTAAGAATCTCTGTAATATAAGCATTCCCGGTTGTAACAGCCCCGGTATAGGAAGGATTTCTGTTCTGCATAAACTGGTTAAAAACTATTTTTGAGTTAATTTCATCATTGGACCTTGCCAATGCTTCCGCTTCTATCAGGTACATTTCTGCGGCTCTCATATATGGTACATCCAGACGACTGTCTGATACACTCGCAGATAAAAATTTCTGGCTTGTATAGGGAAATTTTGAAAATGTAGAAGGAAGCGATAAAGATGTGTGGGCTCCTGTAGGATCAACAACTTTAGTGCGCACATCTGTAGAAGGGAACATGGCAAAGAGTTTACTGTTCATCGCTTTGGGAGCCTGTCTTATATTGGTGGAATTGTAATTTCTTGACATATATGCGCCAAAATTCCCAAAGTAATCTGTCTGATCTGCAATGATGGTAGCGCCCCACATCCATTCTCCGTTACCTTCAAGATTATTAAACCCGGAAGTATATGTAGCGTTGCTCATAAGAGAAAATCCGTTTCTGGCCAATTTCGCAGAAGATGCTGCAAGAGCATAATTTCCTTGTGTAAGAGCAACTCTGGCTCTAAGTCCCAAAACGACTTTATCATTGAAATGGGATTTAGATGTTCTGGTACTGGATAATCTACTCAAAGCTTCAGCAAGATCATTATTAATCTGCGTATATACCTCTTCAACAGTATTCCTCTTCATAGGTACTTCATCCGGCGTCAAACGGATAGGAATACCCAGCTGAGTATTGTTGGTTGCAGGAACATATCGTTTACCATAAATCTGAACAAGCATATAATGGCAGAATGCCCTGAATGCATACGCTTCACCAATAGCCTGCTTAACAACTGTCTCTTCTGATGAATTCACTGTCGGAACATTGGGACCGTTTTTGATCACTAAATTGGCATTTCTTATCAGAGCATAGTAAAATTGATACGGATATAAATCATTTGAGGCATTCTCATTAACCTGATCCTGCCAACGCACGGTAGAAACATACCAACCGTTGCCGGTTGATGGAAATACAAGATCTTCTCCCAGGGCATCCATCATGATCATGATACCTCCCTGTCCGTTCTGGCCCTGATTAGAATTTTGCCTGTAATACATATTCCGGTGCATTCCACTAATGATGGCCGCCAAATTCGAAGCACTCGAATAGGCTGCATCTTCAGATACCGCTGTAGTGGGATCCGTTTCAAGATAATCGCTGCTACAGGAAACTGTAAAACCGTTTAAAGCGATCATGCATGCTAATAATGCAATTTTTTTATATTTCTTAATATTTTTCATAATGTTTTTAATTAGAATGATAAATTAAACCCTATTGTAATAATTCTTGCAGGAGTATACCTATTGGTAGTGGTCCCGTTAAATGACTGAGTCGGTTCCAGGCCTTTTCTAGCTGTTTTACTCCAGAGGTTCTCTCCGGATACCAAGATCCTGAGAGCAGTTAAACCGTATTGAGAAATATCTGTTGGGTTAAAACTATAAGATAATCCTGCCTGTCTCAAAGAAATAAAATCAGATTTCACCAACCATCTTGATGAAGCAGCATTAGAACTTACATATGTTGAAGAATTCAATGCAGGAACATCGGTAATTTGTCCCGGGGTTGTCCACCTGTTTAAAATATCAGTACTCAAAGCACTTCCCTGTGGATAACTTGACATCAGCGACTGATAGTTGGTATCATAAGTCATTCCACCCAGCTGATAGGTAAACATTGCGGATAGCGACCATTGCTTATATGTGAACGCTGTACCAAAACTACCAAACAAATCTGGTATTGCCGTTCCTGAATAATCGTATTTCGCTTTGTTAAAGTTAGTCGTCACTAATGTTCCGTTTACAGTTCTGATATCAGAAGCAGTTGTTCCTGCATAGGTATCTGCAACCAAAAATAGAGGAGAACCATCTGCAGGATCTACTCCATACCATTGTCTCAACCAATAGTCATAAATAGAATGCCCTACAGATATTTTTTTACTTCCATTGATGATTTCAGTGATACCACTGGAAAGCTCTGTAATCTGATTTTTAAGTGTTGATGCATTGGCATTGAGGTTCCAGGTAAAACTTTCGGTTTTTATGACATCTGCATTGATCGAAAATTCGAAACCGCGATTATACATCGTTCCGACATTCTTACTGATGCTATTTCCCGGAACACCTCCGGAAACCGGCACTGGTACAGGGAAAATTAAATCATCGGTAATCCTGTTGTAATATTCTGCAGTACCGGTAATCCTTCCGCCAAAAAGGCCAAAATCCACTCCGAGATCAGTCTGTTTATTCGTTTCCCAAGTAATGGTAGGATCTGCCAGGAAACCGAATAAAATACCTGGTTCGGAAGCATTATTATAACCTAGGCTATAAGTACTTTTATACATATAATAGCTGTTTGTTCCGTCATTTCCTACCTCACCATACGAACCCCTCAATTTCAGCTCACTTACCAATCTGGAATCAGATAAAAAGTCTTCGCCTTTGATTCTCCATCCGGCACCAACAGACCAGAATGAGTGCCATCTCACATCTTCTTTAAACCTTGAAGATGCATCCCACCGAATGGATCCTGATAAAAGATACTTAGAATCATAATCATAGTTTAACCTTGAAAATACACTTTCCTTCCTGTAATTGTCTGTTTGAGATGTTAAAGATGTCGGAGTTACGAAATTGATGAGATCATCATTGTTATCTACGGTCTGGCCCTGCTTGTACCCATACATATATTCATACATGTATTTGTAGTTTTCATGTCCCAATAAATATTCAAAATTGTGGGAACCGAATTTTCTTTTGTAATTCAATAACTGATTAAAAGTAAGGGTCTGCTCTGTGAATGTAGATTTTTCAGCAGCTCCTGCAGGCGCTGCATCTCCAATGATTTTATTGATGTATCTGCCTCTTCTGTTATTTCTAATGTCGTATCCTACATTGGTAGATAATGTCAGGTACGGATCTACTTTTACCTCAGCATAAGCTCTTGAAATAATATAATAGTTTTTTGAGATGTCTCTGTTCAAAAGAGTTTCCTGAATAACATTCCTTCCTGCCGCAGCATCTGCGCCCCTTGCACTACCGGCATCATATATTACATTGCCTGCTGCATCATATAATGTTGCAAAAGTATTAGGGTCATGGGCATAAGGACTGTAAATTGGTCCCATTGTCCTTGTCCAGCTATAAGGATTGATATAAGATGAATTATTATCAGCTCCATCTACTGAATTATTACCATTGGAGGATACCCCGCTGATACTCGTTCCTAGTTTTAACCAGCTTTTAAGTTGAGAATCCACTTTAAGCCTTGCAGTAAATCTTTCAAAATCAGACTTTACAAGATAGCCGGTTTCATTTGTATAACTTACAGAAGAAAAATAAGTTGTTTTATTGCTCCCTCCACTGTAGTTTAATTCATAATTCTGCCTGAAACCGGTTTTAATCAATGGTTTTTGCCAATCCAGATCTGTGTATTTCAATTGTGCATTGGGATTAAGGATCCCGTCTATTACCAGGCCATTATCTGCAACATTGAATACATTGGTCTTAAGGACACCGGAAATCAAGTTATTGGTTGCAAATGTATTGGCAGCGGCAAGTCCTAAAGTCGGATTTGTTGCAAATCTTCCGTTTCTCATCGCTTCCCAAACAAGTGGATAGTACTGATAAACATCTACTCGGTCATATTCAGGAATTGATCTTCCTACATAGCCTGTACTCATGCTGAAATTAAGGGCATCGGTACCTTTCCTACCGGATTTTGTTGTTATTAAAACAACTCCATTAGCGGCAGCTGATCCATATAAAGATGTTGAGGCAGCATCTTTTAGAATATTGAAAGAAGCAATATCGTTAGGGTTAAGTGCAGAAAGAGAACCTGTATAAATAACACCATCAACTACATACAAGGGCGATGTAGATATCCCATAAGATCCGATACCCCTGATTTGAATGTTCGGAGCACTTCCAGGCTGACCGGTGCTTGCAGCAATTTTCACGCCCGCGCTTGCACCATCTAATGCTTGTCCTATATTTGAAATAGGACGGTCTGCAAACTGCTTTGCCTTAACTTCAGTGTTTGAGCCAACCAGTGTTTCTCTTCTTTGAGAGCCATAGGCCACAATGACCACCTCATCAATCTGCTTTTCTTTAGCTGCTGTATCACTTTTTATTTTCTGGGCATCTGCGAGATGCATGCCTGAAAAAAACATGACAGCAGTAGTAACTAGCGACAATTTAATTTTCATAATCTTTAATATATTTAACGGCAGCAAATATGTTAATAATTATTAACAAATACAAATTAATGTTAAATATATATGTTATTGATAAATTAAATAACTTAAATTTATCATTAAATCATTAAATTAAATATAATTATAATAGTTCAATAATAACAAAACTAACAACCGTTCGTTTGATTTTTACTTTATTATTACGATCCATCAAAACAAAATAGCTGACTGATATCCACTTAGTAAATACCCATCAGCTATTTTTTGAAAATTAAATTTTATCCGAAAAAGTGCTATTTTTCCCTCAGCCGTTCCTTAATCGCCTCAATATTTTTCTTGGCAGAATCTTCAAGAATAAGGCTTGCACTCATATGGATCCTTGCCGGCATCAGTTCATTGAAATGATCTGTTCCCTCCCAGGAAACTTTTTTTATCAATGCCAAAGCATCCTGGCTTCTGGAAGACAGGGTTTGGAGGAATTTCTCCAGCCTGGAATCCATCTCGGCAATATTCTCTGATACCGAATGATAGATATTATGCTGTTCTGCCCATTCTGCAGACCTGAAATCAGCATCAATGGCCATCGCAGAAAATTGGGATTTACCGATTTTTCGTTCCACATAAGGACCGATAACAAAAGGGCCGATCCCTAAATTGATTTCCGTTAAAGCTAAAGCGGAGTCTTTAGTGGCAAAACAATAATCGGCACCACATGCAATACCTACGCCTCCACCGGTCGTTTTACCCTGAACCCTTACTACAACAATCTTTCCGCAGTTCCTCATCGCATTAAGTACTTTGGCAAAGCCCCCAAAAAACTGCCGGGACTTTTCCAGCTCCTCGATTTCCAGCAGTTCGTCAAAGCTGGCACCGGCACAGAATGCTTTTTCACCGTCACTTTTAATCAGGATAGCCTTAACTTCTTCCCGGGATCCTTCCTCTAAAATAGTCTGGGCGAGTTTTTCAAGTACAGCACCGGGAAGCGAATTGCTCTTTGGTGTTCCGAAAGTGATTTCCGCGATATGGTTTCTCAGTTCTGATACTACAAATTCATTCATTTCTTATATCTATTGGATTTTTACAAAAGTACTAATTAGGCCAGCATAAGAGATCATTATTGACCATAATAATTACACATTTTCTTAACCTTTTCCGTATAAATACGGAATACCACATTGAGTTATTTATACTGAGCGTTTTCACATCTGGACTGTATACTTTTGAAATGTTCATTTATACTGAATGGCCATCAGGATCTGGTGTATCATTTACGGTAATGAATCTCAATACGAGCACTTTTATTTACCCATATGTAAAGTGTCTATCACTAAACAACTGAAGTCTCCGGATATTTCCGGCGGCTTTTTTTATTGATTATGTGGTGCCCGGATACAGGTCTTCAATGGTTGCGCAAATGTTCAGTCCGTATAAATACGCAATGCTGAATCCGGTATTTATACGCTAACCAGGTCCATCCTGAAACCCTTACTTTGTGATCAGAATACAATGTTCCTCAGATAAACATATTTAGCTTATAAAACGAACTCATAACCATGAAAACTATATAAGCAGAGATCGGACGATAAGATTCTAATACATAAATGAGATGTGAAGCCCCGAATTAATTCTTTGGGGCTTCACTTTTTAATGCCAATATATATTTATCGATATAAAGAGATTTTTCTTTCGATTTATACTGCTGGATGTATCTCGGATGCTCGAGGACGGTCATTGTATCAAAAAGATCAGCCTCCTGGTTAATTTTTGCAATGAAATCAGCATTCTTTTTACCCATGATAAAAATTTCGGAGGAATCAACGTTCAGGCTAAGGTGTTTTTTTAACGAATCGATCATAAAGCACTTCACCTCATTGAACAGGGCCTTATCGTCATAATAATTGGCATTCACCCAACCACTTTTCGATTTCCTGACGATGGCCAGCGGAAAGGGTGAATTGATGTAAACCTCGCTGTAAAACTCTTCGGCACCGCCATATTCCGCAATCATGTCATAAACAAAAACAGAGGAAACTTCATGGGTATACGCTGACGTCATCTTAATTCCACATATGCTTTCCAGCCTCTTTGTATCGGTAAAAGGAACTCCGGTAACTCCGGAGCCATGACGGCTGGGATTAATGCCCAAAAGGAATTTCCGCTGATTGGAGTCGTTGTAGTACTTACGGTAAAACTTTTTCATCACCTCCAGGGTTTCAGGGTTATCCAGATACGGATTCATTACCATGAAATCATCCGGAAGATTTCCGCTGTAATGAAGGGTTTTATTGAATTCGATAACCTGCTCTGCAAAAGTTCCTTTCATATTCGATTATAATCTAAACAAAATCATCATTTTCCTCTTCATCATCACTTAATGCCAGCTCAATATCGATAAACTGGATGTACAACCCGCAGATTCGGTCGTTTTCATCATAAGCAAAATATACCGGATAACCACCGTCGCCGAAACCGCTGGCAAACATCGGAATCTGATAATCGGTACCCGGAATGGTCCAGTTAATCCAATCGCCTCCCTCTCTCTGATTATCAGGAAATGCTTCATAACTTTTCCTGAACAGCTCCGCAAAATAATCATCATAAAGGTTGTCTCCACTGAATTCTTGTACGAAACGATCAAAGGCGGGAAGCGCTTCAGCATCGGCAATACAAGCCAGTCCGGCATCTACATGGAATCCGAAGTAATCATCCTCCTGTACGCCTTTAAGATTTTCATCCCCTATTAAAGCTTCCTGATACAATACCGGCCTTTCGTCAGAAAACTTTACCTTAACCGCAGCGTACCGGTTGCCCCATTCTTCAGATTTTACCACAGCGATGGTTACAGGAAAGTTTCCTTTGGGGGCTTCTTTAAAATAAGGTTTTTGATTCCCATCCAAAAAGACCAGCGGATCTCTCACGACTATTTTACCCGAAGGCAGAGATACATTTCCTATTTCAAGAACTTCAAGAGGCTGCCCTAAAATTTCCGCCGAAGTAAAATACGATTCCAGATCAGCAGGACAAACCAAGATATGTTTTGCATTTTCCCACTGTTGCATCCATTCTGCATTCATGTTCTTTAATTTATTATACCTTGAAAATACAGAATAAAAACAGGTCGGTCAAGCAAGTTCGGGTTTTTAACAAAAGATTATAAGCTTGCGGTATGCTAAAAAAAGCAGCGGCTTAGTCATAAGCCGCTGCATTATTATGCTCGTGTGTCCGCTATTGTATTAAATCAATCCGAACTGTTCGAAATGATGCGTAAAATGCTTCCTGTGCATCAGTTCCCACATTTCTTTATTCAGTTTCCCGAATACGAAGTTCATATGCTCGGCCTGCGGATTTTCTCTGTAATAGATGGAAAATCTTTTCAGGTTATCCAGGAACGACTGTTTAGCGGCATCCAGGTTTTTATACTTTAGTTCGGGTAATGAACCGTCTGCATCCAGGAACGGAGCCTGAAAATCTTTTGGCATTTTGCGGTGGTTGTACAGGGAATCCTGCCATTTTTCCAGATGCTCTTCGGGAGTGAAGCACTGATCGGCTTCCGGCTCTCCAAGACTCACCAATACCGCCTGCTCTAAATGTTCAATCATCTGCTGGGCGGACATTTTCCCCCATTGTGAAGGCGTTTTCTCCGTTAAACCATTCAGGATTTTCTGAACATTCTTTACATTAAGGTCGATGAATGGTGATTGTTTGGCTACCAAAGTAAGAATCGTTGCTACACAAACCACTTCTTCTCTCTGGTTGACCACTTCCACCAGCCATTTCACCACGCCGGAAGGAATATTTCTGCCTTTTACGCCACGGTTGATTTTTTCTTTGGCCGTTAAATAAACGGTAATCGTATCTCCGGCATATACCGGTTTGAAGAACGAACAGTTTTCCAGTCCGTAATTGGCGATCACTGGTCCTTTCTTTCCGGAAACGAACAGTCCTGCCGCTGCGGAAAGGATAAAATAGCCATGGGCAACGGTTTTATCGAAAATAGTTCCCGTTAAGCTCGTTGCATCCGTATGGGCATAGAAATGATCCCATGAAACATTAGAGAAATTCACGATATCGGCATCGGTAACGGTTCTTCCTGCGGTTTCCAGCGAATCACCGATTTCCACTTCTTCAAAATACTTCCGGAAAGGATGTTTGTCGGAATATTTCTTTTCGGCACCCTGCTGGTACACTTTGGTAATCGCGGTCAGGATATCCGGAGACCCCTGAATCGCGGTTTTCTGAAGGAAAAAATGAAGACCGTTTAATCCACCCATCTCTTCGCCTCCTCCGGCTCTTCCGGGACCGCCGTGCATCAGCGTCGGAAGCGGTGAGCCGTGACCGGTGCTTTCCTTGGCGTTATCCCTGTTCAGGACGAAGATCCTTCCGTGCTGTGAGGCCATTCTCCATGAAGTTTCGGCTACGAATTTTTCATCGTGAGAAATAATAGATCCTACTAAACTTCCTTTTCCTCTCTTCGCCAGAGCAGCCGCTTCTTCCGCATCTTTATAAGGCATCAGCGTAGAAACCGGTCCGAAGGCTTCGACGTCGTGAGAAATATTCTTTTCGAAAGGTTTATCGTTAAAGAACAATTTAGGACTCATGAAGGCACCGTTTTCGTAATCGGCATCCACCAGTTCGTGCTGTCCGTCATAAATCAGTTCCGTCTCTGCTTTCAATAGATTGACCTTTCTCAACACCTCATCATACTGCTGTCTGCCAACCAGAGATCCCATCTTCGTTTCCCGGCTCAAAGGGTTTCCGATTTTGGTCTGGTCCAAATCTTTGGCTAAAGCCTGCTGAACATCGCCTACTAAATTCTCAGGAACAATGATCCTTCTGATGGCCGTACATTTCTGTCCGGCTTTAGTGGTCATTTCGTTACGTACTTCCTTGATGAACAAATCGAATTCCGGAGTCCCCGGCTTCGCTTCCAATCCTAAGATCGAACAGTTCAGTGAATCGGCTTCCATATTGAAGCGCACGGCATTGCCTGCCACCGATGGTAACGATTTTAATTTTCTCCCCGTTGTTGCCGAACCGGTAAACAGTACGGAATCCCCGTCCTGAACGTAATCCAGGATATTTCCCGGTTCCCCGCAGACCAGTTGCACCGCTCCTTCAGGCAACAGGCCGCTTTCGATCATATCCTGAAATACCGCATTGGTAAGATAAGAACCAAACGGGGAAGGCTTCACAACGGAAGGAACACCTGCCAGTAATGAAGTCGACAGTTTTTCGAGCATCCCCCAAACCGGGAAGTTATACGCATTAATCTGAACGGAAACCCCTTCACTCGGCGTAAGGATATGGGTTCCCAGGAAAGTTCCGTTGGCTGAAATTTTCTGGGTTTCCCCATCTACCCAAAATGGTGTATTTGGAAGCATTCTCTTGGCCAGTCCGGAATACGTAAAGAACGTTCCGAAACCTCCTTCGATATCCACCCATGAATCTACATGGGTTGCTCCTGTTTTGTAGGATAAATCGTAATATTTTTTCTTTCTTTCGAGAAGATAAAGGGCAACTTTCTTCAGCATTTCTCCACGGTCATAGAACGTCATGGACGAAAGATTTTTGTACCCAACGGTTCTTCCGTAGTCCAAAGCCTGTTCGAAATTAAGCCCTTCCGTATCCGAAACGGCTACCTGCTCTCCCGTCACGGCATTATACAGAGGAATCCCGTTTCCGGTCCCTTCGATCCATTCGCCGTGGATATAATTTTTTAGTTTTTGCATACAATTTAATTTAACAATGTATTGATGTAACACTTTAAAAATTTGATTGTCAGACTTTTATATTGGTACATTAGTATATTATTCTATTTACTTTTTCTCTTCCTGATAAGGAAATAGTTTCACCAACCCTTCGTACAAACTTCTGTGCAGAATGGTCGCGTGATTATCCGTTTCCATCATCTTATATTCTATGGTCCAGTTTTTCTCTCCCGCTTTTTTAAACACATCATACAGATCTTCAGCATCTTTTATCATTACCGGATGTTCTCCTTTTCCGACAGAAATATAAATAAATTTCTTCGTATCCGGAATTTTTGTCAGCCACTGATCTGCGCTTTTTAATAAGCTTTCATTATCCCACCATAAGCTAGGGCTAATAATAAAATAATTATTGAACAGTTCAGGCTTTTTTAGCAAAATTTCGGTTGCCAGCAACCCGCCCAACGATTGTCCGAATAGATAGGTATCGGCGACTTTAAACTGAGCTTCGATATACGGTTTTAATTCTTTTTCAAGAAAGCTGATGAACTTATCGGAATGCCCCGTCGTTGGGTAATCCTTTTGTAAATCTTTCAAATCCGTATGAAAGGTGAAATCTCTTTTTCTATCGATATTGGCAATTCCGATCACAATGGTTTCCGGCATGGCATACATCTGATTAAAGAACTGCACCAGTCCGGTGACGTGAATAAAATCTTCATTCAGGCTTCCATCCAGCAGATAAATGACCGGATAAGATTTGGCTTTATTAAAATTCAGCGGAAGATAGATGTTTAAAGTTCTGTCTTCATTCAGGATTTTAGATTTCAATGTCCTGATCTCTCCGATTGTCAACGGTTTTACATTGCTATTTTGGGCCGAAACCAAACCTGAAAGCCCAATCAGCATGCTACAGATCAGCAGGATTTTTTTAATCATTTTCTTCACTTTTTTCTAAACCTAACGGATTTTAGAAACCCGTTAGGTTTGTTCTACATTATCATTCTAAATCCAAGAAATCATATTCTACATTAGACTGATGATAATTTTCAAAAATATGAACCGAATCGAAATACTGCATTATTTCACTTCGGTTTACCTTACTTTCCTTTTCTGGGTTAATATAAGACCGATAAGAAGAATATTTCCATAAACCAGCTTCTGTTGCAAACCCGTGATTAACCGGATTATTATGGATGTAATGCAATACTTTAAGCAAATATTTTTCGTCAGTAATCTTCTTTCTTTTCACAGCATTCAGGAATAAAGCACCTTTTCTGTCATACATTTTATTAAATGCTTTTGCATAAGAATTGAGAAAATTCCCAAAATGTTTCATGAGATAAGCATGTTCATCTTCTGTTGGCACACCTTCAACAGTCTTGAATCTTACCAATAAATGAAAATGATTAGCCATTAAACAATAGGCATAAATATCAGCTATCGGCAAAATATACTGCATTAGTCTTCTAAGGAAAAACTGATAATTGGTATCTTCACGAAAGATAAGTTCTCTCCCGTTCACATGAGAAAAAATATGATACACATAATCAAACTCAAAACTTTCGGTATTAACCATTATGACAGTAATTTTCCTATTTGGTCTTATTTAGTAAAACCTAACGGGTTTTGAAAACCCGTTAGGTTTATAGAGGCCTACCTATCAAAGTTTATTTCACATCATCCCAGATGCTGTAATCCACCACCTTCGTCGGGATTTGCTGCACATATTCAGTAAACGGTTCACAGGGAAGAATGGCGTCTTTCCCTTCTCTGGCCAGCTCCTGGTACAGCCGGGTGCCTTCAGTCTTCCATTTGATCATTTCATCAGAAACATCGCGGATGATCCGGGCCGGGCTTCCGACAATCAGCTTCCGGGCGTCGCATCTGAAGTTGGCCGGAACAAAAGCCAGCGCCCCAATAATGCATTCATCACCGATAATTGCTTTGTCCATCACCACGGCGTTCATTCCGACCAGACAGTTCCTTCCGATATGTCCGGAATGGATGATCGCGCCGTGACCGATATGCGCTGATTCTTCCAGAATGGTTTCAATACCCGGGAAAACATGAAGCGTACAGTTTTCCTGAACATTCGCGCCGTCCTTCACAATGATTTTTCCCCAATCGCCGCGGATGACCGCATTCGGGCCGACATATACTTCTTCACCGATTTCCACATTCCCGATAATCACCGCCTGCGGATGAACGTAAGCGGAAGGTTTGATGATGGGCCGGATGCCGTGGTATGAGTAGATATTCATAAGCTTAATTTGAAAATTTTAGAATGAGTTAATTTGAAAATTCTTAAGTACTGCAATATGAGAACTTAAAATTGTTATAATCATTTTCGAATTCTCAAATTAGCACATTTTCAAATTAAACCCGTTCAATCACCATTGCATAACCCTGTCCGACACCGATACAAAGGGTACACAAGGCATATTTCTTATTCTGTTTCTGCAATTCCATCGCGGCAGAACCGATGATTCTCGCTCCGGAAACGCCCAGTGGATGACCGATGGCAATAGCACCTCCGTTTGGATTGACTCTGGAATCATCGTCTTTCAGACCTAACGATCTTGTCACCGCCAAAGCCTGAGCAGCAAATGCTTCGTTCAGTTCGATGACATCCATATCTTCCAGTGACAGGTCCAGTCTTTTCAACACTTTTTGGGCGGCTTCTACCGGACCTATTCCCATAATTCTCGGTTCTACACCGGCAACGGCTGATCCAAGGATTTTAGCAATCGGCTGTAATCCATATTTCTGCACCGCTTCTTCGCTGGCTAAAATTAATGCGGCAGCGCCGTCATTCATCCCTGATGCATTTCCGGCGGTTACCGTTCCGCCTTCTTTTCTGAAAGCCGGACGAAGTTTTGCCAGCCCTTCCATGGAAGAAGTCGGTTTGATGAATTCATCTTTATCGAAAACTTTAGGTTCTCCTTTTTTCTGCGGGATTTCCACTTGTACAATTTCTTCTGCCAGTCTTCCGCTTTCCTGCGCTCTGGATGCTTTCTGCTGAGACCATAAGGCAAACTGGTCCTGGTCTTCACGGCTGATCTGGTGCATATCGGCTAAGTTTTCCGCCGTTTCTCCCATTCCGTCAACCCCGTACATTTCTTTCATTTTCGGGTTAACAAACCGCCATCCGAAGGTGGTATCAAACATCTGGCTGTCTCTTCCGAAAGCCGTGCTCGGTTTTGACATTACGTAAGGTGAACGCGTCATGTGCTCTACACCTCCTGCGATATAGATCTCCCCTTCTCCGGCAGCAATGGCACGGAATGCATTCGCTACGGCAGACATTCCCGAAGCACACAGCCTGTTTACGGTTTCACCCCCAATTTTATATGGAAGACCAGCCAACAACAGGGCCATTCTCGCCACATTCCGGTTGTCTTCACCCGCCTGGTTGGCGCACCCGAAGATCACATCCTCGATTTCCTCTACTGGAACTTCCGGGTTTCTCGCGATGATCTCTTTGATGACAATCGCTGCCAGATCATCAGCTCTTACTTCTGAAAGGCCTCCGCTTAATTTTGAAATCGGAGTCCTGATGTAGTCTATGATGTATACGTTGTTCATATTTTTGCTTTATGCTAAAAGCTACAGGCAGTAGGCTTTACCAGCTTAGAAAAAGCTTACGCCTATTGCTTAAAGCTTACAGCTTATTTATAATTCTGTTACTTTTTTTCCAATTTTATACACAGTCCCCACAAACTTAGCCACAAGATCTTCGTTCTGATTGGTGATTTTAATGTCATAGACTGCGGTTTTCCGGGTTTCGTTGGCCAGAATGCTTTCTGCCCTGAAAACATCGCCTTCTTTTCCGGCTTTGGTAAAATTGATGACACAGTTTAGGGCTACTGCTGCATCTCCCGAATTGTTGGAAGAAAATGCCAGTGCCGAATCGGCAAAGGCAAAGGTAATGCCTCCATGCACCGTTTTCAGCCCGTTGATCATTTCCTTTTTAACGGGCATTTCTATTAAACAATAATTTTCTTCTACTTCAATCAGTTTAATATTCATCCATTGAGAAAACTCGTCCTGACCGAGCATATATTCTGCAACCTGTTTTGGGGTCATTTATTTTTTATTTAAATTTCTAAATTTCAGTAAATCTTTCCAGGTATAATCTCTGCCATCCAAGATGAAAAAACCTAAAAATATAGAGAGGAAATAAAATACAAAACCAAATGCATTCAGGCTTTCTTCATCATCCCATCCGAACTTATAAAAAAGAAGCTTTACCAGAAAGAAACAGGAAATGAAAATAATTGCGTTCACCAGGGAGCGCAGGACATTTTTCTTAGTCAATATTCTTTTAAGCATGATTTCAGTTTTAGATTAAAGTATTTACTACTGTATGATTTCTTCATATAATTCATCAGCTAAACGGTCGTAAATACTCATGGTTTTCCCCAGAATAACCTGGCCATTGGAAAGGTTTTTCGGATCGCTGTTATTTTCATTAAGATCAGACGCCTCCAGATCAATGCCTTCCTCATCAGCCATTCTTTGAACGAGCACTTTGTATTTTATATTAAATTTCGACAATATTTCAAGCCGGTCCTGATCGCTCTCTATCGAAGAAAGTTCCTGAACCAGATACTCTTTTTCGATACGCAGCCTGATTTCCAGTTCGGCTCTGAATTCTTCTATATGCATCAAAACTTTAATTACTTCATTATATATCTTTCCAGTCAGGCTTTTTTAAATACTGTTTCCATCTTTATCGAAATTCAATACATTTGATATTTCTCTTAACTGAAAAAGTTCAAAACTTACTTTGTGGATTTTAATTCCAATTAATCTTCTTAATTGCCTGTTAGCCTATAATTTATCTTTCTTTTCCGTATCAGCATTTGTTATTTCAATAATCGGAGTTTTCTTTTTTAACCTACTCATGAATAAATTTTGCAGATCTCGGATATTTCTGTTAAATTTTTCTGCTTAGGCATGAGATTAATGCTTTTTAATTCTTCAAAATCTCCTGTCAGTGTTTCGTCTATCCAACCTTTATCAAAAAGGATTTTAATATTTTCAACGAAATCCTTTTGAACGAATGGAAATACATCCGCAACAAACAAAGAGAAGAATTCTTTTGAAATGATATTATCTTCTTCTTTGGCGTTGATATAAACAGACAAACAGTAATTCCACATGTCAGGGATATCAGCCTCTTTAAACGATGCCTGTACCATAGCAGATAAGACGGCTCCTTTGGAAAACGAATAAATACCCGGTTTCAACAAGAAGTCTTTAAGCGTTTCCCTCTTATTTTCAGAAAGCACAAAAATCACTTCCCAAAGGTATTCGGAGAGAAAATCATCTAACCAGAATTCAAGAAAATCTTCATCATTGCTTATAAAATCCAGAATGTCTTCTAAAGCTTCTTCAGCCTTCAGTTCTCTCAACAACAATAGCACATGAATCGGAAATGGGAAATCGGTTCCCAAAGACAGGAAATGGTGGTAACGGTTTTCGGCATCTTTTAAAAGCTTCCGCAAATCATTGATAACCGAATTTCTATCCAAAGACCTGACTTCGTCTGTAAAAGCTAAATTACCTTTGTAAAGTTTATATAATTCTTTGTTCTGAAGAGCTGGTTCTACTTCAGAAGAATCCATCTCAATAATTTTTTCAGGAAGAGGTTCCAGATCATAATCCCTGAAATCCGGCAGGCTGTGCATCATTAATCTGTTTTCAAGATCATCGATGTAACCTTTCTCAGCATCCATGGAATGAAGAAGCTGTAGTATTTCCACCACATTCTGCTCGTTGTTTTTTTTAAGTTCGATCAAGGCCCGGATATAATAAAAAGTCTGAACCTGAGTATAATGGAAAATTTGCTGTCCGGGTAGCAAATCCGATACATTTTCAGCATATCCGAATACACTTTCCGCCAAATCGATTTCATCATTATCCATATAAAATCTGGCCAGGCTAACTTTTCCAATAATATAGTCAGGATGTTCTTCAACGGTCTTCAGGAGAATGTTTTTCAAATCATTTTTTCTGTCGAGTCTTTCAAAAGCTACTGCAAGAAAATTTTTGAATTCGGGAATCCTTGGAAATTTAACGATTAATTTTTGCAGATCTTCAGCCACCTTCCATGCAATTTTACTTTTTCTTACTTTCTGAAAAAATTCCTCGATTTTTTGTAATACAAAAGGTGGATAGTTTTTCGTATCCGTATCAGAATCGATTTTTATTTTATCTATTGAATATTTACTTGCCACTTGAATTGTCTATATATTAATACAATCAGAATTTATCTAATAAAAAATTGATGGGAAAATCATGAAATCATTTTTCTCAGCAACGGACTTTGTCTGTAGCGGTCTTCCTGGTATTCCTCATAAAGATTCTGCAGGATTCCGGAGATCTTTGCATATCCGATTTCTTCTCCCCAAGCCAGTAATCCTTTCGGATAGTTGACGCCTTTCTGCATGGCCAGTTCCAAATCTTCATCATTGGCAATGCCCAATCTTTTAGCTTCTACCGCCTCATTGATCAGCATAGAAATGATTCTCATAAAAATCTGCTGATAAAGCGAATCATCTTTCTGAGGTTCAGGTTTAGCAGCTCCTTCTGCATAATCATAGAAGCCTTTCCCGGTTTTCCGGCCGTGTAATTTGGCTTCGGACATTCTCTGCTGAAGCAGGGACGGTTTGTATTTCGGGTCGTAAAAATATTCGTTGTACACCGTTTTGGTTACTGAGAAATTGACATCCACACCGATGAGATCCATTAATTCAAAAGGGCCCATTTTAAAGTTTCCGATGGTTTTCATGGCATCATCCACCTGTTCTATGGTGGCAATGTTTTCTTCCACAATCCTAAGGGCCTCTCCATAATACGGACGGGCAATCCTGTTTACGATAAACCCCGGAATATCTTTAGCGATAACCGGCGTTTTCCCCCAGTCTTTCATCAGGCTGTAGATTTTTTCCGGCAACGATTTTCCCGTCAGCAAAGACGGGATTACCTCTACCAATGGCATCAGGGGTGCGGGATTAAAAAAGTGGATTCCGATGAAACGTTCAGGGTGTTTCAGTTCCGCACCGAGAGAGGTAATGGAAATGGATGAGGTATTGGATCCGATGATACAGCTTTCGGAAACATGGTTTTCCAATTCCGTGAATACCTTCGTTTTAATTTCTTTATTTTCAATGATGGCTTCAATGATGAGTTCACAGTCTTTGAAGTCCTTCAGTTCTGTCGCGATGGAGATATTGGCTAAAATTTCAGTCATTTTCTCACCTGAAATCTTCTGCTTGTCTACCAGTTTAGTAAGTGTTTTTTCCAAGCCGAGTGTGGCGGTTTCCACCTGCTGGGCATTGGCGTCATACACCCATACTTTGCATCCGTTTGTAGCGGCTACCTGAGCAATGCCTATTCCCATGGTTCCGGCACCGATGATTCCTACATTTGTCATAATGTAACAGTGTATCAATGTATCAATGTAACTATCAATTCCATACTGAGCTTATAAAAACACCTCATTGGTAAACTGCTACATTGGTACATTGTTATATTAATTCTTATTTCCCTTTATATTCAGGTTTTCTTTTCTGTAAAAATGCATTTACGCCTTCTATGAAATCTTCTGTTTCTGCGGCTTCCTGTTGAAGGTCGGCTTCGAGTTCCAATTGCTCTTTCAATGTGTTATTATAAGAATTGGCGAATGCTTTTTTGGTGAGCTTAAAGGCTGCAGTCGGCATGTTGGACATTCTTTCGAGAATTTCCATTGATTTTGAATTAAATTCCTCCTCTGTAAAAACCTCAGCCACAAGGCCGTAGGCTTTTGATTCCTCAGCGGATAATTTTTTACCGGTAAATGCCAGATAATTCGCCATTTGTCGACCCAATAATCTTGGTAAGAAATACGTTCCTCCGGTGTCCGGAATCAATCCGATATTAGAGAAAGCCTGGGAGAAATACGCTTTATTGTTGGCAAGTACAAAATCACAGATCAACGCCAGCATCGCTCCGGCACCTACGGCAGGACCATTAACCAAGGCCACGACCGGTTTCTTGCAACGCGTGAGTTCCAATACCAGCGGATTGTAATAATCGGTTACGATCTTTCTAATGATATCGTGATCATGATGTTCATTCCCGGTTACAAAGGCATCGTCCAGGTTTTGACCAGAGCAGAACGCTCTTCCTCTTCCGGAAATAGCGACACAGCGAACGGCAGGATCATTGCTGCATTCTCTGATGAAATCTTTCAGATCCGAAAGCGATGGCTTGGTCAGCGCATTCATGGTTTCCGGCTGGTTGAGGTAAGCGATTTTCAGCTTTCCTTCAAAGTGCGTTTCAATATCGAGTTGGGTATACATAGTTTTATTTTTATGATTAAACAAATATAAAATAATGTAACAATGTACCAGTACAATAATCTATCAATATACCAGTTTAACAATGTAATACTTATAATTCGGTCTGAATTTTATTGGTAATTTTCTACATTGATGTATTGTTACATTGGTATATTTTTACATTGTTATATTAATTTTAGTGGCATTTAAAATAATCAAACGGCTCAAGGCAGTCCAGGCATTGGTAGGAAGCCTTACACAAGGTCGATCCAAACCTGCTGATCTGCTTGGTGTGCTCCGAACCACAGCGTGGACATTTTTTCGGCTTTCCGATATGATGCTCGTCGGCTCCTTTTTCGGGTGGAGTGATTCCGTAAACCCTCAGCTTTTCCCGGGCTTCATCCGTGAGCCAGTCGGTTGTCCAGATCGGGAACATTTTGGTCACCACTTTTGCGTCCCAGCCGTTTTCCTTCATGATTTTGATAATGTCTTCCTCGATGGTAAACATAGCGGGACAGGCAGAATACGTGGGCGTAATGATAACTTCACAGGAATTTTCCCCGGTTATTTTCGCTTCCCGTACAATGCCCAGTTCCACGATGTTGATTACCGGAATTTCCGGATCGGGAACCATTTCTAATATGTCTAAAGGATTTCTCAATCTTTTTTAATTCTGAAAAGTTTTAAACGCAAAGTGCGCTAAGTTTTTTTGACAACTACTTGTTTTTAAGTTCGCAAAGGCGTTCTACTCAGCAAAGCCATCAAAGTATAATTTTAACAACAGTACAGATTGTTACATTGTGAAACTGCTGCATTGTTCCATTAATCTTACCAAGTACATCCCGGATACGCTCTCTGCATATATTGCAGTTCGCAAAGCATAAATCCGAAATATTCCGTATGATATCCGGTTCTGGATTTCGGCTGCATGAAAGGATTGGTTGGATATTCCAATCCGTATTCAGCAAAATCTTTCTGGGTAATTGCCAAAAATTCTTCGTAAAGAGCATCCGTGTTTGGGGCGATATTTAGAGCAACCAAATCCTCTTCACCTTCTGTTTTGGCAAATAATCCTTTCGTGTATTCCCAGATGTTTTCAATGGCTTTCACCAGTCGGGATTTGCTTTCTTCCGTTCCCTGGGCGAAAATTTTCATCCACGAAGCAGCGTGGGTGTAATGATACCGTACCTCTTTCAGAGACTTCTGGGCAATAGCGGCCAATTCTTCATTTGCCGAATTGGACAATGCTTCATACATCAGCTTTTGGTATACTGCGAAAACATAGACTTTCAGAATGGTATGGGCATAATCTTCATTGGGAAGCTCAACCCAGTGGGCATTGACATATTCGTGCTCGTATCTTAAGAAAGCCAGATCGTCTTCGGTCTTACCGTTATCGATAACCCTTGAAGCGTACACATAAAAGTTATTGGCCTGCCCCAGTTCATCCAGCGCGATATTCGTTAACGCAATATCTTCTTCCAGATAAGGTCCTTCCCCGCACCATGCCGATAAGCGCTGCCCCATAATGAAGCTATCATCTGCCAGTTTTAATAAATAATTGTATAATGGGTTCATTATTTTAGCTTTTGGCTTTTGGCGTATAGCTTTTGGCAAATGGCAAGAAGCTAACAGCCAACTGCTGTTTTACATATTTTTTACATCGTTCGGGATATCATAGAAAGTCGGGTGACGGTACAGTTTATCGTCTGCCGGATCGAAGAATGCTTCTTTATCCACGCCTTCCGAAGTCACTATATATTTGCTCGGCACTACCCAAACAGAAGTTCCTTCTTTTCTTCTGGTATAAACGTCTCTCGCATTCTGCAACGCCATTTCGGCAGTCGGTGCCTGTACGATTCCTACGTGTTTGTGGGACAATCCCGGTTTAGTCTGAATAAACACTTCCCACATATCTAAATTTGCCATATTCAAATTAATTTTACAATGTATCAATGTACCAATTTTACTCCATGAAATGCTTCGACAAGCTCAGCATGACAATAATTGTTACATTTTTACATTGGTATATTGTTACATGATTATATTACTTCTTTTTGTTGTTTCTCTGCAAAAGCGGCAGCTGCTTCTTTCACCCAGGCGTTTTCTCTCTGCGCCTTTCTTTTGGTTTCGATGCGTTTTTTGTTGCATGGCCCGTTTCCTTTCAGGATTTCCATAAATTCATCCCATGGCAGTTCCCCGAAATCATAATGCTGTCTTTCTTCATTCCATTTCAGGTCTTTATCCGGAATGGTAAGGCCTAAGAATTCAGCCTGGGAAACCGTAACATCAACAAAACGCTGACGAAGGCTGTCGTTGCTTTCTCTTTTCACCCGGTAATTCATTGAGATTTTGGAGTTTGGTGAACTGTCGTCATTCGGGCCGAACATCATCAGTGCCGGCCACCAAAAACGGTTTAGGGAAGCCTGCGCCATTTCTTTCTGCTGCTTGGTTCCGCGGCAAAGGGCCATCAGTATTTCATATCCCTGTCTTTGGTGGAAAGATTCTTCCTTACAGATCTTCACCATTGCTCTGGAATAAGGCCCGTAAGAATTTCCCATCAGCATCACCTGGTTCATGATCGCGGCACCGTCTACCAGCCACCCGATCGCGCCTATATCCGCCCAGCTCAACGTAGGATAATTGAAGATGCTTGAATATTTAGCTTTTCCGGATAGCATATCTTCATAGGTCGCATCACGGTCAGCCCTGATGCTTCCGTCCCCTAAAGTTTCGGTAGCGGAATACAGGTACAATCCGTGTCCTGCCTCATCCTGAACTTTAGCCAGCAAAGCCATTTTCCTTCTCAATGAAGGAGCCCTGGAAATCCAGTTCGCTTCCGGCAGCATCCCTACGATTTCAGAGTGCGCATGCTGGGAGATCTGGCGAACCAAAAGTTTCCTGTAATCATCAGGCATTACATCTTTCGGTTCCACTTTATTTTCGTCGTGTACGTATTGTACGAATTTTTCTAAGTCCATAATTAAAATTTTTTAAATTTTAAAATGTAGCAATGTATCAGTTGAACAGTCTGACAATTATTGTTACATTGGTAGACTGTTAAATTGGTATATTAATTACACATCATAATTCAGCATCACCACATTGGTCGTCGGGTGGCACTGGCAGGTCAGTACATAGCCACGGGCTACTTCTTCTTCGGTAAGCGCGTAGTTCTTTTCCATGAAGACTTCCCCTTCCAGAACTTCGGCTTTACACGTACAGCACACTCCTCCTTTGCAGGCAAACGGCACCGGAAGATTGTCCTTTAATGCTTTATCTAAGATACTTTCTTTTTTTGAGTTGAGATGGAACGAGTATTCATCGTCATCAATGATCACCGTTACCATACTTTCAATATTGGCAATGGCTTTGAATTCATCGCTCATCTCTTCTGAATTTTCTTCATCCGGAGCGGTAAAATATTCAAATAAGACCTGGATAGCCGGTACTTTTTTGTCCTTCTTCAGATAATCGGCCACACCTTTGATCATTTCCGAAGGACCGCAGATGAAATAGGTCGCTTCCTTGACATCGATCTCAGGATGCCTTTCAAAAAGCTGCTCCAGCTTATCCGGACAAATCCTTCCTTCAAACAGTTCATCTTCATGTTTCTCGCGGCTTACCAGGTAAATGACTTTCAGCCTTCCATTGAATTTCTGCACCAATGACTCGATCTCCGCTTTCTTCATGACATGGTTCATGCTTCGATTGCTGTAAAACAGATACGCATTGGAATCCGGCTCCTGATATAAACTTTCTTTGATGTTGGAAAGCACCGGGCTGATCCCGCTTCCCGCGGCCAGTCCGATATAGGTTTTCACGTTGGTCGGGTGATACGAAGTATTGAAACCGCCCATCGGAGGCATTACTTCCAGCACTTCATCCATGTGAAGGTGTTCGTTGAAATATCCGGAAACCTTTCCGCCTTCCAGCAGCTTGACCAATACTTCCAGCGTATTACTTTTTTCGCTGGGTGCATTGCAGATGGAATAAGACCGCCGTTCTTCATTTCCGTCGATCATCATGCGGAAGTTAAGATACTGCCCCTGCTTGAACCTGAATTTATCCTTCAGCTCCTCAGGAATTTCCACGGCTACATTTACGGCATCCGCTGTATCTTTCTGAACCTTTACGGTTTTTAGTTTATAAAATGAATTCATTATCTTTTGAGTATTCTGTTGATTTTTCCGCCTTCGCATTTCGGCAGGCTGTCCTGGGCGTGAATTTTCACCGCAGTGGTAATGCCTACCCGTTTTTTTATTTCGTGTTCTATATTTTTTCCGAAATTTCCGACAAAAGTAAGATATTCGGCGGTATCCTGTTGCAGGTGGGAGGATTTTATAAAATCAGCATCGATTTCCACGTCGATATCCAGTGCCACGCACATCTGTTCTTTTTCTACCGGCGTAAGGTAATAATTCGGAACCACTCCCGGAACATGTGAAAACGCTTCTTCGATCTGGCTCGGATATACATTAACACCTCTTACGATCAGCATATCGTCTGCCCTTCCAAGGATCGGTTTCATTTTCACCATGGTCCGTTTTCCTTTTTCGTCGTAATACAGACTGGTGATGTCGTTGGTCCAATACCGCAGCAGCGGCATGGCTTTCTTTGTTAAAGTCGTTATCACCAGAACGCCTTCTTCTCCGGAAGGAACCGGCTGTTTGGTGATGGGATCTAAAATTTCCGGATAAAAATGGTCTTCCCAGATATAGGATCCGCCCTTTTCTTCAAAATCTTCCACTGAAACTCCGGGACCGATAATTTCGCTGAGCCCGTAAATATTAGTAGCGTGAACACCCAGTCTTTCTTCTATATGATGCCTGATGATTTCTGTCCACGGTTCTGAACCGAGCACCGCATATTTCAGGCTGATCTCTTCAGGAGAAATTCCCCTCCTTGTCAGTTCGTCCGCAATTGTTAAGGCATAGGAAGGTGAACAGCAAAGGACTTCAGGTTTGAAATCCATGATCAGGTCAACCTGTCTTGAAGTCATTCCCCCTGAGATGGGGAGGACGCTCATTCCCAGCTTTTCAGCTCCGTAATGAAGTCCAAGCCCGCCGGTGAAAATGCCGTAACCATACGCATTATGCAGCTGCATTCCCGGTCGGGCTCCTGCTGCATTCAGTGAACGGGCAACCACTTCACTGAACAATTCGACATCTTCTTTGGTATATCCCACGACAGTCGGTTTACCGGTTGTCCCGCTGGAGCAGTGGATCCGCTGCAGCTCATTCTTCGGAACCGTGCATAATCCGAACGGATAGTTATCTCTTAAATCCTGTTTGTAGGTAATCGGCAGTTTAGCAATGTCTTCAATGGATCCAATATCTTCTGGTAAAAGTCCGGCCTCCATCATTTTCCCTGCATAAAACTCCGATTTCTCACCCAGATACCGTACCAAATTAACCAGCCGCTTAGACTGTAAAGCCCGCAACTGATCCAATTGTAAATATTCCACTGAAAAATCCATATCAACTAAACTAACTAACATTTGTTAGGTGTAAATGTAAAAAGATTTTTTGTTTCTGCCAAATTTTTATGATTTTCGTCATGTGGACTTTTACGATTCAGGAAGATGAGACTCAACACATAAAAAATACGAGATTTTAAGGTAAAGCTTTGCGCACATTTTAAAGCACATGAGAAATAAAATTTTTGATTTTATCGTTATTGCATCAAACCGTACGGTCGCTGAGCGGAGCCGAAGACGCACTATTATCTATGAAACCTAAAGCAGTCTGTTGAAAAATTTTAACCACAAAAGCGGCAAAAGATATTTACGGTGTTTTATGAAGTCGATTACAAAGTGTGCAGAAGATCACAAAAGCTTTTAAAAATCTTTGATTTTTTTTCTGATGTGCTCTAAAATATTTTCAGTCTATCTAAAATCGCTCTGCGACTTATGTGTTCAAATAAACGAAACCATCCATGAAAAGCCAGTTCTAGCCATTATGTTTTCCCAAAAGACCAAACAGGATCTTATCCCGTATTTCATCAGTGATCTCCGTGGTGGATTCTGTATTCCTTTTGAACCAGAAATAGGAATTGTTGAGGGTATGGAGGATAAACCTTGTGGTGAAAGATGGCGAACGGAGTTCCCATTGTTCATCTTCGTAAATATCAGCGATCATCTGTTCTACTTCCTGCTGGTAATTTTTCCTCAGCTCCACAAATTCTGGCAGCCGTTCTTCAAGATGCTTCCATTCATTGGAATAGATATGGGTAACATCACGGTTCTGAAGGACAACGGATAAATGCTTTTCAATAAACAGGTTCAGTTTTTCCTGTGGAGCAATGTCCCTATTTTTTACCTGCTGAAGCTCATCGAAAAATTTCTGTGCAATCCCGAAACATATCCACTCCAGGATTTCTTCTTTGGAACGGATATGTGCGTACAGGGAGGCAGCTTTGATATTCAGGCGTGTCGCAAGGTCACGGACAGAACTTCCCATATACCCTTTCTCTTTGAAAAGTTCTACGGCAACCTCTAATATTTTCTTTTGTTTTTCTTTAAGTTCCATCAGTAAAACACAAAAGTACTTATTTTGATTGTAAAAAGGGATTTTGAAAATATGATTTTTAAATGCCTGATCCATTCTTATAGAATTCGTTCAATACTTTCGTCAAACACGTAGAGTTTCCGGTTTTTTTAAGATAATATCATACATATATCCTTTAATCACGAGCAGCGTCATCACATCCTCCTTTCACTGCTGCACATATCCGATGACTATTGTTCCGAAATTCTTTATTCAAAATCAGGTAATCGGAAATTTTGTCAATCCATTTTAAGTGAAAAAATATAAATTCCGGAAATTTTGTCCTTATTTTATAAAAAATCAACAATTGAATACTTTTTGCGATATAGCTCCCGAATTAAATGATTGAATATGATGGAAGGACATCAGAATTTAGGTATCAGTTTTAAAATTAACATTAATTCACAGGCTTATGGTCTGAAATCTGATGTCTCACATCTATCATTTTAACCCAAAAACAAACGGATATGAATTTAAACCAATATACTGTAAAATCACAGGAAGCCATCCAGGCTGCGCAACAGGTAGCCATGGAATTCGGCAACCAGAGCATTGAGCCTCAACATCTTCTTGAAGGTATTTTTCAGGTGGATGAAAATATTTCGCCGTTCCTGCTAAAAAAGTCTGAAGCAGATGCTGCATTGGTCAGGGAACGCAACCATGAGAACCTGGAGAAATTGCCAAAGGTGCAGGGAGGGAATATTTATCTTTCCCAGTCAGCCAATAAAGTTTTGCTGGATGCCCCGAACATTGCCAAGAAAATGGGTGATGAATATGTAACGATAGAGCATTTATGGCTCTCCCTTATAGAAACCAGCTCAGAGGTTTCAAAAATGCTCAAGGATATGGGCGTTACCCGAAGCCTTCTGGAAGGCGGAATTAAAGAATTAAGAAAAGGAAGCAAGGCTACTTCTGCAAGTGCGGAGGAAACCTACCAATCCTTAAATAAATATGCCAAGAACTTCAATGAACTGGCCGCAGAGGGAAAACTTGACCCGGTAATCGGCCGTGATGAAGAAATCCGGAGAGTATTGCAGATCCTTTCGAGAAGAACCAAAAACAACCCGATCCTGATCGGTGAACCCGGTGTGGGAAAAACGGCTATTGCCGAAGGGATTGCCCACAGGATTATCAGCGGCGACGTTCCGGAAAACCTGATGGACAAAACCCTGTATTCCCTGGATATGGGAGCTTTGATCGCCGGTGCCAAATATAAAGGTGAATTTGAAGAGAGATTGAAATCGGTGGTTAACGAAGTGATCAAATCCGATGGGCAGATTATTCTTTTCATCGATGAGATCCACACATTGGTTGGAGCCGGAGGCGGGGAAGGTGCCATGGATGCTGCCAACATCTTAAAACCGGCCTTAGCAAGAGGAGAATTAAGAGCCATTGGTGCCACCACTTTAAATGAATATCAGAAATATTTCGAAAAAGATAAAGCTTTAGAAAGACGTTTCCAGAAAGTGATGGTGGAAGAACCGGATACTGAATCCGCTATTTCCATTCTCCGTGGAATCAAGGATAAATATGAAGCACACCATAAGGTAAGAATTAAAGATGAGGCGATTATTGCTGCGGTAGAAATGTCTCAACGATATATTTCCGACCGTTTCCTGCCGGATAAGGCGATTGACCTGATTGATGAAGCTTCCGCCAAACTGAGAATGGAAATCAATTCCAAGCCGGAAGAACTGGATGTCCTTGACCGAAGGCTGATGCAGCTGGAAATTGAGCTGGCCGCTATTTCAAGGGAAGGCAACCAGACCAAAATCGATCATTTGAAAGAAGATATTGCCCGGATTTCCGAGCAACGGAACGAGATCAACGCCAAATGGCTGAAGGAAAAACAGAAATCTGAGGATTTAACTCAGATTAAAAAAGAGATCGAATCCCTGAAACTGGAAGCGGAAAGGGCTTCAAGAGCCGGAGATTATGCTAAAGTAGCGGAAATCCAATACGGAAAACTGCGCGATAAAGAAGATGAGCTTTCCAAGCTTGAGCTTGAAATGCAGAATCATCAGAATGAGCTGATCAAGGAAGAAGTTACTTCTGAGAATATTTCGGAAGTAATAGCAAAATGGACCGGTATTCCGGTGATTAAACTGCTACAGTCTGAGAGAGAGAAATTGCTGAACCTGGAAACGGAATTACACCACAGAGTGGTAGGACAGGACGAAGCCATTACAGCAGTGGCCGATGCGATCAGAAGAAACCGGGCCGGATTAAGCGACGATAAAAAACCGATCGGGTCATTCCTTTTCCTGGGAACTACCGGGGTAGGAAAAACCGAATTGGCTAAAGCCTTAGCAGAGTTCTTATTTGATGATGAGAACAACATGACGAGAATTGATATGAGTGAATATCAGGAACGTCACAGTGTTTCCAGATTGGTAGGTGCGCCTCCGGGCTACGTGGGGTATGATGAAGGCGGACAGCTTACAGAAGCTGTAAGAAGAAGGCCGTATTCCGTGGTGCTGTTGGATGAGATTGAAAAAGCCCACCCGGATGTTTTCAACACTTTGCTTCAGGTTTTGGATGACGGACGACTGACCGACAACAAAGGAAGGGTAGTAAATTTCAAAAACTCGATCATCATTATGACGTCGAATTTAGGTTCGCACCTGATCCAGGAAAATTTTGAAAACATTACCGATGAAAACCAGGATGAAATTGTTGATAAAACGAAAGACCAGGTATTTGACTTACTGAAACAGACGCTGCGTCCGGAATTCCTGAACAGGATTGATGAAGTCGTATTGTTCCAGCCTTTAAGGAAAAAGGAGATCGGAAAAATTGTAACCTATCAATTGAGAGGGTTTAATGAAATGCTTTCCAAACGCAACATCATCATGACTGCGACCCAGGATGCGGTAGATTACCTGATGAATAAAGGATACGACCCGGCGTTCGGAGCAAGGCCGCTGAAAAGAGTCATCCAGCAGGAAGTACTGAACAGGCTGTCCAGAGAGATCCTTGCCGGCAAAGTGAACGACGGAGACCGCATCACACTGGATTATTTCGAGGAAACCGGGCTGGTATTCAGGCCCGCAGAATTATAAGTAGTTTTTTTTCATATATATTATTTTTGTAAGTAAGTGCTGCAGATTGTAGTCTGCGGCACTTATTTTACGCCTTTATGGAATCATAGACAGGCATTCAGCACCCTCCGTAAATTACCCAGGCCTTTATCCGTAAAAACCCGGATACGGTACAGGGAAAAATACCTAGTCTTTAAGATAAAAAAATTCCGACATTTGCCAAAACCAAAACTAAATAATAAACACTAAATATTAACTTTTTAAACTGACATTATGGACACAAATTCAAATGGTCTGAATACGAATTCAGGACCGAACACATTACCACACAATTTTATTAAAAGCCTTATTGACAACTACAAGGACAACCAACTGGTTTCAATAAACAATGAGCAAAACATCAGTGATTCACACTCCATTCATTTTGATCTTGCGGTATTGAAAAAATTCATTTCTGATATTGAAACTGAAACCAAAAAAGTATTGCCTACCGTAACTCCCCAGCAGCTGGGTATCAGAATGTATTATGCAGCATACCCGGACACTAATCATTGGTCTATGACAGACGGACAATCTATCCCTGCCAACTATGCCTCGAAGCATACCCTGGTTATGATTCCTACATTAAAGATGCCTGATGAACAGGGACAGATTCTTAATTATGATTTTAACCCGATCAATCCTGCCACTTATAATGTAAATGCTGATATTACGGCCAATTCAACAGGATCAGGATCAGTAACCGTTTCAACGGACATTGTAGCACAGAATCACGGTGGATTGATTCCTCCCGGCCCTACTAAAGTTGAAAAATTTTAAGCTTAACTTTTTAAAGAATTTTTAAAATTACACTAATGACCGATTTCCAGAAAATAGCTTTTGATTTGATGTATTGGACAGAAGGATTATCTGCTGCCGTAGCAATTCTTTTCTATAACCGGATCAAAAATCAGTATTGGAAATATTTTGCCTTTTACCTTATCCTGATCTTCATTTGCGAATCAATAGGAAAATGGGCAGGAAACTTTGTTACCTACAATAAAATTGCGTTCTACAATTATTTTGTAATTCCGGCACAGTTTATATTCTTTTACTGGCTGTATGCAGCGAAATCATTCCATAAGAAAAAGCTGTTTTTTGGATTATCGGCATTATACCTCTTATCTTTTATCCCCAGCGAACTGATGTTCTTCAGGGATAAGATTATGTTTTCACTTAATTACACTTTAGGATGCCTTATACTCATGATCCTGGTGATCATGGAATATTACAAACAGATTAATTCAGCAGATATTCTTAATTTTAATAAAAATAGAATGTTTTATATAAATTTAGGAGTAACTTTGTTTTATATAGGCACCTTACCTTTCTGGACTTTCCTTGATTTTATAGGAGAATACAGAAAGCTTTATAATATTTACTTTTCGTATTTTTTAATTACAGGCGTCATTATGTATGTATTATTTTCAATTTCTTTTATATGGGGAAAACAGAGCTCGTAATTATCCTTATTCTGTTTAATACATTTTTTGTTCTTTTCGTCGTGGGCGCTATTGTCTACATCAAGCAATACCAGCAGCGGAAAAAAGAGCACCTCAAAGAAATTGAAATTAAAAACGAAATCCATAAACGTGAGCTGCTCGCCACACAGGTGGAAATACAGCAGGCCACCATGCAGCAGATCGGGCGTGAGCTCCATGACAATATCGGGCAAAAACTCACCCTGGTAAGCCTGTATACACAACAGCTTCTTTATGAGGACCGGGTCCCTGAAGTAAGCGAAAGGATTGACCAGGTCTCACAGATCATCAACCAGTCATTACAGGATCTGAGGAGCCTCTCAAAAACGCTTACGGATGACAATATCAATCAGAAAGAAATCTTAACCCTGATCCAGGAGGAAGTAGACAATACCAATGCCTTTAAAAGATGCCAGATCCATTTTGATCATAATGTGGAACATCTGGATTTAGGCTTTGTCCATAAAAACATGCTGCTGAGGATTACCCAGGAATTTATCCAGAACAGTCTTAAGCATGCCCAGTGTGAAAATATTTTCATCCGCCTTATGACTTCCGACGAAACACTCTGGACACTTACGCTAAGAGATGACGGAACCGGTTTTGATACTTCCCACACGCTTTCCAACGGTATCGGACTGACCAACATGAAAAACAGAGCCGAAATTATCGGTGCAGATTTCAGCCTGGAAAGCACAACTGATGAAGGCACGACCCTAACGATGACTTTAAAGAGATAACCATGAAGAAGACTATTGTACTTGTTGACGACCATATCCTTATTGCCAAAGCGCTGGAAGGCATCATTGGGAACTTTGCAGATTTTCAAGTAATCTATATTGCTGAAAACGGAAAAGACCTGATCCAGAAATTTGAACAGAACAGTCAGATTCCTGACATTATCCTTCTGGACATCAGCATGCCGATCATGGATGGCTTTGAAACCGTGCTCTGGCTGCGGGAACACCAACCGGGAATAAAAGTCATGGCACTCAGCATGCAGGGAGATGATGCAAGTGTTATCAGAATGATCCGCAACGGTGCAAAAGGCTATCTGCTTAAAAATACTCATCCCAAAGAACTGGAAACCGCATTGATCAACCTGAGCCGGGATGGATTTTTCTATCCTGAATGGGCGTCAAAAATTATCATGTCCAGCCTGACCGACACCAATACTCCAGAAAGTCCCATAAGGATTTCCGAGCGGGAAAAAGAACTGCTGAGATATACCGTAACTGAACTCAGTTATAAAGAAATTGCAGACAGGATGAAATGCAGCCCGAGAACGGTAGAAACTTACCGAGATCAGCTTTGTGAAAAACTGGGAGTCAAAACCCGGGTAGGCTTAGCTGTATTTGCCCTGAAGAATGGTTTTGCAGAATAATTCTAATTACATTTCACAGAAAGATTACGGCTGAAAAACAAATATTTATCTCTTCATAATTAAATTCCAATTTCAAACTGTTATTGACTGAATAGTAAAAATAATTCATCAAAAATATGATTTGCTTGTGTATTAAATTGTAATATGCTAATTTCATCAACACAATACAAAATATATATTTATGAAAAAACTACTATTAGGAGCCCTTATGCTGGGCTTCATGTCTGCCTGTAACAGCGACAACATTACAAACCAACACGAACAATCAGACAATTTAGTTTCCTCAACCGGAGGTTCAGCCCTGCAAAGAGGTTGTGCTTCTGAAGAAGTGAGAAAAATTGCCCTTCAGAACAGTCCTGAGCTGAGGCAGCGTTTTTCTGCTCTGGAAGCACAGACCGAAAAATTCGAAAACGACCTTAAGCTCGGAAAAGTCTTATCAGACGGAAGTGTAGAAATTCCGGTAGTAGTGAATGTCCTGTACCGGACCTCCTCTGAAAACCTTTCAGATTCAAGGATTGCTGAGCAGATTGCAGTTCTGAACGCAGATTATGCCGGAACCAACAGCGACGCATCCAAAATCCCTTCTGAATTCCAAAGCGTAAAAGCAGGAGATGTAAAAGTCAGGTTCAGACTGGCCAATACCGTTAGGAAATCGACCACTAAAACCAGCTGGAGCACGAATGATGCTATGAAAAGATCTTCCAGCGGAGGGATTGATGCGACAAGCCCTTCTAACTATCTTAACATCTGGGTAGTAGGAAATATGGGACAAATCCTGGGCTATGCTACATTCCCTGAATCTTCAGGAATGTGGAATGACGGTGTCGTAATTGCAGCCCCTTACTTCGGAAAAACAGGCGCTTCATCCCCATTCAACCAGGGAAGGACAGCTACCCACGAGGTAGGTCATTACCTGAACCTGCGCCATATCTGGGGTGATGCCAACTGTGGAAATGACCTGGTAGCAGACACGCCTACTCAGACAGGAGCCAATTCCGGTAAACCGAGCTATCCGCTATACAATACCTGCAGCGGCGTACAGAGATCCGTTATGTTCATGAACTACATGGATTATGTGGACGATGCTGCGATGTTCATGTTCTCTGCCGGACAAAGAACGAGGATGCAGTCAGTAGTGGCTTCTTCTGGACCAAGATCAGGATTGAGGTTGTATTAGACCATCTGTCTCAGATAAATAAGAGCAGGCTGCCCGGTTTGGGCAGCCTGCTCTTTTTAAAGGCTTTTTGTATTATCTGCCGGAGTATAATCCATAAAGATGTCCCCGTCTATGGTTACTGATTTTATTTTTTTACTGACAGGAATCGTGAGATAAGTCTGTTTCTGGTCTTTTTCCCACAAGGCCGGAGAAAAGTGCAGTTTCTCTGTTGTATTGTCACTATAGGTAAGAATCGCATCGAAAGGAATGGCAAAACCTCCTGCATTTTCAATGCTAACCCTGAGCAGATCATTATCCTGGGAAACCTCCCTGATTTTAAGGTCGATATAATTATTGGTGTAAAACCAGTTTTCAAAGAACCAGTTCAGGTTCTTCCCGGAACCTGTGTTCATAGAGTTGAAATAATCCCAGGGAACCGGGTGTTTCCCGTTCCAGTTATTCATATAATGATGCAAAGCTTTCTTGAACAACGTGTCACCCAGATAATCTTTCAAAGCAAGATAAGAAAGGGACGCTTTTACATAAGAATTATTGCCATATCCTGCTCCGCTTACCTGTGTACTCATGGTGATGATAGGCTGATCCTGTTCCGCAGAGGGATCATTGATCCACCTTTTCACCCTGAAATTTTTGTAAAACTCTTTTGCTTTTGCTTCCCCGTTTTCATCAATCCCGATCAGGTATTCCAGAGTAGTTGCCCATCCTTCATCCATGTAGGCATACCGGGTTTCATTGATTCCCATATAAAACGGGAAATAGGTATGGGCAATTTCATGGTCAGCTGTCAGTCTCGCATCCTGGAAATCATCCGGAATGCTGGTATCATTAATCATCATCGGATATTCCATATCTGCATATCCCTGAACGGCAGTCATCACGTTATAAGGATATTCTACTCCGGGCCAGTTTTTGGAAAACCAGTCCAGATTGTACTGCATCCATTCGGTATAATGCTCAAAATCTTTAGCACCGGCCCTGTAGGCAGCCTGCACACTGGCGCGCTTGGTTTTAAGCTGAACACTGGATCCGTCCCAAACATAGTGATTGCTGACCGCAAAACAGAAATCGGGAATATGGCCGGCCTTGAATTTCCAGACATTCCATTTATTCCCGCGGGTCACTTTACCGGATTTCATCTCCTTTTCACTGGCAATATGAATGATTTTATCGCTCTTCAGCGAAGCTTTATACCTCTTCAGGAATTCAGGCTGCAGCACTGCATCCGGATTCAGGAATTCCCCGGTTGCCCAGACCACAAAATTTCTGGGAACGGCAATCGCAAAAGTGTAATCATTAAAATCATTATAAAATTCCTGACGGTCAGAATGCGGAATCATATCCCAGCCGTTATAATCATCGTACACGGAAATTCTCGGATAGGAATAAGCTACATAAAAAGTCTCGGGATCTATCTGCCCTTCCCTGCCACTCTGCACGGAAAGCGGATACTCCCATTCAATCTTTATCTCCGCCTTGGATTTCGCCTTAATGACTGAATGAAGTTTTACCTTTTCTACAGTCCCCCAATCGTCACTGTTGACCGTATATTTTTCACCGTTTACTGTGAGTGACCTGATGTGAAGCCCTGAAGATAAAAAGTCTTCGGAAACAAAGCCGGATCTCGGAGCCTGAGGCTTATGAAGGTTATTGACAAACCGGATCGCAAGATCACTCAGGTCATCCGGACTGTTATTGCTGTAGACAATACTTTCTTTTCCTGAAACCGTTTTTGAATCTGCATCCACTTTAACTTCGACATTATAAACGCCTTTGTTCTGCCAGTAGTTTTTTCCGGGAGCACCGGATATATCGCGGGTTCCATTTTCATAGGCTTTTTTAATGTTCCTCGGCATGTACAGCTGTTGAGCAGATATTTGGCACCATGAAACAGCCACCAGCAAACCGGATAGAAATTGCTTCATATTGATTTTAATTTTAACTTCAAAAATAAGAAAATGTAAGATCAAAATACGGATTACTGATGATAATATTCCATTAAAAAAAAAGGAATGAGCCAACACTACAGCCGGTCCTGCTCGTCTGTTTTCTTAATGCTCTTTACATTTTTTACCGACTGATTTCCGAAGCTGTATTTTAACGATAAAGTGAACCCCTGAGAATCACGGTAATCCAGAAAATAATTATCCTGATTGGCATACCGGGTACTGATCTTCTCTTGGGTAGTTCGGAATATGTCATTAAAAATGAAGCTGGCTTCCAGCTTTTTGCTGAAAAATTTCCTGTTCATCACCAGGTAGGCTGACCATGAAGATGAAATCCTGAAGGTTCCTTGTATCGAAGGAGAATTGTATCTGTGGCCGACTTCCAGATTCCAGTCACTGTTTTTATCCAGTTTGAACGAAGTGGAAATATCCGATACCCAGTTCATGACTTTGTTTTTATACAATGCCTGATCGATCCCGATAAAGTAATTCTCATTGTGTTCCAGGTTCTCAGAAAACACCACGTTCCACCAGGGTAATACCTGAAGGTTTTTGTAAAGGCTCAGTCCGTAGGCCTGCCCTTTTTCTATATTGGTAAAATGATAGATCAGGCTTTTGGTAGCCGGTTCCTGAAAAGAGATTTCCATAGACGGATACAGTTCTTTGCGGTAATACAATTCCAGGTTCCATTCTTTCCAGGCATAGGTAAAATTAAGATTATGGACCATTGTCGCTTTCAGGTTCGGGTCTCCCTGAAAATAGGAAAACAGGTTATAATAGGATTTGGCAGGGTTCAGCCATGAATAGGTAGGCCTGCTGATCCTTTTGCCATACGAAAGCCCGAATTCATGCTTCCCTTCTGTGGTATACTGAACATACATCGTTGGGAACAGGCTCCAGTATTGGTTCCTGTTGACCTGATACGGTTCGGAAACTATCCCTTCAAGGTCTGTCATCTCAGTCCGGAGACCTCCTTTGAAACTCCACCGGCCAAGCTGATACGATAGTGAAGAATACGCTGCAAAATTATGCTCGTTGTAATTAAAATCACTGCTCTTATCAGGCCTGTACAGGAGTTGCCCGTTTTCATTATCTGAAAAATCCAGCTGACTAAATGTTTTCACGAAACTGTATTTAAGTCCTGCTTCCACGTCCAGCTTCTTTCCTTTCCACTGATAATCCAGTTGTGTGGAATACAGCTGTACTTCACTTCTGTTATCATTAAGAAAATTATTTTCTGCAGGCGGCTGGCCGGCAAAATCCAGGTAAGTGAAAACATCCTGTGCTTTATGGGTAGTATTTGCCGTAAAATAATTGACCCACGTTATGCTGCTTTTTTCATTAAGCTTACGGTCAGCCTGTATACTCACTGAGTTATTGGAGGCGCCGGAAGAATGGTCATTGATAGTCTCATACCTGGATTCCACCATATCCTGGCTATTGTAGATCGCTGTAGGAACATGATACACCCCGAAGAATTTTGGATTGAAATAGCCTGAATAATTCAGACTGACATTAGTCAGGCTGTCGATCTCATATTCGGCATTGAAGTTAACGGTATTCTGATTCCTTCTCTCATCTTTCCGGTTCATGGTACTGACCCATCGGGTCTGGTCTTCCTGATAATGTACATAATCCGTACCCTCGCGGTAGTAGGTACCGCTTCCATAGTAGTAAGCGGCCATAAGGGAAAGTTTATTCTTTCTGTAATATTGTGAGAGCCCTGCATTCCCTTTTGCATATTGTGTCTGAACGTATTTGGATGAAAGAACCCCTTTGTATCCTTCCACTTTATTTTTTTTCATGATGATGTTCAGTACTGCACTTCCCTGCGCCTCATATTTTGCCGGAGGATTGGTGATAACCTCTACCGATCTGATGTCATCACCCTGGGTGTTTTCCAGAAATGCCTTCAGCTCGTCACCGCTCATCATGATCTTTTTATCATTGATGGTTATCAGGATTCCGGTACTGCCTTTTACGGCAAGAACATCATTGTTAGCAGTTACATTCGGGGTTTTCTTTAAAATTTCCCAGGCATTCAGGGATGAAATATTGCTGTTTTCCACATTGAATTCGAGACGGTCGACTTTCCTTTTTACCAGCGGCTTCTTTTGAGACAATGTAACCGCTTCTATCACCTGTTCATTTTTCTTCAGGATCAATATAAGGTCATGTTCAGGCTTTTCCAGATCCACAACGTTCTCAACTCTTCCATAATCCCCAGCAGCAATGACCAGTTTTACAGACGGTCCGGGAAAACCTTCCAGTATAAATATTCCTCCTGCTCCTGTCTGAACGGTTCCTATTCTTTGATGATCCGCATTATAAACCTCTACAGGTATTCCCGAAAGCCCCGTATGATCTGAAAACATGACGGTACCCTGAATTTTTTGTTTCTGGCCCCACATGAAAACCGGAAAACACAGCAGTAAAAAATATTTGTACATTATTTTATCTTTTTGAATGAAATGAAAGACTTTTTCGTGCTGTAAAATTCATTATTACCAAGGGAAATTTCGGTTAACGGAAGGTTAATGGCGGGTTAATGCTGATTAGGGAAAAACTAATATTCTATCTTTGCCCTGATGGTTCGTAAAAGTAAAACTCTTATCCTGGCATTTGCAGGCCTTTTTCTCCTCTTACTGGGGATACAGGTCTACTTTCTGTATAAGACGTATCAGGTAAAAGAACGGCAAATATACCGGTCCGTACATGACAGGCTTACCAATTTTACGGATAAGCTTGAAGATGCAGGCGGAGTAAAAAACACAGACTATGATGATGAAGTCCACGATATCCTTGTAAAATACCATGACCATTTAATTAGCCATAGTGAATTCCTGTCCTTTTTTGAAAGAAACAGGAAAAATACGGAACAGCAATTATCCGGCTATATCAACCGTTCTTTTGAAGAAAAAGGATACCGTATCGCTGCCCGGATCAAATATACTTCCGTGACCTCACTGACTGATGGCGCACAGCTGATCAGCCAGCCGATAGTCCTGTATGAAACCAATAACAAAGTTGTTAAACCCGGGATTTTCAATACCGGAAGATGGGAAACCTCATCTACTTCCAAGACGGATGAATTGAGGAAAAATTCTTTTCTTGTCCGGAGCAGAACAGATTTTGAGATCCTGAATATCCGGACTGTTATTTTCAAGGAAATGATCCTCCTGATCGTATGCTGCGTCATCCTTCTGGCCAGCGTGCTGCTGCTGTATCTTTTTACCGTAAAAAACCTCATCAGGCAACAGAAGCAGGTGGAGGTACTGCACACAGTGGTGGATAATATTTCTCATGAATTTAAAACACCAATTGCCACTTTAAAAATTGCCTCAAAAGCCCTTAAAAAAGACTGGAACCCGGAGACGCTTCCTCTTATTGACCGGCAGATCGTACGTCTGGAAAACCTTATGGATCAGCTTCATGAAAGTGAAAAAGGGAAAATATGCAGTATAAAAGCGGAAGACTGGAGCTTCTTCATCCAGGATCTCACTTTTACCCATCCTGAAACCCTAATTGAAACCCAAATTTCCGTAACGGCAGCACTGCCTTTCGATAAAAACATGATGGAAACCATCGTTAAAAACCTTTGTGAAAACAGCATTAAGTACGGTTCAGATAAAATCACCGTCCAAATCAATACTACTGAAGGTATTTTACATATACTTGTTTCAGACAACGGACAGGGTATTGCAAAAAAGGAGCTTAAGAATATATTTGAAAAGTTCTACCGTGTACAGTCCGATAATATCCATAATACGAAAGGACTGGGACTCGGCCTGTATTTCGTGCGGAATATCGTAGAACAGTATAAAGGTACCATCAAGGTGGAAAGCTCTATTGGCGCAGGAACATTATTTACCATACAGATGCCTTATGAAAATTAAGATTCTTTTAGCAGAAGATGATCCTGATTTCGGGATGATCCTCAAACAATACCTGGAACTGGAAGATTTTGAAGTGGGCTGGTTTCAGAACCCTGAAGATATTGCAGCAGCTATCTCAGGGCCGTTTCCGTACGAGCTCGGAATCCTGGACATCATGATGCCCAATATGGATGGTTTCTCTCTGGCAAAAATAATACTTAAAGTCCATCCTAAATTCCCGGTTCTTTTTTTAACCGCCAAAAACCAGAAAATTGACCGCCTGACCGGACTAAAAATAGGTGCCGACGATTATATTGCAAAACCCTGTGATCCGGAAGAGCTGGTCCTGCGGATACGGAATATTCTGAAACGGACGTTGCCTGCTGCGGAAACAAAAATCAGTATCGGCCGTTATAATCTGGATACGGAAAAACTGCTGCTTTCACACCCCTCTGAAAATATCCGCCTCACTATCCGGGAACAGCAATTGCTGTTATACCTGTTGAGGCATAACCATAATACCATAAAAAGGGATGATATCCTGGAAAGCTTATGGGAAACCAACGACTATTTCACAGGAAGAAGCCTTGATGTCTTTATCAGCCGCCTTAGGAAATACTTTCAGCATGATCCCGAAATCAAAATCCAATCCCTGAGAGGAATTGGATTTGAAGTTGATTTTCCTGCATGATACCTATTTTAAAAGGAAAGTTCCGTAAGCACAGGGAAATGATCCGACGGATACAGAAGGTTTTCCCTCCTGTCGTTGATATGCCTGTGAGACCTGATTTTAAACCCTTTTACAAAAATATAATCAATCCTTTCTTTTGGGATTTCATTCACATTAAAACCGGTGAAGGTCCCTTTAGGACCGTAATGTTTCGTTTCGGACTGGTAGTAGGTATCCTGAAGGTTTTTGGACATGATTTTAATCGGTTCTGAATCTTCAGTCAGGTTAAAGTCCCCGCTGACCGTTACCGGAAGTTTTTTAGGATTGATCTCCGTAATTTTTTTTAAGATCAGTTCCGAAGACTTTACACGCGCCACATTTCCGATATGATCAAAATGAAGATTCAGGGCCATGAATTCCTTATTCGATTTTCTGTCCCTGAACACTGCATAGGTACAAATCCTGTTAAGGGCTGCATCCCATCCCCTGGAAGGTTTCCCGGGTGTTTCGGAAAGCCAGAAGGTCCCTGACTTCAGCACCTGTAATCTTGCCGTATCATAAAAGATGGCTGAAAACTCCCCCTTTTCCTTACCATCATCCCTTCCTACGCCTACATAATCATAGTTTTTCAGACCGGTTTTAAGATCCTTCATCTGCTCAGGAAGCGCTTCCTGTACTCCAAAATAATCCGGATGGTAATACCTGATCAGGTCCAGGGCATCCTGTTTTCTTTGCGTCCATGCATTTTCCTTATCCGAATCCACCTGCAGCCTGATGTTAAAACTCATTACCTTAAGGTCCTGTGAAAATGACAGTACTGCCAGCATCAGGCAGACCACTGAAAATCTGAAATTCATTGTTTGATTTTTAAAAATTTAAACAAAAATAAAGTTTCTGTTTAAAAAAGAGGTTAACAATTCCTTGGTATCATTTTAAAAGATGTTCATAAACAAAAACTCCGGATTATAATTCCGGAGTTTACTATTGATGGTTTTCTTATTTTATTCTTTCGTGAAGGTAAAATCCCTGCCGCCCTGCGAGAATGTAATGGTCTTACTGTCCTGGCTGAATTTAAGGGAGATCTGTGCCTGCTCAAACGTAAAGGTGCGATCACCGGTATATTCCAGTGGAAATTCCGGTTGTCCGGTTGCCTGGGCATATAGCTGGTTGTTTTTCTCCACAAATGTAATTTTTATAGGAACTTGTTTGCTGCCGAATGTTCCGGTAAAATCTTTTATATTAATTTTCTCTACCGGCTTAGACTGCGCCGAATCCCAGGTCCATACATTATTCTTGCTGTTGGTATCCGGGATGGCCGATTCAGGATCCAGTTTCACCTGCTCAATTTCTTTCACAGAATCTATTTTAAATGTCCACTCCTTATTGCGCTTCCAGACTTCTACAGGTAATTGTACTACCTGTGTAGTCCCATCCTTAAACTTCACCTGTACGGTAGTAGGCATCGGCAGCTGTCCCAGGTTTTCCACCGTGATCTGTGCTCCGCTCCTGAAATCTCCGTTTACATATTTCACATTTTTAACCGCCTGGTCTATTTTCCACTTGTTCATAAACCAGCCTCTCCAGAACCAGTTCAGCTCTTCCCCGGAAACATTTTCCATGGTATGGAAAAAGTCCCATGGCGTAGGGTGCTTAAATGCCCAACGGTCAATATATGTCCTGAATGCCTTATCAAATTTCTCCGGACCTAAGATCGATTCCCTGAGGATCTGCAATCCCATTCCCGGCTTGTAATACGCCAGAACGCCGATGCTGTTTTCCTTCATATTATCCGGACCCACCATGATCGGCTCCAAATTATCGCTCATGATATAACTTCCCATCTGGGCAATATTTTTCTTCCGGTAATATTCTCCTTTATTGAAGGCTTCTGTGGACAGTTCATTGATGAAGGTATTGAATCCTTCGTCCATCCAGGCAAATAATCGCTCATTGGAGCCTACGATCATCGGGAACCAGTTGTGCCCGAACTCATGATCTGTTACTCCCCAAAGGTCTTCACCCTTGGAATCCATATGGCAGAATACGATTCCCGGATATTCCATCCCTCCTTCATTTCCAGCTACGTTGGTAGCGGCAGGATACGTATATCCATACCATTTGGCAGAATAATGCTCAATCGCTGCCTTGGTATATTCCGTGGATCTTCCCCAGGCTTTTTCACCGGCACTTTCAGCAGGATACGCCGAGATCGCCAATGATTTCTTTCCCCCGGGAAGATTGATCCTTGCTGCATCCAGGATAAAAGCGGCTGAAGATGCCCACGCAAAGTCCCTGGCCTGGTTTATCCTGAACTTCCAGGTTTTGGTTCCGGACGGCTGGGCTTTTCCGATTTCAGATTCCGGGCGGATCATCACCGTTTTGTCACTGTTCCTGGCCTGATCCCAACGGCTATTCTGTTCTTTGGTATACACTTCCTTCGCATTGAGGAGCTCTCCGGAAGCAACAACATAATGACTGGCCGGCACGGTAATGTTGGCTGTAATGTCTCCGTATTCCAGATAGAACTCAGAAGCACCCAGGTAAGGCATCGTATTCCAGCCGAGTACATCATCATACACACACATTCTCGGGTACCACTGGGCAATCGTAAAGATCTTTCCGTTTTTGGTATCCTGGATCCCCATCCTGTCTGACCCGTATTGAGGAGACTTGAATGAATATTCTATTTTTATTTTTGCCACTCCGCCTCTGGATTTCAGCTCTTTCGGAAGATCGATCTGCATCCTGGTATCGGTAACCGTATATTTTACGTCTTTCCCATCCAGCTTAACGGATTTTATCCGATAGCCTCCGTCAAAATCCTCTCCATGCGCCCCGTTCCTGCTTCCGGATAACGGTACCAGCGCATTTCCTCTGGAATCCTTCTTAAACAGGTTCTGATCTAATTGCAGCCAAAGGAACCCCATAGCATCCGGACTGTTATTGGTATAGGTGATCTCTGCGGTTCCCGTAAGTTCGTCCTGGGCATCATTGAGGGAGATATCCAGGTTGTAGTTTACGGCATTCTGCCAATAGGCATGCCCGGGTTGTCCGCTTGCCGAGCGGGTTTCCGTACCGGTCTGGGGATAGAAAAATGGCTTGAAGGCTTCTGTGTAATCATACTTTGGAGCTTCCTGGGCGTAGGCTGATGTAAAAAACAGAGCGGCCAGTGCAGGAACCAGAATTCGGGATCTAAGGTTCATTGAAATTATTTTTATAGCTTATGCAATAGGTTGCGGAAGACGGCAGATTGTTACAGCATGCATGCTGTTATATTTCAGAAAATCAGCTTGACTTCTTTGCTTTGATCATGGCTTCCAGGGCATCCCACATTTCCTGAGGAACGTCTTCCAGCATATTGAACTCTCCGGCTCCCTGAAGCCACTCGCCTCCGTCTATCGTAACCACCTCTCCGTTCATATAGGCAGAATAGTCCGACACTAGATAAGCAGCAAGATTGGCCAGCTCCTGATGTTCACCTACCCTTCTTAATGGTACTTTTTTCTTCATGTCGAACTTTTCCTGAAGATCTCCGGGAAGCAGCCTGTCCCAAGCTCCTTTTGTAGGGAACGGCCCCGGTGCAATGGCATTGAAACGGATGCCATATTTGGCCCATTCAACGGCCAAAGAACGGGTCATTGCCAGAACGCCGGCTTTAGCACAGGCAGAAGGCACTACATAAGCAGATCCCGTCCAGGAATAAGTGGTAACAATATTAAGGACCGTTCCTGGAGCTTTTGAATCGATCCAATGCTTTCCGATGGAAAGTGTACAGTTTTTGGTGCCTTTAAGAACGATATCCAGAATAGAATCGAAAGCGGAATGCGTAAGGCGTTCTGTAGGAGAAATAAAGTTTCCTGCAGCATTGTTCAGCAGGATATCAATGCTGCCGAATGCTGCGAGTGTTGCTTCCTTCATTGCTTCCACCTCGTCCCAGTTTCTAACGTCACAGGCTACGCAAAGCACCTTTCCGCCGGTCTGTTCTTCCAGCTCCCTGGCAGTCACCTGGAGTTTTTCAAGATTCCTGGAAGTGATGACGACCTTTGCGCCCAGTTCCAGGAAATACTTGGTCATGGCTTTTCCAAGACCGCTCCCGCCGCCGGTTACAATAGCAACTTTATCTTTAAGGGCTCCTTCGCGAAGCATTGGCTGTGTGTACAGATTCATAATTTATTTTTTCCTAAAAATAAGAAATATCAGAATGGGAAAACTAAAATTACCCGGTTAAATGCATGTGACAAATAATTATTAATCAATTTTAGCTATTTTTAGCTTTTAAAATTTTATTCACCAATGAAACACCATAAAATTTATTTTTTACTGATTTTTATAAATTTCATTTCATATTATAAAGCGCAGCAATCTGAAAAGCCCCTTCATTACGTCAATCCGCTGATCGGGACCGAAAAAATGGGCCATACCTATCCCGGCGCAACCGTCCCTTTCGGGGCTGTCCAGCTTAGCCCGGAAACGGATACTTTGTCGTATGCCGTCAATGGAAAATACAACGGCGATGTTTATAAATACTGCGCGGGATACCGGTATGAAGATAAGACCATTGTAGGCTTCAGTGCTACGCATTTCAGCGGAACCGGCCATTCTGATCTCGGGGATTTCCTGATCATGCCAACCACGGGACCGCTGCAGCTGAACCCCGGAACGGCATCTAATCCCGAAAAAGGGTACCGGAGCAGGTTTTCTCATCAGAACGAAAAAGCAGAAGCTGGATATTACCGGGTACAGCTGGATGACGAGCGCATCCTGGCAGAATTGACAGCAACAACAAGAACGGGCGTTCACCGTTATACCTTCCCGAAGTCTGACCAGGCCCACATTATTTTTGACCTTATGGCAGGAATATATAATTATGACGGAAAAAATATCTGGACCTATGCCCGTGTGGAAAATAATACAACGGTAACAGGATACCGCCAGACGAATGGCTGGGCAAGAACAAGAACTGTTTATTTTGCCATGAAATTCTCCAAACCGTTCAAATCATACGGGCAGAAAAACTACGACGGAAAACAGGTGTACAACGGGTTCTGGAGGAAATTCGACCAGACCAGAAACTTCCCGGAAATCGCCGGCAAAAACCTCAAAATGCATTTTGATTTTACGACTTCTGATCATGAAGCCATTGAAATCAGGCTTGCCATTTCCCCGGTCAGCCAGGCCAATGCCCTAGAAAACCTTGAAAAAGAAACCGGAAACCTTTCTTTCGATCAGATTAAGGTCAATGCACAGGAGCTGTGGAATAAGGAACTCAGCAAAATTGCCATCCGCGGCTCCGAGGATACCAAGACTAATTTTTACACGGCTATGTACCATACATTCATCAATCCCACCATGTATATGGATGTTAACGGTGAATATAAGGGGCTGGACCAGAATATTCATAAAGCCGATACATTTACAAACTATACTACATTTTCTATATGGGATACCTACCGGGTGCTCCATCCGTTCTTTAACATTATCCAGCCGAAAAGAAATAATGATATGGTACAGTCAATGATGGCCCATTACCGCCAGTTTTCCATGAAGATGCTTCCGATCTGGTCGCATTATGCCAATGATAACTGGTGCATGAGCGGCTATCACAGCGTCAGCGTCGTTGCTGATGCCATCATTAAGGGGAATTATTCCGGCGATCCGCACGAGGCTCTGAAAGCCTGTGTGGAAACTGCTTATAAAAGGGATTATGAAGGTATCGGATATTACATTGACAAAGGGTATATCCCCGCTGAAAAAAACGGGACCTCAGTTTCCAACACTCTGGAATACGCATATGACGACTGGGCCATCGCTCAGCTGGCAAAACATTTAGGTGAAACTGAAATCTACAACCGGTTCATCAGGAGATCGGAAAACTGGAAGAATAATTTTGATCCAGGCACAGGCTTTATGCGTCCCCGTTTGCAGGACGGAAGTTTTAAAGCAGGTTTTAATGAGCTGAGCACCCACGGGCAGGGATTTATTGAAGGGAATTCCTGGAATTACAGCTTTTTTGTCCCTCAGAACCCGGCAGCGCTCATTAAGGTCATGGGCGGAAAGAAAAAATTTGCTTCCAGGCTGGACCAGCTGTTTACCATGCACCTGCCGGACGAATTTTTTGCTGATACGGAAGACATTACCCGGGAAGGCATCATCGGCGGTTATGTCCACGGGAATGAACCGGCCCATCATGTGGCCTACCTTTATAACTGGGCGGGACAGCCGTGGAAAACCCAGGCTCAGGTGAGAAGGATTTTAAATATGCAGTATAAGGCTGCTCCAGACGGATTGGGAGGCAATGATGACACCGGGCAGATGAGTGCCTGGTATATCCTGAGCTCAATAGGCTTTTATCCTGTAGCACCGGGATCAGATATGTACGCAATAGGAAGCCCGGCGGTAGATTCTGCGATACTGACTTTAGAGAACGGGAAAACATTCCGCATTGAATCGATAGATCAGGGCCCGGAAAACGTATATGTGAAAAAAGTTCTTCTGAACGGAAAGGAAATAAAAGACTTTACACTCAGGCATTCCGATATCATGGACGGAGGTACGCTGAGCTTTTATATGAGCGCGAAAGCGAAGTAACTCTCTATTTACCGATATCAAAAACAAAAGGCTGTCTCAAAGTGAGTCAGCCTTGTTTTTTATTCCCGAACCTCAAAAAGCAATCGCTCCCCGAATTTCTGTTCGTTGATTTTACCCTGATCATACACCAGATGTCCATTGACAAAAGTGTGGGTAATTTTAGAATGCAGCTCCATCCCTTCAAGAGGACTCCATCCGCAATGGTATAATAAGTTTTCTTTGTCAACCGTCCACGGGTCATTAAGATCGGCCAGCACCAGATCTGCCTTATAGCCTTCCCTTACAAAACCTCTTTTGGAAATCCTGAAAAGGATGGCCGGATTATGGCACATTTTTTCAACAATCTTTTCAAGGGAAATCTTTCCGTTTTTATAGTTTTCAAGCATTACAGGAAGAGAATGCTGTACCAGTGGCCCTCCGGAAGGGCATTTAGTATATACGTTCTGCTTTTCTTCCCAGGTATGAGGCGCATGGTCGGTAGCAATGACATCAATCCTGTCATCCAGAAGGGCTTCCCAAAGCCCGTTTTTATCTTTTTGTGTTTTTACCGCAGGGTTCCACTTGATCATGGCTCCTTTGGTTTCATAATCTTTGTCGGTAAAAGTAAGGTGGTGGACGCATACTTCTGCCGTGATCTTTTTATCTTTTAAAGGGATGTCATTCCTGAACAATGCAGTTTCCTTTGCAGTGGACAAATGGAAGACATGCAGCCTCGCTCCAGTTTTCTTTGCCAGTTCAATGGCTTTTGAAGAAGATTTGTAGCAGGCCTCTTCACTTCTGATCAGATGGTGGAACTTTACCGGGATATCCTCGCCGTATTCATCCATATATTGCTGCGTATTCGCTCTGATGGTGGCTTCGTCCTCGCAGTGGACGGCAATCAGCATTTTGGTATTGCTGAAAATACGTTCTAGGGTTTCCGGGTTGTCTACCAGCATATTGCCTGTAGAGGAGCCTAAAAACAATTTGATTCCGGGAACATTGCTTGGATCTGTTTTCAGCACTTCTTCAAGATTATCATTGGTACCGCCCATCATAAAGCCGTAATTCGCATAAGCACTTTCCGAAGCTATGCTGTATTTATCAGCCAGCAGTTCCTGGGTAACGGCATTGGGCACGGTATTCGGCTGGTCGATAAAGCTGGTGACTCCTCCTGCTATTGCAGATCTGGATTCAGATTCAATATTGCCTTTGTGGGTAAGGCCCGGCTCACGGAAATGAACCTGGTCATCAATGACGCCGGGCAAAAGGTATTTACCCGAACCGTCAATAATCAGATCCGCTTCATCAGAGATTCCGCTGTCTATTTTCGAGATGGTATCGTTATCTATCAGAATATCGCTTTCGAAGATTTTTCCTTCATTGACAATCTGAACATTTTTAATTAAGGTCTTCATTTTTACTGAGAAATTAGAGGTTTAAAACTGAATACCAGAATTCAGAAGTCGACTGTTGATTTAGGTTCAAACATTACCATGTAAAATTCTGCACCTGCCTGAGGTATAACTTCTGATCTCTGTAATTCAGATAAAAGCAAAAATAAGGTTTATAGATGAATTTTAACAGGGCTCCGGAAAAATCAATTTGTAAATATCTACATTTGCATAAAATTTCACATTTTGAAAAAACTGCTTAACGAGACGATCATCTATGGAATCGGGGCCATCATGCCGAGAGTCATCTTGTTTATCCTTAATCCTTTATATATCGACCAGATCGACAGCAGGGATTTTGCCATATTTTCAAACCTCTATGCACTGATTTCTTTTGTGAATATCATGCTGTCTTTTGGTTTCGAAACCGCATTTTTCCGGTTTTCATCCGAAAAGGATCAGCAGAAAACTACCTTTAATACATCTTTCTGGTTCCTGTTTGGTCTATCCACCGCTTTCCTGCTGACCTGCCTTCTTTTTAGCCAGCCCATTGCCGATACCCTGGAGTATTCATCTAACCCTGAATACATCCGCTGGTTTGCGTGGATTGCCTTTTTTGATAATCTCTGCGTTATCCCTTTTGCATGGCTGCGCTATAACAACAAACCTATAAAATATTCCCTCGTAAGGGTATTGCAGTCTTTATTCCAGACGGTGATTACTATTGCGCTGTTCCTTTATATTCCACTCAGCGTTTCACAAGGTTTCGGATTGAAAGAAAAGGTTTCTTTTCCGTTCTACAGTAATCTGGCGGCAAGCTTTTTAGGATTTCTCCTCCTCCTGCCCGTCATTATCAAGGTAAGGCTGCAGTTTTCCGCGGATCTCTTCAGGAAAATGGTCCGGTATTCCTGGCCGGTTATGATTGCCGGCCTGGCTTTCATGGTCAATGAAAATTTTGACAAGGCCATACAGATCTGGTATATTCCCGGTGAAGATGCCGGCGCTTACGGCGGTTGCTACAAACTCGCCGTACTGATGACGCTTTTTGTCACTGCCTACAGGATGGGTATCGAGCCGTTCTTTTTCAAACAGATGAATAATGAGAATGCTAAGAATACCTATGCAAAAGTGACGGAATACTTTACTTTCTTTGCCTCCACGGTAGCCATGGGGATCATAGCCAATATCTCCTGGCTGAAACAGATCCTGATTCCTAACAGCACTTACTGGACAGCGGTTGACATTATTCCCATTATTGTCGTTGCCAATCTGTGCTTTGGGATCTACTATAATTTCTCCACCTGGTATAAAGTGACGGACAGGACTCGTGTGGGAACGGTAATTTCATGGTTGGGCGCCATCATTACCATTGCCCTGAACCTTATTTTCCTGAAAAAATATGGGTTTATGGTCTCTGCCTGGGTAACATTCATTGCCTATTTTATCATGATGATAACCTCTTATATGCTGGGACAGAAATATTATCCGATTCCTTACAGGATCAAAAAAATGACGTTGTTCATAGGACTGCTGATGGTATTCAGCTTTCTTATTATGTATATATTCGATTATAATGTCTGGATCGGCAACCTGATGTTCCTTACCTATGCGGGTATTTTGATCTACAGCGAAAAAGATATGATGCTTTCAAGGGTCAGAAAAAGATAGTACAGAACACTCCGCTTCACCATCCGGTTATATATCATATGTAACATATACCACAGGGAAGGTATTATTCTTATCTTTACATCAAATTAAACTAAGCTAAATAAAAAACTTACTGTATCGTTTATGAAAATAATTGTTCCTATGGCAGGACGCGGTTCAAGATTGCGTCCCCATACATTAACGGTCCCAAAACCATTAATCCCTATTGCAGGAAAGCCGATTGTACAGAGGCTGGTAGAAGATATTGCAAAGGTTGCAGGTGAGGAAATAGATGAGGTAGCTTTTATTATCGGTGATTTCGGGGCGGAGATTGAAAAATCGCTTATTCAGATTGCTGAGAAATTAGGAGCAAAAGGAAGCATATATTACCAAAATGACCCACTGGGGACGGCACATGCAATTAAATGTGCCGAAAAATCCATGACCGGCGATGTTGTAATCGCTTTTGCAGATACGCTATTCCGGGCAGATTTCCAGCTGGATAAAAATTCGGATGGTGTGATCTGGGTAAAAAGTGTGGAAGACCCTTCTGCATTCGGAGTCGTGAAACTGGACAACTACGGATTCATTACCGACTTTGTGGAAAAGCCGCAAACCTATGTTTCTGACCTGGCCATTATCGGGATCTACTACTTTAACAGTGCCGAAAAGCTGATGAATGAAATCAACTATATCATGGAGCATGATATTAAAAACGGCGGTGAATACCAGCTCACCACTGCTTTGGAAAACCTCAGGTCTAAAGGAGCCAAATTCAGCCTAGGAAAAGTAAATGACTGGATGGACTGCGGGAATAAAAACGCAACTGTGGAAACCAACAGCAAAATCCTTGCTTATGAGAAAGAGGCAATGGCGGTTCCTCCTGCTTCCGCACAGATTGAAAACTCGCTGATCATACCGCCTTGTTTTATTGGTGAAAATGTAAAAATCTCCAATTCAAAAGTTGGTCCGGGAGTTTCTTTAGGGAACAATACGGTAATTATCAATTCCAATATTGAGAATTCCCTGATCCAGGAAAACACCCAGATCAACCATGGTAACCTTTCCAACTCTATGATTGGAAATTCTGCACAGTACTTCGGTGTTGCCAGGGAAATTTCATTGGGAGATTACTCTGTTCTGGATTTCTTATCAAAATAGCGTCAGCATTTACTGTTGAAAAATATATTGCCCAGACCACACAAAACATTTTGTGTGGTTTGGCGTTAATATTGCAAAGTTTTACTTTAATCTATAAAGACCCGTACATGAAAAGATGGATCCCTCTGTTACTCGTATTATTAGCAGTATCATCCTGTAAAACCAGGAATGCTGCCCGTAACAATACCAATATCAATGACAGTACTGCTGTATCTGCTCCCAATGATAATCCTAAGGATGCCAATGAACCTGTAAGGGATAAGCTTACTTTTTTTGAACATGTCCTTATTCCGCCTAAATTTGATCAGGTCAAGATCAACAGTAAGGTGAATGTTGAAACCGGCAGTTTTATTCCTACCCTCGATGCAACCATTTATATTGAAAATAATCAGAAAGTGTGGATGAATCTTTCAGCATTGTTTATTAATGTCGCCCGTGGGGTTGCAACACCTGAAGGCATTAAAGGGCTGGACAGGACAAATAAGTCATACATCGATTCTGATTTCGAATACCTGAATAACTTACTCAACGTAAACTTCATAGATTACCAGGCACTTCAGAGGATCCTGATGGGAAGGACTTTCGTAAAAATCAACGACTCCCAATTTACCCTAACCAGAAATGCCCAGGGTTACCGTATGGCTTCCAATACCAATCAGAAAATCGTAACCCATGAAAAAAACCGTGAATATAAGATAAGCCTGCAGTATGACAACAATTATGATTTGCTGAATGTAGAGCTCAAAGACGTCCTTTCACCGGATGAACTGCAAATTTCTTACAGCAATTGGGATGAGTATAATGGATTACGTTTGCCAAAAAATGTTAAAATAATTATAAAAGGATCAAAAACCAGCCAGATTATGCTGGAAAATACGAAATTTGATTTTTCTAAGATGGAAACAGCTTATTCAGTTCCAGCTAATTATAAGAAAATCGAGATTAAATGATTAAAAAATTTAGCTTTTTAATAGGTATTCTGCTGTTTGGATTGCATTATGGGCAAAAAGACAAAGAACAGCTGCAAAAGCAGAATGCCGAACTTAAAAAACAAATTGCACAAATAAATACGGATCTGGCGAAGACCAGGAATGAGTCTAAACTCTCAATCGCTTATCTTACCAACGTCAATAAAAAACTTGTACTGAGAGAAAAAGTGTACAGCAATACACAGAAGGAAAAGAGATTTATAGAAGATGATATTTATCTGCGTCAGCTGGAAATCAACCGGCAGAATAAAGAACTCGCAGTATTGAGGAAGAACTATGCTGAAGTACTGGTCAATGCTTACAAAAATAAAGGGGTACAGAATAAGGTGACCTTTATTCTCTCTGCTAAAAATATGGGGGAAGCAATCAGACGGGTTCAATATCTGAAACAATACTCTGATTATCAGGACAAAAAAGCGGCAGAAATAACCCGTGCTGCGAACCAGATCAAAAATACCATTGCCCAGAAGCAGAAATCTGTAAAAGATAAAGAGATGCTTCTGATCAATCAGCAAAAGGATTTAACAACCATTAATGTTGAAAGGGCTCAGAAGGAGCAACTGGTGGAGGAATTCAAGAAGAACGAGAGCAAATTGACAGGCGAGCTGAAGCAAAAACAGGCCCAGTCTAAAGCATTAGAAGGCCAGATCAGAGCGATTATTGCTGAAGAGATACGCAAAGCTAAAGCCGAAGAAGAGGCAAGAAGAAAGGCAGAGGCTGAGAAAATCCGCCTGGCAAAAATTGCCGCAGAAAGAGAAAAGGCTCGAATAGAAGCCGAGGCCAGAGCAAGGGCCGAAGCTCTTGAAAGGGAACGACTCGCTGCAGAAGCAGAAGCAAAAAGGGCGGCGGAGCTGGCTGCAAGAAGAGCTGAAGAAGAAAGAAAAAGAACAGAAGAGGCTGCAAGAGCAGAAGCGAGTTCAAGGGACGAGGCGAGAAAGGTAGCAGCTAAGAAAGCTTCTGATGACGCGGCAGCAAAGGCAAAAGTAGCCGCAGATAAACTTGCAGCGGCCAGAGCGGCTGAAGCAGCACTGGAAAAAAGGAAGGAAGATGATAAGAAGGCGGCCGAATCAAAGGCCATGACAAATTTCGGGGTGTCTACTGCAGCAGGAAATAATTTTGCCGAGAACAGAGGAAGGTTAGGTTTTCCTGTTGATAAAGGACAGGTTACCCACCGTTTCGGAAGACAGCCTCACCCGGTATTCAAGAATATCGTGGAGGAAAACAACGGAATTAAAATTTCCGTTCCTGCCGGTACACGGGCCAAGTGCGTGTTCCCGGGATCAGTTTCTTCTGTACTCGCCAATAATGACGGAACGAAGACCGTCATTGTAAAACACGGAACCTATTTTACCATATATTCAAACTTAGGAAGCGTAAATGTTTCCAAAGGCCAGCAGGTTTCTGCAGGGACACCTGTAGGAACTGTAGGACAGGATTTTGACGGATCTTATACACTTGATTTTCAGGTGTGGAGCGGAAGTACTCCGATTGATCCTTTAGGTTGGGTTTCTTACTAAAAAAAAGATTAACTTTGTAAAAAAATTTAAGATGAATACATTAACAATGCTCTCCCTGTCCTGGCAGCATATCCTTATCGTAGTATTAATTTTGGTATTACTTTTCGGAGGTAAAAAAATTCCTGAGTTGATGAGAGGTGTAGGTTCCGGTATCAAAGAATTTAAAGATGCAGTAAAAGAAGAAGACAAACCAGCTTCTGATAAAACTTCATCCACCAGCAATAATTCTTCTACCCCTACCAACTAAGTTTCCTCATTCATGAATTTTACAGAGACTGCCTGGAATATCTTCAATACTTCTATTGAAGATTACCATGCATATGATGACGTTAACACTCTAATTAATAATCCATTTCCGAAAGATAGTTTGGAACGGATTTTGTATGCAAAGAACTGGATTGATACCGTTCAATGGCATTTGGAAGATATAATTAGAGATGAAAATATTGATCCGGCTGAAGCCCTTCAGTTAAAAAGAAGGATAGACTCCTCCAATCAGCACAGAACTGATCTTGTGGAGTTTATAGACGGCTGGTTCCTGAAAAAGTATGAAAATATATCTCCCAAACCTACTGCAAAACTTAATACGGAAACCCTAGCCTGGGCTATAGACCGTTTATCAATACTTGCATTAAAGGTTTATCATATGTCATTAGAAGCTAACAGAGCATCGGCTTCAGATGAGCACAGAGCGCAATGCCAGGCTAAACTGGATGTACTTCTTGCCCAGAAAGCAGATCTCTGCACTTCTATAGATCAGTTGCTTGCTGATATTGAGAACGGTGACGTTAAGATCAAGGTATACAAACAAATGAAAATGTATAACGATGAAAGTCTTAACCCAATCCTGTATCAAAAGGGGCAGCAAAAATGAGACGATTATTTTTTTTCGGCATACTAACGGCACTGACATCTTCCTGCGCAACGGAAAAACTTAACTTTTCACCGTTGTCAAACAGCTTTTACAGTGACTCCAAAGGTTCTGACTCAGACCGAAGTCTTGAAAAAAGTATTGATATCAACATCCGTGATAACATCAATGCCTCCGAAATCTCTAATATGATCTCCACTTTTCCTACTTTTAAGAATACGGCTCTGGATAATGAGATTACTGCCCTTAAATACAGTCTTCAAAACTATCTTTTTGCCATTGATGCTGATAATATCTCGGGAAAAAAGAAAGCGGTAAAAAACTTCGAGAAATCCTATAAAAAAGTACAGAGGCTTAGAAATACCCTGAACGAAGATGATAACGAAGTACTCAACCGTTATCTGGTACGGTTAAAAACCAATATTTCCGTGATTGAAGATTCTATAAAATCCAATTAAAAAACATTACCGTTCATGATGATTAAAATACAGGCAGAAGCCAATGTTCCTACCGAATATGGCAGTTTCCGCATGCTTGCTTTCTCTGAAAATGAAAACGACTGGATGCCTCATATGGCTATTATTGCAGAAAACACAGACTTTACCCAGCCGGTCAACGTACGCTTTCATTCCGAATGTATTACCGGGGAAGTCTTTCATTCCAAAAAATGCGAATGTGGCCAACAGCTGGATGCTGCAATGAAGTATATCCATGAGCATGGCGGAATAATCATTTACCTTCGTCAGGAAGGACGAAATATAGGGATTATCAATAAGCTGAAAGCTTATTCACTCCAGGAGCAGGGATTTGATACCGTTGAAGCCAATCTCAAATTGGGACTTCCTGCTGATGACAGGAATTTTGCAGTAGCAATCGAGATTCTGAATATCCTTGGTGTGAAAGAAGTAAATCTTCTGACGAACAATCCAGAAAAGGTAAAATATGTAACTGACAGCAATATCCTTCTTCATTCGAGAATCCCGTTAAGGATTCCTGCCAATGAGATCAGTGAAGGGTATCTGAAGACAAAGAAAGACTATTTCGGTCATCTTCTTGATGACAATGACAATTAATCAGAAATCGTATATATAAAAGCAAAGCTCCGGAATAATTTCCGGAGCTTCTTAATTATAAAAAACTGAAAAGATATATCGTGATTAGTTAACTTTGGTTTTAACTACTTTAGACTCGTCAATATTATAATACTTGATAACACTATTGTAATCATTGTAATCTACCTTAGCGCCTTTTCCTGCAGGATCAGCCGGAACCAAAACGATTCTGAAATTCTGGTTGATCAGGTATTTGTTAGCTTCCGCAGAAGTCATCGTGGCCTGGTCAAAATTAGCCTGGGTAGAAATATCTACATTCTGAGAATTGAAGATAAAATTATAATCAAGTTCCCTGCCATTAGAAAGGAAAAAAGTCTTTGGTAATAACTGCCAGATTGCAGAAGAGCTCGTATTAGAGTTTATATTTCTATAGACCAGAACCACATCTGTATTAAGGATATTCAACCCCTGAGAGATCGTATATCCTCCGGAGCTTGAAAAGGTCCCGGTAATATCTTTCATCTGAGCCACCGCACCATTATTCTGAACAGGCACCGGATCATTATCATTATTATCGCAACTGGTCACGAAAAAGCTTATGAAAGACAATAAGAATAGAGGGATTATTTTTTTCATTGCAAAAAAAGTTTAAATATTATTGATATGGCATATTCAAAACATATACCAAAAAACTCAAAAACATCCGTAACCTGATTTTTTAATTGTATTTTTGTTCTTATTCGATCATTATGAAGAATCCTGCAGGTACTTTACTTTTTTTATTCTCACTGATTACTATCCAAGTATCTTCACAGTATACGCCTAAAAATACCACAAAGGCAGAAGCGGAACAGGCCCAACAATGGGTGGATGCCACGTACCGTTCGCTTTCCCAGGATGAAAAGCTTGGACAGCTTTTTATTGTTGCCTTATATACCAATAAAGATGAAAACCACATCAGCCAGGTCAGGAACATTATTGTTAACGATAAAATTGGAGGCCTGATCCTGATGCAGGATGATGCTGCACGGGAGATCAACCTTGTGAACGAATTCCAGCAGAAGTCCAGAGTCCCGCTTATGATCGGGATGGATGCAGAATGGGGTATTTACCAGAGAATTGCTGCCGCCCATAAATTTCCGTGGGCTATGACATTAGGGGCGATCCAGGATAAAAGCCTGATTTATGATATGGCTTCAAAAATCGCTGAAGACTGCCGCAGGATGGGTGTGAACTGGGACTTTGCTCCTGTTGTGGATGTAAACACTAATCCTGACAACCCGATTATCGGCAACCGGAGTTTTGGCTCAGAAGTGAATAATGTTATCCATTCGGCATTGCCTTATGCCAGCGGATTGCAGGACCATCAGGTTTTAGCGGCCATCAAACATTTTCCCGGACACGGGGATACCAATACAGATTCCCATCTTGACCTTCCGGTCGTTTCCCATTCTCTGGAACGGCTGAACACAGTTGAGCTTGCTCCTTTCAAGGCTCTCATGAACAAAGGCATTGGCGGTGTGATGGTAGCCCACTTGTATGTTCCCAGCCTGGAATCCGGAAAAGGAATTCCGGCTTCTATTTCTAAAAGCATTATCACCGGAGTACTTAAACAGCAGCTGGGCTATAAAGGTCTTATTATTACGGATGCCTTGAATATGGGTGCTGTTGCCAATAAATATAAACCGGGTGAACTGGATGCCCTCGCATTTGGAGCCGGTAATGATATCATGCTTTTTTCCCAAGGGGTAGCTGAAGGCAAAAAACTTATTCAGAAAGCAATTGATAATGGGGAAATCCCGCAATCCAGAGTAGAGGAAAGTGTTAAGAAAATCCTGCTGACCAAATATTTCCTGGGGCTTTCCCGGTATACTCCGGTTAATCCTGACCATATCAACCATGACCTGAATAATGATTCCCACAAAGTATTGGTACAGAATCTATATTCTAATGCGATTACTTTACTGAAAGACGAAAAGAAGCTGCTACCACTTTCAGATAAGAAGGTTTATTATGTTCCGCTGGAAGAAGCTCCTTACCAGGCTTTCGTACAGGAAATGGGTTCTTCCGTCATTGTGAAAAGAGCGGATGAAATCAGTTCTATCCCGCCGCATTCAACGGTTATGGTAGGATTCCATAAAGATAATTCCACCGCTTATAAACCGTATAAAATATCCGCTGAGTCCAAAAGGATTTTAGCGGAGCTCAGCAGGAACCATTCGGTAATTCTGAATGTTTTCGGAAGTCCGTATGCATTGAAGGATATTGACCTATCAAAAATCTCCACTGTGCTGGTCTCTTATGAAAACAATGATGATTCCATGGCGGCGGCTGCGAAAGCTTTACAGGGGACGACCAAAATATCAGGGAGATTGCCAGTTCTGGTCAATGATCGTCTTAAAGCAGGCATGGGAATAGACCTGCAACCCGCTCAGTCAAGATCATCCTTTAACAAGACAACATTTACAACATCAAAACAACCATAAATTCATGAAAATAGGCATACTTTGCTATCCCACCTACGGAGGAAGCGGGATTGTAGCTACAGAACTGGGGATGTCGCTCGCCAACAAGGGCTATGAAGTGCATTTCATAAGTTCTGCCCTACCGGCAAGACTGGATATTACCAACCCGAATATCTTTTTTCACCGGGTCAATGTTCAGACCTATCCGCTCTTTCAGTACCAGCCTTATGACATTGCATTAAGCTCCATGATCTACCGTGTGGTTAATCTGTACAAGCTGGACCTCCTGCATGCTCATTATGCCATTCCATATGCTTACGCTGCCTTTACAGCCAAACAGATGCTCAAGGAGGATAACAATGACATTCCATTGGTAACGACACTCCATGGAACCGATATTACCTTGGTAGGACAACATCCGAGTTATAAACACGCCGTAGAATTTTCCATCAACCAGTCAGATGCCATTACTTCCGTTTCTGAAAGCCTGAAAAAGGATACGTTGCAGTTTTTCAACATTAAAAAAGATATTCAGGTGATTACCAATTTCATCGATAATTCTGAATTTGACGGACATTCTGACTGCCAGAGAAGTCAGTTTGCCAATCCGGATGAAAAGATACTCATCCACGTATCTAACCTGCGTCCTGTAAAACGGATCAGTGAAGTACTCCAGATCTTCAAGAGTGTTCAGAAAAAAGTGAAATCCAGGCTTATTATTATTGGCGAGGGCCCGGATATGGAAAAGGTAAACCAGTTCCTGGAAGAAAATCCTGAGCTGATTTCTAAAATCCGTTTGCTGGGTAAAGTCAATGACTTATACAGAATCCTACAGCTTTCCGATGTATTTCTGTTGCCTTCCGAACAGGAAAGCTTCGGACTGGCGGCCCTTGAGGCTATGGCAGCCCATACACCAGTCATCAGTTCCAACGCGGGAGGAATTCCTGAAGTAAATATTCAGGGGGAAACAGGATATCTGGCGGAAATCGGTAATGTGGAGGCGATGAGCAATTACACCATTAAGCTGCTGAGCAATGAAGAACTTTTAGCCAAAATGAAGCAAAATGCGAAAGCTCAGGCCATAAAATTCGATTTGAAAAATATTCTTCCTATTTATGAAGAAATGTATAGAACAACGATAGAAAACTTCAGAAAGGAGTTGACCAAAGTATAGCATTTCGCTATATTTGTGGTACACTCATGACGGAAAAATTGCTTCAATATCTTTGGAACCATAAGGTTTTCAGACATTTTGACTTCAAGGATATTGAAGGCAATTCCGTTGATATCATCAGTTTCGGGACATGGAATTCAGATTCCGGACCGGATTTCCTTAATGCTAAAATTAAATTCGGGAACATGGTCCTTGCCGGCCACATCGAACTTCATATAAAATCTTCAGACTGGATTTTTCACCAGCACTCCCAGGATCCTAATTATGAAAACGTTATTCTCCACGCTGTCCTTCATCATGATACAGATCTTGCTGCACTGAAAAGCAAAAATATTCCGACACTTGAACTTAAAGAGTATATTGATGAGGAAATTGTGCGGAAATATTCGGAACAGCTGAACGGTAAACAGTTTATACCCTGTGAAAATATATTCAGCCCGAAGGATATCCCGGTAAACTTCCATGATGCCAATGTGCTGAAAAAGCTGCAAAGGAAATCAGAGGAACTTGAACGAAGTCTGGAACGGTATAAAAACAACTTTGAAGCGGTATTATTCCAGAGCATGGCGTATTCTTTCGGATTAAAAGTGAATGCAGCCATTTTCAGGACTATTGCAGAAAGCATAGACTTTGCTGTCATCCAGAAGATCCGGCAGAACAGAATGCAAATGGAAGCCCTGTTATTTGGTATTGCTGGCTGGCTGGAAAAGCCTCAGGATGAGACTATGCAGATCTGGAAAAGAGAATTCGATTTTATAAAGATTAAATTTAAAATTCCGGATATTATATTCCGCCCGAAGTTCCTGCGTTTGCGTCCAGCCAATTTCCCAACGATCCGGCTTGCTCAACTGGCATGCCTTTATGAGCAGCAAAATTTGTTTTCAAAACTGATCTTTACCGATCATATACACCGCATTTATGAAACATTTTCTGAGGTAAAAGCATCAGAATACTGGGACAACAAGTTTAACTTTGCCAAGCCGACAGAGGCTATCTATCCTAAAACGCTGAGCGATGACTTTATCAGGCTGATTATGCTCAATACCATCCTTCCGTTTAAATACACCTATTATAAGCATCATCATGAGGAAACTGCAGACCGCATACTGACCTTATACCGGCAATTATCTGCTGAAAACAATTCTGTTACTGAACAGTGGAAAAAACTAGGCGTACCGGTGAATACAGCTTTGGAAAGTCAAAGCCTGATTTTTCATTATAAAAATTATTGTGAAGAAAAAAATTGCTTAAATTGCAGCATCGGACTTAAACTATTAAAAGGATCTTAGAAATGCTTGATAATATTCGTCATAAAATGGAAAGGGAATGGTTTGGAGTATTGACCAGAACCGGTGCTAAACTGGGAATCCCCGTATCTAAACTCAGGGTATTTTTTATATATTCCACCTTTGCCACTGCCGGTTTTTTCTTTCTGATTTATGTGGGACTGGCATTCACTTTATGGATTAAGGATATTTTCATCACAAGGAGACCGGGTGTCTTCGATTTATAACTATGGAATTTTTACATATTACGTCTCCCGATGATTACCGGGCGAAAAAAATTTACGACTCTTATTCTACCTCTTTTACCGAAGATGAACGCAGGGACTGGTATAAATTTGTCAGTCTTTTCCCGCATCCTAAAGTTAAAGTGATCTCTGTGCTGCACGAAGCAGAAAATATTGGTTATCTAATCTTGTGGGAACTCAGTAATTTTGTTTTTGTGGAACACTTTGAGGTTTTCGCTGAATTCAGAAATCAAAAATTAGGTTCCGGTATCACTGAATACCTCTTTAAAAACCATCCCAGAATTATCTTGGAGATCGAACCTGAAAGCTTGGGAGAAGATGCCAGAAGACGCTATTCCTTCTACCAGAGAAACGGCTTCAACCTCATTGATGAAATGTATGTGCAGCCCAGCTATGGTGAGGGTAAGAAGTCTCTTAATCTTTGGCTGCTCGCCAATTATGTTCCGGCCAATCTTCAGGACGCCAAAGATGAGATTTATGATATTGTATACCATTAGTACTTAACGATAAAAAGCGGATCCCAGAACGAGAGTTTTGGGATTTCTTTTTGGAGCGGTTTTGAGCTTTAGAGTTTGAGAGTTCTAGAGTTTTTAGAGTTTTAGGGTTATAAGTGATGAGTGATGAGTTTGGTGCTAGGAGTATTTGGAAGATGTGATAATATCAATTGGTGGTAGTGTAATGTCTGAATAATGCCTGATGCCTGATGCTTTGTCATCTGTTGGCTGACTTTCTGATCCTTTATTATAATTATATGTAAGATGTAATCTCTTCGCTTTAGCATGCCTGATGTCTGATATCTGTTATCTTAAGTCTGAAGTCTGGTCTATTCTCTATCCGTCTATGCTC
>CAJYLH010000003.1 GCA_913775525.1 uncultured Chryseobacterium sp.
ATAACATTCTTTTCTTCAAAATAAATATGAAGTTCAGCATCATGGGTTTGAGCTTTGAGAATATTAAAGTGTTCCACTAAAAATTCAGGAAGTAATAATTTAAGTAGTTCGTGATCGCTTACCATAACACAAAGATACACCAACTAAAAATATCCCCCCAACTTTTGAGACTGATCCCTTTTTAAAGCAATATTATTCTTGTATGAATCGGACTTATAAATATAATATTTGCAACTACTCTGATTACAAAATATGTTATTCCGGATACTGCCTACACCAAAAAGAAGTAGACTTGATGATCACAAATTGAAAATAGAGGCTTTACTTAAAGATGATTCTACCAAAAAATTTATAGCAAAACAATACAACTCGACTCCAGCAAACCTTTATAACCAGATCAAGAAAAATAAAATACAGCATAAGTAAATTCGTTTTATAAAGATTCTATTTTTAATGCAGTTTCTTTACTTTTCGGGAGCCAACCTCTTATTGCATACAAATTATGAGTACCCGTAATTTTTTATCCATTTTTTATTACTTTGAACCTAAGCACCGGGGACAGTAGTTTTTTTAGGTATTATTAATTAAAATTTAACGAATTAATTGTTTTTTTTAAAATTTATTATAAATTTGAAAGCTAACCTAATAATTAATAACATTATGAAATCTCTAAGAAAAATCGCAAGCCACCCTGTCATACTAGGTGCATTACTTGCTTCGTTTTTAAACATGTCCTGTAGTCAAGGTGATACTCGTGACAATCAGAGTATTGAAATCAAAAATCAAAAAACCAGTATTAATTTTTCAAAAATATCATCGCTTAGTGATACTGATGTCTTCAAAGGAGTGATGTTTTTTGAAGGAGATATAGCTAATAGCCTAGCAGATTTCAAAGAGTTAAACTTTAGAAACTTTATTACTGACAATACAAAAATTGCAGAGATTGAAGTATTTCAAAATAAGGTTGTTAATAATATTGAATCTTCAAATCCTGGCTATATTGAGAATTTTAGAAAAAACATCTCTTCTGGTGATTATTACAAAGTTGAAGCTGCTATAAAAAGTGCTGCTGAACTTGTGAGAAAAGAAACAATAGCTTTAGCTCAAATTAATGATGCAACAGCAACAGATCTTACAAATGTTTATGCGACACAGATCAAAGGACAAAGTGACATCAGCAGCTCTACATCAGTCCCAGAGGTTGCTTCAAAAGCGAAAAAAGTCAAAATACAGGCTGGGGATACGGTTTGGTTCGATACTGACACTGTTGTTTGGGCAGTTGTAGCAGTAGCAGGAGCCGTAGTGGTGGTAGGTGCAATAGCTGTATTTTTATTTGCGCCAGAGACAGGAATGGATACTCCTTATTTACAAGAAAAATTTACTTCAGATGTAACAATACAGTTAGAGGGGATATAAGTATTTTACATGAAAAAAATAAGCATATACTCAATAATAGCTCTTTTTTCAGGGCTATTTGTTGTTTTATTCATATTCTTTAAACTCCTCAGTGTTTATTTAGGAAACAACCCTCTTAACAATAGCCAGAGCATAAAAGCATCCTACGTTTCGTTTTTTCCGGAAGGTTGGGCTTTTTTTACTAAAACTTCAAAAGATCCAAAAATTCATATCTTTTCTGTAAAAGGAAATAAGATAAAATATCTTAATCTTAGAAATTTCTCCTCTGAATATTATTTTGGTATATCTAGGCACAATCGAGTATTAAATATTGAAATAGGAAATATTATACAACGTATTAAAGAGGATTCTGTTAAATCATTTACAATAACTGCAAAGTCTGAATTAAATATTTTGGACAGGGTAAAGTCTGACACTTTACATTACTCAAATATCATAATAGACAATAAAAGTATTAAAAATTTTAATGGAAAATACTTAATTTCATTAGAAATTATTCCTCCTTGGTCTTTATTAAATCAAAGCCCAGAATACCCTTCCAAATTCGTAGTTTTCCCTATAAACCTTATCAGGAAATGAAATCATTAATTTTATTTTTGGAAAGAAAATCTATATTTAATGAGCGCTTAGCATTTGTCCGATCTATATTCGCCTTAGGTGCTTTATTAACTCTTTTATTCAACAATGTTCCAGAATTAGCTGATTTTGAGTTATTAGCGAATAAACAGGATATGATATTCGTAAGAAATATACCACTCACTAATTTTAGTATTTTCTCTTTCTTAGGTTTGGAGGTGGGAAAATATGCCTCTATCCTGATCCTGTTATCCGTATTTACAGGCTTTATTCCTCAAGTAACAGGTCTATTACAAGCATGGGTACATTATAGCATTTGTAATAGTTTCTTGATTGTGGAAGGTGGTGATCAGATAGCCTCAAACCTTACCATTCTGCTTGTTCTTATATGTTTATTTGACAACCGGTTAAATCAATGGAGGCCAGAAAGAAAAAGTGAAGGCAGAAAGCCTGTTAATGTTTTTTTTAATGTATATTACTTTTTGATTATACTTCAAGTTGCTATCATATATCTGCACTCGGGTATCGGAAAACTATACAATGAAGAGTGGAGAAATGGAACCTGTGCATATTATTGGTTTACTCACAACGTATTTGGAGCGCCGGTTTGGATACAGAAAATTTACAATATTTTTACATTAAGTAAGTTTGCCCCCCTGTTTACATGGTCTGTCATCATTTTAGAACTTTTACTTTTTGCATGTATATTGGCTACAAATAGAAAGTTAAAGTATATCTTTTTAATTATTGGATTGATTTTTCACCTGAGCATTATTTTTACTCATGGTTTAGTCTCTTTTTTCTGCTCTATGGCTGCAGCATTGATACTCTATCTTGATGATAAAAATATCATATATCTGAAAATAAAAGAAATATTTATTAAAAACTATTATGGTAAGAAAGTATAAAGCTAGAATGGGAGCAATGTCTATATTCCTAACAGTAATGCTAAATGTATTTATTATTAGTCTTTACTATTTTATTATTTTTAGAAAAGACTATGTTAATATTCCTTCAACAGTGACGAAATATTTTCTTTTATTGTTGTTTGCTATAATAGCTGTAGTTCCGTATATTTTGCATCCTAAAGAATATTTGATAAAGGATCATTATATTCTTATAAAATCACCTGTTTTCACCATAAAAAAGATTAACATTTATGATTTGTTGGATATAAAAGAAACAAGTACACATGCATTCAATATGCATATACGTATGTTTGCTTCTAAGGGATTCTGGGGGTACTTTGGAATATTTAATTCAAGACCATATGGCAGGTATTCAGTATATGCTTCCAATCTAACAGATCTTGTATTTATTATTACAAAAACCAAGAACATTACTATTATTAGTCCAAAGCAAAGGCTTGATTTTATAATGGTCTGTCAGAAAATAAGATCTCAACAATTGGAAAAATTTGATTAGGAATTACTTGTATAATTATCTTAAAATACTTTGGAAAAGCCAGGGAATAGTCATGCATCCTAATGCAGATTTTCTTTACCTTCTTTTTTCCTGTTTTACAAAAGGCCCCCGTCCCAATTAAATAATATCCCTTTGAGAACAGCCATAATTGAGAAATCTTCTTTGTAGTTTTAATTTCAAGTATCCGAGAACCTATATTTTCAGTTGTTTCCCTTAAATTTTAAATCTTTGAAAACGAGAATTTAAGCTGCGAAACATCTGTTTTCGCCCATAAATACGGGATAAAAATTTGCTTGATATTATTATTCGTTTTATATTTGCACTACTTAAATAAGGACATTCCTCCTTAGCTCAGTCGGTTAGAGCATCTGACTGTTAATCAGAGGGTCGCTGGTTCGAGCCCAGCAGGAGGAGCCAAAATCCATCAGAAATTTCTGATGGATTTTTTTATTGCCCTTTCCGGAAATCATATTGTGTAGCCCGTCAACTGCTTTCTACAAGATATCCGCCCATCAAAACAAAGTAAAAAATAAAGCATACACTTAATAAAGGTTTTATTAAATTTGCACCAAACCGATAAAAAATGAAAAAGTTATCTTATCTGCTTATGTTCAGCTTATTGCTTTTTACAGCATGCAAGAAAGATCAGGTGGATGCTACCAATACCAAGACGCTGCAGTCGAGCATTAACGACATGACGTCCAGCCTTCCTACCATTAAACAGATCAAATTCAATGAGGCGCTGTATATCCTTAAGACATTCGGCGTGGAAGCAGACGGCGATGTTGCCGAGCTGAAAGCGCTGGGCCAACTGATTAACGGGAAAAAAGTTCCTGAAATCCTGGCCATGGCGGATGAAGTTGCACAAAAAAACGGGATTGAATGGGCCAGTAATGCCCCTCCTTCCTTAGGGGAAATGAACATCTTCGGCGATGAAAAAGCCAAAGAGAGCGATCCAAACGACGTCAGAGCCAATGCGCTCAGCATCATTACCAGACCTATAGGTGATGACGGCACGGGCGCCACTTCCCTGCAGATCATTCCGAGGCTGGTAGATAACGCCGGAAACCCTGTATCTTTCACCGGAGCCGGTCTGGAAACTACCTTGGAAGTTTTCAGCAACGGTGTAAAGATTTCAACATCGAAAAACCTGATGCAGGACAATAATTTCAAAGGTTTCAACCTGAGGTATTCGTCTATTCCTGCTGCAAAAGTGGTTGACAATAAAATAGACATTACGGTTTCTGTGAAGACCACTGCAAAAACATTCAAAATGTCTAAAATCGGGTTGGACGTAAACCCATCCGCCCTGAAAGTGCCTGAAGCACCTAAACTGGATTCTACAGCAGTATTGCAGGATCCGTCAGCTGTTGATCCTAATAATCCGGGAGCAACTCCGGGAACCGTTACAGATCCTGCCACCGGAACAACAACACCTGCCGCTCCGAAACAGCCTTCCGCAGACCCTAAAACTACCGTTAATAAATTCCTGAACAATGTAAGTTCACAGAATCTGAAAGCTGCTTTCGACGCATCGAACAATCCGAGCTGGGGCAGCTATGAAACATTCTCCAACCCTAACTCCGGTTTTGGCTCTGTGAAGAATGTAAGCGTTAAGAATATTTCCACGAGCGGTGCGAATACCAACAGTGCCAGTGTTAACGCAACCTATGATGTAACCGACAAAAACGGAAGGACTACTTCACTCAGAGCGACTTTCGGGCTTAAAAATGTTAACGGGGAATGGAAAATTTCCAGCTATAAAATCAATCCGTAATGGCATCACAGGAACTGATCAGAAAACTTGAAGAAACCATAGAGAATATTCCGGATTTCCCGATTCCAGGGATACAGTTTAAAGATATCTCCCCTGTTTTCCTGAATCCTAAACTGTATGAAGAGGTGATCCGGGACCTGGTAGCTTTCAGCAAAGGAAAAGTGGATGCCGTATGCGGCATCGAAAGCCGCGGGTATCTTTTTGGAATTGCCATTGCTGTGGCGCTGGACGTCCCGTTCATCCTGATCCGGAAAAAAGGAAAGCTTCCTCCACCCGTCGTTTCCGAAGAATACGACCTGGAATACGGGAGTGCAGCCATTGAAACCCGCGAGGGTCAGATTAAGCCGGGACAGAGGATCCTGATCCACGATGACCTTCTGGCCACGGGAGGAACTACAGAGGCTGCCGCCAAACTGGTGCAGAAACAGGGCGCCATACCGGCACAGTTCAGTTTCCTGATCGGGCTGAAAGATTTAAACGGTAAAGAGAAACTTGAAAAGTTCAATGCTGATATTTACCATACGCTTGAATATTAATACGTCAGCATAAGCAAAAAAGAATCAGGAAACCGCTGAGCAGGATAAAAAACAGACTGTGATGCAGTTTTATCAATAATACATACAAAGTATTTTGTAAATCATTCAGAAACAATTAAATTTGCATTTCAATTTTTAAGAATTTATGGCAAAACTTACAAAGAATGCTCAGCAGGAGCAAGAAGGTAAAGAAACAGTAGAGTTTTTTAAAGACCTTGATAAAGAAGCTTTGAACACTGAGAGGTTCCTGGAAAGGTATTCAAAACCGCTGAGTATTGTATTCACAGTTCTGGTATTGGGAGTTTTAGGATTTTTTGCCTACAAACAGTTTGTTATTGCCCCTAAAAATGCAGAAGCTGTTAAAAGTTTCCTTGCTGCCCAGAAATACCTTGCCGAAGGAAAAGATAAAGAGGCTTTAGGAGGTAAATCCGCAGCCAATCCCGGTTTCCTGGGAACTTATAATGAATATTCTTCAACGGATATCGGGAAACTTTCTGCTTACAATGCAGGGATCCTTAAATTTAAGGAAGGAAAGTTCCAGGAAGCATATGATCTTTTAGATAAGTTTTCTTCCGATAATAAGACGATGACCGCAATGAAGTACGGGGCTATGGCAGATGCCAAATCCGGACTTAATAAAAACGACGAAGCTTTGCAGTTATTGGACAAAGCAGCTTCCGCATCTGATGATCCTTATACCATTTACTATTTTACCAGAAAAGCAGGTATCGTAGCTTTAGGGCTGAAGAAAAACGCAGAAGCTAAAAAGTATTTTTCTGCTATCGATGAAAAATACCAGGATTATGACAACGGAATGTCTGATTCTTATATTGAAATGACTAAATACTACTAAAATAATGGCAACAGTTAATCTTTCCGATTACAAGCCACTGAATATTACTAATGCCGATGAGTTTTCTATCGGCATTGTTTTTTCTGAGTGGAATGATTTTGTAACCTACAACCTTCGTGATGCCGCTTTGGAAATCCTTGAAAAAGAAGGGGTAAAGCGTGAAAATATCAGGCTCTTTGAAGTTCCGGGTGCTTTTGAGCTGAATTACGCAGCCATGCAGCTGTGCAAAGAGCGGAAGTACGATGCCGTCATCGCGATCGGATGCGTGATCCGCGGAGAAACGCCGCACTTCGATTATGTATGTTCAGCGGTTGCCCAGGGAATTAAGGACTGCAATATCCTGACGGATACCCCTACCATTTTCTGCCTGCTGACGGATGACAACAAAGAGCAGTCAATCGCCAGAAGCGGTGGGAACCTTGGTAACAAAGGCGTGGAAGCAGCCGTGACCGCTTTAAGAATGATTGATTTTAAAAAGAACCTTTCAGATAAAAAAGGCAATATCGGTTTCGGGCATTCTTAAGAAACAGAACAAAAAAATATTTCAGGAGGCAATTGGCCTCCTTTTTTTGTTACCATATCCTGAAATACAAGTGCTGTTTAAAGACAATTCTTAAAAAAATTTTAAATTATTTAATAATGTATTTAAAAATTGTTCACATCATTTATCTTTGCAGTTCAATACAGATGCTCCATGGACTTAAAAAAAACACAGCCATTCCTATACCTCGGACTATTTTACCTCATCATATCCTTTATTACCAGGATCATTTTTTTCTTTCATCCGATTACCTCAGCGGAGTTCACCTTTCCTGAAGTCCTTAAAGTCCTGGTGATAGGCATTGCTAATGATGTCTTGGTGTTCATCCTGGCAAGCTCGGTACTTGCCCTGTACTTATTGTTTCTATCCGATTCAAAATATAAAAAACCTTATGGTCCTGTAATCCTGTCCCTGCTGGTCCTTATTTTCCTGTATATTCTGCTGGTACCGAACAATATTTTCAAGCAGTACGGAGGTTCGGTAACAAAAATAGCGCTGGTTTTCGTCGGATTGAAAGCTTTTCTGTTCGGTCTGATGTTTTTCCTGCCTCAAAAAAGGCTTAAAATAAGGAGTATACTGTATTTCATCACTCTATTCCTGTATATTCTGCTCATCGTTTTCAATGCGGTAAGTGAATATTTCTTTTATAATGAATTCGGTGTTCGGTACAATTTTATTGCTGTGGATTACCTGATCTATACCAATGAAGTGATCGGCAATATCATGGAAAGCTATCCTGTAGTGCCATTATTCAGTGCCATATTCATCATTACCCTTGCTATTACTCTGTTGATTTACCGTAAGACCAAAGGTGAGCTGCAGAACCTGCCCGACTTCAGACAAAAGATGATTCTGCTGGGCTCTTTCGCTGCATTAGTAGTGATCAGCCTTCTTACCCTGCCGGTGATGATGCAGATCAAATCCACCAATGTATTTGCCGATGAGATCGGTTCCAATGGCATGCCTAAGTTTTACTGGGCATTTACCCATAATGAACTGGACTATTTCCAGTTTTATACCCAGATGGATGAACAACAGGCAGAGAAAAACTTCCTGAGCCAGTATGCCGACCCATCTCTATCCAGACCTGTAGCATCCGGTCAGCAGGAAATGAAGAAAAACGTAGTGCTGATTTCGGTAGAAAGCCTGTCCGCAGACTTCCTGGAACATTATGGAAATACACAGAAAATTACGCCTTTCCTGGACAGCCTTGCAGACCGATCGTTAATGTTTACCAACCTGTATGCCACCGGAAACAGAACGGTAAGAGGACTGGAAGCACTTACTTTATGCATCCCTCCTACCGCCGGCGAAAGCATCATTAAAAGAGAGAACAATAAAAACAGGTTTACTACCGGCGGCGTGTTCAAAGCCAAAGGATATGATGTAAAGTTTCTATACGGAGGCTACAGCTACTTTGATAATATGGAGGATTTCTTTGCCGGGAACGGTTACGGTATTGTAGACCGAAACAACTTCAAGCCTGAAGAAATCTCTTTTGCCAATGTCTGGGGAGTAGCTGATGAGGATATGGCTAAAAAAGCAATACAGGTGATGAATGCAGAGGCAAAATCCGGAAAACCGTTTTTCAACCACTGGATGACGGTTTCCAACCACAGGCCATTCACGTATCCGGATGGGCGTATTGACATTCCTGGAGATGCAAAATCCCGTGAAGGCGGCGTAAAATATACGGATTATTCACTCAGGAAGTTTTTCGAGATGGCCAAAAAACAATCCTGGTACAGCAATACTGTATTCATCATTATTGCAGACCACTGTGCTTCCAGTGCAGGCGATACGGAACTTCCGATGGATAAATACAGGATTCCTGCGATGGTCTTTTCGGAAGGGTTTATCCAGCCACAGAAATTTGACCGCCTGATGTCACAGATTGATGTGATGCCTACGGTTTTCGGGCTGCTACATTTTAATTATACATCCAAATTCCTGGGACAGGATGTGTTCACAAAAGAATTCCAGCCGAAAGCTTATATTGCTACCTATCAGGACCTCGGCCTGGTTAGGGACAACCATCTTACCATTCTTTCCCCGGTAAAAAAGGTCAAACAATATTCCCTTTCCCCGGAAACCGGTAAAATAGCGCCTGAATTTAATATCTATTATAAGGAAACCCTGTTGAAAAATCCGGAGCAGAAGCTGGTGAACGATGCCGTATCCGCTTATCAATCCACATCGTACTGGGTAAAAACCAATGCCCTTACCCGCTGATAAGATGCGGAATGAACCGGCTCTGGTTATTGGTGATCAGGTGCACGCTTTCCCGGATGCCGATTCCCGCAGGTTCCTGCCCAATTACCCAGCTGCCGATAACAGGATGGTTGCCGTCGAAATCAGGAAGGTCAAAAAGCTGCTGGTAGATAAAGCCTTCTTTTTCATATCCTCCGTCATTATGTTCAAAGGCCACTTTATCCCTGTACAAGGTAACATTGGAACCTTCACGTGAATAGACCGGCTTCCTGGCATAGTCTTTCATGTCTCCCGGTTCGTCAAAATACGCTTCGAGCAGATAAGGATGCCCCGGATAAAGTTTCCACAGCACCGGCAGGATCGCTTTCGATGAAAGCAGCACTTTCCATGCAGGCTCTATCCATTGCGAGCGGAAGGCATTTTTTACAAGCTTTTCGCTGAATCCGTCTTCCAGGATCCATTCGTAAGGATACAGTTTGAAAATATACTCCATGATCGTCTGGTCACCGGAGATAAACTCTTCTATATCCTCTGCCCAGCCAATGTCCTGCACAGGAATGAACTCAGTCTCAAAACCTGCCTGAGTCGCACAATCCCGCATATATTCCACATTGGTGACATCTTCGATATTGGTAAGCGAAGCAAAATAAATATGGCGCGGGTTCATGTATTTCGTAAGGTACTTCCAGTAATCGATCAGCCTTTCGTGGATGGAATTGAACTGGTCCCGGTCCGGGAACATATCCTGAAGCCAGTACCACTGGATTACCGAAGCTTCATATAAAGAGGTCGGGGTATCCGCATTGAATTCTAAAAGCTTCAGGTTTTTTCCATCAAATCCGAAATCGAACCTGCCGTAAACTGAAGGATGGTCCTCTTCCCAGCTGGTCACGATATAATCCCGGAAATGCTGGGGAATATTGAACCGTTCCCAAAGATTTTCTGCAATGATATGGTCTACGGCCTCGAGGCACATCTGCCAGAGTTCGGCTGTAGCTCTTTCAATAACATCAATTTCACTGCCGGTAAACCGGTAGTAATGGCTTTCATCCCAGTACAGGCCTTCCAGTGAATGGTACCCGAATCCAAGGTCTTCAAGCTTCTTTTCCCAATCCTTACGTATTTCCGTCTGTATTCTTTCCATAATTTATGAGGAAGCCCTGAACCCGCTTCTGCCTAATAATCCCCTGGTTACATTTCCTTTGTATGTGCTTCTCCCGATATTGGATTTAGAGCTTATCGCATCGCTGTAATATCCGGCACGACGGTATACTCCATTACTGTAGGCTCCGTACGGGCGAAATGCATGATACCAGAAATATCCGGGCATGAATCCATGGCTCCTGGTATAGGAAGCCGTAGTATCGGAACGCATATAGACTTTTTTTTCATTCTGCCATTTCGACTGGGGCTTGTCCTGGGAACAGGCAGCCAGAATACCGGTTACAAAAAGCAGCGTTATGGAATCTGATTTTTTCATGATTACTGAACGGTTATATAAAATTCGTAATCTTTCCTGATATTGGCGGTACGGCTGTTTCCCTTGTCATCCTCTATGGTCTGCAACGTGTCTCCTAATGCAGGGATCGTATCGCGCTGGATAAGTTCCTTAACAAGCTTATGGTCTTTCCAGATCTTGTGCCGGCTGACCAGGATATCCACAGGGCCTGCATGCTGAACGGAAAGCTCTGTTTCCACAGCTGCTTTTTTATCTACTGTATTCACTTCGTCAGCTTTGGATTCATTTTCATTACAGGCTCCAAAAGCGGCCAGACCTGCCAGTAAAAGATAAGTTCTGATTTTCTTCACTTTGGTTACAATTTTGCACAAAAATACTCATTTAATAAAGACATTAATTTTAAATCTTTACATTTACTAACACAAAATTACTGACTATGAGATGGACAGACGACAGGAGCGGGAATGTTGAAGACCGCCGCGGGCTGGGCGGAGGCGCCGTTGTAGGTGGCGGGCTTGGAACGCTGATTATTGCTGCAATTGTATTTTTTCTGGGCGGAGACCCTTCATCTATCCTTTCCTCTTCCGGGAGCACTTCTGCACCTACGGAGCAAAGGCAACTGAATGACAAGGAACTGAAGATCCGGGAATTTGTAGAAATGATCACTGCCGAAAATGAGCAGACTTGGACTAAGATTTTTGCTGAAAACAATATGGAGTACAGTCCTGCCAAAGTTGTGCTTTTTGAAAACACCACCCAATCCGGATGCGGAACCGCACAGTCGGCTATGGGACCGTTCTATTGCCCTGCAGACCAGACGGTCTATATGGATATGAGTTTCTTTAAAGACTTACAGGAGCAGTTCGGGGCCCAGGTAACGGAGTTTACCATTGCCTATGTCATGGCGCACGAAATGGGTCACCATGTCCAGACCTTATTGGGGACTACCCAGAAAGTAGACCAAATGAGACGAAGCGGCCAGTATTCGGAAGCGGATATGAACCGAGTTTCTGTAGCTACTGAGCTTCAGGCTGATTTTTATGCGGGAGTCTGGGCCAAGCAGACAGATAACAGAGAACATATTCTGGAGCCGGGCGATATCGATGCCGCCATCAGTGCGGCAGAAGCCGTAGGTGATGACAATATCCAGAAGCGTTCCCAGGGATATGTGAACCAGGAAAGCTTTACCCACGGTTCTTCAGCACAGCGTAAAGAATGGTTTATGAAAGGATATAATACCGGCGACATCAAACAGGGAAATACTTTTGACCAGCTTTTAAAATAATCTTAAATACGAAAAATAAAACCGGGCTATGAAATTCATAGCCCGGTTACTTTATTTCAATTCTATAGGATTGCTGTTTTTCTTCGCTTCATCCTTGATTCGTTCTTCCATTCTTTTCCTTGCATCAGCCGGCGGTGTTGGCGGGCCGGCTTCTCCACCCCTGGTCATCATTCTAATCTGTCCTCCTCCGGAATTCATGAAAGACATCGGGTCTGCGGCAAAGCGTTCCTGCTGTTTCAGATAATCCGCCCGTTTTACTTTTATCGTATTTCCAAACTGGTTCATGGCCGGAAGTTCGGCAAGCTTGTAGTTTTTCATCAGGTCAAAAGAATAATCCCCTTTATCATCTTCTGCTTTTACAATAAGGCCGGGAAGTCCGGTGAATTTATACGGTCCGTCCTGATAAGGCAGGTCTGCGGTAAACCAGGCAGTCCAGTGGCGCCCTCCGAAATCGGTCTCTGCCTTCTGTACTTTATATTCCCCGATCTTCGTGGTTTCCGGAAAAATCTTCCAGTTCATGGAGCGGTCTTCCTCATAGGTATAAACATCCCTTCCTATCCGGTCTTTAAAATAGGTCTTCTGACTGGTCTTATCTTTTTCAATGGAATAATTGATATTCGATCTCAGTCCCTCCATCTGCTCCCGGCTGATCATTCCTCTTCCTCCGCCGCTCTGAAATGCTTGCTGAAACAGGGAATCTCTCTTAAGCCTGTTTTCAGAGTAAAACATGGATTTGTCTTTTGAGATGTCCAGGTATGCATTTTCCGTCTTGATGTCATTCTTATTGGAAGCATCCGGTTTCATGGTCACCTGATAGACGAACCGGTTGGTTTGTGCAGCAATGGTCTGCATGAGAAGCATAAAAGCAATAACGCCTAGTTTTTTCATTTCTTAGCCTGATTTATGGATTGGATTTCAAAAGATTATCAAAGTTAAAGCCATCGATGATAAAAATCGATAAAATAAAATTCCCGATTTTTATATCCTGATTTTTGTTCGTATTTTTGCACTATTAAATCATTCTAAATAAATACAATGATAAAAGTATCAGATCACGCAAAAGAGAAAGCCATACAGCTCATGAGAGAGGATGGATTTGACGCTTCTGAAGATTATATAAGGGTTGGGGTTAAAAGCGGAGGATGCTCCGGTCTGGAATATGTACTGAGATTTGACAATCAGAAAACAGAGGCAGACCAGATTTTTGAAGATAACGGGATTAAAATCATAGTTGATAAAAAATCTATCCTGTATCTTGCAGGAACTACCCTAGAATATTCAGGAGGACTTAACGGAAAAGGATTTGTTTTTAACAATCCTAATGCAGCCAGAACTTGTGGCTGTGGGGAATCTTTCAGCCTGTAAAGGCTATTAAAAGATTCAGAGATTAAGAAATTTAAAAATTATATGACTGTTTCATTTGAACATTTCCCGGTTTATAAAAAGGCAATTTCATTTACAGTTGAAGTTTTTAAAATTCTTGATAATGAAAATTTACAGAAAGAATTTTCTCTTAAGGAACAGTTGAAAAGAGCCACATTATCAATAAGCAACAATATTGCTGAGGGTTCGGAATATGGAAGCAATAAGCAATTAATCAGATTCCTTTGGATTGCTAAAGGAAGCTGTGCCGAAGTAAGAAATATGCTGTTTGTTTTATTACGGTTAGAGAAAATTGATGATAAGATTTTTAATGCACTTAATCATAATTGCCTGGAAATCACAAAAGAAATTTATCATTTTATAAAATATCTTGAAAAGAGCAATTTAGATTCTAGAAATTCCTGAATTTCTTAATCTCTGAATCTCTGAATACATTATGAGTAAATACACAGAAGACGACCTAAGGGTTGATCTAGAAAATAAAAAATATGAATTCGGCTGGGAAACCCAGATTGATTACGAGGATTTCCCCATCGGCCTGAATGAAGATATTGTCCGTGCTATTTCCGCTAAAAAGGAAGAGCCAGAATGGATGACAGAATGGCGACTGGAGTCATTCAGGATCTGGCAGAAAATGACGGAACCGGAATGGGCGAATATCAAGTATGAAAAGCCTGACTTCCAGGCCATCAGATATTATGCCGCACCAAAAGTAAAGCCGGAGCTGGCCAGCCTGGATGAGGTAGATCCTGAGCTGATCAAAACATTTGAAAAGCTGGGCATCAATATCGAAGAACAGAAGAGGCTTTCCGGAGTAGCCGTTGATATCGTTATGGACTCAATTTCCGTAAAAACAACGTTCCAGGATACACTCGCTGAGAAAGGGATTATTTTCTGTTCCATTTCTGAAGCGATTAAGCATCATCCGGATCTGGTGAGGAAATACATAGGAAAAGTGGTTCCGCGAGGCGATAACTTTTATGCAGCATTGAATTCAGCTGTATTTTCAGATGGAAGTTTCTGTTACATTCCTAAAGGCGTACGATGCCCGATGGAACTTTCTACCTATTTCCGGATTAACCAGGCGGGAACGGGACAGTTTGAAAGAACACTGGTTATTGCTGATGAAGGCAGTTATGTATCTTACCTTGAAGGATGTACGGCACCGTCAAGAGACGAGAACCAGCTTCATGCTGCTGTCGTTGAACTGATTGCCCTGGACAATGCTGAAATTAAATATTCAACGGTTCAGAACTGGTACCCGGGTAATGAAGAAGGAAAAGGAGGGGTATTCAATTTCGTAACGAAAAGAGGACTTTGCGAGAGAAAAGCAAAGATCTCCTGGACGCAGGTAGAAACAGGTTCTGCCGTAACATGGAAATATCCGTCATGCATATTAAAAGGAGATGGATCTATCGGTGAATTCTACTCTATCGCCGTAACCAATAACCATCAGTATGCAGATACGGGGACAAAAATGATCCACATCGGGAAAAATACCCGTTCAACCATTATATCAAAAGGGATTTCGGCAGGGAAATCACAGAACTCCTACCGGGGGCTGGTTAAAGTGATGCCTTCGGCTAAAGGTTCAAGAAATTTCTCCCAGTGCGATTCCTTACTGATGGGCAATGAGTGCGGAGCGCATACATTCCCTTATATTGAAATCAAAGATCCGTCAGCACAATTAGAACACGAAGCTACAACTTCGAAAATCGGTGAAGACCAGATCTTCTACTGTAACCAGAGAGGAATCGATACGGAAAGAGCAATTGCCCTGATCGTCAATGGATTCAGCAGAGAGGTTCTGAATAAGCTGCCAATGGAGTTTGCTATTGAAGCCCAGAAACTCCTGGAAATTTCATTAGAAGGTTCAGTAGGATAATATTATTTCTATGAAGAAGTTTTTGTTTGCGTTTTTCGGGTTTGTCTTTCTTAATTTTTCTGCACAGGAGAAGAAAGGATTTCAGCTTTCGAGCCATATCCTCGACATCTCAATAGGAAAGCCTGCAGAGCATGTTCAGATTGAACTGGAAAAATACAATGAGTCCACTCAAACATGGGTTTCCATCGGTAAGAAAGAGACAGACAGTAACGGCAGGGTTTCAGATTTCCTGCCTTATCAGAAAGACGGGAACAACGGGAAATACAAACTCGTGTTTTTCATAGGAGATTATTATAAAAATACAGAAAGCTTTTATCCGTATATAGAGGTAATATTCAGGATTAAGGACAACGAACATTATCATGTTCCGATTACTTTATCACCTTATGGATACTCTACCTATAGAGGAAGTTAATAGAATTATAAAAAGAAAAGTTAGCAAGAATGTTACAAATTAAAGACCTTCACGCCAGAATTGAAGACGGCGCACAAATATTAAAGGGGATTAACCTTGAAATCAAGCCGGGCGAGGTCCATGCCATCATGGGTCCGAACGGTGCCGGTAAATCTACCTTATCTTCTGTTATCGCAGGTAAGGAAGACTATGAAGTTACGGAAGGTGAGATTATTTTCGGAGGAGAAGTGATTAATGAAGACGCTCCGGAAGAAAGAGCACACAAAGGTATTTTCCTTTCATTTCAGTATCCTGTGGAGATCCCGGGGGTTTCCGTAACGAACTTCATTAAAGCCGCCCTGAATGAGAACAGGAAAGCCAATGGTCTGGAAGACATGCCTGCTAAAGAAATGCTGGCCATGATCCGTGAAAAATCCGAGCAGCTGGGCATTAAAAAAGATTTCCTTTCCCGATCACTGAATGAAGGATTCTCCGGAGGTGAAAAGAAGAGAAACGAAATTTTCCAGATGATGATGCTGAATCCTAAGCTGGCAATCCTTGATGAAACGGATTCCGGACTGGATATCGATGCGTTGAGAATTGTGGCAGACGGTGTGAATCATTTTAAAAATGAAGGGAATGCAGTTCTTCTGATTACCCACTACCAAAGACTGCTGAACTATATCCAGCCTGATTTTGTCCATGTCCTGGCCAACGGAAAGATCATCAAAACCGGAGACAAATCCCTGGCACTGGAACTGGAAGAAAAAGGATACGACTGGCTTTTAAACTAAGATTGAAATTCTGAGGCCTGCTGATTCACCTGTCCTGAAGATGAGGGATCCTGACTCAGATATATGCATAAGTCTATTTCCCGGAATAGCAATTCAGCCTAATAAAAAGAAAAAAATGGTGCGAACCACAGATATACCAGTAATGGCATTAAAAGAACAGATTACAGAAAACCACAATGAATTTTTGGAAAGTCTTCGTCACAGATTCCTGGATGAAGACCGGAAAGCAGCGCTTGAGAGATTCGAAAAAAAAGGTTTTCCATCTAAGAAAGACGAAGAATACAAATATACCAACCTAAAGGAGATTACAGAAAAGGGATATAACTTTTTCCCGAAAGAATCCCATACCATCACCAAAGAACAGCTTGACCAGCTGCATCTGGGAGAAGAGAATTTCGATTGGATTACCTTTGTTAACGGGAAACTGAATAAAGAACTTTCAAAAGTTTCCATTGAAAACGTGGAATTCCTTTCGTTCAATTATGCGCTGAATGATGAAAAGTACAGGGGTGTTTTCGATCAGTATTTCAATACGATTGCGTCTAAAGATTCTGCATTCACCAACCTGAACCAGGCCTACTGCAAATACGGATTTTTCCTTAAGGTCCCTAAAAACGTAGTGATCGAAAAGCCGATCCATGTTTTTTACATCTCCCAGAATCAGGAAGAAAATACGTTTTACAATACCCGGAACCTGCTGATCGTTGAGGACGGCGCTAAAGTGGAGATCATTGAAAGCCATCATAACTTCGATGCTTCTTATGTATTCACCAATTCCGTAACGGAAATTTTTACTTATCCGAATGCGAAAGCTGACTGGCACAAATTGCAGAATGATAACGATACTTCTTATCTTGTTGACAGCACTTTTGCCAGACAGGAAAAAGACAGCTTAACCACGGTTAATACGTTTTCATTCGGGGGTAAACTGGTCAGGAATAACCTGGATTTCATCCATAACGGATCCAACATCAATTCGTTCATGAACGGGATCACCATTATTGGTAAAGACCAGCTGGTTGACCATCATACTGCCGTTCACCACAATTTCCCGAACTGTGAAAGCTACCAGAATTATAAAGGGATTTTCGATGGAAAATCACATGGTGTATTCAACGGAAAAGTTTTTGTAGACAAAGAAGCCCAGAAAACCAATGCTTACCAGCAGAACAATAATGTATTGCTGAGCGAAGGAGCTGCAATCGATACCAAACCTCAGCTTGAAATTTTTGCTGATGATGTAAAATGTTCTCACGGATGTACTGTAGGGCAGCTGAATGAAGATGCACTATTCTACCTGAGAGCAAGGGGGATCTCCAAGAAGGAGGCTCAGGCGCTGCTTCTGTATGCATTTGCCAATGATGCCATGCAGAATATTGATATTGAGCCCCTGAAAGACAAAATCTCCAAACTTCTGGTTGAAAAGCTGGAAGTGGATATAGAATTTTAAGACTGTATTTCCAAGATATCAAAAAGCACTTCGTCATGAAGTGCTTTTTAATTTCAAGGGAATGTCGTTGTTATGTTATTTTTTAATCCACCACTGACTATCCTGACGGCTGGAACGTTTCACACCGTTATCCACGGTATAAGCAAATCCTATTCCCAGGGTCTGTTTCAGCTGGGTTTTCTGGATCTGGTTGTGGTCATACAATACATCTACGGTTATATTGGTAGAAATATATTTGTTCACTTTCATATTGAGGATCGCACCATACGCAAGGACCAATCTTTCCGGATGATCCAGGTAATTGGAAAATATAGAGGCGGTATTGGTGAGGTTAATATTTTCCATGATTTTCAGCTTGTACAGGGCTGTTCCCAGGAAACCGAATTGCAACAGCGAAGTATCGCCATCTTCTTTTAACCCGTATGTTCCAGCGGTCTGAAGATCCCTGTCCAGTACCAGCGTCCATCTGGCGTTGGTAGGCCTCAGATTGACGGTAATATTGTCATCCGGCCTGTAAGTGATCCCGAGACCTAAGTTGAGGTAACCGGGGGCCATGAAATTTGAGATTTTTTTCGCTTCGGGATTATTTCCGTCTTCATAACCGGCAGAGAACTGGGTCTGCAATCCTGCCCCTGCTGACATATACCAGCTCTTGGAGAACTTCCTTCCGTAATTGGTTGATATATTGATAACATCCTGGGTCTTTCGTGTTCCTACACCCTTAGTATTATTCTGTCCATAGTCTAAAATAATGATGTTTTCCCAGAGGTCTTTATCTTTTTCATACGTAAGGTTATAATTAGCCCCGGCAAGCCAGCCCACGTTATTGGCTCCCCCTCCTACCCACTTTGAAAAAGCAGTCTGATTAACCATTAACGTATTTTTTCCGAGGACAGACCAATGTTTCACCGTATCAGATACCGGCTGCTCGTCAGTTTTTTCTTCCTGAGCATGAGCATATATTCCCAAAGAAACAGCAATCGCGAATACAAGTTTTCTCATATTTCAAAAAAATTTTGCTACAAAAATAAAAATATAATTTTTGCCGTATGGCTGCTTTATATGATGAATACTCAATTTATAATCAAATCATTAGGAATAAATAACAGGAAAGCCTTGTATCAGGATAATATTTTCATTTCAGGATATATTTTTCTGAAAAATCTACTTTTTGTCTTAAAAATGAAGCGCTTCTGCAAAATTTCGCCAAAATTTCCGGAATTTATTCTTGGCTTCCCGTTTGACGTAATCTATCCATGCTAAAAAATGTAATTTCCAGAAAAGCTGTAATCCATCCCTTATTGATGCTGGCTGCCATGTGGCTGGGTTACCTGCTGCAGATGGCGGGCTTTTTTGAAAATTGCTTCGGAGCCATTATTCCATTACTGCCGGAAGGCCTGCTGGGGGTTATCACCTCCCCTCTGCTGCATGGGAATCTGGATCATATTATCGGCAATTCTATCCCGATAGCCATCCTGATGTTCCTGCTCTACCAGTTTTATCCCTTGGTTGCCAATAAAGTTTTTGTCATCGGCTGGCTGGCTACAGGGCTTTTATTATGGCTTCTTCCTCCTGTAGATATCCTTACCGGAGAATACATGTATACCTGCACGATCGGAGCCAGCGGCATCGTTTATGTCCTTGCCTTCTTCCTTTTTTTCAGTGGTGTATTCCGGTGGAATGTTAAACTCCTTACCATTTCGCTTGTAGTAGTTTTATATTATGGAAGCCTTATATGGGGAATGTTTCCTGAAGAATTATTTTATAACCTTCAGGCACCGAGTAAAATTTCCTGGCAGGCCCACCTGGCTGGGGCTATTGTAGGAAGCATCATTGCATTTGCCTTTAAGAACGTAGGGGAAAAGAAGAAAAAATACATCTGGGAATTCCCCAATTATTACAGTGAAAGGGATGACAAACTCTGGCAGGAGTACAAGGAAAACCATCCGGAAGATTTTTCTGAACTGCCCTACAAGAAAAGAGATGACATCTGGGAACATCTGGACGAATTAAGAAAGAAATAAATCTTAATTTGTTACATTTGATAAAAAAACACCTATGATTTCTGAAGAACACCTATATGCCATCGCGCTCCGCGAATGCAGCCTCATAGGCGATATCAATTTCAGTAAGCTCATGAGAACGTTTGGCAGTGCAAAGCTTGCCTGGGAAAAAGCAAACCGTGAGTTGGGAGCGGCAGACGGAATTGGCCGCAAGGCAGTGGCAGATATCGGCAATACGGATTACCTCAGGTTTGCTGAAAAGGAAATTGCTTTCTGTGAAAACAATAACATTACAATCCAATTAAGGCATCTTCATGATCTGGCTCCGCTGCTGAATGAGTGTGATGATGCACCGGCGATACTGTACCAGAAAGGAGAATTTGATCAAGCTTTAAAAACAGTGAGTATCGTTGGAACCCGGAATATTACTTCTTACGGAAAATCTTTTATCAGTACTTTTTTTGAGGAGACGCAATCATGCAGATACTGCTCTGTAAGCGGCCTCGCCTTAGGAGCAGATAAAGAAGTCCATGAACAATCGCTGCACTTTACGATCCCGACCATAGCGGTCCTTGCCCACGGGTTCCATACCTTATACCCTTCCAAAAACAGGAAACTGTCGGAAAGGATACTTGATCATGGAGGGGCACTGATCACAGAGTTCAACTCTTCCCGGAAACCGGACCGGGAGAATTTTATCCAGAGGAACAGGATCATTGCCGGATTATCGCCGGCAACAATAGTTGTTGAAACTGCTTTCGGAGGAGGATCCGTGAGTACGGCTACATTTGCCAACCAATACAACCGCGATGTCTTTGCCCTTCCCGGGAAGATTACTGACCCCTACAGCCAGGGCTGTAACCAGCTGATCTTTCAGCACAAAGCTTCTGCAATTTCTACGATTAAGGACCTGATCGACCAGTTAGGCCTTAACAGTCCTGACGAGAGAATGAAGGAACTATTTCCCTATAGCGCATCCACTATTCAGCTAAACGAAATTCAGGAACTCATTTATGGGTGTATTAAAGAAAACCAAACCATATCTCTGGACGATATGGCGGCATCCATAGAGCTCCCGGCGTACCGGATTTTACCTGTTGTTCTGGAATTGGAGCTTTTGGGGAAGATAAAAACGCTTTCCGGGAGGCAATTTACAGCAATCTGACAATTAACAATTTCTTAATACTGCATTATTTAAGAGATAACATTTAATTTTTGGCAACATTTACAATAAAATTATCAATTTAACAATATTAAGTCATTACATTATTAAATTATAAACAATCATCGCATCAGGTGTTGTGAATCTTGAAAAAAAAATTAAATTTGTTGGCAATAATATTCAACCTTAATATATGGAACAATATAATATTGAGCAGAAAATTCAGGAGTTTATTGCTAAGATAGAAGCAAAAAATCCTAACGAACCGGAATTCTTGCAGGCGGTGAAAGAAGTGGCTGTTACTGTAATTCCGTTTATTGCTACCAAGAAAGAATATACCGGTATGAAGCTCCTCGAAAGAATGGCTGAAGCCGAAAGAATTATCATATTCAGAGTTCCATGGGTTGATGATAAAGGTGAAATTCAGGTAAACAGAGGATTCAGAATCCAGATGAATTCTGCTATCGGACCTTATAAAGGAGGTATCCGTTTCCATCCTACCGTTAACCTTTCCGTATTAAAATTCCTGGCTTTTGAGCAGGTGTTTAAAAATTCACTGACGACCCTTCCTATGGGTGGAGGTAAAGGTGGATCTGATTTTGACCCTCAGGGGAAATCTGACATGGAAGTAATGCGTTTCTGCCAGGCGTTCATGACGGAACTGTGCAAGCACATCGGTCCTGAAACGGATGTACCTGCAGGAGATATCGGAGTTGGAGCCAGAGAAATCGGTTACCTTTTCGGACAATACAAAAAAATCAGAAATGAATTTACCGGAGTGCTTACCGGAAAAGGACTTGCTTACGGAGGATCGCTGATCCGTCCTGAAGCTACCGGATATGGTGTGGTATATTTTGCCGAGCAGATGCTTAAAACCATTGGGCAAACGTTCCAAGATAAGACCGTAACGGTTTCAGGTTTCGGAAACGTGGCCTGGGGGGTCATCAAAAAAGCAACCGAACTGGGCGCCAAAGTAGTAACCATCTCAGGACCTGATGGTTATATCTATGATAAAGACGGTATCAGCGGAGAAAAAATTGATTATCTGCTTGAACTGAGATCTTCAGGAAATAACAGAGCGGAAGATTATGCTAAAAAATATCCGTCTGCTGAATTCCATGCCGGAAAAAGACCATGGGAAGTGAAGTGCGACGTAGCCTTCCCTTCTGCAACCCAGAACGAACTTGACCTTGAAGATGCTAAAATACTGGTTGAAAACGGATGTGTATGCGTAACGGAGGCTGCGAATATGCCGTCTACCCTGGACGCGATCAACTACTTCCTTGACAATCAGGTATTGTTCTCTCCGGGGAAAGCATCCAATGCCGGTGGGGTAGCTACTTCAGGACTTGAAATGACGCAGAACTCCATCCGTCTGAACTGGACTTCTGAAGAGGTTGACGCCAGACTGAAAGAAATCATGATCGGGATCCATAAAGCTTGCAGGGACTACGGAAAAGAAGAAAACGGCTATGTTAACTATGTAAAAGGAGCCAATATCGCCGGCTTTGTAAAAGTAGCAGAAGCCATGCTGGCACAAGGTGTGGTATAATTATATAAGGCCGGGAGAATCTCCCGGCCTTTTTCATACAGCCTGTCCCGGGATAATGGGAAAAAGTAAAAAGTGAAAGAGAAAGCATTGATGATTCATTCAATGCTTTTTTAAGCCATAAAAAAACCTGAAAGATATGTCTTTCAGGTTTTACGTTTTTATCTGAGAATATTATCTCGCTTTCTTTTTGGACTTTTTAGTACCTTTCATGGCATCTCTTGATCCGTCCGTTCTGGCTGTGTCTATATCCGGGTTTTTGGTACCCGTATTATTCATGCCATTGTTATCCATGGTTCCGTTATTCATATTGGTTCCATTGTTCAGCGTCCCGTTTGTTGTGGTATTTGTACCGTTATTCAGATCACGGTCTCTCTGCTGTTGTGGCGTCATCGTTCCCGTGTTGGTTGTGTCTGTTCCTGTTTGCGGAGTTACCTGCGCTGAAGCAGTAATTAATCCTCCGACTACAAATGCCATTGCTAAAAATAACTTTTTCATAATGTAATATTTTATGGTGTTGGTTATTTACAAAACGATAACTATTGTACTAAAGTATGGCAAAAGGTTTTATTTAACTTATATTATCATCATTTATGATTAATTGGGATCAGTACTTATTTCTTTATCCTTTTAGTCATATTTTCTACAAATTCATAAGCAGCCGGACATATAATAGTATTTTTGATCATCAGATTATTGATCTGGTAGATTTTTTTTCGATCCGTGTGAGGATATTCCCTACAGGCTTTCGGGCGGACATCGTAAATGGAACAGGTATTATCATTATTGAGAAAGAAACAAGGCAGGTGTTGCAATACCTTATCGTTATCCTCGTCAGTCCTCAGGAATTTAGCTTCAAAATCTGCGGGCTTCATCCTGAGATGCTTGCCAATCCGTTCGATATCTTTTTCAGTATACAGAGGGCCGGTAGTTTTACAGCAGTTGGCACATCCGAGGCAATCAATAGCCTCAAATACTTCTTCATGGGCCTCCTGCACGATATAATCAAGATTTTTGGGCGGTTTTTTCTTCAGCCCTTCAAGGAATTTGCGGTGTTCACCTTGCTTTTGGAGCGCCTGTTTTTTATACCATTCTAAATCCATTATTTTTCTTCTTTTAAAACAGGCAATTCCGCCTTTGTATACTCATTGATTTTCTCCAGGTTCAGTATGGTAGATCTTTTATCCTTTGAAGGATAATACATCGGAGTAAAGGCAGCTCCGTATATAATTTCATCCGAAACATAGGAAGTACGCTGAACGACGGTATTGGAAAAAACTTCATCAAAAGCCCGTACATGAACGATGATTTCGATATCCGTAGTGTTAAAGTCCTGCTCTGTAAATCCATAAAACGGTGAATCTTCATCTATGGCATGAACAATCGTCCAGTTCAGGGCCAATGTATTGATATGACTCAGCTGTGTTTTAAGGCTGTAAAATTTACTCTTATGATTTCCGTTTTCATAGACTTCAATGGCTGCTGAAACAATGACATCTGCATTCGTCAGGGTATTATTCTTATAAGGAGCCAGCCTGAACATGAGCGCAGAAGCAGTATGAAAAGGTGCAACAAGAGCTATATCCGAAAAAGTAAGGTAAGCCCGAGGACGTGAAAAACGTCCGTAAAAAAGCCCTGTAGCGATGGCAAATGTCAGCAGCCCTAAGAATGCCTCAAAGGTTGCGACAAGGCTTGCCATAAATCCTACCGGAGCTATTCTTCCGTAACCCACTGTAGTAAAGGTCTGGGAACTGAAGAAAAAGACATCGATAAATTCGTTTACCGCATCTCTTTTATCAATTCCTGTCAGATGCTCTACTCCGATTAAGTAATACACCAGCGCAAATACCAGATTAACCAGAATATATGCGATCACCAGATAGGAAAGGAACCTGAACGTTGAAAGCTCCAGCATGGTATGGTACCAACTGAAACGGTTGAGCATAGAGACGCCTTTGCGCTCTACATTGGGAAGCCCGTCTTTTTTGATGAACCTTCCGGACGCACGGTCTCCAAAGCCACTGTTTTCCGTGCTCTTTTGAAGGATTTTCTTTCTGAAACCATTTGCCATCTTTTGATCTTAAGTTTTATATCACCCGGGAAATATCCTGCAAAGATAAAATATTGTTTTCATGAAATTTATCAACATACCTATTGAATTTATAAATCGATTTTAAACTAACTTTGATCTATGAAAAAGCTGGAAACCAGACAGGATATCGAGCATCTTGTCAATTCATTTTATGATAAGGTAGTGCGCGACGGAACCATTGGTTCTTTCTTCAATGACGTAGCTAAGGTCAATTGGAACAGCCATCTCCCTAAAATGTATTCCTTCTGGGAATCCATACTGTTTGGCCAGATGACTTATAAAGGAAATCCTATGGGGGCACATTTTCCCATCAATGAGCTTCAGGCGATGGAAAAGCGTCACTTTGAGCGGTGGCTGGAATTGTGGATCAGCACCATTGAAGAAAACTTTACCGGAGAAAATGCGGATATGGCGGTATATAAAGCACAGAATATAGCAAAACTGATGGCCTTTAAAATGGAGCTTGCCAGACGTCTTTAAGGAACAATTACCGTAAATATATACGCGGCGAGATTCACCAGCAGGACAGTTCCGTACAGGATATTGGTTTTTCCCCTGCTTAATGACAGCATAACGATAAATACGGACAGGGACAGGAGGATGATATCTTTTTTATCCAATCCTAAAACCAGGGGAATATCATACATAATGCAGACCATGGATACTGCAGGAATGGACAATCCTATACTTGCCAGAGCAGAGCCCAGTGCCAGGTTCAGGCTGGACTGGATCTGATTCCCTCTTGCGGCACGGATTGCAGCCAGCCCTTCCGGAAGCAGCACTACCGCAGCAATGATGACTCCAACCAAAGATTTCGGTGCCCCAACACTCCGCACCATATCCTCTATAGTAGAAGAAAGGCCTTTGGCCATCATTACCACAATAGCAAGGCAAATGACCAGGAAAACAAAGCTGATCAGGGTCTTGGTCATAGAAGGAACATAATGCTCTGCCGGATGTTCATCCGGAATTACAAAATAGCTTCTGTGCCGCACAGTCTGTACCATCAGGAAAATCCCGTAAATCACCAGACAGGCAATAGAAACAAAAATAAGCTGGGCATTATTGTAAAAAGGTCCGTTGACACTTGAAGTAAAATTAGGAAGAACAAGCGTAAGAATCAATATGGATACAATGCTTACCAGATAGGTAGTAGCTGAGCTGCGTGCAAAGAACTGCTCATAATACTTCACACCGCCTACAAGGATACAGATTCCCAGAATTCCGTTTAAAATAAGCATTACCGCTGCAAAGACAGTATCCCTCGCCAAAGTAATGGCCTGGTCTCCCCCGGCAACCATAAGTGAAATGATTAAAGCCACTTCAATAATGGTAATACAGAGCGCCAGGATAATCGTTCCGAAAGGTTCCCCTACTTTATGAGCCACCATTTCGGCATGATGAACAGCCGAAAGAACGCTTCCGGTAAGCAGGATCCCCGCAATCACATCATAAATGACCCCGTTGCCTATAAGCCCTGAAAAATAATACAGGACGGCTACTACAGGAAAAATATAGGTGTAATGTAAAAATTCTTTTGGTTTCATAAGCGTTTACAAAATACAAAAAATCGATCATTTTTGAAATAATGAAAGAAGATATTAATCAATCTAATGACACCAGAAATTAAAATCCTGGAAATCCGTGAGCATATGCAGCAGCAGGCCAATAGCAATGATCCTGATGTTTCCCTTGAAAAACAGCATCAAAAAATACACCGCAATGGCATAATAAGAATGCAGGAAATGGAATCCTATGCTGTTCCGGGAAGGATCGAATACAGGATCTGCAAAAAAGTGGTCCAGGTCTACAAGCATGGTTGCCAGCAGGATAAGATACGTCCTGAACCAGGTTTTTCTGTAGAACATCAGGGCAATAAAAACCGGAAAAACCAGGTGCAGGAAATAATGAACAAGGGTTTTCCAGAAAAAGCAGTCGGGCATATTTATATTTTTCCTTTTAAATACTTCTGGCGCAGCGGTTCATCCAGCTTCTCAATAGCATACCTGAGGCAGGTCCTCGGCATTTCACGGCAATATTGATCAAGGTAACGGATCAGTTCATCAGGATCTTTTTTCCCCATTTCTCTTAACATCCAGCCGTTTGCTTTATGCATAAGGTCATGCGGATGTTTCAGATTGTGAGTCACAAATTCTTTTGTCAGCCCGAACGAATGTTTCCTGATATGGTATAAAGTGCCCACCACGCCAATCCGTTTATGCCACATCTGATCTGAACGGGCTAATGTGCGGAGCAGATCCGCCCTGTCATACTCATATGCATAGCTGCCGAGAATCGGATAGGAACTTGAATCCGCCAGGTCCCAATTGTTTATATAAAGAAGATGTGACAGATAAAATTCTGCTATTGCTTCCTTCTCTAACGGAATTTTGGCCTTTTGAAACTTGTTAATCAGCATAAACAAAGCTGTCAGCCTGTATTCATGATATTCCGATGAAAGAAGCTGGCTGATTCCATCCAGAGACATCTCCTGATAAAAGGCTTTTGCTACTGCTCTCTGATCCGGAACCGATATTCCCAGAAAAATATCGCCTTCACCATATTCTCCTGTTCCGGTTTTGAAAAACTTTTGATAAACCTCAGCTTTTCCGGGCAAAACAAGGGCAGCCAGTGCTTCACGGATATGGATAACTGCGGATTCCATTACTGATGTTCATCTGCCATAACCGCTTCTCTTTCTTCGCTCACGATCTTTTTGGGATTGGCCACTTTTGCAATGGTAAGCCCCTGAACAATAATAGAGAATACCACCACGCAATACGTAATACTCAATATGGTATTGCTGTATTCATTTTTAGGAATGGATAAAGCCAGGGCGATGGATACTCCACCGCGTATACCGCCCCACACCAGTACTTTTACCGTTTGTGGATTAAACCTTGTTCTCAGGGACATGAATTTGGTAGGCACCCAGATAGAAATAAATCTTGCCAGAAGCACTACTACAATAGAGATGATACCCGGAATCATGAAATATTTCAGGTCTTTGATCATCAAAAGCTCAAACCCGATAAACAGGAATAATACGGCATTCAGGATTTCATCAATCAACTCCCAGAACTTGATGAGATAGTCCTGAGTAATGGATTTCATATTGAACTTGGTATTGAAATTCCCCATGAATAGCCCGGCAGCCACCATAGTCAGCGGTCCGGAAATATGCATCTGCCTGGCAATAAGGTATCCTCCCATCACTACGGACAAGGTAACCAGGACAGAAATAATATAATCGTCTACTTCACGCATCAACCTGGAAGTAATCCATCCCAATACAACTCCCAATAACAGCCCGCCGCCGGCTTCCTTCAGCAACAGGATTCCAATACTTTCAAGGCTGAGATCAACTTCCTGGCCGATAGCCAGCTGTAATATAACCGTAAAGACTACGACTGCCATACCATCATTAAATAAGGATTCTCCGGCAACCTTGGTTTCAAGTGATTTGGGGACATTAGCCTGTTTAAGGATACTTAGTACCGCCACAGGATCGGTAGGTGAGATCAGAGCCCCGAAAACAAGGCAATAAATCAACGGCAACTGAATCCCTACCAGAGGCAAGAGATAATAGGTTCCGAAGCCTACTACAAATGTTGAGATGACCACTCCCGCAGTCGAAAAAATAACCACGGGCCTGAACTGTTCTTTGAGGTCATCAATATTAATGTGGATTCCCCCTGCAAACAGAAGGAAGTTAAGCATCGCCCCCATCAGTACTTCGGTAAAATCGATGCTGTTCATCAGGTCATTAAGATGGCCGAATGTTCTCGGCAGAAACGTTTCCCCGAACAGGACCAGAAAAATGGATACTACGATGGCAATGACCATAATCCCGATGGTGCTCGGAAGCTTTAAAAACCTGTAATTGAGGTAAGCAAATATGGATGCCAGGACAATTAAGGCTGAAAATGAATAATATAACTCCACTCAATATGTTTTTTATAAATTTAAATAAAGTACTTTAATATAGATTTTATTGTTTTCTTTCTCCCAAATATCCATGATTCCGTCTTTGGAGGATTTTGAAGCTTTAGTATAGCCTTCCCCGATATTCAGCATATTCAGCAGGATGTATTCATCTCCCACTGAATTTACCAGGTAGGCTGTCTTTTCAGATTTTCCGTCTCCGGAACTTCTGATCGCACCGGTCAGGGACCGTAGCTGGCTCAGATGGTAGATAAAATTCTCTTTGTCCTGCTTGGCGTCGTAGGCCCTTAGCAGGATGAGAAGGACATCCAGGTTGGTCGGGTCTTTATCATACAGAATTTTGCCCTGGCGAATGCATTCATCAAAATTTTTATCTTTGAATGCCTGCGCAAGCTGCTCAAACCTTCCATCCGAAGTTGAAATCCTGTCTTTGCTGAAATTCCTTCCATAGTACAGATGCTGTGCCTCGATGCTGTCAAGGGATTTCGTAAAGCCCCGGTATTTAAAGATCAGCTTTTCGTAAAAATACGGGGAAGCTGAGTCTTTCAGGTCTTTACTGATCATCTTTAAATCTATGGTCTGTTTCTGGCTGAAGCCTAAAACAGGCCAGAGGATAAGCAGGAAAAAGAAGTAATTTTTCATGAACCGTTATTTTCTTCGTCGTCGTTATCGAAATATTCGAACAGGAAATCATTATATGGAAATCTCGAAATGTGTATTTTCATCACCTCATCATAGATCATCTTTTTCATTTCCGGGAAGTTTTCTTTCGTTAGCGCCGAAATAAATACGGTAGGGTATTTTGATTTGGCCATCCAGGTTTTTTTCCATTCTTCAAGGGAAATGTTCTTACGCGTTGAAGGTGTAAGGTCATCTTCTTCTTTTTTCTCGTAGCTGAAATCATCGATCTTATTGAATACCATGATCATCGGCTTCCTGTGGGCATCTATCTCCTGAAGGATCTGGTTCACTGAATCAATGTGGTCTTCAAAGCTTTCATGCGAAATATCCACTACATGGATCAGGAGATCCGCTTCCCTTACCTCATCCAGGGTAGACTTAAATGATTCTACCAGTTGAGTAGGAAGCTTACGGATAAACCCTACGGTATCTGTCAGCAAAAACGGAAGGTTTCCGATGACCACTTTCCTTACGGTAGTATCCAGTGTTGCAAACAGTTTATTTTCTGCAAATACTTCGGATTTGGACAGGGAGTTCATCAGGGTAGATTTTCCTACATTGGTATATCCCACCAGCGATACACGCACCATCTTGCCCCTGTTATTTCTCTGGGTTGCCATCTGTTTATCGATGGTTTTCAGCTTTTCCTTAAGTAAGGAGATCCTGTCGCGGATGATACGCCTGTCGGTTTCAATCTCTGTTTCCCCGGGTCCTCTCATCCCGATTCCCCCCCGCTGACGCTCAAGGTGGGTCCACATCCGGGTCAGCCTCGGTAAAAGATACTCATACTGAGCAAGCTCCACCTGGGTTCTTGCGTAAGAGGTCTGTGCCCTTTGGGCAAAAATATCAAGGATAAGGTTAGTACGGTCAAGTATCTTCACTTCAAGCTCCCGTTCAAGGTTTTTTAGCTGGGAAGGGGAAAGCTCGTCGTCAAAAATCACCGTTCCTATTTCGTGTTCTTTAACGAAATCCCGGATTTCCTGAGCTTTTCCGCTTCCTACAAATGTTTTGGAATCCGGCTGGGACATTTTTTGGGTGAACCTTTTTTCTACGGTAGCCCCTGCGGTATAAGCCAGGAATTCCAGCTCATCCATATATTCCTTTAACTTTTCTTCATCCTGGTCTTTGGTTACCAATCCTACCAAGACCGCTTTCTCATAGTTATGTTCTTTCTTGTCTAGCATTCAGTTCTGTCTGTATTGTGAGATTTACAAGATACTATTTTTAGGAGGAAATTCCAAAAAAGTGCTTCTGAAATATTTTTCCTATCCTCATCAGTGTTTATTTAAAATAGCTGATAACGGATTACTTTTAATCCCAATCTGCGGCAATAAATTTCATAGAATCACCGTTTTCATCTGATAAAAAAAGGTAATGGCTTTCCATCCTGTAATGATTCATTTTTTTGAAACGTGCAGCAAAAGAAGTTTCCAACTGCATATCAGTACAGGCCATCATGGTACCTCCCACTTCAGACACGGAAAGCTTGTTTCCTTTGCCAAATTCAGCTGTAAAAAACATCCTGTTGCATCCCATAAAAGCGCCGCCCTGTATTTTGCCGTTTTTCTCCGGCGCAGTAAGATTAATCGCGGCTTTGTTTTTTATGAGCTCTTCCTTGGAATAAGGACCAAAAGAGACCAGCATCCATTCCCTGTGGATCTGTGGTTTCCCGGTATTTGCAGCAGCACAGCTGATGGCTGATTTCGCTGTCAAAATAACAAAAAGTATGTAAATCAGTTTTTTCATGGTGGTAATTGTGCCATTTTTATACCATCCCGGGACTGAATCCCATAAAAATTAGTAAATTAGCGACACAAAAATTAATTTATATAATGAAAAGAATAGTTCTATTATTCACTTTCCTGCTGAGCTTTGTTCAGATGAGAGCGGACGAGGGGATGTGGCTTCTGATGCTCATCAAAAGGCTTAACGGTGTTGACATGCAAAAAGAAGGTCTTCATCTGACTCCCGAAGAAATTTATTCCGTTAACAATTCCAGCCTGAAAGACGCTATCGTAAGCTTCGGAGGATTCTGTACCGGTGAGATTGTTTCCAGCCAGGGGCTTATTTTTACCAACCACCACTGTGGTTACGGAGCGGTAGCCGCGGCTTCCACACCGGAAAAAGATTACCTTAAGAACGGTTTCTGGGCTATGAAACAGAAAGATGAGTTCAATGCCAAGGACCTGTATGTAAGATTCCTGGTACGAATGGACGATGCTACCCAGAGAATCAACTCCAAGCTGAACAACTCCATGACTGCTGAACAGAGAAAAGCGGTTATTGATGCTGAAAGCAAGGCTATCCAGGCTGAGAATTCCGAAAACGGAAAATATACCGTAGTAGTAAAAGATTTCTTTAACGGAAATGAGTTTTATTATTTCGTATACCAGGATTATAAAGATATCAGACTGGTAGGTGCGCCGCCATCTTCATTAGGAAAATTCGGAGGCGACACAGACAACTGGGAATGGCCAAGACACACCGCTGACTTCACTGTGTTCAGAGTATATGCTGATGCAGCAGGAAACCCTGCTGAATTCGCTCCCGGGAATGTTCCTTTGAAGCCTAAGCATTTCTTACCGATTTCCCTTAAAGGAATCAAACCCGGTGACTTCTCTATGATCTTAGGGTATCCGGGAAGAACCAACCGTTACCTGACTTCATACGGAATCGAGCAGATGGTTAATAAAGACTATCCGGCATGGGTGGAAGCTTCCAAACTGGCTATGGATGTCATGAAAAAATACATGGACAAGGATAAAGCGACTCAGCTGAACTATGCTTCCCAGTATGCATCTGTTGCTAATTACTGGAAAAACAGACAGGGAACGATTGATGCCGTTATTAAAAACGGAACGATCTCCGACAAGCAAAAAATTGAAGATATCTACAGAAAATGGTCTATCCTTCCGGGAAATACGGAATATGACGGCGTTCTTGATGATATTGCAGTATACTACAAACAGGTATCAGACAGAAATGTGGAGCGTAATTACATGAGCCAGTTGTCCAGAAATGCGAAATACATTACCCTTGCCCTTCAGGTAGGTTCCGTACTGAACTCTTATGCAGCACAGGATATGCAGGGAAGGCTTACCATGAAGCCGAAAGTGGATGCCGCCATCAAAGCAGCGTATGAAAACTTCAATACGCAGCTGGAAGGGGAAATGCTGAATTCTATGGTGAACCTTTACCAGACAAGGGTAAAAAAAGATGTGGCTTCTCCTGCGATTATGGCACTGGATGCCAAAACGCTTTCTAACGTAGCCTATTCTTCTATCTTTGCCAATAAGACTTCGGCAACGAATTTCATCCTGAATCCGGACCGCCTGAAACTGGACGCAGATCCGCTTTGGAAGATTGCCAAAGGATTGGTGGAAGACCAGAAGCTGGCTGCCGAGAAATACTCTAAAATAGACGATAACTTTGCTAAAAACAACCGCCTGTTCTTAGCCGGACTGATGAAATCGATGCCGGATAAGAAATTCTATCCGGATGCCAACTCTACGATGAGGCTTACATATGGAACCGTAGACAAATTACCGATACGAAGCGACAGGAATTATTTCGGTGTTACGGATAATTATTATACGGATATGACCGGCCTTGTAGGGAAATACAAAAAAGGGGATGAAGAGTTTGACCTTCCTCAGCGTGTGATCGATCTTTACAATATGAAAGATTTCGGACAGTATGCTGATGCGGCAGGATACATGCCGGTAAACTTCCTTTCCAACAACGATATTACGGGAGGAAATTCAGGCTCTCCGGTAATTGACGGAGACGGAAACCTGATCGGTATTGCCTTTGACGGAAACAGCGAAGCATTGAGCGGTGATATTGTTTTCGAACCGGAATGGCAGAAAACCATCAACGTAGACGTTCGTTTTGTTCTCTGGACCATCGACAAATATGCCGGTGCCAGAAGACTGATTGACGAGCTTCAACTGGTAAGAGGTGAAAATACCCCTGCCGATACGAAAACCAAAGCTCCTAAAGCTGAACGTAAAACCACAACTGGTAAAAAGAAAAAATAATTCTTTTTGAATATGAATAGAAAACCGTGAATCTCTTTCACGGTTTTTTTTATTTTTGAACAGAAGAATATCCTATGGAAATACAGCCCATCCACTTTACAGTCATCATTCAGCAGCACGGCCATATGAACGCTGCCTATGTTGAATTTCCGTTTTCTGTGCAGGAAGTGTACGGAAGAAAAGGACAGGTAAAAATCAGGGCAGTCTTTGATGGTCACACAGAATACCGGGGCAGCCTCTCCAAAATGAAATCTGATCATCACCTTCTCGGCCTGACCCAGGAGATCAGGAAACAGCTCGGGAAAACATTCGGGGATGAGGTTTCGGTCTCACTCACCGAGGATACTGAGGAAAGAATTGTCCCTATCGCAGAAGACATTGCTTCCGTACTGAATGAAAATCCTGAAGCAAAAGCTTTATTTGAAGCGATGAGCTATACGCACAGGAAAGAATACATCCGCTGGATTGAAGAAGCCAGGAAAGCTGAGACCAGGGAGAGGAGGATGCTGAAAATGATTGAAATGATTCTGGAGGGAAAAAAGGGGATCTGATCTATGATGATCATTTAAATTCCAGCCGACAGGCAGGTTTTAAACGCAAAATAAAAACATCAAAGCCCCAGTTCTTTAATTGAGATTTCCCGCATTTCCACTTTCCGGATTTTTCCTGAGATGGTCATTGGGAATTCCTTGACAAACTTCCAGTATTTCGGCACCTTATAATGGGCGATCCGTTCCTTGCAGAAATCTGTCAGCTCTTCTTCTGTAATTGTGTAGCCTTCACGCACCTTAATCCATGCCATAACCTCTTCACCGAATTTTTCACTCGGCACCCCTATTACCTGGGCATCCAATATATTGGGATACTGATACAGGAAATCTTCAATTTCTTTTGGCGAAATATTCTCTCCTCCACGGATGATAAGGTCTTTGATCCTTCCCGAGATATTGATGTAGCCTTCTTCATCCATCATAGCCAGATCACCTGTATGCATCCATCGCTGCTCATCCAGGACCTGCCGGGTTGCATCAGGATTATTCCAGTATTTCAGCATAACAGAATAGCCACGCGTACATAATTCGCCGTGTTCCCCTCGTTGTACTACCGCTCCGGTTTCAGGATTGATGATTTTGATTTCAATGTGGTCCTGGACCGTTCCTACAGAATTTACCTGCTTATCAAACGGTGTTCCGATCTTTGTCTGGGTAGATACCGGTGACGTTTCCGTCATTCCGTAACAGATTGTGACTTCTTTCATATTCATCAGACTCCCTACTTTTTTCATGATCTCAGGCGGGCAGACCGAACCGGCCATCACACCTGTCCTTAAAGACTGCAGGTTAAAATCCTGTGACAGCATTTCATTCAGCATAGTGATAAACATGGTTGGAACACCATACAGTGAAGTACATTTTTCCTTTTCCACCACCTGTAATGTTTTTACGGGATCGAAACTGTCGTTCGGAATTACCATAGTGGCGCCATGGGAAGTGCAGGCCAGGTTTCCGATCACCATTCCGAAACAATGGAAAAAAGGAACGGGGATACACACCCGGTCCTGTTCGGAATAATGAAGCCGGATGCCGATGAAGTATCCGTTATTGAGAATATTATGGTGTGAAAGGGTGACGCCTTTAGGGAAACCGGTCGTCCCGGAAGTATACTGGATATTTACCGGGTCATCAAACTGAACTGCTTCTTCCCAGTCTTGCAGCTGTTCATCAGAAACAGAGTCTGCACCATTCAGAAAACGGTCCCAGCTTTCGTCCCAGAAGATTTCCTTCTTAAGAACAGTGGCAAACTCCCGTGCATCCTCAATCATTTTTTTATAGTTGCTGGACTTGAATTCAAGCGCAGAAAACAGATGGGAAATTTCAGACTGATTCAGCACAAAGATTAGCTCGCTGGTCCTGTAGGCGGGGTTGATGTTGACCAGGATCACCCCGATATTTGCTGTTGCATATTGCAGCAGCACCCATTGGTAGGTATTCGGGGACCAGACTCCTACCCTGTCTCCTGCTTTTACACCTAAATGAATCAGCGCTTTGGAAACCTTTCTAACCTGTTGATAAAACTGGCTGTACGTGGCTCTGTAATCCTGGTGACTGCATACCAAAGCTTCCTGATCAGGAAACCTTTCTGCCGTCCTCTTCAGGTTTTCGCCGATGGTTTCACCTAAAAGTGGAATACCGGATGCTCCATGTACGTAAGAAAGTGTATTGTTCATCTTGATTTTTTTAAATTAAACCCGCTTTTCATATGAAAGCAGATATAAAATTATGGATATTTTCAGAGAATGAGGCCTGATTTCATCGGATTAATTTCTTTTTCCGATCCTGATTACAATCGTATGATCATACATTCCAAAAATCCCTGTCCAGACTTCTGTATTGTATGGCTTCAGAAATATGACAGGATAAAATAGGGTCAGAGGCTTCCAGGTCGGCAATGGTCCGGGCTACTTTGAGTATCCTGTCGTAAGCCCTTGCAGATAGATTCAGTTTTTCCATGGCCGTTTTGATCAGGCTGAAAGAAGTTTCATCCAGCTCACAGAACTGCTCAATCTCCTTAGGCCCCATTTGGGCGTTGTAACTGATTTTTAAGTCCTTATATCGCTCATGCTGTGTCGCGCGGGCCTTAAGGACACGCTGCCGGATATTTTCGCTGTTCTCGCCTTTCCTTCGTTCAGCCAGCTGTTCAAACTCTACTTTCTGGACTTCGACGTGTATATCAATGCGGTCAAGCAACGGACCTGAAAGCTTATTCATGTAGCGTTGCATTTCGTACGTAGACGAGGTGTTGTTGGGATCATCAGGGAAATACCCGCTTGGGCTTGGATTCATCGAAGCCACCAGCATAAAGCTAGCCGGATAATTTACCGTGAACTTTGCCCTTGAAATCGTAACTTCCCGGTCTTCCAGCGGCTGCCTCATGACTTCCAGCACCGTTCGTTTAAATTCCGGCATTTCATCCAGGAAAAGCACTCCGTTATGCGCCAGTGAAATTTCTCCCGGCTGCGGATACCCGCCGCCACCCACGAGGGCCACATCTGAAATCGTATGGTGCGGGGCACGGAATGGGCGGATGGTCATTAGCGAAGTCTCAGTACCCATTTTTCCCGCTACAGAGTGGATCTTGGTCGTTTCTAAAGCTTCCTTGAGCGTGAGCGGCGGCAAAATGCTGGGCAGCCTTTTGGCTAACATGGTTTTCCCGCTTCCCGGGGGACCGATCAGGATGATGTTATGTCCGCCGGCTGCAGCTACTTCCATCGCTCTTTTAGCAGTTTCCTGACCTTTTACTTCTGAAAAGTCAAACGGAAAGCTGTTGATTTTTTCCTGAAATTCCTTACGGGTATCGAGCACGGTCTGCTCTATCGGTTTGCCTTCATTAAAAAAGTCGATCACCTCTTTGATATTTTCGGTTCCCAGGACATCCAGGCCGCTGACAATAGCAGCTTCCCGGGTATTCTGTTTCGGGAGGATAATCCCTTTAAACCCTTCTTCCCTTGCCTGGATGGCAATCGGCAACACGCCTTTGATGGGTTGGAGTGTACCGTCCAATGAAAGCTCGCCCATAATGATGTACTCCTGAACGCGGTCTGCAAGGATCTGATCGGATGCTGCCAGGATACCCACAGCAATACTGAGGTCATAAGCAGAACCTTCCTTCCTGAGATCGGCAGGAGCCATATTGATCGTAATTTTTTTACCCGGGATTTTATAGCCCACATTTTTGAGTGCGGCAGAAATGCGGTAACTGCTTTCTTTGATGGCATTATCCGGGAGCCCGACAAGATGGTATCCGATTCCTGTATCTACATTAACTTCTATGGTAATGGTCTGCGCAGCTACGCCATGAATGGCACTTCCGTAAATTTTAATCAGCATACAATGTGTTTTATGGTAAATGTAATAAGAAAACCAATGATATCAAAGTGATCCCTACCTATTCTTATCATATTGCTAATAAAATCTTATAGAATCATAAAAGCCGCCTCGTAAATAGAGACGGCTTTTATGACGTGTAACCGATGTATTGTATTAAACAGCTAATCTGGAATGCTAATCAATTGGCATAAACCGATCTGTTCTGAAAGACATTCATTCCTGCCACTTTATTTTTATCGGTATTGTAAATAATTTCCACTGAAAAGCACGATACCTCATATAAGGCGTACTTTAAATTATTAATGATTTTTTCGTTCATTATGCGACCCTGATTGATCACAAGGTTATATTTGGATTGCTGGTCCGGTAGGTTCTGGAAGTCGTAGTAAGAAATATTCATAGCTGTTGATTTACTTGTTATATACTATTGCTATGCAATTTTTTAACCAATTTTACCAATATTTATCGTTTTTTAATAAAATTTTAAATATTGACTTTGCTTATCATAATGCTTAGGCTATCAATGCCTTATTAAGTCTGGATTAAACAATGGTATGCAATTGCAACAGAATGTATAAAAATATTTTTTTAATAGTTTATTATAAGAGTTGTCTTTTACATTTTCATCTGGTTTCTTTGATGCAAAGGTGAAGCGGGCCAACGACAAAAGTTGACGTGTTATTCACTATTTCAAAAATTTAATAAATGGCATTATATGAATCTGCCTCGTTAATTTTCCCTTCAGACATTCTTGCCATTCAGGCATTTTTAATACATTTGTTAAAACGGTATAATGAACTTCGAGCAGATCCATCTTCATCTCAATGCTTATAAAAAGCATCATCAGATTACAGAGGCTGCGGAATACCTGATCCGCTCCTTTCAGCTGGAGCATGAGAATTTTGCCGGGTTTGGATTCAGGGAAGAATTATCCCCCAATTCTTTGCTGCTGACTGCCGAAGGCCAACTGGGAAAACCTCAGAAGGTCATGATTCCCAGAAACCTGTTTGAGTTTGATCTTAGTCTCGTCCTTAATATGATCGCACATGAAATGCTTCATGTAAGGCAGAAAGCGCCCGGTAATGTGGTAGAGGATAAAAATGAACGGGAATTTCAGGCTTATTATGAAATGCTTTTTCACCGGGTTTTTCCTCAGATCCCTGAGGTGTCAGACTATTATAAGAAGTTTTTCGGCAAGAAAGCGCTGGAATATTATCAAAGAATGGGAGAAGGCTCTGAACTTCAACAGAAATATACCGTACAGAAAGCTGAAATAGAACACTTAATATATTTGTTATGACGATAAAACCTGAAATATCGTGGGAAGATTTTGAAAAGATTGATATCAGAACAGGAACTGTTCTGTCCGTTCAGGACTTTGAGAAGGCCAGAAACCCTTCTTACAAACTGGAAATCGATTTCGGGGCATTAGGCATTAAGAAATCCTCTGCACAGATCACTGCATTATACAGTAAGGAAGATCTGATCGGAAAACAGGTCTTAGCCGTAGTTAATTTTCCCAAAAAACAGATTGCCAATTTTTTAAGTGAATGCCTGGTCCTGGGTATCTATGGAGAAAATATCAAAGAGGTTACCCTTCTCGCTCCTTCGCTGCCCGTTAAGAATGGTCTGCAGGTAGGCTGACTAAATACAACAGAACACCGTCAAACACCAAATATATGATACAGCACATTCCTTTAGATAAGGTTTTATTCCTTGATATTGAGACCGTTCCGGGAGCGGCGTTATGGGAAGACCTTACGGAAGCAGAACAGATGCTTTGGGACAAAAAAACAAGGTTCCAGCGTAAGGAGGACGTTGAAGCCGGCGATTTTTATGTGGAACGGGGCGGAATCATGGCAGAATTCGGAAAGATTATCTGCATTACGATCGGGATGCTTGAAAAAAACGATACCCTGAAAATCAAAAGTTTTTCCGGCCATGATGAAAAGAAGATGCTGCTTGAATTCGGGGAGATCTTCAACAGTCCGAGGCTCCGGGATGTTATACTGTGTGCCCATAACGGTAAGGAATTCGATTTTCCCTGGATTGCCAGAAGGTTTCTGATCAATGGCCTGATGCCGCCGGTTCCGTTTCAGATGTTCGGCAAAAAGCCCTGGGAGATCCCGCATATTGACACGATGGAACTGTGGAAATTCGGGGATTATAAAACATTTGTTTCCCTGGAATTGCTGGCGCACGTCTTCGGGATCCCGACGCCTAAAGATGACATCGACGGATCAATGGTTTCATCAATTTACTACATAGAGAAAGACTTGCAGCGAATAGTAGACTATTGTGAAAAAGATGTCTTAACTTTGGCCAACGTTTTCCGGCGCATGCGCCAGGAAGATTTATTGAAAAGGTACATCAATTTAGACTAAAATGAAATTTACAGACGATCAGATTGCTGATATTGGTGAAAACATCATCAGAGTGCTTAAAACCGTATATGACCCCGAAATTCCGGTAGACATTTATGAACTCGGACTCGTGTATGACGTACAGATTTCCGATGACGGCGATGTTAAAATCATCATGACCCTTACCACCCCCAACTGTCCGGTAGCAGAGACCCTGCCTCAGGAAGTAAAAGATAAGGTAGCCGAAGTGGAAGATGTGAACAGCGTGGACCTCGAGCTTACGTTTGAACCCAGCTGGAACAAAGATATGATGAGCGAGGAAGCGAAATTTGAACTCGGAATGCTTTAACAGATAAATGCAATATAAAATAAGGCTGCCAGAACTGGCAGCCTTTACTGTATCCGGTCTTTTAAACCTCTTTTGCAATCTCTTTTCCTTCCCTTCTGCTCCACTCGCTCCAGGAGCCTACATAGAGCGAAGGCGTATTAAATCCTGCGTACTCCAAAGCCAAAATAGTGTGGCATGCCGTGACTCCTGAACCACAATGAATGATCAGGTGTTCCAGTTTGCCCTGTAAAAGATCCCTGTATTTTTCCTTCAGCACGTCAGGCCTCAGGAAGCACCCGTTTTCATCCAGGTTTTCAGAAAAAGGAATATTGATGGCTCCGGGAATGTGTCCGGCAATTAAATCAATAGGCTCAGATTCTCCTCTGTACCGGTAGGCATCCCGTACATCAACGACAACCGACGAATGGTTTACTAATTCATTTTCAACAGTTTCCAGCGACGCTACGGGAAGAAGCCAATCTTCTTTTCTGATGATATCAGATTTATCAAAAACTTCTTCACCTGATGAAAATTCCAATCCTTCTCTTTCCGCATGCTGAAATCCTCCATCCAGAACACGCACATGGTCAAACCCAAAAGCTTTAAGCATCCACCAGGCTCTCGCTGCTGCATTAGCCCCGCTCTTATCGTCATATACAATGATGTGCGACCCTTCATCGATCCCAAGACCGGAAAGGGTCTCAGCAAATTTTTCAATTCCCGGAAGCGGATGTCTCCCTCCGAAGGCGGCATCCTCTCCGATCTCCGCCAGGTCCTCATGCAGATCTATAAATCTTGCCCCTTTAATATGTTTGGACAAATACTTCTCATAACTGTCTTTTCCTGCTCTCGCATCAAGAATGATGAGATTTTCAGACGGAAGCTTGTTCAGTTCGGAAGGTGAAATAACTGGAGACATGGTATTGAATTTTGTTTTTAAAATTAATCAGATTTCAACAAGTAACTTTTACCTGAAATTAGTTGTAATAAGCCTTCAGGGTATCCTTTAAAAATTAAAAATATCTTTTGCCTTGTTATAAGAACTTTCAAAGTTCAGCAGGTTCAGTTTATGATCCGCTTTTTCCAAGCTCATAAAATTGATCACCTGTTCGGTAGGCATATTTCCTACCAGGTCATCTTTGGCCATCGGACAACCGCCGATTCCTTTGATGGCACTGTCAAACCTCCGGCACCCCTGGTCGTATGCCGCTTTTAATTTGGAATACGAATCTTCGTACCGGTTGTGGAAATGCCCTCCGAAATTAATCTCCGGGTATTGGGCGGGGATTTTTTCAAACAGGAGCGTAATGGTCTGCGGTGTGGCAACTCCTGTGGTATCAGACAGCAAAATATCTTTGACCCCAATCTCGGAAAAGCGTTGTGCCCAGAAATCAACATCTTCCCATTTCCACATTTCACCGTACGGGTTTCCGAAGGCCATGGAAAAATAAATGTTCAGCTGCTTTCCTTCTGTTTTTACCAGTTCCAGCATCCTGATGATGTCATTGAAGGCTTCTTCCTGGCTTTTATTGGTATTGCGGTGCTGAAAGGTTTCGGATATGGAAAACGGGAACCCCAGGATATCCACCGAAGGATGTTTCAGTGCTTTTTCCGCCCCCCGGTAGTTTCCGATGATTGCCGATATTTTAGTGTTGGATAATGACTTGTCTATATTTTCAGCCACTTCGTGGGAATCGGCCATCTGGGGAATCGCTTTCGGGGATACAAAACTCAGGCAGTCCAGCACGTCAAAGCCTACTTCCATTAAAGAATTAATGTAATCTATCTTTTGGTGTGTAGGAATAAATTTTCCCCAACCCTGCATGGCATCTCGCGGACATTCGGTAAGAAACATTTTTACTTTTGATTTTTTCAAATATAATAAAACTAAACCACAACAGCCATGACAGAACCAAGAATTACAAAATACTGATTGAGAGCTTTTTAAAACAAACACTTCATTTTAAGCCCTGAGCTTGTGCTTCATATAATGCATTCTGAAAATCAAATTTGCTAACTTTGCTGAAATTTATACCATCAGATGAGTACAATAGAATTCAACCCTTTGTGGAAAGAAAAGTTACTGAACCGTTTTTTAAGTTATGTAAAGATATATTCAACCAGTGATGCAGAAAGTGAAGCAACCCCTTCTACCCCGCAACAGTGGAATATCGCCAAATATATTGTAGAAGAACTGAAAACCATCGGCCTGGAAGATGTTTCCATAGATGATAACGGCTATATCATGGGCTATGTTCCTTCTAATCTTGAAAATGACCAGAAGCCAACCATCGGCTTTATCTCCCATTATGATACATCACCGGATTTCAGCGGGGAAAACGTTAATCCTCAGGTTTGGGAAAATTATGACGGTAATGACCTGGTCCTTAACCAGACTACCGGATTTACGTTATCACCGTCAAAATTTGAAAGCTTAAAAAAATATACGGGACAGACTTTAATTACTACGGACGGAAACACTCTTTTAGGTGCTGACGACAAAGCAGGCTGTGCAGAAATCGTTACGGCTGCGGAATATCTGATCGCCCATCCTGAAATCAAGCACGGAAGGGTCGCTGTTGGATTTACTCCTGATGAAGAAATAGGAAGAGGAGCCCATAAATTTGATGTCGCGAAATTCGGGGCAGAATTTGCGTATACGATGGACGGAGGCGAAGTAGGAGAATTGGAATATGAAAACTTCAACGCCGCCGGTGCTGTTGTTAAGATCCACGGACTAAGTGTTCACCCGGGATACGCGTACGGAAAAATGGTGAATGCCGCCCTGCTGGCTTCTGAGTTCGTCCAGACGCTTCCGGCCAATGAAACGCCTGCCACCACCAAAGGTTTTGATGGATTTTATCACCTGATGGACCTGAATGCAGATATTTCTGAGGCTAAGCTACAGTACATCATCCGTGATCATAACGAGGAAAAATTTGAAGCCAGAAAGAAATTCATGGAAGAGAAAGTAGCTGAATTCAACCAGAAACATGGTGCAGGAACAGCTGAAATTGAGATCAGGGAGCAGTACCGGAACATGAAGCAGCAGTTTGAAGGAAAGATGCATATCATTGACTTGGCTGCGGCTGCTATGAAAGAAGCGGGTATCGAGCCTAAAATTAAAGCGATCAGAGGCGGAACCGATGGCGCTCAGCTATCCTACATGGGACTGCCCTGCCCGAATATTTTTGCCGGTGGGATCAATTTCCACGGACCGTATGAATATGTAGCGCTGGAAAGCATGGAAAAAGCAATGGAAGTGATTGTGAATATTGTGAAAGCGTAAGATCTTTCTAAAAAAATAGGGAAGCTGGCTTTTATTTAAAGCCGGCTTTTTTTATTAATCATTGTGAAATATATTAGTTTCATTAAAAATTGCATATTGAAGTCGTCTTGACTTTTGATAAAAAGCTGTTGACATTTTGGAATAAAAAAAGGGATTAGGAAATTTGTGTCGCTAAACCAAAAAAAATCCCATCCCTTGTACAAAGTACTGAGCAAAGATACAAT
>CAJYLH010000004.1 GCA_913775525.1 uncultured Chryseobacterium sp.
AAAGATTTCAGAATATACATTCCTGCGGCAACTATTGTACCCACTAATGTACCTTGTATTGCAAAGGCTACAGCTGTCAGTAGTGCTCCTGCTTCCCAAAACTCACCACTCGGGTCATTAAACATCAACGGATTATTCATTACATACCCATATTTATTATAATTCTGGGTATTGTAAGGATCCTGAATGTTTTCATCAGCATTTAAGAATCTTCTCAATAGAGGATCATACAATCTTCCATTCATGTGAATGATTCCTACTTCTGCAAAATGCTCATGGCTGGTATAGCCTCTGTCAATGATTAATGATGATTGATCAATGATGTTTTTATCCGTGACAATGGCTCCATTTCCTATCTGTAGATGGGTGAAATTACCCCATGCATCATAATGCCTCTGCTCCAGCTTATTTCCTGCTTCATCACTGATGGCTAAAATGCTTCCGATATAATCCTTATGCAAAAATTTGTAAGAACCGCTGCTCTCCGTAAAGTTCTTTAAATATACAATATTGGATTCATAAGGTGTTCCTCCAATATATAAAATATGCTTTTCTTTTCCGGTTGTATTGTCTCTTACCACTTCATAGCTTCCGTCCTCACTGTAGTACTTGGTGAACTTTCCTTCCCCATCAGTACTGAAATTACCACCGTATGTAACCCTCTGCCGCATACTTGTGAGTCCATACTGAAAGGCTACATCCCCTTTCATTCCATCAATAAAAACAGGATCATTGTTTTCGTTATACACAATGCTCTGAATCAGGTCATTATTGTAATTCTGAGTTCCAGCGGCGTTTAAAGTCATTCCGGTGGGTTGGTAGATCTTAGTAGAGTTTTCATACTTCATGGTTCCCACCTGATCATTCTCCATGATCCTACCTTTAACATCATAGACATTTCGATGAGTTGATGGCTTGATTCCTGTTACAGGATTCGTCCAGTTGATGAGTCGGTTATTATCATCATAATCGAATGATTCAACAATATTAAAGTCTCCTCCCGTTGTTCTGCTTTTTAATTCATTTTTTACAGCATCAAATGAGTAAGAAAGTTGAAGGATACCTGGTTTTACTGCTGATGAATGATTGACATTCGTTAAGAAACCATTAGCATCATAGACATTATTAACAGTTGCTGCTCCTAATTTAGCTGTTAAAACCTGTCCTTTTGCATTGGTTTCCTGAAGTTCCCAAAGGGTTTTACCTGAATTTTTATCTTTCACCTGATACAATTCTCCATTCCAGGTGCTATACACATGTTCTACAGTAACTTTGGTTAAAACACCGGAAGAATATAATTGTTTTTCGTAAGAAATTACCCTTGCTTTATCATCATAAGTAATACCTTTTCTTATATAATACTTACCATTGCTGCTTTCAGACGAAGATAACAATCTTCCCTGTGGGTCATATGAAACATTGGAACTATACACTTTTCCTTTAGATGTTCCACTTTTTGAGATCACTCTGCCTTTATTATCATACGAATATGAAATTGTTTTATTAGTAGCTTGTCCTCCGTCTGTGGTTGAAATTTCCGTGTGAGAAATCAGTTGTCCTAAAGCATTATACGTATATTCTTTTGTACCTTTCGGGCTGATAATTTTTTTAGTTTGTCCGAAAGGATCATATTCATATTTATATAGTCCGTTAGAAGGATCATTGAACTCTGATTTTCTTCCCCAGGAATCGTATTTTGTAGTGACAATATTTTCTTCATACTGTGCTTTGATTTGCTCTCCGGCTGCATTATAGGTGAAAGTAATCGTTCCTCCTTTATCCGTACTAGAAATTATATTATTCAGTGCATCTACGGTTTTTGAAGTGGTTCTTCCATAACCGTTCAGCTCTTTCACCGTTGTCGTTAAACCGGAAACAGAAGTCTCCATTTGTTTTCCATTAAACGAGGTAGCCGTTCCTTTGGCAGGATATACAGAATCATCATAAGCAATAGTATTCCATTGAGACGCACTTTGTCCGTCAAAATAAGGCTCAGATTCTTTGAGTTTCCTACCCAATACATCATACTGTACATCTTTTGATACAAACTGTCCCTGTCCGAATGCTTTGGTAGAGGTTTTATAATCTTGTCCTAATCTATTGGTATATTTTTTTGAAATATCACCATCTGCATCATATTGTGTAACAATGATATTGGAGTTGTTATCTCTTTCATATTGATATGTTGTTGTCCCTTCTAATTTGGTTTTGGAAGTTAATAATTTGCCCCACGCATCATAAGTATTGGTACGCTTATTCTCCAACGGGTCAATTTGGGTAAGGATCTGTCCTTTATCATTATAGGTATAACTTGTTACTAAACCTAAATTATCTGTATTCTTTTTAACAAACCTTCCTGTAGATTCATATTCAGAACTACTGGTTTGGGTTTGTGAATCAGCACTATTGCTGATAACTTTCTGAGTGATATTTCCATATCCATCATAAGTATAGGCTTCTTGCAAGTATCCTGTATTATCCCTGTTCCATGTTTTAAGAGTCTTTAAAAGATTATTTTCATAAATGTACTCTTCTTTCGAAGACTTTGTATCACCATAAGCCTGGTTTACAGTAGTTTTGGTTTTTGGACGACCAATATAATAATTCGATCCTACGCCTGATGGATTATGAATATATTCAAAAGTCGAATTAATAATTGAAAAATTATTGTTTACGTTGATCTCTGTAGTTAGCGGCAAATAATAATTATCATAGGTAATTGACTTTGTTAATACGATATTCCTTAAAAAATCTTTTTCAGTGATGGTTTCAGGAAGAATAACATCAACTTTGTTAGGCAACTGCTGGATAGAATAATTATTTTGTTTAAAAGACAACAGTTGAGTATTATTAACGGAGATGTCTGTGGGAAAGATCAGATTTTCATCATTTGTCCTAACAGACCATTCTTTTACAGGCTGTCCAAACTTTTGAGCATCTATCTCAACACCGCTCCATATTTTAGTATTTTCAAAGCCATCTGCATACCATGAAGATCGGGCCATCAGATGATAACCAATGTTTCCCCTTCCTTGAAAATGTCCTGTCATTCCTCTATATCGGAAATCCTGCTTTCTTCCTACCTGTTGCAGTTGAGAAACCACAAACGTCTGGTCTACCCTTTCCAAAGAAAAATAAGGGTAAAATTCTTTTTTTGTTTTCTTATAAACATTATTCCCTGAGGCGGGCACTGCTTCTGTATATGAAATGCCAGTGATAATGCCACCATTTCCTTGATTTACAGTTCTAATTCTAGACAATTCAGAAAGCGGGGTTGGGGCTTTTATTCTATGTAGATGTTGTTTCCAGTATAGAAATACGTTATAATAATTATTATTTGCCTTTATAGGATTGGTAAGAGGTGTGAATAATGTTAAATCTTCAATATCCTGTACACTGTATGTTGGACTGGAAAAAGAAGGAGTTGGTGCAAAATTTAATGTGCCGTCAGATGCTGAACCATTAGCCAATCTGGTACTTAAGACATATCCGAAATCCCTATGACCCTGAGCACTTGCATTATTGATCTGATTATAAGAAAATACCTGAATAACATCAGATTTCCCATCTTTATTCATGTCAGCTATTGCAAAAAAATATTGTCTTGCAAATTGGGTATAACTGTTATTTACCTGTGTCTGTCTTTTTCTATATGTGAAAAATTCAACTTTTAAGAAATTATTAAAACCGGATCCAGTTCCAATATAAAATCTCCAGTTATCAGGCTTACCAACAGCATTATCAGTAACAGGAATCGTGAAATCTAATTTTCCATCTCCATTAAAATCTCCAAATAATACTGGAAATTCAGGATCTTTAGTTTCAATTAAATTACCTGAAAATTTAACTTTCTTTATATATTGATTTGATGTAGTTTTTACGAATTCGAAAATTTTATAGTCATTATTGGAAACATTTATAACTTCAATTTTACCATCGCCATCTGTATCCATATACTGTTGGTTATAAAGAGTATTTTCATTAATTCCCGCATCTACAGTATAAGTGGCAACCGGATTATTAGGATTTTTTAAATCAACAATGAAATTTCCAACACTATAAGTATTACAACTAAGTGTACTACATGGTGGAGGGCGATTGGTAGATTCCGTTGATACACTGTTATTACAATTAGGATCCTGAATCCATTGACAAATTTCTCTTTTGAGAGTTAAGAAAACGTCTGAAATTCCATCTCCATTAAGATCTCCCTCATTTAATGATATTTTCATTTCACACCCTACTGGAGGACTACCAGTCTTTGTACAATCTGACTCATCATATACAGACTTTTCAAATACTTTTACAAAAATATTATCTCTGAAAATATATCCTACAATCTTGCCTTTTTCATATTGTACAATTCCATTTCCATTATAGATCTGTCCTTCTTCATCTAACAGTGTACTTACTACTTTTGCATTGCTTTCAAAATATTTATTAGTGGTAACTGTTGTGAATGTATCATTATTAAAAGCCCCCAATTTCACAGTACCATTTGACATTACCAAATCTATATAAGAGTCGCCATTGAAATCTCCTGTTAATCTTACATTATTAAATGGGTTATCACTTTGCAGATAATCATAATCTACTGATATCGGGGTCTGCTGTGGATAGTCAAATACTATCGGATTTGCAGATTCATTTTCAGAGATTTTTTCTGTAATTTTATTGATAAATTGATAACTTGTGTTATTGTTACTATATTCAATAGCATATTTTTTATAAGGATTATTATTAGTGGTAATTGTAATATCATCTAATATTCTATCCTGTATCAGAGATACACCATTAACATAATATTGCTCGGCTAAGGTTCTTATTTTGTAATTAAAATTTACCTGGTTAATAGCAGGAGTATTTATGGTCTCGTTACCTCCCCATTTAATTGATGAAACAGACGCTACGTTTTTTGAGGCTGTTTGTACATAATCATATATGATGGAATTTCCTTGTGAATCTTTCCATTTAACAATATTATATTCTAAAGGCGTTCTTGCATTACTATCCCCTGAAGCCGTTCCTCCGTACCAGGCCTGTGAACCATCCTCAAAAGTTACTTCCCAATATTCAGGACCTTTCCATGCCTGACCACTTATGGCTCCTAAAGATTTGATTTTAACATTTGAGTATTTTTCCGTCACATATTCTGCTCCGTCTTTCCCATATTCTCCAGACTTTAAAATCAATCTTTGACCGTTAAAACTATAATAATCTGAGTAGTCGAGTTTAACGGAGATTAATTCTCCATCTTTTTCTATATTTTTTCCAATTCTGGAAATAGTGGTTACACCAGATATTGTCCAGCCAAAACCAGCAATTCCATTACCAGAATTACTTAGATATATCAAACTAATATTCGGAGAAACATTTTTAATTCCAGGAGGCAACACAATGGGCAGTGTGAATTGTAACTGACCAGCAGCTGTAACTTCTATATTTCCTTTTGTATCATGGAAATTCTTTCCATCAGGAGCTGTGGTCCCGGAAGGATTATTGGCTCCTGCGTTTGAATCCGCAGGGCCGCCGCCGGGATTCTCTGTCGCAGGGCCGATTTTGGCTATGAAAGGATTCGACACCTCTCCTGATGCCCGAAATCCCTGGGCTAATACTACTACCTGAGGATCCTGAACTGTCCGGGTGGTACTTTCTGCCTGGTACAGGATGGTCTGGGAGAAGGCCAAAACTGAACACAATGACAGTATGAATGATGAAAATAATCTCATTTTCATTGTTGTTATTATTTAATTTCGTTAAAAGTTTTTTTTCTTATCGCTTAGTGATGTTCCTGCTGAAGACCCTTCCATCTTTTAAGGTGAAATGAAGGACATAGATTCCCCAGTCATAACCGGTCATATTGATTTTCAGCTTCCTGTTGAGATCCGGAAGGTTCTGCTGCTGGAATTTCCAGTGTACGGTGCTGTGCTGGTAAAGGGAAACCGATTCTATCAGCCCGTCTACTTCTTCCGTCCAGTCTATCGTTAACACATCATTGACCGGAACCGGGTACAGCCTGATCTGTTTCCAGAATGCTTTTTCATCGATTACCGGATCCTGTTTTACAGCAGCGATCGTGGTTTCCTGTTTCTTTGACTGATCAGCAGGCTGGACATCCCGGGCTTTTTTTGCTGTCGCGTTAGTTCCGCGGTAGCGCTGGTTTCCCGCTTCATCATATTTGAAATAGACTTCAGTCTGGGAAAATCCAAAGAACCCGATCAATAAAGAGGAAAGAGATAATATTCTTCTTTTCATGGTATTATTTTTTAGTTGGAACAAGTTGCTGGATTTGTTTTTTGAGTTCTTTAAGCTCTTCGGCATATTGCTTTAGCATCTCATTATCCTGTTGCAGTTTCTTTATTTGCTTATTCTGTTCAATGGAATACAAAGTCAGTTCTTCTATTTTTTCTAAAAGCTTGGCATCCATTTTAGCCAGATTAATTCCATTTTTTTCTACTTCATTGGCAGAGGGAATATTGGGTAAGTGACCCTTTTCAGCAATATGCTTTTCGATTTCTTCTAATGTATTAAGTTTATAATGCTTATCAAATACATAATCAGCCCAAACATCAGCTTTAACTTCCACTTCTTTAGCATAGACTTTCCCATCAATCCTGGCTGTTCCGTTATTCAGGAACTTTACCCAGGTACCCCGGGTTCCATCTTGTATACCGATATAAGAGCTACCATCGTTATTGTTATTGGGCAATGCAAGAATTATAGTATGAGAGCCGGTATTATTCCTTAATACTGTGTCACCGATATTTCCCCCATAACATCCATTACAAAATGATTTAGCAATTTGAAATTTTCCATATGCATTCGCAAGTTCAATCATTGAATTATCCTGGCTATAAACTCTTAACAAAGCAGGTGAAGTAGTATCTGTATCATTAAGGCCAATTCTTACTTTACCTTCGTTAGACTCCATCACGAGTTTATTCCAAGCCCCCCAATAGTTGTCGGTTTGTAAGCCACTTCTGAAAAACACCCCTCCATCATTAAAATTTAGCTGATGATTTTTATTTCCGGAACTGTCTGTCCAGGGAGAAAGAGTTAGCATCCCTGAATATGTGCCGGAGCCAGGTACCCCTATAACACTTCTGTCTTTAAATTCTGCCCTTAATTCGCGGCTGTATGCCAAAGGCTGATCATTTGTATTTCTTGAATCATGTACAAATAGTCTGTCTGCTTGTTGAGCTGTTGTACTTATAGCAGCCAGCAAAGCAAGAGTCAATAATTGTTTCCTCATTTTGTTTTATTTTTTAGTTTTATGTTTGTTTAATTAAAATATTAATTATACTCATCTAGCCAAGACAAATTTTAAATAAAGTAATACCAATCCCTAAATAATCATAAATAATATGCATTTTACAAATTACCTGTCTCATTTAAATATTTTATCACATCTGCAAAATTAACAAATTTTATGAATAAACCCAATTTTTTAACATTTTCAAGAGAAATATTAAAATTATATTAAAGAAGTAAAAAATAAAAACACTCCTGAATCAGAAGTGTTTACATTTTCCAATAGTAAATGTTATGATTTGTACCCATAATACCTCGCTCCCACCAACACAGGATCATCATATTCCACCGATTGCAATCCAAAACCTTTGTAATCCTGGTTCACCGATTGGTCAAGCTGCTTCCTGTGAAGCTTTTCGTAGGTGTTAAAATCAATGGCAGTACGTTGTTTCAAATGATCAAACAGATTCCATTTTGAAACAATATTCTTCCAGTTTTTTGAGACCGTTCCGGCAAAGACTTTGGATTTTGATCCGCTTCCGTAGCCCAGGAAACCAATTTCCTTTCCGGCCAAGTCTTCATGTTCGTCAAAGGAGGTCTGTAAAGCTGACAGAAGTGCCATGAAGATGGAGGCCGTATACATATTCCCTATTTCAGACGAAGCCCGCTGTGATTTTTCTATCTTATCGCTGATCAATTGAAGGTAACCTTCGGATTTTGCCACCGCTTTCTGTTCTTCAGGTGTGCTGTAGGATAAGCCGTTTTCCATACTGTAAATTTCCGTGAAAACCCTTTTTCCATGGAACGCATACGGAAGGTGGAAAATCAGGTACTTCCAGTTCTCATAAGGTTTTTCTTTACCGGAAATCTCCTGGTAATGCTGGTAAGCCTCCCTGATCCGGTCCTGGTAACACTGGTTGGAATACTGTCCGTCAAAAACAGGTTCATCCGTGAAAACTTCTATGGTATCCGGAAACGTTTCCGGTGCATTGCTTAAATGTTCTTTCCGGAAGTGGCGTCTTGGCTTGAAAAAATCAAACACACTTTCGGTTGCAACTCCCCACTGATTATCAATTTCAATGAGATCAGGCTTTGAAGAAATGAGAAGCGCTACTGCTCCGCCACCCTGGGTATATTCTCCTGAGGAAGCCAGTTCATATTTGGCATAATCGCTGGCAATCACTACCGCTTTCTGTTCCGGGTTAGCACGCACAAAATCAAGAGAGTTATGTAAAGCATCTACAGCGCCGATACAGGCAAACGTCATATCCACTACATCACAGTTTCTGAAACACCGTTGCCCGAATTCATCCTGAAGCACCTCTTCTACCATCTGCATGGCATAAGAAGCAGTAGGTTTTGCAGCATCAAGGGCACTTTCTGTTCCCAGGTAAATCCTTGTAATCTCTTTCGGGTTGATCTTGTGATCCCTGATCAGCCTCAACAAAGCTTCAGCAGCAAAAGTTGCGGCGTCCTCATGAACATCGGGTAACGCCATTTTATGCAGTCCCAGCCCCTTTTCAAGCTTTGCAGGCTCGATTCCTCTTTGTTCTGCCAGTTCTTTAATATCAAGATAGAGTGACGGCACATAATAAGCCGCCGCTTCAATTCCAAAAGTCATCATTCCTTAAATTTTATACGAATTTAAAAAATGTAAACGTTTAACCGGTTATGATATTTAACAGATTGGAAAATTTTAAGGGTTAATTTAAAACATCCAGGGGTTCGGGAAATTATTTCACAGGATTGTCATCAAACCATAGCTATAAAATGCATATGCAAGGCTTTGTCATAACCTCATCTTAGGTTACTGACTCTCATCAATAAAGAGAATCCGTCTCACAACTGAGGCGGTTTTTTTGTATATGATGGTAATAATTTGTAAATTTAAATTTGATAGTCAGATATTTGTTTATGAATTTCAAGTATTACAATCAGAACCAGACCGTGTTGTTT
>CAJYLH010000005.1 GCA_913775525.1 uncultured Chryseobacterium sp.
ATAGCTTCAGATCAATACTTAACAGGTTTGACACTTCAATAACAAGCTGGACAGGGTTTAATTATTTAGCGTTCATGGTGATTGCTTTGAGAAAATTTCAAAAAATAAAGTCGAGATGAGTTCATAAAAATAACCTTATGTACAGTATTTCCTGTTCTGCAGTTTAGTAAAAATCTCTGTACGTCCTCACCGGGAACCTCGCTGCACTTTCGGCAAGCAAGTCCTTAACAGGCCGGCCGGAAATTTCCTCTTTCAAATGATCCGTAGGGCCAAAGCCGATCCTATCAGCTTTTCCTGTTATGATTTCGTGAAAAACATGGTCACAGAAGTCTTCAAGCGCAACGCCATGACTGATTCCCGGACCCGTTAATGCGGTCTGTACAGCCGGCGGAACAAGTTCAATAACTCTGCATCTTGTGTTGGATAATGCATGAGTCAGAGTTAAGGTATAGCTGTGAAGCGCTGCCTTGCAGGCGCTATAGACCGGCGCGAATACCTGCGGGATGTATGCTCCGCCTGACGTTACATTGATGATCATGCCAGGCTGATCGTTTTTTAGGATCTGAGGTATCAGCAGGTCATTCAGGTGAATGGGAGCAGATAACAAAATATCTATTTCCTGCTGTCTTTCCTCCCAGGGCGAATGATCCTCAGCGAGGGCAATTCTGCGCTGGATACCCGCATTGTTAATCAGGACATTCAGATTGCTGAAGTTCTCCATTACATGCTTTGCGAGCCATTCGCGCTCCTCCGCCTTCCCGATATCATTAACAAAGGTGAGTATACCCGGATACTCCCGGGCGAGCCGATCCAGTTTTTCTTCATTCCTTCCGGTAACCATCACCTGGCCACCGGCTTTCAGGAAACGTATGGCCAGGCCTTTTCCGATTCCGTCACTGCCGCCGGTGATCAGGACATTTTTTGTCTTTGCATCCATAACTAATAATATTTTAAGGCAAAGTTATAATGGCCGGCCATGAAAAAATGGTCATGATTTCAGTATTTCAAATGTCTCCGCTAAGGGACATGCGATAAGCTTTCGGGGTTTCACCGGCAAACCGTTTGAACCATTTGGTGAACTGCGAAGGATCGTAGGACAGAATATAGGCGATATCCTTAATGGCTAAATTCTTGTCAGCAAGAAGTTTCTTCGCGGTGTCCAGTATTTTCATCTGAAAGATGCCACACGGTGTTTCACCCGTCACCTGTTTGACGGTATTGCTTAAATGAGTAGGATGAATATACAGCAGCTCGGCAAACTTTTCGATTTCAAACATAGTTTCTTCTTTTGAGCTTACTAAGTCAGCAAGGTGTTCATCAATCAACTGAACAAATGATGCTGTAATTTCTGATGGCCGGTTCATTGATGTGTTGATTTGTAGGTCTGGAATTTAAAGGTAAATATAAAGATTTAAAGTATAAAATTTTTACGTGAGAGGCATCTCAATTCTTATCATATCTATCCATATCCATGATCTCCGGTAATTCCCGGTTTGCTACCCATCATAATGGAGGATTTAATCTGCCATTTGCTCTCCCTTCTGCAGGTAACTGACATCGCCAAAAGTTTCCAGCGTAAATTGGCCGTCTTTGTATGTTACTTTGGATACGGCTGCATTGGCCATGGCCCCACCGGCAGCTTTTTTACCGGAACTGTCCAGATCGGAAAGGAATATGCCCAGGGACATGCCATGTCCTACAACCAGGATATTGCCGCCGCCGTTTTTCTGCTCTTTCTGTGCGATCTCACGGATGGCAGATTGTCCCCTTGATTTGACCTGGGTGTAATCTTCCGCTATCCCCAATGTGTCGAGGGCTTTAAAGGCAGCCAGTACATTTTCAATGGTTTCGTGTTTGGTTTTTAAGGCCTCAAAAAGCTCGGCCGAAGATTTATAATGTAAGTACAGGGCTGCGTCTGTCCACATATTTGTGTTCTGGTCCCCTTCGTAACTGCCAAAGTTGGTCTCGCGAAGATCAGGCACTTCATGAACGGCCAGATCCTGCTGCCCTTTGGTATCAAGCACCAGGCGGGCCGTCTGTCTCGCACGTCCCAGGTCACTGGAATAGGCTGCCTTAAAATTGATCTTTTCGCTCCTCAGCCCTTTGGCCAGGTTTTTTGCGCCTTTGATTCCTTCCGGGGTCAGCGGAGCATCTGCCCATCCCTGTGCACGGTCCATGGTATTGAGGATGGTTTTGCCGTGGCGTACAAAATAGAATACAACGGTATTGTCATGAGTGGGTTTCGCAGTTTTTCCGGACTGGCCGGATAAGCAGGTGTGGAATACCATCAAAAGAAGGGTAGGGATCAACTGTAATTTTTTCATGTTGTTTATCATTTTGTTATTTAATTATTTAATTATTTAATCATTTAATCATTTAATCATTTAATCATTTAATCATTTTTTCTGATAAGCCACAGAGGGCGATTATGGGAAGGTTGGTCCGTATAAAACGCTCTGAAGATGAAATTGACGTAAGATCTTTTCTTTCCTGTAAAAAGGGTTAAAAACAGATCGTCGAAAATAAAGCTGTTGTTCATAAGGCCAGAGGGTGTTAAAATTTAATCCGGGTTTTAAATTCTACCGTTAGGGGACGGATGTATGTTCCCGCCAGTGGCTGATCATACAATGCCCTTGCCTGTTCCATGGTCGTGGTATTGGTTCCCGAAATGGATCCCTGTGCGCCGCTTTGATTTAAAAGGTTGACCACACTCACTGAAAAGTCTATGTTTTTGTCGTATTTGAAATTGATGCCCGCGAAGGTCTCCCATCTTCCGGCAAATATCAGTGTGTTGGGATAGTTGGCAAATTCTTTACTGAAATACCGCGCACTTCCCCACAATTTATACCTTCCCCAAGTGTAGCTCGGACTCAGTTCTACCAGGGTTTTGGATACGCTTCGTGCAATGTTTCCGCTGTTGCTGAAATGTTCGCCAAAAACGTCAAATTCATAATTTTCATATTTTGGATTCTGGAACGTCAGCAGGGCCTGCATTTCAAAGCCTTTAAAAGGTTTCAGTAAAATATCGGTGGTCCAGCCTAATGTGTTCACGTCATAACTGATGGTCTGCTTTTCAGTGGTTACGGAACCATCACTTTCTTTCTTATTGAACGTCGAATTATTTTTAAATTTTGTCCGCGATATTTTAGTAACCTTCGAGATCATATTGATCATCGGATGGTTGAAGTAGATGCCGAAAGAACCACCCGGGATCTGGGAGGTCTCAATATTCGGGTCATCAGCTCCGGCATACATGCTCAGTTTACCTGCCTGCTGGATGTACATAAGGTCGGCAAGAAATCCCAGGCTCATCGGGTTGCGGTCCGTTCCCAGGTTTGGAAATGCTTTATAAACGGCTTCAGCAGTCCCGGTCATATTCAACCAGTCTTTCTTTACAGGGCTCGTGCTTCCGCCGACCCAGCTTTTGCCAGCTTCGGCCCTGTTCTGTGCAGGATACCAGTCACCGTTGATCCTTTGCCACTCGGCCCTCGCACCGATCTGAACTGTTAATCGGTCACTGATGCTCCATTTGTCGGTCGCTACAAGTGCCAGTTTATTTTCCCAGCCATTATAATACTGCATTGCCCGGTTGTAACTCCTGTTTCCGTAAGGGTCGGTAGCCGGCTTCCAGGTATTCTGGCCTGTAGGGTTCCCATCTGCGCCGATCTCCGGTCCGTACTGTTCATACACCAGTGCTCTTGGATCAGGTTCTACCGAAAACTGATAACTGTAGGTCGCGGTATTTACCTGATTCGCATTATAATACCAATTGTGGAGGCCTACCATCCATTCGTGTGCCTGGCTCTTCTTCGTCAGTTCGAAACGGCCCATAATGGTATTCTTGACCGACCTGGGAGAAAAAAGCATCAGTGCGTTCTGCACATTTCCGGTATAAGGAGCCGCAGGGTGATCTGCATAGAAAAACCTCCGGTCTCCGATCTTAGGATCCTTGCCGGTTGTGGTTTGTGTAATATCCGTATAATAAGGGTTATACGTTCCGGCATCAGCGTATTGGTACCGGACCGTATAGTCTAGTTTCATCCCGTTGTTAAATTGATTGTCGCCAAGAATATCAATAATATGGGACCGGCTTCCGCTGTCTTTCATGGCATCCCAGACCATGGCATTTCCGGTTAACGGATCTATGGCATGAATCAATCCGGATTGCTCCAGATAAGAATCTTTTCCGATCCTGAAACCGGGCAGAGCAGTGACCTTGCCATTTTCGTGGTAAATGTAAGGGCTTTGTTTGATCGTGATCGCACTGCTGTTGGCAAATTTATACTGCACGCCGATCTGTCCATTTTTGTATTTTTTGTTCACCACCAGCTTAAAGATCTTGGTATCATCCAGAAAAGTTGCGATATTTGATTTGAATGTTCCCGGATCAAAATTTAGAAATGCGGTTGCCGAATAATACCAGTTGTTTTTGAGCGGCCCGCTGATGTTGATGTCACCCCGCAGCAATCCGAACGAGTTTGTGGTAAAGCTTACTGCACCTTTGGTTTTTTCCGTGCCCCGGTTAGACCAGGTACTTACGGACACGCCTACATCACTGGCAAAAAGTGCCGTATTCTGTACGTTCAGTACATCAAATTTACCGATACCGTTATCCTGCCGCCACACCGCAGTAGGCATCTGGCCCATAAAATCATAAGATACCGGAAGCCCGTTTTCTAAGATAACCGTTCCTCCGACGCTGGCAGGGAGGCCGATATTCACAACCCGCGGGCCGTTGTCGGCAGCAGCATTCAGCATCATATTGTTTTTATCGGTTTTGGTTTCCTGCCGGGGCCTAATTGAATCTTTTTTCACATTTTGGACGGTTGTACTCTGGGCAAAAAGCGAAGATGAAAAAAGGGATGCCGTAAGAACAAAAACGGATTTTGTTTTTCTTTTCATACTGTTTGTGTGTTTTGTTTTCATTGCTTCTATATGAAGCGTTTCAATATTAAATGGTTTTGGTAAGATTTACAAACAATATCTGCTGAAATTCTTTAATGCATATGAAAAGTTGTGAATTGTCATATTAATTTTAAATATTTACTATAAATACTGTGATATATTGTATAAGATTCTGTTTTTGAAACTATTCCTGCAATGCTTGATCAACCTTTAAGACAGAATTAGGAAGACACCATTCCAAAATATCAGGAAAAAGAGGAATTTGAGTGATAATGAATAGGCATACAGCAGTTTAAAGAACTGTTGTAGATAATGAAGATATGAAATTTGTATACGGCTGCTGTCTGGAGCATAAGAAGAAGCGTATTTTAATTAACAAAATTAAATATGCTATGGCCAATTGAATCCACATTGAAGTACAAGGCAGGGAGGTAGTCATAATACATTGAAAATATTAAAGACCTGACTGATAAGAAATGAGGGTATTTTGTACTGATATATTACTGATACAAATCCAAAAAATTAAAGAGACCGTCCCGTAAGACAGTCTCTTTTTAATCCGGTATAATAAAGGTATGGGTACTTAAAATTTCAAAGCAATGCTGGCCAGATATCGGATAGGAGCCTGCGGCGTCAACCGTACAGACCATGCCCTCTCGCTTGTGATATTGTCAATTTTCAGGCCCAGCCTGTATTTCGGGCGGTCATAGAAGATACTGGCATCAAACATTTTATACGAAGGGATAATCACTTTTGCCGTCTGGGTATTCGTCTGGTAAGACATGCTTCCGATATTCCCGCCGAAGCCGGCTCCCAAACCACTGAATTTCCCCTTTAAAAAAGTATAGCTTACCCAGAAATTATACATATTCTGAGGTCCTGAAGCTGCTGGGCGTAAATGTAGAACAGACGCATCCGATTCCGTAAATTTACTGTCGTTGTAAGCATACCCGACAATGATATTCAGTCCGGCCACGGGATTGGCCGTAATATCCACTTCTACACCTTTGCTGTACTGGGAACCATCCTGGATAGAAAAGTTGGCATCATCAGGATCTGTCCTCAGCACATGGTCTACATGAATGTCATAGTAGCTGACGGTTCCCACAAGCCTGTGATTGAAGAGATCTGCTTTGGCCCCGAATTCAAGCTGGTTTCCTCTTTGGGGAACAAAATTATTTCCGTTCTTATCCACGCCGCTGATATTAAAAAATCCATTAAGGTAATTTCCGAATAATGACACCTTGTCTTTTACAATTTCGTAAACCAGTCCTGATTTGTGAGACAGAGCCGTCTGTGTATATGGCCCCGCCTGCAGCCCGCTTACGCTGAGCCCTCCGGAGGTCTGGCCGGTAAGGATATTATATACCCCTTTATAATGGAAATTATCTACCCTGAGGCTCCCCATGACTTTCAGCCGGTCCGTAATATCAAATACATCCGAAATATAAGCCGCATACGTATTGTCGCTGCTCTTTTCTTTTCTCGGCGTACCGGTATTGGTCAGGTTATCCAGCATATCCCTAGTCACCCTGTAGGTACTTGGGGTGTTTACGAAATCGACTACGGGAGCATTGACGGTAGTTCTGTCGAAATTATTGAAATTGTTGTAATAATCCAGACCGAAAACCATTCTGTTCCTGAATGTTCCGATGTAAAAATCTCCGATAAAGTTCTGCTGAAGATTGGTAGCGATAAAATTGGTGTTTCCCACGATCACACTGGGCTGCAAGGTGGCATCCGATCTTCCGTTCAGAGCGGTTATATAGCCGTTAATGGTTGATCTCGCTCTTGAGAATATGGTTTGAGAAGTCCATTGCGATGATATTTTATAATTCAGCTGCCCGAAAATATTCATCATTTGGGTTGAGTAGGTGATATCATCTCCCAGGAATGTTCTGTTGTAAGGGAAATTCATATCCGCAATCGACTGGATCTTATTGCTTTTGGTGTACGGATTGAAACGGACTACCGAGGTCCCTTTCGCAATCCCGAATTCTACGTCCAGTAACAAGGCTAACCGGTCATTGATCTGATAAGAAAAACTCGGAGCAAGGGCTAAACTATTGGTAAAGCCATTATCCTGAAAGCTTTTTTCAAAGGTTGTTGCTCCGTTCAGCCTGAACAAAGCTGTTTTATCTGCGTTAACCGGTGTATTGGCATCAAGGGTAATCCGGTTGAAATTCCAGCTTCCTCCGGTATAACTTACCGCTCCGCCTTTTCCGTTATATGGTTTTTTGGTCACCCTGTTGAATAAGCCTCCGTAACTGCTGGATACCTGAGTGCCGAAAAGGGTAGTGGAAGGGCCTTTGATTGCCTCAACCCTTTCCAGATTGGCATTGTCTAAAAATGAAAAAGCCGCTCCGGCAACACCATTCCGGGCATTTGGCTCGGTGTCAAAACCACGGGAACGGAAGGTTACCCTTCCCTGATTGGCAATCATCGGGATCCCTGCTCCGGGAACATTTTTTGAAACACTTCCGAGATCCACTGCCATCTGTTGGGTGATCAGCTCTTTAGGAACGGTATTATACACCTGCGGATTTTCAAGGTACTTGATAGGCAGCTTGGCAACATAAGGACTTTCTTTCCTTGTTATTTTAGGGGTGTTGCCCACAATTCTTACCTCCTGTAGGATCTGGATGTTTTCCTTAGACAGCCGGTAGTTGATTGCGGTATCTTCATCCTGCTTTACTTCTACAGGAATTTGCTGCTCCTTCAGTCCGAGCATCTGGATTCTCACGGTATACTTACCCGGTGCAACCTGTGGAAATTTAAAATTGCCATTGATATCGGTAGTGGTATTCTTATCCTGATCTATGAGAGAAACTGAAACAAGTTCCAGAGGTTCATTATCGACAGAGGTTATGGTTCCTGAGATGGATCCGGTATTGGTCTGTGCCAGGAAAAATGAAAAGCACAGAAAAGAAATTAAAAAGATAAAACGTTTCATCATACGGTATATAAATATGCATCCCTTATTGTTCATATTTTACTGAGGAATATATGAGATTGAGATAAAATGTAAAAATATTTTGTGATGAAGGAATGTTTACGAAGAATTGTGATTTTAGTAGATTGAATCATTCCATATTGTATAAAGTTTATTTAGACCAAATATTAATAAGGTGCAAATGTACTTAAAAAAATGTTCCGAATCATAAATAATGTACTGAAATTAAAATGAAATCTTAGCGGAAGGAAAATAGCTTAAACCCGGAACGATGCTGTCTGAAAGTAATGATTATGAGAGAAACTCAGAAGGCCTGATCACCATGTTTTTTAATATTTTATAATGCTGTATAGCCAGTAACAAATCATAATCAATATCAGCCTGATGATGGATCTTCTAAACTGTAGAATATAAAGTCGGCAAATAAAAGAGATGCAAAAAAAAGGAATTGTCGGACCTTCTTAAAGTAATATTTAATCGTCAATCAATCTTTTATAAAATATTAATGCAACATTATTGCGTTTGTGGGTGTAATTATTATTTTTGCAAACTACATGAGAGTAATATAAATACTTTTAGCAGTGAGGGAATCAGATAGAGAATAAGCGAAAACCTGTTACCATGATATCAAGTTTTATTGGTATGGTGAAGACAATATTACTCAATGAACTGATTATCATAAGAAAAACAGGCAGTTGTTCATCATTGAAGAGAAATTTGGTAGCGAAGATGTTGATGCGAAATTGGTTGCAGCTCCTCATGATGACATATTGAGTTCAATAACGGATGAAATGTGCAGAAGCTGCATGGTTGTTTATCCGTAGGAATCTGAAGTCAAAAGGTATTGAGCGAATATTAAAGTTATGGGCAAAAGGAACACTTAATATACAAAAATGATGAATCACATTAATGATTGCAAAAACACTATAATTTTTGCTCTATGCCTGTTGTTTTCGGCAAACTGGGCATCTGCGCAAAAAGACAGTACAGGAGTGCGAAAAGATACGGTGGCAAAGGTTGAACTTATTAAGGAAGTAAGCATCAATGCCAGAAAAAAAGTTTTTGAAACCGATAAAGGTAAACTGATCTTCAATGTACAAAATTCTGCGCTCAGCACCGGGCAAACGGCTTTGGATTTGATTAAAAGAGTACCCGGCGTTAGTGTGGGGCAGAACGACCAGATTTTATTTCGCGGTTCACCGGGCATCAATGTGGTGATTGACGGAAAAATGACGTATCTTTCAGGCAGCCAATTGGCGAGTTTCCTGATGGGGATGAGTGCTGAAGATATCACCAAAATTGAAATCATGACCACACCGTCGTCGGAATTTGATGCTGCAGGAAATGCGGGAATAATCAATATCATTTCCAGAAAAAATATAAAAAAGGGCTATGCGATTGATCTGCGCAGTTCAGTTTCTAAGGGGAAATACTGGATGAACAACCAGAATATCACCTCAAGCTTTCGTACCAAAAAGATTAATCTTTATAGTTCTTTCGATTTTAATACTCCCCACAGCTATTCGAAAAATCAAAGCGGAAACACCATCACTGATAACGGGACTATTTTACAGCTCAGCCGTAACAATGAAAGCATTTATAAAGTCAAATATTATATCTGGCGTATAGGGGCAGACTGGCAGTTTTTGGCCAGGCACAGCATCGGTATAAGTTACAACGGTTATTTTGATGATTTCAAAAGCTTCAATTATTCTACCGTAGACCGGCTGGATCATTTGGGAAATCTGCAATCCTATATCCGCTCCGAAAATAAACAGATCGAGCCGTACCATTACGATGACGTCAGTATGAAATATAAATTTGACATGGATTCGCTGGGGAAAAACATCACAGCTGATGCCAATTATACGTCATACCGTAATTTTTCTGACGGGCTGATGACAACTGACGGTTACGCTTTAAACGACGTGTTTCTGGATCGCAAAGTTCAGAAATCGCATCAGCCGGGATCTGTAAAGATCAAATCCTTTAAAGCCGATGCCGATTTACCGTTCCAAAAATTCCGCATCAAAACGGGTGTGAAGTATGCGGAGGTAGAGAATGATAACCAATTCCGTTTCGACAGCTTGCAGGCTGGAAACTATGTGAAAATTGATGCTTTAAGCAATCATTTTAAATACAGGGAACGCATTGCGGCGGCTTATTTGTCCGGATCTAAAACTTTCAGTAAAACCAGTATTGAAGCCGGCTTACGCCTGGAATATACGAATGCCGATGGCTATATGGTAAAACGGGATCTCACGAACAAATGGCAATACACCAAGCTGTTTCCTTCACTTACTATAGAACAGATTATCAGTGATGACCACAAATTGGATTTTTCCGTGAGCCGACGGATAAACCGCCCGTCTTACAGTGACTTAAACCCTGTCCGCTGGTATACGGACCAGTATTTTTACTATTCGGGGAACCCAAATCTTTTACCGGAAATGACGTGGGTATCTTCCCTTACCTACAGTCTGAAAAGCAGATATATTTTTACCGCTATTTACAACCGGAGTAATCATTTTATTAATCGGAGGCTGGCCATTGACGACAACGGATTTACCGTAAGAAGCATGAGTGATAACTTCGGGAAGAGGCAGCGTTTTGATTTCACGACGTCGATCTCCGTAAAACCATTAAAATTCTGGGATCTCCAGCTATTCAACGATGTAAGCTACACTGTGTATCCTATCTCCCTACAATTGGGGGAAAAGCAGGTTTCAAAATGGTCATTGTCAACAATGCTGGAACAGGATTTCACCTTACCAAAAGATTTTTCAGTTAATCTCGTTGCGTCATTTACCACATCAGAACTGCGGGGCATCTACAGTACAGGACCTTTAGGCTTCGTAAACATTGGGGTTAAAAAATCTTTTTTTAACAAAAAGTTTGTTGCGCAATTTTCTGTCAGCGACCTGTTCAATACCACTCGTTACAAAGCGAAATCCCAAACTGATATTGCCGATTACTACTATAACGATAAACCGTACAGCAGAGTATTGAGCGTATCATTGAAGTACCATTTTGGCGGGGAACTCATTAAATCAAGCAGCAGAAAAACCGAAGAGCAGGAAAGGCTTTAAAATGAAAATCACAGAATAAGAAATCAAAAGGATTAAATGTTTCATTATACGGTATAAAAACATGATCCCGGCCTGAAGCTTATAAATTGGGAAGGTAAACCGTTTACTATTTTGGTGAGCCCAGGTTTTTACAGAGTTCCCGATGTTGAAACTGATTTCATCTTCATGCTGAAAAGGGGATAATTGCTTTACATTTTTTGACCGCCACAGCTAATGAATGACCCCTGGCTAAAGTAATGAAATCATCTTTTATCAGAATGTACACTTACATTTTAACTGCCAGTTGGAATTCCCGCAGCATTATTTTTGATTCTGCATCACTAATTGTATTTACAAATGGTGTAAACAGGAGTTGTATGTTTAACTTTGTAGTGTTGACAGAATCTTTGAAACGTAAAATTTTACAAAAAAATATATGAATTATAGAAAATTAGGCAGAACTTCATATGAAGTAAGTGAAATCGGGATCGGTACATGGCAGTTAGGGGCGAAATGGGGCGAAAAATTCGATGAAATGAGAGCTTTTGATATTTTGCAGGAAGCTCATGAAGGAGGAATCAACTTAATTGATACAGCAGATATTTATCAGGACGGCCTGAGCGAACGTACTATTGGAAAATTCCTGCAGCGTGTTGACAATCGAATGTATGTCGTAACCAAAATCGGAAGGAAGTCAGCACCACATCAGATTTTAAATTACAGTGAGGAGAGTCTGACCAGATATGTGGATGAATGCCTTGACAACCTGCAAACTCAAAGCCTTGATCTGGTTTTACTCCACTGTCCGCCCACCGAAGTATACAGTGATCCTAAGGTGTTTGAAATTCTTGATCAACTGAAACAAGCCGGAAAAATAACCCATTATGGTGTCAGCGTCGAAACCGTTGATGAAGCCATTAAAGCGAGCCATTTCGATATTTCTGCAGTCGAGATCATATTCAATATGTTCAGGTTTAAGCCCAGGGATCTGTTTTTTGAGCATGCCCGTAAAAATGACATAGGTATTCTCGCGAGGGTGCCTTTGGCAAGCGGGCTTTTAACCGGGAAATTCAGTAGGGAAACTACTTTTGGAGACCATGACCACCGTACGTTCAACAGAAACGGTGAGGCATTTGATAAAGGGGAGACATTTTCCGGTGTTGATTACGAAAAAGGTATCCAGGCTGTTGATGAGCTGAAAGCTATATTGGGTAGTGATCATCTTGCACAGAAAGCACTTAAGTTTATTTTGATGCATCAGGAGGTTTCCTCTGTCATTCCGGGGGCCAGCAGTCCGGACCAGGTGAAAAGCAATCTTTTAACCTTAGATATACCTGACCTTACTCAAGGAGACTTAGAAGCAGTGGAAAATATTTACAATACCTACATTAAAAAAGATGTGGAACTGCTTTGGTAAGATAATTTTTAGCTAAAATTATTTTGCATTATAAATTGTCAGAGGCACCTTCGTTCAGGAGGTGTCCTTTTGTTGTTTCAATTAAAGAAGAAGAATTCGTATGCGGTTGAGTATTTTACATGTCATTTGCTATCAGGAAATGGAAGAAGCTAACCTGTTCATTACAATCTTACTTGAAAAGGATAGGAATTGATTGTTTGCAGGATACTGATATTAGTTTCTGCCCTTTTACAGCATAGTATTCTAATCCAGTCTGCTGCCGCAATGATTTTTCGTAACGTATAGAATGGGACTCGAAATGGCACCTATCAATCGTAACCTATTTTGGTTTTTTTTGATACTGCGCTAAAACAAAAAACTCTGTAAACATTGATGTTTACAGAGTTTTAGCTTATTTTGGTTTCCCAACTGGCGGAGAGTGAGGGATTCGAACCCCCGGACCTGTTACAGTCAACAGTTTTCAAGACTGCCGCAATCGACCACTCTGCCAACTCTCCCTAAATACCGACG
>CAJYLH010000006.1 GCA_913775525.1 uncultured Chryseobacterium sp.
TAATATTAGCTGTTTTGCTGTCTGATGTGGTAACGGCCGCTGTAGCATAAAGGATAGTCCCTTTCTGGTCTGAGCCATATTGTGCATTCCCGGCTTTGATCTGATCTCCGGTCAGCTTTGGTACAAGGATTCCTTCCGGTTTGCTGCCATCTGTGGTTTTGGCCGTAATGTCAAGTGTAGCCTTAGGATTCTGATTGTTAATTCCTACCTGAGAGTAGGCATGAAAAGATAGCAATACAATACTTGCAGTGAGTAGATGTGTCTTCATATAACTTTTTTATTTTTTACAGCTTTCAGACTTTTGCTGAAAATTCTCCACGCAAAAGTAAGATTAATTATTGATTAACTATATATCAGGATATTTTAATATATTAAATATCATTAATAAATCATTATGATTTTTAGTTGTACAGGTCATATTAAATTACGTATACAAGCATATTTACTGATAACTCCATGTGAAGAGGTATGAGATAGACAGGATATTGTTCTTATTAATGGTATAATAATTTTTCCACATAATCCAAGATTTTTCCCCTACATCAGTAACATACTATTTTCTCAGTTCCGGACGAATTTTCCGGATAGGGCTCTCAACACGGCAGTGCACAATAAATTACAGGTTTTCCTTCAGTGTTTTCAGAATCATAGCCCATCACACGATGATCCGTTTAAAAAAACAGCTTTTTCCATTTCGTCACCGTATTGCGGCTGAGCTTAAAATGCCTGGCCAGCTGGCTGTTGTTCAGCCGGTTCTTTTTCTGATAATCGAGGATCTCAAAAATAGTTTTCTTATCATAGGATTTAAGTTTCTGGTCAAAACGGGAATCGGCATATTCTTTCTTACTGCAGATAATCTGTTCCAGCCGGATAACATCCATAATGTCAATCGCTTTTTTCTTAAGGATATGGTTGCACAAATGGGCCTTTTCAGGATACTTCATGATTAGCATATCCTTATAGATTCTTTTGTAGTTGGGTAATGTCTTCATTTATCCATTATTTTTACTCTGTTTGCTGATCCATTTGTACAGCGTAGTCTTGGGAATTTTATATTGCTCCATGATTTCCGGTTTGGTTTTCGTTCCTGTTGTGACCAATTCCAGAATAAAATCAATAATTTCTTTGGTATAAATGTTTTTCCTGAAAACCGGAAGCGGGCTTGATGCATTTTTGACAGGATTTCGCCTTGCAGCTCCGGGAGGGGCATAGAGAATCAGATGTTGTGTGTAAAGTCTGAAAAAATCATACTCCAGAAGCTTGCTCCAACGAAGGAGAAGGTCTGTATCTAATGACGGCGCCTTATACATCTCGGAAATCTGATCTTCCGTGCAATGAATAAATTGGCAGATCCGGCATGATTTAATTTCGCTTTCTGCGACTTTCTTTTCAATCAGATTTCCGATATGAATGTTTTTGAAATTCATTAACTATTTGTATTTATTGACAGAATGTTTCTTTCCACTTTGATTATCTGTGATAAAGCTGTCTATACTAAAGTCCGATAAATGCTTATCTTGCCCGGTACAGTTTCATTGTTATGCATGATGCAATACCAATAGACAGTATAGATATCATCTTTTCCAATCGAATGTAAAAACAAACAGCAGAAAACTATAAACCGCTGTAACGGATCTTTTTCCAAATGGATAAAAATCAGATACTTTTTATAAAATCCTACATTAGTCTTTTACAGACTAATATAAAATTTACCATTCTATGCCTTAGAATATTATACTATAAACAATTCCCGATACAGTACTAAAAGTCCCAATATGTGCATACTATTAAAATTTATATCATCGATTACATAATACAATTAATAATAATAAATATTTACATAATAACATTTTACTAATATACACTTGACCAGCATTATTTAATTATTATCTTTGTAGCATTAGTCTGTAAAAGACTAATTATTTGTACTATTTTTGGGCCTGATCAGTAAATTTTTTAATTCTTTAGTTATGATTTTTTTTTATCTTTTATCCCAAAAAGCAACAAATTTTAACAATTATGTATATCTGATTGCCGATGTTGATAACAAAGTTTCCTACCGGATCAAACTTCCTTTAACCATTGCACCAAAAGACTGGGACCCCGAGAAGCAGCGTCCCGGAAATATTTATTCTAAAAAAAATAAAGAGCTCAATACCCTGCTCAACAAACTTAAATTCCGCCTTGCGGAATATATACAGCACAAGCCCGGAATTTCACGTAAAGAGATCGCTACAGAAATCAAAAAGATCTGTTCTGAAAAAACTACGGCCTATCCTGCGGGCTCGTTTCTCTTCATGATGTCTTCCTATATTGAAGCCAAGAAAGAGGGCCTTTGTCTGTCCACCTACAGAAGGTATGTGGTCTTCCTGCGGATGATGGAGAAATTCCAAGGTTTTTTAGGCCGCAATATGCTTACCGAAGAAGTGGATTCTGCCATGATCAGGGAATTTTACAAATTTGGGAGATTAGAGGAATATACGGAAAGTACCCTGAACAGAACAGCGGAATTCATCAAAACCATCCTTAATTTCGCTGAGCGGCAAGGCATCATTACTCAGGTCAGGCAGCTTGAGGTCCCGAAGCTTAAAATGGTAAAACGAGTACTTGTCCTTGAAGAGGGAGAAATCAGCAAAATCAGCAAAACAACTGTTCCGACAGAGCTAAAGAGGGCTAAAGACTGGCTTCTGATCAGCTGTTACACCGGACAGAGGATTTCGGATTTTATGCGTTTTAACTCCGGACAGCTGATCAGAATCGACCATAAGCTATGCATCTCATTCACTCAGCAGAAAACCGGAAAGGAGATCATTCTTCCCCTGCATCCTGAAGTATTAAAGATCATGAAGAAATACGGCGGAGCATTTCCCCAGGCCATAGATACGGCGGTATATAATGCCCAGATTAAAAAAGTAGCAGCTCTTGCAGGGATCAATTCACCTGTGAAAATGCGGAAACGGACCGGCTTCAGAGGAAAGGAAACCTGCGCAGAAAAATGGGAGAATATCAGCAGCCACATCGGCAGAAGGAGCTTTGCATCCAATTTCTACGGAAAGATCCCCACTCCCCTGCTGATGCAGGCCACAGGCCACAGCACGGAGCAAATGTTTTTGAACTATATTAATCCCGTACATCATTCCAGGATCGTTTCACTGGGGGATTATTTTGACCGTATTTACAACGAGGGAGCCAGATCATAGGTTTAGATTACACAGATGTCTCTTCACGCAGTTAAAAATCGTATTTTTTTTAACCTTATATGAGTTTTGATTTCTCGCAGATCAGTTGATCATGCAAGTTTTTTCACGCATTTAAAAATCGTAGATTTTTAAAACTCATATGTTGACTGTTTTCAAAGCTGTTGTGACTGTTGTTGTCTTTACCTTTCGTAGATCACCAAATAACACAGATTTTTTCACGTATTTAAAAATCTAAGATTTTTTAAAACTGATGTGTTCTGACTATTTTCAAAGCAGTCTTCTTAATATTCTCATGTGTCAAAAATTATGCAGCCTGTTATAATCCCGGATCATCAAAACAACCCCGTCAAAAATTTTTTGAATTTTCGCCCTCCGAGGGAGGGGAATTTTCCCAGATGCTATTTCCCAAAAACCGCAAAGATTTTACATACGCAAAAAATCGTAGATTTTTAAGCTTATGTGATCTTAATGTTTCCAAAGCTGTACGCTTCATAATTCTTAAGTGTCAAAACTCTTTTGTGACTGTTGTGGTTTAAAATCATCTCGCAGATTAAGCAGATTTTTTCACGTACTTAAAAATCATAGATTTTTAAAAACTCATGTGATCTTATGTTTTCGAAGCTGGCTTCTTAAGATTCTTATGTGTCAAAAAATCATTGTCACCTTTGCGGCCTGAAACCTAATTCAAACCCTGCAATTCTCAAACAAAAAAATCCCGCTTTTCAGCAGGATTTCAAACAATATTGATGTTGTATTTATTTTACAGCATTCTTCGCTTTCTCAGATTCCATCAGGTGATGTTCCAGAGTCGGAAGTGTTTTGCTTGCGAAAGATTTCAGCGATGCATCAGAACCGTCGGAAGCTTCTTTCTTGAAGTTGGCAATGGTTGTCTGATGATCAGTAACCATCATATCCGCATACGTACGGTCAAATTCCGCACCTTTTTTCATTTTCAATGCGTCATATTTTTTCTGCATATCGGCATCTAAAGATGTAGGTAGAGAATACCCTGCTTTGGAAGCCCATGCTTTCAGCTCATCATTAGCTTTGGTATGGTCTGTGACCATCATCTGTGCCAGTGATTTTACGGTAGCATTGGTAGCATTGGTGGATGCCAACTGTCCTGCCATCACTTCCATCATTCCGCCCATGGCTGCAGCATCAGCAAATTTCTTATCCTGGTCGTTCAGGTTGCTTTTAGCATTGGCATCCATATTGCCGGACATTGCAGTTGAATCTGCACCTGTATTCATCATTCCGGAATCAGCAGGCGTCGACATTGCCGTACTGTCTGCGGACGTGTCCGTTGCCGTAGTTTCATTTTTTTTACATGCTACCATAGCTCCAACAGCTAAAATAGCTAAAATTGAGTTTTTCATATTGTATATCATTTAAGAGGTTGTAAAATGGTGGGCAATATGCGATTGCTTCATCTATGGTAACAATTTATTTGCCAAAGTGTTAATAATTCACTTTTATAGATTTAATTCTTTAAATTTTACAATACTGAGCAGATTCTGATAACATATTTTTTTCAGATGTTCTGTCATTAAGAATACAATTTATTTATGGCCGGCATTGCAGTAAGACGATTGAAATGAATGCATATTAATGATAAAAAAATTATCCCGGATAGGATAATTTTTAAAGTTTTTCTAATATAGCGGAAGTAAAAGGCTTTTGATTTATTGTTACTTCTCCTTAACGATAATTTTTCTGATCAGGGCATTTCCTGTACCTGTGGTGAGCGTCTGCGGTTTCCCGTTCACCCAATAAAGGGCAGCAGATCCTCCGCCAGGGTTGTCCTGATAGCCTGCAGCATATACATCGGTACCGAAAACATCAATACCCAATGCGTAAGAAACACCTGAGCCCACAACTACCGGCGAACCGTTCTTCCAATATTTGGCAACCGATGAATTCCCGTTGGACGACATTCCGGATCCTGAAATATAAACTTCATTATTTTTCACCGTTATGGCATTTCCGCTGACACTGGAAGATCCGTCCTGAATCAGTGTGGGTGCAGACAAGTTTTTAGAATACCGCGTCTGTGACTGTCCTGAATTATTGTAGATTACAGACCACATCATATAGACATCATTACCCGAAACGGCAATATCCTGATGGTCTGCCGTAGTGTTCTGGTCAGAAATATCGGTACGTTGCCCATTTTTCCAGTAACAGGTGACCGGTGTAAGCCAGCTGGTCATCCTTCGTTCTCCGATGACATAGACATCATTCCCAACCACAGCAATTGCTTCTGCTACGGCACTCTGGGTATTATCCGTCAGCGCAACCGGAGTACCGTTTTTCCAGTATTTGGCGATATAGGTAGTACCGCCGGGAACCATTTCCTGGCCGGCAATATAAACATCATTTCCAACCACAGCAATACCGTTGGCGAATGCATCCTGAGAACCGTCCGTTAAATCTGTAGCCACTCCGTTCTTCCAGAATTTTGCCACATACTTCCCATTGCCCTTCACTTCATAACCGGCGACATAAACGTCATCACCCACTACGACCATTCCCGTAGCATCGGAAGATCCTGATCCGGTTCCCAGGAGGACTGCGGTTCCGTTTTTCCAGTATTTGGCTTTATAATCTTCGCGGCCGGCAGCGTATACAGTAGGTCCGTTCTGTGCAGCATCCGGCTGATCGTCGTTGCTGCTGCAGCTGATGGTAGAAATACCCGTTAACAATGCCAGAGGCAAAACATAGAAAAGAGATTTTATATTCATCGTTGATTATTTATGATCTCTTACTCAAAAACTGAGCCGAATATCCGAAGAACAAGATGAATAATTGTTAAGATGAAACAATTTTAGATTGATTTCCATAGTCTGCAATTCAGTCTTTTTTTAAGGATATGAGAAATATTTCGCTTCTTTATTTCCCGTAACCTTCCGGCCCTTAAAGCATTTTGGCCAGCACGAAACCCATAACCAACGCAATCACTGCTGCAATAATCAGTTTGATATAATCGGTTTTCGGCTCCTCCAACCGCTTTTGCAGGCGTTCGTTTTCCTGTTTTACCACGTCCAGCCCGGCCTGTAATGATGCCGTTTTCTCGCTGATGGCAGACTGCATGTTTTTCTCATACAACGCTGCGATTTCTTTCCGGCCGGCTTCCATCTCTTCCTGACGCTGTTTCTGCTGTGCTGTAAAATGTGCATTCAGCTCCTGAATCTGCTTAGCCGAATTTTCCTGTAGCTTCTGGACGTCTTCATTCCTCTTGGCCAGCTGTTCCGTTAATGTCTGGACCTGCTTGCCATAGGTTTCTGAAATTTCTTTTTTAAGCTTTTCGACCTCTTCATTCCTCACTTTCAGCTGTTTGTTGAAGGTTTTGGTCTGATGCTCTACCTGCTCCTTAAAGGTCTTCTGAGCTTCCAGGAATTCTTCGTTCTTCTTTTTGAGCTGTTCGGAAAGCGTAGTCACCTGTTCCACGAATTGTTTGGAAACATCTTTCCTCACTTCTTCAATCAGCAGTGCCCTGGAATTTGATTTTTCCTCTGTCAGCTTGTTCAGGATTGCATGAAGGCCGGAGCCATAATCATGAGGGAGGTGGTACCTTTTATCAGCAAGCTTATCCAACAGCGTTTCATCTGCGGTATGGCCCAGTGCCGTAATGGTAATTGAAGGGAGCGCGATGAACTGTTCTGCCAGGCTCAGGTTATTGAATACCTCAAAGCTCTGCTTATCGCCACCGCCCCGTACCAGCGCAATCACATCATATCCGCCGGCTGAAATTTTGTTCAGGACATCTGAAACAGAAGTTGCCGAAGTAATATTGCAGGTATATTCGTCAATATCGAAATCTTTGGACGACACATCGAGGCCTTCATAAAAATCTTTATGCACAATGGCATTATGCCCGTAAATGTTGGCAATCCTGACTTTCTCAGACTGAAGGACTTTATTCCTGATGAAGGTTTCCAGGTCCTGTGAACCCTGCTCGAGTTTACGCTGGATGAGATCGTACCGCTTCAGGTCCTCTTCAGAAACGGCTTTTTCTTCCTGGGAGATGATTTCATCAACCACAAAAACCAATTCGATACTGGAATTTTTGACTCTCTTCTCTATAAATCCGCGAAGGGTGTAGAGTTCATTGTTCACGATTTTGCTCCTGAGCAGGCCGGGCATTTTTACCCCGATTGAAGTACTGTCGCTTTCAGAATATAAAAAGTCGTAGTAATAATTCACATAGGCTTTACCGCCGCCATAGGAATACCTGCCTTTCAAATAGATCAGGTTAACCGTTGCATTGAGCTTCAGGGCATTGTTGAACAGGCCGATAACGGCTGCCGGGGAATAGATCTGGTACGTAGGTTCGCTGCCCTGCATAGGATGATGGTGTAATAATAGGAAACTGGTGCAAAGATAAGACTGTCTGCCGGATATTACGGCTCATCCGCCTTTTAAATTACTCCTGAACTTCTTAAGGGTACGGCATCCTGAAGAATTCCCATTCATATGGTATCAGATTTGTACCTTCTGCCCAAGGCAGAGTATAGATTACTTTGCCTTACATTTCTTCAACACCTTTTTACAATGTATTAATTACACTACCCTATGAAAATATTTCTTACCGGCGCAACGGGATATATCGGTAAAAGGCTTCTGATCCAGCTTCTGAGTGCAGGCCATAAGGTCATCTGCTCTGTACGGGACAAAAAACGCTTCGATGTGTCTCCGTATAAAAATTATGATCATCAGCTGAGTGTGGTCGAACATGACTACAATGACCAGTCTACCTTATCCGATATAGACCAGGATATTGATATTGCTTATTATCTCATTCATTCGATGTCTGCCAATGCGGATTTCAGCAAGGCCGAAAAAATATCCGCTAAAAATTTCGCACAGACCATTGAAAAGACGGATTGTAAGCAGGTGATTTACCTGACCGGAATTGTGAATGAAAAAGAACTCTCCAAGCACCTCCAGTCCAGAAAAGATGTAGAGGATGAATTGAAGTCCGATTCCTATGCCTTAACCGTGCTGCGTGCCGGGATCATCATCGGCTCGGGGTCTGCCTCATTTGAAATCATCCGTGACCTGGTGGAAAAACTACCGGTCATGGTTGCCCCGAAATGGCTGAAAACACTCTGCCAGCCTATCGCAATCCGGAATGTCATCGAATTCCTGATGGGCGTTATGGGGAAAACCTTTACGTACAATAAGCATTTTGATATTGCGGGCCCCGATGTGCTTACTTATAAAGAAATGCTGCTGATCTTTGCAGAAGAAAGGAAGCTGAAGCGTACGATTATCTCCGTACCTGTCCTCAGCCCTAAACTATCCTCTTACTGGCTGTATTTCATCACTTCAACATCATACGTACTGGCCAAAAACCTGGTTGAGAGCATGAAGATCAATGTCGTGGCAGAAAAAAATGACCTTGCCGGACAGCTGGGTATTCATCTGCTGACCTACCGCGAAAGCCTGAAGCTGAGTTTCGACAAGATTGAACAGAATGATGTGCTTTCTACCTGGTACGACTCGTTCGGGAATTACCGGTACTCCAAAAATGTATGGGATTTCCTGGAAGTCCCTACCATGGGTGTTTTTAAAGATAAAAGAAGCAGGAAGATCAAAGATGAACAGAAAACACTGGACAAGATCTTTGGGATCGGAGGAAAAAACGGCTGGTATTACGCCAATTACCTGTGGAACCTCAGGGGAAGCATCGACAAGCTTTTCGGAGGGGTCGGGCTGAGGCGGGGCCGTAAAAACTCAAAACTCATCAGCGCAGGAGACAGCGTGGACTTCTGGCGGGTGCTGTATGCCAGCAGGGAAGAAAAGAGGCTGCTGCTGTTTGCAGAAATGAAAGTGCCGGGTGAAGCATGGCTGGAATTCAGGATTAAGGACGGATGCCTGATCCAGGAAGCTACCTTCCGGCCGGTAGGACTCTGGGGAAGATTATACTGGTATGCAGTACTCCCCTTCCACGGCTTTATATTCAACGGAATGATCACAAAACTCACGGATAATAAGGATTAATATTCTCTGGACAATGCGTGCGGACAGCGTTTAATGAAAATTTAAAATTATTTTCGACATCTTTTTAAAATTGGCTCTGTTTTTGCCAAGCCAACACTATGAAAACTATTTATATCCTGGAAGATGAGACAGGCATCAGAGATGCACTCCAATTACTCCTGTCATTTGAAGATTACGATGTGCGTTCTTTTTCTACTGTAGAAGCATTCAACAACAGAGATACCTCAGCTGTGCCTGACCTGTTCATCCTGGATGTAATGATGCCCGACGGATCCGGAACAGATGTATGCAACCAGCTAAAGAATGAACCGGCAACTTCCGGCATCCCTGTAATGATCATCAGCGCACACGCCAAAGCGGAACAGGTAACCAAAGCCTGCAACGCGGACATGTTCATCAGCAAACCTTTTGATATTGATGATGTTCTGGTTAAAATAGAAAACCTGACCAGTTCTGAAGCAGGAGTTTAAGATCTCAACTCATATATTGACTTATTTCACATAAAAAACTCCGGATCTTTTAGTTCCGGAGTTTCTGTATGTCAGTTTAAAATCTTTTACGCTGATTTTTCCCCTGCACTTTCAGGCGCACTTTTTTCAAGGTATTTCCTGATGCTTTCTTTCGGAAAAAGATCAAGGACCTGATCCACATCAATGATTTTATGCTCATTAATGATGCTGTCTACAGCTTTCGCAGCACCGGGCTGATTGACCAGCCGCTCCAGAAGCCCATAGGTATTCACCATCTTTTTATGAGTGTTCTCCTCATCGCCCCCAAACCAGGAACCGTTGAAATGATGGCTTACATAATTGCTCGGGAGATCCTGTGAGAAATATACTGACGGATACAGCGTTACGTCATGCTTAAGTTTCTGTATGGTATCGCTGTAACGGTCGGCACCATACTCTTTTTCCAGCATTTCAGAGAAAATATCAGTGTTGATACGTTCTACAAAACCTTCCTGGCGGTCATAATAGGCCACAAAGTCTTCTGCCAGCTTATGTTTGGGCTCTGCCATCCAGAATGCGGAATACGGCACGCCTTTTACCTCAAACCCGCAGATCGCTTTTTCATTCAGGAATTCATCCAGCGGGAGCTTGAGCTCCATATCGGTATCCATGTAAATGCCCCCGTGTTCATACATCACTTTGGAACGTACATAATCAGACACGAATGCCCATTTTTTCTGTTCAAAAGCTTCTTTTACATAGTTGTTGTCCTCCAGCGGGGCATTACTCTCGTTCCATTCCACCAGTTCGTAATCCGGATGTATTTTCTTCCAGGAAGCGATGCAGTGCTCAGCCAGTTCATGTTTCGGGTGACCGCCAAACCAGCAGTAGTGTATTTTCTTCGGAATCATATTATTTATTTTTTTGGTGTCGAATTCAGGCAGGCATCTGCTGCCTCGGTATTGTTTGCAAAAATTAAACCTTAATGGGTTGTTTCAGAAATATTTTTCCTGGTGAGCGCCTTTTTTGACCATGATTAAATTCAATAGAGGATCAATAAAGAATATGTTAATATTAAAAATGGCATCCGGACTTAAAAGTTCTGTGGTAAAAAATCCAGGCTATGAATGATCAATCGGTTGAAAATGGTACATTTATTTCTTACTGAATAAGGAATAATAATCGATTATTTTACCTGTATATACTTATGGAGCAACCTTATCACCCCCGTTACCTGCCTAAAAAATATGTAGAGATCACCCCGCCGGACTGGATCAAGAACGCCACGGTTTATGAGCTTAATATCCGTCAGTTTTCAGAGGAAGGCACTTTTAAAGCCATCGAAAAACAACTTCCCAGACTCAGAAAAATGGGCATTGATATCATCTGGCTGATGCCGGTACAGCCTATTGGAAAACTGAACCGCAAAGGAAGCCTGGGGAGTTACTATTCGGTAAAAGATTACCTGGAAGTCAATCCGGAATTCGGGTCAGAGGAAGATTTCCGGCACCTGGTCCAGGCCATCCATCAGGAAGGCATGTATGTGATCCTGGACTGGGTAGCCAATCATACCAGCTGGGATAATGAAATGGTGGCGAAACATCCGGAATGGTACCGGAAATCCAGGAAAGACACCTTCCAGTCTACGCGGTGGAGGGACTATGACGACATCATCGAGCTGGATTACCGCTATCCGGAACTGCGCGAGTACATGACGGAAGCGCTTAAATTCTGGATCAGGGAATATGATATCGATGGGTACCGTTGTGATATTGCCAGCTTTATCCCAATTGATTTCTGGGAAAATGTCCGGATGGAACTCGACACCATCAAACCTGTATTCATGCTGGCAGAAGCCGAAGACCGCGAACTCCACCGCAGGGCATTTGATGTGACCTATAACTGGACGCTATGGAATATCCTTCACCAGCTTGCCCTTAATGAAAGAAGCGTAAAAATACTTACGGAAGCTTACCTCGCCGAGCATGTCTCTATTTTCCCGAAAGACGGGATCCGGCTGAATTTCATCGACAATCATGATAAAAATTCATGGGAAGGCAACCAGTACAGCAATTTTGGCGACGCCTTGGAAGCGGCTACGGTCTTTACCGTAATGATGGACGGGATGCCGTTGGTCTACAGCGGCCAGGAAGCAGGACTCGACCGGTCTCTTCAGTTTTTTGAAAAGGACCCTATTGAATGGAAAACGCATCAAAACGAAGCCCTCTATACTACCCTTTTCAGGCTGAAACATCAAAACCAGGCCCTCTGGAACGGAAGTTACGGCGGCGAAATGGTGAGGATTATGAATGACAGGATGGATCAGGTAATTTCTTTCGTACGCGAAAAAAATGGTGATAAAGTCCTTACATTCATCAACCTGAGTAAAGACTCGGTCATGGTTCAGTTTGACACGTCGTTTGATACCGGGGATTATACCAGCCTTTTTACCGGTCAGCCACATACCGTACCCGAAACGATGGTTCTTAATATGGCTCCGTGGGAATATATTATCCTGCACTGTGAACACCATGAATAAATAGTATCCTGCATCAGAATAAAAAAAAGTATAGCCGCTTTCTTTTTCGGAAGCGGCTATACTTTTAGTACGGAATAAAAGGATATTGTATCCTTTAAATCACCGAATGATATAACTTATCTGGAATTTCCTGAAGCAGCTTCAGAAAGTACCCTGGCACACATTTCCCCGAATGCATTGGCTGCCAGCGGGCTGTCGCCCGTCACCAACTTCCTGTCTGTATGGCAGGCTCCGGATATTCCTTCGTTTAAAAATTTAATCCCCAGGTTTTTAAGCTTTTCGCCATAGAACCACGGCATTTTTCCGGGCTGGTATCCTATTTCAGGAAGTGTTTCATCGATACTGTCCGGGAATCCGTTGATTGCATATCCTTTGTAAGGAAAATTTTCAGGATCCTCCTGATCAGTAGCGGCCAGCAATGCAGCCGGGCCATGGCAGATCGCAAACATCAGTTTATCTTTTTCCACTACCCAACGGATTACTTTTTTCAGGTCCTCATTCTCAGGCAATCCCAGCATGGCTCCATGACCACCGGGCAGGAATACAGCCACATAATCAGTCTCGGACGTAAAATTTCCTTCCGTGAAATCCCTGAGGCTTTTAGGATGCGCAAGCTGTTCCGAATATTTTTCGATGATATTGCCCACCGCCACGTCCTGTAACGGAAGTGCCCAGAGCTCCAGCTTTACAGAGTCCCCTGTAGGTGTAAAGAAATCCACTTCATATCCGGCATCCTGGAAATGAAGGATCGGCACAAAGGTTTCCACAGGATGGTTTCCCGTAGAAAATTTTTTCCCGTTAGCCATGGTCATATACTTCTCTTCCGTACAGACCACTAATATTTTCTTATTCCGGTCCGTATTGCGGTGATGGAGGTCCACTGCTTTATAATCCGTTTTCGGAGCGACAAACTGAGATCGTGAAAATAATGACGGCTCGTATCCTGTTCCGTCAAAAACCGCTGCTTTGCTTAATTCATTTGACATATTATTTCTGTTTTAGGTTAATCTATACTGATGAATCTTTATATAAAATGAGAAAATCTACAGTCTTTAAAATCTAGTGATTCTTACGGTAAAATTACACAGACCGGTTCCTGAAACCAAGGATCTATGTCACAAAGAAAATGTGATGCAGATCACATCTGTAGCCTGCTGAGCGTTTCCCTGCTTACCCCCAGATAATTGGCCAGCAGCTGTTTGGAAACTTTCCGGACCAGTTCCGGGTACTGGTTCAGGAAGGTATCATAACGCTCCCTGGCAGAATGGGACATCAATGAGACAATCCGCTTTTGCAAAGCGACATATCCGAAATTAGATTTAACCCGGAAAAAGTGCTCCATCTTAGGAAGCTGTGCACATAATGCTTCCATATCCCTGTAGGATATACCGATCAGTTCAGCATCGGAAAGGCACTGAACCGCCAATGTGGACGGCTCCCGTTTGAAATAAGCCTGGAAATCCGAAACCCACCAGTCTGTACAGGCAAACTGAAGAATATGTTCTTTACCCGCTGCATCAATCAGCCCGCATTTCAGTAACCCTTCCGAAACAAAGTACATATGGTCCACATGCTGATTCTCCTGAATAACAAACTGGTGTTTCCTGAATTTGAAAGAAGAAAAATGACGTCCGATGAGTTCATATTCCGCTTCATTGAGCTCAATAATTTCAAGGAGGTGGTTACGGAAGGTGTCATTCATTATTATGAGAATTGATGGGTGAGAATAAAAGTACGGTTTTAAATCTTATATGTTCTTCCTGTTTTCAAAGCTGTCTTCTTAAGATTCTAAAGAGGCTCAACTGTTGTGACTTTTGTGATTTAATCTCCCGCAGTTCAGTAGATCATGCCGGTTTTCTTTCACGCATTATAAAAATCGTAGATTTTTAAAAAACTAATGTGCTCTTCTGTTTTCAAAGCTGGTTCTTAAGATTCTTATGTGTCAAAAACTTTTGTGACTGTTGTGGTTATATGAAATCCCATTTTTTTAATTCGTTCATTTTGCTTCTTTCAAGTTTATTTTTTTATCTGAATCAGCGAACCCTGCGGGTTTGCCTTGATGCAAAACGAACCAAAAGATCAAGACTGGATTCTTCCGCTAACCGAAAGCCTTATGCACTAAAAATTCTAAACTTGCGTGGTAGCAATAATATAGCTTCGATTCAAAGTTAGTCCCACGCTTCGGACAATAGAATTTTCTTAACATTTATAAGCCTTCCGGTCTTAACGCTCCAGACTCCTAGGTCAGTTTTACTTTAGGAACGGTTATACTTCTTGTATTCATGATGAAATAAAATTATACAAATGTTCGATTTCACCCACCATAAAATCGTAGATTTTTAAAAAACTAATGTGTTCTTCTGTTTTCAAAGCTATTTTCTTCATAATTCTTAAGTGTCAAAAGCTTTTGTAACTGTTGTGGTTATATTTTAAAATGATCTTAATTTCAGAGGGATCATAACACTTTAATCGTTATTAAAACCACCCGTCAAAAAAATCTCTGAATTTTTCGCCACCTTCCACGGGTAACTAATTTTCCCAACTGCTATTTTCTGCAAACTGTAAAAGTTTTTTAATGCACATAAAAAAACCTACGATATTTTATATAAAACTGCCATTAAAGCTAAGACCTTACCATTTTTTCAGCAACACATCCGGTCTTTTTAAAAGCACTGGAATCAAATCTGATACCAGGTAGTAATTACCTTGATACAAACTGAATATGAGCGGATATGAATTGTAAAAGGAAGCATGATAGTCATGCTCCCTGATTCTTATTTTATGGAGTGACAAACGGATTAAAATCCGAAAATCCTTTCATGTATTCCGGGTGACCTCATCCCTGGCCATCCGGATGCATTGCAAAGCATGGCTGATGGTTTCAGGGGTCACAAAAACGTTCACAGGATAGACTTTAAGAGCATACACTACAGCTTCATCATCGCTAAGGTCATGGTTGTATACGGCCGGCCGGAACCCTTTCGTTATACTCAAATACGGCGTGTGCATTCCGGAAATCTTCTTTCCTTCCCGAAACCATTTCCAGAGGAGTTCAGCAATATCTTCCGTTAATTGATTATGCTTTTTCAGGGTATCGCGGTACTCCGGATGATGAAGCTCCTTCTTATACTGCGTGGCGGCAGAGATGTTTTCCGGGTAAATCCTTAACAGCGTAACGCTTCCGTGGTCTTCTTCATTCACGCATACCATATCGCTGTAAGCTGACAGTTCCTTTAAAAGACCATGCTTTTTTTCCAGGCCGCATCCCAGAACTGCCTGGATCCCTTGGGCACCAAGGTATTTCAGCGTGGCCCATCCGGCCATAGATCCGGCGGCGGACCGGGAAACTTCAAGGGTATAATTATGGGGATTGTACTCGCCCCGCTCCTGAAGGTAAGCCGCCTCCTTTCTTTTGAGCAAGCGTTCAAATTCTTCAGCATCGCGGTACATGAATAAGCTGCTGACCAATGGTGCAAAATTTTTATGGAAATCTACCCCGAAGGCGTCAGCATAACGGATCTCCTGGATCGCTGCAAGGTTCTTCCTCATATCTTCCAGGGATTCCGGTGAAAAACCAAGCGGATTTGCAGTAAAATCATATCTGCCAAAAGCCAGCCATGACCAGCCGATCACAGCATCGCAATACAGGAATGCCTTCCCGAATTCCGGGCTGTTGGGATAGCGGTCAAGCAAGATTCTTACAGATCGTACAGGATCAAACGCACAGGCATCCGTTGTAGCCATAGTACATACTACGGAAACCACCGGAATATGATGTTCCGTACATTCTTTCAGGATTTCTTCCAGATGGCCGAGGTCCATACAGTTGGTACCCGGTAACGTCTTTACGGTCATAATCTGATCCATTCCCAATCCTGTCCAGTCGGTACTGTTAAGCATGGCATAATGGGCCTGTTCCGAACAGATCACCCTGGCATCCGTCCTGATCCCTTTTTTTCTTGAGTCCGGCAATACGCGGCTTAAGGCATATTTCAGATGGTACATCCAGCATCCTGAGCCGCCGTACGTATAAAGCCCGCCTGATGTGTCGGGATTCCAGCCGGCGAGGTCTGCCATCATTGCTGCTGATTCCAGTTCTGCTTTGGCCGTATTCCATGCGTATTCCGCTTCCAGGATATTGGGGGAAAATACCTGCGTCAGCATAGAGGCCACAATGGCTGCTATATTTTCCTGCGGGCATATATTGCTCATATTGAGGGGATGTCCCCAGTTCGGCAAGCCTTCAAAGGTATCGACAACCTGCCGGATAACCTCATCCAGTGATTCCCCTTTATCTTTCAGCCTGGCGGAACGTAATGCTTGCAGGTTTACCGTGAGCGCAGCATTATCCCCCAGGAAGGCACCACTGTCCTGATGGGCAGGCTTAAGCGCATTAATGGCCGTCACCGCATCACCGATCGCAGCAGCCAGGCTGTCATCCTGTGCACCCCTGAACGGTGAAGCGAAAAGCATTTGTATGTTAAAACACTGAGAAGAGCCGGAGTCCGGCTCTTCTATTCTGTCATCGTACTGTTTCATTTAATAGGTAGAGTCTATAGCATAGCCAATAGGTTTAAAGGAATAGTTGTTCGACATCTCTGCTGAACACGCTGTCATTCCTATAATAAGGTCCATTTTAGCTTTAATAACGATATGGTCGCCTGCTTTGCTTTTTGGGGGCAGAACACTGATTTTACCTGTTTCCCCATCCACTGCAACATGCATGAAGACGTTAAAACAGATCGGTATCTCATCCGGACTGATGCCGAAAGGCTGTAACGCCTCGCAGAGGTTTCCGAAACATCCCCGGTGCGGATTGGTATCGCTGTAAATGATACGGAAGGTATCTGCACTGCAGGGGGTAAGGAGAAAATCATGGCGGCCTACGGTATCTTCCACAATATCAAACATAATATTGCTCCTGTTGGAATAGAAAGGATTTCCTTTGGTCAGGAAAATGGTTTCAGCATAGTCAATGGTTCTGCCGGAAGATAAGTATTCTTTGGTGTCATGCTGGTTAAAGCAGATAAAATCGGACACCTGTTCGCCCTGGATGTCAGTAATCATAAGGCGCTCCCCTTTTTTAAGGATAAAGGCTGTTCCGCTGCGCGGTGGTATGGTATTCATAAATGTTTGGGTTTAAAAGGACATTGCCAGCTGTTGTCGTACTGCATTCCACTGTACTGGTAGACTTCAGAGGATGCTCCGAAATCCTGAAGCATCGGGTTGATGGATCCGCTGAGCTCAACATCTTTCTTACGGACGATATTTTTCATTTTATCATACCGTTTCAGATGGCGCAGTTCTTCAAACTGCTGGTGCGGATTAAATACAAGAGCCGGATATTTGAATCTGCGGGCCGGCCGGCTGCTGTCAGGATTGAGACCGATCACGAAAAATGCCTCTTCTTTAAGGCTAAAGCTGAACTGATCCGACTGAGGGTCCGGACTTACCCTTTTGTCATAAGGATAATTTTTCCCGTCAAGGTCAGAAAGTGCCTGAAGGCGCATCCAGAGCAATCGCTCAAATAGAGCTTCATCTATACCGGTTGCATCCGGAAAGATAACACAGGCGGTATGGAAATGATTTTCTGCATTGCGGTAAGAATCTACAAAATCATAGATAAACTCAAGGATTTGCTGGTCGTCTTTCGGACAGGCAATATGCCCTGCAACAAAAATTCTCATCTGGTCTCTGCTCAGCGCTGCTTTGGCCGCTACACAGGGAAAAGAAGCATCCTCAATAAATGATGCAAAAGCTTCTCTTGCGAGTTCTTCATGATTTTCTGATGTCAGAACATGATCTGTTGGTGAAGTGATTTCGGTGGGTCTCATGCTGAATCAGGTCTCAAAGTCTGTGCCAGCAAAAAAACTGAATGACAATAAGATAGTCATCATAACCTACATAAAATATTGATTGACAATGTTTTATATTGTTTAAAATTGACTATATTAAATATTTTATATTAAAAACCAATAAAATAAAATATTATTTTACAAATAAACATAAAAAGCTAATAATTATAACAAAATAATCTTTAAAAAAGAAAATTAATTCATTTATATATTATTTTAAACCATAAAATGATAAATATGATATATTTTTAACTGCCGCTGTTGAAATGTAAGCTTATATAAACTTATCCTGTGCCTTCAGCAAATAACATCCTTATACTTCAAAGATCGGTCCGAAATATTTTCAGCATTTAATTCGATTGATATGAACAGAATAGCTTCATATCTGAATACCATCTTTCCGAGACCTATAAAAATTGAAATCAAAAGCCTTTAATGGCCTGATATTTTCTTGTCAAAGATTCAATAAATAAAACAGATAATTTTTATCTGATATTTTGCTATTTTTTACTTTCTCACTAAATTTGTAAAAATCGAATTCATGAACTATAAGTTTGAATTAAAAGGGCAGGGATCTAGTTCTAACATTGTTTTTAATACTATTGTATTTGACTCATTCAAGATAAACATCATAGAAAGATACGCAGGGCGTCCCAACGCCCTTAAATTGTCACATGTACTGTTTAAAGTGCGGACACTGGATGATCAACTGATCAACCGTAAAGACGGCAACATCAGGGTAAAGATCAAGGATGAAAATCTTGAAAAGTATAAAGAACTGATCAAAAGGCTCTATTCATACGACTATAAGAATAAGCTGATCAACAGAAAAGAAGCGGATCAGGATTATGTTTACTTCATTCTGGATCTGGTAATCCGAAATTACCAGCTGAATTAAGGACGGTATCACCCGTCTCACCACCTTTGCTGCAAAGATTGGCGGCAGAATATTCAGTCTCCTGATGATGGAGTAAAAAAAAGCTAGTGCTGACATATGCAGCTACAGCTTCTCTGGTGAATTACAGATACCAAATTTCCCGCAGGCCAGGCGTACATGTTCCTGATCTGCGGGAAATTTTTGTGCCCGGATATCATGATCCGGATGCAGGATATTTTACTTTGCCGTAAGGCGATTCCGTTTCAGAAAAGTGGTAATCTCCGCCCAGGTCATCTGCCCTGCAATGGAATTCGGGTTGCCATCATAGACATGCTCACCGTACGGTACTTCCATATAAGAAACCGGTAGCTTCATTTCCTGTGATTTCTTCACAAAATCCCGGATTGCTTCTACATTCACTACATGGTCAATCTCACCGGTCAGGATCAGCGTAGGCGCAATACCTCCCGAAAGATGGTCAATCAGGTTCAGCTGCTTGAAACGCGCAGGAAACTGTACCGGGCTCCCTCCAAGATACTTGTTCATCGGATCGTACAGGTCTACGGTTTTTCCTTCCCGAAGCTTCTGGTACAGACCTGAGAGGCTGACCGGCGGATACAGCGCAATCACCGCAGCCGGCGGAGCAACTTGGCTTCCGTCATAAGAATGGGCGAAACCATCCCTTAACCCTAAATCAGCCTGCATCACCAGTGCTCCTCCCGCAGAGCCGCCGACCAGGATCATTTTCGAAGGATCTATATTGAACTCCTGTGCATGCTTCCGGATGTAGCTCATGCAGGTGACTATGGAATTGACTGCACTTTCATAGGTCTGGCGGTCCTTTTTTGCCAGAGGATATTCAATCCCGAAAGAAGTATACCCTCTTTCTGTAAACCAGTTGGCTGCGTATCCGAGCTGGTCCCTTTTCCCTTCGATAAAAGCGCCTCCATGGACTAAGACAACAGGAATAGTCGGTTTTCCGGTTGGGTTTTTCGGACGGTAGACATCAAAGAGCTGCTTATCATGATAAATGGTCAGGTAATGATGGGTTTCAGTAGGCTTGATGGGTTTCTCATAGCCCTTAAGACTTGGAATCAGTGAAACTTCAGCATCATACTTTGACGCTGTACGGAGCATGATCAGCATAAAAATAAGCTGCCCGGCCAGGAACAGGATCCCCAGGATCAGGTTGAATTTCCAGATTTTCCGTCCCGTATCCTGTTTTTTAAAGAACAGGAAGGCTATGATGCATAAGACCAGCGCAAGAAGTATGAATCTCGAATTGAACTGTGTTGCAAAAAGGCTGCTGTAGCCGCTGACGTACATAGGCCATTTCAAATAGACCGAAAGAGTTAAAAGTGTGCAAAGAAGCAGGACCAGCAGCAGGATCACTGCCAAAAACAGGTTGATAAACTTTTTCATTATAAGGTTTTATAAGATTTTAATTTTTGATTTCCTGAAATTTCATATCAGGCTTCATCAGGTTTCCGGTTTTAAGGATGGTCATTCGACCTGGAATACTGAAAGAATTTTTCAGCATAATATGCTGTGAGGAATTCCCCAGCCTCACTTCATAATTTCCGGCTTCCATTTCCCAGGATGAAGCTACAGGATTAAATGATGCCAGATCATAATACGGGATACTGACGGAAAAAGTCTGTGACTTCCCCGGCTTGAGGATTTCCGTCTTCATAAAGGACTTCAGTTCCTGAACCGGATGGTCAAGGCTTCCTTTCGGAGCAGAAATATACACCTGCGCCACTTCCTTTCCAGGAACTTTTCCGGAATTGGTTATAGTAAAGCTCACGTGCAGCATTTTTGCAGCTGGATCATCTTTTGCTTCCAGTTCCGAAAAGGTAAAACTCGAATATGATAAGCCGTACCCAAACGGATAAGCAACAGGAACATGGAATGTATCATAATACCTGTACCCTACATAGATCCCTTCATTATAAATGGAGTTCACCGGAAAACCAGCAGGAGTTCCCGGAAAAGAGCCGGCAGAAGGTACATCTTTATAATCTCTCGGAAAGGTCTGGGCGAGCTTTCCGGATGGATTCACTTTTCCGGAGAGGATTTCCGCTACGGCATCGCCAGCTTCCTGACCGGGTTGCCAGGACAGCAGCACTGCATCAGCAAGGTCTTTCCAGTTTTGGGTTTCGATTACGCCTCCGATGTTCATGATGATGATGAATTTCTTGTTTTTTCCATGGAAAGCCCGGCTGATTTTTTCAATCATTGATTGTTCATCCTGCTGAAGGTAGAAGTCAGATACAGGCCGGTCACCGCTTTCACCGGCATTCCTGCCGATGGTGAATATGGCGAAATCATTTTCCTCTGACGCCTGAAGGATTTCCTGATCGGAAAAATCCATTTCCCGGATCCTGATATATTTTGAAAGGCCGCCCTCGCGTTTTCTTCTTTCGGTCTGAAGGCTGTCTTCCCGCCGGATGTAAGGCATGTATTTGCCGGAAAGCCGGTGATCGATTTCAGAACCTGCATTCTTCAGGCCTTCCCTTAATGAAATGACATAGGCCTCGTTGACATCGCCGCTTCCGGTACCGCCGGAAATAAAATTATACGAGGTATTACCGAAAAGCGCGATATTCTTTCCGTTCAACTTTACCGGAAGGCTGTTGTTTTTATTTTCGAGCAACACCATGCTTTCGGCAGCAGCCTGCCGGGCAATCTGTGCGTGAGCTTTTAGGTCCGGACGGTCAGAATGCGCATAATTCCTGAACACCGGCGATTGCACAATCATTTTTAAAATACGTCCGGCACTTTCATCCATTGCGGATTTCTTAAGTTTCCCCGATTTTACCTGCCGGACTACCGCCTCAACCTGCTGCGGCGTTCCCGGCATCAGCCAGTCGTTCCCTGCATTGATCTGCGCGGCCACATCAGACACTTTGTTGGCCCGTACCTCATCCTCGCTTCCGTACCCCCCGAACCAGTCGGTCATCACCAGGCCACCGAATTTCCATTCGTCCCTTAAAATTCCGGTCAGGAGGTCTTTATTCTCAGACGCATATACGCCGTTGATTTTATTGTAAGAAGTCATTATGGCCCATGGCTGCGCATTTTTAACCGCGATTTCAAAACCTTTAAGGTAGATTTCCCGCAACGCGCGCTGCGAAATATGTTCATTCACGCCAAAGCGGTTGCTTTCCTGGTTGTTGGCGGCAAAATGCTTCAGGGTTGCCCCCACTCCATTGCTCTGAACGCCGTTGACATAAGCCGAAGCCATCGTTCCGCTGATGAGCGGGTCCTCGGAAAAATATTCAAAATTCCTTCCGTTCAGCGGATTTCGCTGGATGTTCATTCCCGGAGCAAGAAGCAGGTCTACGCCGTATTCTTTGGTCTCGTTGCCTATGGCATGGCCTATTTCCTTAACGAGTTCCGGATTCCAGCTGCTCGCCAGTGCCGTAGCGACAGGAAAAGCGGTGGCATAGTATTTCCGGGTACTGCCTTCCCGTTCCGGCCGGATGCGAAGCCCGGCCGGGCCGTCCGCCAGAATGAGTTCGGGAATATGGTATTCCGGAAAGGCCTGGTTCTTGCCCGCACTGCCGGGAACTTTCATTTTCGGGGGGTCCGGAAGTTGAGTAAGCCCCACCCATCCCGGCATGCCGGTCCCGACCAGAAGCCTGGCTTTTTCTTCGATGCTCATCGAACGGACAACATCCTTAACAGCAGTTTTGCCCAACTGTGACTGTTGGGCAGAAACTGCAACGGATACCGTTGACATAAAAATAAAACTGATAGATAAGAAACGCATAATCTAAAATTTGTAGGTAACGGTTAGATATCCCGAAGTCGGCGGAATGGCTACGGTAAAGTAAGGCGTATTGTTCGCGACCGCGGCATCATATTCTGCCTGGGTGAAGCTTTCAAATCCTGCCAGCTGCTGCACAAGGGAGCCCGGACGCTGATAGCTCATCACACCGTATTTGTTCAGGACATTATTGACGTTGATAATGGCACTCAGGTTTTTCGTAAAATTATACCCGACCCCGAGGTCGAACTGGGAAAATGCCGGCAGTTTATAAATATTGGTATTGCTGCCTTCCCTTTCCCCGAGGTAGCTCCAGGTGACGAATGCGAAGGCATTACCTACAGTCAGGTTCGGAGTGATGTTGGCAATGATCTTCGGGGTATAGGCCACGGTAGTTCCGGAATAGGAAACAACCTGGTCATCGGCAATTCCCGGCTTGTTAAGATTCCAGTAAAAGCCTTTTTTCACTTTCGGATCCTGCAATGTTAATACCGCACGGATGGTAAAATGCGAACTGGGTTTTATATTGGTTTCCACTTCTACGCCCCAGGTTTCATTTTCATTGTACAGCGTAGGTGTGGTATAAAATCCTCCGGCGCCGTTATCCGCCATAGCTCCTACGGGAATATTTTTCAGAACACTGTAGAACGGTGTGACGAAAGCATCAAAATAGGTCGTCTTGGCTTTCAGCCCCATTTCTGCCTGCTGGGTTTTCCTGGACTGCGGGTTCAGGAGGCCAATGGTTTCTTCCCGGTTGGAGGCAAAGAAAATATCCAGGTCCGGGGCTTTGCTTCCCTGAGAATACCTGCCGTAAACGGCAAACCGGTTATTGAACTTATAATTAACGGCTGCAGAATAGGAAAAGTTATCGATCTGACGGCTGTAGCTTACATTGGTCAGCCGCACCAGCGTATTGTTGTCGTAAATGGTATACGGATTATTATCCGGTCCGCCCTGTAGGGATACTGTTCCGTTCTGTGTTGCCGTATTGGTCAGGAAAGTCCGTGTATTGTCTCCCTTGATCCATACTTTTTCATACCGTACGCCCCAGTCTACGGTCAGGTTTTCGGTAATATCCCAGGTGTGGCCGAAAAATGCGGCTCCCTGTTGCTGTTTTGCCCGGAACTCCAGTAAATCTCCCGTACTTCCCGCTCCCTGGGCGAACCCATCCTTATTGGTTACCTTATAAGCTCCGGGAATCAGGTTGAAAGGATTGGCAGCAGTAGGATACAATAATCCGCCGGTGAAATCAAGCGTCAGCATTCTCGGACGGTTTTCCAGTGTGGTCAGTGCAATCCCATTGATTCCGGAAAACCTCCAGACATCGGAATAGCCGTAATACCCCCCGAAAGAGAAATTCATATTCCTCCACTTTTTATTGATGGTCAGCTGGGACATGGACTCCTTGACTTTATTCTCATAAAAGTTCAGGGGTGACAGGATGATGGAATTGTTCTGCACATTTTGCCCGGGCAGCAGATTTTTGGTCACATTGTAGGCAATACCGGTGGCGCCTACCCCTGCATTCACAGAAGCCAGCTCCTGACCGGTAAGGGCATCACGGAAAGAATAGGTTCCTACCCCAACAGTCCCCATCAGCAAAGCATAAGGCACATTATCGGTAAGGGAAGTAACAAAGGCATTCCCAATGCTGTTCTGGGCCACGCTGTTATCGGCATATTTGCTGGTGAGGAAGAGCTTCCAGTCATTCCCAAGGTCATGGTCCCAGTTGATGGCCACAGACCTGTATTGATTCCCGACCAGCCTTCCGGAATTGAAATCCACATTTCCTCCGTGGATGAAATCCTGTGAATTATATTGCAGCTTCGGAATGAGCAGCGAAGAGCTGCTGCTGAAGCCTTCCGCAGGCTCAGGATCCGTATAGTTTTTGGTAGGGATGAGCTGTGCATATCCGTTATGGTCATCGAGGTATTTCAGAAATACTTTTACGCTTCCACGGTTGTATTTCTTCATGATATTGGCTTTCACCTGTCCCCCGTTATTGAAAGGATAGCCGGGATACCTCGCACCCAGGTCATACCGGTAGAATCCTCCGATATTGTAGAACCAGTTGTCTCCCAGCGGTCCGCCGAAATCAGCATCGATCCTGTGGAAACCTGAATTGTCAGCACCCTGTACCCCGTATTTTGCACGGATCTCACCGGAAAATTTATTGCCTCCGGTTTTAGAGATGTAATTGAAGATTCCTCCTGGCGCATTGGCAGCTGTAATGGAAGCCGGTCCGCCGCGTACGGCATCAATCTGTGCTATGGTAGCATCTGCCCTCAGGAAAAAATCGGGGCCGTAATTAAAGTAGGTGGTATTGGTTACCGGAAGCCCGTCCTCCTGCATAGAGATGTACTCATAGGCAAAAGTCCCGTCTGCGGACCCTGCAGAAATCCCCCGCGAAGACACATTATTCCGGATTTCGCCCAGTGAGGAGTTCACATAGACGCCGGGAACATTCTTGAGCAGATCTGCGGCGCTGTTGGGCACCTGGCGTTCGATCAGTTCGCTCTTCAGCACCGAAATGGCAACCGGAGCGTTCATCCGCGTCCTTTTATCGAATACTCCGGTGACGATCACTTCATCGATATTGGCTGTTTTGGTGGTATCCGCTTTTTTCTGCTGCTGGGCCAGTACTGTTGCGGAAGCAGTAAAAAAAAGCAGGGCAATACTTATTTTAGAATGCAGTATTTGAGTTGTTCTCTTCATAATAATGATTAGTTTATTCCGTATTTATTAAGCCAGGCCGTCATTTCCCTGAATTCCATCTGCTGGTCTGCCGGTTTTTTCTCGATCTGATGTCCGGCACCCGGAACGACCACCAGCTTATAAGGAGTTCCTTTAGCCTTCAATGCTTTTTCAAGGATATACGCCTGCGGGATAGGCACAACCTCATCTTTATCGCCATGGATGATCAGGATCGGGATTTTGCTGACGTGAGCTACCGGACTTGTTCTGGCATAAGCAGGCGGAATAGGATCTCCGGGATTCCATACCGTAGTGTTGCCGGACATTTTATCCAGGACTTCAAAAAGATTGGCCTCTTTGACGTACTTCAGGGTCTGGACATCGGTAAAATCTACCGGTCCGCACCGCTCTATAATCGTTTTGATGTCAGGATTTTTTGTGTAGGCATACATCATCGAGACATGGGCACCTGAGCTGCCTCCCGTAATGGAGAAGCCGCTGCTCCGCGTGTTCCATTCTTTTGAATGATCGGCCAGGTATTTCACCACATGGTCAACATCGTCCAGGAGTTCCGGAAGGTGTATGTCTTCTTTATTGGCGTACCGGTAGTTGATATTGGCTACCGCAATCCCGTGGGAAACCAGGTATTCGGAAAGCTGTCCGTCAAATTTCCGGTCTCCCTGGGTCCAGGCTCCGCCATGGATATTGATTACAAAAGCGGTTTTCGGGGAACGGTCTGCGGGAAGGTAAACGTCCATCACATTCCTTTCAAAATCTCCGTACCGCACATCTTTCAGGACTTCAGAAGACCAGCGGCGCTGTGCGGAGGCTTGCTCAGGAGCTTTCGGAGCTGTGGAGCAAGAAGCTGCACCGGTTAAGGCCAGCGCAAGCATAAGGGTTTTACAATAGTTCATCATATCTTTTTTTCTGTTTTTAAAAGTTTTTTAAGGATTTTCCCGGTAGCACTTAAGGGCAGTTCATCAATGAACTCAATAATCCTGGGGTATTTGTAGGCAGCAATCTTCTGTTTGGTCCACGCTGTAATGTCACTTTCAGAAGCGGTGCTTCCAGGCTTTTTTACCACAAAGGCCTTTATTTCTTCTCCCAGCTTATCATCCGGATAGCCTACTACGGCTACCAGAGAGACATCGGGGTGCTTGATCATCACTTCTTCCACTTCCCGCGGATATACATTCATACCGCCGCGGATGATCAGTTCCTTTTTACGGTCAACGATAAAAAAGAATCCGTCCTGGTCTTTTACCGCAATGTCGCCGGAAAAAAGCCAGCCGTTTTTGAGGACTTCGGCCGTTTCCTCAGGCCGCCTGTAATAGGATTTCATCACATTGGGGCCGCGGAATATCAGTTCCCCCTTTTCACCTTCCGGCAGTTCATTTCCGTGATCGTCTACGATTTTTACATCGACCCCCCAGATCGGGGTACCGATGGAACCGGGTTTTACACCTATGTCAAGCTGGTTAAAGGTAACGACCGGTGATCCTTCAGACATGCCATAGCCTTCGATGATAGGGACCCCAAACCTGGTTTTGAACTCATCAATGATTTTTAAGGGCAGCGAAGCACCACCTGAAATACAGATCCTGAGGCTTTTAATGATGTTCCTGTTTTCTTCGGAATCCTCTTCATTCAGAAGAGACCAGTACATGGAAGGGACACCGGCAAAAATTCTGATGCGGTATGTTTTGATCAGCTGATACGCCGTTTTGGCTTCAAATTTCGGGAGCAGGACCAGGTGAAGGGATTTGCGGATCCCGGCAAGCATCATCACAGTCAACCCGAAAATATGGAACAGCGGAAGCACGACCAGCTGGGCCTCAAATTCTCTGGATCCTACGATTCCGGTAGCAGTTTCGGCATTGGTAAACAGATTGAGGTGGGACAACTCTGCCCCTTTGGGTTTTCCGGTGGTCCCTGAAGTATACAGGATCACGGCCGTATCTTCTGCAGCTGTGGTACAGCATTCAAACTCCTCTTTTTCATCCCGGATCAAATCATCCAGGCTGAGGATGCCACCGGAAGCAGGCCCGATGCTGATAAAATGCTTACAGCTTTCTGTTTTATCAAAGCCTTCTTTACCGAACTGTCCGGTCGGCAGCTCAGGTGTTCCGGCAAAGCAGAAAAACAGGCTGCTTTCGGAATCGGAAAGGTGGTAGCAGATTTCGTCCGGTTTCATCAGGATGCTCAGCGGAACTACAGAAGCGCCGGTTTTCAGAATACCAAAGAACACCACGGCAAATTGGGGAATATTGGGGCAGAGAAGGGCTACTTTGTCGCCATGGCCGATTCCTTTCTTCGTTAAGGCGTGGGCGACCTGGCAAACCTTTTTATGGAATACTTCGTAGGTTAACGTAGTCACACCAAAGCTCAGGGCCGGCCTTTCCGGGTTCCTATTGGCACTCTGCTCCACTAAAAATGATAGGTTCAGCATACAAATCCGTTCATATTGGGTTAACATTCAAACGAAAAAGCCCTAATACAGGCACTTTCCGTGTTTTTTTATCTTAACTCCAAATTAATGATCTCACGGACAGGCGGTGAAACGAAAAGGAAATTTCATGATACGAAAAAGGAATTTGTACTGAGGTGTATAATACAACGGACGCTCAAAAACACATTATTGATCATGGTTGATGAGCGTCCGCATATTGCTGTTTAATTTTTCAGAGGCGTTCTTCGGAGGGCAGTTTCCCGAAATACCGCTGGTAGAGCTGCGAAAAATGCCCGCGGTTATTATATCCGATGTAATCTCCTATTTCGCCGATGGGTTTTTCGGTTTCCAGAAGCAGTTTCTTGGCTGTTTCCATACGGGTTTTAATGATGTACTGGCGGATCGGGAGCTGGGTATAGCTTTTAAAGCCCTTTTTCAGGTCGCAGTTATTGAGCCCGCAGTAGCGGCTGATCTCCTTGATGGCCAGGTCTCGGAACGCGTGGGTATCCACAAAGTCCTTAGCCAGTTTGATCTTTTCTTCCAGTGCTTTTTTACTTTCAAAGGTCTTCTCATCAGAGAGCAGGTAATGGATCCAGTAGCTCAGGAATTCCAGGATACGGCTCTCCAGGATGATGCTGTCTGAATAGTTTTCAAAAGGGGTGTCGAAGATGGTTTTCAGCTTATCGCGGCTCAGGTAATTGCGTTCGGCATTTTCGAGTTTTTCTTTCAGCAGGCCGTTATCTTTTGAGAAAAGGCTTTTCGGAACAAAAATCCTCATGCCGTCTACATTGGTGGTATCGTGCTCGAATTCTTTTTCCCCGTTGATGAAATTGCTGCTGATCTTGCCCTCTGTACTGATCCGGAAATCCATCAGGCCGTTATCGCCTACTTTATGGGGAGAATGGAAAATGGTTTTTTCCCCGAAATCCCATTTGCCCCTGAAAAAGTGGAAGTTCTTTTTGTTGAACAGGATCAGCTTTCCCGAACCCAGATCTTCCGGCATTTCCAGAAAGGTCGCATTCAGGAAATCCTTCTGATCGAAGCTGTAATTCTGAAGCAGGCCGTGTTTAAAGCCCTCAGCTTCAAGATAAGGAAGAACCAGTTCCATAGAAATAATTTTTATCCCGGGTAAGTTAACATTTTTTTAATATATGACAAAAATCATGTTTGTTACCTGAATATTTTCTGCGAGAACTGATACAGGCATCTCCTCCAGGTGAGCCATTCATGGTAGGTTCCGGGAGATTGGTAGGCTGTAAAAGCATAGGTATTGCGGTGGAAAAAATCAGTCAGAATACGGTTGAATTCCTCAAAACGGCTTCCTTCCTTTTCCCCGATTCCGATGAAGAAGTACGGTTTTTTATCTGACGACAGCAAATTCTGAACAGGCAGTTCCTTAAACGGTTCATTTTCCGTGGCTTCATAAATAACAGGACTGAAGGCTCCGATAGCAGAAAATGTATCCGGGTGCAGAACACCGATCAGCATAGCCTGGTAACTGCCGCGGGAAAGGCCGGCTACTGCTTTCTGTTCGTTAGTGCGGTATTTTTCATCCACGTAGGGAATCAATTCTGAATTCAGCCATTGATCAAGGTTTTTGGAGGAAAGGACCGTCCTTGGATAATTGTCCGGCATTTTTTCCTGTTCCGGCGTCAAGGCTACCCCGTAATCCATCACCACGATCATTTCCTTTGCTTTTTTTGATGCAAAAAGATTGTCCAGGATATTGCCGATATGGCCCTGTTGTTCCCATCCGGTGATGTCTTCCCCGGTTCCGTGGTAAAGATAGAGGACCGGAAATTTGCCTTTGCCGTAATCGGGCGGAAGGTACACTTTAAACTTCCGCTGCTGCTGGGTGGTTTCAGAATACAGGCTGTCATTCACAATCCTGCCGTGCGGAACCTTTTTAGGAAGGAAAAAATCTTCACCTGACGGAATTTCAATCCCGCTGGTAGGCTGGCTGTATCCGAAATAAAGCCGGGTATTGGGATCATTCGTCCTTTTGCCGTCAACGTTGAACCAGTAATAGTGGAAACCGGGTTCCATAGCTGAAGTACGTACGGTCCAGTAGCCATCCTTTCCTTTAACCGGTGTAGACCTGATATCCTTCATACCGTCGCCACCTTCCAGGACAACAGATTTCGCGGTGGGAAAATAGACTTTGAAGCTGGCTTCATGCTGAGCATTGATTTTTGGATATCCCTTTCCCGGCAGGGCTGTTACCGACGTTTTCCAGCCTTGGGAAAAGAGGATTTGGGAACATAAAAAACTGATGAATATGGCAATTTTCATAGGTGATTTCTTGAAGATATTATTTAAGCCTAAATATATAGGAAAATTCATAATGTTGGTCATTGAGGAGGTATTGAGGATGGGGAAGCGATTTCCAGCTGTCGTCCCCTCCTACGCCGCGCTGTTTAAGGTCTATATTCAGATAGATATTTTTACGGGGCGGAAGGTCTGTGGGATGCTGCTGTTTCTTGGTGTAGCCCGGATCCAGATCTTCGGCACTGTGGTGGATGGCGGTGAAATTCAGCTCCTGAAGGCCCTGTACCGCAATACCATGGCCATGATCATCCAGGAGTTCCAGCCAGCGGACGCCGGTCTTATTGCCGCTTTCCTGCGGGCGGATGTACCCTTTGTAATACTGGTTTTCTGTAGTATCGTTATATATCCCCATAAAAGATGCTTCATTCCTGTCCTGGTAATTTTCGTAAGGGCCCTTTCCGTAATACGTCAGATGATGGAAATCCCCGGGAAGGACCATCCGGCTGCCGAAACGCGGTATTTCAGGAGATTCAGTCTGGCCGGTTATGGAAAAGGACATTTCAATATCTGCATCATTCCGGATCGTATATCTGATCTGATAGGCTGCATTTCCGAGGGAATACTCACAGGTGATCTTTAAACCTTCCGGGCCTTTAGGAAAAAAACTGACTTTTTCCAACTTCAGTTCATGGTGTGCATTCCGCCAGAATCCCAGTTTTTCAGGCATTTTATTTCCGAAATCATTATCGGTAGGCGCCCTCCAGAAATGAGGTTCCGGAAGCTGGTTCAGCGTAACGAATCCATTGGAGTATTGTGTGAATTTCCCTTTGTCCTTATTAAAAACACCATGGATATTCCTGGAGGAAAACAGGACTTCCCGAGGATTCTCAGTGATGGTTAAATTTCCGCCAGCTTCCGGATCTTTTCTGAAAAAATCCCCGGAAATCTTCATCTGTTCCCAGGCCAGTGCGGTTCCTTCCGGAACAATGCCCCAAGAATGTTTCGTGACGGCTTTAAAATTGATGAAATATTCTTTGCCTGCGCTGAGTTTGGGATAATCCACCGTTACGGTTCCGGATTGTCCCGGATGCAAATCCAGATGGAAGATCCCGTTCTTAACCGCTTTTCCGTTTTCTATAATTTCCCACAGGAAATCGAAGTTTTCAGTTTTGGCAAAGTCATAATTGTTTTTAATTTCAAAAATGCCGGACCGGATATTCTTTGCTGAAAAATCAAGGTACTGGTAGACTTTCCTGACTTCATAAGCGCCGGGATCCGGTGTGCGGTCTGAACTTAAGATTCCGTCTGCGACGCCGTTCTCATCGTTGTAATACAGGAAGCTGCCCAGGTCTCCGCCATACGCGTAAAAAACCTGGCCGTTCAGGTCTTTGGTTTTCAGTCCCTGGTCTACCCAATCCCAGATAAAACCGCCCTGCATGTAGGGCGATGAGCGGATCACCCTGAAGTAATCCCCGAAATTGCCATTGCTGTTCCCCATGGCATGGGAATATTCGCACATGATGTAGGGCCGCTGCTGATCTTTCCTTTGGGCAAACTGCTTCATGCTTTCAAATGACGGGTACATGGGTGCGATAATATCGGTATTCCGGTTTTCATGGGCCTGCTCAAACATCACCGGCCGGCCGGGATCATAGGCTTTTACCATCCGGTACGTCTTTTTGAAGACCGGGCCGTTGCTGCATTCATTGCCCAGTGACCAGATGATCACAGACGGATGGTTTTTATCCCTTTTGATCATCCTTTCCGTCCTGTCGAGATGGGCGTTCTCCCATTCGGGGAGGTATGCGGGATGATGCAGCGTGTCCAGGCCCGGAGAGTTGGCGTCGCCCATGCCGTGGGATTCGATGTTGGCTTCATCCACCAGGTAAAGACCGTACTGGTCACAGAGTGTATAGAATTGGGGATCATTCGGATAATGGGACAGCCGGACGGCATTGATGTTGAATGTTTTCATCAGCAGGATGTCTTTCAGCATCAATTCCTTTGAGGTATAATGCCCGGTTTCAGGGTCGTGCTCATGGCGGTTGACGCCGTGTACCCGGATCGCTTTTCCGTTCACCAGCAGTTGGCCGCCTTTGATTTTCACCTTCCGGAACCCTGTTTTTTCGGCTATATACGTTTCGGAATCCCCGGTTTTCAAAGCGATCAGGACCGTATAGAGGTTAGGGAATTCTGCACTCCACTGTTCTGCGTTCCGGATGCGTGCAGCAAAACGGATGGTCTGCATGGAATCTTTTGGTATGATGATATTTTTTTTCTCCGAATAGATTTTTTTATGGTTACGGTCAAATAGCTGCACTTCTAATGTGGCTTTGTCATGATTTCCTTTTTGGAACTTCCGTACATCAATATCAGCGGAAAACAGGCCATCCTTTAATTGCGGATCCAGGTCGGCCTTCAGGAAATAGTCCCATACCGACACATCCGGAAGCCGGTAAAGGTAAACATCCCGTTCAATCCCGCTGAGCCGCCAGAAATCCTGGTCTTCCAGGTAACTGCCGTCGCTCCAGCGGAAAACTTTCACTACCAGCTCATTGCCTTTCTCTTTCAGGTAATGGGTGATATTGAATTCGGCGGGTGTTTTTGCATTTTTGGTCATGCCTATTTTCTGCCCGTTCAGCCATACAAAAGCACAGCCGGAAATGGAACCGAAATGCAGGATGGTTTGTCCGTCTCCAAAAGGTCTGTCAAAGCTTGTACGGTAAATCCCGACCGGATTATCGTTCCCGACGAACGGCGGGTTTTTAGGAAACGGATACGGAATATTGGTGTAGATCGGGATGCCAAACCCCTGCAGTTCCCAGTTGGACGATACGCTGATGCTCTTCCACGGTCCGGGAACGGGTTTTGAAAAATCAAAATCAGCCTTACTGTAATCTGCATGGTATTGGAAATCCCAGTTTCCGTTCAGGGACTTGTAATTGGCTGATGCGGCATAGTCCTGTTTCAAAGCTGATGCGGCATCCTCAAAAAGCACAAAGCCGGCATGCGGTTTTTCTTTTCCTTTGGCTATATAAGAAGGATTTTCCCAATCGTTGGATTGGGAAAATGCCATTGAAAAAACTATATAAAAACCAAATAATAGTATTCGTGTCAGGTGCACCATGAATGTCGGGTATTTCTTTTTTATATGGATGATGATGTGTTATGGGTAAAGGGCAATCCTGTTTTCCAGCCTTTCCGGTTCATCTGCAAAATTGTGAAACTGCATTCCGAAAAACGTTCTTACACGGCAACTTCATCTGCCTCTTTGTTGCCTTTGCCTTTTTATACATTGCTCTTTGCTTCCCAGAATACATATAGCTGATCCCCATTTTCTACGCAGAACAACAGAATTGTATGGTTGTGTTTTTAATGATCCGTTGCATCTGTGTCAGGGCAGACCGGGTTTATCAAGCCTGTTCCGATCAGCTTATAGGTATCCGGTCATTTGTGTTGTTCGGAGCCCTGTTATGGATTATTATTTCAAAAATTGTTTAACCATCCGGAATATGATATCGGTGCTTCCGGGTAGCGGCATGCCATGGGCATAGCCTGCATAGACATGGAGTTCGGTAAAATTGCCGGCTTTCATGAGGCGGTCTGCATAAGCGATGCCGCTGTCGCGCAACGGGTCTGTTCCGGCGACAAAGATCACGGTCGGTGGCAGGTTGGACACATCACTGATGTTTCCCGGCAGGACATATCTTTCTTTCGCATTGCCGTTCTTACCGAGGTATAGGCGTTCCATCACCGGGAAATCCTCGCTTTTCAGTCCGGGAACTCTTTTCAGCTCAATGGCAGACGGATAATCGGTGCGGAAGTCGCCCGGCAGGATTTCCAGGATTTCCAGGCCGATCTTCGGGCCTTTTTTATCCCGGGCGAACTGGGCCAGGCTGCCGGATAGTCCGGCCCCGGCGCTGGAGCCGCCTACGGCGATCAGCGCCGGGTTGCCGCCAATGCTTTTCGCATGTTCAGATGCCCACAATAAGGTTGCATAGGCATCGTGAAGGCCTGCGGGAAAAGGATTTTCCGGGGCCAGTCGGTAATCGACATTGATTACGACCATATGTCCTTTTACCGCATAATCGGCACAGCGCTGGTGATCCCATTTCGGGGTCCCGAAAATAAATCCGCCGCCGTGGAACCACAGGAACACCGGAAGGTTCTGCGCATTTTTAGGTTTATAAATCGTTACCGGAATGTCAGGATCTTTAGGATCCATTCCGGGAATTTTAGATTGGGTGACTTCCACACTGTCCTTATTTCTGAGCTCAGGCCAGGCTTTTTCAGCGTTCTCTTTCCGCTGTTTTTTAATCTCATCCAGCGTGATTTCTGTAATCGGCGTGTAGACTGCAATGGCGAACTGCGGGAGCAGCCGCTTTCCGGCTTCTTTAGGGGTCAGGGGTTTGTATTCCTGCGAGAACAGGAGTCCGGAAACCAATACAAACAGGAGTTTCAGTATGGGATGTTTCATAATGCTAAGGTGTTGTTCAGGAAATCAAATTTAACCTTATCCTGTTTCCCTGAGGATACGAAAAAGATATTTGATGATACGAAAGGGGAATTAGCGAAAAGGCCTTCTTTTTCTATTTGCGTTTTTTAACGCAAAGCTTTATTCTCCAAATGCATATTTCAAGAGAGCAAAGAAGAGAATCAATACATTGATTCTTATGAAGCATGCTTCTTAAGCGGCTTTGCCGCCATAGCTTTGTCTTCTTAAATAAGACAGTATGATCCATGGTCTTTGCGTTAGAAATTTAGCCTTTCGCCTTTTTACAATCCACTTTTTAGCAAAAACACTTTAACGCAAAGATTTATTCTCCAAATGCATATTTCAAGGGAGCAAAGAAGGGAATCAATATCTTGATTCTATGAAGCATGGTTCTTAAGTAGCTTGGACGCCATAGCTTTGCCTTCTTAAATAAGACAGTATGATCCATGGTCTTTGCGTTAGAAATTTAGCCTTTCTCCTTTTTACAATCCACTTTTTAGCAAAAACACTTTAACGCAAAGTTTTATTCTTCAAATTCATATTTCAAGAGAGCAAAGAAGGGAATCAATACCTTGATTCTTAAGAAGCATGCTTCTTAAGCGGCTTCGCCGCCATAGCTTGGCCTTCTTAAATAAGACAGTATGATCCAAGATCTTTGCGTTATAGAATCAACCTTTCTCGCTTTTTATAACACATTTTAACGCAAAGTTTATATTCTTCAAATGCATATTTCAAGAGAGCAAAGAAGAGAATCAATAATTGATTCTATGAAGCATGCTTCTTAAGCGGCTTCGCCGCAACAGCTTTGCCTTCTTAAATAAGACAGTATGATCCATGATCTTTGCGTTAGAAATTAGCCTTTCGCCCTTTTTACAACACATTTTAACGCAAAGCTTTATTCTTCAAATCCATATTTCAAGGGAGCAAAGAGAGGAATCAATACCTTGATTCTTATGAAGCATGCTTCTTAAGCGGCTTTGCCGCCATAGCTTTGCCTTCTTAAATAAAGCAGGATCATTCAAAATCTTTGCGTCAGAGAATCAGCTTGCTGGTCATTGGTAATATTGCTCGTTTGAAAATTGGCTTCTACAGCTTTTCTTTGCCCAACAAAAAAACCGCCTGTATAACTACAGACGGCTTTATAAGGTATTTTATTTTAGTTACAGTTCTGGGCACTGTTCAGCTCTTCGGTGCCGATATCGAAAACAAGGCTGTTTTCCGAATTATTCAGCATGGAAGGATTGTAATTGTCATAATTTTCATAACTCAGCAAACCCTGTTTGTTGATGTAGGTAATGCATTTGTTGACGCTCTCAAATTTCAGGACTACCTTGGCCACGATGGCATTGCTATTGGCAAACGGTTTCACAATCCCGGTCTGAGGGCCGTCGCTGGTCACATTTTCCACCTGGCTTTGCTGCGGATTAATCACAATGGTCCGGAGGACGGTATTGGAAGGATCATACAGAATCAGGTCTACCCTGGACGCCGTTGAATTGGTATAGGTATATCGTGTCTTGATGATATAATCCACATCCGACCGGCAGGAGCTGAGTGCGAACAGAGACAACACTAAAAAGGTCAGAAATTTATTCATTGCTTAAGTTGTTAAGGAAACCAGTAATTAAAAACTGCCGGAACCTGTGTTTTTGTAGGATTCGAATATAAGTTAATAATATTATTCTGCCAACTCAGCCTGGTGGTTTTTCCATTTAGGGCATCTTCAATCTGCTTAACGGTATATCCGTTCACCAGTTCATTGGTATTGTATGAGTCGTTGGCGAAATGGCCGTCGTTATCAATCAGGTCTTCTACCACACCGGTATAATCATTGAACCGGTAATCATAAGCCAGGCTGTAGTCACTGTACTGCATCTTGGTCAGTTCTCCCTGCACGCCTCTTGCCCAGGATTCTTTCACGCCGCTATCAGTATTACGGAATGCCCTTCTGTTCATTTTCCAGTGCGAGGCGTGGCCCAGCTCGTGGATCGTGGTTCCGTAAATCCTGCAGGAAGTCCTGTTGTCATTGTAGATGCGGATGGCAGGAAATATGCCCAGGAACCTTCTGTAGCAGCTGTAGTTACCGTTGCTTCCGCCCGGATCGGCATAATTGAAAGCCCCAATTTTCATCTGGGTATTCAGGAAACCGTTCTCAGGAGGTCTTCTCAGGTTTTTGATGTTTTTGTAATAGTAGTGGTAGGCAGCCCTGTGGATATGTCCGTAGAGGAAAGGATTTCCATTGGCTATGTTGTAGTTCCAGTCCTGGTTTTTCACATTCGGGCCGTGGGTTTCAGCCTGTCCGAAAGTACCTGACCTGATGCTGTACTGGTATCGTTCCCACTGGATCACGTACTTGGCTTTCCCTCTTACGGTTCCGGTCTGGAAATATCCGTTGGCATCGGTAATGCCGCTGTCTACGGTAAACCATTGCCTCATGAGTATTTTGGCGCCTTCAAGGCCAATTTCTCCGGTACTTCTCGGGCCGCAGTTGTCGGTGATGGTGATCCTTCCTTTCGGCCTCCATTTCTTCCCGAAGATCCATCGGGCTTCCGGCGTTGCATTCTGGGTCAGCAGTTCCTCTTCGTTGCCGGTCTGCTCGTACGCCAGGTACACGAGGTTGTTGAAGAGGTCTGTGGTATTGTTCACCGTGCCGTTCACCAGGTATTCATCATTATCTTTGATGTTGGCAAAATACGGATCCTGCTCCGGGATATACAGCTCGCTGAGTACCTCATATTTTACGTTGGGAAGTGTTTTGTCTACCGGCACCGCAGTGTAATATACCGGAATGGAATCCTGATCCGGAGTCCTGTTTTCCAGGTATCCTTCTTTATACTCGGCATCCAGCCTGTAATCGAAGTAATGGGTGGTAGAATCTTTTTTCAGGAGGCCTTCCTCCTCCGGAGTCTGGGGAATAAACTTTAAGTACAGATGGGACGCGTGGACTTTAAAACCCGCGGCGGCGTACTTGGGATTGTTCAGCTTGATTTTTTCCAGCGCTTTGGTCATGTTGTCTACCGTGTAGGGATTTTCCAGCAGGAGGGAATCTCCGGAAAAGCTCTTAGCTGCAAAAGAAGCATTCATTTCTTCTTTCATCGTATCGGCATTCTGCACGCCGGCGAGTTCGTCTTTACACGAGAGCTGGAAAGTCATGAGTCCGAAAGAGAGGGCATACCAAAAAACCTGCCCCAGGTTCAATCGTTTTTTTTGTTTTCGCATTATTGTTTTTTTTTAACACCGCAAATATAAAAATATAACCATACGGTGAAATACACACTGTTAAAATTTAATAAAAAATTAACATATCTCTATTTAAAGTGAAAAAAAATACCTGAAATTCTAATATCTGCTTGCTTTTACAGATATAAATAAAACATCAAAAACCATCTCATTAACCCAATAATTCTCAAAACAATGAACTCATCCTTCATAAAACAGTTCCATTATCTTTATGTTTGATCTTCCCCATCCTTCCACCAGTTCACCTTTTCAAAAACCCACCATTCCCCCATAACCTCTCCCACCCTACACCTCCACCCACCATTCTCCACTCCCCACTCTCCACCCTCAAACTCTACAACTCTACAACTCTAACCCTCAAACTCTACAACCCTCAAACTCTCCCACTCTAAAAACCCTCCCACTCTCAAACCCTCAAACCCTCCCCCCACAACTCATCTCCTCCTAATCCCCCGCTCCACCAGCACCTGCGCTGCATCCAGCATTTTGGCCAGGTGAATGAGCGGCGAGATCAGATTATTTCCGGGTAGGGTGTGGCAGGCGACGAGCGAGAAATAGACGGCTTCGTTGAGGAAATCGTCGAACTCATCGAGGGTGTAGGCAGTGAAGGCGTTTTTGAAGGTGAGGAAAGGATGGTGGTATTCTTCGTCGGAGAGGTTGCCTTGCAGGAGTTCGGAGGGGTGATCTGAGGGATCATCGAGGAGCCATTGTTTGGTTTTGAACTGCATGAGGTAGCTGCCGCGGACAAAAGACCGTATGTAATGACAGAACTCCAGGATTTCCCCGGGATCGCGTGGGATGCTTACGCGGCGTTTCATGGCGTACTGCATGATCTCGAACAGCAGGTTTTTGGCTTCGGGTAGTTCATAAAGGTTGAAAAATGCGGTGATGAGCCTGAGCCCGGAATGTTTGATGCGGCGGGTATGCCCTCCGGATACGAAATCTGGGGTATTTTTTTTCATAGCAAATGTTTTTTGTCGGGCAGCTGCCGGTGGGCGCAGAGGCTCCCGGAACCGTTCCCTGGATTGTCCTGTTCTGGTGTGCTGACAGGCGGTTAATCGCCTTACTGTGTTTTTAAAACGCTTTCCAGGTGCCCTTTGGCGGGGAAAAGAACCGGGTAACCAAAAAAGGATCAAAGTATTGGCCGCCGGGCACCGGAAAGCAGGAAGCATACACGGCTGCAACCGCCGGTATACTACAAAAAAACACATTTCACACTCTACATGACACGTATGTTTTGGGCTGGCTTAGAATAATGTGGAGAACACGAAGAAATAAAACGGCGTGAAACTCTACATATCCGTCATTGAGGTACTGGTATACCGTGCACACAGATAAGAGAGCTCACGCCTAGGTCGTGAGCTTCATTACTTATCCTCTTGTGTGTCTAAAAAGTACCAGTTTTCAATGACAAGATTCTAAGCAATAGCTTCTATTGTTCGTTGAAGTATCGCAAAGTTACTTTTGGGTAACTTATAATGCAAATATAATAAAAAAATCAAATCATTCGCTATAGCGAACAGTAATTTTATTGATAATCTTTTCATTTGGGTTAGAAATTCTCACTCAAATGCCTAGCAAAGAAGACCTGAACAAGAAAAACACCCTTGTAAATAAGCACTTGTGCAATTTTATTGAAAGCAAATTTCTGCGTGAATATCGAGATCAGGATGGTAATATTATTTCACAAAATAAATATGCTAAGCATTGCGGGATAACATCTTCTACGATTTCAAAGTTAAAATTGCCGCAAGGATATGACGTTCCTATGTCAACCATTTATAACATTCTCAGATACGAACGGTATTCTTTAGAACAATTTTTTAAAGAGTTTGAACAGGAAAAGGGGATTAATATTCCTGATTAATATCATAAAAAATAAATGCCACATAAATATTGTTTAAATCAAGTTTCATTAAGAAAATTGGAAACTTTAATGCCTCGCTTAAAATATTCTATTTTGCCAACTAAAGTAATTAAATGGTTAGAAAATTTTGATGAGGATGAAGTGGAATCAATGCTTAATTTATTATGCATATACGAATATATACCATACAATGAATTTTTGTCACGGTTGGATGATTATTTCGCTGATCTATTAAATACTATTCCGAAAAATGATAAAATATTAATATTTCCTTTCGGTAAAATTGGAAAAAGTGGTATGTTCGTAACCTATCCATTATCAAAGACCAAATCATTTGGAAAACGCAACACTGATATTGAAATATCAAAAGATGTAAAAAATTTAAAGATAAGTAATGTTAAGCACATTGTCTTTCTAGATGATTTTATTGGTACAGGAAATACATTTATAAAAGATTACACTAGAAATAATGACTTACAAGAATTTATAAAAGACAATAAGATAAACAGTTTATATCTATTATCATGTATAGCAATGCAACAGGGAGTAAATTATATTAAAAGTAAAATTGATATTAAAGTTTTTGCTGATATAAGAGACAAATTATTTGAAAATAAAAATACTCCTTTAAGTATATTTGAAACATCTTCTATAAAAAAAATTAAAAATATTGTTCAAAAATATGGTAATAGTTTTAATTTAGAATATGATGCAAAGAAAATTACATATGGATATGGAGAAAGTCAATCTTTTATTTCTTTTTTTCATTCCACACCTAATAATACGTTGTCAATAATATGGAATGATGTAATGTGGAAGCCATTGTTTGCAAGATCCTCTAATACAAAAATGAATGAAGCAAGAGAGTTAAAAAAAAACATTTCGTTTTTTATTAATTTATGTGATAAGCTAAATATAGATTTAGAATCATCAATGAAAGACTTCAAAAACTTTAAATTTAATAATAATGGAAAAATAAAAAATTCCAAGCATGATCATTCAATAATATTATTATTATTTCTGAAGAAGAATGACTATGAAGATTTTCTTATAAGTCATATTTTAGGGCTATCACGATATGAACTTAATTTAATATATTTAGAAGCTAAAAACTGTGATCTAATTGATAATCAATACAAAATCACAAGTAAGGGACAGAAATTTTTAAAAGAAATTTCTAAAATAACATATAAAGAAAGTATTAGAGAAGAAAACAATTATAATTTAATGATTAAAAATCACTTATATTTGCCATCAATGCTTAACGGAGCGACATAGTTTTGTTAGAATATAGAATCTACGGATTCATCTCGGGGTAATTATGTCGAGATTTATTAAGGTAAGTTTATGATTGGGGTAACTGTACGTTCAATTTTACGTTTAAAGGTATATCAAAGTCCTTTACCCCCTCTATCAATCCATTACATAGAAATTTGATATCCATTCAAAAATAATATTTAACTTTCAGGAAAGAAGTAACAAAATATGTCGTTTCCGATTAAGCAATTTATTAAAAATGCTCAAATTCAAAGAAAATCTCAAGAATATATTGAGACATGCTTAGCATATATTAACAAATTGCAAGAAAATAATTTTCCTGTGATATTTTCTGTTATCCATTTATCTATCTTAATGGGTATTCAGTCAAATTTTCTGACTCTTCTAATAGGTGAAAGTAAAGTAGATGGTTACAAATATTTTGAACTGAAATCGTCGCGATATAAAAAATTTTTAATTAAGAAGAAAAGAAAGGGTTATAGAGAAATTATGGCACCCTCAAAAGATTTAAAATACATTCAGAAATGGATTCTTGTAAATATACTTTCTAAACATAAACTAAGTAATTCTTGTAAAGGTTTTAGAGTAGGTGTATCAATTTATGATAATGCTATAGAGCATGAATCAGCAACTACAATTTTAAAAATTGATTTACTAAAGTTTTATGATACAATAACAGATAGAAGAGTATATGGCGTATTTAAGAAAATGGGTTACGCATCAAATCTGTCTTATTCTCTAGCAAAATTATGCACATTTTCACATGGCAAAAAATTTTGGGATTCATTACTTGATTCCGAAAAAAAAATTTTCTCATATTATTTAGAAACTGATCCACCAATTTTGCCACAAGGTGCACCAACAAGTCCAATGCTAGCTAATATAATTGCAACTCATATGGACTTTCGTTTCGAAAAGCTAGGAGAAAAAATGAATTTCAAATATACTAGATATGCTGACGATTTAACATTCTCAATTAAAAAAGAAGGTATTTTACCATCGATTAATTTCATAAAAAGAATTATTAATGAAGAAGGTTTTTTTGTAAATGATGAAAAAACGTCATTTATGAAAAGTGGTATGAAACAATATGTTACAGGTCTAACTACAACAAATGGGGTAAATATATCGAAGAAGACGCGAAAAGAGATATTTATGCATATACATTATTGTAGAAAATTTGGAGTTGAAAGTCATTTAAATTATAGGAAGTCTAGTAAAAATGAATTCAAAAACTATTCAGTTTCAAACTATCATGATTGGTTGTTTGGACATATATGCTTTATTAACTCTATAAATAAAGCATATAGTGAAAAATTGCTAGAAGATTTTAAAAAAATAAATTGGATCTTGGATTAAACACTCATTCAGTAATTAAAGTATATAAATGTAAAGTTAGATTTGTAAGACTACGATTTATAAATTACTTAGAATATATTTAAGTTTTCTATAACTATAAAATATAATATAAAAAACAGAGCCCACCATCCTATGAGCCCTGCAAGAAAAAAATTAGCGGTAGAGTTTATTATTTTTTAATGATATTGGGAGGTGTGAGGGGATTCTGGTCCCAGCCGCCGCCCAAGCCCGATAGATGGCTACGCTGTTGATCCTTTTTTCCACCAGTTCAAACTTAGATTCCAGGGCATCGCGCTGGGTTTTATCAAGGTATTTAAAACAGGTGATGCATTATATAAAATCCGACATTAGAACTTTGTATATTTGAGTACTCATAAACTCAACGTATCAATATACCGTGGACAGAGAAACTTCCCAAACATTAGAAATTACTTTAGCCGTCTGATGACTGATCATGAGAAGCTGGCTCTAAAATATCATATGTACATGGATAAAGCTGACGACAATGCCCATATGAGAAAATTATTGATAGACAGAGGCTGGATTACTCAAACCCCTGAAATAACGCAGTATCTGAAAAACGGATATGAAGAATTCGAATTATCGGTTGCCCAACGGATCATGGAAGAAACTCCTGATCAGGTTTTCCTGAACCACTGCCCGAAGTGTCATACATTAGCAAGGACACCCTATGCAAGACAATGCAGATTCTGCGGACATTACTGGCATGATATTGTTGTAGCACAGTTTAAACTTAACCGAGCTTTTCACGTGACCAACAGACCGTTTTTTCTTTTGGGCCAGGTAACTAAAGGAAAAATTGAGAAAGGACAATTTATGGACCTTACCTTCTTGGGACTTAACAAACGTCCTATGATAGAAGCGATAGAATATGGTCTTAGAAGAGAGGATGGCAGCAGTTGGGAAGAAGTCGGCCTGGGAACCAATGAACTAACAGAAGAAGACAAGGCCTATCTCATAAAAGCCGGCTCTTTTATCACCCCGTTCGACATCATCAGGGAACGATAAATATAATTTATAATCATATTTCATTAAGCATCATCAATCTATTTTGTGATTTTGACTCCGTTGAACTTCGTTTTGTGGCGAAAAAAATCCTAAAGATTAACCCCTATATATGTATTGAGATCACATTAAACGTTCTGTTTAAATCTTTCAGAATAACATAGAAACGGATTAAAAATACATCAAATAACAGAGCCCACCATCCGGTGAGCCCTGCAAGAAAAAAATTAGCGATAGAGTATTTTATTTTTTAATGATATCGGGAGGTGTAAGGGGATTCTGGTCCCAGCCGCCGCCCAATGCCCGGTAGATGGCTACGCTGGCTTTCAGCTGGTTGATCCTTTTTTCCACCAGTTCAAACTTAGATTCCAGGGCATCGCGCTGGGTGAGCAGCACTTCCATATAATCGGCCCGGGCGTATTTGAACAGGTCGTTGGAGATGTCGATGGACTGGGTTAAGGCATCCACTTCCTGCGCTTTGATGTCGTAACTGCTTTTCATATTCTGAATTTTCGCCAGCTGATTGGCCACTTCGATGTAGGCGGCCAGGACGGTCTGCTCATAATGGTAGACGGCCTGCACCTGCTTCGCATTGGCGTTGTAGTAGGCGGCTTTGATGGCGGCGCGGTTGATCAGCGGTGCGGTAAGCTCGCCGGCCAGCGAGAACAGGAATGATTCCGGCTTGATGAGGTAGGCAGGATTGAAGGCCTGCAGCCCGATCCCGGCCCCGATATCCAGCGAAGGATAAAACCTCGCCTTCGCCGACTTGATGTCCAGCCTGGTTGCGGCGAGTTCGTATTCCGCCTCCTTGATGTCCGGACGGTTTTCCAACAGCTCGGAAGGAATCCCGGCATACACCACCGGCGGAACCACAGCATCGAAATTATCATGGCTGCGTTCTACCGGCTGCGGGAACCTTCCCACCAGGTAATTGATGCGGTTTTCGGTCTCCACAATTTTTTGCTGGATGTCGTACTGCATGCCCTGGGTTTTCAGCACGAGGGCCTGGAACCTTTTCACGGCCAGCTCATTGGAGCGGGCGTTCTTTTTCAGTTCCTTGATGATGTTCAGCGCATCGTTCTGGATCTTGATGTTCTCATTCAGGATCACCTGCTCGTTATCCAGCGCCAGCAGCTCGTAGTAGGAATCGGCAATTTCGGAAATGAGGTTGGTGACCATGAAGTTCCGGCCCTCGATGCTGGCCAGGTAACGTTGTACCTGCGCACGGGTGGCGTTGTGGAGCTTGCCCCAGATATCAGTTTCCCATTTGGCCTGCACACCAGCCCCGAAATCGAAGAGCGGATCCGGCATTTCCTTTCCGGGCTCGATCTCGGTATTGGCTTCCATGGCGCCGATATTGGTGTAGCGGCTGACCTTGTCTACGCCCACTCCGGCTTTCAGGCCAACGGATGGGAGGTACTCCCCTTTCCGGGCCTTGATTTCATTTTTTGAAATTTCAATTTCCTGAAGCATGATGTTCAGCTCCTGGTTGTTTTTCAGGGCCTCGGTGATGAGGGCCTGAAGGTTGGGATCGCTGAAATATTCGTTCCATTTCAGCTTCCCGGAATTGGTGGTGTCATTTTCGGCACCGGCATATTTTTCCGGCACGGTCCTGTTTTCCGCCCGCTGCCGGATGTCGACGGGCTTACACGCCGCAAGGCCGAGCAGCAGTACCGACCAGCCTGCGTACTGGTATATTTTTCTTCTGTTCTTATTCATAATGGATCATGTCTTCGCTTAATGGTGATTCGTCTTCGTCTTTGATCATCTTCCTGCCGTCTGATAATTTGGCAAAAATGTAGTAGAGCCCCGGGATCACAATGACCCCGAACAGGGTCCCAATGAGCATTCCGCCCAATGCTGAAGCCCCGATGGTATGGTTCCCGATCGCCCCGGCTCCGCTGGCAAATACCAATGGTACGAGTCCGGCAATAAATGCAAAGGAGGTCATAAGAATTGGCCTGAAACGGGCTTTTGAGCCTTCAATCGCCGCTTCCAGGATGGAATCTCCTGCCTGTCTCCTCTTCACGGCAAATTCAACGATCAATACCGCGTTTTTACCAAGGAGCCCGATGATCATGATGAGCCCTACCTGAGCGTAGATGTCATTTTCCAGCCCCATCGCTTTCAGCAATAAGAAAGAACCGAATACCCCCACCGGAAGAGACAGCAATACGGCAAACGGAATGATAAAGCTTTCATACTGCGCCGCAAGCACGAGATACACGAATACGAGTACCACGAGGAATACATAAATGGCTTCGTTACCGCGCTGCGCTTCATCATAAGATAGTCCTTCCCAAGCCACTTTATAGCCGTGAGGCAGGCTTTTCGCCGCAGTTTCGTTGATCGCCTGGATGGCATCTGCCGTAGTATAGCCCGGCGCCGGAAGCCCTCGGATGGCTGCCGAATTGTACATATTGTACCGCGTGATCTCGTTTGGACCCTGGGTCTTCTTCATCGTCATGAATGCGGAATACGGCACCATTTCATTGTGGTCGTTCTTCACGTACAGGTTCATGATATCGGTAGGCAGCCTCCTGAATTCCGGTGACGACTGCACGTACACCTTGAAGAACTGTCCGAACCGGATGAAGCCCTGTTCATAGGTACTTCCGATCAGGATATTCAGGTTGTCCATGGCTTTACCGATGGAAACACCTTTCTGCATCGCCGCATTATTATCGAAAACCAATTCGTACTGAGGGTAATTCGCCGCGAAAAAGGTGAAGACGCCGCTCAGCTCCTTGCGTTTTTTAAGCTGGGCGATGAAGTCTTTATTCACCTTATCGAAATCCTGGTAGTTGGTGGTCCTGTTCAGGTCCAGCAAACGTACGGAGAACCCTCCCGAAGATCCGAATCCGGGTACTGCCGGCGGTTCAAAGAACTCGATGGTCGCTCCGAGGTTTTTGGATTTTTCTTCCAGCTCTTCCATGATTTCCTTCACGTCATGCTTACGGTCGCCCCAGCTTTTCAGGTTGATCAGACAGGTTCCGGCATTGGAGCCGCGGCCTTCGGTCATGATCTCATAGCCGGCGAGTGATGAAACGGATTCCACACCGTCCACGCCCTGGCAGATTTTCTGCAACGCCCTGGACACTTTATTGGTCTGCTCCAAAGTAGATCCCGGCGGCGTCTGGATAATGGCGTAAATGGTTCCCTGGTCTTCATTCGGGATAAATCCTCCAGGCAAAGTTTTGTTCACAATAAATATCCCTACGCAGAAGGCAACCAGGATTCCCCAGGTCACCACCTTGCGGCTGACGATCTTTCTTAAAAAGGTAGCGTATTTCCCGGTGATTTTATCGAACCCACGGTTAAAGGAATCCAATGATCTTGTGAACAGATTGGATTTTTTAGGTTTACCGTGGTTGTTCTTCAACAGCATCGCAGCCAGAACCGGTGTTAAAGTAAGCGCCACCACCGCAGAAATCACAATGGAGCTGGCCATGGTGATGGAAAACTGACGGTAAAATGTTCCTACTGGTCCGGTCATGAAAGATATTGGGATGAACACGGCCACCATCACCGCCGTAATGGCAATGATCGCTCCGGCAATTTCGCCCATCACTTCTTTTACCGCCTTGTACGGAGATATGTTGCTCTCCTCCATTTTCGCATGCACGGCTTCGATCACCACAATGGCGTTATCCACCACAATCCCAATAGCGAGCACCAACGCAAAAAGCGTCACGAGGTTGATAGACAGCCCGAACAACTGGATCACGAAGAAGGTCCCGATCAGGGAAACCGGCACGGCGATAATCGGGATCAGCGTTGAACGCCAGTCGCCCAGGAAGATGAACACCACAATCGCCACAAGGATGAACGCATCCCTCAGCGTGTGCATCACCTGCTCCACCGAAGCATCCAGGAACTGCGAAACGTCATAACTGATTTTATAATCGACTCCCGGAGGGAAGTTTCCTTTCATTTCCTCCAGCTTGGCCTTCACGTCTTTGATCACATCATTGGCATTGCTTCCGTAGTTCTGCTTCAGTACGATGGAAGCGGATGGATGGCCGTCGAGGTTGGAATAAATATCAAAGAACTCACTGCCCAGTTCCACTTTCGCCACATCCTTCAGCTTGATATTCTCTCCTTCGGAATTGGAACGCACGATGATATTCTCATATTCTTCCGGCGTGTTGTACTGGCCTTTGTAGGTCAGCACATATTCCAGCGACTGCGCCGCAATCCCCGAACTCTGCCCGATCCTTCCGGGACGCCCGATGATGCTCTGCTCCCCGATGGCTTTCATCACCTCATCCACCGAAAGGTCGTAGGCACGCATCCTGTCGGGATTCAGCCAGATCCTCATGGCATACCTTCGGCTTCCCAGGATCTGGGATTTGGCAATCCCGTGGATCCGGTTGATTTCAGGAATGATGTTAACGGTAGCATAGTTGTACAGGAATTTTTCATCCATATCCTTGCTGGTGCTGTACAGGTTGACGTACATCAGCATACTCGGCTGGATCGGGTTCACCACTACCCCTTCTTTCTGCACGAGCTCCGGCAGGAGCGGCATTACCTGGTCCACCCTGGTTTTTACAAGTACAACCGCCTCATTGGGATTGGTTCCAGGATCAAAGACCACATTCACTGTGGCTTCCCCGGCACTGGTGGCATCCGTGGTGATGTACCGCATCCCCTGAACCCCGTTGATGGCATTTTCTATGGTGATCAGTGATGATTTCACGAGTACATCCGCACTCGCCCCCGGATACGCGATGGAAACGGCTACGGTAGTGGGGGCAATTTTAGGAAACTGTTCGGTAGGGAGCTGCTTGATCGCCAGTCCCCCGATAAATAAGATAACGACCGAGATCACAATGGCGAAAACCGGCCTGTGTATTACTTTTTTAAACATAACGCTGCTTTTGGGTTACTCGGCATACAGATCCAGGTTCGACATTACTTTTTCCGGTTTCTGATACCTGGAACTGATCTTCTGGTTTTCCTGCACCAGCCTCAGGCCGTCCAGCAGAATCCTGTCGTCTTTCCCCAATCCGGAAGCCACCACATAAATATGCGGCAGCTCGGCCGCCACTTTAATTTCGCGGGCTTTCACTTTGTTGTCTTTGGTAATCACATACACATATTTTTTCTCCAGCTCCTCAAAAGTAGCTTTCTGAGGGATCATAACCGCATGGGGATACGGAGCAGTGATGAGGATATTCCCAGTTTCCCCGTATCTGAGAAGTCCGTTCGGATTCAGGAAAGTAGCCCGGTAGGCAATGTTCCCGGTTTCGTTATCGAAATCGGATTCTATGGTTTCCACTACACCCTGCTGGCTGAATTCTTTTCCGTTGGCCATTTTCAGGCGTACATGGAGCGGCTCGTTTTTACGGTCCTCCATCTGGTCCAGGTACTCGGCCTCCGGAACATTGAAATACACCCACATTTTGCTGTTGTCCGATAATTCGGTGATTAGCTCGCCATCATCCACCAGGCTTCCCTTCCTTACATGCAGTTTCCCGACGATCCCGGAAAAAGGAGCGCGGATTTCAGTGAATTTCAGGTGGATATCGGTAGAGGCCAGTTCGGCCCTGGCTTTATCATACCTCGCTTTGGCCATCGCCATTTCCTGCGGCGCCACAATATTTTTGTCGGAAAGGTTTTTCGTGTTCTGGTATTCGATTTCGGCATATTTGGCTTCCGCCTTAGCCCGGTTTACATCTGACTCGTACAGATTCGGCATAATCTTGAACAGCAGCTGTCCTTTTTTCACCGGCTGCCCTTCGTCTACATAGATCGACTGGATGTAGCCCTTCTCCTGTGCACGGAGTTCAATGTGGTTGATGGAGCGGATCTGCGCCACATACTCTTTATCAATCAGGGTGTCTTTTACCAGAGGGCTCGTAACGTTGAATGTTGCCGCCTCGGTTTTTTCTTTCTTTTCAGACTGACAGCTTACGCACCAGAGTATCAGGCACAGGTTTGCATACATGAGACTTTTCTTGACCATGATCTTAATACATTTAAATAATAATTTGAAAATTTGAAAATAGGATGTCAGGCTCTCAGCGGGACGCGAAAGCCGTTAGGTTGTTCTTGAAAAACAGTATGAGATCACAATCTGATGACCCTGTACTGGATGTACAGATCATCACAAAGAGGCTTTAGCAGCTCGGAATGAGCCAGTGAAACAGCAATTTTCTGGTCGTGAAACGTTGTGACGAAATCCGAAATCAGGTGCCAGAAGCCATCCCTGAACAGCATCATCAGTCCTGAGGAAGCCCCGGTTTCTACGGTATCATCGTTTTCAGTATCGTTTTCGGAAAGGTTGGCGCGGATTTTATTGTAGCGCGGGTGTTCAATGGTCAGGGCACCGTCTGATTCATGCTCATTAAGGAACATGACTGATTTTACGGCATGCCTGTCCTGTGTATTCAGCGTCTCAGCACCCAGCTCGAAAACGGAATCATTATCAGCGGAAATATACTGCTGCAGCTGCCCGTAATAAAACCCCAAAACGGTTAAACCGGCAAACAGCAAGCTGTATAGATATTGATAAAATCTCCCTTTCATTGCAGTACAAATGTAATGAACTTCAGCCTTCCGGCCAAAATGGAAAGATTAAAAAATGTTTAAAAATTTGGTTTTGACAGGTTATTTTACCTTGTGCAGATTAGCTTTTTCCAAGTATTATAAAAAACCTTGGTTTTTAAAACTTCTGTGTTCTTAATGTTTTCAAAGCTGGCTTCTTAAAATTCTTAAGTGTCAAAACGCTTTTGTGACTGTTGTGGTTTAAAATCATCTCGCAGATTAAGCAGATTTTTTCACGCACACTTAAAAATCATAGATTTTTAAAAACTAATGTGTTCTTCTGTTTTCAAAGCTGGCTTCTTAAAATTCTTAAGTGTCAAAACTCTTTTGTGACTGTTGTGGTTTATATTTTAAAAGGATCTTAATTTCAGATTGGATCATACCACTTTAATCGTGATTAAAACCACCCCGTCAAAAATGCTCCGAATTTTCGCTAAACCTCCGAGAGAGGGGAATTTTTTCTTGCGGTTGGCTATTTAAGTCAATATATCAAGTAAAAAAAATAACCTACTACCTAACGCAGCATCTATGGGATTGAATTATGCTTTAATCCTGATGATTCCCAGCTTGTCGAGCACCCGCATGGTCTGGAATCCCATATCCCATTCAAACCATCGGGAGGCATTGTTGGGCCTTTGGGGATGTTTATGGTGGTTGTTGTGATAGGCTTCACCCCAGAAAAGAAAGTCTATCGGAAGGATGTTTTTAGAGGTATTGGACATGGTGTAGTTTTCGTACCCGAATTTGTGGGCCCACCAGTTGACAGCCATTCCCTGAAGTGATCCCATGATGATGGTTGCCGGCAGGAACAGCCATTGCCACCATGCGGTTGCCAGTAAGGCGTATATTCCTATGTAAACACCGATCCAAAGGATCCGGGTAATATAATTGTGGGCAAACCTGTCAAAGCGTTCCCAATCCGGCAGGTTCTTTTTGTATTTGTCAGGTGCATCGGTTTTCCCGATGTAAAGGTGGAAATAGTTGGTTCGGGTAGTCCACATCATAAGGAAAGGATTGGGATCGTTATGAGGGGAATGGGGATCTTCCGGCTGATCGGTATGGGCATGGTGCAGGCGGTGCATCAGTCCGTATGTATAAGCACTGATGTACGACGAGCCCTGAGTAATGAAGCAGCCCAGGTAAAATACCCGCTCCCAGAATTTCGACATGGTAAAGAGATTATGGGCCGCATACCGGTGATGAAAAACCGACTGAAAAAATAGCGACGCATACCAGTGTATGATGATGAAAATGAATAGTGCCATACAATGAGGATTAAAAATTAAACGGTTGATTTCTGAAACAGCCTGAAAAAGAGATGATCGTGATACCTGATGCTATGACTGCTTACCTGTATATACGACACATCCGGCCCCGTAGTTTTCTCAATCCGCGGAGGAGCATACTGATATCCGGCTAACATTCTCCTATTCAGCCGTTAGAAATCAGGATAATGCTGTATATTTGATGGTATTACCGGCAGAACATCCTAGTAATTGGTCACTTGTCCTTTGCAGCGCTACAACCTGAAACGACAATGGCAAAAGATATGCATAGTAAGAAAACAATAAAAGAAACCTTGTAGAATGATCCCTGATACCCTCCCGGTTCCAACAGCATTGAATGGCCTTGTCCTGGCCGGCGGAAAAAGCCGCCGCATGGGCATTCCCAAAGATATCATAAACTGGCATGGAAAGGAGCAGCGTTACAGGATTGCAGATCTTCTGTCTGCGTTGTGTCATGACGTTTATATTTCTTGCCGGCCGGATCAAAGGGAAGACATTGATCGCTCCTATGCTGCATTACCTGACCTTTTCCCGGACATGGGTCCGCTTGGCGGCATCCTGTCCGCCTTTAATATTCAGAAAGATAGGGCCTGGCTCGTCGTAGCCTGTGATATGCCTTTGCTGGATGAAAAGGCACTGGATTTCCTGATCAGATCCAGGAATCCAGCCAGCATAGCCACGACGTATGAAAATCCCCTTGATGGTTTGCCGGAGCCTCTGGTGACCATCTGGGAGCCCGAAAGCTATTCGCTGTTGCTGGACTTTGTGCATTCCGGACAATCTTCGCCCAGAAAGTTCCTGATGCAGCATCGCATTTCCATTTTGAAACCAGAACATCCCGATACGTTAATGAATGTCAATACACCTGAAGAGGCTGATCAGGTCAGGGAAATGCTGAAGAAGGAAAATAGGGATGGAATATAGGACATACAGCAATTAGCTGATGTGATTTTTCACATGTTTATTGGCTTTTGGGAACAGATGTTAAATCAAGTTTTTTTATCAACTAACCCGTCAAAAAATTCTCTGAATTTTCGCCACCCCTCCGAGGGAGTGGAATTTTGCGGCTGTTATTTCCGCAAGCTGCAAAGATTTTACGTACCCATAAAAATCGTAGATTTTTAAAACTTAAGTGTTCTTCTGTTTTCAAACTTATCATCTTAAAAATTCTTACGTGTCAAAAGCTTTTGTGACTGTTGTGGTTTATATTTTAAAATGATTTTAATTTCAGATTGGATCATACCACTTTAATCGTGATTAAAACCACCCTGTCAAAAGTTCTCTGAATTTTCGCCACCCCTCCGGAGGAGGGGAATTTTGCAGCTGATACTTCCGCAAGCTGCAAAGATTTTACGTGCACAAAAAAACCATAGGTTTTAAAACTTATTTGTCCTTAATGTTTTCAAAGCTGGCTTTTTAAGATTCTTAAGTGTTAAAACTAATGTGATCTTCTGTTTTCAAAGCTAGCTTCTCAAAATTCTTATGTGTTAAAAACTTCTGGGATTACTGTAATGTTACTCTAATCCATTCTATTTTGCAACTTCCCCACTAAAACGCTCCCACACTAAAAACGCTCCAACGCTCCAACGCTACCATCCTCCGCTCTCCAATTCTACTCAGCCGTATTCGTTCCTGTAGCTGCTACAATATCCTCATCCATCTTCTGATAATTTTCAGGATTATGTTTGCGGATTTTAATGCGCACATATTTAGATGCCGGCATATTGGCGCCGTCAACCACATTGTTGATAGAAACCAGGACGTTGGTTTCGGGGAAATAGGTCATGGTGCTTTTTTGGGGAATCTGATATTTGACTACAATGAACAGTGGGGCAATTCGTTCGATCCCGTCATCATAGTTGAACAGGTCTACTTTGTCGCCTTCTTTTAATCCGGCCTTTTCGATATCCAGTTCATTCATCATGACGATCCTCCGTTCGTTAAAAATCCCGCGGTAACGGTCATCAAGGCCATAGACAACGGTATTGAACTGGTCATGGGTACGGGTGGTGGCCATCAGGTATTCGTCATCTGCGAGAGAATTGTCAGGAACCGGAGTAATGTTAAACGCTGCCTTTCCGGGGAAATGTTCGCTGCTGAATTTCCCTTCCCGCGGATTGTTCGGCAGGTAGAATCCTCCTTTCTGTACAACTATTTCATTGTAATGCTCAAATCCTGGGATGCATTGGGCAACATCATCGCGGATGGCGTCATAGCTGTTGATGAACCGGTCCCAGTCGATGACAGAACGTTCGCCCAATACGGCTTTTGCCATCCGGCATGCAACGTGGGTCTCATTGATCAGGTGTTCTGAAACAGGTTCCAGGACCCCTCTTGACCATTCCACTACGCCCATTGAATTTTCGGTGCTGATATGCTGGAGTTTTCCGTTGACAATATCTTTCTCGCTTCTGGAAATGACTGGCAGGATCAATGCTTCTTGTCCGTGGATCAGGTGGCCCCGATTGAGTTTGATAGAGACCATCACCGACATTTCCAGCTTACGCATGGCTTCAGCGGTATAGGTGGTATCCGGTGCTGCTGACAGGAGGTTCCCGCCCATGCAGAACATGAATTTCACTGTTCCTTCATGCATGGCTTTGATAGCTTTCACCACATCATAGCCGCCTTCCCTCGGTACTTTAAATCCGTAGAATTTTTCCAGGGTATCCAGCTGCTCTTCAGTAGGTTTGTGATTCACCAGCAGTGTCCTGTTGCCCTGTACGTTGCTGTGCCCGCGGACCGGGCAGACTCCTCCGCCTTTGATCCCAATGCTTCCTTTCATCAGAAGCAGGTTGACGATATTGTATATCATGTCTACCCCGTTATGCTGCTGGGTAATACCCATTCCCCAGCAGATGATGATCCTTTTCCTGGCTGCGATCATCTGTGCTGCTTCCCTCAGTTTTTCAACCGGAATGCCACACTCAGCAGCGAGGAAATCAAGGTCATAGCGTTTGAGCTCTTCCACCAACGCATCAAATCCGGCTGTTTTATCTTTGATAAAATCATGGTCGATGACTTTTCCCGGATTGTTCTCTTCCTCTTCCAGCACCAGGATCTGTAAAGCCTTCAGCAAAGCCATATCGCCATTGATTTTTACAGGAAGATAGAGGTCTGACAGCTCAAAAGGCTTGGTGATCGCCGCAAGCGGTTTCTGCGGATCCTTGAAACCCATCAGTCCGGCTTCCGGAAGCGGGTTAATGGCCATAATCCTGGCACCGTTTTTTTTCCCTTTGGTAAGGGCAGAAAGCATCCTTGGAGAATTGGTTCCCGGATTCTGTCCCATAATGATGATGAGATCAGACTCATAGAAATCTTCAAGCTTTACGGATCCTTTTCCGAATCCGATGCTCCTGGTGAGGGCATATCCGGAGGTTTCATGGCACATATTGGAACAATCGGGGAAATTATTGGTCCCGAATTCCCGGCCAAACAACTGATATACCCATGTCGCTTCATTGCTGGTCCTTCCGGAGGTATAAAATATGGCTTCATCGGGAGAATCCAGGCCGTTTAGTTTTTCAGCAATCTTCGCAAAAGCATCATCCCAGCTTACCGGCTCGTAATGGGTACCTCCTTTCGGAAGGTACATCGGTTCGGAGATCCTTCCCAGCTGGCTGATCTGGTAATCCGTCATTTTTGCCAGGTCATAGACCGAATGTTCCCTGAAAAATTCTGCTCCGATGGTTTTTGAGGTGGCTTCTTCGGCAAGCGCCTTTGCTCCGTTCTCACAATATTCCGCGATCTTTGAACGGTCGTGATCAGGATCCGGCCATGCACAGCTCGGACAGTCGAAACCGTCAAACTGGTTCATGCTGAACAATGCCCTGCCGCCGCGGAGCACGGAAGCATCGCGTACCAGCTGTTCCAGCGAATGCATGACCGCCGGGACACCTGCCGCCCATTTTTTAGGGGATTCCAGCTTCAGGTCCAGCAGTTTATATGGTGATTCTGCTGATGGTGACTGGCTGGATGTATGATGTGTCTTTTTATTCAATCCGTTATTTTCCATACGGTTGTGATTTTAAAGGTGTTGTATTTAGCATTTGGCATTCGGATTCGGATAATTGTCGCTCTGGTCTTCCAGAGTATTGTCCAGACATACAAAATCCTTTTCCACTAACAGGCTGATTTTTCCGGACTGTCCGCTGAATCCTACCTTATCCGTGGTAACCCATTCCCCGACCATACCGGCCGGCATTTTAAGGACTATCCTGCGGTCTGTGAAATCGGCTGAAATGGTTTCATCTTCCGTTCTTTCAATCGCATATATGAGTGTACTGCCCGGAAATTCCGTATAGCCGGACACCATTCCGTTGCTGCCCAGTTCCGCCACCTCCGACTGTGTAAGGCGGAATCTTAAGCTGTTGTCTTTAATTCTTATTTTCATTGTGTAAATCCTCAGATTTTAATGGATCAATTATGATGTGTTTTTTTATTTTACTGCAAAGTATCATTCAGATGCTTCACCATACCGGATGTCAGATTTAGCCGCTTGTTCGTTTAATCCTTTCTATCCATCTCTATTTTCATATGGCTGCTTTCATGGTAGATATTGAACCGGTTGTCCCGGAGGAAGCCAAGCAGGGTCATATCAAATTCTTTGGCAAGGTCTACGGCCAGGCTCGAAGGTGCTCCTATTGCAGCGACCACAGAAATTCCTGCCATAGCTGCTTTCTGGATCAGTTCAAAACTCGCCCTTCCGCTGAGCACCAGGATCCGGTCTGTGAGCGGCAATTGTTCCGCCATCAATGCATTTCCGATCAGTTTATCCAGGGCATTGTGCCGTCCTACGTCCTCGCGTAGAGCCAGAAGATCCCCATTTAAATCAAACAATCCGGAAGCATGGATGCCGCCGGTTGCACTGAAATTATTCTGGAATGTCCGGAGTTTTTCAGTCAGCTGATAAAGCGTTTCCAATGCTATTCTCTGCGGTTTCTTTTCCAGATCCCCGAAAGTACTGACAGTCCTGATGGATTCTATAGAACCTTTTCCGCATACTCCGCAGCTGGACGTGGTATAAAAGTTCCGGTCGGTATTCATCAGTTTGGGTGTATAGCCTTCCGCAAGCTCAACAATAACCGTATTTTCACCGGTCCTGGAGCACACAGCCTGCAAATGGTATACATCTTTCACCCGTTTCCGGCCTGTAATAATGCCCTCGGTAAAAAGAAATCCTATTGCCAGTTCAGCATCATGTCCCGGTGTCCGCATGGTTACAGAGATGTTCCTGGTGATTTTCTGAAGCTCAGCTTCATAGGAAATCCTGATTTCCAGAGGTTCCTCCACAGAAATATCATCGGTATACGGAAAGCCGAGGCTGTCTTTTACCTTGACAATCTCTATCTTCTGTACGGAATTATGCTCCAGGATACCGGCTTTCATGTTTACGGAATTTTATCAGCTGCTGCTTTTTGTGATTCTGTTTTGATGACCATGAATCATCAATCTTGATACCACATTAGTAAATATACATATTTTTGTGTCTCAGATCATCAAATTAAGAACGAAAAAGACTGCCCTAAGGACAGCCTTTATTGTATGCCTGTAGCGTGACAGGGACCAGACAGGTCGATTTACCTATAGATGTTCCACTTAATCAGTACTTTCTTTAGCTTTCAGGAACTGTCCTTCCTGATAGATGGTGTTATGCTCTTTGCTGTATTCCACGATTTCAAGGACCGCTTTTTTTATGTCTTCCGTAACCCTTGAAAAGCCGAGCATCTTCACAACCAGCGGAACGAGATTATCCGGCTGTATGGCAACAGAATCCGAAACGACTTTTGTAATGGCCAGGCTGATTTCCTCGGGTGAAACCAATGCTATTTTGCGCGAACCGGACGGAAGCATGCTCCTGTTCCGGATGCCAAGCGCTTTTTCCGGATCCCATAAAAAATCCCCTTTCCTGAGCAGGAGCCCATGTTCAACGGCATAATCCGCCGCACCGGCTAATGAGGAACGGATACGGCTCCCTATTTTTGAAATCCCGTTGGCTTCCGTAATCCTCCTGGCCACCTCTTCAAAATGAACGGGACTTTCGGTTTTTACTACCTCACAGATCCAGCTGCTGAGTTTTCCTACTGGATACAGATGGAGCTCCTGACCCGATATTTCCGCCGGCAGCACAGCCAGCTCATAGAAAGGAAAGCTTTCACGAACTTCTTCCACAGGCTCTTCACGGACCAGGTTTTTAAGTTCTTCCATCAGTTCTTCTTCCATGCTGTCATTATGCTGTGCCTGTGTTTTAGCCTTTTCAATGGCTTCCTTAATCAGCTTTAATTCTCCTGCCGGGTTCCTGAACCAGTCCAGGCTCCATACCGACAGCATATTCCATCCCATTCCTTCCAGCACCGTATTTCTCAACCGGTCACGGTCACGGGCCGATTGGGCATTCTGATAAGACCTGCCGTCGCAGCTGATGCCCAGCAGGTACCTGCCCGGATGGTCCGGATCTGCTATAGCCAGGTCTATGTAAAACCCTTCAGAGCCCACTTTTTCGCGGACAATATATCCTTCTTTACGTAAAGTTTCCGCAACGATATTTTCAAAAGGCTGAGGCTGGTACGGCTGCTCATCCTTATGGCTTTCAAATTTGCCGTTCTCCGCGAAATAAAGGAAGTTCTTCAACGCCCTGATCCCGAATTTGGCATTCGGACCAATAGCCATATCTGCGGCCGTGATATTGGTGAATACTTCACAGCGGCTTTTTGCCCGGGTAATCAGTACATTCAGCCTGCGTTCCCCTCCCTCGTTATTCAGAGGGCCGAAGCTCATCGGTACTTTTCCGTCTTCGGTCCTTCCGTAACCAATGCTGATAAAGATGACATCCCTTTCATCACCCTGCACATTTTCAAGGTTTTTAACAAAGAAGGGTTCGTCTGAATGGCTGCTGAAATAGCTTTCTACTTCAGGGTTTTTCCTCCTGCGTATCTCTATGGCATTCTGTATGGCCTGCATCTGAGACGTACTGAATGCCACGACCCCGAGACTCAGCTTAGGATTTGCAAGGGCATGCTGAATTACAGCATCGGCCACTTTTTCAGCTTCCTTAGGATTGGTCCTGGTTTTTCCTTTATCGTAGTAGGTATCCGGCAAATAGTTAAAAGCCAGTCCGAGTCTGTTTTTTGATCCCGGGCTCGGGAAAATGATCAGCCTGTTTTCATAAAACTCCTGATTGGAAAGGCTGATGAGGGATTCGTGCCTGCTGCGGTAATGCCACCGCAACATGCGCTGTGGAGCACCCTGCGCATCGCACATGCCGAGGATGCTCTGCATATCTGCCGTTACATTTTCTTCGTCTTCCGTATCTGTATTCAGCTTATCAAAGAAACTGGTGGGAGGCATCTGGCGGGTATCTCCCACTACCACGATCTGTTTTCCTCTGGCAATAGCACCCAGCGCATCAACAGGCCTTACCTGACTGGCTTCATCAAAGATCACCAAGTCAAAATCGATGCTGTCCGGAGGCAGGAAATTAGCAATCGACATCGGGCTCATCATAATGACCGGCTTTATAGCCTTGATTGCCAGCCCTGCTTCCTGCATCAGCCTGCGTATCGGCATGTGGCGCGCTTTTCTGTTGAACTCGCTTTTCAGGATGTTGATCTGGCCGCCGCCCTCCTGTTTCGGAACGCCTTCCCAATGTTTTAAAGCCACCTTAGCCCTGTTATAATACTGTTTAAGCACATCAATCCTCCTGAACCTGGCAATGGTTTCCTCATGGGTAGACCGTTCGAATTTCCTCAGTTCCGGGCTGGTCAGCATAGCCTGTTCCAAAAGGTGCTCATACCATGTTTTCCGGAATGCGGTCTTCAGGTAGGTCGCTGCATCATCCCAGCCCTCAACAGCTTTGATCAGAAATCCGGCACCTTGTTTTTCAACTTCTTCTTTCAGCACGTTCCATGATACGATTTTATGGACTTCAGGCAGCTGCTCCTTCCATTGATTCAGCACGGTAACCTGCGCAGACAGTCTTAATTGATCAATTCCGGTTCCGTCAAAATCCAAGAGCCTTAACAATGATTGTAAAATTCTCTCCTGTTCATCAGACCGGCTGCCTGCATCGACCGCTAAGGACCTCATCGCATCCGAATTTTTATTTTTTTCCAGCAGTTCGAAAATTGCCGGGTCGATATCTCCCTGCCTTAGATGGGTATGAATATCCTGTACATACGTTGCTTTTTCCTTTAAACTTTCCGGATCAGATGTATGCCGGTTCCAGTTGTGTCCGAAGAGCCGGCTTCCCAGTGCGTCATAGGCAAGCAATGCAGAAGACCATCTCTTTCCTTCCATTAACGCGTTGACCAGATCCAGTTTTTTCTCTGCACCGTCCGGCATTGCACCCTGTAAAAAAGAGGCCAGTTTTTTAACGCTTCTTTTATAGTCCCCGATAATGAACTTATACCATTTCTTTCCATGTTCCATGATGTTCTGCCTGATGTCCAGCACATCCTGGGACCAGGCTTCCGGAATAAATACAGGGTCATAGGTGCTGTGGAGCCGGGATAATTTGCTGATGGTTTCCAACAGGTCTACAATATCATTCTGATTATTCAGCCATGCAGGATCAGCCAGCGGCATTGATGCGATTCCCGGATTTTTCGCCGCCCATTCCGCAGTATTCAGAAGCTTTTTGATTTCCGTTCCATCAACGGGCTCCGGAAAATCCATGTATTCGCTGAGCGCTTTTAAGGACTGGATAAGTTTTTCTGTAGCAAGAACAGATTCAGACAGGAGCTCCGCTGCCAATTCTTCATCTTTGGGAAGGAAAATGTTTAAATGGCTGCCGTAAAAAAGCAATTTCTCAGGCGGGCCGATCTTAGTAAGCCTGGCCTGGATCTGCTCTGCGGTCTGCTCAATGTCCTGCACCCGTGCGGAGTCGAACGTTGACAGGTCAGGTATAGAGATCTTAGGAAACTTATAACCTGGATTTTCAGTACTTATTTCCAGCATATTCCCTATGAGGTCATGCACTGACCATCCGCTTTTTTCGACCGGACGGTTAATTTCGGCAGTATAGGCATTAAGCTCATGGACAACAGGTTCCAATAACCGGATTTCATCTTCAAGATGGGTTACGGTAGGCCTTCCCAGTTCCAGGATCCGCTTTAATTCTGCATGGAGTTCCCGTTTGTTTGCCTTATTGCTGTGGAGTTCCAGGCAGGCTTCTCCCAGCCCTATGCTATCGAGCCTTCGCTTCACCACTTCAAGTGCGGCCATTTTTTCAGCGACAAACAACACTTTTTTACCGTTGCCTACCGCATTGGCGATCAGATTGGTAATGGTTTGTGATTTCCCGGTACCCGGAGGCCCCTGGATCACCATATTCCGCCCTTCGTGCACCGCGAGCATGGCAATCACCTGTGAGCTGTCTGCATCCACAACCTGTAAAAGCTGATCCGCTTCCGTTTCTTCGTCCAGCTGATGTTCTTCTCCTACGGAAGGCTGTGGCTCGGTAAACCCGTTTCCGAAAAGAGACTGAAGAATGGGATGGTCAAAAGGCTTTTTATGCTCCGGCCACTCGTCACTGTCGAGGTCATGGTAAATCATGAATTTCCCGAAAGAGAAAAATCCCAGCTCAATACGGTTATGGTCAACCGTCCAGTTTTCCAGGTGGGCAATATGCTTCTCAATATCATTGAAGTAAGCTGCGATGTCAAGATCTTCTTCCCCATGGAGATCAGGAATGGTAAGATTGAAATCTGCCATCATTTTAGCCTGAAGCGATAAATTAGCTCCTATTTCGCCGCCGGTATACCGAAGGCGGAACCTTTCGCTGGCACTGGACCGTTCAAGGTTTACCGGAACAAGGATAAGAGGGGCCATGCGTGCGTCATCGTTATTTCCTTTTTCATACCAGCTGAGCATTCCTAAAGATAAAAACAGGGTATTCACTCCCTGCTCTTCAAGGCTCGTTCTGGCGGCATAATAGGTATTCAGAATTTTAACCTGAAGCTTCTGTTCAGATTCATCTGTCTGCAGGCGGGTATCGTTGTAGGCTTCCTGCAGTTCGGTATCAGACAACGGCGGCAGTTCAAAAAGCTCATCATCATCCTTCTTTCCGGGCCTTCCCAGGAATGTCATGGCTTTGTTCTGCCTTACCAGGATATCGTAGATGGAAACCGATTGTTCCTGGACGATATGCAGTCCTCTTGCCTTAGGGATTTTATAGTTTAATAATGTGTTGCGCATCCCAAGATCCAGCAGCTCTTTTCTGGCCGCTTCCAGCTTGGGAAATATAACGTCTTTCATAGTTTATGATTATGGAACTTCTAATGTAGAAAAAATTAGGGAGAATTTAATACGGGTTTACGTAAAACCGTTTATGTACAGGAACTGCCATGATGGTATACCGTATGAGACCTTTACGTTTGAACGGTAAAAAACAACCTGTTACGGACCGGCTCAAACGGATGCTTTTTAATTACGCCAAGTTTCCATTTTGTTCATTATTTTTGCCTATCCAATGTTTACCTGCAATCCTGACATAATGAACAACACTTTTTCTGAAAATCCTCAAATAGGAATCGTTTCCAGCTTCACCGAGCTGATCCATACCCAATTCATGGGCAGCATGAATGCGCTGTGCTGGCAACGGAATGTAAGCGGGGATTTTAAAGAGGTTGTGTCCAAACTCCGGCTGGAAGAAAATATCACAGAAGTTTCTTCCGAAGATTTGCTGAACCTTCAGCTTTCGGAACAGGGCAATGCTGCAAGGGAAATCATCCTCAATGACCTGAAGCTGTTGCAGGACTTCGGGGCACAGCCTTCCCTGAACCTGCTCAAATGCTATGAACGGGACGAAGAATTGGATTTTTTTCCGACCGATGTCTATTCCTACCACGTCGACCGCTCTCCCGTCATGACTGATACTTTTTTATGTACCTACCATGGAGCCGCGAGTGACATCCTGCCCAATGACCAGGTAACCCAAAAAATCCTCATCCCGGACATCCGTGAACAGCTTAAATCACTGCATGACGGTCCTGAAGCAGACTTTGAAGCATTCCTGAAAGACTGTTTCTTCGATCTTCATTATCAGCCTAAACCGGATGCCTGTCCGGTCAATCTCGGGACCGGACATCTCTGGCGCCTTGCGGTAGACCATCCGGAGCAAAAAGTGTTGCCGTGTGTCCACCGGGCCCCTGTAGAAAATGACGGTGAGTACAGGCTGCTGCTGATCTGCTGAGGATGAATGTAGATAAATTTGACCATTACAATCAAATCCCACTTATTGAAATATTTTTCCCTAAGCTTTTGCTTAAATCAAAATAGCCTCAATACATGAGGCTATTTTGGTGGCAGGATTACATGTTGCTTTCTGCCCTGTGCTGATGCACTTTCTGTATTTCCCGGTTTTTGCTGCCCGGTTTTTTCCTGCGCCTGCCCCACCAGATCAGGAATCCGGTAATTGGCAATGAAGTGGCAATGATTCCGGCTAAAAAAGTAGAGAGTTTCCCTGCCTGTCCCCACCACTGCCCCATATGCAGCTGCCAGATGATATTTTCAGTCTTCTCATGCTTCAGGTATTTTTGATCAACATGAATTTCCTTCCCGGTATAGCTGTCATATACTTTTACCGAAGCGTATTCAATACTTTTAAGACCCACTTTTCCGGAAGTAAAAACATAGGCCCCTGCCTTTTTCTTATCAAAATTCCAGATGCTGACTTCATTTTCGCCGCTTTGTTGCAGTATGGTGCAGGCCAACGGAACAATGTCTTTCCGGCTTGTAAGGGAATCTTCTTTAGGAAGAACATCGGTCAGGTGTTCTGTAGTCCCGCCGGCAGCTTTTACCGTGGCATCCATAAGGGGTTCGAAGAAAATAATCAAACCTGTAGTCCCCAGGATAAAGCAGACGATTAATGAATAAAATCCGTACACATTATGAAGGTCATAGTTGAACCTTTTGAAACGGGCTTTCCATTTGATGGTAAAGCTGGCCTGCCGGGAGGTTTTATTACATTTTTTCGGCCACCAGAGGACCAGCCCTGTAAGCGTACTCATGACGAACACGATTGTTGACAGGGCCACAATCCAGCCCCCCGTTTTTCCGGCTAAAAAGGAGGCATGAAAATGAGCCATAACAAAGAAAAACTGGAGCGATCCGTCTTTCTTGAGGATCTTTCCGGTATAGGGATCTGCATATACCATAGCCAGCCTGGGCCCTTTCGGGCTGAAGACCCGCATCCGCACACTCCTTTTGGGATCTTTAAAGAATACGAATTCAGAGATATCGTATCCGGGATATTTTTCGGCAACATTCGCTTTCAGCACATCCGAGGAAACCCTGATTACCTGTTTAGGGACCTGTACATATTTTGCCTCTCCGGCAGTCCAGTCCATAATTTCATCACAATACACGATGATGGTACCTGACAGGGCCACTACCACAAGAATCACTCCGGCCACGATGCTTGGCCACAGATGCAGCCATGCCACCACCCGGCTGAACAGCGATTTCTTTTTTTTCCTGGGAGCTCTTGCTTTATTATTTCTATCCATCACAAATTTTATCATGGGTTTCTGAATATAGAATCAGAATTTATAATTCAGGGAAAGCAACAGCTGACGGGGATTCTGGACCGCTACCCAGGATTCTCCCAGGTAATACTGCTGGTTGGTGAAATTATTCAGCTTCAGGGCAATCCGGTAGGCAATCCGGTCATAGAATACCGATGCATCAAATTTGGCATAGCCTTTAGACGTCACATCGGAGGAGTCCACCAGATAGAATTTCGACTGTGCATTTCCTCCCAATCCAACCCCGAACCCGGTATACTGTCCGGAAGGAACCGTATAGCTCAGCCAGAAATTCCCGGCGTGCCTTGACTGTCCGGCAGGCCTTTTTCCCTGAATCTGCGGAGGTGCTTTTTCGTACACGCTGTCGTTGTATCCATACCCCATAATGATATTGAACCCATGAAATGGTGATGTGATGATATCCATTTCCAAACCCTGGCTTCTTTGTGTCCCGTCCTGTGTTGTCAGGGTAGGATCTGTAGGCGTGGGCGTATTCCTGAGCTTATCTTTTACCAGGATGTTGTAATAGCTTACAGTACCTGACAGTTTGCCTTTCAGCAGCTCATATTTTACTCCTCCCTCCCACTGATTGGCCTGTTCGGGTTTGTAGGTTTTCATTTCACTCAGCGAACTGCTCGGGGCAATATTTTTGAATCCATTCATGTAATTCCCGAATACCGATACTTTATCCTTCACCACCTGGTAGACCAGTCCGAATTTAGGCGACCATGAATTCTGCCGGTAATCATCGGAAGCACTGTTGAAATTATCAAAGCGAAGGGAAACCATCGCAAAAAGACGGTCAGAGACGCTCATCACATCTGATATGTAGGCACTGAAATCCCTGAAATCCCGCTTATATGCGCCGTAATTTGTTTTCCCCAGGATATGCTGATAGGCCGCAGCTGAAATATACGGAGCATAGGCATCATTAAAGGCAACAGGTATAAAATTGGCTTCGTTTCCACCCCGGTCTTTAAAGATCAGCCGGTCTATATCCCTCAATACGCCTCTTTTATCCGTGGTTTTAATGGTGGTATAATCTACTCCGATTAAAATTTTGTTTTTAACCTTTTCGGAAATGGCGAAATTCCCGATAAAATTCTGCTGGATTTCCGTTAAATTAAAGGTACTCGGAATATGATAATAATCTCTTCTGATCGTCCCTTGCTCAGAGAGGTTCAGGAAAAGATAATTGGCATCGTTTTCCGTTTTTGAAGATGAAAAATTGGTCTGGGAAGTCCAGTGGTCTGAGATCTTATAATTGGCCGTTGCATAGGTGTTGAATACCTGAGCCTTGCTCCGGATTTCATCACTCGCATAGGAAATCTTTTTATCCAGGTTGAAATCATTGATGCTCTTCTCCTTGAAAGTATTTCCGGGGATGAGCCCCATATACGTGGTCGTACGGCTGATGTCAAAATATTCAAAATCAAGATTGATGTCCAGCCGGTCATCCACCTTGAAAGAAAACGAAGGGGCTATGGCCACTGACTGGGATTTGCCGTAATCCTGGAAGGTTCCGTCATTATTGTATGCAGCATTCAGCCGGGCTAAAAAGGTTTTATTGGCATTTAAAGGCGTATTGACATCTACGGTAACCCGGTTGCTGCTCCAGCTTCCGGCAGTGTACCCGATTTCCCCTCTGAAGTGGTTTAACGGCTTCTTGGTCACCCGGTTAACAAATCCTCCGTAGCCTACCAGTAATGCCGAGCCAAACAGTGTTCCCGAAGGTCCCTTAATCACTTCAATAGATTCCAGGTTAACCGGATCCGACAGGGAGACAAAATTGGTTGCCATCCCGTTCCTTAATGCTCCGGCCGAAGCATTAGAACTGAATCCGCGCATCGTGAGGCCCAATCCGATCCCTCCGCTCCCGACATTGACTGAAACATTATTAACGCCCGGCAGAAGGTTGAGCGAACTCTGCAGATCAGTGGCCACCTGCTGTTGCATTAATTCTCTTGGGAGAACGGTATACACCTGTGGGTTTTCGAGGTTTTTAAGGGGCATCCTGGCCACATAATCAGATTTCTTTTCGGCATATTTCCTGATTCCTGAAACAATCACTTCGTCAATATTTTGTGAGTGGACTGCAGTGTCTTTTTGTTGTTGCGCAAAGGCTAAAATTCCGGATAACAGAACTACCGGACAGAATAATTTCTTCATACTTTGTTTTGATGCAAAGATATTATTTTTATTGATTCTAAATAAATTTAGATGATAAAAATATTAAAATATGTTAAAATTTAAGCAATTCCATTTTTACTAAGAATGTTATTAACACGTACTAATTGTTTAGGCAACTATTATTAATCTGGTAGATGCTGAAAATTAAAATCACGACTGGAGTAGCTGCGTAAGTTATTATATCAATACGGCAAATTTCTCTATCTTAGTATCATAAAGACTGTATCATCACTCTTAATCTTTATGTCAATGAAAACATATGCTTTCCTTTTGGCCTCTATCCTGCTCAGCATCTGTACTTCCTGCCGGAATATCGGTGAACTGGTTAACGAACAGAAATCGCGCTCCTATTTTATCGACTCAAAAAAGCAGATTTCCTATTGTATGAATGGCAACTGGTTAAGTTTAGGCATATCGCCCATGCCGGAAGCGGATGCGAAATCCTTTGAAGTGCTGGCAGAAGATATCGCCAGGGATAAGGATGCCATGTATTTTCGTGCGATGCAACAAAAGCAGGTAGACCGGAATTCTTTTTATGTTGACAAGCAGATTCCGAAAGACTGTTTTCATGCCTATTACACTGATATGGCTTTAGGCTTTAAAATTATTGAGGGCGCAGATCCCAAGACTTACGAACCGGTAGACCAATATGTCAACTGGGCAAGGGATAAAGACCATTATTTTTATTCCCATGATATGGTTCATGCGGACCGGAAAACATTTGCCTTCGTCAACCGCTTTTTTATGACAGATAAAGATTCTGTCTATACCATTCCTGATATGGGCAAGTTTAAGTCGGTCATGCCTAACCCGGGAAAAGCCGAAGCCATCAATATGTATTACATGAGAATCGGAAACAGCATTTATTACCCTTCTTTTCAGCAGGCTTCGGATGTCTCAGCCAGATCATTCGACGGGATACGTACTTTGCGGCTGCTTGATGACAGTACGCTTTGCATCAATGATGAAACCATACTGGTCCGGGGCAAAAATTTCAAATATACTGATGTTGACGCACCTACTTTTCAGCTGCTTACTTTTAGTGATCAGAATGACACCTACCCTTCCAACTCTTATGCAAAAGACAAGAATAACATCTATTATGATCAGGAAGTCATTCCGGGTGCTGATGCAAAAACCTTTATCCTCGTCGGCCGTGATTTCGGGAAAGATGCAAATAATGTGTACTACCGGAATCAGTTGCTGAAAGGCGTAGATGCGGCCAGCTTCAAGAAAGAAGGGAATTATTATAAAGATAAATTGGGGAATAAATTCAGTGCCCTGACAGGGAATAAGGTGTAAATATGGCTCTTCTCATATCCACTTTCTAATTCTCAACAAGCGTATCAGTTATTACAGCCACATGCATACGATTGATGGCATGACACGAAACCTGAAGTTTTCGCTCGAAATGTATTGACTCATCTGAGTTTTAGGTTTTGTCAGGTTCCCATATAGCTTAAAACCCTAACACTCCCACCTAACACACTGCTGCACTCAAACTCACCCACAATCAAACCCTCACACTACAAATATTCCCCTTTAAAAATCCTATCCTCATTTATCATGAATACCTTAACTTTGCAGCATGAATAATGATACCATTTGTGCACTGGCCACCGCCAATGGAATAGGAGCCCTCGGGATTATCCGTGTTTCCGGACAGGAAGCGCTTCCGGTAGTCCAGAAAAGTTTCCCCGGAAAGAACCTTGAAAAGCAGAAATCCCACACGCTGCATTACGGTTATTTTATGGATGGAGAGGAATCTATTGATGAGGTGATGCTGTCCATTTTTCTCGCGCCAAAAAGCTTTACCACGGAAAACTCTGTGGAAATCGCATTCCACGGTTCGCCGCACATTGGAAAACGTATTCTTGAAACCCTGATTAAAAACGGAGCCCGTATGGCCAAAGCCGGGGAATTTACCCTCCGTGCTTTTATCAACGGCCGTATCGACCTTTCCCAGGCGGAAGCCATTGCCGATGTCATTGCCTCTGAAAACGAAGCATCGCGGAAAGTAGCCATCAGCCAGCTAAAAGGGGGTATCACCAATGAGATATCGGTTTTGAGGACGGACCTGCTGAATTTTGTTTCCCTGATCGAACTCGAGCTCGATTTTGCGGAAGAAGATGTGGAGTTCGCCGACCGCTCTGCCCTGAACCTGCTGCTGGATAAGATTGAATCCAAGCTCCATTCGCTGATTGACAGCTTCCAATATGGAAATGCGATTAAGAACGGGACCGCTGTAGCGATCATCGGGAAACCGAACGCCGGAAAGTCCACCCTTCTGAATGCTTTGCTGAAGGAAGAGCGTGCAATTGTAAGCAATATTGCCGGAACCACCCGGGACACGATTGAGGAAGTACTGCATATCAAAGGGCATGCATTCCGTCTGATCGATACTGCCGGACTGCGTGATACCGTAGATGAAATCGAGGCTATCGGCGTGAAAAAAGCGCGTGAAAAAGTGGCTAATGCCAATGTGCTGATCTACCTTGCCGATGCGGGCACGGAAGATTTTTCAGAAGATATTGAAATGATCCGCTCGTTGGTTCGTGAAGATCTTAAGCTCATTATCTGCGCGACAAAAATTGATGAAGTCTTCCCTGCACAGTACGAAAAAGCAGAAAGCATTTTCCGTGAGGCCATTCCTCAGGAGTTCGATTTCATAAAAATATCCGCGGTAGAAAACCAGAATATCCAGGACCTGAAAAATGAGCTTTCTTCCTACGTTGAACAGCTGAAGTCCCAGGAAAGCAATATAGTAATTACTAACCAGCGTCATTATGAAGCCCTCCGCAAATCTATGGAAGCCGTTCATAAGGTGAAAGAAGCCATCACCTTCCGTATTTCCACCGAATTACTGGCCTATGAGCTGAGAAACGCCCTGGAGCATCTGGGAGAAATATCCGGGGAAGTCACGAATGATGAGGTGCTGGGGAATATTTTTTCTAAGTTTTGTATTGGGAAGTAATCAGCTTTTTAAGTTTTCAATAATCAGGTGATTATGTAAATTATTTATAAAATTTTAGCACTTGATTTTCGGAAGGTAAAATGAGATTATATGGCTTTCTTTTCATAATTTTATAATCTCTCAATTAAAAATGCTACACCTGAAGAATGCTGGTCAACAAATCTATAATAAGCGATATAAAAAGGATTATTGCAAATTCAAAAGACAGTGCTACTCGTGCTGTTGACCATCAACGGACTTTGATGTATTGACATATTGGCAAACGTATTTTTGAAGAAGAACAGCAAGGTAAAGACCGTGCAGATTATGGTAAGTTTCTTATTAAATATCTTTCAGAACAACTACAACCTGAGTTTGGAAGTGGCTTTTCTACAAGACAAATCAACCTTTATCGCCAATTTTACAGAACATTTGAGAATGTGCATACACTGTATGCACAATTGAGCTGGAGTCAATATAAACTATTATTAAGTGTTGACAGTCAGGATAAAAGAGCTTTTTATATTGCTGAAACAGTGAAAAATAACTGGACTGTTCGTCAATTGGAGCGACAGATTTACAGCAGTCTGTACGAACGGCTGCTGTTAAGTAATGATAAAGAAAGCATTCTGGCAGTGGCAAGGAATGAGAAGCAGCCTTCTGACGCCAAAGAAATTATAAAAGACCCGATGTTTTTGGAGTTTCTTGGTTTAAAAAGAGAAGCATCTTACTACGAGAGAGATTTGGAAAGTGCCATTATCACGCACTTGCAGGATTTTTTATTAGAATTAGGTAATGGCTTTTCATTTGTAGCAAGACAGAAAAGAATACATATTGAGGGTGACGAATTTTTTGTAGACTTAGTTTTCTACAACCGTATTTTACAGTGCTTTGTGATCATCGAAATCAAAACAGCCAAACTTACCCATCAGGATATTGGACAATTGCAGATGTACGTCAATTATTACGATCGAATAGAAAAACTGTCACATGAAAATCCAACTATTGGTATTTTACTTTGTGCCAATAAAAACGATGCCGTTGTGAAATTCACCCTTCCGGAAGGACAAAAACAAATTTTTGCAAGCCAATACGAATTGTACTTACCAACGGAGAGACAACTTTTGGAAGAAGTAAGTAAAGAGATGGAGAGTTTTGAGAAAAAGGATCAGAAAAGTGAATAATTAATTGATTACGGAACAGCAATAAATAATTAAAGCACTTTCAATTCCTTTTTTATAGGTCTTTAAGACGTGTTCGCCATTCATTGGAAATAATCCGCTCTTCTTCAGCGCTAAAAATCCATTGATCTTAAATTAATCAAATATCCCCGGATTCTAAAAGGCAGAGTGCATAACCGTCTGCCAGGCATCTCCAGTTCTTTTTAAAACATGGCTGGATTTTGTTTTTATACTGTCCTGTTAAGGGTTTTTAGAATTGAAGGCTTCATAGATATTAGCAACCAAAATTATATCCGGATCTATAAAGGATACCAATTGGGTCTGGATTTTAATTTTTGTCCAGCCCTGATCAATAATCTGTTCCAAATTTTTTATAATATTCTCCCGATTCTGAACAACATCGTATCCAACCAGTATGGAATGCACTGAATATAGGTTGGACAATCCACTAAAGTCAGATTCATTCCATAATTTTTCATAATTTGAATTGAATTCGTTTGCAATGTTCATTATATTTTTCATCTTTGATTTTATGTACAATAAATATAAAAATATTTTTTGGAAAGAATTAAATATTTTATTCCTGTCAGGAAGGTAATTGTTATCACTTCAGGATCTTATAAAGGTCAGGATAGCTGGTATTTCCCCGGCAGGTCATTGTTTAAAGCGAAATGAAGTGACCGGTAAATGTATAATGTTCCTGCCTGCATACTATTTTCTTTTATAATGATATTCCCTCTATCTTTTACAATAAGACTGATCTTTGGAAAACCCATTAATAGGATCCGTTAGGATAAAATCGTTAATTTAGGTGATAAACTAAATGACAGATGGCAATAAAAATCAAATTCAAAAGATCTGAGATTGTAGCAAACATCCTGTTGAACCTTGCGGGACTGGGCATTTGCTGTATTATAATACTGAATAGCAATTTCTCGATGCCTGTAAAGAATCTGATTGTGAAAATCATTGTGCTTGCCGGAATGGCAGCACTTACTGTTAATCTTTGGAGATACCTTCGGCGCTATATAAAAGTCTCAGCCATATCCCTGCCCTGGAAATCAATCATCTCGGAATCTGCTGTAACATCTCTAAACGTACATCTCTAAACTGGAATGAGATCTCTTATGCCACAATGAAAACAGTCCAAATGTCAAGTGGAAGACATTCTAAAATATGGGTTCATACCTATGATCCATCACGTTCCATGATCATCAATGCTGATGTATTAAATATTGATAAGAATGAATTACTGGATCTTCTTAATCAAAAAAATGACCTGAATACATCATTATAATTTAATATTAATTTCAAATGAGAAACTCCCTTATCAACTTGAAAGTCCTTTATTATATAGTATCCGCTTGTATGTTCAGCTGTTTTCTGAGCTGCAACGGAGATCATGGGCAAAGCCAGAGGAACAGAACTGCCCATCCGGAAGTTAAGGAAATCAAAAACAGCCATGCCCAAATACTCCTGGCCTATTTAGACGAACTGGTAAAGCTTCCTGATGCAACATTCAACGAGGCAGAACTTAGATCAATCAATAAAAAATATGCGGGCCAGTTGCCATTGGTCATGTATGATTCCACACAAGAGCAGAGCAGGCAGGATATTTTAATTCATTATTATACAAATAATCAACTCGGCCCTGTAATGGAATCGGGCATCAGATTTCTTATGCCTGAAACCTTGACAGATTCCCTGGTTGTTTCAGATTTCACACGCTATTTTGGGAATACTGAGGATGAAGAACCGCTGATAGGGATTACGGAACAGCCTCTTCCTGTCCATATAAAAGTCTCTTCCGACAGGGAAATGAAATTAACCTTTAAAAACAATGTCAGTAAAGAGCAGGCAGGCGTGACAATGGTAGAGATCTTCAATTACAGGTAATTGATCCTGGATTTCAGAAACTGTATGCACAACTTTAAAAATGTTTTTTATTTGCATTGCGTTTACGTGCTGCTATCAGGGCACTGTCGAGTATGTTTTTCAGATCGCCATATCGGTCAATATGAGAAATATGCTGTTCTAAAAATGGCATCTCCATGGGGTACATTTTATAATCTTTCATGTAAATTTTCATCCGCTCCGAACTGTATTTTCCTATATGACGATAGAACTCAAAATGATCAATATGCCGAAAATAAATAAATCCGAACTCAGCCGTCCACAGGCCATTTTTGGAAACCTGCAACGCCAGCTCCTTCTTTTTAAAAATGCCATGCAAGAAAAATAAACCTGGCATCATGATGAAGATTCCATACAACGGATGAGCATTGAATATAAAATACAAGGCAAGCATAAACAATAAAAACCCGAAAGCAGCTAGACCAAAGGGTGGCTTGCCGATATAAAAATCATGATAAAATTCTTCCCGGCCAATTTCTAATTTCTTTGAAATCCTGCCTTCACAAGCAAGTCTGAAAACTATATATTTTTTAGGTTTCATAATTTCTTTGTTTCTGGCGCTAACCATGTAAAAATATCATGTAATATACCGGATCTGCTGATTTTTTTTATTTTCCGGTATTTCACAATAAGCATTGTTTCTGTATTCTGCCTGATGAATTTATGAAAATGTAATGAAATACCATATAGGATTGTCATTATAGAACAACCACTAAAACGACAGCCATGCTTAAAATAACCTTGTCAATTGTACTGCTGATGCCATTATTCGTTCTGTCACAAAGTATCAGCGGGACGGTAAAACAATCAAACAGCACGATTCCTTATGCAGAGATTATTGTCAGGAAAGACCACTACAAACAGTCTGCAATCTCAGATGCCCATGGACATTTTAGCTTTAAACTGGCTGAAAACGGAATATACGGTATTGAATGCATACATGATGGAAAGACAATCTACCAGGCACAAATAAACGTCAACGGCGATTTAAATTATGACCTGTTGGTGGCTGAAGGAAATGAAAAACAAATTGAAGGTGTAACAGTTACAGTCACGAAAAAGCTGATCGAAAGAAAAGCAGACCGCTTGATTTTTAATCTGTCGAATTCAATAGCTTCACAAGGCATGGATGGTCTACAGGCGCTGGATATTACACCACAGATCAAAGTAGATGAGAATGCAGGAATAACGATGGTTGGGAAAAGTGGTGTTGCAGTGATGGTTAATGAGCGGATGCTTAACCTTTCCGGACCTGAGCTTATCAACTATCTCAGAAGTCTTCGCTCAGAGAATATTGAAAAAATAGAAGTTATTACTGCACCACCCGCTAAATACGAAGCACAGGGAAACAGTGGCCTCATCAATATTGTATTAAAGAAAAATCAAGACCTGGGATGGAATGGCAGCCTGACCTCCAGTTTGATACAGACCACCTATACAGGAATTGCAAATTCTGCTACGGTGAATTATCAGAACAAAAAACTACGGACATCTCTAAAGCTGAGGCAAAATGACACCCAGAAACATTCCTCCGAAAATTACAGGATCACCGGTTCTGATGGGTTGAACAGTTCTGATGACAGGAGAGACTTTGGGCAAGGAAGAGGCCTGAACTTAAGTTCAGACTATGAAATTAATAAAGAGTCCAGTCTTGGATTTGTGTTTGATTACGGAGCCGGCAAATCAGGAATGGATATTACAAATACATCAGATTATTTTCAAAATCAAAACTATGTAAATACATTGAGTACCTATGCGGAACACCGTGATAAGAACAGGCAGGTTACGGTAAGTGCTTATTATGATATTAAATTCGGAAAGCGGAGCAATAAACTTAGCATAACAGGTAATTATTTCTCTAATATGCCGACAAGCAATATTGATTTTACAACGGTTGATCAATCGAATAATTCTTATGTTGTGAGAACTCCATCTGAACTGAATTACAAGATTTATTCCGGTCAGGCCGACTTTACACTGCCTTTTAAATTTGCCAAGACAGAGGCCGGAGTAAAATTCACCAATTTCGACAATAACTCGGATCTGCAATACCAGAACCTTAATGGCGGGTATTACGTTACCGATCCAAAAAAAAGTGATCTCTTCAATTATAATGAAAAGAATTATGCGGCATACGTAGGAATGGAAAGAAAGCTTAACGAAAAATGGACTGCAAAAGTCGGGCTGAGATATGAATACTCTGCCATTAACGGAAACTCGGTTTCATCCGGACAACGCTCAGAGAATTCATATGGCAAATTTTTCCCGACAGCTTACCTGAGCTACAAAGCCAATGAAAATAATACCTTCAACATCAATTATTCCAAACGCATCAACAGACCGGGATTCCGGGCGCTTAATCCATTCCGGTGGTATACCAACATCAATTCCTATTACTCCGGCAATCCCGCCCTTAACCCATCGTTCAATCATAATTTTGAACTGTCTTATCTTTATAAAGGTAAGCTATCTGTCTCCACTTATTTCCAAAGGGAAATAAATGCCTTTGCCCAGCTGGTTATTTTAGAAGGTCAGAATAAGACCAGCAATTTCTATAACTTTTTCAATAAAAATAGTACGGGGGTCTCTTTGAATTATTCCGATACTCTCCTGAGCTTCTGGGAAACAAGCTATGCTGTATATTTCTCTCATATGAAGACCCAGGTCTTTGCCACTGATGCGGCCTCAAGAAAGGGTAACAGTACAAGCTTTGACATCAGGAACAGTTTCTCATTAACGAAGGATAAAAGCGTTCAGTTGATTATGAATTACTGGTTCCGTCTGCCTTCCAGCATTGGTAATACCTATTCGTATTTTGTTGGTAATTTTACTTCAGGATTAAAATTGAATGTAATGAATAAAGACCTTATGATCAATGTCTTTGTCTCCGATATTTTCAGGCAGGCTAAGAGCCATGGCGAGATTTATTATGTGGATTCCAAACATTACTTCAATAATTACTATGACGGGAGGAGTCTTTCCGTTTCCCTTACCTATAATTTCGGAAACCGTAAAGCAAGAGAAGGACGTCAGCTTCGATTTGATGAAAAGAACAGAGCGAACTGAAGCAACACAAAGATTTTAAAAATTTAATTATTCAGTTTTTTACCGTACTCAACTGTTTTGTATCTGGTTTCACAGGAAAAGAGCCTGCGAAAGATGTGTGAAAAATCCGTTAAAGCGGTCAGATCTGCGAGAGATTAATAAGAACACAACAGGGATCAGTCTCAAAAGTTGGGGGGGGATATTTTTAGTTGGTGTATCTTTGTGTTATGGTAAGCGATCACGAACTACTTAAATTATTACTTCCTGAATTTTTAGTGGAACACTTTGATATCCTCAAAGCTCAGACCCATGATGCAGAGCTTCATATTTATTTTGAAGAGAAGAATGTTATTCCTGAGCCGTTCAAAGAGAAGCTCCTGGAATCGAAGGGGTTTTTACCTGAAATCATTGTAGATGATTATCCATTACGGGGTAAAATCGTAAAGCTTCACGTTAAAAGAAGAAGATGGACTGATAAAACCTCAGGGGAAATTCTTCAGAGAGACTGGCAGCTTGTCGCCAAAGGCACACGCATGACAAAGGAGCTGGCAGGCTTTTTAAAAAAAATTAGCCGACACTAAAGCGCTTCCTCTCAAAGTTATAGCGGAATTTTTCGGGATCAAAGGCAAGACTTTTCAGCGGCAATACAAGAATAAACTCAGTGAATATCATAGCTGGGAACAAAAATCCCATGCAGAAGACTGGATTATTTATCCTGAAAAT
>CAJYLH010000007.1 GCA_913775525.1 uncultured Chryseobacterium sp.
AAAAAGACGTATCACAATGGAACTTCGCGATATGATTACTGCAATTTTAATCGTTTTTGCAGGAGGTGATCCTGACAAGGTTTTCAAAACATAAAAAAATGGTCGGAATTTCTTCCGACCATGACTAGAAAATTTCCGGCTCTTTTTATTTTTGTGTGAATATTTCTTTCGTAACGTCTCCGTTATCTTTCGGGATCTCAATGATGAGCGCACCGTTTTCCAGATATCCTATTGTTGAATTTCCATTCTGCAGCTTTACCCTGAAAACATCATTTTTGGTAGTAGTCCTGAAAGTAGCATAAGGAACAGAACTGTTCGAATCAGCAAGGATAAACTGATCAGCATCGATCTGTATTTTCTGTAGTGTCACTTTACCATTGGTATATTTTCCTGTTTCGGAATTGACCGGTGCTTTTTCGGGCTCAGAAATACTGCTTGTTGCAACAGGTTTCTCTGACTGGATATTGCTGACTATATTAACCTGATCCACCGGATTTGATATGGCAACCGCTTTTACTGCCTGCTGTAAAGCATCAGGAAACCCTTCCTCAAACTCCTTGATCAGGGAAGTCCCTTTTGATTCCAGGACGGTTTTTCCATTGCAGTCTTTAAAATCGAGAATTACTTTATTCCTCAATAAGCTTTTATCATTGATGACATCAGCACTGATCACCTGGCATGGATTGGCTTTCGCTTCTGCCGGCCAGGAATTCTGATCAACGGAAAGCACTACATATTTCTTTCCTTTCAGTATTTTGGTCAACAGATCTTCCAGTCCGAAACTGTTCTTAAAAGTCTGGAACTTCTGCGGAACTGAAACATACCTGAAATCGGATACTTTCTGCCCGAATACCAGGACAGAGCATAATGTTACTGTAGTGAGTATAATCTTTTTCATAGTGTCTGGCTTAATTAATCATTTCTGAATTCACCCATGTCCAGCTTCAGGGAAAAGAAATTGGAGTAAAAATTGGAGCCGCCAATCCCGGAGTTGGTAATGGCATAATCCAGGGTAAGCCCTCTGTATTTGATCCCGATCCCTGCACTCGGCTGGAACGAAACTTTCCTTTTCAGGTCTTCTATATCCGTGATCGACTGAAACCTGTTGACTCCCAGCCTCACAAAAATCATCTTCTGATAGCCCAGTTCAGCTCCCGCATAAGGCGTAATACTGGCAAAATCTGTCGATACCAGCGCGGCTGTCCTCGCAAAGTCGATATTTAAACCCGCTTCAGGAAGCACATAGATATTGCTGCTGAAATCGAATTTCTTACTGGCTCCCACATTGAGCTTAGGCATGGTAAGTTCCATCTTATCTTTAGGAGCCGGGTTGAATTCTTCCCCATTCACCACGGTAGACAATTCTTTCTGGTTAATGCTCCAGAAGTTGACGGTTGTAGTGGCATCGCGGAGCATCCCTCCGTATCTCCAGCCGTTGTCCGCTTTATAGATGGCACCTACATCAAACCCGAATCCATAACCGCTGGCAAATTTACCTACGTTACGGTAAACGATTTTCGCATTGATCCCCACGTCGAGCTTTGGATTCCCTGCCGGATTAAAGGCGTAAGAAAGAATCGCTGCATAGTCTGACTGGGAAAATTTGGTGATTTTATCGTAATCAATATTGCCTTCGGTATCAATAAGCTGGGTCGTATTCAGGATATTATCTACGCCAAGCCGTACAACCGACACTCCGAAAACGCCTGTTTCAAGAACTTTAGCATAAGCCAGGTAGTCATATTTGGCAATCGACTCAAAGTATTCGGCGTGCATCGCTGCTCCCTGCCAGTCCCTTTCGATGGCCATCATTCCTGCCGGGTTCCACATCGGTGAGTAAACGTCGTCCTGATTGGAAATAACTGCCCCTCCCATGGCCAAGCCTCTGGCTCCGGCACCGATATTGAGGAATTCATTGGAATATTTCCTGATAATCTGGGAGTGAAAGATCCCAAATAAGAGGGAGAATACAAGTAGTAAATATTTTTTCATCTTAAGATTGATGCTTATGCTTAATTAATGTTCTCTGTTTCTTAGCTTTAATGAATCCGTTAACAACAATCGCCAGGATCATGACTCCGGATGCTATATAAAATATGGAGCTCATATGCTCCGATTCGCCAAAGATAAAAAAAGCTAGTATAATTCCGTAAACCGGTTCTAAATTAACTGTTAAAATTAATGTGAATGGCGATATATATTTCATCAGGTTTACCGATTCCAGCATTGGGAAAGCTGTGAAAACACTGGCCAACAAGGCTATTAACGCAAGATCACTATAGTTTATTTCATTGATCTGAAAAATTTGCCCGGAAAATGAATAAAATATCAATAATATGGCCCAACCACAGAAAATTTCGTAAAAAATAATGTTTCCGGAGCTGGTCTTTCCAAACATTTTACCATTGAAAACTGAAAATATCGTCCCGAAAATCGCACAGAGTACACCATAGAAAATACCCTCTTTATACTGGAATTCAGTTTTAAAGATCAGGAGGATGCAGGCGACAATGACAATTCCCATGATCACTTCCGAAATATCGATTTTCCTCTTGAATATCACCGGCTCCAGGATGGAAGCAAACAACGTTGACAAAGAGAGGCAGCTTAAAGCGATCGATACGTTGGATACCTTGATCGAATGGAAGAAGCAGAACCAGTGTATGGCCATCGACAAACCAATGGCTGCCAGCTGAAAAAACAGCTTTTTGCTTACCTTGATGCTTTCTTTCTTATATATCCTGATAAAGGCAAATAGGAATACAGCAGCGAAGAGCATGCGGTAGAATACCAGATTTTGGGCATTGGCATGAATAAGCTTTCCCAGAATAGCAGTAAATCCCCATAAAAATACAATCAAATGCAGCCTGAAAAGTGCTAATTTATGCATAAACCCCCTCTTTAAATTTTAACATGCAAATTTACGAATCGCTTTTATAAATCTTTAAAAAAAGCATAACTTTACTATAAATAAATGTTTTTATGGAATTTTTAGAGGTGTTTTCATCCGCCAATGCCTGGTTTGCGCTGCTGACACTTACTTTTCTGGAAATTGTACTGGGGATAGACAATATTGTATTTATTTCGATCGTCTCCAACAGGATAGATCCCAAAGACCAGCGTAAAGTACGCAACACGGGTCTTTTCTTAGCTATGATTTTCAGAATTGCATTGTTATTCGGCATCCAATGGGTGGTAGGACTTAACCGGCCTCTGATCAATGTAGAATGGTCATGGTTCCACGGGTACATTACCGGACAATCGATCATTATTTTCCTGGGAGGCCTATTCCTCCTGTACAAATCCGTGTCTGAAATCCATCATAAAATAGAAGGTGATGAAGAAATGCATCTTTCCGCAAAGAAAACGTCACTTTGGGGATCGGTCTTCCAGATTGCCCTGCTCAATATTGTTTTTTCTTTTGACAGCATCCTCACGGCAGTTGGACTGGTCAGCTTCAAAGAGTTCGGAAATACAGGAGCGCTGGTTATTATGATCTTAGCGGTTATCATTTCCATTGCCATTATGATGCTTTTTTCAGGACCGGTCAGCAGGTTTGTTAATGGCCATCCTACGATACAGATACTCGGACTTTCATTTCTGATTCTCATTGGAGTGATGCTCTTAGCGGAGGCTTCCCACATGGGGCATTTCAGCCTGTTCGGACAGGAAGTGGGAACTATTCCTAAAGGATATCTTTATTTCGCGATTTTCTTTTCTCTGATGGTGGAGTTCTTCAATACAAAAATGAAAAAGAACGCTAAGCTTTCCAAAAACAAATAAAAAAACCCTGAAAATTTGTTCAACTTTCAGGGCCTTCAAATAATAAACTATTAAAAAAATAAACTAGGAACTTAGAGTACTATAGAGAATCACCTCTTATTTCCTCTGATGTAAAGTTAGAAAAAAAAACATTCACCTAAAAACAATATTTTGTTAAAAATTTCACAAAATTCTGATAACCAACAAATTAAACAACTGTTTTATTTCCATCTTATTTTCTTTGAAAAATAGTATCTTTAGGCAACAAAATAGAAATTTATGGACATTGAATTTAACAAGAGAGAAGATCAGAACAGGTTAAAGCTTTCCGAAATCAACCGTCTGCTTTCCGAAATAAAGAAAGGCGGCGGAGAAAAAAGACTTCAGAAGCTGCGTGAGGAAGGAAAAATGACTGCGCGTGAACGGGTTGAATATCTCCTTGATAAAAATTCAGATTCCATAGAGATCGGTGCATTTGCCGGGTATGAAATGTATGAAGAACATGGTGGCTGCCCTAGCGGCGGCGTGGTCGTGGTAATGGGGTATGTTTCCGGAAAGCAGTGTATTATTGTGGCCAATGATGCCTCCGTTAAAGCGGGGGCATGGTTCCCGATCACCGGTAAGAAAAACCTTCGTGCACAGGAAATTGCCATGGAAAATAAACTGCCGATCATCTACCTGGTTGACTCAGCCGGCGTTTACTTACCGATGCAGGATGAGATCTTCCCGGATAAGGAACATTTCGGCAGAATCTTCAGGAATAATGCCAAGATGAGTTCTATGGGAATCATCCAGATCTCTGCTGTAATGGGCAGTTGTGTTGCCGGAGGGGCTTACCTTCCTATCATGAGCGATGAAGCGATGATTGTTGATAAAACAGGATCTATCTTCCTGGCCGGAAGTTACCTGGTAAAAGCGGCTATCGGCGAAAGTATCGACAATGAGACTTTAGGTGGTGCAACAACCCACTGCTCTATATCCGGCGTTACGGATTACAAAGCCAAAGATGACCAGGATGCGCTGAACAGGATCAAAAAAATCATGAAGTCCATCGGAGGCTATGAAAAAGCCGGTTTCGACCGTATTGAAAGTTTCCCTCCCAAAGAAAGCCCGGAAAATATTTTCGGGATCATGCCTGCTTCACGCGCCGAACAATACGATACCTATGAAATTATCAAATGCCTTGTAGACCAGTCAGAATATGAAGAATACAAACCGGATTACGGGAAAAGCATTGTCTGTGCTACTGCAAGGATAGACGGATGGTCCGTAGGGATTATTGCTAACCAGAGGAAGATGGTGAAGAATGGTAAAGGTGAAGTGCAGTTCGGAGGCGTTATTTATTCCGATTCTGCAGATAAAGCAACCCGGTTTATCGCCAACTGTAACCAGCGGAAGATTCCTTTGGTCTTCCTGCAGGACGTAACAGGATTTATGGTCGGATCAAAATCCGAACACGGTGGCATCATCAAAGACGGTGCAAAGATGGTAAATGCTGTTGCTAATTCCGTTGTTCCTAAGTTTACGATCATTACCGGGAACTCTTATGGTGCCGGCAATTACGCTATGTGCGGAAAGGCTTATGACCCGAGATTGATTGTGGCCTGGCCATGGGCAGATCTGGCCGTTATGGGCGGTGCCCAGGCTGCTAAAGTTTTGGCTCAGATCCAGGAATCCACCCTTAAAAAGCAAGGTAAGGTTATTTCCGAGGAAGACCATAAAGAATTGGTTGATACCATTTCAAAAAAATACCAGAAGCAGACTGAAGCTACGTACGCTGCGGCCCGTTTATGGACCGATGCGATCATCAATCCTACAGACACCCGTAAATGGATTTCTATGGGTATTGAAGCGGCCAATCATTCCCCTATTACGGAAAAATTCAATCTGGGTGTGATTCAGGTTTAATAGAAACAAACTTCATTGATATGGCCTTGCTTGATGCAGGGCTTTTTTTGTTTGAGAGTTTTAGAGTTGGAGGGTTTTAGGGTTATGAGTGATAAGTGATGAGTGATAAGTTTGGCGCTAGGGATATTATTTGGAAGATTTGATAATATCGATTGGTGGTTATTGTGATGCCTGAGTAATGCCTGATGCCTAATGCCTTGTCTTCTGCTGGCTGACTTTCTGATCCTTTATTATAGGTAAGATGTAATCTCTTCGCTTTAGCATGTCTGATATCTGTTATCTGATATCTGAAGTCTGAAGTCTGCTGTCTATTCTATTCTCTATCCGTCTATTCTCTATCGGTCTCTTGGCTCTTGATTCTTGATTCCTGGCTCTTGATTCTTCCCTGACTGTAGGGCACAAAAAAACCTCACACATTGCTGTATGAGGTTTAAAATAAAAACTGGCGGCGACCTACTCT
>CAJYLH010000008.1 GCA_913775525.1 uncultured Chryseobacterium sp.
ATCTGCAACTTTTTTTTCTAATATAAAATGTGGGGAGAGCAGGATTCGAACCTACGAAGCCGAAGCAACTGAGTTACAGTCAGTCCCATTTAGCCACTCTGGAATCTCCCCAGATATTTTATATTAACGAGCCTCCAGAGGGATTCGAACCCACGACCCCGAGATTACAAATCACGTGCTCTGGCCAACTGAGCTATGGAGGCAAAATTAAAAAGAATTCAAAAGATCGCTGTTCCTTTTTGCGAGTGCAAATATAGAACGGATTTTTTGAATTCTCAAATTTTTTAGGGCTTTTTTTTGAGTTTTTTCTCTATGCCAATTCTTTTTTCTTGATTAGTAGCTTTTTAGCGGCATCTACACAGAGGTCCAGGCTTTCTTCAAAGGTGGTGCTGGTCTTTTTTACCACAATATCCTCTCCCGGAACCGCCAGGATTACTTCGGCAGTTTTGTTGGCCCTGTCCGAGGTATTTTCTACTTTAAGAAACACTTTGCATTCATGGATCTTGTCATAGAATGTTTCCAGTTTCGTTACTTTTTTGTCGATGTGCGTTTCCAGTGGTTCGTGAGGAGTTAAACCAATTGATTGTACGGTGATCTTCATAATTCATCTTTTTTAGACGCTCTTGGATGAGCCTTATTAAACACTTTTTTCAATTGTTCGATATTGGCATTCGTATAGACCTGCGTGCTTGCAAGGCTGGAATGTCCCAATATTTTCTTTACTTTAGAAATTTCCGCCCCGTTGTCCAGCACATGGGTTGCAAAACTGTGCCTGAGGATATGGGGGCTTTTTTTCTGCTTGGATGTTATAAGACTAAGGTACTTATTAACCACCAGATAAACAAATTTTTCGGTGAGTTTTTTCCCCTTGCCGTTGACGAAGAAACAGGAAGCATATTCTTCCTGAGGCTGCCGTACCAAGAGATATTTTCTAAGCAGGGAGGCCAGCGATTCAGATATGGGAATCATCCTTTGTTTGTTTCCTTTTCCCAGGATCTTCATCATGCAGCCATCCAGGTCAACATGCTCAAATATCAGGCCACAAAGCTCAGCTTTCCGCATCCCGGTCTGGTATAATACTTCGATGATGCATTGGTCCAGTATATCATATCCGCCTTCTGAAATCCGGTCTCCGAGCGCAACCATTTCTTCTTCGGAAATGGGAATCTGTTTTTCCGGGTAAAATTTAAGCGAGGCAATGCCTTCAGCCGGCGAAACGGTGATCTCCCCTATTTTGAGGAGGAAAAGATAGAAGCTCCGTAAAGAGGAAAGTTTCCTGTTGATGCTTCTTTTGGAAATGTCTTTCTCGCTTAGCTCAACAATGAAGTTCCGGATGACTTTTTTGTTGACCGCTTTAAGGTCTTCCGAAGACTCGGTTTCCAGGCAGAAACGGGAAAAGTCTTCCAGGTCTTTTTTATAGCTTGTAATGGTATGGGGAGAATACTTTTTTTCCAACTGCAGGTATTCTAAAAATTTATCCAGCATCATCATGATATCAAAACAAAAAATTCACTCCTCAAATATAGTATTTAAGAAGTGAATTGATATGTGTTTAAGAAAATTTTTCTTAAGCCTGCTCCTCTTTGCTAAGCTCTCTTTGTTTGTGAGCTGCCTTTAATCTGGCTTGTCTCAAAGTTACAGAAGGTTTAACAAATTGCTGTCTTGCTCTCAGCTGACGAACAGTTCCGGTTTTGTCAAATTTTCTTTTATATTTCTTTAATGCTCTATCGATGGATTCACCATCTTTTACAGGAATTATTAACATAGTTTACATCTCATTTTGGACTGCAAAAATAATGCTTTTTTATATCATGGCCAAATTCTGCAAAAGAAAATGCAATATTTTTTTGCAGGCAGTAGAAGTTTTACAAAGCACAAGCCTACTGGTAATCGCTATTTTACCATCATCAATACTCATAAAAAATATTGAATGTCATTCTTCACTATAAACCTTTCAATCCGTTTTTGTTCATCTATTTTAAAAAGCCATCATCCATATAGACCCTATTTAAACAAAATTCCGTATCTTTGTATTCACTGTACTCATGGGGTTGACTGGTTTCGACAGCAAGGTCAATGGGTAAGTAAGCATGCAGAGAACCGTAGCGCGATCTCTATAATCCCTTGCTACAAAATTTTAACTGGCAACGAAGAGTTCGCTCTTGCAGCTTAATATCGAAGTATAGTAGATCAAGCGTTTTCCCGAAGATCTCAGTAGGGAAGCAAGATGTCCCACAAAAGCCCTGTTCTGCGGCGTTTGATCCTGGGATATAGGAATGCAGGAATAAGGCTTTAGATGCTTCGGCTAAAGCTCGAAAACCTCAGAAGATAAGCTGGAAGTTGGGTGTCTGCTCTCTGCCTCCAGTCGAAAACCAATAGCAGAATAAGCATGTAGAAATCTTATGTATTGCTTGTTTGGACGAGGGTTCGAATCCCTCCAACTCCACTGAATATAAAAGAGAAAATGTAATCTGCATTTTCTCTTTTTGTTTTTTTAAATTACTGCACGAGCGTGACGCTCGCCAGCGAGGAGATTTAACTTTTTAAATAAATGTAAATTTTAAATGTTTATATTTAAACAATATTCAATAATTTAGGAAGTTACTTTAGATATTGCAAAACATTTTTTTTCTCAAGACTTATCTTTCTTCCTGATTCTGTCTCTACAATAATTTTTTGATCGTTGTCAAAGATTTTTTTAATATCACAGAATTGTTCACTATTTATTTTGCCGGTATCTATATGATTCACTTTTATAATCCTATCTTTCAATTTTAACTCTGTAAGTTCAGGAATTTGTAATTTATTTACAATCAATAAACTTCCCCCTATCGGGGCTACAGAAATTCCAAATGAATCATACCTTGGTAAAGTATCGGTCTTATGAAGTACTATTTTTTTATTGATAAAATCTAAATCAACCAGATAGTTTTCCATAAACCGGGTACCTATTAGATTTCTCGATTCCGGATTACTATCGATCATTTGAGGACCCAGGTTATTACCATTAATCTCCGTTTCCATAAGATCCACTTGGCGTTCGCCTTTACTTACACTATGTACTGATTGTGCAAGCAGTCCTTCAAAAGTTAAGAAATTGTCATCATGTATTAAATTATAATAAGTATAATCGAGAGTGAATCCCATTCCTGAACCGGTGTCAAATATATAATCTAATACCTGATTCCTTATTTTTACTTTAACTTTTGGAACACCTGTAAAGTTTTCCGGCGAAAATGGAATCATTGCTGAGCCAGAGTCAATCTTTGATGCTTCTTCTGATATCGTTATTGTTTTATTCTTAAAATCTATTTGCCAAACCTTCTCTTCCATCATATTGGCACCAAAAATACCACTGATCTTTTTACACGCCCTGGAACTCATCCAACTCACATCAGCAAATGAGAAATTTACATTTTTAAATTTGATGTCGGATATCTGCAGATTATCCGTAGTAAGAATTTCCATCCTGCTTTTTGCTTTATTCCCATCTACTCCTTCAAATATTATATTGCTTTTTCTTCCATTGACCTTATCTTTCAGTTCCGGTGACAGAATTGTAAAAGCACCAGAATCAAAAATAAAATTATACTGGTCATTTTTGACGTTCACATTTATAATTATCTTTCCGTCAACAAGCTCAAAAGGGATAGTAACTGCTTTTAAAAAAAATGGAAAAATAAATAATAAAATAATAAATCGGTATTTTTGGTAAGTATTCATAGTAATTGAATAGATTAGGCATTAGACAAAGATAAGATAAAAGACTGCCTGTACAGACAGTCTAAAATTCAACGTTGTTTTACCTTACCATTCACTGGGCAGTCCGATGCTAACATTAAATGTAGCGATATCTGTCTGCGGATTGATTGATGTACTCAGACTTGTAATAAGTTTCTTTTTCTGCTTTTATTTGGACTCTCTTCCACCGCGAGCATCACGCTCGTATCAAAATAAAAGCTAAGACTTTTTAAGCATCTTTCATTGATTTGGGTACCTATTATGGTATCTAATAAATATGAGCGTGGAATAATGTGCACGAACGTGACGCTCGCGCCAGCGAGGGGATTTTGTAGAAATTTATTGATAAGGTTTATTAATTTCATCAATTTTTGCCCGTAGTTCTCCAATTGTATATTTGTCCGAATTGCATTCAATTTGCGGAATGTTTTTTTCTTTTAAGAAATTGTTCAAATCTTCACAATCTCTCAACATATTAAATTCTTTATTTTCTAAGTCCAAAACAATTCCTTTTGTGCTTCCATTTATTGAATAAGTTACCGGATTAATTGCTCCCAAAGCAAATTTTGAAAACATTCCTCTCATATTTTCTTCAAAATAAATAAATCTTCCATAATTTGTTACTTTACAAAAACGAGAGTAGGCATCTGGATCATAACCTTTGTCTTTTTTATTAGTATATTTTCGATATGTCTGAAAATACATTTCTCCTTTATATGAAACTCCTAATGGAAATTTTACTTTTTTGTCTTTCTCCTTAAAATAGAAAAAAACCTTTTCAGGTAAATCTGAAGAATTATTGTTTTCAGCATTTTTATAATAAAGCTCTTCTGTAGAAGATGGTTTTTTGTTTAATACATCTTCAAGAGTCATATAAACTCCATCTGGAAAATCTCCTTTTTTTATAGATTGATATTCTGTATTTTGAGCAAAAATAACATTCGAAATCAGTGAAAGGCAAAATAATAATTTTAAATTCATATCGTTTTTTGAGATTTTAAAACAGTTCTATATTTAATCTTGATTGTCCAATTGAAATTTTACTCTGTCTGCTTCGATCAGCTGTTTCAATTCTCTTTCGTCGGGTAAATATGTTCTATATTTACTTGCAAATAATTTCTCATTGTCTGACATTACAGAATACTTTACGACCGTTTCATCTTTTTCGGTGCATAAGATAATTCCTATCGTAGGATTGTCATCTGCTCCCTTCTTAAGGTCATTATACATCCTTACATACATGTCCATTTGACCTATCGCTTCATGGGTGAGCTTATGAGTCTTCAGATCAACAAGTACAAAGCATTTCAGATAGTAATTATAAAATACAAGGTCCACAAAAAAATCGGAGGTATCAGTAACAATATGCTGCTGTCTTGCTACAAAGGCAAATCCTTTACCCAATTCCATCAAGAACTTTTGAAGATGGCTTATTAAAGCGGATTCTATTTGGGTTTCAGTCTGTGCTATCTCTGATGAAAGGCCTAAGAACTCAAAGATATATGGATCTTTTATAAAATTGGATACCTCTTTGCTTTCCGATATCGGCAATTTCAGTAATCTTCCTAAATACTGGCTGTCAATATTTCTTTGAAGTGTCCTGGTATTCCAATTTCCGTCAATCGAATGTTCAATATACTGTATTCTCTGTTCAGGATTTTCAACTCTGCTGATAATTCTGTAATGGGTCCAGCTTAATTCGGTACGCACTGCGTTCCAAATTGGAAATGCCATGAAAAAAGCCCGCATATTATTAAGATTCCTCTCATTAAAACCTTTCCCGAATTCCAATGATATTTCAGCAGCAAGGTTTTTTAAAACTGATTTACCATACTCTGCCCGTAACTCACCGTTCTGCTCATCTTCAATGATAAGTTTTCCAATTTCCCAATACATTTTAAGCAATATCGTATTACTGCTTCTGTAAACTTGGGTTTTTGCATCAATAATAATTTTAGCAATAGAACTGTAAAGCTCTTGATTGAACTGTGGTCTTTCTATCATTTACCAAAATTACAAAATTTACTTTATCATCAGGTTAGAGATCGGATCGTTATCCAATAATAATGGTGGACCTGATATAATAAAAACACGCCAAATAGTGATTTTGATTTGATACTTGGAACAAAATTTAACGTAGTATTCAGAAGAAAAGATGTGAAAGGCTATGAAAAAATTGATGCTGAATTGGATTTTGTGTCTTTAAAAAAAGGCGATAATATTGGTGTTATCCCTCGTGGCTATGGCGGAATTGTTCGTTTGAAATTTAAAGATCAAGTTCCGGTAATAACACAATTACTTGTTCAAAACGAAAATGAGAAATACGATGATTCAAAAAACGATATAATATATTTTACAACACAGGAAATAATTGATAAGATATTAGCAGAATTAAAAGACTAGATTTATAAACAGCTCAGCAATTTACTGAACAAAAAAGAGAAAATGCGGGTTGTATTTTCTCTTTTTGTTCTCTAAAAATTACTATACGAGCGTGACGCTCGCCCTCAGCGAGGGGCTTTTTAGAAGCAATACGAAGTTCATTGTGGAAGGCATAGAGAAATTAAAAATCCTACCAACGGAAATGATATGTTTAAAATAACGATTAGCGAAAAATAAAATGGAAAAGCAAGAATTATTAAATAAGAAAATTAGTCGAGCTGAAGAATTAAGACCTATTATTTTAAAAGGTTTTAAAACCGAACAAGAGTTAGAGCAGTATCGTTCTGAGAATGCTCATCTTTATGAAGAATATAGAAAATTATCACAAGAAATCAGGGCATTAAAACTTGAATTAATGACACCCGAAGAGAAGCTAGAATACTACCGTCAAAAGGAACTTGCTAAAGAGAAATATAAAAAATCTGATTTGAGCTAGTTATGATTTACTCTGACAGTCATTTTTATTTATAAATATTTAACTTTATGAGTGGGTATTTACTATGAAATACAGCCTTGACACTTACGGGCTTGAGGCCATTGTTTTTATATAGATAAATAGGTAGATTAACAAAAACATCTGCTCATAGTACCAATACATCCCACCCCCTGCTGGCGCGAGCGTCTCGCTCGTACCAAAATAAAACCTAACGCTTTTGAGCTTCTTTCATTTATTTGCATACCTATTATTATATCTAGTAAATATGATCGTGAGATAATGTGCACGAGCGTGACACTCGCGCCAGCGAGGGAAGATTTCAGCCGGACAAACATCGGAGCGATGTAGTCATACTTCTTTAATACATCCAAAATTCGTGGGCCAGCGCCAGTGCGAGCTTTTCGATCATCATCGATAACAAATAAGAAGTGACCTAAGTAATTTCTAAGTTGACAAATAAAAACCCTCTTCAAATGAAGTGGGTTTAGCGAACAAATCTAATTTATCAACTTTAAAACAATATTTTTTAAGACTGAATAAATTCCAAGATATCTTTATTGATTGTAGCAGCCTCTGTAGTTGGCATTCCGTGAGGGAAACCTGGATAAGTGATAAGCTTTCCGTTTTTCAATAGTTTGGCAGATTTTACGCCGGCATTTTGGTAAGGAACAATCTGATCATCTTCACCATGAAGTACTAAAACTGGAATATCCACTGCTTTCAAATCTTCAGTGAAATCAGTTTCAGAGAACGCCTTTACACATTCGTAATGAGCTAGAATGCTTCCCATCATTCCCATTCTCCACCAGTTTCTCTGTATGCCTTCTTTCACGTCTGCACCTTCTCTGTTGTAACCGTAGAAAGGGAATGTGATATCGATGTAAAATTGGTTTCTATTATTAAGTGTCTGCTCTCTAATATTGTCAAAAACAGAAATCGGAACTCCATCAGGATTGGTTTCACTCTGAACCATTACCGGTGGAACAGCACTAATTAAAACCGCTTTCGCGGTTCTGTCTCTACCATGTTTGTTCACATAATGAATCACTTCTCCACCACCTGTAGAGTGTCCTATATGAATTGCGTCTTTTAGATCGAGGAATTCTGTAAGTTCTGCAACATCTGCTGCATAAGTTTCCATCTCGTGACCTTTCGTAGTCTGACTAGATCTGCCGTGTCCTCTTCTGTCGTGCGCAATAACTCTGTACCCTTTCTGTAAAAAGAAAATCATCTGCGCATCCCAATCGTCAGCTGATAATGGCCATCCGTGGTGGAATACTATAGGTTGCCCTTCTCCCAGATCTTTGTAATAAAGTTCTGCACCGTCTCTTAATTTTAATAAACTCATTTTTTTGTTTTAAATGTTAAATGAATATTTTATACGATATAAAATTATTTTTTTTAAACTTACTGTTGTTTGTTAATCCATCCGGAAACAACTGTTGCAACTTCTTTCCAATATTTATCGCTACAGATAAAATGACCGCTACTCGGAAATTCATCAAATTCCTTATTGCTATTCTCGTCTTTGTCAGCTTCGAAGTTTTTCTTATTGAGACCCATTGGGAAATATAATCTTCTTCACTCGCAACAATTGTAGATGCTTTTGTAAATAAATGTACAAATCTGCATCTCCAGCTCTGCTTTTAACAATTATCTTTTTAATATTAATGTTTATTGAAACCGCTAATTTCTGCTTGATAAATAGCCCAAGCGAAAATGTTCCCAAAGAGATAGCTATTATAGATTGTGCCTATACCATTACTACTACCTGTAGCTCCATATGCAGTGTTTACGACTGGTTGAGCATCATTTGTATTATTAATAGTAAATGGCTGAGTTACAGGCCAGCTAGCATCACCGTAAGTATTAATTTGCCCTGCAAAAAATCCGCCATCACCTATAAAAACAACATGATATTTTTTGTGAACAAATGCTGTTATTGCATTAGTATTTCCCGGTACAGTAGATAATACTTCTATTTGTGTCGCATCGATATTTTGAACATACCTAGTGCCTGCTCCATCATCTCCCCATGCTTGTCCTCCCAGATTACCAAATGGTCCATTCACCACAGAATGGGTAGAATTTGTCAGAACATATCTATTTCCCGAATCACCCAGAGTTGATACAGTAACTGATGAACCCATTAACTCATTTATGAACCTTTGGACACCAGCATTTTCTTCTGAAAATAAAAGTACAACTCCTCCATTTTTAGCATAATTTGCAAGTACCGTTGCTGAAGAGGCATCTATATCTGCACTATATCCAATTTGGATAATATCTGGTGGTGAAGCACTGTTAATTTGTGCATTTAATGTAGACGCACTCATAGAATTCCCTAAACTCACATAAGTATATCCATTACTTGCCACTGTACTGGTTGCAGATATTCCAAAATTCTTTTGAGAATCTAACATTTTTCTAGCGTGAGAATCTATAGCATCTGCTACCTGATAACCATATTGAGAAGGCAAGCCTATTCCCAATATTCTCTTAACAGGTATCGTTATCCTAATGCTAACTGAACAATTAGTAGATACACCTCCCTGACTGTCTGAGGTAATTGTAAGCGTTTTTGTTGGCGTAGAAGCAGGTGCTCCTGTCCCAGATAGTGTGATATTCTGGGTTCCTGTTAACGTAAAAGTGCCTGAACCACTAAATGAAATTCCATCAACAGTATTAGTTGTGATCGAATAACTACCCAAAGTAGTTACAGTGACTGGTAAAGTAATAGTGTTGCTGGCGGTAAGTGATGTACCCACTTTATAAATACCATTTACTGTAGCCGTACTGCAACTCATCGTGTATGTGCCTGCTGCAGAAAGCACTGTTACAGTTTTTGCAGGGGTACAGGCAACATCAATACCATTGGCATTGAATGCCAGGTCATCTGTTTGTATTGCAACAGGTTTACCTTGCCCCAATGCTAGAATAGTGTAGGATCCTGTATTCAAAAAAGTTCCTGATACAAAGAAGCTATAGCCGTTCGTAGTAGTTGCCATTAATGTATATTCTCCTGCTTTGGTAACTGTTACCGGAATTGATAAATAGTTAGTGGTTGAAAGATCCCTACCCTGAACGTAAGTTCCTTTTATTTGTACAGCAGCACAATCAAAAGTAAATTGTGACTTTCCTAATTTACCGCAAAGGCTTTTCCATTCCTGTTCAACATTATTCCAATAGTTGTAACAATCTTCTGTTGTGTTATAAATCATCAAACTGTTTTGAGCCGATGCCATATTTGGTGTTAAATTGGTGTCCCTTTCAGCCGTCGTATACCGCTGGATGATGATTCCATTGTATTTATCAGGACTTGCGCTTGAAGGATTTTTACGTTCAGAAACGTGCAGACCTGTACTGGAATTAGGCTGGTCAGTATTAATACCGACCTGCGCAAATGCAATAGATGAACAAAAAATATTGATCAGTATTATTAATAAATATTTTTTCATTTTTTAAGTTGTTTGAATTTGTTTTGAATCTTAGAATTTAAGCTGTATAGATAACAGGAATGGTGGCGGGCGTATAATTAAGAAGTATATGCATTTATGAAGAATGGTTTTTGCATTTGAATTTTTAGAGTATGTTGTTAAAATTTTCAGGGGAATTTGAATAAAATTATTGTTCGGCAAAATCATTTCTTGCCAGATACTTAAGCTACCTATTGCTGTAGTTCGATTTAAAAATTGAATCTTATAATATTTGTTTTTTTGAAGAGCATGAACTTCGTTCAGTAAAAGAGTAGCTCTTTTCCCATATTCCTGGTTGCTTATTTTGGTCTTATAGCATTTACCTATTTTAACATTTTGCGTTTTTTGAAGATTAGATTTATATTTTTTATTTCTCTTAATAGTATGAATTGCAACAATACTTTTTAATCCTACAGCAGTGGGGCCTTCGGCTGTATCAACTTTATTCCCCAACCTATTTCCATCTAGCAAATCCCGAGAAATATTGTGAACAATGAATTCCTGAAAATTTTTAATAATGATATTTTCGCCAATATATGCTTCCCCACATCCTCTAAAAAAGTAGAGGACTATGGAAGTGAGAATGGTCTGTCTTAAACATACACCCTGTATATATTTGGAAAGAGCTTTGTGCTTATATTTAAGAAAATCGGTTAGTTCCATCTGTAGTGCACAAAACTACATTTAGCACTAGCAAACCTCAACAATTTTAAACCCTTAAAAACCCATTCAAGTTAAAATAAGGGCTCATTTATTTTACAAAAAGCTACTAATCAACCCGATATAAAACACCCAAATAGAAATAACGTTAACTACATTAATCAGGTTTAGAATGAAATTTTTTATCAAACCTTAATCACAATTGTAAATTATACATGATAAAATCTAGTTCAGAAGGGATATCTAATCTTTTTAGTTTCGGTATATTCTACTCGATGGCATTCCGAGAAACGTTGGATTTTTTGTATTTAGCAAGCGTTTCAGCATGCATCCCAAGTCAATTCAGACACTGTAAGAATTGTAAAAGTGTGATCTACCAAATAGTGGAAAATAAGTTTAAAACGACCTATCAATAAGAAGATTTGTATATTGCGAATTTTGAAGAAATACTGCGATCCGTGACATATAACGATGTGTTACTCTACGAAAAATTTAAGTGCTTCTATCCTCAAATTTTCATTACTGGGATTATCTATCTTATTAAATCTATAGACAATTATCGCCAACATATTGTAAAAATTATTTCGATTTTGTTCTATAAAAAAGAAATTTCGTACCGAAAGTGCATCTACGCCACTGACTGATGAATAAATAGTAATAATCAATATCAAATTTAAAATAATAGATTGACTAAAATTCAGCATCAATTTTAAAGATAGTCAATTCAGAAAATGGGTCACCACTGTCATTTTTATTTACCACTTTAAATTTTGATAACAGTGAAAAACTGAGACTGCAAAGCTAAAATTGTAGCTATATTTATTTCACTCTTAAACCCTCACCAGCCTCACGACCAAAAAGGCTAACTTTTTTAAAATTTACATATATTAATTTTGACATTTTATTTATGATATGGCTAAATATTGGAAAACCAAATTGTAAGATCCTCTTCCGAAGAAATGCTGAGTTTTTTTCTTAATCTATATTTTCTACCTTCTATAGCTTTTAAAGAAGAGTTTGTGTGAATTGCAATTTCCTTTGTTGAGAGACCCAATTTAAGAATTGCGCACAAGCTAAGTTCTGACGAAGTGAGAGAAACTTTTGTAGAGTCTAGTAGATTATTTTTAAAATAAGGAAATATCCTTTCAAATTTTTCAAGAAATAAGAATTCATTTAAAGAAATAGATTGTAGAAGATCTTTAAATTTTTCATTTGATAATTCTTCCTTACTAACAATTTGTCTAAGAGATTTTATTTCATTTGTGAGGTTCTCAATCTTTTCTTTTATATAAATATTTCTGTTCAATGTCTGATAGTAGTCTTTACGCTTTTCTTCTACAAACAAATAATTGATAATTAGTAGAGATAAATTACAAGAAATATTAATGATCAAAAATTCGTATCTGAATCTTATGTGATTCTTCTGTGCCTCAACACCCATTATTGTGAAATTTTTGTAGGCAGAAAAGTAAAAACAGCATAATACAAACAATACGATTATGCTTATGTACAAGAAGTCTTTCTGAGTACTATAGAAAATCGGGAGCGCTGATAATATAGTAAAGTAGTAGATGTAGCATCCACTTTCTATCCCGGTGATTGAAGCATAGTATGTGACTACTGCGGTAAGAAATATAAAAAGTGATGAAAAAATCAGTTTATTTTTAAAAAAAATATGTGAGAAAAAAATAAGAAAAAAACTGAAGAGTGACAATATAAATAAAAATATTACATCAAGTTCAAGACCAAGAAACCTAAATGTAAAAACTGCTTGAATAAAGAAGATGATGGATATAATAAAACAGTATTGATTAAGTATTATTTTAAAATCTCTATCTATATTACTTGTAGAATCATCCAACCCATAATAAGAAATGAATTGATAAATTTTTAACAGAACTGATTTGATAGTGGGTAACATATTTATTAAATGACACGTTAATTTATCGTAAGTTTTAAAGTACAAAATAAGTCATAAATCTAATCAATCAGATCTTTTATTCGACATCTTCTTAATTTCTTCATCTGTGTGATTATCTAAAATTTCAGCATACCTGTAAAATGCCCTAGTCAATCCAAATGGTTTATAAATATCTTCCGGACGTTTTGTTATATCCTTATATATATTACGTAAAAGTTTAGAAATTGTTTCTTTAGTATACCCTTTGGTCTTCCACCTAATCGACCTCTTGTTCGCGCAGATTGCAAACCGGCATTGGTTCTCTCCCGGATTAGCTCACGCTCATATTCAGATAAGGATGCCATTATATTCAAAAAGAGCCGACCATTCATAGTGGAAGTATCTACTCCATCTGTAATACCTTTTATGATAATACCTTTATCACTTAAACTTAAAACTAGATCAATAATATTTTTTAAGCTTCTTCCCAATCGGTCCAATCGCTAAACAAAAAGTTCATCACCTTCTCGAAACTGTTCAATCATCTTATCGAGCTCCGGACGATTTTTTGTTATACCGGAAATCTTCTCCTAGTAAATTTTTTCGCAGCCTGCTTTTTCAAGCGCTTCAATTTATAAATCTAAATTTTGGTCTTTGGTTGAAACCCGGGCATATCCTATTTTCATATTTTGTTACATTAAACTCATACTTTTTAAATTTATGAAACTTTGTTTACTGATATGACAATTTGAGAAATATATTTTAAAAATAAAGTGATCAGATCCGACCACTTTGAAAATCTCACAAAACCACAATCCATTTTCTAATTATTCAATTTTCTATAACAATTTTCCCCTTCATAATACCCGAAACAAAGAAAAATATTCTGACCATTTCGCTCGAAGCTGGTTGTATAAGTCATATTAATATCTTCAACATCTTCAGGAAACATCTTTAAATCTTTATCAAGGTTTAGATAAAAATCATCAAACTTTATCGAATTAGCATTTAGCTTATATTTTGCTTCATAGTCGAGTAATTTTTCACCTGTTTTGTCATAAACAACTCTTTTATAAGAACCGTTTGTTTCTATCGTAATCGTATCGTATGTGTTTTTATATGAATCAGGTACATATGTTCCATAAACCTTTTCAGGATCGATCTGGCATGAAAAGTTTAGATACAGCAATATCAGGTAATAAAATAACCTTAAACTACGGAGTTGTATTTTTGGCTTTCTGCCTTTTTTTGTCATTTTTATGGGGTATTTTAGGATCAGATTGGTCAAAACCCTTATTTTAACCTCAGAACCTATTCTGTAAAGAAGCAGCTCTTAAGATTTAGGATCAGTCATTAAGAAAAGTGTCAATCACCATCTAATCAAAATAAAAGCTGCCTAAAAAGACAGCCTTCAATTATAAAATTTCACTTTCAATCTTTAATCACTTTCCTCACCAGCTCCTCAATCACCCTACTCTTCTCCTTCTCCGTTTCCAGCAGCCGCTCATACAGCTTCTTATTTTCTTCATAAGATTCCAACAGTTTATCCAGCGGATTGAATGTAGGCTGATAGTTCTCTGTCCTTAAAATAGCGATGGCATTATCATTCGTATTAAATGTATTCGAGATAACATTAAAGAAAGCATCCTCAGAAAAATTCTTCAGCGCTTCCAACGGGATTTCCAGGGCTTTGGCGATGGGTTCCAGTTTGTGGTCTTCCAGTTCTTCGGCATTTTCCAGCAGGGATACTTTCTGTTGGCTGACGCCTAAAAGTTCGGCCAGGGTTTCCTGCTTCATGCCGCGCATTTCCCGGATTCTTGCGATGTTTCTCCCGATATGTTTCTTTGCTGTAGCTGTCATAGGTTGAGATTTGAAATCAAAGATATACATTATACGAGATTCTGCCAAGACTATATTTTACATTGTTTTATAGTCCGGTACACCCAATTTTGGTTGGCTACGTTGATTTTTCGGGTCAATTTGCAGTAAAAATCAAGATGATGAATACACAAATCCTTATTCCGGAACGCCATCCGCAGTCTGAAAAGCTGTCGGAACTCCTGGCTTCTTTTGCCGGCAGAACCGCCGTGCAGCACGTATTCCTGAGCTATTCGCAGACCGCTCAGAAACACCTTCTGATCATCCACCTCAGCAGCTCCCATCTTCCGGAGGGTGTGTACCGGGGCAAATGGATCCGTAAAGCACTGCACCAATGCAAAACCCACGTCATCCTGCTGGCAGGACTGGACGTCAGAAAGCACCTCAGGCTCGGAAGCCTGTTTACGCTCCGGCATTGCCATGCTTCCACCCTGATCCATACTTCGGAAGGCCATGAATTTTCAGTGCCGGAACCTGGCAGGCAATTGAAAAAGTTCAGGCAGTTCAGGGAAGTCTATTACCACACCCACGATTTGCTCAGCACAGAAATCAGCAAAGCGGAAAACAGCCAGTCCCTGGCGATGGCGTATCACCTCTATACCAGCCTTTTCCAGCACCACCTGTTCTCCCTGGAATTCCTCCATCTGGGCACGTATTTCTATCAGGACAGCCTGGACCAGCGATTCCTGAGGCTGGAGCCATTCCTCCCGCAGATCAGGAGCCTGATGCTGAAAAAGACCGGCACCACCTATTTTATTACCGATGCACTCCTCAGCGTAGCCAAAGCAGACCGGCAACAGGATCTTATGTGCCTGAAAGACGAATTCAAGGAAGCCATTGCCGAAACAGAGCACCAACTGTACAGCCTGGTGGCAACAACATTCCGGGAAATGAAAAAGGCAGTCAGGCATCGATCCATACCAACTCAGATCCTGATTGAAAATAAAACTATTTCGCCTTACGAAACAGTCATCAGCATCCTGACCCGCCATTTCTGCATCGAAGAAATTTTCCTGTTCCATAAAGAAGAAGTTCATGCTTCCGGACAAAAGACCCAGGTGCTCTACCTACTGCTGATCAGCAAAAAGATCAGCAACCAGGACCTGTTTGAGATGATGCAGATCGTTGCCCGGAAGACCGGCGGAACCTATGCCGTTGTTCCCATTGCCCATTCAGCAGCGTGGATCCAGGACTCCCTTTGGGAATGCCAGTCGTTTTTCCGTACCATCATGGTCCCGGAAAAAACTATTTATACCGCAGAAATCCCTTCCGTTATCCACTGGCATACCGGAGAACCGGACGCAGGTTTGGATATCGACCTTGACTACCATCACTTTTGCGGGCTCCACGAAAAATACCGGCTGGTGCGTTCCGTGGAAAAATCGGATTCCCATCAAGGAATCGGACTGATCCTAAGCGGTATTTTCTACCGCGCCTGTTCGGTATTCATTTACTGCACGCTCCATTACCGCCCGAACAGGATCAACATCCGCATCCTCTGGAAACTCTGCGAATATGCCGAACCGAAAATAAAAACCTTGGGTTACCTCATCGAAAAGCTGCCATTCGATTTCTTTACCTTCTTAAATCCCTCCGAAAACCTGCACAGAGACGCCTGCCTCCTGAATGAGGACGTCCTTGAGATTATAGATGAACTGGTGCAGGCGTTTGCGGAACTGCTGGAAGAACGTTGTAAGTAGTAAAACCTCCTGGTTCCGGAGAACAGATTTTATGACCGGAGATTTGTTGATGACCGAACCTTACGTATTACCGCTCCACCCATTCCCGGAATGCAGCCGTGGTGTTCTGGCTGGTTTTAAGATGGTTTTCATATCCTGTTAGCTGTATAGCCAGAATATTTTTATTGTAGCGCTGTATTTTTTCCACATAGATTTTATGAACGATTTCACTCCGGTTGATCCGGAAAAAATCTGCCGGGTTCAGCTGTTCTTCAATCTCCTTTAAAGTGGATGCGGACAGCAGGTGCTTCTTCCCTGTTTTATCATGGGCAAAAACAATTCCTTCATCAGCTTCAAAATAGGCAATCTGCCCGGTTTCGAGGAAATACATTCCCTGAGTACTGCTGATCGTAAAACGTTTTTTATACGGTTGCCCGGATAGATTCTGACTGATCAGTTGAGCCAGGTCATCTATGGCTGTTTTTTGTTTTGGCGGTGATTGCGTCAGCAGGATATATTTATCCCAGGCTTTCCGGAAACGTTCCTGCGAAAACGGTTTCAGGAGGTAGGCAATCCCGTTGCTGTCGAAGGCCTCCATCCAGAAATGGTCATACGCCGTGGTGAAGATAACGGGACAGGACACAGGAACTTCGGCATAGATTTCAAAAGCATTCCCATCCAGCAGTTCGATGTCTGAAAAGATAAGGTCAGGCTGATGGTTTTCCAGGAATGCGATGGAGGCCTGCACCGTGTCCAGCTCTGCGATCACTTCGGTAGCAAGGTTTAATCCGTCAATAAACCGTTTCAGTTTTTTCCTGGCCGGTATTTCGTCTTCTATGATGAGGATCTTGATCATGGGTTCTGTGAATGGATAATGGGAATGCGTATAGAAAATATTTCATTTGAACGGTTGATTTCAACAGGTTGCTGAATCAAAATCCGGTATTGCTCGTCCAGGTTTTTCAGCGCCCGCCCGGATAGGGGTTTGGCATTCCTTTTCAGGTTGATATTGTTTGAAACTAAAATATACTCGTTAATGTCTATGGCAATCACCACAGGATTTTCTTCGGTTCCCAGGTTATGCTGGACGGCATTTTCAATCAGGAGCTGCAACGTCAAAGGGACGACATACCCATTGCTGTTGTCCATGTTAAAAGTAAGCTGATAGGCATTTCCGTACCGGTACCGGATCAGGCTGAAATACTGCCGGGCAAAGTCGGCTTCTTCATCAATGGTGACCAGTTCCTTTTCAGAAACTTTCAGGACATAGCGATACATATCGGCAAATTCATTCAGGAAACCGGAGGCCTGTTCTTTATCCTCGTCAATCAGCTGATCCAAAACGTTAAGGTTGTTGAACAGGAAATGCGGATTGAGCTGGTTTTTCAGTTGGTTGATTTTGCTTTTCGCCAGCGCCTCATTATATGCCAGTAGTTTCCGGTATTGTTCCTTGTTATGCTGGTAGTAATAATAGGCCAGGAAAAATCCGCCGTAGATGATCCCGTCCAGGAAATCGGAAAACAGCGCGTAGGTAAATGCCTGCCGGTTGAAATTCCGTTCCACCGTATCGAAGGCAAGGGCAATCGCCAATCCTATCACCTTCATGGAAACCATATACGTCACCAGCGATGCCCCGAATATTTTCAGCAGGACTTTCCTGCCCAGCACACCGGAACCGTTCCATTTCCCGATGAAATACAGCATGACCCAGAACAGGATGCCTGCATTCAGCAGTGTCATGAGTGCCGCTTCGGGCGTAAAAATATAGGCATTGATTTCCTGCCAGACCATCATGCGCGTATATATGGACTGTACATAAGCAAAGATCAGGATAAACAGCAGGAAGTACCGGTTCTTATAAGCTTTTTGTATGATACTTTTCATCGGGTTTTCAGAATCGTAAGGTACAAAATAGCCTGTGGATTCACAGGCCGGTTGTTGATGTTTTTATTTCTTTTCCGGGAACGATGCCATGACTTTCCCGTTGTCATCGTAAAAATCCAGTTTTGCCTGGTTGTTTTTATCGACGTAGAACATGGCTTTCGGTGATCCTTTGTCGTCAAAAAGGAATAGTCCGTTATTTAAACTCCTCGATTTTCCCAGCATTACACGGGGAACGCCGCCAATCAGTCCCTGGGTTTCATATTCCCGGTACTTCCGCCTGGCTGCTTCAGGATCTTTTTTACCGATCTCATTCAGCTCTTTCATGATGTCCATGGTCTTTACCTGCGATTCTTTTGCCGGACGGTCATTGAAAGCCAGCGTGGAGCCGACAAACCTCTGGTCTCCTTTCCCGACATCCTGCGTCAGCAGCTGCATCACCTGGTCACCGTCGTACTGGTCATAGGTCAGCGAAAGCCCGGATTCGTGGCCGTTTTCGGTCTTTTTACCATCATAGATAAAACCTCCGCATTCTATGCCTTCTTCATTAAAGAACAGCATGCCCGAACGTTTTTTCCGGTCTTCATTAACGGCGAGCCCGTTGATTTTAGTCTTTCCATTCGGGAAGCGGCCTACGTTGGTTAGGATCATCTTTACAGTACCGTCTTTTTCTACAATATTGATCCGTTCCACATCAATTTCACTGAATTTCTGGTTCCCGCCTGTTTTAAACGCCGAGGCGAAAATAAAAATCATCCCGCAGGCAGTAGCCGCTGCAAAAGTCCTTAAAAACACCAATTCTCTGTTCATTTCTATTGATTTAAAAGATTAATGAAGCAAAAGTATGATCCTGCTTACCATTAAAGAACAGCAAAACATTCAGCTCAGGAATAAAACCGGTGAACGCAGGAAAAATGAAAATTAAGGGCATCAGAAGCTACACTCCTTATCCGGCTTACTGCTTTAATTATTTCTTAGTCTTATCCGTTGTATTTTTCTTCTTCGTTTTCTTCGCCTTCCTGAACTCCCACGGCGATACCGCATTCTTATCCGCCCAGAGGCCCAGCTTTTTCAACTTTGCTTCATCCTGGAGTTTCTGGAGTTCCGTATTCTTGGAAGCCTTAAAATACCACCAGCCGAAACCGGCCCTGACAATCTCCCTGGAGAGGTATTTATCATTGTCATAGAAGACACCCGCGACTGTTCTTCCGTACCGGTCATTCCCTACTTTGTAAAAGGTAACCGTTTTCCCGAAAACCTGTCCGGCCGTAAACTGCCTGGCCGCTTTCCCGAATGCCTGGCTGTCTTCAGGGCAATCTACCTCGGCCAGCCGTAAGGTCTGCTGGGTATTGTCGGAGAGCAGGACCACCACGGTATCCCCGTCTTTGATTTTTATTACTTTGCCACGGGTCTGCGAGTATACCAGAACCGACATTAAAAAGGCAACGGCAGAAAGCATTGTTTTCATCAGCATCGATTATATATTCAGGATTATTTCAGCATCTGTGACCCGGAAACCAGGACTGCCGGTAAAGGCGCCATGGCTCCGGGATTTTGAGCCTGCAAAGATACAGTATTTGGGTTGGCGTCATCACTTCGGCATATAAAATTCTGTACAAACAGATCCCGATATACCCATCTGGTAAACTTATTGCTTGGGTAAAAGAACATTAAACAACATTTCAGGTGCCGAAATATAAACCTCTGAAAACGAAAAAACTATATCCAATCTCTACGAAAGTACCATACTAACACCACAAAAAAGAGCAAAAAAATGTTTTATCGTAAAGAATTTTATATATTTGCACCATCTAACAATTAAAAAAATATTTACTATGTCAGACATTGCATCAAGAGTAAAAGCTATCATCGCTGATAAGCTTGACGTTGAAGAAAAAGAAGTAACTCCTGAAGCTAGCTTCACCAATGATTTAGGAGCTGATTCATTAGATACAGTTGAATTGATCATGGAATTCGAAAAAGAATTCAACATCCAAATCCCTGATGATCAGGCTGAAAAAATTACTACTGTAGGACATGCTATTGCTTACATTGAGGAAGTAGTAAATAAATAATATTCTTCAACAAGAACATTTTAAAAAAAGTTTATGGAATTAAAAAGAGTAGTTGTAACCGGTTTTGGCGCACTAACACCGATTGGAAATAATGCGAAGGATTACTGGGAAAATCTTGTGAAAGGTGAGAGCGGTGCAGCTCCGATTACTCTTTTTGATGCCACAAACTTTAAAACGAAATTTGCCTGCGAGGTAAAAGGTTTCGATCCTCTGAACTATTTCGACAAGAAAGAAGCGAAGAAGATGGACCGTAACACGCAGTTCGGAATGGTAGCCGCCAGGGAAGCCGTAAAGCATTCCAGGATTATTGAAGACCAGGTAGACAAAAACAGGGTCGGCGTAATCTGGGGTTCAGGAATCGGCGGACTGGAAACATTTGAAAATGAAGTATTAGGCTGGGCGAATACGGATATCCCAAGATTCAACCCGTTCTTCATTCCTAAAATGATTGCGGACATTACTCCCGGACACATCTCAATTGAATACGGATTCCACGGGCCTAACTACACAACAGTTTCTGCCTGTGCATCATCAGCCAACGCCTTAATCGATTCCAAGATGCTTATCCAGCTGGGTAAAGCAGATGTTATTGTGTGCGGAGGCTCCGAAGCTGCCGTTACGGCGAGCGGTGTAGGCGGTTTCAATGCGATGATGGCATTGTCTACAAGAAATGACGATCCTACCACAGCTTCAAGGCCTTTTGACAAAGACAGGGACGGATTTGTATTAGGGGAAGGAGCAGGATGCATCATCCTTGAAGAGTATGAGCACGCCGTAAAACGTGGTGCTACGATTTATGCGGAATTGACCGGCGGAGGAATGAGTGCAGATGCACACCACATGACCGCGCCGCACCCTGAAGGATTAGGTGCTTACCTGGTTATGAAAAACTGTCTGGAAGACGCGGGATTAACTACTGATGAAGTAGACCATATCAACATGCATGGTACCTCTACTCCATTAGGAGACATCGCAGAATCCAGCGCTATTTCAAGACTTTTGGGAGAGCATGCCTATGACATTCAGATCAATTCCACCAAGTCCATGACCGGGCACTTATTGGGTGCTGCAGGCGTGATTGAGGCTATTGCTGCGTTAGGAACTATTATTCATGGTGTTGTTCCTCCTACCATCAATCATTTCACTGATGATGAAAATATAGACAGCAGGCTGAACTTTACTTTCAACCACGCTGTACAGAAGGATGTAAAGGTAGCCATGAGCAATACATTCGGATTCGGCGGGCACAATGCCTGCGTTCTGTTTAAGAAAATCTAAATCTACTGAATGGAGTTACAGAAATACTTTTCTAAATTCCTTCTCAAACAAAGAAAAAAGCAATTAACGGAGAGAGATTATTTCCTCAGTACCGAACTTACGAAAATGTTAGGGACCGAGGTGCAGAATATCGCGCTCTACCGTGAAGCCTTTTCTTTGAAAAGCTCGTCTAAAAACCAGGACGGCAGCAATTATGAGCGCCTTGAATTTCTGGGCGACTCGGTTTTGGGGGCTGTGATCTCATGCCACCTGTTTCATACGTATCCTCAGGCTAATGAAGGATACCTTACCCAGATGAAATCCAAGATTGTGAACAGGAAAAACCTGAACAAGCTGGGAGAAGACCTGAAACTTACAGACTTCCTGCAAAAACAGAACTCTGTAGCGTTAGGGGAAAACATCTGCGGGAACCTTTTTGAAGCACTGGTAGGAGCAGTCTACCTGGACTTCCAGTACGAAACCTGTAAAAAGATTATCCTCGAAAGGCTCCTCACGCCTTCCGAAATCAACAAGCTGGAAAATAAAATCGTCAGCTACAAAGGTTTGCTGCTGGAATGGAGCCAGAAGAAAAAGCTGAATATAAAATATGAAACCTGCGAAGAAATACAGGTAAATAAAGCGACGGTGTTTCGCTGCCATGTCTGGCTCGGGGATGAGAAAATTGCCAATGCAACGGAAACGTCCAAAAAGAAGGCGGAAGAGAAAGCAGCACAGAGGGCATTTTATATTTTAAACAAAAAAGAAAATATACTTGGAAATTCAAAAACTATATGATGTAGACGATACGGAATTTGAAAATATTGCCATAGGATTGGTAAGATTAGTCAAACATATCCCTGATCATGAGTTTTTTTATAAAATCAACCTGAATAACGACCTCGTTTTTTCCAGAAAGCAAGACATCGTATTCCACGGTACACACTATGATTATTTTTTTCCAAGGTTCCAGGCCTATCACAAGCACAGCCGCACCTGCTTTACTTTTATTTCCAACCGGTCTTCAGAAAGCAGACAGAAAAAACTACAGACCGAGCTCTTTTCAGACGAAGACAACATTAAATTTTTATTAAATAATCAGGTCGATGTGGAATATATTCTGCATAGTTCGGAACAATTTCCTGATTTTTCCTTAATTTTGCTCCCTGAAAATCTTGTGTTTCCGATTCAAGATTATACATTAGGTTCCAGCGAGGAACTGTATCAAATTATCCAGTATTATGAATAAGTATTTAAAGAAAACAAAAATTATTGCGACACTTGGGCCGGCTTCATCATCAAAAGAAGTCATGTTAGGATTAATGAAGGCAGGTGTTGATATTTTCAGAATAAATTTTTCACATGCAGATTACGACCTGGTACGAAGCAATATAGACATCATCAGAGAACTTAACCAGGAGTACGGCTTTTCTGTAGGGATCCTGGGAGACCTTCAGGGACCTAAACTGAGAGTAGGGGTAGTAAAGGAAGGTTCATACCTGAATCCGGGAGATATCCTTACCTTCACCAACGAGAAAATCGAAGGGGATTCTACAAAAGTATACATGACGTACCAACAGTTCCCTCAGGATGTAAAAGTAGGGGAAAGAATCCTTATCGACGATGGAAAACTGGTACTGGAAGTTACCGAAACCAACCAGATTGATACGGTAAAGGCCAAAACCATCCAGGGAGGACCGTTAAGCTCTAAAAAAGGGGTTAACCTTCCGAACACAAACGTTTCGCTTCCTGCATTAACAGACAAAGACATCCAGGATGCCAACTTCATGCTGGATATGGAAGTGGACTGGATTGCCCTTTCCTTCGTGCGTCATGCCCAGGATATCATCGACCTTAAAGAACTGATCTCCAAGCATCCGAACGGAATATTCAAAACCCCGATCATCGCCAAAATTGAAAAGCCGGAAGGCGTAAAAAATATCGACGAAATCTTACTGGAGTGCGACGGACTGATGGTTGCCCGTGGAGATTTGGGAGTAGAGGTACCGATGGAAGAAGTTCCTGCCATCCAGAAAACGCTGGTGGAAAAAGCAAGGTTCTATTCCAAACCGGTGATCATTGCCACCCAGATGATGGAAACGATGATCAACAGCTTAACGCCTACCAGAGCAGAAGTAAATGACGTTGCCAACTCCGTACTGGATGGTGCCGATGCGGTAATGCTTTCCGGGGAAACTTCTGTGGGAAGATATCCGGTACAGGTGGTGGAAAACATGGCAAAAATCGTTAAGAATATTGAAATGACGCATTTTTACCAGCATAAGAACGAACCGATTGAAAAAGACTTTAACTGTATCGACGAAAGGTTCATTACGAACAGGGTATGCCTTGCTGCTGTAAGAATTGCCAAGACCACGAATGTTTCTGCCATCGTTACGTTAACGAGTTCAGGATATACGGCATTCCAGCTTTCAGCACACCGTCCGAATTCCCATATCATCGTTTACAGCGGTAACAAAAAGGTTATCACCATGCTGAACCTTCTTTGGGGTGTTCACGCGTATTACTATGACATGAAGAAATCTACCGATGAAACCATTATTCAGGTGAATATGCTGACGCATAATTACGGATATATCGAGAGTGGTGACTTCGTAATCAACATCAATGCTACCCCATCGTATGAAGGCGGTAAAACCAATACCCTGCGTTTAACGACAGTATAAGTATCGGCCTAAAAAGTAAAAAGCTCATGGCTTTATAAACAAAACTCCGGAATATCCGGAGTTTTTTTGTTTTATAGGATTGATCTGATCAGTTGCCTACTACGGTCCTTGGCGTGACAAACTCACGTAAAGCCAGTAAAGAAAGCTCTGTTCCATATCCGGAAGACTTTGTGCCACCGAACGGAAAACGCGGGTCAGAACTGGTCATTCTGTTGATATTAACAGTGCCGGATTCCAGGTTCTCAATGAATAATCTCTGGCGTTCCTTGTCTTTTGTCCATACGGAATTGGAAAGCCCGAAAGGAATATCATTGGCAATCCTAACTGCTTCTTCGTCATTCTGAGCGGTCAGCACCATTCCTAAAGGCCCGAAAAGCTCCTCCTTCAAAATAGGATTTCCCGGATTGACCCGGATCAATCCCGGATTAAAGGCATTCTCAGATACCCTTTCCAGAGGCAGGATGATTTCCGCTCCGTTTTCCAGGGCTTTGTTGAACTGCTTTTCCAGATCATCCGCAAGGTCTGCCCTGGCCATACCGGAAATTTTAGTTTCCTTATCCATGGGATCTCCCGGAACAAACTTTTTATATTCCTCAATAAACTTCGGCAGGAATGTTTCCTCGATTTTCTCATCAATGATAAAACGCTTGGCAGCCACACACGTCTGTCCACAATTCTGTAACCTGGCCTGTGCGCCTACTTTGGCGGCTTCATCAAGATCCGCATCGCTCAACACGATGAAGGCATCGCTTCCACCGAGTTCCAGCAAGGATTTTTTAATATTCTGTCCTGCAATGGAAGCCACTTCCCCACCTGCTTTTTCACTTCCGGTAAGGCTGACTCCATGAATGGCTTTATGTTCGAGTATTTCTTTGACTTCCCCGTGCCCTACCTCAAGGTTCTGGAAAATACCTTCGGGAAAGCCTGCTTCCAGGAATACCTGCTCAATGGCATTCCCGCTGCCAAAGCAGATCGATGCATGTTTCAGCACCACGGTATTGCCGGCAAGGATGGCGGGAACCGCAAACCTGAGGACCTGCCAGAAAGGAAAATTCCATGGCATTACCCCCAAAATCACCCCTTTGGGCACATACTGGATCTCTGAATAGTGGAACTCGGAATCCACTTTCTCCGGCTTCAGGATGTTTTCAGCTTCGGCATAATAGTTCATCATCAGAACGCATTTCTCCACTTCCGCCACCGACTGTGCAATCGGTTTGTTCATTTCGGTAGTAATGATCTTACCGAACTTTTCAGCATCGGCTGACAGCAGTGCTGCTGCCTTAGCGATCAGTTTCTGTCTTTCTTCAAAAGGCACTTTTTTCCATTCGTTGAAGGCCAGATCCGCTTTAAGGATTTTATTTTCAATCAATTGATCCATAATATACATTTTGTTTCAGAATGAAACAGGTTAATCTTTCATTTAAATTTTATCTGTAATCCCGGAATGGCAGGTTATAATTCCTGATCATCAGTCTCCGTTATACCATCAGCCACTCATTCACCAGTGAGGCTGCCAGGCGGGCCGTCCGGTCCTGGATATCATACAGAGGATTTACTTCTGCCACATCCAGTGCCACAAGTTTTTCCTGCTTCAGGATATGCCTGTAAAAATGCATGAATGCCGCATCCGTAAAAATACCATTATAAGCAGCGGCCGAAACCCCCGGAGCAATGGAAGCATTGAAAACATCCATACAAATGGTAAGATAGACCACATCCACAGAGTCAAAAAGGTCATTGATGCGCTGATATACCGATGGAAGGTTTTCAAAAAACAGTTCATCAGCCAGGATATACTTCATGCCGTACTGATGTGCCGTATCAAACAATTTCAGCGTATTGGAATTCCGCTGGATGCCGATATGCAGTGAATGGATGTCTCCTTCCTGTGCTACCTGCCAGAATCCGGTACCGGAACTCGCTCCTATACCCTGTTCAGGCATACGGTTGTCAAAATGGGCATCGATGTTGATGATTCCCACTTTCTGTTCGGGAAAAGCCGTTTTAAGACCAAGGTAATGGCCATACATCACTTCATGACCACCTCCCAGAACAAGGGAACGGGCCCCTTTAAGCAGGACTTTAGATACTTTTTTAGCCAGATCAGCCTGAGCCTGTTCCAGGTTTCCGCCTTCACAGCTCATATTGCCAAAATCCAGCAGGGAGAAATCCGGAAGGATCACCGGGAAATTGGACATATTTTTCCTGATGATGTCGGGAGCATCCTTAGCTCCTTCCCTTCCTTTATTGCGTTGGACACCTTCATCCACGGCAAAGCCATGCAATACGAAGTCGCCTTTTGAGACTGCATCATAATCTGTTTCCTGCCTTACCCTTTGAAAAATCCTGTGATGAAGAAGCTCTTCACCGTCTAATCTGCCTTGCCAAATCATTGTCTGTTATTTTGATCAGTAATCCATACCTGAAGACCTTGCTGTTGCCGGCCCATCTTTGTATTGTTTTATTTTGATATGATGGAAGCGAATATAATTCCAAACCTCTTTTAAAAGTTCAAAAAATCCGATGAAATGAAATTAAGCCCTACCCGGCTACTGTTTATCGGTTAACTTTTCGATTCATTTCCGCTGATGTACACTTTTTCCGGCTTTAAACTTCCCTGGTAGTATAGGACGTTCTGAAAATTACCGGTGAAAAAAGTGATAAAATCCGCCTTCATGCCTTCCACCAGTCTTCCTCTGTCTTCCAGTCCCAGTGCATACGCTGACCTGAAGGTTATTCCGGCAAGCACTTCTGCGGTAGTAAGCTTTTCATACGTTGCCAGGATCGATGCCTGTGCAATCAGGTTGCCCATAGGAGCAGACCCCGGGTTCCAGTCGCTGGCAATCGCCAGGATGGCACCTGCATCGAGCAGCTTCCGGGCCGGAGTGAACTTTTCACCCAGGCCGAGGCTGGCACCGGGCAATGCTGTAGCTACTGTATCTGAATTTGCGAGATACGCAATATCCTCTTCAATCGTTGCTTCCAGGTGGTCTGCAGATTTTGCACCGACTTCCACGGCAACTCGGGAGCTTCCGGGAGTAAACTGATCTGCATGAACGGTAATTTCAAAACCTAATTCTTTAGTTTTAAGGAGGAAATCCCTGCTTTCCTCAGGCTGGAATGCTGATTTTTCAATGAAGATATCCACACGGGCGGCCAGGTTTTCCTTTTTTACCTCAGGGAGAATTTCGGTGAGGATATAATTCAGGTATTCTCCGTTGCTGCCGTTGTAATCCCTCGGTTTCAGATGGGCGGAAAGACAGGTCGGTACCAGAGTAGCCCCTGTTTTCTGCTGTGCTCTTTTAATGATCCGCAACATCTTCAGCTCATTATTTTTATCAAGGCCGTAACCGCTTTTAATTTCGATGGTGGTAATGCCGAATGATATCAGGAATTCTATCCTTTGCATCAGGGTCTCCAGCAGCATTTCTTCAGATGCTTCCCGGGTATGCTGCACGGAGCTCCAGATTCCTCCACCGCTTTCAGCGATTTCAAGATAACTTTTTCCGGCATTCCTCATCGCAAAATCATTCGCCCGGTTACCGCCGAAACAGATATGGGTATGGGAATCCGTAAAGGCAGGCAAAGCCACTTGCTCTCCTTCGATTTTTTCGGTTTCAATACCGGGATTTTCTAATTCCAGGGCATTGAATTTCCCGATTTTAAGAATTTTGCCGTTCTCTACCAGAATGCCTCCATCGGTGATGATGTCAAGCTGTTCATCAGACAGCTTTCCCCTCAGGGGCAGGTTGGCCAGGGTCAGTATCTGTTTAAAAGGTCCTATTAATTTCATAGAATACATTATGCTAAGTTAAAGCTGGTATGAGAAACCCGGGTTTAAGATTTCATCATAATGCTTCGTCATTTCACTCTCAAAAATACTCAAAATAATCGGAACATCTGAATGGATGACTGACAGGGCGGTAATCCCTGAAAGTCAGCCGAAGTGTGCAGGAAGTTTTGCTGAAGCTCGCCTAAATTTCCTATCTTTGAAGTAAATGAAAATGAATTAATGCCAGATTTTTTACATCCGGATAAAGATAATTTTTCCCGCGAAGAACTTTTGCAGGAAGAGCAGATCCGTCCCCAGAGTTTCAAAGATTTTGCAGGGCAGCGGAAAACTTTGGAGAATCTTGAAGTATTTGTTACCGCTGCCAAAAAAAGAGGCGGCGCGCTGGACCATGTGCTGCTGCACGGCCCTCCCGGACTGGGAAAAACCACTTTGGCCAACATTATTGCCAATGAGCTTGGCGTTAACTGTAAAATTACTTCCGGGCCTGTACTGGATAAACCCGGCAGCCTTGCAGGGCTGCTGACCAACCTGGAAGAAAATGACGTCCTGTTTATCGATGAGATCCACCGGCTCTCACCGGTTGTAGAGGAATACCTCTACTCCGCCATGGAAGATTACAAGATCGACATCATGCTGGAAACCGGTCCTAATGCCAGAAGCGTCCAGATTGGCCTGAACCCTTTCACCCTGGTAGGCGCAACCACCAGAAGCGGGATGCTGACAAAACCTATGCTGGCTAGATTCGGAATCCAGAGCAGGCTGGAATATTACAGCATTGAGCTTTTATCCATGATTATCCAACGGAGCTCAAGGGTATTGGGTGTAAAGATCTATGAAGATGCTGCGATTGAAATTGCGCGCAGGAGCCGCGGAACGCCAAGGATTGCGAATGCCCTGTTAAGAAGGGTGCGCGACTTTGCCGAAATCAAAGGCAACGGGGAAATTGAAATCAACATCACCAAATATGCACTGAATTCCCTGAATGTGGATGAATTCGGCCTTGATGAAATGGATAACAAAATCATGCGGGTGATGATTGAAAACTTTAAAGGAAAACCAGTAGGAATTTCTGCCCTGGCTACCTCCATCGGTGAAAACCCTGAAACACTTGAAGAAGTCTACGAACCGTTCCTGATCCAGGAAGGATTCATCATCCGGACCCCGAGAGGAAGAGAGGTAACCGAAAAGGCCTATACTCACCTGAACATTTCAAGGCCCAGGAATCCGGGAGAATTGTTTTAAAACCCAAAATGATACACTCCAGAAGATTACCATAGCCTATGTTTGTCCCTAAATTATATAAAAGCGAAGACCGGCAGCTGATGAAAGAGATCATCAGTGAAAATGCCTTTGCCCTGCTGATTTCATCTGCGGATAAGATCCGGGCCACCCATTCTATGATGATCCTGAATGAAGATGATCCTTACAACCCATATATCGAAACCCATATATCGAAAGCAAATCCACAGGCCAAAGTACTGAACAACGGTTCAGAAGTCCTGTGTGACTTCTTAGGGGCCCACACCTATATTTCCAGCAGCTGGTATGACCATATGAATGTTTCCACATGGAATTATGAGGCAGTTCAGATCTACGGAACCGTTGAGCTGATGACCCAGGAAGAGCTGTACAGTCATCTGGAAAAGCTTACCTTGAAATATGAGAAAGCCCAGAAATGCCCGGTACTGGTAAACGATATGGGAAAAGATTTTGTGGAGAAGGAAATGAAGGGCGCATTCGGCATCAAAATAATTCCAACGGAAATATTCATCCAGCAGAAACTCTCACAGAACAGAAAGGAAAACGACTATCAGAATATCATCCGAGAGCTTGAAAAAGGTGACAGCAATGCAAAGGCTATTGCTGAAAAGATGCAACAACTGAATACATGAACCTAAATATAAATATGATATGAAACTATATCCGATCCAATGCGGAAAATTTAAGCTGGATGGCGGTGCCATGTTTGGGGTCGTCCCCAAAAGCTTATGGGAGAAAACAAATCCGGCAGACGAAAGAAACCTTATTGAACTGGGTACCCGGTCACTGCTCATCGAAGACGGTAAAAAACTGATCCTGGTAGACTGCGGACTGGGAGATAAGCAGGATGAGAAGTTCTTCAGCCACTATTCACTGTGGGGCGATGATAATCTTGATAAGAATCTTAAAAAGTACGGTTTCGTACGTGAGGATATTACCGATGTTTTCCTTACCCACCTTCACTTTGACCACTGTGGCGGAGCGATTGAATGGAACGATGAGAGAACAGGTTACCGGCCTGCTTTTAAGAATGCCCACTTCTGGACCAACGAAAACCACTGGCAATGGGCTACCGAGCCTAATGCAAGGGAAAAAGCAAGCTTCCTGAAAGAGAACATCATCCCGATACAGGAAAGCGGACAGCTGAATTTCCTGCCACTCCCTAAAAACGGGAACTTCGGATTTGCACCGGACCTTAAAATGGATGTTATTTTTGTTGACGGCCATACGGAAAAGCAGATGCTTCCGGTATTGCAGTACCAGGAAAAAACTATTGTCTTTGCCGCAGACCTTATTCCTACCGCCGGCCATATCAACCAGGTATACGTAATGGGCTATGATACCAGGCCGCTTTTAACTTTAGAAGAAAAAGGTAAATTCCTGAAACAGTGTATTGATAATGAATACCTGCTGTTTTTCGAGCATGATGCCCACCATGAGCTGGCCAGTCTTACCATGACCGAAAAGGGCGTAAGGCTTCATGAAACCTACAGCTTTAACGAAGTATTCGGATATTAATCTTTACTTATGGAAGAATTACAATCAGAAACCCAACAGGCAGAGCCGGAACCGTCGCGAAAGATTATCGGGCTTACCGGAGGTATCGGTTCAGGCAAGACTACTGTTGCCCACTTCATCGAGGAATTCGGATTTCCGGTCTATTATTCGGATGACAGGGCCAAGTCTATCGTGAATGACAATGAAGCCTTAAAAACTGAGATCCGGGCCCTTTTAGGGGACCAAGCTTACGACAGCAACGGACAGTACGATAGGAAATTTGTTGCAGAAAAAGTATTCAGCGATGCAGAGCTCCTCCATCGCCTGAATGAGATCATTCACCCTGCCGTAAAGCTGGATTTTGAAGACTGGGTTAAAAGACAATCGAAATACCTCATCTTTAAGGAGACGGCCTTACTGTTTGAACTGAAGCTGAACCAGCAGTGTGACCGTTCCTTACTGGTAACTGCAGAAGACAACATCAGGATCAAACGGGTCATGGACCGGGACGGAAAGACCTACCGGGAAATCCAGGCCATTATGGAGAAGCAAATGCCCGAAAAGGAGAAGATCAAGCTGGCCGACTGTATCATCTACAACAACTCAGATTTAGAGGATCTGAAGGAGCAGACGGAACGCATCGTTTTTGATATTGAATAAATAAAAGCCTCGTCAGAAATTTTTCTGACGAGGCTTTTTTATGTAAAAAAAAATAAGCTCTCATTTCTGAGAGCTTATCTTATGTTGAAATTATTCTTTAATGAATTTTTTCTGTGCGGTAGTACCGTTATCATCGATGTCGATGACATATACCCCGTTGATCAGTTTGCTTACATCAATCTTATTGTTCAGAATGATTCCGTTGGAGATCAGCTGTCCGGCAGCGCTATAAATCTTATAATTCGCCTTTTTGCTGATGTTCTTCACATTCAGGATTGAGCTTACCGGGTTAGGGTAAATCATAATCTGAGTCTGATCCAGCGGATTCGGTACAGGAAGCTTGGAAATCCTTACGGTATAATCTTCTACTTCTCCTGTAGCAAAGCTGGTACAGTTTACCGGGATTCCGTCTTTCTGCATCGCCACTCTCATCACTACATATTTATAATCTGTAAGACTGATGAATGCATCTGAAGGCACCGTGAAAGTTCCGCTGACAGTAGTATCAGTATTCGCACCTGAAACAAGGATTCTCTCATCAATATCAAAGTATCCGTTTCTGTTGAAATCGATCCATACAGCCACTCCTGCTTTAGCACCTCCGGCAAGGTTCTTATCAATTGAAATCTGGTTGTTTGTAGACCCCTGAATCAATTCTATGAACTTGGTCGGCACTCCTGTATAATCGGTATAGTTGGATGCAGCTGATGCATTCTCCATCTGATTTTTCCCGTTAGGAGTTACAGTAACTTTTGAGATGTACGCTCCGGTAGAACCTGAAGATGTCATCTGGCAATAGATCACCGTAGGGGTGGTAAAGAAGTACGGAGGTGTATAAGTTCCAGGAGTACCTGAACATACATTCGCCACCTGCATTTCATACTTTGTCAGTTCCGTTAATCCCTGGATCGTATAGGTATTAGTAGATACCGCTACAGTAGTCCAGCTCGGAATACCCACTTTTCTGTATCTCAGGATATAGGTTGCTCCCGGGAACGGATCCCAAACCACTGTAGCCGTTGTAGGCGTAAGGTTGGTGATGGTTAATCCCGGAGGAGGCAATTCACAGGTCCTTTCTGTAGTAAATACTTTAGGGTTTGAATATGGGTTCACAGTAGTTTCTCCATTACACTTGTTCGCTACCTGAACTTCATACGTCGTATATGGCGACAGGTTAGTCAGTGTATAGGTATTACCCGGTGTGGTAGGAATGGCTGTTACATCAATCCACTGGGTACTTCCCACTACTCTGTATCTTAATACATAGCTTGAGCTTGCTGCTACCGGTGCCCATGTCACTACTGCTGTAGTTGCCGTTACGTTACTGATGGTAACATTCGGAGGTGTAGGGTCGCAACGCGTGGTAAACGTCTTGATTGCTGTAGGCGTACCTGCCGTATTGCTACATACTGCAGAGATCTGCACATCATACGTGGTTGCCGGGGTAAGTCCTGTAATCGTTAACGGGATATTTCCGATCAGCGTAGAAGCATATACATTGGTCCATGCTGTTGTTCCTGACACTCTGTACTGAACCAGGTAAGTCACATTATTGGTGGCTCCGGTCCATGTAACCGTAGCGGTATTATGGGTAACCGTAAATGTTGGTGCACCTGGTGTTGCTGTACTACAAGGTCTTAATCTTACCGTGTAATCCTCAACTTCACCATTGGTGGCCACCTGACACATTACCGGCGCACTTGAACGCTTAAGTACTACTCTCATAGTAGTTGTAAGCGGACCGCTGTATGCCGTTGCCGGTACATTGAACAAGGCCGTTACAGGAGTTGTTGTACTGGCCGCAGATGCCATGATCTGCTCTGAAGCTTCGAAAACACCGTTTCTGTTAAAATCGATCCAAGCAGAAACTGCATCACTCTGTGTAGCACCGGACCATCCTTTAGCTACAGAAAGTTTGTTCCCTGTAGAACCGATATCCAATGTTACCAGTGTACTTGGTGTAGTATAGCTGATGTAGTTGGTCTGTACTGAAGTATTCGTCATTGCCGGGATTCCCAGGTTAACCGGAGTAACCGTTACATTGGAAATGAAATCCGTAGTTCCGGTACCGGTCATATTACAGTACGTAATCGGCGTTGTTGTAAATGGTACAGATGAAGACCATGCTCCCTGAGTACCACCACATATGGTTGCTACCTGTACCTCATAAGCAGTCTGCTCGGTAAGGTTGGGAATGTTATAACTGTTACCATTGATTGGTGTTGGAGAAACATTCCATGTTCCTACAGGGTTTGTTGTTCTCCATCTTACCAAGTAGGTAGCACCGGTAGAAGAAATCCAGGATACTGTAGCGGTAGTTGCTGCAATATTACTCATCACGATTCCTGTTGGAGGAGCCGTAGTACAAGGCTGGATATCTACAAACTTCACCTGATAGTCTTCTACTTCCCCATTGCTGGTAAGCGGTGAACAGGCATCGGTAGGCGTCAGGTAATATACGATAACGCGCATCTTCACTTTGTTACCTCCGGTATAAGCATTGGCAGGCACATTGAATGTAGCTGTAACCGGTGTTGTAGAAGAATAACCGAGGTTCATGATTCTTTCACCTCCTGCAGTGGTTGATGGATTATTGTTGAAAATACCGTCACCGTTAAAGTCAATCCATGCATACGTAGAATACGTACTGGACAGGATAGTTCTTCCTACAGAAAGGGTATTATTCGTAGAGTTACGTGCTAATGTAATGGTCTTCGTTGCATCGTTGGAATAATCCGTATAGGTACTAGGTCCTGAGTTATTGGACATAGCAGGAGTATTGGTTCCTGATACGGTTATGTTATTGATGTATCCATCCGTAACAGTCGCAGTACCGGAATTACAATAGGTAGAGGCCGGTGTAGTAAAGTTTACTGAAGTTGACCATGCTCCCGTGGTACCGCTACAGATGGTTGCTACCTGCACTTCATAAGTAGTCTGTGCATTCAGGTTAAGGATGGTATAAGGATTGGTGGCAGGATTGATTGTGGTCCATGCTCCTGTTCCTGTTCTGTATCTTAAAATATACGTTGCTCCTGTTGCACTTAACCATGAAACATTTGCCGATGCAGCTGTAACGTTAGACACTGTAATTGGCGATGGCGCTGCAGAAGTACAAGGCTGCAGGTCCACGATCTTAACCGCATAGTCTTCAATCTCCCCGTTAGTGATATTAACACAAGGATCATTGATGGTGCTGGTTGAAACAATCACTCTCATTCTCAGGGTTAACGGGCCGTTATAAGACGTTGCCGGAACTGTGAATGTATTGGTGATCGGTGTAGTTGTATTTGCGGTAGATGAAAGTACTCTTTCCGATGTTTCAAAAATACCGTTTCTGTTAAAGTCAATCCACGCTCCTACAGCTAATGAAGATGTGGTAGTGGTTAACCATGATTTGCTTACTGAAATGGTATTGTTTGTAGAGCTGCGTACCAGAGTAACAAGGTTATTGGCATTCGCAGAATAGTTCGTGTAAGAGTTAGCCCCTGTCGTATTACTCATAACATATGAGTTGGTTGGGGTTACCATTACATTGGAAATATATCCGTTGCTGTTATTGCCTGAAGTAATGTTACAATAATTAACGGCTGGCGTTGCGAACTGATACGGGTTAGTATAGGTTCCGGTAATACCTGAACATACATAGGCTACCCTTACTTCATACTGAGTCTGCTCAGTCAGGTTATTGATCGTATAGGAGTTTGCTGTTAAAGGAACAGTGGTCCATGCAGTAGTTCCTACCTGTCTGTATTGTAATATATACGTTGCATTAGCAGCAGGATCCCACATTACATATGCTGACGTAGCTGTAATATTATTTACCGTAAGGTTCAATGGAGCGTTGGTTGAACATGCAATTGGTTGTACCAATTTTACAGCATAGTCTTCTACTTCTCCATATGTAAAGCTCGTACACATAACCGGTGAAGAACTGAACTGCAAGGCCACTCTCATTTTAGTAGTTGCCGGTCCGTTATAAGCACCTGCAGGAACTGAGAACGTTGCTGTAACCGGTGTTGTTGTACTGGCAGCAGAGTTCATTACCTGCTCTGAGGCTTCAAAAACTCCGTTTCGGTTAAAGTCAATCCATACGCCTACTGCTTCACTATAGTTTGTTCCGGTCCAGAATTTGGAAACGGAAACCGTATTGTTAGCAGAACCGATCACAAGATTAACCAATGCACTCGGCGTATTTGAGTAATCTGTATAAGTACTTCCCTGAGAAGTGTTGCTCATTACAGAAGCACCGTTTGGAGTTACCGTTACATTGGAAATATACTCATCGGTAAAACTGCTGGACTGCATCGTACAGTACGTTAAACCTAATGTAGTAAATGTAGTGGAAGCGGAGAAGTTCCCTGTAGTTCCTGAGCATACATTGGCAACCTGTACTTCGTACTGAACTCCATCTGTCAGGTTAGTCAGTATAACAGAGTTTGTGGCAGCATTCACCTGAGTCCAGGTTGTGCTTCCTACGGTACGGTAACGTACGATATAAGTAGCGCCGGAAGCAGCAGACCATGTCACTGTTGCCTGAGTCTGGGTAATTGCAGATACTGTAACTCCTGTAGGTGCCGCACTGGTACAGTTAGCTAGAGCTGCTACAGTCGCGTTGCCTATGGCATAGAATACATTATTGATTGCACTTACTCTGATCTTAACTGTTGCTCCTACAGTAAGGGCCCCAAATGTTAAGGTTTCGTTTCCGTCATTCGCTGTAGAAGTTGACAGAACATTCCAGGTAAGTCCGTTATCAGTCGTATAATCTATTTTAACATTAGCAGCATTATAAGGTGCGGCGTTAGTGTTTACTACGTCCCAGGTTACATTGGTTGCACCGTTATTGTATACGGTAGCAGTAGTAACTTTAAAAGGGCCATCATTGGCTACTACAATCTGCTGATTGGCAAACTGCGTCTGCTGCTGGGTAGCAATCGGGCTGTTATCACGAACCGTTACTCTGAAGTTTGTGGTTCTTGCTACGGTAGAAACAGATTCCCAGCCATTGTTAGAGTTGTTTAAAACTCCGGCCAGTACAGAAGACAACTTAGGGAAATACCTTGTCGGACTTGTTGAAGGCGCAATTGATCTGAAAGTTGCACCGGTAGCAGTCGTTCCAAGGTTATTCTTATTAATGGTTACACTCGCATTATCCATTTCCTCCCATGTATAGGTCATAGGATCATTTTCTGCATCCGTTGCAGAAGCGGTTAATACAAATGCAGTTCCCTTAGGAATAGTATATGTAGGTAAAGCAGCAATTACCGGAGGGTTATTGTTAACTGCCGTTTCAACATCACATGTTTTGTTGTTAAGGTTCGTCTGAACCTGAGCGATACTGGCTGCATGGAAGTAAGGGTCTGAGTGAGGCTGAACATCTGTGTTTGCCCCGGTAATCCCGGCATATCCCATAATAGTTGATCCGGATCCCGGTTCAACATTTACACCTGTCCCCTCAAGGCCATGAGAGAATGTGTGGTTAGCTCCCAACTGGTGGCCCATTTCATGGGCTACATAATCAATATCGAAATTATCTCCCTGTGGAATACCATCCGCAGGTGAAGTATATCCTGAACCCTTTTGGGTAGCCGTACTACTGGCAGGATCAATACATACACATCCGATACATCCTGCATTACCTCCTCCTCCGGAAGCACCGAATAAATGCCCGATATCATAGTTGGCATTTCCGACATTTGCGGTAAGGGTCTGCTGAAGCTGTACATTCCAGTTGCCCATCTGAGCAGCCGGAGAGTATGGATCGGAATTCGGGTCTGTATAGATAACACCCGGGAAGTTTTGTAAATTCAGGTGTAAAGCGAAATCTTTTTCGAAAACACCGTTACATCTGGTTAGGGTGGCGTTGATCGCCGTTAATGCACCTGCAACGGTTCCGCCGAAATACTGGGTGTATTCCCCGGTCACCGACATGGCAAGACGCATAGTCCTGTATTTTTTATCTGATGATTTTGCAAAATCAGTAGTCTGGTTTGCAAATGACTTTCCATTCTGATACAGCTTAGCTATTTCTTCTTTGGAAAGTGCATCTTCATTCATAGAACAAAGAAAGCCTTCTTTGCTTTTGTCGGTTTTCGGATGCACACCGTAAACCGTTTTGTCTTTGTCTACCGGCTCGATAAATTCATACCGTCCGTCCTTAATGACCATCGCCTGGAAATCATTCGGAGCGAGACTGAATCGCAGGTATTTGCTTGGATCATCAATCCCGGCACCTACGTAAGAGCCTAATTGATATTGGTCTGCCAGTTCCTTTACGACAACCGGAAAGCTGTACACGGCAAACTTTTCTATTTTCCCATCTAAAGTTGGCAACGATATCGTTACAGCCTTAGCATTTCTGCCGGTTAGCTGTGCGTTTGCCAATTGAGATTTTAATAAGGAAATGTCCAAAGAGTAATAGCCCCTGATGTCGGAGTTCCCTCTTATTTTTTCTCCTCTGAATGTCGTCGGACTCCATTGTGCACTGGTAATCGCAAACAGAAAGAGGAAAAAGAAAGAAGTAAAAATTTTCTTCATAACTTTCTCAATATTATATTAATCGTACAAATCTAATCATTTTTTATTATTATCACATGAGTTCAAGTATTTTTTTTATATAAAACTAATGATAACGTATTTTCCATTCAAAATAAAAAATCCCCGGTTAAAACCGGGGATCCGTTACCTTAATGAAGGATTTATTTTTTAATGAACTTAGATTTGAAAAGATCCTTGTCCATATCTTGAATTGAAATTATATATCCGCCTTTAATCAGCTCAGCAACATTAATTTTTCCACCATTAATGGTTCCTTGTTGGATGAGTTGTCCTGCAACACTATATATTTTAAAGGTAGCTTTATCTGAAACCTTAGTTACATTGAGTACATCAGAAGCAGGATTAGGATAAATGTTGATTCCATTATTTACACTTACTTCAGATGTTGCAAGCGTACTGGCTACTACTACATTATAATCTTCAGCTTCACCATAACCAATTGTACCACAGCCGGCATAGGTCGTGCCTAGAGATGCTCCCGTTTGAGATTGTCCACCATAATATAGGATAACCCTCATTCTCAGCGGCTGATTGGTAATGGTTGTAGAAGGAACAGTAAATGTCCCTGTAATTGGTCCTGTAGGAAGGTTTACCGGGTAATTAAATATTCTTTCTGAAGCCTCAAATACGCCGTTTTTGTTGTAATCAATGAAAACTGCAGCAGTATCATAATCCGCATTTGCTATAGTCATTGAGAATGTACACGTGCTATTCGCAGTAAGATTCGGTTGAAGGGCAGTATTGGCTGTATAATCCGAATAGGCAGATGGTCCTGATGAATTGGTCATCAGCACTGCTCCCGTACTGCTGGTCAAAGTTACATTAGAGATATATTCATACTGTGGTGCACTGTTAGTAACAGCAACGGTACAGTAGGTCGGGTTAAGGGTTGAGAAAACAGTACTCGCCGAAAAAGCGCCCTGAGTTCCACAAACAGAAGCGACCTGCACTTCATATGATGCATTAGAAATGATATTGGTAATATTTACGGTTGTAGCAGTTGAGGTAGTCTGCTGCCATGTGGTATCTGAAGTTCTCTTATATCGGATGACATAAGAAGTTGCTCCGCTCACAGGTGCCCAGTTAACGGTTCCTCCGGTATTGGTTATGTTATCAACATACACTCCGGTAACTGCATTTCCACAACCTACCTGAGTGGTCACCATTACTTTTTTTACTGCATAAAATACATTTCCGATGGAGGAAACTCTTACTACTACAAACTGTCCGTTTAACGAAGCCGGCATATTAATGCTTTCTGTTCCGTCATTGGCAGTAGTGGCAGTGATGGTCGTCCAGTTCACACCATTATCTGTTGAATAATCGAGTTTAACATTGGCGGAATTGTAAGGTGCGGCACTGGTATTGGCGACATCCCATGTTAAGGTACTGCTTGCGTTTGAATATAAATAGTTACCTGAGCTTATTTTGAAAGGCCCATCCCCGCCCACGGTAATATTCTGCTCTGCGAACTGGGTCTGTTGCTGTGTGGATGTAGGATTGTTATCTCTTACAGTTACAGCAAACTTCATATTTCTAGCAACCTGAGGAACTGACTCCCAGGTATTCAGGGAATTATTTAAAACACCTGCTATGACAGAAGATAATTTAGGAAAATATCTTGTTGGATTGGTTGATGGCGTTATTGACCTGAACGCGGCTCCATATGTTGTCGTCCCGATATTATTTTTATTAATGGTCTGTGCATTGGTAAGGCCACTGTCCATCTGTTCCCATGTATAGGTAAGCGGGTCATTTTCAGCATCTGTGGCAGAAGCTGTTAATACAAATGCAGTTCCTTTTGGAATTGTGTATGACGGCAATGCTGCAATTACAGGGGGATTATTCGTGATGGTTGTTTCAACATCACAGCTCTTAACATTCAGATTATTCTGAACCTGGGTGATGCTTGCCTTATGAAAATAGGCATCAGAATTTGCCTGGACATCTGTATTGGCTCCTGTAATACCGGCATATCCCATAATAGTAGATCCTGATCCCGGCTCAACATTTACCCCGGATCCTTCAATTGCATGAGAAAATGTGTGATTTGCTCCTAACTGATGCCCCAGTTCATGGGCAACATAATCAATATCAAATGTATCTCCCTGAGGGATTGCGTTTGCAGGAGAGGTATACCCTGATCCTTTACCTTTAGGCACAGCTGTAGAAGGGTTTATACAAACACATCCGATGCAGCCTGCATTTCCTCCGCCTCCGGAAGCACCAAATAAATGTCCAATGTCATAATTGGCATTTCCAACCAAACTTGTCAGCGTATTTTGCAATTCCAGGTTCCAGGCTCCTGCAGCTCCTGTATCTGCATCAGAATATGGATCTGAAGCAGCATCCGTAAAGATGATATTGGTATAATTCTGTAAATTAAGGTGCAGCGCAAAATCTTTCTCGAAAACCCCATTTACTCTTGTCATTGTGGCGTTAATTGCTGCTAAAGCACCTGCAACGGTACCTCCGTGAAAAGTTGTATATTCACCGGTAACAGACATAACCAGGCGCATGGTCCTGTACTTCTTATCGGACATTTTGGAAAAGTCGGTCGGCTGGTTACTGAAAGATTGGCCCTTTTGAAGAAGCTCTTCTATCTGCTCTTTTGCAGCAGGGCTTTCATCTGTACTACAGATAAAGCTTTTTCCCCCGGTAGGTTTTGATTTAGCATGAACTTCGTAAATTGTTTTGTCAGCATTAGACGGTTCAATAAATTCATATTCACCTCCCCTGATGATCATAGACTGAAGATCATTTGGCGATACTGAAAATCGTAAGAACTTTGCAGGGTCATCGATACCGACTCCTACGTAAGATCCCAGGTGATATTGATCCGCCAATTCTTTTACTACAACAGGAAAACTGTAGACTGCAAAACGCTCCATTTTCCCTCGCATTGTTGGCAATGAGATTTCAACAGCTTTTGCATTGGGCCCCGTTTCCTGAGCACGCTCAAGTTGCGACCTAATCATGTTAAGATCCAACTTGTAATAAACATTGTTTGCAAGAGAAACCTCTGAGGCATTTCTCTTAGCCGTAGCTGTAGGCGTCCACTGAGCAAGCGCACTACTTCCTATGAAGCTACACAATAAACCAGTAATAAGTTTTTTCATTTAAATTTTTATGAATTATTTATGAATTGTTTGATAACTCCAAATATAAAAATTTATGATCCGTTATCAATAATAAAATAAGATATATTATGTTAAATTTTAAATTATACTTAAAATAATAACAGATATATTTGATCTGCATCAAACAATTACAACAAATAATAGCTAAAACTTATCACTTTTCGTGTAAAGATCGGAAAAGCATTTTCATAGAAAAACCAGATTATGATCACATAATTTCAAAAGAAGCTGTATTTAGCCGGAAAACTGATATCAGCATAATTTACAATGGCCTTTAAAACTTATACGCAATATTCCAGGCAAATCCCATGGTAAATTTAGAGGAGCTTTTCCCGAAACCCGGAACGATCATCGGCTGGATATCATCCTGTTTGGTCGTATAAGCAAGGTATTTAGGCTGAAGGTTGACGTCGATATAAAAGTTGGATTCAAATAGCTGTACTCTTCCGCCTAAAACGCCTTCCAGCCAGAATGAGGACTGGGTTGAAGAAGGGAAAGCTATGGAAGAATTGCTGCCTCCAAACCCTCTTACCGGTACGGCCATGTATTCCTGGGTATAGAAAGACCCGGCGAGCTTTCCTCCGGCATAAAATCCGTTGAAAGGGTTCTCACTATCCTTAGCCAGCATGTAAAATGCACCCAACTTAACGAACGGACCACTGGCTTTACCGTCGTAGCTGTTCTTCTTATAGACATTGGATTCAAAACCGGCTTCAGCAACGGCATGAATGTCTCCTTTCACCCGTGATGAAATAAACCCCTGATACACTTTCCGGTCTGAAAAGAAAGAAACGCCGGCATTCAGAAGATCAAAGCCCACCATGAAATTAGGTTCATATTTCCATTTTGCCTTTTCTGTTTTTACAGTATCGGTCTGTTTATTTTGCGACAGGCAAAACAAACTCAGGGTACTAAAAAAGAAGGTAAAGATTAGTTTTGTCTTCATTCTCTATAAAATTTTGACCGGCTTCAAGCTTCACTACCGGATTGGTATTGGTTAATTGTGCGTCCAGGTTTTCGTAGTTCTTTTTGATTCCGCAGCCGGGCGATACATAAGTGGACTTGGTGGTATAGCTTACCCTCACTCTGGATTCTGCCCCTTTATCTGATAACCTGAAATAGACATCGGTATACGGAGCATCATCAACCCTCAGAGGAATCAGACGGGAATTGATGTTAGTCTGTTTTCCCAGCTGTACTTTACCCGATCCGTAATCAACCGCTACATACAGCGAATCCAGTGTTCTTGGCAGACCTGAACTTTCTCTTTTAAAGGATACTTTCATTCTTGGAGTACCCTCCCCGCTTTCACAGATATCATCATCCCCGCCACAGGAAAAAACCAGGCCGAGGATAAGGGTCAACAGAAAAATTTTAAGGTATTTCATAAGTATAGGATGGGTTCAAATTTACATCTGTTATTTTTTGATCAGCAAGGCTATATTCTCCACATGATGGGTTTGCGGGAACATATCTACCGGTAAAATTTTTACTACGGTATACTGTTCTTTCATCAGGGCAAGATCCCTTGCCTGCGTTGCGGAATTACAGCTTACATAAACTATTTTATCCGGTGAAAGCTTTAATATCTGTTCCACCACCTTCTGGTGCATACCGTCTCTCGGCGGATCCGTAATCAGGACATCCGCTTTCGGGTGGGAAGCAAGGAATTCATCATTGAAAACATCTTTCATGTCTCCGCAATAGAATGTACAGTTGGTAAGGCCATTCAGCTCTGCGTGCTCAACGGCTGCATCAATCGCTTCCTGCACGGATTCTATTCCGATCACCTGCCTGGCTTTTCTGGCCACATATTGGGCAATGGTTCCCGTCCCGGTGTAAAGGTCATAGACCACTTCATCCCCTTTCAGGTCTGCAAAATCCAAAGTTTTACGGTAGAGTTCAAGGGCTTGTTTGTAATTGGTCTGAAAGAAAGATTTCGGCCCGATCTTAAACCTGAGACCATCCATCTCTTCCATTAAGAACCCTTCCCCGTGGTATATATGGATGTCAAGATCATAAATGGAATCATTGGGTTTTGGATTGATGGCATACACCAGGGTTTTGATCTGAGGGAAAGTTTCCAGCAGGAATTCAAAAAGTTTTTCCCTGTTTTCCTTTTCTTCCCTGTACAGTTGGAAAAGCACCATCCATTCCCCGGCAGAGTTCTGCCTCATCATCAGGGTACGAAGGAAGCCTTCGTGGTTCCTCACATCAAAGAAATCCAGACCGTTATTGCTGGCATATTCCCTTACAGCCAATCGGATGGTGTTGGAAGGATCTTCCTGAAGAAAACACTCCTTCAGGTCCAGGATTTTGCTCCACATCCCGGGGATATGAAAACCAAGTGCATCCCGGCTGCCGAAATTCTCTTCAGAGCTGATCTCATACTGGGTAAGCCATCTCGCATTGGAAAAGGAGAATTCCATTTTATTCCTGTAATAATATTCTTCTGCAGAACCGAGGATAGGAACGGTTTCAAAATCATCGATCCCCCCGATTCTCTTAATGTTGTTGTATACTTCCTCCTGCTTGAAGTCCAGCTGCTTTTCATAGCTCATGTTCTGCCATTTGCAGCCCCCGCAAACGCCAAAGTGGATGCATTTCGGATCTACCCTGTACGGAGACTTCTCCAGAATATCCACAGCTTCAGCTTCATAATATTTGGATTTTGATTTTTTCACTCTTGCATTAACCACATCTCCCGGGATTGCGCCGGATACCAATACGGTTTTTCCGTCTTCCGTCTTTCCTATGGCTACTCCTTTTGCGCCTGCATTCAAAAGCTTTATATTTTCGAGGATAATATTCCTGTTTTTCTTCTTTTTCATTCTGATCTATATAACGATGAAACCTTCCGGTTTCGCATTGCAAAAATACAATAAAAAAAACCTTATCCGTAGACAAGGTTTTTAATCTGTTTCTAAATTGATTATTTTGTCTGGGCAGGCTGAGGATTGGCCTGTTGTGGAGCCCCCTGCTGTGCAGCAGCTTCATTTCCTACCTGCAGCTGTACTCTCGGGTCTACCCTCGGTGCGCTCAGTCCGGTAAGTTTATCCAATAGGGTTACCAACTCCTGCTCACCTAAGTTAACATACGGTTTACTGGCAATCTTGCCGTCTTTGTCTACAATAACAAACGATGGCAACCTGAATCCGTAAATACCGTATTTTTTAGCGATGTCTGAATTCAGTCCGCCTTCAGCATAGACATTCACCCCGTTGATTCCTTTTAAAAGAGCATTGCTGGTTTTTACAAACTGGTCTTTGCTGTCGTCCATATTCACGAATACGAAATTCATTTTAGATTTGTAAAAGTTAACCACCTCTTTCAGCACAGGTACTGTTCCTTCTGCAATATATGGGTTCCATGAAGCATAGAACATCATCAGGTACGGCTTCCCTTTGTTTTCAGAAAGGCTGTATGTTTTTCCGTCCTGCTTTACCAGTGAAGCATCAGGAGCTGGCTCTCCAACCTTAATACCTTTCATTGCCAACTGAAGTCTGCTGAGATCCTGCTTCAGCCCTGAATCTTTAATGTCTTCATCAATAATCTTTCTTACTTTCGCTAATGACTTATCAGTAAGCATTGGATTCTGAAGATCCGACTGTGTCATCACAAAGGCAAGAAGGTAATCTTTGGTTGCCTGTGGAATATCTTTTTTGTCTTTCAGGAACTGGCTGAACAATTCAGAAGTCGTAACATCCGTTTTTCCTTTGGCTTTAGCTTCAGCATATTTCTGGAAGTCCGGGCTCATTTTAGTCAGCAGATAGCTTCTGTATGCCGGGCTTTCTTTGATCATGTCGTCTTTGTTGGCCTGAAGTTTATCCTCATAATCCGTGAATGCCTTGGTTACTTTGAAAGAAGGATTCCCCATTTGCTTATGACTCATTTCATATTGCGTCATGATGGTTAGCAAAGTACTGGCGATATCATTTTTCTTCCATTCAACCACGCCGTTATCCGGATTGAATTTCTTCACATTCTCATCGATGTTTTTGTTGATATCTGTTTCTACCTTCTGGATGCCTTTCAGGAAGGTTTTCTCGTCCTTCATCATCAGGTCATTCATATTGATGGTCTGGGCATAGGTCCCCAGGTATTTTTGAGTCGCCGTGAAAAAGTCATTGTTCTTTTTAGCGTCTCCGGTTACCACATATTCGGTAGGGAAAGTCATCCCGTTACCTGAAATATTAAGGGTCTCCCCTCCTTTAAGGTAAATTACGTTTTGTTTGCCTCCGTAGGAAATCACATACATTCCGCTTTTAGGCGCTTCAAAACTTCCCGAGAAATTCCCGTTCTTATCCACTCCCATATTCACTGCAGGCAGCATGGAAATATTGGTAGGATCTATGAGTTCAATTCTCTCCAATGGAGATCCGCCGGTAATCTTTCCTTTTACTTCAACTTTTTTAGAGCAAGACATCACAAACACTGCGATGATAAACAATAAAAGATATTTTTTCATTTCAATTTTATAATTAGGCAAAAATAAGTTTTTCAATATACTCAATACAACTAAAAAATGCTTTTATGAAAGATTTAACTAAAAAAATCGCCATCCTTTAAGGAGACGATTTTCTGTTGTATTGAAAAGATTAATACTATCCTTTATCAATGAAGGCAGCCATATACTCCCTGTTCATTCTGGCAATGTTATCCAGGGAAATCCCTTTAGGACATTCAACCTCACAGGCTCCGGTATTGGAACAGTTCCCGAATCCTTCTTCATCCATCGCTTTCACCATGTTAAGAACCCTTCTCTTGGCTTCTACCCTACCTTGAGGAAGCAATGCCAGATGGGAAACCTTAGCACCCACGAATAACATTGCAGATCCGTTTTTACAAGACGCCACACAGGCTCCGCATGAAATACACGCCGCAGCATCCATTGCTTTATCCGCATCATCTTTCGGCACCGGAATAGCATTCGCATCCAGCGTATTTCCTGAGGTGTTCACAGAAACGAAACCTCCCGCCGCCATTACGCGGTCAAAAGCGCTCCTGTCCACAATAAGGTCTTTGATTACCGGGAAAGCAGCACTTCTCCATGGCTCAATAACGATGGTTTCACCGTCTTTGAACATTCTCATGTGAAGCTGGCAGGTAGTAATCCCCGTATCCGGGCCATGCGCTCTACCATTAATGTACAGGGAGCACATTCCGCAGATCCCCTCACGGCAGTCGTGGTCAAAAGCTACCGGCTCTTTTCCTTCGTTAATTAAATTTTCGTTCAGGATGTCCAGCATTTCCAGGAAAGAGGAATCTGTGGAAACATCCGATATTTTATAGGTCTCAAACTGACCTTTAGATTTATTATTTTTTTGTCTCCAAATTTTCAGCGTAAGATGTAAGCCTTTTTTTGAACTCATAATGATATATTTATAGGTTGGAGATTATTTGTAACTTCTTGTTTTAACCTCGATGTTTTCGTAGATCAGCTCCTCTTTGTGCATCACTTCCTGGTTGATGTCTTTCCCCTGATATTCCCAGGCTGCAACATACTTGTAATTCACATCGTCTCTTTCTGCTTCTCCGTCCGGTGTGGAATGGTCTTCACGGAAGTGACCTCCGCAGGATTCATTCCTCTTCAGTGCATCGATAGCCATTAACTGGCCCAGCTCCAGGAAGTCGGCTACTCTGAACGCTTTCTCCAGTTCAGTATTCATACCTTCTTTATCTCCCGTAACTCTTACGTTCTTCCAGAAGTCATTTCTTACTTCTTCTATTTCCCTGATGGCTTCTTCAAGCCCTTCAGGAGTTCTTCCCATTCCTACTTTGTTCCACATAATGTGTCCCAGTCTCTTATGGAAATGGTCTACTGAATGGGTTCCTTTATTATCGATAAAGAAATCCACTTTCTCTTTTATTTCTTTTTCAGCCTGCTCAAAAGGCGCGCTGTTGGTAGGAATAGCTCCTGTTCTGATATCCGCAGACAGATAATCTGCAATAGTATACGGAAGAACGAAGTATCCGTCTGCCAGACCCTGCATCAATGCAGATGCTCCAAGCCTGTTGGCTCCGTGATCTGAGAAGTTGGCTTCACCGATAACGAAACAGCCCGGAATGGTAGACTGAAGGTTGTAATCTACCCAAACTCCTCCCATGGTATAGTGAACCGCAGGATAAATCTTCATTGGAGTTTTGTACGGATCATCAGCGGTGATTTTCTCATACATCTGGAACAGGTTACCGTATTTTTCTTCTACCCAGGCCTTTCCAAGATCATAGATCTGCTGTTCGGTAGGGTTATGGATATGTTTTTCAATGACAGCTTCCTTACCTTTCTTCATGATTTCCGTAGAGAAATCAAGGTATACTCCTTCTTTGGTATCATTGTTTTCAATTCCGAAGCCGGCATCACATCTTTCCTTCGCTGCTCTTGAAGCTACGTCCCTAGGAACCAGATTACCGAAAGCAGGATATCTTCTTTCCAGATAGTAATCCCTGTCTTCTTCTTTGATATTTTCAGCTCTTAACTTACCTTCTCTTATGGCAACGGCATCTTCCAGTTTCTTAGGCACCCAGATCCTTCCGGAGTTTCTTAATGACTCAGACATCAGGGTCAGCTTCGACTGCTGAGTACCGTGTACCGGAATACAGGTAGGGTGAATCTGCACATAACAAGGGTTTGCAAAATAGGCTCCCTTCTTATGGATTTTCCAGGCTGCTGAAACGTTGGATCCCATGGCATTCGTAGAAAGGAAATATACGTTACCGTATCCTCCTGAAGCAATCACCACAGCATGGGCAGAATGCCTCTCAAGTTCTCCGGTTACCAGGTTTCTTGCAATGATTCCCCTGGCCTTACCGTCTACGATAACCAGCTCCATCATTTCATGACGGTTGTACATTTTAATTCTTCCTTTACCGATCTGGCGGCTCATGGCAGAATAAGCTCCTAACAAAAGCTGTTGTCCGGTCTGTCCTTTCGCATAGAAGGTTCTTTTTACCTGAACCCCACCGAATGAACGGTTGTCCAGCTGGCCTCCGTATTCTCTTCCGAAAGGAACACCCTGTGCAACACACTGGTCGATAATATTTGCGGAAACCTCAGCAAGCCTGTAAACATTGGCTTCCCTGGCCCTATAGTCACCACCTTTGATGGTATCGTAAAATAACCGGTAGGTAGAGTCACCATCGCCCTGATAGTTTTTGGCAGCATTGATACCTCCCTGAGCAGCAATAGAGTGTGCTCTTCTAGGAGAATCCTGATAGCAGAATGCTTTCACATTATAGCCCTGCTCAGCCAGTGTAGCGGCTGCAGAACCTCCTGCCAGACCTGTACCCACAACAATAATATCAATCTTATCTCTGTTGTTTGGGGCAACAAGGTTCATATGGTCTTTATGATTTTTCCATTTATCCTTTAAAGGACCTGCTGGAATTTTTGAATCTAACTTACTCATATTAGTATATTGATATTATTGAGTTATAAAATGATAAATTGCGATAAAAATAAATCCTAACGGAATAAGAATAGAATACCAGATGCTTACTCTTCTCAGCATTGGCATGTACTTCGGATGTCTCGCTCCAAGGGACTGGAAAGAAGACTGGAACCCGTGAGACAAGTGAAGCCCTAAAAGCACAAATGAAATCACATATAAAACCACTCTCCACACATCCGCAAATTTTGCATGAAGATCTCCCCAGAATCTGGATTCCTCAATCGGAAGACCATTCACATATTTGTAATTCATTTCGTGAAACCAGAAATCATACATGTGCAGTACCAGGAAGGCAAGGATAACCGCTCCGGAAAGGATCATGTTACGTGAAGACCATGATGAATTATCAGATCCCCTGTTCATTGCATAATTAATAGGACGTGCTTTTTTATTTTTGATTTCCAGAACAAACCCCATTACAAAATGGAAAATCACAGCAAAGATCAGTACCGGCTGCATAATAAACTGGATAAGAGGATTATATCCCATAAACTGCGAAGCATTGTTGTAAGCCGTTTCACCGAAAACCGATAAAAGGTTGACTGCAAGGTGCATTACCAAAAAGATCAGCAAAAAAATAGCTGACAATGCCATAGCATACTTTCTACCTATTGTAGAACTCGTTAAACCTGCCATATAAGTTTAAATTTGAATTTCCACAAAATTAAGAAATGTTAATAACATCAAGAAGTGAGAAATCTCACAATTACCCAGTTTGTAATCTTTCTAAATAAGACCTAAAGTCTTCTGAATAAAGGGAAAACAAAAAATATAAAATCCTAATTCAGAGGATAGATTTCACCTTTATAAGCGACCTGATCTGCATCGGCAGGAAAAGTTTTCACCACCACTTCATCGAGCCTTCTCGAGGCGGTATAAGGATGGATGATATATCTCATGATGCGTTCCTTATCTGATCCGTCTTGAATCCAGAAGCAGGCTTTGCTGCCATTCTTAACAGAAAACGCCGTATTCTTATACAATCTGTGGACAAGAACCTCCGCACGCTGGTGCTCTGCGATGTTAAAAACCGTTCTGATCATTAAAAAAACCATGATTATAGCCATCATTCTGACAGCATTCCTGTAATCAGGTTGAAGTATGGTATGCCTCAACTGATACACTATGATGCAAAGAACAAGCATTTCAGTGAGGTTTAGCGGAATGTCCTCTAAGAAAACATCTTCAAAGCCGGCAAACCAGTGAATGGCCCGGAGCAGCCAGCGGATTACAGTATCATAAATAACATTTAGAAAAGTAAAATCGAAATCCAGTGCGATCATTCCCGTCATGATAAATGAGAAAATAATAATTACCTCTGAAAACGGGACGATGACAAAATTAGCAATAATGGAGATGAAAGAAAACTGATGAAAATAATAGAGCACCAGCGGCAGCGTGGCCAGCTGGGCGGCAATGGAAATAGAAACCGTATTGAATAAAATTTTCTTGATGAAATGATCCTGTTTCGGGAAATACTGCAAAATCGGCCGGTTCAGCCAGAAAATCCCGAGAACCGCAGCAAAAGTCAGCTGGAAACCTACATCAAAAAGCTGTTGAGTATCTGCAACCAAAATAACAAAAGCAGATAAGGCCAATGAATGCAGAAGATCCGGCTTCCGCTGCAACAGAACGTATATATAATAGATGCTTAGCATAATGCAGGAGCGTACTACAGAATTTCCGAATCCTATAAAAGCGGCAAATATCCATATGAACACCAAGCTCAGTATGATGGCGTACTTCCTGAAAGAAGCCGGCACATAACGTGTCAGGACAATGTACACCACACCGAAAATGACGACAATATGCGTCCCAGAGATAGCAAGAAAATGCATCAGGCCAGACCGGTTAAAATCCTGTGCGGTCACGGCATCCGTTTCCGTACGGTCTGCCAGGATAATCCCTTTTAAAAACTCCCGGGTTGTTTTCGACAATCCTGCACGGTCGATCTTCTGCAGGACCTCAAGCCTTTTCTGTTGGATGGATTCTGCCAGGGTTAAATCTTTGCGCACGGAAGAGGCTATATCATCACGGATATAGCATTGGTAACTCATATTTTTCCGCTTCAGGTAGCGGGCATAATCAAACTGGAAATCTGCTTTTTGCAATTCAGGCCTGCTGAGGTATCCGATGGCCTGGTAATAGTGGTTAAAGTCCAGCTCTTCATGATTTTTAGGAATATACAGCACCGCATTGAAAACTTCTGCCCCGGATTGCCCCTCAATCTCATACTTTTTATTTTTCCCGGTTGAATTAAGCTTTTTTGTAATCCTGAACACTACATTTGAATGAGCATTCAATTGGAAATCATCTTCAGAAAAAGTATGGATGAAATGGGCCGTGATACCCGCTCCGAAGAATAACACGCCTAAAAGATACGGCCTTGCCTTATACGAGAAATAGGATGTAAGAAAAAGCGCCGAAAATACAAGAATACATATCCCGGTAATACTATAGACTCCAATGCTTGATAAGGTTAATCTGTCCTGAAACAGGATGCCCAGGATGAAGCAGGTGACGAGAATAAGGAATGGTTGCCTGTTCAATCATTATTAATTTACAGGACAAAATATCAAATTTGGTAATTATTTCTGTTTTAAAATTTCAGAATTTTAAAATCTTCTTTAAATTGATGAAAGAATAGATATTATAGAGAAAAAAATTCTACTTATAGAAATATTGATTTAATAACTTAAACACTCACAATCACTTCCGCCGCTTTCTCACTTGCCCCTTTTCCACCAAGCTTTTCCCTCAGCAGTTCATAATCCTTCAGAATAACAGACCTTTTTTCTCCGGAAATAATGTGATTCAGTTCATTAATAAGATTTGGAGTATTCAGGTCATCCTGAATCAGTTCCTTAACGACTTCCCGGTCCATAATCAGGTTGACCAGGGAAATATATTTGATGTTTTTCACCAGCCGCCTGGCAATGGCGTAGGAAATTTTGCTTCCGCGGTAGCAGACCACTTCAGGAACATTTAAGAGTGCTGTTTCCAGGGTAGCGGTTCCGGAGGTTACCAAAGCTGCTTTGGAACACCTCAGCAGGTCATAGGTTTTATTGGAAACAAAATGCACACGATCATCCACGTATTTCTCATAGAATTCTTTAGGCAGACTGGGTGCACCGGCAATGACAAATTGATAGTCCTTGAAACTCGAACGTACTGAAAGCATCAGCTCCAGCATTTTTTCCACTTCCTGCTTTCTGGAACCCGGAAGAAGGGCAATAATATCCTGGTCCGTCAGACCATTCTCTTTTTTAAAGGTCTCCGGATCTATATTTTCCAGATTGGAGATCGCATCCAGTAGCGGATGGCCTACAAAATGGGATTTAACCGCATGTTTCTTATAAAAATCTTCCTCAAAAGGGAGGATGACCAGCATTTCATCCACATACTTTTTAATGATCTCTACCCTGCTTTCCTTCCAGGCCCAGAGTTGTGGTGAAATATAGTACACCACTTTAATGCCGAGTCCTTTGGCGAATTTTGCAATCCGAAGGTTGAATCCAGGATAATCGACCAGGATCAGCACATCAGGTTTATAATTCCGGATGTCCTGTTTGCAGAACCTGATATTATTCAGGATCGTCCTGATATTTTTAGCGACTTCCAGGAACCCCATAAAGGCAAGGTCCCGGTAATGTTTCACCGGCGTGCCTCCCGTCAGGCTCATCAGGTCACCGCCCCAAAACCTGAACTCCGCATCCTGGTCCTTTTTTAGTAAGGCTTTCATGAGATTGCTGCCGTGAAGGTCACCCGAGGCTTCTCCTGCTATGATATAATACTTCATTTCTATGGTAAGGATAGAGACAAATTAGGATTTCATAAGATCTTAATTTGTAAATTTGTTCAAAGATAATAATAAAAATGGCAGAAGAATTTGAAATCCGGAATAAGGTTGCAGAAAGCGGTCTGATGAACTTTGATCTTACCGATCTCGTTCCCAGAGGCCCGCGCAAAGGCATAGACCTTAAAGATTTTCTCTTCATGGAGATGATCCTCAAAGAAAAAGATTTCCGCGAAAAGGTAGCGGCTTTGGATGCGGAAGAATACCGTGATGCCTATGTGTATATATACAATTCCGCAGATGCCATTGTTCCGCTCTGGGCGTATTTCCTGATTACGGCAAAACTGTCGCCGGTAACCCGGAAAGTGGTTTTCGGAAACCGTGAAGACCTGGAAGTGATCCTGATGCACAATGCCGTTCAGAACCATGATTTCAGTGAAATGAGAGGGAAACGGGTACTGGTTAAAGGCTGTTCAGACAAAGAAATTCCTGAAAATGCGTTTATAGAGCTGGTAGAACAGCTGCAGCCGATCGTTAAATCGCTGATGTTCGGGGAGGCATGTTCCAATGTTCCTATCCTTAAGAATTAGAGCTGTCCGGAAAAATTTTGCTGCCGGTTAAGATTGAGGAATAATTTTTGGTATTGATGATGTACTAACAAATACAAGAAACACAAACTATGGGCTTAATCGATCTACTGACAGGAAATACCGGCACTCAGGTGGCTGACCAGGCAGAAAACAAATTCGGGATCAACAGGAATCAGGTGCTTGCATTGCTCGCTGTTGCAGCTCCTCTGATCATTTCATACCTCAGAAAAAAATCCGAGGACAATAAAGAAGCAGAAGCACTCAACAATGCTCTTGACAAAGACCATGACGGCAGTATCCTGAATGATCCTTCCCAACTGGAAACACGGCAGGCAGAAGGCGGTTCTATCCTGAACCATATCTTCGGGAATGATAAGCAGAATGTTGAAAACCAGCTTTCGCAAAATACCGGAATCTCCATTGATAAGATCGGGCCTGTACTGGCCATGCTCGCTCCTGTGATTATGGGGTATATCGGAAAGGAAAAACAGCAGAACAATGTAGGATCCGGAGGATTGGGAGACCTTCTGGGCGGCATTTTGGGCAATGTTCAAACCAGGCTCAGTCTCAGCAATCCAGTCCTTTGAATGATATTCTTGGAAGTGTGCTGGGCGGAGGCAACAATTCCTCTTCGGGTAATCCGTTGAACGACATACTGGGGAATATCCTCGGGAATAACGGAGACCAGAAAAAACAGCAGGGCGGAGGCGGACTGGGTGATATCCTGGGAAACTTCTTAGGCGGAAAATAATTTAATTTTGTTACATAGAAAAAGGCCGGAGAATGTATTTCTCCGGCCTTTTTATTCTTAGTTTTTCGCTTTTTCTTCTGTTGCGACCACTGATTTTGAAGCTTTTCTGGGTCTTCTTTTCCCATAGCTTCCATTGTTGATTTTTCCTCTCTTGGATTTTTTATCTCCTTTTCCCATAATGGCAAATATTTATTTGGTGAAGCACTAAATTAGAAAAAACAGCGCAAAAATAAAAGCCGCGGCTGTTAAAATTTTGGTAAAAATGGTATTGGGCAACCTACTTGGTGATGTTAAGGGCATCAATGAATAAATAGCGTCATAGCAAATGAAGCCAATACGATTCGACTTTTAAATCAAATGCAGAAAAAGTTTTTATTTCAAAAACCTTCAAAAATCCTATCTTTGCACTCTAAAATCAGCTATAACAATCTGATACCTGACGTTTAATATCTAACATCTAAAAACCAATGTTTCGATCGCACACCAATGGAGAACTGTCTCTAAAAAATCTTAATGAAACCGTTACACTTTCAGGATGGGTACAGACCATCCGTGATAAAGGATTTATGATTTGGATCGATCTCCGGGACCGTTACGGGATTACTCAGCTGGTTTTTGATCAGGAACGCTCTTCAGCGCAGCTGATGGAAGAAGCTAAAAAGCTGGGCCGTGAATTCGTGATCCAGGTGAAAGGGAAAACCATCGAAAGAGTAAGTAAAAATCCTAATATTCCTACCGGTGAAATTGAAATTTTAGTGGAAGAATTAACCATCCTGAATGAATCCCAGCTTCCCCCGTTTACCATTGAAGATGAAACGGACGGCGGAGAAGAACTCAGAATGAAATACCGTTACCTCGATATCAGGAGGAACCCGGTAAAGGAAAAGCTTATTTTCCGTCACAAAATGGCTCAGAAGGTAAGAAATTACCTTTCAGACAATGGCTTCATCGAAGTTGAAACTCCGGTGCTCATCAAATCTACTCCGGAAGGGGCAAGGGACTTTGTGGTGCCGAGCAGGATGAATCCGGGACAATTTTACGCCCTTCCGCAATCTCCGCAGACCTTCAAGCAATTGCTGATGGTAGGTGGGATAGATAAATATTTCCAGATTGTAAAATGTTTCCGTGATGAGGATCTCAGAGCCGACAGACAGCCTGAATTTACCCAGATCGACTGTGAGATGGCGTTCGTGGAACAGGAAGATGTCATGAATGTTTTTGAAGGCATGACGAAAACCCTGCTGAAAGACATTACCGGACAGGAATTCGGGGAGTTCCCGAGAATGACCTTTGCCGATGCGATGCAGACCTACGGTAACGACAAACCGGACATCCGTTTCGGGATGAAGTTCGTGGAGCTGAATAACCTGGTGAAAGGAAAAGATTTTAAAATATTTGATGATGCGGAACTGGTAGTCGGGATCAATGTGGAAGGCTGCGCAGACTATACCAGAAAGCAGATCGACGAACTGGTTGACTGGGTAAAACGCCCGCAGATCGGAGCGTCCGGAATGGTATGGGTAAAATTCCAGAATGACGGAGTGAAGACCTCATCAGTGAATAAATTCTTCAATGAAGAAGATCTAGCGGCTATCATCGAAAAATTCGGAGCAAAGGAAGGCGATTTGATGCTGATCCTTTCCGGAAACGAAAATAAAGTGAGAACACAGCTTTCTGCCTTAAGGATGGAACTTGGAAACCGTCTCGGACTGAGAAAAGGGAATGAATTCGCCCCACTTTGGGTCGTAGACTTCCCGTTGCTTGAATTTGATGAGGAGAGCGGACGTTACCATGCCATGCACCACCCGTTCACATCTCCAAAACCGGAAGATATTCATTTATTGGAAACAGATCCGGGAAAAGCGAGAGCCAATGCGTATGATATGGTCCTGAACGGAAACGAAATCGGCGGAGGATCTATCAGGATTTTCGATAAGGATTTACAGTCCAGAATGTTTGATTTGCTAGGCTTTTCCAAAGAAGAAGCGGAAGCCCAGTTCGGGTTCCTTATGAATGCATTCAAATACGGTGCGCCGCCTCATGGTGGCCTGGCTTTCGGATTTGACCGTCTGGTTGCTATTCTTGACGGAAATGAAGTGATCAGAGATTATATAGCATTTCCTAAAAATAATTCCGGAAGGGATGTCATGATTGATGCACCGGCATCCATCGCGAATGAGCAGCTGGATGAGCTTGAACTGAAACTGGATTTAAAAGCATAAATTTGAGCGGGGATTTTTCTCCGCTTTTTTATTTAAGCATATCAACTATTTCTGATGCAAATTTAGGAGAAATAGTAAGATTATCATCTTCAACCTTTTTCCAAAAAATATCTTTTACATCTTGAGTATTTCGAATTACCTTTTTTGCTTCTTCCAAACCACTAACTGTTTTATTTCTTATTGCTGCATGAGTTCTTGATAAGTTTGCAGGAACATTTCCTGTAGAAGATGCGTTAGTATATGTATCATTAAAAATTTGATTTGCACAACTTTCCACTATAGAATCATGTTCTTGAAAAAGTTCTTCAACTGCATAATTTTCAGGAAATAAAATCAAGAAAATATTATTTTCAAATTTATATTTTGTAAAATCACTTTCTGTTTTTTCTACAAGTTCCCCCTTTAATAAAGTATTTTTAAAATCTTTAATCCCATCATCATTATCTACAAGTAAATAAATATTTCTTCCCATACTTATATCTACAGAACGTAATACATCAAAATACCTTTTTAATTCAGTGACACCATTTAGCCTTTGAGTGACAGGTATACCAGCTTCGATAAATTTTTTTTCTGTAATTTCTTTTGAATCTTCTATAATTATTAACTTTGATTCCTGTGACGATTTAAAATATATATCAAAATTTGGATCACCCATTAAAATACCCATCTCTTTAATTTCAATATCAGACCATTCAGAAACAGATTTCCCTTTTAATACTGAATGTGAATCCAGTGAAAACCATTTAATTTTTTGCCCATTTTGCTTTGAGGTTGCTAGTAAAAGTGGAGAATGAGTTGATATAAGCATTTGTATATTGTCTAGCCACAAATCTGAGCACAAAAGGTATCCTAATTTAAATATAATATCTGCATGTAAAAATGATTCTGGTTCTTCAATTAGCCAAATTGGATATGAAAATCCTCTATGAAGCGTTTTATCACTGTCGAGTAAAAAATGAGTTTGATATAAAATTGTAGATTGTGCACCAGTACCTTGAGATGTTAGAGAAACATCTGGTAATTCTGATGATGCTTTGAACATTATTTCAGAAATTCCTATGATATCTTCAATCTTTTCGGGTAAATCAACTTTTGTTTCACAACCGGGCCAGATATTTTGTAAACTTTGAGTAAGACCATTCGACAAGTATGTATTAGCCATAGATTTTAGTTCTGACCATTGATCTTGTAGTTGGCTTAATGTTCCAGCAAGTGCAGGATTTCTCCCCCAATTTGATAACAATCTACTTTTTAGCTTTTCCTGAGCCTTTTCAAGTAGTTCTTTTGCTTCTTGAGGATGGATATATGAAACTGATATCTTTGATAAAAACTCATTTACATCAGAGGGCAAATTATCGTAAGAATATATTTGCTCTCCTATTTTATATTCGATGAGTATAGTATCAGAATGCTCTCTATATGTAAACGACTTTGAAATAGTCATAAGCTCTCCATAAGTTTTTTTAAGCTTATTTTTCAACCCCTTAGTTGAGATAACATCTAAATTAAATGATATTTCAATTATAGTTTTATTAAAGCCCGCATTCTTTGATCTTAACTCTGTCTTATTTATATATTCACTATGATATTGACGATCGTCAAAAAAACAGTGCATAGCCTTTAATACTGCAGATTTCCCTGCATTATTAGCGCCAATAAAAAAATTAGATTTCCCTAAAGCAAAAGTTTGCTCTTTTCTATAACATTTGAAATTTTGTATAGAAATTGAAGTTAAAAGGGTCATTAGTTTATTTAAATTTAATTTATGATTTTTGTGTAATTTATAAAAAAAAATAGTATTGTAAAAAAATTAATGAAATTATGCGGCATAATCATTGTAGAATCTTTACAAATACAGTACAATGAGAGCAATCTGGAACGGTGCCATCGGTTTTGGCCTAGTGAATATTCCTGTAAAGATCTACTCGGCAACGGAAACGACCAAGCTGGATCTTGATATGCTGGATAAGTCTGATTATTCCAACATCCATTTCAAACGGGTGAACGAATCCACAGGAAAAGAAGTGAAGTGGGAAAACATTGTAAAAGGATACCGCATCGATGATCAATACATCATTCTGGATGAAGATGATTATGAAGCAGCCAGTCCGGAAAAATCAAAAATCCTTTCCATTGACCAGTTTGTGAAGGAAGACGAGGTGGACAGCATCTATTTTGAAACTCCATACTACCTTGAACCTCAGAAAAACGGTGAAAGTGCTTACAGGCTTCTGTTGAAAGCGCTTCAGCAGACTGAAATGGTGGGCATAGGGACTTTTGTCCTCCGTGAAAGTGAAACCATCGGTATGATCCGGCCTTACAATAATGATATTTTATTGCTGAACCGGTTGCGGTTTGATCAGGAAATCAGGGATTATTCCGACCTGAAAATTCCGGCTAAAAAAGCTGCTAAAGGTGCTGAGCTTAAAATGGCAGTAAGCCTTATCGAGCAGCTTTCTCAGGAGTTTGATCCGGCCATGTATAAAGACTCTTATTCCGATGAGCTGATGAAGATCATCAAACAGAAAGCAAAAGGGAAAAGCATCAAAGCGAAAAAGATCCAGCCCGCCGAAGACGGAAAAGTAGTTGACCTGATGGCCCAACTGAAAGCAAGTTTACAGAATTCCAAATCTAAAAATGCATCCTGATGGCTCTTAAAGATTATCATAACAAAAGAAAATTCGATGAAACGAGTGAACCGGAAGGTTCCGTAAAGAAAAGCGGAAACAAGCTGGTTTTTGTGATCCAGCGCCATGCTGCATCAAGACTGCACTATGATTTCAGGCTGGAGATGGAAGGTGTCCTTAAAAGCTGGGCAGTTCCTAAAGGTCCTTCGCTGGATCCTAAAGACAAGCGTCTTGCCATGATGGTAGAAGACCATCCGTATGATTACAAGGATTTTGAAGGGAACATTCCGGAAGGAAACTATGGAGCCGGACAGGTAGAAGTATGGGACAGCGGGACTTATGAGCCACTGGATGACACCAGCAAGCTATCGGATGAAAAAGAACTGTTGAAAGAACTTAAGGCAGGATCATTGAAATTCATCCTTCACGGGAAAAAGCTTAAAGGGGAATTTGCTTTGGTAAAAATGAAAAACTCAGAAGGCAATGCCTGGCTTTTGATCAAGCATAAAGACGAATTCGCAGAAAGCGGCTACGATGCAGAGGAACATACGTCTTCAAAATCACTCGTTACCGAATTCCTGGAGGAAAAAAAAAGCCCAAAAACCGGCAAAAAGAAAGCATAGCACATCCTAAAGCCTTCCATGATCCCAGCGGATTAAGCGAAGAAAAAAAGCTCTCTTCTTTTATTCATCCCATGCTCGCAAAACTTCATGACGAGCCCTTCGATCACAAAGACTGGATCTTCGAAATCAAATGGGACGGGTACAGAGCTGTTGCTGATTTAAGTAAGGATGAACCTCAGTTCTACTCCCGCAACGGGATTTCATTCCTGTCCAAATTCGAAAAGGTAGCCAAAGATTTCAGCAGGCAGGAACACCAGATGATCCTGGATGGCGAAATAGTAGCTTACGACGCACAAGGACGGCCCAATTTCCAGTTATTGCAGCAGATCGGGGATAATCCCGACCTTGCACTGGTCTATCAGGTTTTCGATCTTTTATGGCTGAATGGGCATTCTACGGAAAACCTTCCTCTGGTCCAAAGGAAAGAACTGTTGAAAGAAGCACTGAAAGAAACGGATGTGATCCGCTATTGCGACCATGTGGAAGAAAAAGGGATCAGCTTTTTCAAGGAAATGCAGAAATTAAAGCTGGAAGGCATGATCGCTAAAAAATCAAACAGCATTTATGTGGAAAATCAAAGGACCACAGACTGGCTTAAAGTGAAATTTTCCAATACGGATGAAACGATCATCTGCGGATTCACAGAGCCTAAAGGATCCAGAAAGGGTTTTGGAGCATTGATCCTAGGAAAATATGTAGATGATGAACTCATTTATTGTGGCCATACCGGAACAGGTTTCAACCATGAAACACTGCTGAAAATCCGTGACAGACTGGAAAAAATGGCTGTTAAGAAATCGCCTTTTGAAGATACTCCTAAAACCAATTCACCGGTAACGTGGGTAAAACCGGAACTGGTCTGCGAAATTAAATACTCTGAAATTACCAATGACGGTATTTTCCGTCATCCGGTTTTCGTAACGATCCGTGAGGATAAGGAACCGGAAGAAATTAAGGGTACTTCCCGATCCATCACCGAAAAACCTGAAGATATGAAACCTAAAACCACGGTAGCAAAAAAAACCAAAACTTCTGAAAATGAAACTGAAATTACCCTAAACCGCCATAAAGTAAAACTGACCAACCAGGATAAAATTTATTTCCCTGAAGATGACATCAGCAAAGGCGAAGTGGTCGATTATTACCAATCGGTTGCTGAATATATCCTTCCGCACCTGAAAAACCGGCCCCTTTCGCTCAACCGCTTTCCAAACGGCATTGAAAAGCAGGGTTTCTATCAGAAGGACGCGAGTGACAATATTCCGGACTGGATCAAAACTACCGAAGTATTCTCCGATTCTACGGATAAATATATCGATTATATCATCTGCAATGATAAAGCTACCCTCGCCTATCTGAATAATTTAGGCTGTATCGACATGAATCCATGGAACAGCTCACTCCCCGACCTGGAGCATCCTGATTACCTGGTGCTGGATCTGGACCCTTCGAAGAAAAATACATTTGATGATGTCATTGAGACTGCACTGCAGGTCCATGAAGTACTGGAGGCAGTTAAAATAAAAGGCTACTGCAAAACTTCCGGCAGCACCGGCATTCACATCTATATTCCCATGGGAGGCGAATATGACTTTGAGCAGGTAAAAGACTTTGCCCACATTTTAATGAAGCAGGTTAATGAGAAACTCCCGAAACTGACCACACTGGAAAGAAGCCTGCAAAAGCGCAGCAGCAATAAAATCTATCTGGATTACCTTCAGAACCGGCAGGGACAGACGCTCGCCAGTGTCTACAGCATTAGGCCAAAAGAAGGCGCTTCAGTTTCCATGCCGCTGGAATGGAATGAACTGAAACCCGGATTGAAACCTACAGATTTTACCATTCATAATGCCCTGGAGAGAATCAAGAAAAGAGGAGATTTGTTTAAACCTGTTTTAGGAAAAGGTATTGATATGATGGCAGCACTTGAAATGTTGACATAAATTAAAGCAGCATTTCTCTGATCAATGTATTGTATTTTTCCTGGTTTTCTTCATGACGCCCATTATCAGTATCAATTTCATATTGAGTCTGATACTGATAGTGTTCATTGTACAAATCATCATACATTTTCTGAAATTTTTGTGAAAAATCTTCTACGCCCTTGATCTCTTCATCAACTTTTTTTTTGCAGTTTTCTTGAGAATATTTCGGTGATATCAAAATGGCCCTGCTCATGGGCTATGAGCCGTGTGGATTTAAATTCAGGTTTTATCCAGGAAGAAGACGTATCGAAAGCAGCAAATATTTTAATTTTAATTCTTCCTGTCCAAATTGACTGAGATACAATTTCATATCTAATGATAACTGATGAAACTGCCGCAGCCGTACTCACACCAATGTCACCTCTAAAATCATCAAATGACAGCTTTCTTTTTTAGGTCCACTCAATCTTTTGTTGTGAAAACATCCCTGATGACAGGGTCGTAAAGACTATAAATAATAAGAACTTCATTTCAATTTTTTAAGGCAGTTTCGCTACCAGACTTTCAGGCAATATTTTCAGGATCAAATAAATAATCTTCCATTTAAAATTGGGGACAATCGTAAAAGAGTTTCCGGCATTCACAATAGATCCTGCCACATAATCCGGCTCCATGATCAGTGATTCGTTCAGCTGTAAACCTGCATTGATTTTGGTCCTGATATACCCGATCACCAGAGCGTTGACCGTAATATTCCGGGAAGCCAGCTCCTGTCGTAATCCGGCCAGGTAAGTGGTGAAAGCCGCTTTGGTACTTCCGTAGACAAAATTGCTTTTCCTCCCCCGGACACCCGATAGGGAAGATAAACCGATGATCCGTTCAAGGTTCCTGTTTTCATGATCCATGGCAATGATATTCAGCATGGAAACCGCGCCTATATAATTGACCATCATCATCTGCCTGGCTCCGGCAAAATCCTTCAAAGCAGATTCATTATCCACCAGGAATCCGGCCGCATACACTACAATATGAGGTTTTGCAGGAAGCGCGTCATAGAAACTGTGATGGGTATCGAAATTCACTGCATCGAAACTGAATACCGTAACTTTAGAACCCAGGTTATTCTCCCGGACAAAATTTTCTAAGGAACTGATATTTCTGGAAGCAGCCATCACAGAACACCCTTTCTGAACATACTGCTTCATGCATTGTTTGGCCACATCTGAATTGGCACCGAGAATTAGAACGGTTTTGGGTTTACTGTGTTCCATCCGGCAAAGATATTTTATTTTATAGGCTTACTGCAAGTTTTTCGTATGGCTGTGAAATAAACGGTATGTTAACGGCTATAAAAGCACAGATCTATTTAATAAGCACCAGCGATGGTCATAAAAGTTTCGGCGGGGTGAGCAAAGCTCACCCCGCCGAAACGAAATATTTTAAACAGTAAGAAATTACTTCTTATCCGCTTCAATTTCTTTTTTCTCTGCCGCTTTTTCCGCAGCTTTAGCTTTCTCTCCGAAACGGGCTTCCGTAAACTCCCTGGAAACAGCTGCTTTCTCGAATTTCAGTTTTCCTGATAAGGTTTCGATCACAAAACCGTCATCCTGAACCTGGGCAATCCTTCCGTGAAGACCGGAGGTAAGCACTACTCTGGCGCCAACTTTAAGGGTTTCCTGGAAGTTTTTCTCCTGCTTCTGCTTTTTCATCTGAGGCCTGATCATCAGGAAATAGAACCCGACAAACATCGCCCCCATCATGATCAGCATCATCGGAGAACTTCCTCCTGCAGCAGGTGCCTGTAAAAATATGGATAGTGTATTCATTGTATTATGGTTGAATATTAGCTGTGAACGTTAGTTTTACCGGCGCTTTTTCCACATTGGCAAAGACGTCTGCATATTTGTTCACATTACCGTCGAAATTGGAAGAATCGAAATGCAAAGTGATTTTTCCTTTTTTACCCGGCATAATCGGTTCTTTGGTAAAGTCAGGAGCCGTACATCCGCATCCCGGTTTTACTTCAGAAATAACCAACGGATTGCTTCCGGTATTGGTTACTTCATATACATGCTCTACCTTGTCTCCTTTTTTGATTTTTCCGAAATCGAAATTACTTTCAGATAAGGCAATCGTTGTTAAAGGTTGATTGGATTTTGCAGCGGCAGGTGTCTCACCGGAAACAGCCGGTGTCTGAGCCATCGCAGAATCGCCAGGAGCAGCAGTCATTGCATTGGCAGAATCCGTAACGGCAGTTTCAGTACCTGCAGTTTCTTTCTGCTCTTTTTTACAAGAAACCAAACCAAAGCCAATGATAGATAAGGCGATTAATGATAATGTCTTTTTCATATAATTAATTTATATTCTGTTTTTATCTTTACAATATTTATCCAGGATTCCATTAATGAATATGTTGGACCGTTCCGTAGCAAATACTTTGGCAATCTCAATATATTCGTTAATAATGACTCTTGAAGGTGTGAAAGGGAAGTTGTCCAGTTCTGAAATGGCTGTAGACAGGATGACTTTATCCATCAGGGCAACTCTTTCAAGATCCCAGTTTTCAAGCCTTTCGGAGAGTTTCTTTTCATTGTTCTCCCAGTTGTTCAGGGTATCTCTCAGAAGTTTGGCTGCAAAAGTCTTATCATCCTCATCTTTGATCATCTTGATCAGGGTCCTGCTCTCTTCATTTTCCTTCATAAAACCGATGGTTTTCTGAACCATTGAATTGGAGATGTGGATGTCATCCGACCATGTAAGTTCTTTATCCTCGATATAATCATGAAAATCATCATTCTCGGCAATATACCTCAGAAAAAGTTTTCCGATGAATTTCTGATCTGCTTCAAAGGAATATCCTTCTTCCTGCATAAAATCCTGATACCTTTTCCCGGCAGTGATCCTCTGGAATGTTTTTACCAGAAGGTCATCATGAAGGTCCCATTTCAGCTGTTTGTGCTGGCCTGTGAAAAACAGACGTTCAGGGTTTTCCTCCAGTTTGATCAGAATCTGATTGTTGATGAATTTCTGATTCGGATTCATATCAGAATCAGTTTTAAGAAATTTGTTTTTACCGATCTCAATCTGATTTTCTGCCAGTTCTTTCAAAGAAACCAGAAAATTGAGCTGATAGATGTATAGGTAATAGATTTTCTCTATTCCGGAGAACATGTTTTTCTCTAAAACATCAAACTTAATAGGATTCTGGTAGTATGAGTACACACTCTCTACCACTTTTTCACGGATTTGTCGTCTTCCTAACATTCAAAGAGCTTTTATATGGCGGCAAAGATACAAAATTTAAAATTCACGGATTCGTAATCTGCTCCTATTTTTGTAATTTTGTCATTCTGTATGAAAGCACTAAAAACCTTAAATCCCTATTTCTGGAAACATAAATTATTATTGTTTTGGGGATTGTTGTTCATCTTCGCCAGTAATTTTTTCAACATTTATAAAGTCCAGTTTGTCGGTAAATCCGTAGATGAACTTACGAAAAGCGGGAATCTCGGCTTTAACCGGCAGGTACTGATCTACGTAGCCATTATTGTAGGATGTTCCCTTCTAACAGGCTTTTTTACCTTTATGATGCGGCAGACCATTATTGTGGCTTCCAGGAGAATTGAATACGATCTTAAAAATAGAATCTACCGGCATTACCAGGAACTGTCTCTAACGGATTACAAGCAGACCACCATCGGTGACCTGATGAACCGTTTGAGTGAGGATGTGGTTGCTGTAAGAATGTATCTGGGACCGGGGGTAATGTATGTAGTGAACCTGGTCATCCTGTTGCTTATTACGAGCATTTATATGCTGAAAACGGATGTGTCGATGACCGTATGGACTTTGCTTCCGCTACCCATCCTTTCTTTTATTATATTTAAGGTAAGCTCGATCATCAATAAGAAATCGAAGATCATGCAGAAAAGCCAGTCGGCGATTTCCACTTTTGTCCAGGACAGTTTTTCGGGGATCCGTGTGGTAAAGTTCTTTGCCCGCGAAAAATATATTGAAAAGAACTACGGCATCAAGGTTACCGATTATCAGAACAAAGCTTTGGACCTGGCCAAAACCGAGGCCTATTTTTTCACAATCATCCTATTTGTCATCGGTTTGCTGAATGTGGTGATTATTTTGATCGGCGGACAGAAATACATCAGCGGACACCTGAGTGTGGGTAAGATTGCGGATTTTTTTATGTACATCAATATCCTGATCTGGCCGTTCTCGATGGTAGGATGGGTTACCTCCGTGAACCAGAGGGCCGAAGCTTCCATGCAGAGGATCAATGAATTTATGGATAAGAAAACTGAAATTATCAACACCAACTTTGAGGAATATACCATTAAAGGAGATATTGAATTCAGAAATGTATCCTATATATACCCGAATACGGGCATCCAAGCGCTGGATAACCTCAGTTTCAAAGTAAAAGCCGGAGAGTCACTCGCCATTATGGGTAAGACGGGAAGCGGAAAATCCACGATTGCCTTATTATTATGCCGCCTTATTGATCCTACTTCGGGAGAAATACTCATCGACGGAAAAAACCTTAAGGAACATAACCTGGACAATTACAGGAAATTCATCGGGTACATACCGCAGGAAAGCTACCTGTTCTCGGATTCTATAGAACATAATATCGGATTTGCCATTGACCATCCTTCCCATGAACGCGTTGTGGAATATGCCAAGATTGCGGATGTCCATAAAAACATCATCGGTTTTAAGGAACAATATAAGACGATGGTGGGAGAACGGGGGGTGATGCTTTCCGGCGGACAGAAACAGAGGATCTGTATTGCACGTGCCCTGATCAAGAACCCGAATATCATCATATTTGACGATTCCCTATCTGCACTGGATACGGAAACGGAACACAACATCCTGGAAAATATAGAAGCTAAAATACAGAACGCCACTTCTATAATCATCACGCACAGAGAGTCTAGCGCCCAGAAAGCACATCAGATCATTAATCTCACTGAAATTAACAATTCTGTAACATCGTAGTCATTTCATTTTCAATTGTTAAATAAATCATAAAAAAAATTTTGTGATTAAAAGAAAACTTATATATTTGTTCTTAACAAGATTAAAAATTATCTAACAATGAGTGATTACAAGGAACGCCACGAAAATGAAATTTTCACGAAGGTGTTAAAAGCAGGAAGAAGAACTTATTTCTTTGATGTGCGCGAGACGAAAGCGGGAGATTATTATCTTACGATTACCGAAAGCAAAAAGAATTTCGGAGACAATGGAGAAGCTACATTTGAAAAGCACAAAATTTATCTTTATAAAGAGGATTTCAAAAGTTTCCAGGAAATGTTTAATGAATCCACAGATTTCATCATTAACGAAAAAGGAGAGGATGTAATTTCAGAAAAGCATGACAAAGACTTCAAAAGCAGATCATACACAATAGACTCTGACGAAGAAGTTTAAATCAAACAATATCTAAAAACACAAGCATCTGAAGAAAGATGCTTTTTTTATTTCCGCTCCCCTCTTTTTATGAAACAGCGAGAATAAGCAACACAATAAGAATAATCGCGATGATAACCGCAATGGTTATTTTAGTTACAGATAACGGTTTTTTTCCGTAAATCTTCCCGGTCTGTCCGTTAACGATATAAAAATACGGTTTCCCTTTAAAAAGATACTGGCAGTGCCATACGGGAAGCAGCATATGTTTGAACGTCTCTTTGCTATATTCCGTCTCGACAGATAAATTCCTGAACGTATCTTCTCTGAGCAATTCCTCACACGCCTGCTCAATCCTGCCATCGATGTACTGACGAAACAGACTGTAGGAACGCGTCATATCTTCATCATAAGCTTTGGCACTCCAGCCTAATAAATACTCCTGATGGTAAGGCTTCAGGCTGTTCAGGTGAAAAGGATAAATTTCCCGGATAATTTCCTGATCAAACTCTTTTGATGCGGATATCAGGACATCATCAAAAAAATGGCTGAAATGTCCTGAACGGTAGGTCCAGTCGGTACGGCGTTCCTGCCTTACCTGGCTTTTACCTTGGGAATCCGTATAGGTTACATCTACGTAGTAATATCTGCCGGAGTCTCCCGACCACTCGCTTTCAGTTTGTGAATCAAAGGTCCAGAAGGGGACATAATACCCCTGCATCGCATCATTAAGAGCCATTTTCTTTAAATCCGAGTCATTCCAGAATCCTTTGCCGATCCATGCCTGAAAGGCATTCAATGCTTCCTCCTTTGATATTTCAAAAGGCACCATCGAAGCCGGGACAACAGGTTTTGTCCGGTAAGCTTCCGTATTGATGACGTTATTGCCGCAATACCGGCACTCGATAAACGCAATATCCTGCGTGGTGATGTTATCCTTTCCACATTTCGAACACCGGTAAGTAATGGATTGCAGTTCATTCACCGGGCAATGGGAAGCCTGAAAATATTCGCTGATCTGATGTTCTTCAATAACTTCAACTCCTGAAGCTATGGGAATCTCAGTATTGCAGTGCAGGCATCTCAGGTTCTGGCTTTCAGAATCGAAATTGAGTTCCGAATTGCAGTTGGGACAGGGATACTCTATGGTATGGGCCATATGATTTACAGTTGTTTGAGGATCTCCTGCTTTTTCAGAGTAAATTCCTCTTCCGTAAGGATTCCCTGTGATTTCAGTTCTCCAAGCTGCTTTAAGATATCCATCAGTTCCGTCTTGCTTTTTGAAGCGGTATTCTCTGTATTTTGCGCAGACTGGTTCATGAAATTGGTCATCAGCACGCCGGCTCCCATGCCCATCGTATTGCCTGCATTATCATTCTCTGAAATATTCTCTAGGGCAATCCCGGCCTGCATCTTGTTAAAATCATCCAGGCTGCCCTTCAGGACATTCATCTGTGTTTTCTTATCCAGAATCCGCTCCACTTCTTCAGGAAGCGATACGCTTTCAATAAAAAACTTTTCAAGGCTGATCCCGTAAGTGGCGAATTCCTGACGGAAAACATGAAGCAGTGCATCACCCAGTTCAGAAAAATGCATGGACAGGTCCAGCACCGTAATCTTAGCTTCAGCAAAGCCTTCCGCCATTTTGCTGGCGATGATATTTTTAAGGGTTTCTTCAACCTGACTGATCTTAACATAAGGATTGGTTCCGGCAAACTCTGTAATCAGCTTTTTCGGATCAATGATCTTAATAGCAAAATTACCGAAAGACCTTAGGCGTACCTGGCCCAGTTCCGCATCCCGCATGATGATGGGTGAAGATGTCCCCCACTTCAGATTGGTAAACTGCCGGGTATTAACAAAGTAAATATCTACTTTAAAGGGAGAATTGAATAAATATTTCCATGACTTTAATGTAGTAGTGATCGGCATATTGTTCGTGGAAAGGGTATGAAGACCCGGATAATAGGTATCCCCAAACTCTCCTTCATTCATCAGTACAGCAACCTGGCTTTCACGTACGGTGAGCTTTGCTCCGTTTTTGATGTCATTGCCTTTATCCTGGAATTTCCACATCAGTGTATCATTGCTGTGATCTATCCATTCAATAACTTCGATGAATTCATTCGTTATAAAATCAAATATGCCCATTAGTCAAAATATTACATTAAAGATGATGTCCGGAAACAAATATAAAAGAAATATTCGTGCGTTGGAAAATCTTTTCACCTGAAGTTGATATTTTTCTGATTTAAAAATGTTTCACGTCAGAAACGGGCTGAAATAAAAAAATCCTGTCATTGCTGACAGGATTTTAAAATCTGGGTGAATGATGGGTCTCGAACCCACGACCTTCGGAACCACAATCCGACGCTCTAACCAACTGAGCTACAATCACCGTTTTGTGGTTGCAAATATAGGAATAATTTTTAAACTACAAAACAATTCCGTCAAAATTTTTCAATGCCACAAGCTTTTCAGTGGTAAAACCCTCTGCATAGGTAACTCCGGAAAGTCTGCCGAGGTCCTGTGCACGATAGGTAAGGCTTTCCAGGAAATCTTTTGTAGCAATCGGCGTTACCGGTTCTTTGGACTCAGGATCGTAAAATTGGGTTTTAAACGCCATACAGGCTTCAATTTTCTTATCCAGATGTTCAGAGATATCGATCACAAATTCAGGTGTGATATTTTTCCACTGGATGTAATGAAAAATATGCTTTGGCCTCCATACTTCCTGGTTCCCTCCCTGATCAACCGTCTCAATCTTCCTCAGACCCGCTAAAAAGCATGCATCCGACACTAATTTAGCCGCTTTTGCATGATCCGGATGTCTGTCATCAATTGCATTGGCCAAAACGATTTCCGGGCGGTATCTGCGGATCATTTTTACGATCATCAGCTGATATTCCTCAGAGTTAACAAGAAAGCCGTCCTTCATTCCAAGGTTCTCTCTGGCAGAGACCCCTAATATTGCGGCGGATCGTGTAGCTTCTTCTTTTCTGGTTTCATCAGTCCCTCGGGTTCCCAATTCCCCTTTGGTGAGATCTACAATCGCACACGTCTTCCCTTCTGAGATTAATTTGGCAATCGTTCCTCCGCATCCCAGCTCTACATCATCCGGATGTGCCCCGAAAGCTAATATATCTGTTTTCATATCTTCAAATGTACGCTTTACAATAAAAACTTCCCAAACATTGCGATTGGGAAGTTCTGTTATATATGATTTAAATTATTTATTGATTTCTGCATTCAGCTTCACTGCATCCTGGTAAGTTGGATCCAACTGTACTGATTTTGCTACATATTCTTTGGCTTTAGCAGCATTTGAATCTTTTTCCATATAGGCTACGGCAAAATAGGCGTAGGCCAGCGTCTGCTTATTGGCTTCCTGATCTGCAGGCTTAACCGTGCTGATGAATTTTTCATAGGCAGCCTTTGCAGCATCGTTATTTCCAGACTGCTGATAAGAGTATCCTAAACTATAGTAACCGGGTGCCCAGTCAGGAAGAAGGGCATTCATTTTCTGCCATGTCTGGATCGCTCCGTTCCAGTTCTTAGCATCCTGGTACGCTGTTGCCAGTTTAAACAGAGAATCTGTATCCTGAGCATTGGCAGCTACTTTCTGCTTCAGTCCTTCGATAGTAGGGTTGGTAGGTCCTGCATCAACACTGGTCTGGGAAACTGCTCCTCCACCTGAAATTTTAGCCAGCTCCATATCCCACTTCATCGTTTCGTCTTTAGCTGCTTTGGCAATAGCAATTTTCTGTTGTGCTTCAGTAGTTAAAGCGGTTTTCTTAGCGGCATCGGTTTCCGTCTTAGCCAGTCCTGCAGCTATTAATCCCTGAAGACCCTGGTCAGCCGGCTGGATTCTTGATTTTTCAGCTTTCGACACGAAATTATCCATATTCTGCTTAGCTTCAGTATACTTCCCTTCAGCATACAGCTGATAAGCTCTTAATTTAAATTTGATAGGATCATCAATCTTATCAAAAATCTTATCTAAGATCGCTTTTGAATTGGTATAATCCTCGTTGGTAAAATACAACTTGGCAATTTCCAACTGAGTATACGGGTCCTCATCAGCATACTTGGTATAGTTGATCAAGTCCTGAGTAGCCTTTGCATTTTGCTGGTAACGGATGTCGTATGCTGCCATTGCTTTGTAGGCAGGGGCATAAGTAGGATCCGTTGCAATGGCTTTCTCAATGCTGGTTTTAGCCTGCTGCCATTGTTGTGCAGCCATCCATAGTGTCCCGATTCTGGTATATACGGACGCTTTATTTTTTGCTAATGGCAAAGCTTTATCGTATGCAGTCATCGCATCACCAGGAATTTTCTTTAAGCGGTAAGCGTCACCCAATGTATAATAGTAATACGCAGGAACATCTTTTTTAGCTCTTTCAATTGCTTTATTCAGATACTGGATCGCTAAATCCGGTGAGTTATTTTTATCGAAAAGAGTCAGGGCTTCAGCAGCTCTGAAAAGCACTTCAGCATCCTTCTCTCTTGAGTCGGTAACAATTTTCTGTATTTCTGCAACAGCAGCTTTATCTCCTTTTCCAAGTTTCACAGCAGCCAATCCTATTTTGTTCAGGTAGCTTTTGCTGTCTGCGGCAAGTCCTTTGTTGAAACTTTCAGTAGCTTTGGCATAATCCGGCTCCGACTGTCTCAGGTACGTATTCCCAAGATAGAAATAATTCTCGGCCGTTGGTGCCTTGGCAACCATATCAGTAAAGTTAGTTTTTGCCTGGGCAAATTTATCACTGTCTATACTGTTGATACCGTCCTGTAATGTTTGCGCAGAAGCAAAACCGGTAAAAAATACTACCGCTGCTCCTAAAGCAATCTTTTTTACATTCATACTCATATTCATTATATCTTTCATTTTATATTTTTCTAAACGACTATATATTCACAATTTTCAGACCAAAATACTGTAATTATTCGGAGTACTGGTATACTTTAATATTTTTTAACGCATCTGTACCTCTCTCCTGTAGAGGTTGTAAGGCTGAAGTCCTTCTTTCTGTACAATCATCTGGCCCAGTTGGGTACAGGAATACCTGATGAACCCGTTGGCGATGTTGAAGTTCCCTTCATTGGTCAGGAAATACAATACTCTTGTAAAAGGATATTTCATTTTACGGAGTCCTTCAGAATCGGGCAGGTAGGAAGATTTACCACTTTGAACAGGAAGAATTTTCACTTTATCCCTTAATTCTTCAGACAGCTTATCGTAAGGTCTGCTGAATGTATTAAGCCCGATTACACCGATTTTATCCGGATATTTGCTCAGTTCCTCTATGATATTCTGATTTCCCGGGATAACGGAAAACTGCAGCTCTTTCGGTTGCTTTTTTAGTTTTTGAGCGACAAAATTAAGGTTGCTTGAATTGGCTCCGTCAAAGATAAACGGTTTGCTTTCAGACATCATCCCGTTTCTGATTTCTTCCATTGAAATACTCTGCCTGGAAGATTCCTTAGGAACGACGAAAATAACGGCATCTGCTGCAAATCTAGCAGGCAGGAACTTTAGTTCTACATGTTCCTCATAGGTCTTGATTTCTTTCGGGGTCAGGTCTCTGGACATGACCGCAACCCGCGCTTTATCATTCAGCAGATCTATGAAGCCAAGGTCTTCTTTCTTGGTAACCACTTTAATCTTAGCATCGGGATAACTGATCATGTAGCCGTCCGCAAGGGCTTCAGTAACACTTTTAAAAGACTCATCCGTAAGAATGGTCATTTCCCCTTTATAATAGGACGGTGATTTTTCTTCTTTCTTACAGTTCAGCAGTATAAAACTGCACAATACTATGGATAGTGCTTTAAAACTATTCTTCATCTTTTGATTTCTTGATTCTTGTAACAGCCCGGATGATTCTGAAAATCCCGTAAATGATCAGCAGCCCTCCCAATGGGTAAGCAACCGTAGGCTCTAAGATGGTGAAGAAGAATTTGTAGACCATAACTACAATCCCGAGAACGATATAAAATATTCCTGTTACCAGGGACAACCAGTTGAACATCATGTAACAAAAATACCAAAAAAAATAAAAAGAGAAGCATATGCTTCTCTTTTTTAAACTTTATTTAAAGATAGATAATATGAATTACCCTTCAAAATTCATCGTTAACGGTAATCTGAATCTATAACGTACTGCCTGGCCATTGATTTTTGCCGGAGTCCATTTGTTTTTAATAGATTTAATCGTTCTTACCGCTTCAGCATTGAAGTCTGAATTTCCTCCTGAAGCTTTCACGTCAGTAATACTTCCGTCTCTTTCTACTACGAAAGTCACTTCTGCTTTTACTGTACCTTCATCCCCGTTCATGGCAGAACCGTCAAAGTTACTGGCCACTTTACTTCTGAAGGAGTTGATTCCTCCAGGGAATTCAGCCGTCTGCTCTACCTCGGTGTATACCTGAGTATCGCTTACCTGAGGTTTTACTTCCGCAGTGGAAGTTCTTGTCCCTGTGGATGGCGGTGGCGGCGGTGGTGTATAAGCCGGAGCCTTTACCCCTTCCTGGCTAACCAGACCCGTTGTTGTTTCCAACTGCTTGGAAATTGGCGGCGGAGGTGTTTCAATCTTAGGAGCTTTTACCGGCTCCGGAACCACATTCTGGATAATTTCAATTTTCTCCTCTTCCTTTGGTGGCGGAGGTGGTGGTGGTTCTTCTTCTTTCGGCTGCTCAATAATTTTATCATCCTGAAGGACGTCTACCAGCTCTGCTTTTACCTCCTGCTTTTCAGGAGCGTTCAGCCTTTGAATGGTAAGATAAATAAAAGGAGACAAAGCCGCAACGAGAAATAATGCAGTCCCGATGATGAAAGATTTTGTCAGTAATTTAGGATACTGACTTCTCAGGTCATAGGCACCATATTCCTTGTTTCTATTTTCAAATACAATTTCATCTAAAGTAAGATTGGAATTGTATACATTTTCATCTGCCATAGATTTACAATTTAATGGATTAAATTACTTTGTAGCAGTCGCCGCAGCTCCTGAGTTACCCACTTTCTTATCGTAAATGGCTTTTTCCCAAGGCTTAAGGTCAGTCACACCGTACTGCTCGCTTTTGGTAATGGCCATTTCATCCAGAATATCTACAAAGTTCTTATATACGGCATCGTCAGTCGGCTTGATAATAACGGTAAATTTCGTTCTATCAGCTGCATTGGCTTTTGCCTGCTCAATTACCTTTCGGATTCCGTCTCTGTCGAAGGTAGTTTCATTAAGGTTCTGGTCTGTTAAGGAAGTATTATCCTGCTGGTGCCAGAAAATCCTGTTGTCTTTACCTAACAATAAAGAGATGGAGTTTGAAAGTTTAATTTCTGTCGGGGGTGGTTTTTTGGTTTCATCTTTCGGTTTTGCCGGAAGACCCAAATCCATCACATTCGGTTTAGAGAATGTTGTGGTAAACATAAAGAAGGTAATCAATAGAAAACCCAAGTCCACCATCGGAGTCATATCGACTCTGGTACTCTGCTTCTTGGAGCGTACCTTACCGCCTTTGGCGCCTTTTTCCTGTACTTGTACTTCTGCCATTTCTAAATGATATTATTCATTAGGTTTACCTTCTTGTGATGTAATCAACCAAAATTTAAGAAAATCGATGTCTCTTAAACCCTCAAATAAGCTTTTTACTTTTGGATACTGTGTCGTAACGTCTCCTTTGATTGCCAACTTGTAATCCGGATTAACGCTCAGACTCTGCTGTACCCAATCTACTAACTGCTTATTTGTACTATCCATAGGAATCCCGGTAGGACTCCTGAAATTTTTCTGCTCCTCATCTGACAAATCGAGATAGCTTTTCAGCTGGGTCATAGGAACCCCTATTGCCTGTACTTTCTGGAATGCAGCTTTTTCATTGTTGTCAAAAGTAATTCCGTATTTCTGACCCATTTTGTCTAAAAGCTGCAGTCTTTCTGATGCGTTTTCTACCGGCTGGAAATAAAATTTTCCGTCCGGTGTTGCGTTGATGGTCATCAAACTTGCATCTGGAAGTAACTTCTCTGATATTGAAGATGGCGGTTTAATCTGCTCCACGTCAGGTTTTTTAAACTGAGTGGTCAAGATAAAGAATGTAAGCAGCAGGAACGCAACGTCACACATTGCCGTCATATCCGTCACTACTCCATGTCTTTTAGGTTTGACTCTCGCCATTATTATTTATGATTTTTAATTAAACTTCTTTTGATGATTGGATGGATTACCAATCTGCGGCCGGTTCTTAGTTGAACTCAGCGAAAGATTGCTGGATGCTCATAGCGATCTCATCGATCTTATAAGTTAATCCGTCAATTTTAGAAGTAAAGAAGTTGTAAAGAATGATTGCGATTGCTGAAGTACCAATACCTAAAGCCGTGTTGATCAATGCTTCGGAGATACCTGTAGAAAGTGCAGCAGCATCCGGAGTACCACCTCCTGAACCTAACGCGAAGAATGCCTTGATCATCCCGATTACAGTACCTAAAAGTGCTACTAATGTTGCAACAGTACCTAAAGTGGAAAGGATCATCATGTTTTTCTCCAACATTGGCATTTCAAGAGTAGTAGCCTCTTCAATCGCTTTGTTAAGCGCTACCATCTTCTGCTCTTTGTTTAATGTAGTATCGTGAGAAAGGGCTTTGTACGTCGTAAGACCTTCTTTCACAACATTACCTACAGATCCTTGCTGTCTGTCGCACTCTTCCAGAGCTTCGTCAACTCTGTTCTGGTTCAACAGGCTTCTTACCTGGATCACGAAGTTGTCTAAGTTTCCTTTTCCGGCAGCTTTGCTAAGCACGAAATATCTTTCAAAAGAGAATACGATTACAGTAATCATAAATGTAATCAGGATCGGTACAATTACCCCTCCTTTGTAGATAATTCCTAAAAACGATTCTGGGTGAATGTCCTTCCCCTCAACACTTGAAAAAGCTACAGAGCCACCTCCCAGTTTATCTGCATCCTTGAAATTTCCTGGATTACCAAGAACGAATAAATAAATAGCAACTCCTATTAAAAACAGAATAGGAATAATTACAGCTGGGTTTAAACCTCCCGCTTTTCTAGCAACTACTTGCTCATCATTTTTTGAAACATTCATTTCCATATTTAACTAAATTATATTGTTTTAAAATTTTACAAGATGTAAATTAAAGGCAAAATTAATTAAAATGCAAGAGTCTTAAATAAACATTTTACTTTTTTTTGACAAAGAAATTTCAATACGATTCCGATATTTCAATTATCATGTCTATTTTTAATAATATTTTCTGATTTTCAAAAATACATTAAAAAATCATAAAATTTAAGACCACATTTTTTTTAAATCACCAATATTAATTTTTATTTAAATTACTATATTAACGATCCTGTGATGCACTACAATGATCTTTTTAGGGGTTTTCCCTTCCAGAATCTGTTGCATTTTTTCATCCTGAATCACCATTTCCTCTACTTCTTTCACCGATAGCTGGGCAGATAACGGCAATTTGAATTTCATTTTTCCGTTAACGCTTACCGGATATTCGATTTCGTCCTCTACCAGGTAGTCTTCATTCAGCACCGGGAATTGTTCAAACTCGATGGAAGTCCCATGTCCCAGCAGGCTCCAGAGCTCTTCACAGATGTGCGGTGCATATGGAGAAATGATAACGGACAACGGTTCTAAAATATTGCGTTTATTGCATTTTATTTTTTGAAGCTCGTTAACAGCGATCATAAAGGATGATACCGAAGTATTGAATGAAAAATGTTCAATATCATACACCACCTTTTTTATCAGGGTATGCAGGACTTTATATTCCGCTTTTGTCGGTGCCTCATCCGACACTTCAAAAACTTCGCCATTAAAATACAAATTCCAGAATTTTTTCAGAAAACCGTACACTCCGCTTAGCCCCTGGGTATTCCAAGGCTTGGATTGCTCCAAAGGTCCCAGGAACATTTCATACAGTCTCAGTCCGTCTGCCCCATACTCCTGGCAGATATCATCCGGGTTGACTACATTGTATTTGGATTTGGACATTTTCTCCACTTCTCGGCCGGTGATGTATTTTCCGTCTTCCAGGATAAATTCCGCATTGGCAAAGTCAGGCCTCCAGGTTTTGAATGCTTTAGTATCCAGTTCATCCGACGCTCCTTTTAATAAGGATACATCCACGTGGATCTGCTGGGTCTTATATTCTTTTGCTAAATTTTTAGAAACATATTGATTCGTCCCTTCAATCCTGTACACAAAAGCACTCATCCCGAGAATCATCCCCTGGTTGATCAGCTTCCGGAAAGGTTCGTCATGACTGATATATCCTCTGTCTTTTAAGAACATGTTCCAGAAACGGGAATACAGCAGGTGGCCTGTGGCATGCTCGCTTCCTCCGATATACAGGTCTACCTGTCCCCAGTAGTCAGCCAGTTCCTTTTTAACGAAAACTTCAGCATCGTGCGGGTCCATATACCGTAAGAAATACCATGAGCTTCCTGCCCAGCCCGGCATAGTGGATAATTCCAGTGGGAAAACCGTTTCTTCATCAATAAGGTCTGTAGAGACTATTTTCTGGTTTACCTCATCCCATGCAAACATTTTTGCGTTGCCCAAAGGCGGATCGCCATCTTCCGTAGGAAGGTATTTTTCCACTTCCGGAAGTTCAAGAGGCAATGCAGAAGCCGGTAATGTGTATGGCATCCCATCCTTATAATATACAGGAACCGGTTCACCCCAATATCTTTGCCTTGAGAAAATGGCATCCCTCTGGCGGTAATTGGTTGTTCCGTTTCCGATAGCTTTTTTCTCAATCGCAGTAATGATGACGGCTTTGGCTTCCTGATAGCTCAATCCGTTTAAGAAATCAGAGTTTACACAAACGGAATCCTTGGAATCGAAGGCATTTTCCTGGATGTCTTCATCCGTCTCCACAACCTTTTTGATTTCCAGGTTGAATTTTTTTGCAAACCTGTGGTCACGCTCATCATGAGCAGGCACTGCCATTACGGCTCCTGTTCCGTAGCCCATTAAAACATAATCTGAAATGTAAACCGGCATTGCCTTACCGCTGAACGGATTTACAGCATATGCTCCTGTAAAGGCGCCGCTCACGTTTTTCACATCAGACATCCGGTCTCTTTCCGTTTTCTTGGATGTTTCCTCTATATAATGATCAACTTCCGACTTCTGTCCGGGAGTAGTAATGGTATCTACTAAGGGATGTTCGGGAGCCAACACCATAAATGTTGCCCCGAAAATGGTATCCGGCCTTGTCGTGAATACTTCAATCGTTTCATTATGGCTTTCCACATTGAATTTTACCTGGGCACCCTGTGACTTTCCGATCCAGTATTCCTGGGCATCTTTCAGCGGCTGCGGCCAGTCAAGGGTATTCAGTCCCTGCAACAGCCTTTCTGAATAGGCTGAAATCCTCATGCTCCACTGCATCATTTTTTTCTGGTACACCGGATATCCGCCCCGTTCAGACTTTCCGTCTTTTACCTCATCATTGGCCAAGACTGTTCCCAGTGCAGGGCACCAGTTGACCGTGGTTTCCGCCCTGTAGGCCAGACGGTAGTTCAGCAGGATATCTTCTTTATCCATATCAGAGGCAGCATTCCATTCCTCTGCAGTAAATTCAAGTACGTCATTTTGCTGGGCATCCAGTCCCTGGGTACCTTTTGTGGCAAAATGTTGTATCAGCGTATCGATTGATTCTGCTTTATCAGCAGTCTTGTTGTACCATGAGTGGAACAGCTGGATGAAAATCCACTGGGTCCATTTATAATAGGAAGGATCCGAAGTCCGCACTTCCCTGCTCCAGTCAAAAGAAAAACCGATCTTTCTCAGCTGCTCTTCATAGCGCGTAATATTCTGCTCTGTGGTTACAGCCGGATGCTGTCCGGTCTGGATTGCATACTGTTCAGCAGGCAGCCCGAAACTGTCATACCCTACCGGATGAAGCACATTGAATCCCTGATGCCTTTTGTACCGCGCATAAATATCCGAAGCAATATACCCGAGCGGATGCCCTACATGGAGCCCGGCACCGGATGGATACGGAAACATGTCGAGAACATAAAATTTAGGTTTTTCGGGAGTATCGGAAGTTTTATAGGTTTGGTTTTCTTCCCAGTATTTCTGCCACTTTTTTTCTATCTGCTGATGATCGTAAAACACTTGTTATAGATATTAGATGTTAGCCCTGAAGTCAGATATCAAATTCTGAAAATCAGGATGCACAAAAATAATAATTTTAAAAGAAATCGAAATTTAATTTTAAATTAAATCCATATGAAAACAAAAATCCCATCCGGGGATGAGATTGTAAAGGGTATCATATCACCTTGCTCCTTATTGAGGGATTCTCTTCAGGGTATAGGTTACGGATTTATATTCGGTAGGATCTGTAGTATCTTCAAAAGCAATATTCAGTGTAGTATCATTAAGGGTAACCACTTTGCCTTTGTCCGGGGCTACAATTCCCTGGTATTTCATTTCAATGGCTTTGCTGCTTTTGTCATACGTATACGTAAAATTACGGTCGAAAGTAGCCTGGCACTGGCCTGGTGTAGCACTGTCTCCATTATCAGTCCTTTTCCCCGTGTTCCCTTCTTTAAAGACCCATCTGGAAGTTTTCTGACAGGTCGTATCAAAAGAAATCCCGTCTGAAACAGGAGTACCTGAAGCAGGAACAACGGTTACCACTTGTTTTACAGGCTGCCATGTGCCTACAATCGGATATTCCATGGGAGTATTGTCATCATCGTTACATCCCGTAGCGACAAATAATGACAGACCTGCAAATAGTAATGCTAATTTCTTCATGTATCAAATTTTTCAAGCGCTAAAATTATGATTTTTTTGATTGAATTAATAATATTTTATCAAAATTTATTCATCAACGGTTTATTTCTGATTATTTGCCGGTTACCAATCATAATATTACCGGTCTTTAATAAATATTGAAGCCAGCAAGCAGCCTATCTTCTCTTAAAAAAGTTATTTTTGCAGAGAAATAAATACAAATGCAAGATATAACGAAAAATAATTTTGACTTTATCCGTGTTCTCCTCGCATTTATGGTCTTCTTAGGGCACCTGGGAACGCTGAGTGCCTCAAAGGAGCTGGCTTTTCTTGAAAACAGCCCGGTTGAGATTGCCGTTTTTGCCTTCTTTATCGTCAGCGGATTCCTGATTGCCCGAAGCTATGAAAGAACATCCACCCTCTCAAGGTATGCCAAAAAAAGATTCAACAGGATTGTACCTGCTTACCTGCTGGTCGTCTTCCTCTGTGCCATTCTGCTGAGTACGGTGAGCACCTATTCCTTCACAGAATATTTCACCAGCCCTCAGGTCTATAAATACATCTTCTGGAATTCCCTGTTCATGAATTTTATGGCCCCTTACCTGCCGGGCGTATTCGGTAATGGAGCCGTCAACGGAGCTTTGTGGACGCTTAAAATTGAAATGTGCTTTTATGTTGCGGTCCCGCTGATGTTTCTATTGTTCGGAAAAAATAATAAATACAGGAATACCAGCCTTATTGTACTCTATTTCCTTTCCCTCGTATACCTGAATTATTTCCGGCTGACCGGACACGCAGAACTTTCCAGGCAGATCCCCGGTTCCCTGTGCTACTTCATTGGAGGAATGCTGATTTATTTCAACTTCGATACCTTTATAAAAAATAAAAATGTCCTTTTTATTATGGCCATGGTTACGGTATGGATCGACCTGATCTTCAACATCAGGCTTTTCTCTCCCATCATGATCAGCATTATCGTCCTTTATATCGCCTATTCATTCCGCTTCCTGAACAATTTCGGGAAATACGGGGATTTTACGTACGGAATTTATATCTTTCATTTCCCTATCATCAGGACATTCACCACGCTAGGCCTTTTTGAACACTATAATCCTTTCCTGATGAGCGTGGTCTGCATGCTGCTGGTCATTGCGGTAGGAATCGCATCCTGGCACCTGTATGAAAAAAGATTTTTATAATTTTACAGCATTGCCCTAACTTTGATTACGGACTTTATACATGAAAGAACTCGTCTCCATCATTACTCCCTGCTATAATTCTGCAGAATTTATAGAAGAGACCATCCAGTCTGTTCTCAACCAGACCTATGAAAATTGGGAGTGGATTATAACAGATGATCTTTCCCGAGACCATACGGTTGAAATCCTGAAACAATACAATGACCCCAGAATTAAAGTGCATATTCTGGACCACAACGGAGGAGCCGGGAATGCACGCAATAAAAGCCTAGAAAGAGCACAGGGGAGATATATTGCATTCCTGGATTCAGATGACTACTGGTACCCGGAATATCTTGAAACTATGGTCAGTACAATGAAAGACAAACACAAAGAACTGGTATACTGTAACTATTCCAGGTGCAATGAGCAGCTCCAGCCTGTACTGAAAGATTTCATTGCCGATATTCCCGTTACTTTTCAAAACCTGCTGAAAACCTGCCGGCTGGCACCGGTTTCTACCATGTATGATACCCAAAGAGTCGGAAAATTCTTTTTCCCGATCAAAAGCAAGCGCGAAGACCATGTGATGTGGCTCAATCTCCTGAAAGAAATCCCAGAAGGATATCCGGTACAGAAAACCCTGGCCAAATACAGGATGAGGGAAAACAGCGTGTCACGAAAAAAGAAAAATATCATTAAAGACCAGTACCTGGTATACAAGGATTTCATGGGATTCTCCACTTTGAAATCACTATATTATACAGTCAACTGGGCTGCCAACGGATTTATGAAATATTCTAAATTTTTTAACTAATGGAATATTCTAAAGAATTCAAAGCCGCTTTAAGCGCATTTTCCAGCATTGAAAAGGACCGGCTTATTTTCAGGCTCCTGAAAAAAGACAAACTGCTGTCCAAAAAACTCTACTTTGAGCTGATAGATCCTGAAACTACGGATGACAAACGTGACGCCATGGAAGAAATTGTACAGGAAAAGGTACGGCTGGCTTCCGGGTACATCCGGAATTACAAATACTTCCTGAGCATCATCCGTAAAATAAGTGCTGAAATTACAGAACATGTGAAAATCACTACTGATAAATTCGGAGAAGTTTCACTTAACCTGCTGTTGGTAAATGCAGTACTGCATTACAGTGAAGACCTTAACAACCAGAGGTTTGATGCGGTATATAAACTTCATCTGTACCTCATCAATAAAATATTGCGGGCATTGATTTTAACACAAAAGCTGGATGAAGATTACTGGATGGAAATTGATACGCTGCTGACGGAAGCTGAAAACAAAATCCACAGTATTCCTTATCTTGAAAAACTCTGCATCAACAACGGGCTTGATTTTAACTGGCTCAGATCAGACCGAATCCCTGATCACATGGACCTTATCGTAAAAGACATCAGGAACCAGGGCTTCCTAAAATAATATTTTTTCGATGATTTGCCGGGTAGCATCAGGTTTGCTATCGATGAATTTCCGTGCATTACCGGCCATTGAATCAAGTGCATCTTCATTATTGATAAGGAACATCACAAAATCTGCGGCCTGGCCTTCCTTCTCAAATGCCTTTCCGCCTTCCGCAGCAATGAGGCCATCTGCTTCCGGATTCTTTTTATAATGGTTTCCGAAAAGTACCGGAACTCCGAATGTGGCTGCCTCAAGGATATTGTGGAGGCCTGCATCATGGAACCCCCCTCCTACAACCGCGATATCCGCATAAGAATACAGCCTGGACAAAAGGCCGATACTATCGATGATCAATACCCTCGATGAAAAGCCGGCGGATTGAGAACCGTCCATCATACTGTACAGAACAGCATCGGGAAAGATTTGCTTCAGATGCGGCACTCTTTTCAGGTCATGTGGGGCCAGGATGATTTTAGCATACGGATTACCCTCGAGTACCTCTTCCGCTATTTTTTCTTCCGCCTGCCACGAACTTCCGAAAACAACCGCTTTATTATTCCCGATAAATTCCTTAATATATTCAACATGGTTATCACGGTTCCTCAACTGCTTCACACGATCGAAACGGGTATCTCCCGTCACAGAGGACCTGTTAAGTCCGATGCTTCTAGCCAGTGCCCATGAAAGTTCGGTCTGATGAAAAAACCAGTCAACATTTTTCCGGAGCTGCGCTACCATCCACTTACCATAAGAGGTAAAAAAAGACTGGCCTTCATAGAACAGCGCCGAAATCACATATATTCTGGCATTCTGATTTTTCAGCTCTTCCAGAAGGTGGTACCAGTAATCGTATTTTACGGTAAAAAAAAGATGGGTGTTGAATTGTGCTGTAAATTCCCTGACAAGACTTTTTTTATCAAACGGAAGGTAACAGATGACATCAGCGATATGTTTTTTCTTCACAACATTTTCATATCCTGACGGTGAAAAAAAGGTAACCAGTATTTTATGCTCCGGCCACTGCTGTTTCAGTTGCTCAAGGACAGGAAGGCCCTGCTCATATTCACCAAGGCTGGCAGCATGCATCCAGATCACTTTGTCAGACCTGCTGAAAGCCGATTTTACTTTCTGCAAAGATTCCTTCCTGCCTTCAACGCCCTTTTTAGTTTTATCATTAAACAGCGAAAATGCCTTCATCCCGAATATGAGCAGATGGATGAATATATTGTACAGAGATGACATCAGCTGTTTATTAAACCTCTAAAAAATTGAATTCCACCAAATATTACGGCACCGTAAGCTATAATCCCGCCGTGTCCGCTGCTGAGGCTGATTAATGTAACCAGAAGGCCTCCGGCAAACCATAAGCCTCCGTACAACACGTCTTTTTTAGCCTGTTTTTTGTTTATCTCTTCCAACTGGACAATTCTCTCTCTCCTCATTTGCTGTACATAAGCTCTGTCCTCATCTCTTTTTTCCAGAACCTGAATCTGGGTATGATAATATTCTTCATAACTACTGAAGCCTTTGCCATTGAAAAAATCAGATTCCACTTCAGATAAAGGGACACCCTTATGGATTGCAAATGCTGTCATCAGATGTTGCATCTGCTCATTGATGGGAACATTCCTTCTTTTTAATTCAGAAAAGCACAGCAACACTGTTTCGTCATCATAGTTTTTCCAGTCAGACAGGACTTCAGCTAATCCTGAATTTTTAGTTTGTGAAATTTCAAGTAGAGTTTTATTCATTAGTTTTTATTTTAGAAACGGTTTATGTCACTTAAATACTCCTACAAAAATGAAGAGAACGATTACGCTTGCAATAATCATAAATACAGAAGCCATCAGAGGAAATCTTGGTTTAGCATCAGTATCTGCGGTATATCTGATCGTATAATCCTGGATATTAAGAAATATCAGAAAAATCAGCATTAGCAGCCATCTCATAAAAAACATCATGATAAATAGCTGTGCATCCCTATTCTTATCAGTAATCACTACGGAATTACTGCCAGCTCCGGCATAGTGCAGAATGATGGCAAAAGCAATATAACAAACAATGGCTAATACGGGCAGTAAAAAAGAAAATTTCTTATTTCCGAAATGATCTGCTTTACCCTCGAAATCGAAATGAGTAGGAATTGTGTCCGGCAAAACTGAATAATGCTTTATTGTAATCCACCACAGAAGTGCTGCAAGCCCCAGATTAACAATATCGAAAATTAAGAATAAGGAATCCATATCAGGCTCTTTTATAAAACATTTTTAATAACCCTCAGCTTATGTGTATGTTTGTTTAATTCTTTATTGAAGATGCCTGTAGAATCCAGTGTATCGATTCTTACTTTTCCGGATGCATGGATGATTTTCTGGTTTTCCAGCATGATGCCAACATGGATAATTTTCCCCTCCGTATTTTCAAAAAAAGCAAGGTCTCCCGGCCGGCTTTCTTCCACAAAAGTAAGCGATTCCCCGACTTCTACCTGCTGTGAAGTGTCTCTGGGCAATTTAACCTCATGGATTTTATAGACCAGTTGCGTAAAGCCGGAACAGTCGACAGCAAAAAAGCTCTTTCCGCCCCATAAATAGGGTACGTTAAGAAATTCCCTTGCCGTTAAGGCAATACTTTCACGCAGATCATGGCTCCTGCGGGAAGCTACTGCAGGAAATTCCACTTCGGAACCCATTGAAAGAAGGGTTTTACCGTCTTTCATCATCACTGAAGCAAAATCTTCCGTAATGAGGGTGACCTTTCTTCTGGCCAATTCCTCATCCCGTACAGGACGGATCTGTTTGGTATCCATCCATCCTTCATATCCGTCGTAATGCATCCTGATCCTGGTCCAGTTTTTATTCACCTCAAGAATATCCGCGCTTTCCCCGAACAGGATTTCTGTGACGATTTCTGCCTTATCCGAGTTTTCCGCACGCACCGGTGCTACCGTAACCATACAAATTCCTTTATCCATCTTTTACATTTAGAGATTTACAGATTTAGAAATTCAGAGATTAGAAATTGTATTTTCTTAATTCCAATACCTCAGGATTCTTTAATCTAAATTTATTTCCTTCTCAGAAAATTGACCCCATCCCGCAAAGGTAAAATAAGATTTTCAAAATCATCGTCTTTTGCTATCAAATCATTCAGCTCTTTGATGACCTGGGTTGCTTTCTGCTTCGGCTGGTCTTCGAGCACTTTCCCGTACCAGAGCACATTGTCGAACAGAACCACAGAACCGGATTTTACCCTGGGCTTAATGAGCCTGAAATAGTCCGCATAGTTTTCTTTATCTGCATCAATGAAGACAAGATCAAAGACCTGATCTGTTGCTCTCAGAAATTCTTTGGCATCCTGAAGCCTGAAATCAATCCGGTCTGCATATTCGCTTTCTGAGAAATATTTACGCGGAAGATAAGCAAGGTCTTCATTGATATCCAACGTAGTGATTGTTCCGTCTTTGGCCAGGCCGGCAGCCAGGCATAAGGTAGCGTAACCCGTAAATGTCCCGATTTCCAAGACGTTCACAGGATTAAGCATTTGGGAAATGATGGTCAGGAGCCTTCCCTGCTGATAGCCGGAAATCATATGCGGCTGGGTAGTTTTGTGATAGGTTTCACGCCTTAGCCTTCTCAGGATGTCGGGTTCGGAAGAAGCATGGGTTTCAAGATACCGGTCCATTTCCGGGTTTTTCTCTTCAAAAAAGCTCATGTTAATTTATTCTTTGTACAGCCAAATGTACTTAAAAAATAGCAGCAAGGCATAGAGTTTATCTATCGCAGCGACAAAAAAAGACCGTTTTTTGAAAAAAACCGGGAAAACCCGGAGGCAAAATACCGGGAAAACCCGGATGGTTTTGCATTGGACAATGCTATACCTTTGCAAAAGAACAACGGGTAAAAACAATTAGAGGAACATCATGAAGGGGAAAAAAACAAAATTAACTAAGAATCAAAACAAGCATTGCCTTCGGGCAATGCTGTTTCTGTAAGAAAAGAACCGACCGAAATATCTTATTCATTTTTGCAGCAAATCATTTCTATTATATAGAGCGATTTGATCAAAAAATAAATCCCGAAGCAATTCGGGATTTATTTATATTATAAGGATAAACTGTATTTATTTCTTAGGCGTAATATCCATCAGTTTCATGAATTCATCCAGCTTAGGCATGATGATGATTTCTGTCCTTCTGTTTTCCGCTCTTCCCGTAACACTCATGTTCGTCGCTTTAGGATTGTATTCTGAACGTCCGCCGGCAGTAATTCTGGAAGGATCAACCCCAAACTGGCTCTGTAAAATCTTGGCAACCGATGTAGCTCTTAAAGCAGAAAGGTCCCAGTTGTCTTTAGGCAGGTTAGCAGAGCTTAACGCTGCGTTATCCGTATTCCCTTCAATCAGTACAGAATATTTATCGTAATCATTGATTACCTTGGCCACTTTACCTAATACCTCCATAGCCGCAGGCATTACATTGTAATCTCCGGTTTTATACAGCATTTTGTCTGATAAGGAAATCATGACCACTCCTTTCAGCACTTTCACCTGTACATCCTGATCCGAAACATTATCAAGGGATCTTTTCAGTTTGTTTGATAAAGCAAGGTTCAGGCTGTCATTTTTAGCATTGGTGGAGATCAGCTGTTTGATATATGAGTTGGAAGCATTGATCTCGCCCACAAGTTTGTCAATATTGGCTGAACTTTTACCCGTATTAGAAAGACACGCATCCAGAGAGGATTTCAAAGCATCATGCTGACTTTTCAGCAAATTGTTTTCCCCGGTTAAAGCGGAATTCTGTGCCTTTAGGTCCTGAATTTCCCGTTGTCTTTCACCCACATTTTCAATACACTGCTTGTAATTGCTGCTCAAAGCATCATACTGCTTTTTACTGATACAAGATGTCATTCCCAACACCATTGCAGAAGCTGCTAAAATTTTAAAAATCTTCATAAATAATCTTTTTAGACGAACCAAAGTTATGGAAATTCATTTTAATTATAAGAATTATCTTTGCAGAAAGAAATCAGCAGTTTCATGTTGGAAAAAGGGAATTTTGTACAGCAGTTGGGAAACCTGGTCACATTACCTTCAGAGCATACCTACCTTCTGGCGGTAAGCGGCGGGGCAGATTCCATGGTCCTGGCACACCTGTTTAAGCTCACGGATCAGAGGTTTGAGATCGCTCATATCAATTACGGGCTCCGTGGGGAAGACTCGGACCTGGATCAGAAAGTGGTGCAGGATTTCTGTTCCCGGTTCAACATCCGAATGCATCTTTATACCGTGACAGACAAGGACCGGAAACCTGAACACTCCATACAGCTATGGGCCAGGGAAATCCGGTACCGCTTTTTCCGGGAAGTACAGGATCAGCACCAACTTGAATTCCTGGTTACCGCTCATCACCTGAATGACCAGCTGGAAACATTCATCATCAATCTTTCCAAAGCAGCCGGAATCAGGGGACTCAGCGGAATTCCCGCTTCTGCTAACGGGATCATAAGACCTCTACTTCCTTTTTCAAAAGAAGAGATTTACCGGTTTGCCCAAGTCAACGGCATCGAATACCGGGAGGACAAGTCCAATGCCAAAAATGATTACCTGAGAAACAGCATCAGGAACGAAACAGTTCCGAAACTGATGACAACCCATGACAATTTCCTGGGAAATTTCAGGAAAAGCATTTCTTATCTGAACCAGGTCAAGGATTTTGTGGATGAACAGGTCTATGCGATAGAAAAACAGATTTCTTTTTTTAACAAAGGCTGTATAATCTTATCCAAGGAACAGCTCAGCCGGCAAAGTGATTTCGTAAAATTTGAAATCCTGAAAAAATACGGTTTTACGGCTGAAGAAGAAATACCTAAAATATTCACTGCTGAAAACGGAAGCACTTTCTTTTCAAAAGATTATCAGCTGACCGTACACAGGGATGAACTGATCTTTACATTGAATGATGAAAAACATGGTCAGAGCGATGAGGCGGTTATCCTGACTGAAAATTTTGACTTTTCTGAAAACCGGATGGCAATTAATCTCGAAGATAATATAAATACCAATGGGGAAACAAACATTTCCTTTGAATGGGATTTTGACGCACAAAAGCTGAAGTTTCCCCTGAAGCTGAGAAGGCAGCAGGCTGGTGATGAATTTTTCCCGTCAGGATTTTCCGGTAAAAAGAAAGTCTCCAAGTTTTTTAGGGACGAAAAATTATCTATTTTAGCGAGGCAAAAAATATGGATCCTGGCCGATGGCGACAATACCGTACTCGGGGTTGTTCCCCTAAGGCAGGACAGGCGATATGAAGGTGATGGGAATACCGTTAAGATTCTCAAAATTTTTAACAAGAGACAACATGAAATTTAAAAACTGGTTTTTATTAATCCTCTTATTCTTAGCAAACGGGATTAATGCACAGATAAAAAATCCTGTAAAATTCAAACTCACAGTCAACGACTTAGGCAATAATCAATACGAAGCGGTCCTGAATGCTACCATTGAGAACGGCTGGCATATTTACTCCAAAGACCTTCCCGAAGACACGGGAATCCCTACGGAATATAAGGTTTCCGGAAAAAACATCGAACTGGTAGGAAAGTTTACGGAGACCGGAAAAAAGCATGAAGAGTTTTCCGAGGCTTTCGGCGGCACGATTGTCTACTACTCAAATGCTGCCGGCTTCAAACAGAAATTCAAGCTTAAAGATGCTGCCAAGCCCGGTGAAGTGGTGGCTGAAATTATGTATCAGACCTGTGACGACCGGGTGTGCCTTGCGCCGAATACGCTTGAGTTCAATCAGAAAGTTACGCCTAAAGGAGCTGTTGAGGAAACCGCCGTTGCAGAAACAGCACCGGAAACAAAAGACTCCGTTACAGCTGCCGAAACTGTTACGGAAAATCCTTCAAAGACAGCCATTACCGTTACGGAAAGCTCAGCACTTGATCCAAAACAGCTGAAAATACAGTCTATCGATATCAAAAATCCACTGACGAACTGTGGCACAGGATCTTCGAAAATCAATGAAAATTACTGGACTTACCTCTTATTGGGGTTCATCGGCGGACTGATCGCACTGCTTACGCCATGCGTTTTCCCGATGATTCCTCTTACGGTTTCCTTTTTTACGAAAGGGAATAAAAATAAGGCTAAAGGCAAGCGTGATGCACTGATCTATGGGTTCTTCATCCTTTTGATTTTTGTATTGCTCAGCGTACCTTTCCACCTGATTGACGGTATTGCAGGGAATGTTTTCAATGAAATCTCCACCAATGTGTGGCTGAATATCGCATTCTTCATCATCTTTATTTTCTTTGCAGGAAGTTTCTTCGGATACTATGATATAACGCTGCCAAGCTCTATTGCGAATAAATCTTCCAAAGCAGAAGAAGCCGGTGGGATCATCGGGATTTTCTTTATGGCTTTAACGCTTGTGATTGTTTCATTCTCCTGCACAGGTCCTATCCTGGGAAGCTTACTGGGGAGTGCAATTACCGGTTCGGCCAATGTACCGATGCTGCTTACTTTTGCACTTGCAGGTTTCGGATTGGCATGGGCAGTGATTTTCGGGCTTCTGGCTTTATTCCCTCAGGCTTTACAGAGCCTTCCGAAGTCCGGCGGCTGGATGAATACGGTAAAAGTGGTTTTAGGTTTTGTGGAACTGGCTCTTGCCCTGAAATTCCTTTCCAAAGCAGACCTCGTTTCCAAAACATTCTTCATTAAGAGAGAGCTTTTCATCGCCATCTGGATTGTGATTGCCATAGGACTGGTGATTTACCTGTTCGGACTGATCCGTTTTCCGCATGATGATAAAAAGCCTAAGATTTCACTGACCAGAAAAATAATAGGATTGCTCGGGATTGGTTTTGTGATCTATCTGATCCAGGGGATTATGCCGGCTGAACGTCCGAAACTGCAGTTACTGAGCGGAATTTTGCCTCCGCTGAATGTCAGTTATTTCCATGATGAAAAAGACGGCATCCTGGGCATGCACCCGGAACACGATTTCTTTACGGCAATTGATCTCGCTAAAAAAGAAGGCAAGCCTATCCTGATCGACTTTACCGGATATGGCTGTGAAAACTGCCGTAAAATGGAGGAATTTGTATGGAGTGAACCGGATATCCTGCCGATCCTCCAGAATGATGTAGTCCTCGCTTCTTTGTATGTGGATGATAAAGAAGAGCTTCCGGAGAATCAAAAGACGAAGATTGACCTTGGCGACGGGCAAATGAAAAAAGTAAAGACTATAGGAGACCGATGGAGCCTCTTTCAGACGGCTAATTTCAATAACAATTCACAGCCGCATTATGTACTGCTTACGCCGGACGGAAAAGTAATCAATACTCCGGTTTCAGGATACATGGAAAAAGATAAGTTCAAAAAATTCCTGGAATGCGGTGTGAGCTACTTCAAGAAAAATAAATAATCCTGTTTTAAAGATTATACATGACCCTGTCTGAATGACAGGGCATTTTTTTATTGTGATGTTCCAAATGCACAAAATGAATTTATACACAAATTATTAATCAATCATTTTCGGTATGAAATTTGCATTTTTAAAACAAAATAAATGTCATTTATTTATCGTTAATCAATAAACGTTTAACATTTAAAAATACAAACTATGGCTGAAATTATTGCACAAGAGAAACAAGGCGGCAAACAGAGAAAAAAACTCATCAGAGTGGATATGACACCCATGGTGGATCTGGGTTTCCTGCTGATTACCTTTTTTATGTTTACTACCAACTTTACCAAACCGAACGTTATGGACTTGGGATTGCCAGCAAAAGATCCGGATTCCCGTCGTAAAGACCTCCCTGTGATCAAGGATCTGAATCAGGTTACCTTTATTTTAGGCAAAGACAATAAAGTTTTTTACCATCAGAGCAATAAGAATGACCTGAATACAAAAAATCTTAAAGAAACTGATTTTAACGGGATCCATATTTCAAAGATTATCTCAGATGCTTATAACCATGCCCCTGACAAAGATATTTTCACTATTATCATCAAACCTACCGATGATGCCAGTTACAAAAACTTTGTAGACATGCTGGATAATATTGCTATTTCCAAGAAAGACCGGTATGGCGTTACAGACATTAAACCCTGGGAAAAGAAAGTTTACGAAGACGTAACAAAATAACCAATAAGAGCATTTTTAAAGATGCTCTTTTTTGTTTACTTTTGAGAAAGATATTTTTATACTGATGAAAAAACTATTGCCTGTATTGGCCATTACAGCACTGGCCATTTCATGTTCTAAAAAAGAAACAAAGCCTGGCTCACAGCAGAAGGACAGCATACAGATTGTTGATTCTATTAATAAGGCAAGAACGAAGATCAATGACAGCATCCACTCACAAAACCGGTTCAGGGATTTCAGCGGAAGCCATAAGTTTACCCATAACCTGATTAAGACACCCGGTTCCGTGAACTTCAGCAAAATCAGCGGGGAAGCAGATCACTACGATGTTTCCGGGACCATTACATCCGGTAAAAATAAAGTGACCATCAAAGGTTTCATGGCCGTTGTTTCAGATAAGCACATGAACTTCACGGGAGAAATATCCCAGAACATCAGCGAAGACGGAAAGGCTTACACCAGAAAAGGAACCAAAACGTTTTCATCCAAAGACGGCGGTAAAACCTACAGGCTTCAGGATATGGTGAATGGTTCGGGATTTGTTGATTATATCGATATTCATTTTTAAAATAAAGATATGCTGAATTTTGAAAGGAAAGGAAACGGAAAAGAGGTATTGGTCCTCCTCCACGGATTCATGGAAAACCTCTCGGTATGGAAAGATATGGAACCTTACCTGTCTGAAGATTTCTCACTTTTAAAAATAGACCTTCCGGGCCACGGGCAGTCGGATATCCTTGCGGATACCCATACAATGGAACTGATGGCAGAAGAAGTAAAAAACGTGGTAGACCATCACCATCTGGAAAAAATTCATCTGCTGGGACACTCTATGGGAGGCTACGTTTCCCTTGCCTTTGCAGAACGATACCCGGAAAGCTTAAAAAGTATGACCCTTTTCTTTTCCAGTTACCTGGCCGATGATGATGAAAAGAAGGAACAGCGCATTAAGAGCTACCGCATTATTAAAGATGCATTCAGTCATTATGCAAAAGCAGGAATCCCGAATTTATTCAATCCCAATGAAAAGGACATCTTGGAAGGCAAGATAGAAACAGCCTTGGAAACAGCCTTATCTACGAATCCTCTCGGCGCTTTAGCCTGTGTAAAAGGCATGGTGGAAAGGACGGATAAGAAGCATATTATGGATTCTCTCGAATCTAAGATTTTAGTTTTGGCCGGCAAGCACGACCAGGCTGTAAAAACAGAAGCTGTTATCAAAGGCCTGCCGGACCGTACCAATATTAAATCCTATGTCGTAGACTGCGGGCACAACGGCCATTGGGAAAAGCCTGCAATATGTGCGCAAATCATCAATACAGAGCTGCTCCATAACCTGCCCAAAAAACTCGTCCTCTAACAGCTGAGCATGGGTTTATTTTCCTTTAAAAAAAAGAAACCGGTCATCGGACTCACTCTTTCCGGTGGCGGAATGCGGGGAATTGCCCACATTGCAGTGCTTAAGGCGCTGGAAGAATACAACCTCAGGCCGGATATCATTTCCGGAACCAGTGCAGGCTCTCTGATTGCAGCCTTCTATGCATTCGGAAAAACGCCTGACGAGATGCTTGACATCGTCAGGAAGACCACTTTTTTCTCCCGTTCCTATTTGAGGCTTTCAAAAAACGGGATTTTCAGCTCCAATTTCATTCTTAAACTTCTTACCGAACATTTCCCGGAAGATAATTTCAATGTGTTGAAAATGCCGGTATATGTTGCTGCCACGGAAATGACCCATGGTATCGTGGATTTCTTTTCGGAAGGCGAGCTGTTTGCCCCGCTATTAGCTTCTTCCAGCGTTCCGTTTGTACTGCCTCCCGTAAGGATGGGTACAAAGATCTATGTAGACGGCGGCGTCCTGGATAACCTTCCGATAGAGCCGATCATGGATCAATGTGATTTTCTGATCGCATCCCACGTTAATTCGATCACCTATGATGAACTGAGCAACATGAGCCTCATGAAAGAGTTCGACAGGATTTTACACCTGGCTATTGCCAAATCTGTCTATTCAAAAGTGAAGCACTGCGATATTTTCCTGGATCCTCCTAAAATGACACAGTTCAGCCTGTTCAATAAAAAATTTATTGATGTAATGTGCGAGGAAGTCTATGTGTATACCTGTAAGGAGCTTGAGGAGAAGGGGTATAGAAGAATCTGAGGGTGAGAGGGTTTGAGAGTGATAGAGTTGGAGTGTTTGAGTGTTTGAGTGTAATGGGAATTGAATGTTTTAAGTTTTAACTGAAGTATGATTTCAGGTGGTCGGAATAACCTGATGAACAAATTATTCCGGATACAGTATGATTTATTCTGATTGATTAGATTTTCAGGTCTTTTAGCCTTTTTCTTTACAGGTTTTCTTCTTCAATCCTTTTTTTGAAGGTTTCGATCGTTCCGTGTAACGATTCATATGATTTCCCTCCGGCAGCATTGATATGTCCTCCGCCACTAAAGTATTTACGGGAAAACTGATTCACGTCCACATCATCCTTACTTCTGAACGATATCTTAATAAAATCATCATACAGGTCCTCCATAAAGAATGCAGCCATCTTTACGCCCAGAATACTGAGCCCGTAATTCACAAAGCCTTCAGTATCTCCTTTTTGGAAACCGTATTCCTGTAATTCTTTTCGGGTAAGGTACAACACGGCAACTTTACCCTCATGCACCACTTCTATCCTACCGAGAATGAGCGCAAGCAGATGAAGCCTGGAAACTGTATTCGTGTCCCAGGTATTGGAGGTAATCATGGCAGGATCTGCGCCTTTCTCAATGAGGTTAGCAATAATCCTGTGGGTTGTGGCACTGGTGGAACGGAAACGGAACCCTCCCGTATCGGTCATAATTCCTGTATAGAGGCATTCCGCAATATCGTGGTTCACCAGTTTTTCATCATCCATCGCTTCGATAAAATGATAGACCATCTGGCAGGTAGCAGGAATGACCGTATCGGAGTAAACAAAATCAAATGATTCCGGCTGCTGATGGTGGTCAATCAGGATTTTCTTCCCTCTTGCATTAACCAGCCAGTCTCCCAACAGTCCGATCCTGGAGGGTGAATTAAAATCCAGGCAGAAAATAACATCTGCAGACTGAATGATTTCAAAGGCTACCTTCCTTTTATATTCGGCAATAATTGCTTTTTTAGCTTCCGGCATCCATTTCAGAAATTTTGGAAAGTCATTCGGGACTACCACATCAGCTTCTATCCCTTTCTGCCTTAAATAATGTTTAAGCCCTAAGCTTGAACCTATAGCATCCCCATCCGGGTTGTAATGGGTAAGAATAACGATTTTGTTTTCCGGAATAAGTAAGGTATTGATTTCTAAAAGTTCTGCGGGGGTAAACATAGGATGTTTATTTCATTAAATTTGAGTTTCCAAAGATAGAGCTTTTCAACCAACCGTAAATATTATTTTTACATATTAAGAACGAAGTGCATGGCAAAATATGGCTACCGGCACATCGCAATAGTGTCTGAAATAATTTCAAAAAAAAATAATTAAAATTTGTAGCTTCTAAAAAATTATATATCTTTGCAACCTGAAAATTAAACAGATAATTACGATTTAAACATAAAGTAATGAGTAAAAGAACATTCCAGCCATCAGAAAGAAAGAGAAGAAACAAACACGGTTTCAGAGAAAGAATGTCTACGCCAAATGGAAGAAGAGTTTTGGCTGCGAGAAGAGCTAAAGGCAGAAAGAGATTAACTGTAAGTGCTGCACGCGCTAAGAGATAATTTCAACATTATCATATACAAATCATGCTTGAAAAGAAGTTTTTCAGGCATTTTTTGTTGTTAAAATTTACTAAAATTAACGTCTTTTACGTTTCTTTTCTTTATTTTTAAACTCTGAAATCTTTTAGAAAAGCCTTATACCACTGAGTTATGCCACATACACATATTTCCGGAGAGAACATCATACAGCTGCAGCATGCTAAAATTGCGCAGAAAAACTTCACTGTTCTTTCTGATGTTAACCTTAACATCAAAAAAGGAAGGTTCTGTTATCTGATCGGTAAGACCGGTTCCGGGAAAAGTTCCCTTCTGAAAACATTATACGGGCATATTCCCTTGGTAGCCGGGCACGGATCGGTCGTAGGATTTGATCTTGCAAAACTGCGAACATCAGACATCCCGAACCTCAGAAGGAAACTGGGTATCGTTTTCCAGGATTTCCAGCTGCTTTCCGACAGGACAGTGGAAAAAAACCTGAGATTTGTCCTGGAGGCCACCGGATGGAATGATAAAGTAAAAATAGAAGATCGTATCAATGAGGTTCTAGGCAGCGTCAACATGAAGAGCAAGAAACATAAAATGCCTCATGAACTGTCCGGAGGAGAACAGCAGCGTGTTGCTATCGCAAGGGCACTACTTAATCATCCTGACCTCATCCTGGCCGATGAGCCAACCGGAAACCTGGACCCTGAAACTTCTAATGAAATTATGACCCTCCTGAAACAGGTTGCTATGGAAAACGGAGCTGCCGTTATTATGGCTACCCATGATTACCATATGATCCAGAACTTCCCGGGAGAAGCCATCCGTTGTGAAGACGGAAAGGTATTCGTACTGAATACGGCAGAATTATTTGAATAATTCAGAGATCCATAAAGCTTGACACATCAGCAAATGCTGGATTTCGATTTCAGGCTTTTTTGAATACATGAAAATCTTTGGTAAGTTCAAGATATTGGTCCGAGTATTGTCTCGGACTTTTTTCTATAGTTAAATCAAGCTCTGCTAACGGTCTTTCCTTAAGAGAAAATTCCAGGATCAGCCTTTTAGGTTTCGATTGCTGAATACCCCTTATTTCCACTCTTCTGTTCATAAATAATCCCGATTGTTCAGCAACAGCAATAAAGTGATTGCCCGCTTCATATGGGATAATGACCGAAAAGACCCCTTCTCCGGTAAGCAGTCCTGCCGACTTGGAGATCAGCTGCAGGAAATTCAGTTCCACAGTTTGCCGGGCAATTTTATCCTTGGATGAATCTGAAGCCTCAAAGTAAGGCGGATTGGATACAATAAGGTCAAATTTCCGATCGGTTTCGAATTTCTTATAGTCCTGATGACTATTCGTGAGTCTTGAACGGAACGGTGAATGCTCAAAATTATTCATGGTAAGCAGTACTGCTGCTTCATTGATATCAATACCCAGAAATTGAGCGGATGGGTTTCTCTGGGCCAGCATCAGGGAAATCAGTCCGGTACCCGTGCCAACTTCCAGGACATTTCTTGCATGGTCTACCTGCGCTAAAGCACCCAGCAGGACGCCATCGGTTCCTACCCTGAATACTTTTTCAGACTGCTGTATATCGAAGTTTTTAAAACGGAATGCTTTCATCCTACATGTTCACGGGAAGCGTGATGGTAAAGGTAGATCCCTTTCCCACTTCAGATTTAACGGAAATCTCCCCTTTGTAATCTTCCACCATTTTCCTGACCATAGCTAACCCTAACCCCATACCGCTGTTTTTTGAAGTAAAATTAGGTTCAAAGATACGTTCATACATATTTTCAGGTATGCCTATTCCGTTATCCTGTACGGATATCATTACCCTCCTCTGGTGTTGCTCTACATCTACATTGATGATGAGCTTCCGGTCATCGCTTTTTGCCTGCCTGGCATTGGTCACCAGATTGGTAATGATCCTGGAAAGGTAGATCCTGTCCATATTGATCGTGATATTGTTTTTATTGGCATGCAGAAAAACATTGTCATCACTGAATACCCTGAGGATATCTTCCAGTTCGGCATTAACATTGATGACCTCATTATTCTTTTCCGGCAGTTTGGCAAATTCTGAAAACGCAGAAGCAACCGTAGCGATAAGATCGATCTGATCTACCATGGTCTTGCTCATCTGTTTCACCTTATCCGTAATGTTAGGATCCTCAGGATTGAATTTCCTTTCAAAATTCTGAATGGTAAGCTTCATTGGAGTTAAAGGATTTTTAACCTCATGGGCTACCTGCTTGGCCATTTCCCTCCAGGCTTCTTCTGAGGCTTTGAAACGCAGCCGTTCCTTTTGATCCTGGATTTGCAGGATCATCCGGTTGTAGGCCCTGGCCAGGGCATTAAGCTCATCGTTTTTATAATACCGGATCGGATGCATTTCATTTTCGAATAAGGTGATCCTGGTAATCATATCAGAAAATTTCGTGATATTTTTGGCGAGACCGTTAGAGGTTACCCAGCTGACCCAAATACTGAAGAGGATAAGAAAAATATCTACAAAAAGAATGTACTTAACATAGTCATGGACAATATTCAGGTATGCAGATTCATCATGGTACAGCGGAATATAAATAATGGCAATCGGCTGAAGTTCGTTATTCTTAAGAATGAGATAACTGGATGTAAGGCTTACATCCTTTACACGGTCGTACCCTTTGATATCCACCCGGGCATCCGTACTCAGGATCTTATTGACAATATTGACCGGAATTTTCTGCTGGGCAACCATATTTTTTTCCTTATTGGAAAGGATATAATTTCCCTGCAGATCATACACGATAATATCATGCTGATTTATATCTGCAATTTCGTAAATCTTATTTCCTAAGACCTGCTGCAGGTCTTTGGTTTCTATCAGGGAACGGCTTACCGCATAATCCAGATACCGCATAACGGCATTGGTCTTCTCCTGCATATCCGTCTTGCTCTGCTTCAGAGAATTATCCCTCAATACAAAGTAAAGAACCAATGAAGTGGCAACAACACATAACAGACATACCAGAAGAAAACCGAAAAATACACGGTTTCTTAAGCTATATCCTTTGTATTTACTGATTGCCATTTTGTTTTTTTATTATCGTAGCAATATACTTACCAATCACATCGAATTCCAGATTAACTTTGTCATCTATCTGCAAATGTTTCATATTGGTAAATTCCCAGGTGTAAGGAATGATCGCTACGGAAAAACGGGAATTTTCACTCTTGGCTACCGTAAGACTGATCCCGTTCACAGTGATAGATCCTTGCGGAACGGTAACAAAATCATCAGCTTCATACGAAATCGTAATAAAGTAACTTCCGTCCTTATTCTCTATGCTCACTACCTTTCCTGTTGTGTCCACATGCCCCTGAACGATATGCCCGTCAAGCCTGCCGCCCATCTTGACGCATCGCTCAAGATTAACTTCCGTCCCTAGATTCCATTGGGAGAGACTGGTCTTTTCCAGCGTTTCATTAATTGCTGTAACTACATACTGATTATCCTGTATATCTACCACAGTGAGGCAGCATCCGTTATGGGCAAGGCTCTGGTCTATTTTTAATTCCTGCGTAAAAGGGCATGTCAGTGTGAAATCAATGTTGCCTCCTCTTGTTTCCATCTTTTCAATTACACCAACTGCTTCAATAATTCCTGTGAACATATTATTTTTTGCTAAATTTGTAGTTTAATCTTCAAAGATAATCAAAATGAGTCCAAAAAACCATAAGGTAAGGGTAGGAATTTCAATAGGTGACTTCAATGGCATCGGTCCGGAAATCATCATGAAATCGCTGAAAGAGAAAACGATTACGGACTTTTTTACGCCGGTAATTTTTGGCTCGGGGAAATTGTTTACCTATCAGAAAAACATATTCAAGCTTAACCTGAACTTCAACTACATCAATGAGGTGTCACAGGCTCAGGATGGCAAACTCAATATGGTGAATCTGGTCAAGGATAATGTAAATGTTGAGCTGGGAACCCCTACTGAAGAATCCACACAACTGGCGATCCTGTCGCTGGAATCTGCTACCGAAGCTTTAATGAAAGGAGAAATTGATGTTCTGGTAACGGCACCGATCAACAAAGACGAAATGATGAAGGCAGGTTTCAAACACGCAGGACATACAGGATATTTTGAAGAAAAGTTCAACAAAAAAGGGTTGATGTTCCTGGTGACTGAAGATCTCAAAGTGGCGGTCTCCACCCATCATATTCCTATTGCACAGGTGGCAGAAAATATTTCCAAAGAGAAGATTAAAAAGCAGCTCAGGATGCTGAACCAGACGCTGATAGAAGATTTCTGCATCCAGAGACCGAAAATTGCAGTACTGGGGCTTAATCCGCACTCAGGAGACGGCGGCATTATTGGTAACGAGGAAATAGAGATCATAGCACCAGCTATTAAAGAGGTATCGGATAACGGAATCATAGCATTCGGCCCTTTCCCTGCTGACAGCTTTTTCCAGCCATCTAAATACAGGAGCTTTGATGCTGTTCTGGCCATGTATCATGATCAGGGACTGGCTCCTTTCAAAACACTGGCCTATGAGGAAGGTGTAAATTACACAGCTGCACTTCCTTTTATCAGAACTTCCCCGGATCACGGTGTGGCATATGATATTGCCGGAAAAAATACCGCAGACGAGCAAAGTTTCACGGAAGCTATTTTTACTGCCGTGAAAATATTTAAAAACAGGAGCGAATATAATGACCTTAGATCAAACAGGCTTCAGCCTAGAAAAATGGTTGTGGATAATGGAGTTGACGAGGATCTTCCGGATGATTACAATGCCTAAAGGTCAAATATTTAGCTTTAAAATAATTTGTTATTCATTTTTATTTGTTATTATAAAAAAATTGCATATTTTTGCACACTCATTTTATGGACAAGTTAAGAAACTATGAGGTAAGCTTTTCCGGACTTAAAAACGGCAAGCATGAGTTCAAGTTTGAGATAGATAAAACGTTCTTTCAATTATTTGACACCGAGCAGGAATTTACAAATCCCAGGATTACGGCAGATGTCCTATTGGACAAGCATACGACTTTCCTGGAATTTGAAATCAGAATACACGGGCTGATCGAACTGGTTTGTGATATTACCAATGAAAGTTTTGATCATCCTATTGAGAACCGTATTAAGGTATTGGTAAAATTCGGAGAGGAATATGATGACAGCGAAGAAGATGTGATCACTATTCCTGCGGGAGACCACGCATTCAATGCAGCACAGCTTATTTATGAAAATGTAATGCTGTCTGCTCCGATGAAGAAGATTTCCCCTGCAGTCAAAGATGAAGACCTTGAGCTTCTCGATCAGTTCAGTCCTAAAGACATAGAGGAAAGTGAAGATCAGGAGCATGAAAGCGACCCAAGATGGGATGCTCTGAGAAAATTAAAAGATAAAAATTAAAAATAATTTGAATATGATGAGATGATGAATCTCATCGCTCATCAATTAAAAAAGTTATTACACAATGGCACATCCAAAGAGAAGACAGTCGTCAACAAGAAGAGATAAGAGAAGAACTCACTATAAGGCTGTAGTTCCTCAATTAGCTAAAGATGCAACTACCGGTGAACTTCACCTGTACCACAGAGCACACTGGCATGAAGGAAAATTATACTACAGAGGTAAAGTAGTATTGGAAAAAGCAGTTGAGACTACTGAAGAAAACTAAGAAGGCATTTCCTACGGAAAACTTCATTTTTATACAAAAACCGCTCAATTTTAATAAAATTAAGCGGTTTTTTGTTGTTTTTTACGTTTTTTTGGTATCTTTGGCCCAAAATCAAATATTAAATTTATGGATATTAAGGACATACAAAACCTGATCAAGTTTGTCTCTAAAGCTGAGGTTTCTGAAGTAAAATACAAAACCAAGGATTTCGAAATTACCATTAAGACCCCACTGGCCGGCAGTGAAGTATCTTACGCCCAGCCTGCGGTTTACCATACCGCTCCGCAGCCAGCTGCTGCCCCTGCCCCATCTCAGGCTGCCGCACCAGTTGCTGAAAAGCAGGAAACTGCTTCTGATGACAGCAAATATGTAACCATCAAATCACCAATGATCGGGACTTTCTACAGAAAGCCATCTCCGGACAAAGAGGTTTTCATTAATGTTGGAGATGAAGTATCTAACGGTAAAGTGGTATGTGTAATTGAAGCCATGAAACTTTTCAACCAGATCGAATCTGAAGTAAGCGGTAAAATCGTTAAAATTTTAGTGGATGATGCTACTCCGGTAGAATACGACCAGCCATTATTCTTAGTTGACCCATCTTAAGGAATTTTAGATTAAAGATTATAAATTTTAGATGATGCTGTCATTTAAAATAATTTAAAATTCAAAATTTATAATTTAAAATTTCAGAAAGATGTTCAAAAAAATATTAATCGCCAATCGCGGCGAAATTGCAATGCGTATCCTGCGTACATGCAAGGAAATGGGAATTAAGACCGTTGCGGTATATTCTACCGCCGACAAGGACAGCCTTCATGTAAGATTTGCTGATGAAGCAGTCTGCATCGGTCCTGCCATGAGCAAAGATTCCTATCTTAAAATCCCTAATATTATTGCGGCAGCAGAAATTACTAATGCTGACGCTATCCATCCCGGCTACGGATTTTTATCGGAAAATGCCAATTTCTCCAGAATCTGCCAGAAGAACGGAATCAAATTCATTGGTGCAACTCCTGAACAGATTGAAAAAATGGGTGATAAGGCCAACGCCAAAGCAACCATGAAAGCAGCCGGACTACCTTGTGTACCGGGTTCAGACGGACTGATCGAATCTTATGAAATGGCAGCCAAAACAGCCGAAGAGATCGGTTATCCGGTCATGATCAAAGCTACTGCAGGTGGTGGCGGAAAAGGGATGAGAGCAGTATGGAAAGCCGAGGACCTGAAAGACCACTGGGATTCTGCAATCCAGGAAGCTGTAGCGGCTTTCGGGAATGGCGGAATGTACATGGAAAAACTGATTGAAGAGCCCAGGCATATCGAAATCCAGGTTGCGGGAGATCAGTTCGGTAAAGCCTGTCACCTTTCTGAAAGAGACTGTTCCGTACAGAGAAGAAACCAGAAGCTGACCGAAGAAACACCATCTCCGTTCATGACCGATGAGCTTCGTGAACAAATGGGTGACGCTGCTGTAAAAGCTGCTGAATTTATCGGCTACGAAGGTGTGGGAACTATTGAATTCCTGGTAGATAAGCACAGGAACTTCTACTTTATGGAAATGAATACAAGAATCCAGGTAGAACACCCGATTACTGAGCAGGTAATTGATTATGACCTGATCAGGGAGCAGATCCTTCTGGCTGCCGGAACTCCTATTTCCGGGATCAACCATTACCCGAAACTTCACTCTATTGAGTGCAGGATCAATGCAGAAGATCCTTATATGGACTTCAGGCCTTCCCCGGGTAAAATCACCGGACTCAACATTCCTGGCGGACACGGAGTACGGGTAGATACGCATGTATATTCAGGATACACCATTCCTTCTAACTATGACTCTATGATCGCGAAACTGATCACCACTGCGCAGACGCGTGAAGAAGCCATTGCCAAAATGAGAAGGGCACTGGAAGAGTTTTATATTGAAGGCGTGAAAACTACCATTCCTTTCCACAGGCAGCTGATGGATAACGAGGATTACCTCGCCGGAAACTACACAACAAAATTCATGGAAGATTTTGTAATGGACAGAAAATATGATCACCATTAAGATCATATTGCCATAAACATATCAGCCGCCTCCTTCCGGAGGCGGTTTTTTCATCATGACTTTTATCAATCACTGATATTTCTCAATTATTTGATTTATATTTGTTAGAGATAGATATATTATGAAGAAATCCCTACTGATCGGTATATGCAGCATATTAGCTGCTTCACTTATATCATGCTCGTCAGAAGAGCTGGAGCAGAGTCAAAATACAGAAAGTCCTGCTGACTTTATGGAACACACCAAGCTTCCCGTTACTGAAAATTCAAAACAGTTCGGAACCTATAACGCGCTTGGATATGGGTATAATGTTGCAGGGGAATACGGAAATGTAAATGCTGTTGGCACGCAGGTCATTGATACCGATAAATTTAATGCAGAATACAATAATATTAATGAGGAACCGGTATCATCTGCAGAATATAAGGAACAGTATGGGAAGGATGCGGCAGCCTATTCAACCGTACTGTCCGGAAAAGTTGCTGCTACGCAGTCGCTGAGAATGTTTGGCAAGACCATTTACTCCGCTTTTGGTACGGCCCTAATGAATGACCATACCTTTAACCCGGAGTATATTTATGGTAGTTGTAACGCCACAATAATATTCAGCAGATATCGTTTTTATGCAACGGCAAGCGAACTTAGCCATTATGTTACTCCCGGTTTCTCACAAGATATCCAGACTAAAACTCCTGAACAGATTGTCAGTAAATATGGAACTCATGTTACAACAGACATTTACATCGGAGCTAAGATTGACATCCTGTTTCAGGCGAAGACCACAAACCCTGACCGCGAACGCGCTGCAAGTATTGGTATAAAAACAGGGTTTGAACCGAATAGCAGTGACGCCAGGGATGCAGCAAAAAACTATGATAAAAAAATCTATTACAGAACCCGGGGAGGTGATGCTTCTCAGGCGATGGCAGGTATATACAGTTTCAGCGGTAAAGCTCCGACCATTGAAATTGCCCAATGGCAGAGTACCTGTACAAGGAAAAATTCTGTCCTGGTAGATCTTGGTGATCATGGCCTGGTTATTATTTATGACCTGGTAAAAGACCCGCAAAAGAAAGCATTACTAAAAGCTTACGTGGATGACTATCTTAATAAAAACCAGGTAACCCTGAAATCGTAAGTATAAGCCAATATAAAAGTACTTCAATACAATGACCGTTTCTTCCGAAACGGTCATTGTATTAATTATAATTTAATACTTCAAAAAAAATGCAAAATAAAGATATTATACCTCCATATAGCATATACATAAGCAATAATTTCTGATACCCTTTTATTTTAAAATTAAAAAAATTCTTATATCGGTCCATCAGCAGTATCTTATTCTGGTAAAGGATTTCATTTATAATACTTACATTTGCCGAAAACCAAAACGATATGTCAACAGCAGAAACGGCAAAGAATTCACAGTATTTTATTGATCTTGAAGATCAGCACGGAGCGCATAACTATCATCCTCTTCCTGTAGTTTTGGACCGCGGGGAAGGTGTGTTTGTTTGGGATGTGGAAGGTAAAAAATATTATGACTTTCTTTCGGCGTATTCTGCAGTCAACCAGGGGCACTCCCACCCTAAAATTGTTGATGCTTTAGTAAGCCAGGCCCAGAAACTGGCCCTGACTTCAAGGGCATTTTACAATTCAAAACTGGGAGAATATGAACAGAAGATCACTTCACTTTTCGGTTTTGATAAAGTGCTGCCTATGAATTCCGGCGCTGAAGCGGTGGAAACAGCAGTGAAACTGGCCAGAAAATGGAGTTATGAAATAAAAGGCATTGCAGAAAACTCAGCAAAGATCATCGTCTGTGAAAATAATTTTCATGGGAGAACAACTACCATCGTTTCATTTTCCAATGACCCGGATGCCAACCAGAATTACGGGCCTTTTACACCGGGATTCATCAAAATCCCTTACAATGACCTTCCAGCACTGGAAGAAGCACTGAAACAGGATGCCGGACATATTGCCGCTTTCCTTGTGGAACCTATCCAGGGAGAGGCCGGCGTGTATGTACCGGATGAAAACTACCTGAAGAAAGCTTCTGAATTGTGTAAGCAACACAATGTCCTTTTTATCGCTGATGAAGTACAGACAGGAATCGCCCGTACGGGAAAACTGATTGCATGCCATCACGAAAACGTACAGCCGGACATCCTGATTTTAGGAAAGGCGCTTTCGGGAGGAATGTATCCTGTATCAGCCGTATTAGCGGATGACACTATCATGAATGTAATCAAACCCGGCCAGCACGGATCTACTTTCGGTGGAAATCCCCTGGCCTGTGCCGTGGCCATGGCTGCTCTGGATGTAGTTTCTGAAGAACAGCTTTCTGAACGTGCAGAAGAACTGGGGAATATGTTCCGTTCCGAAATTGAAAAACTGATTGAAAAAACAGATCTGATCACCAAGGTAAGAGGAAAAGGACTCCTGAACGCCATTCTGATCAATGATATTCCTGACAGCTCCACGGCATGGAACATCTGTTTAAAGCTTAAGGAAAACGGATTACTGGCCAAGCCTACCCACGGCAATATTATCAGGCTGGCTCCTCCTTTAGTAATCACAGAAGAACAACTTATGGACTGTGTCTCGATCATAGAAAAAACCATTTCTGAATTCAAGCCGTAATGTCTTTATCTTTAGCAGTTATCACCTATAATGAAGAAGATAACATTATAAGGCTTTTACATTCGGTTTCAGATATGGTTGATGAGATTGTTGTTGTAGACAGCTACTCATCAGACCGCACCAAAGAGCTATGCCTGAAGCATCCTAAGGTAAAATTCTCTGAAAAGAAATTCAACGGGTATGGTGAACAGAAAAACTATGCCCTTGACCTCTGTACGATGGAATGGGTGTTGTTCCTGGATGCTGATGAGGTTCCTGATGAGGCTTTAAAACATTCCATCAAAAGTATGGCCTGTGCTGGCAAAAGTGAATTTGATGTTTACCAGGCGAGGTTTACTAATCATTTAGGGATCTACACCCTCAAATTCGGCGGCTGGGGCAATGTTTTCCGCGAACGGCTGTTTAAAAGATGCAGCGCCCGCTATTCTGACGATAAAGTGCACGAATTCCTCACTTATAAAGGGAAGGCCGGAACATTGACAGGCAGGATCAATCATTATACCTATAAAAACATTCATCACCATATCGTAAAGATCAACAAATATTCTGATATGATGGCTGAGAAGATGTATGACCGAGGAAAGAGGATTACCCAGTTTAAAGTGATATTCAGCCCTGTCTTTGAGTTTATCAAAGTATTTATATTCAAACTCGGCATGCTGGATGGATTTGGCGGATTCTACGTGGCTAAAACCATGTCATACTATACTTTCCTGAAATACAGTAAACTGCGTGAAAAAATCAGGCAGGATGAAATCCGAAAAAGCCTTAATAAAATATGACGATTTTCTGTAGTATCATAGCGGTTATTTGCCTTTTTATCACTGTACATTTCAGGCTGTATCTTTTGCTGAAGCCGAAAGAAAGGCTTATCATCCTGATGTACCATCAGATCGGGAATCATCCGGATGACCTGACGGTAACTCCGGAGAACCTGGAAAAACAGTTCAGTTATCTTCAGCAGAAAAATTACACCTCAAAATTTTTCAAAGAAATTGGACTGCCATCAAAAAGAAATATTATCATCACTTTTGATGACGGTTACCTGAATAACTTTGAGTACCTGCCCGGACTGCTGGAAAAATATCACCTTAAGGCTACATTGTTCATTGCAACAAAGTTTATCCAGGAGGGCTATAAACAATATGAAATGATGAGCTTTGAAGATCTGCGAAACCTGAACAGGGCGTATTTCGAAATCGGCCTTCACAGCCATGCCCATGAGAACTTCAGAAATATCACAGGTGACTTTATACGACAGGATCTCAGGACGAATGTGGATATTCTGGAAGGGGAAAATATTCCCTATACCCCGGTTTTAGCTTATCCTTACGGAAAATATCCTAAAGAAAAGGAGAAACAGCATCAATTATTCGGTATTTTAAAAGATATGGGCATACAGTTTGCCGTACGAATAGGAAACAAAGCAAATTATGTTCCTTCAGATCCTCCCTATACATTGTGCAGGATTGACATTAAGGGAGAAGACTCGATGATAAAGTTCAAATTAAAACTTATCTTTGGAAAATTAAAACTATTTTAGGTAAATATCCGTTATAGGATAAAGTTATGATCCAAATGATATGATGAAGATAAGTGGCTTAATCATAACATATAATGAAGAAAAAAACATAAAAGAGGTACTGGAATGTTTTGATTTCTGCGATGAAATTATCGTGGTAGATTCATTCAGCACAGATAGAACTGTTGAAATTGCCGGACAATTTCCGAATGTAAAGATTATTCAGCATAAGTTTGAAGACTTTACCAAGCAGAGGAATATTGCTGTGGATACAGCCCAAAACGACTGGGTATTGTTTCTGGATGGTGATGAAAGGATCACGCCAAAACTGAAAAAAGAGATTATCCGGGAAATGAATGCATCAAAACCTAAAGATGCCTATTATTTTTACCGTAAATTCTTTTTTGAAGGCAAGCCAATTCATTATTCAGGTACGCAGTCTGATAAAAACTTCAGGTTGTTCAGAAAATCCAGGGCACGGTATATTTCCGGTAAGAAGGTCCATGAAACCCTTGAAGTTAATGGATCTGTCGGTACCCTAAAGCACAAACTGCTCCATTATTCCGTAACAGATTATGAATCTTACAGACAAAAAATGATTCATTACGGAATGCTAAAAGGAAAAGAGATGGCTTTAAAAGGAAAGAGATTTAATATGCTTATGCAGTATGCGAAAACAATATTTAAATTTTTCAGAGCATACATTTTAAGACTGGGTATCCTTGACGGGAAGGCAGGCTACCAACTTTGCTACCTGCAGTCGCTGAGCGTTTTTGAAACCTATGAGTCTTTAAGAAAAGAACAAAAATAATTGATGAGGATTAGTGTAATTAGCTATGATTTCTGGGACTACGACCAGTATATTGTTGAAGCGTTGCGCCGTAAAGGTATTGACGCGCATCACATTAAAATCACCTCGGTTACACATTCCGGCTTTGAGGAAAGGGTTATTAATGCCATCAGCAAAACCTTCCTTAAACGGAACCTGAAAAAGGAAAAAAGAAAACAATACGTTCTCGACTCCTTAGAGAAATTGGGTCATCAGGATCAGATCCTAGTCCTGAATCCAGACACCTTCGACCTGCCCACCCTAAAAAAGATCCGGGAAAGTACCGATGTGATGACTACATACCTGTATGATAATCTTGACCGTGTTCCGGTAGAATGCGAAAAGCTGAATCTTTTTGATACCATATTTTCTTTTGATGATTCTGATATTGAAAAATATGGGTTTATGAAACTGACGAATTACATCTATCTTCCTTTTACCCCAAAAGAAGTACAGCATCCTGAAATGGACCTTTTCTATATCACTTCTTATGATAACAGAAGAGTGGCACTCATTAAAAGGCTGGCTAAAAAGCTGATGGAAATGGGAATGAAATTCCAGATTATGATTATCGGGAAAAAATCATGGAAACACCAGCTTAAGAATGTATTGGTAAAAATCCCTGAGAATGTTTTTCTGGTGTTCAGCCTGAAAAAGATATCCCACGAGCAGCTTCCACAATATTATATGAATGCAAAAATTCTTCTGGATCTGATGCGTGAAGGGCAGTATGGGCTCAGTTTCAGGGTCTTTGAGGCCATGGCACTTGAAAAGAAAATAATTACCGATAATGAGTCCATTAAGAATTATGACTTTTACAATCCTAATAATATCCTGGTCCTGAACGAGGACATCAGCAACATCAATGCTTCTTTTTTTGAAACGCCTTATGAAAAGGTACCGGAGGATATTTATAATGCTTACACTCTGGATCATTGGGTAACTAAAGTTTTCAAATTGTCCACATGAAAATTTCTGTAGCTCTTTGCACCTATAATGGGGAACGTTTTCTAAATGCCCAGATCGACTCAATTCTGGATCAGCATCTTCCTGTAGACGAAATTATAGCATGCGATGACGGATCTACTGACGGAACACTGAACATACTGAATTCTTATCAGCAGAAATATCCTGATATCTTCAAAATTTACGTTAACCCAAGCAATCTTAAAAGCGTAAAAAATTTTGAGAAAGCAATTTCTCTCTGCAGTAATGATATCATATTCCTGAGCGATCAGGATGACATCTGGGAAAAGAATAAAACAGAAAGCTACATCAGCTATTTCAATGCTCACCCATTAACAATGGTTATCTGTTCAAACGGATACCTGATTGATGAAAAAGGGACTCTCCAAGAACAGTACTACACCCTTTGGGACATACCTTACTTGTTAAACAATAAGAATATCAATTATTATCATATGCTGGCAACCGTAGGCAATATCGCTACGGGAGCATCCATGGCTGTAAGGAAATCTTTTGTTAAAGAGATTATTCCATTTCCTGAAGTTGAAAACCTGCACCACGACGAATGGATTGCAATAGCTGCCGCGGAAAAGCAGAATTTTGCTTTTCTGAATGAGAAACTTTTCCGCTACAGGCTTCATGCTGATCAGCAGGTTGGAGGCGTTTGCTTTCCAAAAAATGCTTCTGAAAAAGAAAAGCTGCATCACAAATTTGATCCTGATTATCCGCTTACTTCTTTCAGGGATCTCAAAGTAAAAATCAGGACTCTGAATGATAAGCAAAAAAGGCTTGGAAATTTTCTGAAGACCCAACATAATCAGACTGTAAAACGATGGCTTGAGCTTATCAAATCTGAAAAGGCAGTATTCTTTAAAAAGATGGAAAGCGAACATCCTTTATACTCCCTGTTCTTTAAATACGTATACCGATGAAAAACATTCTTATTATCATGCACGATTATGCAGGAATACCTGATCTCATGAAAAAGAATCTGACGTATTCAGGGTTTGATCATGTAGACTTTATGTTCTATTCGGAAGAAAAATTCAAGTACAGCAACCTTTCCCAGAAGATCAATAATTTTTACAGGAAGATTATTTATAAGGATAAAAAGTATAAAGAAGATCTGCGCCTACAGTTTATAGAGGACACACTAGTCAGAAAGGCAGAACGTATTCCACAATATGACCTGATCCTGATGCTGAATACCGATTTGTTTCCTGACCGCTTTCTGGAAATCATCAGAACAAAAACAGCAAAGCTGATTGGCAACCATTGGGACGGCTTAGGAAGGACACCCCATATCTATTCTAAAATAAAATTTTTCGACCGCTTTTTTGTATTTGATCAGGATGACGTTGATGAAAATAAGAATATATTCTTCCTGACCAATTTCTTTTTTGATTTCGACATTGATCTTCATACTCAATCAGAAGGAACAGAACAGGATGTATTTTATATAGGAACCTATGTGCCGGAAAGATACAGCCTTTTAAAAAACATCTCTACTGTATTCTCTACGCAGGATATATCCCAAAAGATCATGTTATTCAGTTGGGATAAAAAAGATCCTGATGGATACATAACATTTACAGATCAGTTTATCTCCTATCAGGATAATATGGACTATGTAAGGCAATCAAAAGCTTTGCTGGACCTAAAGCTTAAAGCACATAACGGTTTGTCTTTCCGATTTTTTGAAAGCTTAAAATATGACAGGAAACTGATCACGGATAATCCGGCCGTTAAAAGCTATGACTTTTATACCCCGGAAAACATCTTTATCATTAATGAAGATTCTGAGGCCAGCCTTAAAGACTTTATCCGGGCTCCCTATAAGGCCATACCTGAAGACATTAAGAATAAATACAGTTTTACCTGCTGGTTCAACACCCTTACCTCATCAAGATGAACGAGAAGATTTCTATTATCATCCCCTATTATAACGGAGAACAATACATCCGGGAAACCTTGGAATCCGTTTACAGACAGACGTACCAGGATTTTGAAGTCATCATAGTCAATGACGGATCAGACCACAATGGTTTGGAGGCCAGCATACGAAATTTACCGCATCCTAACCTGAAAGTGATCCATCAGGAAAACCAGGGGCAATCTGCGGCCAGAAACAATGGCGTGAAACTGGCTACCGGAAAATACATCCTTTTCCTGGATTGTGATGATCTTATTGATCAGACATTTTTAGCAAAGACTCATACCATCCTGCAACAGAGGCCTGAGGTAAGGATCTGCTATTCCAAAGGAAAGTTTTTTGAAAAAACAGATAAAGAATGGGTATTACAGCCATTCAACATATACGACTTCCTTATTGAGAACAGCATTCCGATCACTGCCCTGATCTATAAAGAAGATTTTGAAAATGCAGGCGGTTTTGATGCGAGGCTCAATTATTATGAGGACTGGGATTTCTGGATCACACTTATAAAAAGCGGCGCCGGAACCTATAAAATAGATGAGTTTTTATTCTTTTACAGAATAAGGACAGGCTCTGATTCACTGACCAACATAAGCTCAGACAACCGGTTTAGATTATCTGATAATTTCTTTGAAATCTATAAAAAACATTATGCTTTTTATCAGGAGAACGGACTCGATTTCCACACGATTATGAGCTTCATCCGTGAAAATAAGAAATACAAAGCCAAATATTACAATGAGTGGTACAGAAAACTGATGTACAGATTATTCAAGCCTAAAAAGTTCAACCGGATTTATAAACGTTAAATTCCGTTCTCAAAACCTAAATAGTTCAACATCTTCCCTATGTTTTCTTCCTGTGCCTGCACGGAAAATTTAGCTAAGGGCAGCCTGCTGTTGGCATGCAGTATATGCCAAAGGTTTTCATTGCTGTACAGTTCCAGAATTTTTGTTGCAAAATTTTCAGGTGTTTCATCTGAAATCAGGGCCGTTTTTCCATCCTCCAGGCTCATCCCCTCTGCTCCTATTCCTGTTGTAATTACCGGCAACATATATTCCAGTGCCTGGCCAATTTTTCCTTTGACCCCTGCACCATACCTTAGGGGAGCAACAAAGACCCTTGAATGTTCAAACCAATGGTCAACATATTCCTGATATCCTAAGATCTGGAATCTTTCCGTATGGTATCGTTCTTTAAGATCGGCTGGGAAATCAGGACCGAGGATATACAGGCTAATGGAGGGGTCTTTTTTCCACACCAGCGGCATAATATGATCATGAAGGAGTTTTACAGCATCTATATTAGGCAGGTGATTATATCCTCCGATAAAAAGAAGCCCGTTCCGCTCAGAAAATGCAGCGGGTTTAAGATCCACCGGTTGGTGGATATTGCTTACCGTAAATATTTTCTGTATTTCTACACCATTATCGGAAACAGTCTTTTTTTCTTCGTCACTGATGGAAATAACCGCATCTGAACTGTTCATGGCGGTATATTCCTTATCCTTAAAAAATGCTATTTGCCTTTCCCTGTCTTTCGTTACTTCAATATAGTTGTTTTCCCGTTCCATTCTGAGATAGTGGAGATCAACCATATCATAAACTATTTTTTTTCCTGCTATCTTGTTTTTGATGAGATCAAACCAGTAATCAAAACCTACAGGCCGGAAAATCCAGATAACGTCCACATAGGGAAGAGCATCCAGTACCTGATCTTTAACTTTTATAATTTTATTTCTTTCATCCACATAATCCATGCATATCTCTACTCCGGCATTCTGGAAAAACGGAATGTAATCGGCATCTTTTTCTTCATCATAATATTTAACAGCCAGTATAATATGATGTCCGTTTTTCTGCAGGATTTTCACGATTTCCATAAACCTTCTGGAGCCTGAATCCTGATCAGGCTTTGGCATATTTTCTTCCAGGAAAAGAAAATTTGGTTTTCTGAAATGGGCATTATAATTAATTTTTTCACCTGACAGAAACATCTCGTTCCTAAAATAATGATCCCATCTGCGGCGAAACGTCTCACGGTTCTTTTCCAGTAAAAGTTCTTTTCCTGAATTGTCTCTTCCGGTATAGGATATATTTTCAAAATGAATGATTTCTGAAAGAGGCTGATAATAAATATCCAGGTTTTGCTCATACTTCAATCGCTGGCAAAGATCTGTTTCCTCATAGTATGCCGGCAGGAATGCCTCATCCAGAAGATTAAGGTTCCCATGAATATCCAGCCTGTTAAATAACAGGCTGCAGCCTGAGCAGTAATCTACTTTTCGCAGGAAATTATATTTCGGAGCATCAATCGCTTCCCTGCGTCCGATATTGACAATCTCAGAATCTTTAAAAATAAGGCATCCTGCTTCCTGCAGGGTATTATCTGAAAATATCAGTTTAGATCCTACAGCACCAACATTGGTCCTGGTTTTAAAAACGCTGATGAGGCTTGAAAGGTATTTCCCCTGAACTTCCACATCATTGTTCAGCAGGTAAATATATTTTCCTTTTGCGTGCCGGATCCCTTTATTGACACTTCTTAGAAAGCCGAGGTTTTCAGGATTATCAATAATGACAATACCGGGAATTCCACGTAAATGATGCAATGTATCATCGGTGCTTTTATCATTAATGATGATGATTTCCTTTGAGATATGTTTATCAGACTGATCAAGGGTGTAAAGGCAGTTTAACGTGTACCGGATCTGATTATAAACCGGGATAATAATGGAAACTTCAGGACTTTCATGCTCTGCAAAACTAAACTGATAGTTTTTGAAAAAGCCGATATCAAAATGATTAATGCTGATTTTTCTTTTATTCCTGATAAAATTACGGTCCTTAATTTTATTTTTAAAAAATCTTTTAATTCCCATTTTTAATTTATTATTTTGCCTTTATCTTTTTCAAGGGAACGAAATTACGTATTTATTGTAAGTTATGAGAGGCAAACAAGATATTATTAAGGTTGGTTACCTTTTATCCTATGATTATACATATATTTTCAATTCCTTACGGCAGGTATATGAATATTCAGATAAAATTTATATCTGTTATGATCAGGATGGTAAGACCTGGGCAGGAAATGATTGTACCATCCCGGAAGATGTTTTTGATACCATTAAAGCATTAGATGCCCAAAACAAAATCATTTTTTACAGCGATCGTTTCTACATAGAAGGAAAAACTGCCATCGAACTTGATACAAGACAAAGGAATATGCTGGCCGAGAAAATGGGCAAAGGAGGATGGCATTTGCAGATAGACAGTGATGAATACCCTATACATTTTGAAAAACTGGTTTCTTTTCTTAAAAAGCATCAATACCTGCTGAAGAATCCTCATAAAACACCAGTGAATTTTTTTGTCAACTTTGTCACTTTATTTAAGCAGACACCGGATGGCTTTTTTGTCATTTCTCCCTATACTGAGGCATGTTTTCTTATTACCAACGTTCCCAGGTATGTTAATGCAAGACTTCCTGAAAACCCTTACTATTTAAGATTAAATTTCAATATCATTCATCAGTCCTGGGCAAGAAGCAAGGATGAAATATACCAGAAAATCCATAATTGGGGACATAATAATGACTTTGACATTGATGAATTCTTCAATAAATGGGATAATCTGAATGCAGAAAACTACAAGAATTTTAAGGATTTTCATCCTTTAGCACCTGATCACTGGAAAGAACTACAGTTTATAAAAGCTGAAAATACAGAAGAATTCATAACAAACTTTGAAATAAGTTATCCGCAAACTGAAATTAGGCTTCCTTTAAAACTCAAGAAAAGGATAAAACTGTATCTGAAATCCTTATTTTAATGTGAATTGATAAAAACCTGCTCAAATTTCCTCATTACTGTTTCAGGGTTGAAACGTTCAGAATAGCAGTCCCAATTCACGTCCGGATTTCGCTTAAATGTACTTAATATCTGTAACAGGTCTTTTTCATCATGATACAGTATCGCCTTACTGCCTAAAATCTCCAGATGCGCTTTTTCGTCAGACCCGGACCATGTGATGATAGGCTTATTTTTTATGGAGAACTCCCCTATGGCAATACCGAAACTTTCACCCTGGATTCTTGCATGGAGATATGCATCGGATGAATTTATGAATCTGACTTTCCTTTCAATATCCGTTGTGGCAGGGAGGAAAATAATATTCCTGTATGGCCTGAAAATATTTCTCTGCACAAAATCATCTGTACCCATAAAAATAAAATACAGATTTTTATTCTTCCGGGCTGATTTCCTGACTGCATTTTTCACAAATTCAATATCGAATGTATCTGCGCCTCCGTATCTTGCGAAAACAACGGCTTCTTTCGGGATGCCTAATTCAGCACGCAGATCACCGGTTACTTCCGGCAGGCTGACTATATGAGGAACAAATGGCAGCCGTCCATCACTCATCGTTTTAGACAGCCATTCTGAAACGTAAGCGTAAACATGTCCATATGGTTCATTGTACTTGAAGACGGCATGAATAACCGTTTTGATAAGGCCTACAGGTGCATCAGGCTCTTTCTCACCTGATTTTATGGCGTAGTAAATATCTGCGTTTGATTTTTTAATGAAATCATCACGGTCTGATATATCTGAATATCCATAAATCTTAAACCGTCCTGCAAATCTCGCTACTGCTTCTGCAATATTATTTGGACTATTCCTGGGGTATAAGATGAGTGATTCGTTATGTAAAATTTCTTCATTATAATGGGCATAATCAAAGATAGCATTGGATGTCCCTCTATAACAAAGCTGATTTTCGTGGAAAATAATTCTCATTGAAAGAGATTGAAATTATTTCCTGTCATACTCGTCCTCTACCCTTACGATATCATCTTCACCGAAATACGTCCCGGTCTGTACTTCTATAAAAATAACGGGCTGGTCAGAAAGGTTCATCATACGGTGTTTGGCACCCAGAGGAATAAATATACTTTCTCCATATCCCAGATTGATTTCTTTGTCTTCAAGAACTACCGTAGCACTTCCTTCAATAACAGTCCATTGTTCCTGTCTCTTATGATGGTATTGATACGATAATTTCTGACCCGGGTTTACTTCAATCCTTTTCAGTTTATAATTCGGCTCATCAGCCAATACATAATATTTACCCCAAGGCCTTTCTCCGATTTCCAGCATAATCTGTATTTTTTATTTGTACAAAAATATAAATAAGATTACAGATATCTAGCATGAGTGTTATATTTAAACAGGAAATATCAAGACATGATGGAAGTTGGAAACCTCAGTGCCTATTCGGATTTGTCACTTCTACTTGATTATAAACGATGAAATGTCAGAAATAGAATAGCCTCTTTTATTATACAGCAATTCATTTCCTTTGCCTAAATTTGCAGAAATTTAAATTGAAATGGAGAAAGTAAGAGTACGTTTTGCTCCAAGTCCTACGGGACCATTGCATTTGGGAGGCGTAAGAACCGCATTATATGACTATCTTTTTGCTAAAAATCAGGGGGGTGAATTCGTTTTGAGAATTGAAGATACCGATACTGCAAGATATGTGGAAGGAGCAGAAGATTATATTGAGGAAGCGCTGGAATGGTGTGGAATCATTCCTGATGAAAGCCCTAAAAAAGGAGGAAAATTCGCACCTTACAGACAATCTGAAAGACGGGATATCTATGACCGCTATACAGAGCAGATCCTGAAAACGGATTATGCCTACCTGGCTTTTGATACGCCTGAGGAACTGGATGCTATCCGCGCAGAATTTGAAGCCAATGGTGATGTCTTTTCTTATGACAATAAAACCAGGAACCGTTTGAAAAACAGCATTGCGCTCTCTGAAGAGGAAGTTCAGCAGTTACTGGATAATGAGACACCCTATGTGGTACGGTTCAGGATGCCCGTGGACAGGACGCTTAACCTGGAAGATATTATCAGAGGGAATTTTTCAGTGAATACCGATACACTCGATGATAAGGTACTCGTAAAAAATGACGGGATGCCAACCTATCACTTTGCCAATATCATCGATGACCATGAAATGGAAATCACCCATGTGATCCGCGGTGAAGAATGGCTTCCTTCACTGGGGCTGCATACGTTATTATACGAAGCAATGGGATGGACTGCACCGAAATTTGCCCACCTCTCCCTGATCCTGAAACCTGAAGGGAAAGGGAAATTAAGCAAAAGGGACGGCGATAAGTTCGGGTTCCCCGTATTCCCGCTGGATTTCAAAGACCCTGCAACGGGAACAGTTTCCAAAGGATATAGGGAAAACGGGTATTTTCCTGAAGCATTCATCAATATGGTCGCCTTATTGGGCTGGTCACCGGCGGATGATAAGGAAATCCTGTCGATGGAGGAAATGACCAGGGAATTTGACCTGTATAAAGTTCATAAAGCGGGAGCCCGTTTCAGCAAAGAAAAATCGGAATGGTTCAACCATCAGTATATGCAGATGAAACCGGATGAAGAACTGCTTGGAACCCTGGAAGCAGCAGTCTCTGACCTGGCAGGAGCACCGGATGAGAAACTTCTGAAAGTGATCCGTCTCATGAAAGAAAGGGCTACATTCCCGAAAGATATTTATGAGAATGGAAAATTTTTCTTTGAAGCACCGGCTTCCTATGACGAAAAAGCACTTAAGAAAGCCTGGAACGATGAGACCTCTTCTGTTTTAAGCGAACTTGCGGAAAGACTTGAACATTCAGAATTCAGTGCAGAAGCTGTAAAACATGGGATTCATGAATTTGCGGAAAGCAAAGGACTGGGCATGGGTAAAGTGATGATGCCGCTCCGCCTTGCACTGGTAGGAGAGCTGAAAGGACCTGATGTTCCGGATATCCTTGAAATCATCGGTAAAGAAGAAAGTTTAGCCAGAATCAAAACGGCTGTTGAGCGATTAAAATAATCAAACCTGACCTGAGCGCCGTAAAAGGATAATCTCCTTTCATAATAAGAAAATTATACAGGCTAAAGACCTGTAAAGATTATTTTTAAGCGGTCAGTTTCATAATTTTTCATAAATTTGAAAGATTTAATTTACTTCAAGAATGGAATATTTAAGTTTCGAGCTGCCTATTAAAGAATTGATGGATCAATATCAGACCTGTTCTTTGGTAGGAGAAGAAAGTGGTGTTGATGTAAAATTAGCATGTAGCCAGATAGAGGATAAAATCATAGAAAAGAAAAAAGAAATCTATGGCAACCTTACCCCTTGGCAGAGAGTACAGTTATCCCGTCATCCGGATCGTCCGTATACTTTGGATTATATCCATGGCATCACCGATAAAGGCAGTTTCCTGGAACTTCACGGAGACCGCAATTTTGCAGATGATCCTGCAATGATTGGAGGACTGGCCACACTAGACGGTCAGAAAGTAATGATTATCGGAACCCAGAAAGGGAGGACGACCAAAGAAAGGCAGCACAGAAGATTCGGTATGCCGAATCCTGAAGGATACAGAAAAGCATTGCGACTGATGAAGCTTGCTGAGAAATTCAATATTCCTGTCGTAACTTTAGTAGATACTCCGGGAGCTTATCCCGGGCTTGAAGCAGAGGAAAGAGGCCAGGGAGAAGCGATTGCCAGGAACATTTTTGAAATGGTACAGCTGAAGACACCTATCTTTACCTATGTTATTGGTGAAGGTGCCAGCGGCGGGGCATTGGGAATTGGGGTCGGAAATAAAGTTTACATGCTTGAAAACACCTGGTATACCGTGATTGCGCCGGAAAGCTGTTCTTCTATCTTATGGAGAAACTGGGATCATAAGGAAGATGCAGCTAATGCACTCAACCTTACTCCGGCTGATGCATTGAGGGAGAAATTCATTGACGGTATCATTCCGGAGCCTTTAGGAGGTGCCCATTATGATCCTGAAACAACATACTTAAATCTGAAAAATTCCATTCTGCAGAACATTAAAGCTTTTTCAAAGTTTACCGGGCAGGAGCTGGAAACACAGAGACAGGAGAAATTTATTGCCATGGGGCAATTTAAAGGATAAAATCGAAAAAGGTTAAGAATGTTCTTCTTAACCTTTTTCTTTACCAATTATTTATACACGAATTCTTTTCTGTTTCTAATCCCTTAAGTTGAGTTCGATCTCAATATCCTTGTTGATCTTTTTCAGGGATGAATATTTGGCGTCGCATACCATAGTGGTAAGGATGTATTCCCCCTTTTCCACTAAAAGGTAGTTCTGCCCGTTGGCCGGGACTTCCAGGTTGTAATATTTTTTTAAGCCGCTGATTTTTACGATCAGATTACACCTCGACCTGTTTTTTATGTTGATATACGCTTCCTTGTCCATTGGATCATTATTGAACAGGTGCGTAAGCATGGAAGCGGTCTTTTTATCCTTTTCGCTGGGACCTGCTTTTTTTGAAGTGTTCCCCACTGATGCATAATTAACGGTCCGTGCTGTATTGGAGGAGGTGTTGGCTGTATTGGAAGCTAATGTTTTAGAATTATTCAGCTCATTATTGCTGGTGATTTTTGCGATTTCATTTTTACTGAGCGGTTTAATCACCGGTTTGGCTTCAGGGGAATTATCTGCTGTAATGATGGCGATCAGCTTCCTTTTAAAATAATCGGTCTTGGCATGACCCGGATTTTGTTTCAGGAATCCGGCAATGATCCTTGCTTCCTGGGTATTTTCAGCATCGCTTTCCGTATAGATGATGGCAGTTTCCTTTTCAACGATGGCTTTGGGTTTGGCTGCTCGTTTCTTTTTCTGTGAAAATCCCAGTGTAAACAGGCACATTAATATAAGGAGGAGGATTTTTTTCATGAATGGAATATAAAATATTATTAAATAATCAAATAACGCAAAAAGTCGTTTTTTAGTTTATCATTAAAATCATTATCTTTGCACAGCTCTAAAAGTAGGCTAAAAAATCTATAATAACTTTACAACAAAAAAATAACAGATATTATGTCTTATACACCAGCTGCTGCAGACGTAGCAAAATTGAGAAACACAACAGGTGCAGGGATGATGGACTGCAAAAAAGCTTTAGTGGAAGCTGAAGGAGACTTCGAAAAAGCAATCGAAATCCTAAGAAAAAAAGGTCAGAAAGTGGCTGCTAACAGGGCTGACAGAGAATCTACCGAAGGAGCGGTAATCGCAAGGGTAAATGAGGACAGCACTTTAGGGGCGATTATTTCCCTTAACTGCGAAACTGACTTCGTTGCTAAAAATGAAGCATTTATTGAACTGGCTTACGAATTGGCTGAAATGGCGATCTTTGCCGCTTCTAAAGAAGAGCTTTTAGCAACAGATTTCCACGGGATTACAGTAGCTGATAAATTGGTAGAGCAAACCGGTGTTATCGGTGAGAAAATCGAAATCGGTGCTTTCGAAAGAATCGAAGGACCTTTCTTAGGAGCTTACATCCACGCAGGAAATAAAATTGCTGCTATCACTTCCCTTTCTGCTAAAGTGGATGGTGCTGATGAAGTAGCTAAAGCGGTTTCTATGCAGGTAGCTGCAATGAATCCTATCGCTCTTGATGAGAATGCAGTTTCCCAGTCAACAATCGACAAAGAATTGGAAATCGAAAGACATAAACTTACTGAAGAAGGTAAGCCTGCTAATATCATCGATAACATTCTTAAAGGTAAAATGCAGAGATTCTACAAAGACAACACTCTGGTACACCAGGATTTCATCAAAGACGGCAGCATGTCTGTTGCTGACTATGTAAAATCTGCTAACGGAGATTTAAAAGTAACAGGATTTGTAAGAGTAAGCTTGTCTTAATCTTCCCTGAATAATAAAAAATGATCCCGGTGAATGTTTCACCGGGATTTTTTTGTCCCTGTTACAAACCAGATTCAATATTAAAATAATATTAAATATTCAATAAATATGAAGAATATGTGATACATCTTAATACCTTTCACGAAATTTTAGACATTAATACTTACATTTGCAGCCCTATTTTAGAGTATGAAAAAAATTCTATCTATTATTTTTGCCATTTTTTGCCTGTCTGCTCATGCACAAATGGATACGGAACACTGGTTTGCACCCATGGCGGCCAAATCCGGAACGGCTGGGCTGCAAAGCTTCCTGTACCTGTCTACCAATGAAACCACACCATTCCCGGTGCAGATTTACAATAACAATACTCTTTACAATACAGTCCAGGTAAGCAAAGGAAACCCGGTACAGGTGAGTATTCCCGCCTATTTCCTGCTGGCAACCAATCAGGGAGATCTGTTTACGCCCACCTCTATGGGAATGTATGTAAAAGGATCTAAGAAATTCTTTGCCAATTACCGTTTCTCTGTAACCAATCATGCTGAAATCATCACTTCAAAGGGGCTGGCCGGGCTTGGGAAAAAATTCTATGCTGCCATGGCACCCAATACAGGATCCGAATATTATGTCAATTCTACTATCGGAGTAACGGCAACTGAAGACAATACTTCCGTAGTGGTTTCAGGATACAATCCCAATGTGCTGTTTTCCGACGGGAGTTCCACCCCAACGAAGACGTTTACGTTAAACAAAGGACAGTCTTACATTATGGATGCCGTAAGCAATGACTCCTTTTATAATCTTGCTGGTCTTATAGGGGCTAAAATTGAGTCTGATAAACCTATTTCCGTAACCAACGGAAACTTCAACGGGATTTATACCAATCAGAATTTCACGAATAATGACATATTAATGGACCAGGCTGTACCTGTTGAAAGGCTCGGGAAAGATTTTGTAATGGTGAAAGGCAACGGGTCTGTAACCTCAGGAATGGAAACCGCTGTTATCGTTGCTACGGAAAACAATACCCAACTGGCGTTTAACGGCAGTGCTTCTACCATCAGTCTGAATGCCGGCCAGTACTATATGGTTCCAAGCGGAAATTACATCCCGCAGGGAAACGGCAATTACAATATGAACATTTCGGCCTCAAAAAATATTTATGTTTATCAATTGCTTGCCGGTGTATCTACAGGCAATGAATATCCTACCGGAGGTATGAACTTTATCCCGCCGCTCAGCTGCTTTATGCCTAATAAAATTGATGAAATAGGTTTTATCAACAAAATCGGGACATCCACATTCAATACAAAACTGAATATTATTACCCAGACCGGTGCAACGGTGACCCTGAACGGCAATCCGATAGCTGCCGCCAACGGACCGTATGCAGTAACCGGAAACCCGAACTGGGTTACCTATTCTGTTCCCAATATATCAGGAAACATTACAGTAAATTCCACTAAATCGGTAACCGCAGGAATCGCTGCGGGAAGCGGGGCGGTAGGATACGGCGGATATTTCGCTGGGTTTTCCTCAGTTCCCGCCATTACCAAAACCGGCGACTGCTATGCAGGCATTCTGTTACAGGTAGACAACACTTACGACGGCTATCAGTGGTACCTTAACGGAAACCCTATTCCCGGAGCCACTTCATTTTCCATCAATCCTGAACTGTACGGAGCAGGTACTTATACCTGCCTTGTGACCAAGAATAACTGTGAGTCCAGAATGACAGACCCATATACCTATACCGTATGTCCGCCCATTACAACGACAACATATACCATCGGTTCATGCAGCACTAAAGTCATTTCACCGGCTTTCACCAATTCAGCCCAGATCATTACTCCCGCGAATACAGCCATTATTTCTGCACCTGTGTCAGGAACAGCTGTAGTCAATCCTGTAAACGGGCAAATTACTTATACACCCAACCCAGGGCTGACTTCAGATACAACCGACAGCTTTATTTACTATATACAGGGCAATGGAAATCCTTTTGATTTTGAGTATTTTAAAATCATCATTAATGTAGATGTGCTGCAGGTGAATACAGGGCTTTCATTAGCTTCATGTTCAGCATCCAACGGTAATGGCACTTTTGATCTTACCTCTTTAACCACATCCCCGGATTCAGGTACTTCTACAACTTATTTCACCAATTCCAATCTTACCGGACCTATTGCTAATCCGACAGCCTATACCGGACCTACCGGAACCGTATATGCTAACGTAACATCCCAATACGGCTGCTCGAAAATGACACCCATTTCACTGACAGCCAACCAGGGACCTACTGTAAACACCTCCGCCTTCAGCGGTGTACTCTGTGATGATAATTTTGACGGGATCATCAATGTTGATTTTACTGCGGTTACGCCACAGATCGTTACCAATTCAGGTAATTTCACTGTCAGATATTACCTGAGCCAGGCCGACGCCACTGCCGGCAATAACAATACTTTACCGGTGAACTGGACCTTTACCGGCAATACCACGGTTTATGTACGCGCAGACAGCAGCAATAACTGTCCCCCGGCTTTCGGGCAGATCAGCTTCAGCATCGGCAATAAGGTTTCCCTGCTTACGAATACCGTAACTACTGATGTGTGTGACAATGACCTGAACGGCTCTGAAAATATCAACCTCAACGATTATAAAAATTTAATTACTGCCAATCCTGCCGCAACGCTGACATTCTATTCCACGCTTGCGAATGCCCAGACAGGAACCAATGCAATACCTGCCTTACAGGTTATCACTACGGCTTCTACTTTTTATGTCAGGATAACGAGTCCTTCAGAGTGTCCTAATACAGCATCTATCACCATCAGCCTTAAAACGCCTAAAAAATCAACCAAACTCCGGGATATGGTCGTATGTACCAATGAACAGGCAATGCTGGATGCAGGCACCGGATTCACTTCCTACGCATGGAGTACTGGCGCAACGACTCAGACCATTACCGTAGGAGCGGGAAGCTATTATGTTGATTTAGGCTTCAACGGGTGTGTATACCGACAGCAGGTTACTGTCACAACAGCACAGGCTCCGGCCATTACCCGTATTGACGTTTCAGGCTTCAACGCTACAGTATATGTTTCCGGAGGAACTCCGCCGTATAGATATTCCCTGAATGGTATAGATTACCAGACTTCTAACGTATTGACCGGTCTGTCACGAGGACTTCATACGGTATATGTTCTAGGATCAGACGGATGTTCGCCCGTGTCCAAAGAGTTTCTGGTGCTGAATTTAGTCAATGCCATTACTCCGAACGGGGACGGGATAAATGATGTTCTGAATTATTCGGATTTACGAATCAAGCAGAGTGTTTCCATTGAGGTATTGGACCGTTACGGTTCTCCTGTGTATAAATCTTCAGACAGGAATTATGTTTGGGATGGTAAATCGGGAGGAAGACCACTGTCCACCGGAACTTATTGGTATATCCTGAAATGGATAGAGCCGGACACAAAATTACCGGTTTCATATTCAGGCTGGATATTAATTAAAAATCGTGAATAATTTAATTTTAATTAACATATAATTAAGAATATTTCAAATATTATTTTAATTTTGTAGGAATCCTAATATTTCGTTTCATGAAAAGATTTCTACTAAGCCTTATATTAATCTGTTTAGCTTTGCCTTTATTCGGACAGAGGGATACAGAACACTGGATAGCTCCCTATTATGATTCATCGGGTGGATACACCAATGCTTTATATTTATCCACAGATTCCACTGTACCGGTAGAAGTAAAGATTTACAGCAATAATAATCAGATTGCTGCGGTAACCATCAGCAAGGGGAGCCCTGCAACATATACGGTTAATAACAACCTTATTCTGGCTTCCTCCGCCACCAATGCACTTACTGTCATTAACAAAGGGCTTTACCTTAATGCAGATAAACCTTTCTATTGCAGTCTGAGGCTTGGGCAGTTCTCACACGGAGAAATCATCACCAGTAAAGGTAAGGCAGGTATTGGCAAAGAATTTTATGTTGCTACCAGCCCCAATACCAGCACAAGTTCATTATATAACTTTACCGCCGGTGTTTTGGCAACAGAGGATAATACCTCTGTTACGGTAACGTGGAATAACTCAGGAGTAACCTTTTTCGGAGGATCTCCGGGAGGAAATACGCAGACCTTTACATTGAATAAAGGACAGTCCTATATATTAGCGGGGCCCGGAACGGCCAGTCCCAATTTATCCGGATTCATGGGGGCTAAAATCGTAGCCACAAAACCGGTATCGCTCACCAACGGAAGCTGCAACGGTAATTTCGGATTAGGCTCTTCAGGAGGGTCTGATGCAGTCCTTGATCAGTCGGTACCTGTAGAACGCCTGGGGAATACCTTTGCCATGGTTAAAACCAAATCTACCGCACCCAGTGAAAATATGGAAGGTGGAATCATCATTGCTACAGAAGACAATACACAGATATTCCTTAACGGGTCCACGACCCCTATTACAACTATTAATGCCGGCCAGTTTTACAGGATTAACGAAACGAATTATATCACGCAGCCCGGACCGGGAACACATGCGAATATGTTCATTTCCACCTCCCAAAACGTGTACCTGTACCAGCTGGTTGCTGTAGGCAACAGTAATGCAACCTGCGGCTTCAACTATATTCCGCCTCTGAACTGTTTCTTACCGAGAAAAATTGATGAAATCGGAAAGATCAATGAAATGCCCGGTGTAACCAGTGCAATCAGCCTAAAACTGAATATCCTTACGGAAGCCGGTGCTTCGGTCCTGGTTAACGGGAATCCGCCGACTGCTGCAGAGGGCCCTTATCCTTTGACCGGAAATACCCAATGGCAGACCTATGCCATTGAAGGAATCACTGGAAATGTGACCATTACGTCCACCAAAGCAGTAACAGCCGGAATCAACGGAGGGTACAGCACCGCAGGTTACGGAGGGTATTTTGCCGGATTCTCTTCAATTCCTGTCATTGCCAAGAAAAACGGAGAATGTATTCCGGGTATTACGCTGGAGGTGGATGACAGTTATGAAACCTATCAGTGGTACCTGAACGGTGTTCCGATCAATGGTGCTACTAATAATACCTATGTTCCTACAGTTGCCGGAAATTATACGGTAAAAGTTACCATGGGAACCTGTCCTCCGGTTACTACGCCTATCTACAAAGTATTTGCCTGCCTTAAGCAGACCACGACTTCACTGAACGCATGTGCCACCAAGGTCATTAATCCGGCATTCTCTTATACCACATCACAGACTCCTGTTCCAGGGACCGTAACCATTATTACCTATCCTACTCATGGAACAGCTACGATCAATACTTCAACGGGTGCCATTACCTACATCCCGCAGGCAGGGTATTTAGGCCCTGACCAGATTGTATACAAATTCTGCGGCAACGCACCAGAATTCATAGAATGTGAGCAGGTAACCCTAAACCTGAATGTAGTACCATTTACTGTGACCGATGCAACTGTAAAGGCTTGTCAATACAACGGAAATGCTTATTTTGACCTCACTGCAGCAGCCGTTACTAGTTATACTCCTGTAGTTAAAAAGTTCTATAAAACCCTTAATGATGTCAATGCATCCATTGAAATCAACAATCCGGATAATTATTTTTCGGCAGAAGGATTTGTTTATGTAAAAGTAACCACCAATGAGGGCTGTACAGGTCTTGCCAAAATAACCCTTGCATTCCTGCCTTCTCCGGTAGTTTATGAGACTACCCTGAATGAGTGTTTTGTAGAAAATAAAGAAAATATGGCGGTATTTAATTTAACTGCAGCCAATGTTACAGCAGAAACCCCTGTGACCAAAATGTTCTATCCAACATTCACTGATGCGAGCAACGGGACCAACGTCATCATGAATAACCTGAACAGCTATCTGTCTACGGACGGCGTAGTCTACGTAAGGGTATTTAATTCCAATGGCTGTTATTCGATTGCGAAAATTAACCTTCATGTAATCCCTCCGAAGAGATCTTCATTACTGGTTGACCAATATATCTGTATCGATGACAGGACGACTATAGATGCAGGTCCCGGCTATCAATCATACGAATGGAGCACAGGAGCTACGACCCAGTCTATTCAAGGAGTTTCTGTAGGTACATACTGGGTAATCCTTAAAGATAACGGATGCTTTGTTAAGCAGATTGTCCACATCAGAAAAGCTGAGGATCCGGTGATCAAGGAGATTGAAATTGCCAATAATACAGCAACTGTAATAGTAACAGGCGGAAAACCACCGTATAAATATTCTGTAGACAATATGACTACATGGCAGGAATCCAATGTTTTCACCGGGCTTACCCGAGGACAGCACACGTTCCATGTTAAAGATGCTTATGACTGTACAACCCCAATTTCTGTTGAAGTCACAGTGCCTAACCTCATCAATGTCATTACTCCGAACGGAGATAACAAAAACGATTATATCGATTACAGTGAACTTGGCTATAAAGAAAACCTTTCCTTTGTGATCTATGACCGTTACGGCAATAAAATATTTACGGGAGACCGGTTTAACAATTACACATGGGATGGTAAGCATTTCGGGAAGAAAATTTCTACCGGAACCTATTGGTACCATATCAACTGGAATGAACCGAATAAGCAGAAGACCCCGGTAAAATATACCGGATGGATCCTGGTGAAAAATATAGAATAATAACCCAAAATAAATAAACCACGATTGTCATAATCGTGGTTTATTTATTATTAAACGTAAATGGCCGAATTACATACACCAAATACTAAACGATAACTGCTATAGAAACAATCGCGTTTCTGCCGCTTATGCAGAAATCCGGACAAAAAACAGTAATAAAAGATATTTTCCATGCTTTTGCAAACTACCGTTTTTAAATTGCTGTTTTTTATTATTTTTCAGGCGATCAACAATTTTTATTATTAAATTTGTGACAAAAGCGGTAACTGAATGAAGAAAATTCTATCTTTTATATTCTTATTTTTTATTTTCACCTGTACTTTTGCCCAGCTGGACAGGGAACACTGGTTTGCACCGATGATAGACAGGACCACTGCGACCAATCCTTATCAGAGATTGTACTTATCCACCAGCAGGACTACCCCATTTCCGGTAAGCATTTATAACAATAATACATTAATCGGTACAGTTACAATCAGCAAGAACAATCCGCAGAAATTTGATGTTTTAAGAAATTATATCATTACGACCTTACAGACTGACCTTTTTACTCCTACAACTAAAGGGCTCTATCTGAAAGCAGAATTCCCCTTTTATGCCAACCTCCGGTTTTCTGTCACGAATCACGCTGAAATCATAACATCCAAAGGGATTCCTTCTACCGGTAAAAATTTTTATGTAGCGAGTGCTCCCATCAGCGTCAGCAACCAGATCCTGAATTTTATGACCAGCGTGCTGGCAACCGAAGACAATACCACGGTAACCATTACCGGCTATAAAAATACGGTTCAGTTTTCCAACGGCACAACCGGAGCAACCAATCCCACGCTTACTTTTACTTTGAATAAGGGCCAGTCTTACATTATAGACGGTATAGGTACTATTGCAGGAAATTCCAATGGCTTTATCGGAGCACATATTACTTCCACCAAGCCGGTCAATATTACGAACGGAAACTTTAACGGTCAATATGCAGGAAGTTTCCAGAACAATTCGGACATCCTGATGGACCAGTCGGTTCCTGTGGAAAGACTGGGAAATGAATTTGCCCTGGTGAAAGGAAACGGAAGTATAGGCTCCAATATGGAAGGTGCCATCATCATTGCTACAGAAGATAATACCCAAATATTCGTCAATAACGAAACTGCTGCTCTGGCTACCTTAAATACGGGCCAATACTTCGTTGTCCCGGATTCAAAATACCAGCTCCATGGCAGCAGCCATTACAACCTGTATATCAGGACCTCCAAAAATGCTTATGTGTATCAGATCCTGGCTGGCGATTCCAATCCTACCAATGAAGTGGCCACCGGCGGCTTTAATTTTATTCCTGCGCTCAACTGTTACCTGCCCAAGAAGATTGACGAACTGGGGCTGATCAATGAAAATTTTGTCTACTCTATCAATAACCCTTCTGGTATCCTGAATATTCCTACTAAGCTGAACCTGATCACCGAAAGAGGCGCTGTTGTTACCGTAAACGGTGCTGTTCCACCGGCCTCTGCCGGGCCATATGACATGACCGGCACCAACAACTGGGTTACCTATGGAATTCCCAATGTAACAGGCACACTGACGATTACTTCCACCAAAGCGATTACGGCAGGAATTACGGCAGGAACCGATGCCGTAGGCTATGGCGGTTTCTTTGCCGGCTTTCCTACCCAGCCGGTCATCCTGAAATCCGGTGGCGATTGTGTTCCGGGAATTGTTCTTACGGCAGATCCTGTTATCTATGATACCTACCAATGGTATGTCAATAACACCCTGATACCAGGCGCCACTTCATCTTCCTATACTCCTACCCAATCCGGATACTACACCTGTTCGGTAACGATGGGAAGCTGTGCCCCGCTAATCACTGAAAAATTTAAAGTATTAAACTGTACCAAACAGATCACCGCTATTTATGATGTCTGTACCTCCAAAACCATAACTCCGGCATTCAGCAGTTCAACACAGTCTCCGGTTCCTTCCACAGTTGCCATTACTACAGCTCCTACATCCGGAACCGCTATGGTGAATCCGACTACAGGAATTATTACTTATACCGTAAATAACCCAGGAACAATCGGGACAGATACTTTCACCTATACTTTCTGCGGAAATAACATCGATTTTCCGGATTGTGAAACAGTAACGGTAAACATCAATATCCAGGTGCTTACCGTAAGCAACGCTTCACTATCTGCCTGTACGGTAAATGGCCAGGGAACATTTAACCTGACTACAGCTGCTGTTACCTCCAGTTCGGGGACTACCATTACCTACTACCCTACACTAACCGATGCACAGAACGAAAATGCTGCTGCCCTGATCACTAATCCCACAACATACACAGCTGCGAACGGAACGATCGTATATGCCGTTGTAAAAAACAACCTGGGCTGTAAAAATATTGCCCAGATTACCCTTAACCTGTTTCCTCTCGCTGTAGTAACTGAAAATTATACGGGGGCATTCTGTGATGACAATCTTGACGGAACGGTGACCATAACCTTATCAGATATTACCGCTATCGTCCTGAACAATCCTTCATATTTTACAAATGTGAGGTATTATGCTAATCTTAGTGATGCTACAGCAGGGAATAACAATACTCTTCCTAATAGCTGGAGCTATACGGCAGCGACTACAATTTACATCCGGGTAAATTCTCCAAACGGATGTGCTCCTGTAATCAAACCCCTGAATTTTACTATCGGATCCAAAATTCCTTTACAGAAAACATCTCTTTCCATAAGCGTCTGCGATGATGACCTGGATGGCATAAAGCAGGTCAGCCTTTCATCCTACATCAGCCAGTTCACTACAGATCCGGCAGTTACAGTGACCTATCACGGAAGTCTTCAGGATGCCCAGAATGATGTGAATCCGTTAAATAATCCTATCAATCTTACAGGAACACAGACGATATATATAAGATTTGAAAAAAACGGAGTCTGTCCGAATATTGCTTCTATATCTGTTACCATTAAAGTTCCCAGAAAGTCGGATCTCCTGACTGACCAGGTGATCTGCCCGAAAGCAAAGACCAACCTGGATGCCGGGCCTAATTTTGAAAGTTACAGCTGGAGTACAGGAGCCACTTCACAATCCATTACCAATGTTCCTGCCGGAAACTACTGGGTAGACCTTACGTATCAGGGATGCGTATACCGGCAATATGTAACAGTCACCGAATCTCAGCTTCCGGTAATTACTTCTATAGAAATCAACGGCCAGGTAGTAACGGTAGGTACAAGCGGCGGAAATCCTCCGTATGAATATTCACTGGACGGAATCACATGGCAAAGCTCTAATGTATTCAATAATATACCAAGAGGGAACCATACGCTGTATGTAAGGGATTCCAAGCGCTGCCAGGATGTGACCAGGACCTTCGTGATCATTAACCTGATCAATACCATCACGCCCAATGGAGATGGTACTAATGACGATATAGATTATTCTGCTTTAATGACGAATAAAAACCTCGAATTCAGGATCTTTGACCGCTATGGAGCTGAAGTCTTCCGAGGAACGCCTTCCAACCGGTATACCTGGGACGGCAATATGGGTGGAAGGCCTGTCAACACCGCAACATACTGGTATTTTATCAGCTGGACAGAGTTTGGAGGTGCCACTACAGTAAAATACAGCAGCTGGCTCTTGGTAAAACACAGATAACCCTTTATTGGTCGGGAATTTGCATCAACCGGTAAGAGCTTATATTCTCATAACATACATTAACATTTTTCTGAAAAGTTTAATATAACTTTAACCGTAATCAGGGTTTTCCAAATGTATGATTTGATGGATTTCTGTGTAATTTTGCCACATTATATGAACAAGTGTATCACCCTATTGCTGCTGGTTTTTCTGATCAAAATCAATGCACAACAATTTTCCGGAGAAGTTTTTCTGAAGGACAATTCTGTATTCTATCTGAACCAGGTATATGTAACAAATCTTAACACCCAGAAAACTGTTCTGACGAATTATAACGGGAATTTTACTCTACAGGCTGCTCCCGGGGATATCATCCGTTTTACATCCATTGTTACAGAAAGAAAAGATATCAAACTGTCTCCTCAGATGCTGGATCAGCAAAACCTGGTCGAGCTGAAAATTGCCTATCACGATATCCAGGAAGTTGTTATCAGCAGGTTTAAACCTACGGGTAACCTTAGGTATGATGTGAACGCACTGAGAAAAGAAGATAAAGGACTGGCCATTAAAAAAGTCATCGGGCTGCCTGAACCTAAAGGGGATGGTACGCCTCCGCAACTGCCGGTGGCAGGACTTAGGGATGGTGGACTTACTTTCAGCCTGGAGAGCATTTATGATATTCTTTCAGGGGAAAGAAAGAAAAAACAGCGGTATATGGCTTATGAAAAGATGAACAGTTCGGTGACACAAATTAAAAATTATCTGGGCAAGGATTATTTTGTTAAATTCAAGATACCTGAAAACCTTATTGATAATTTCCTGCAGTTTGTTTACACCTCGGAAAACATCGAACCGTATATTTCAGCTGGAAACTTTGAAGCGGTAAAAGTCCCGATTGAAAAGTATGTACCGATCTATCAGAGAAGGCTAAAAAATTCGCACCTTCAGGAAATCATCACCAAGCCGTAATTTTTCCCACTTATGGGATTGATATTCTGACTGTTAATTTCCCTTTCATTTCTTTCGTATACAGATTATTTTTTTAAATTTGTTTCAACCGAACGGATTTAAAACTGTGATTGCTTCCTTTTGCTATTTTAAAACTGAGGTCAAAAACACAAAGCTTTTTTCATCTTTTAAAATTTGACCTGAATGAAAAAATTTATTTTAATTTTCAGCACAATACTATGTGCCGGTATTTCTGCCCAGAAAAAGGGCAAAGACTACAGTGATATTCTGAAAAGCAAAAATATTTACGAAATCAATGCCTTTCTTAGGGATGCCCATCCGGACGATCCGCGCAGATCCATCCTCAAGCCCCGGGTGATGGAAATGATGAAGGACTATATCAAAGATGCCCTTCCTGGCGACCAGAAGGTAAAACAGATGCAGGAATGGCTGGCCATGCTGAAAAGGAGGCCGTCTACAAAAATTACCTTTGACGAAATGAATGCCATCATCCGGCAAAAACAGATCGCCAAGTACAAGGCTGAGCTGGCAGCCAAACAGCCTACCGTAGCCTATACACCCAGCAATCCCAATAATGCTATTGTAACCGGAGCGGCAGTCGCCACCACTGCAGCCATCCCGGATGTGGAAGCTGAAGAATTCAATATGCTGATGGCCGTTTCTCCTGTGGAACATAAAAATAAAACGGTTAAAATACTGAATTCCCTGTTCGACAATGATCCGATGAGTAAAGAATGTATCGTTTTGATAGAAAATAAATCAGACTGTAATATTATTATGAGGATGGAAGGTATCGGCACCATCAAATACAGGCTTCCCATTCCTGCACGCAGCGATAATTCCATAGTCGTGCAAAAAGGAGACTATCTGTTTACCAGTATCGTATGCGGCTCTCAATATGCTTCTCAGAAAACCATTCAGAAACCTGTCATGGTATCCCTAGGTATGTCGGCCTCCAAATGATCCTTACCCATTCCCGCTGACCATATATGTATAAATTTTAGTACTTTTGCAGGGTTTTTAAATATCATGGGAAAGAATAAATTAGCACGGTTTGCCGAAAACAAAATATTACCGAATGTCATACAGCCTACACGGGAAGATGCCTTACAGGGCTTTGACCTGAAGGGTAAGTGGAGAACTGATTTTTTTAAGAATGACAATCCTATTGTCCTGGAACTGGGATGTGGGAAAGGAGAATATTCCGTGGGTTTGGCCAAGACTTTCCCTGAAAAGAATTTTATCGGTATAGACATTAAGGGTGCAAGGTTCTGGTTCGGAGCTAAAGAAGCGGTGGAAAACAATATGACCAATGTTGCATTTTTAAGGACGCAGATTGAGCTTGTAGATTATTTCTTCGCAGAAAATGAAGTGGATGAAATCTGGATTACATTCCCGGATCCACAGATTAAGTACAAACGTACCAAACACAGGCTGACACACCCGGACTTTTTAGCACGGTACAAGAAATTCCTCAAACCGGGTGGCATCATCCACCTGAAGACCGACTCTGAATTCCTTCACGGCTATACGCTGGGATATTTGCAAGGGGCCGGACATGAAATCATAACTGCCCACCACGATATCTATGGTGCTCCGGAATATGATCCGAATACAGAACACCTGAGAGACATCAGGACCTACTACGAAGAACTTTTCTCTGCCAAAGGCAAAACTATAACCTACATAAAATTCCGGATCCACTGATGAAATAACATTCGATGAAAAATATAATTTTAGTAGTCCTTATTTCTTTTCTGGCAGCCTGTTCCCCTACCAAAACCAGAAGAGAAAGCGAGGATATTCTTACGACAACAGATATCAGCAGGATTGAAAAATACCTTGCATCCACTTATCCTGATGATCCCCGCCGCAGTGTCCTGAAGCCTAAACTCATCACTTTAAAAAATGCAGCATGGACCAAAGGCAGGAAAGATGCCAAACCTATGGAAGCCAGGCCGGTGATGTATGAAATCCCCGGCAACGCCATTAGGAACTCCGGTTCTTCGGAAGCAGAAGAGTTTAAACGTCTCATTGCTTCCACCGGCGAAGGACATACCGCTAAGACGCTTAAGCTTCTCAATACCCTTTTTGATCAGGATATAAGCACTAAAGAGGTCATTATCCTGTTCAGGAACCAGTCAGACTGCAATATGATTTTAAGGATACAGGGAAAGGACTTTTATAACCTGGCTGTTCCTGCAAAGGGCGATAATTTCATGGTCATCAATAAGGGAAATTATAAGCTTACCAGCAATGTATGCGATGTAGCATACTCTTCCAGCAAAAATATTACGTCAAGCCTGTTCATTACCATCCAGAATCCCACAGCATCCGCCAGCGGCTCTGCTGAAATAAGAAAGTAAAAGCTTACATTTACCGGATAATAACAGGTTTATGAAAAAGTATTTTAATCTTTGGCTTTGTGTAAGTGCTGCTGTACTGATGTATAATTGTGGCAGCAATACCGCCCCGGTACGGAGCTATCCGACAAGGAAACCGGTCATCAGGCCTTCCACTACGGGAAGCAGCAACTCGCCGGCAGCACAAACGGAAAGGGAATACCAGAACCTGAGCAAAACCTATAAATCTGAAACAGCAGCTGTGCTCACAGATCTGCTTAATGATTCACCCAGCAGTACAACTGCCTCTTTTACGGTAGAAAATAAATCCCGGTGCAATATGGTACTCACCATCAGCGGCAACAATTACTTCAGAAAAGTTCCGATTGGAGCAGGAAAAATAGGAGCGGTCATCCTTCCTAAAAACCAGACGTACAATCTTTCAGGAATGGTCTGTGATGCAGTCTATCAGAAAACCAAAATGATTACAGGGTCATCCCATATTACAGTATCAAACTAAATCTATATGTCTTGCTTGTTCAGCGAAGTAATGGCTGAATGGCATTATACACACTATTGATCTCCAGGAGAGAGCATAAAAAAAACCGCTGAATTTTCATTCAGCGGTTTTAATATTTTAAAGAAAATCTTTACTTATTCAGCATCAAAGTCAGCATCTTTATCAGCAGATACTACTTCTCCTTCTTCTTTAGATTTTTCTTTATCAGCTTTTCTCTGAGACTGACCTTCTTTGATAGAATCAGAAACAATGTTTAAGATCATGTCAATAGATTTAGAAGCATCATCGTTTCCTGGGATAACGAAATCAACTTTTCTTGGGTCAGAGTTTGTATCAACAATACCGAAAACAGGGATACCTAATTTCTTAGCTTCTGTTACAGCGATATGTTCTCTCATGATATCTACTACAAAGATGGCAGAAGGAAGCCTCACCATGTCAGCGATAGAACCTAAGTTCTTCTCTAGGTTAGCTCTTTGTCTGTCTACCTGTAATCTTTCTTTTTTAGATAAAGTTTCGAACGTACCGTCTTTTTTCATTTTGTCGATAGAGTTCATCTTTTTAACAGCCTTTCTGATGGTAACGAAGTTCGTTAACATACCACCAGGCCATCTTTCTGTAATATAAGGCATATTAAGTTCAGAAGCGTGTTTTGCCACCACTTCTTTCGCCTGCTTTTTAGTAGCTACGAAAAGAACTTTTTTACCTGCAGAAGTTAATTTTTCTAAAGCGCTGCAAGCTTCATCCAATTTAACAGCTGTTTTATGTAAATCTACGATGTGAATACCATTTTTCTCCATGAAAATGTATGGAGCCATATTTGGGTTCCACTTTCTGGTCATGTGACCGAAGTGTACACCAGCCTCTAAAAGGTCTTTTACATTTGCTTTTGCCATGTCTTTGTTTTTTGTTAGTTTACTTTCCGTCTTTTAAACAATCAACAACTTCTTTAGATGGGAGAAGCGTTTGGATGCTAAACGTAACGGGCAATTGTTGCTTTAAGCTTCAGGCATTACGCCGTAGGCTTTGAGCGAATTAAAAATTTTAATAAGTTTTTCAAAAAGCTTATTGCATATTGCTTTAAGCTTATCGCAATTCTTAACGTTTTGAGAATTGGAATCTCTTTCTCGCTTTTTTCTGACCTGGCTTCTTTCTTTCCACCATTCTAGCGTCTCTTGTAAGTAAACCAGCTGGCTTCAATGCTAATCTGAACTCAGCGTTGATTTCGCATAAAGCTCTTGAAATCCCTAATCTGATTGCTTCTGCCTGTCCTGTATTTCCACCACCGAATACGTTTACGGTAACGTCATACTGACCAACAGTTTCAGAAAGGATAAATGGTTGGTTTAATTTGTAAACCATTACATCTGTAGAGAAGTATTCTTTAGCATCTTTACCGTTTACCGTAATGTTACCAGTTCCTGGCTTTACGTAAACTCTTGCTACAGAAGTTTTTCTTCTTCCGATTTTGTGAACTGTAGACATATTAATTATTTAAATTCGTTAACATTAATTGTTTTAGGCTGTTGAGCTTCATGTTTGTGCTCAGTCCCTTCATATAAGTAAAGGTTCTTCAGTAAAGCAGCTCCTAGTCTGTTTTTAGGCAACATACCTTTCACAGATTTTTCAAGTACTTTTAAAGAATCTTTCTTTTGAAGTTCAGCCGCAGTCATAGACTTCTGTCCTCCAGGATATCCTGTATGCCAGATGTAAGTCTTGTCGTCCCACTTATTTCCGGAAAGGGTAACTTTCCCAGCGTTCAAAACGATAACGTTATCACCACAATCTACGTGAGGTGTAAAGTTTGTTTTGTGCTTACCTCTCAAAATCTTTGCAACCGTAGAAGCTAGTCTTCCTAACGGCTGTCCTTCAGCGTCTACCACAACCCATTCTTTATTCGCAGTAGCTTTGTTCGCTGAAACAGTTTTGTAACTTAATGTATTCACACGTTTTAGTTAAAGATTAAACATAATTTCCCCCTAAAAGGGTGTGCAAAGGTATGAATTATTTTTGTAACCAAAAAACTTATTTTGTTTGTTGACTAAGATAAGGTACGATTTCAGCAGTCTTAAAGAAAAATAAACCTGCAGATAAATGGTCAAAATAAGCGATGCCAATCAAAAAAAATCAATTCTTTGATCTGATCGCTCTGCTTATTTAACGACATATAATATACTTCCGTCTTAATTTCTAAGCGATTTATTGCCTCTGAAACTGGCAATGAGATAATAGGCCACAAATACGGTAGAAAATTTCAGGATGGCAGGAATGGCCAGCTCAAGCGTAAAGACAAGCGTGCCGATGAGTACCAGGGCGGCCATAGCTGCAAAAGAAAGTCCAAGTTTCTGTGGAAGCGTGAAATCCGGGCTATCCAGGTAATAAGCGATTCCCCAGGCAAAGCCAAAGGACAGTGCATAAAAAATATCCAGCTTAATATCCTCTGAACTGTAAAAGAAATAATTGATTAAAAAACTGATCACTGTTCCCAGAGCGAAATATAACAAAGCCTTTTTCATATCTATATAATAGGATGCAAAAATAGATAAATTAATCTGAGAACAGATATCTGGAGCCGACTGATCATTATATTAAAAGCATTTTAATTCTATAGTGTAATTTCAGGTTTCTGTTTCTAACAAGTGTTTGTTAATGGGTGTTCTATCCAAACCCATCATTTAATCAATCCATTATAAACCAAACCGTTAAATTCAAAACCGAGGTTGTTATTTTATTGTTATATTTGAGAATTCAGAAAATTTCTAGATTTTTTATGGAAACCCAAAAATATACTCCAAACAATAAAGTAAGAATTGTAACGGCTGCCTCGTTATTCGATGGCCATGATGCCGCGATTAATATTATGCGCCGCGTGATCCAGGGAACAGGCTGCGAAGTGATTCACCTCGGACACGATAAATCTGCTGAGGAAGTGGTGAATACCGCCATACAGGAAGATGCCAATGCAATTGCCCTGACGTCCTACCAGGGAGGCCACAATGAATATTTTAAATACATCTATGACCTTTTAAGAGAGAAAAATTCACCGCAGATCAAGATTTTCGGCGGCGGCGGCGGAGTCATCCTTCCTGAAGAGATACAAGACCTGATGGATTACGGTATCGACAGGATTTATTCACCGGATGACGGCCGTGAATTGGGCCTGCAGGGAATGATCGACGACCTGGTCAACCGGTCAGATTTCGCCACCGGTAAGGAAGTAACAGCAGAAGACCTGAATTCCATCAGCTTTGAAAATCCAACAAGCATTGCTAAAATTATTTCAGCGGTTGAAAACTTCTCCGACGAAAAACCGGAGCTGGTTAAAGCCATCGATGAGCAATCAAAAGACCTTAATATCCCGATTATCGGGATTACCGGTACCGGAGGTGCCGGAAAGTCTTCTTTGACGGACGAACTCGTGCGACGTTTCTTACGCTCCAATACTGATAAAAAAATCGCCATCATTTCCATAGACCCTTCCAAAAAGAAAACGGGGGGTGCACTTTTAGGAGACCGGATCCGTATGAATGCCATCAACGATCCGAGGGTCTATATGCGTTCTATGGCCACCAGGGAAAACAATGTTTCCGTTTCCCCATTCATTCAGTCTGCTTTAAACGTCCTGAAACTGGCCCATCCGGATGTGATCATCCTGGAGACTTCAGGTATCGGGCAATCAGGTTCGGAAGTTTCTGATTTTGCGGATGTTTCTATGTATGTCATGACCCCTGAATACGGAGCCTCTACCCAGCTGGAGAAAATCGACATGCTGGATTATGCAGACCTGGTCGCTTTGAATAAATCTGATAAAAGAGGGGCATTGGACGCGCTTCAGGCCGTAAGAAAACAATTCCAGAGGAACCACCTGCTTTGGGAACAGCCCTTAGATGAAATGCCGGTTTATGCGACCAAGGCATCCCAGTTCAATGACCATGGGACAACGGAACTGTACAACAGGCTGGTTTCCAAAATCAATGATAAATTCAATGACTTAAACCTTAAGGCTTTTGCAGAGCAGGAAATCACGGAAGAAGTAACAATCATCCCGCCGAAAAGGGTTCGTTATCTGTCTGAAATTGTAGAAAATAACAGGCAATATGATGCCGGCGTTGAAAAGCAGGCGGAACTGGCCAGAACCATGTACCATATTGAAGGGGTAAAGAAAATCATATCCAATGAGGCTTTAGAGGCTGAATACCAGAAGGCTGAAAAGGAACTCCAGCAGGAAAACATCGATTTCCTGAAGACCTGGAATGATACGAAAAAAGCTTTCCACGAGGAATTTTACTCTTATTATGTAAGAGGAAAAGAAATTAAAGTGGAAACCTCAACAGAATCCCTGTCACATCTTAGGATCCCTAAAATTGCCTTGCCGAAATACAATGACTGGGGCGATCTGATCAAATGGAAAGGCCAGGAAAACCTTCCGGGAGGATTTCCGTACACGGCAGGAATTTATCCGTTCAAAAGAACCGGAGAAGACCCGACCCGGATGTTTGCCGGGGAAGGAGGCCCTGAAAGAACCAACAGAAGATTTCATTACGTTTCTGCTGAAATGCCGGCCAAACGTCTTTCCACAGCATTCGACTCGGTAACTTTATACGGACAGGACCCTGCCCTTCCGCCGGATATTTACGGTAAAATCGGAAATGCCGGAGTTTCCATTGCTACACTGGATGATGCCAAAAAGCTGTATTCCGGGTTCGACCTCGTCAATGCCCTGACTTCGGTTTCAATGACCATTAACGGACCTGCACCGATGCTGCTGGCATTTTTCATGAATGCAGCCATTGATCAGAACGTTGAAAAATACATTGTAGAAAACGGTCTGGAATCCAAAGTTGAAGATGTTTTGAAGGCGAAATTCGACGATAAAGGATTGGCCAGGCCGAAATATAACGGAGAACTTCCTCCTTCCAATAACGGTTTAGGGTTACAACTTTTAGGAATCACCGGAGATGAGATCATCCCGGCAGAAGCATATGCTGAAATCAAAGCCAAGACCATTGCTACGGTCCGCGGTACCGTTCAGGCAGATATTTTAAAGGAAGACCAGGCTCAGAATACCTGTATTTTCTCCACTGAATTTGCTCTGAGACTGATGGGTGACGTTCAGGAATATTTCATCAAAGAAAAAGTACGGAACTTCTACTCCGTTTCCATTTCGGGATACCATATTGCAGAAGCGGGCGCTAATCCGGTTTCCCAGCTGGCCTTTACCCTGGCCAACGGATTCACTTATGTGGAATACTATCTTTCCAGAGGCATGGACATCAACGATTTTGCTCCTAACCTATCTTTCTTCTTCTCTAACGGAATCGATCCTGAATATTCTGTGATCGGCCGTGTAGCCAGAAGAATCTGGGCCAAAGCCATGAAGCTGAAGTACGGCGCCGACGAAAGAAGCCAGATGCTGAAATACCATATCCAGACTTCGGGACGTTCGCTTCACGCCCAGGAAATTGATTTCAACGATATCAGGACTACATTACAGGCACTCTATGCGATCTATGACAACTGTAATTCACTGCACACGAATGCGTATGATGAAGCCATCACGACACCTACGGAACAGTCTGTAAGAAGAGCCATGGCTATTCAGCTGATCATCAATAAAGAACTGGGACTCGCCAAAAATGAAAACCCGCTTCAGGGATCATTCATCATTGAAGAATTAACCGACCTTGTTGAGGAAGCCGTATATGCCGAATTCGACCGTATTACGGAAAGAGGCGGCGTCCTGGGTGCGATGGAAACCATGTACCAGCGTTCCAAGATCCAGGAGGAATCCATGCATTACGAATGGCTGAAGCATACCGGAGAATATCCGATTATCGGGGTGAATACGTTCTTAGGAAAAGACGGTTCCCCTACGGTCCGCCCGGGAGAAGTGATCCGCTCTACCGAAGAAGAGAAGCAGGCACAGATCGAATCGCTTCACAACTTCCAGAATGCCAATTCAGGAAAATCTGAAGAGGCACTAAAAAGCCTTCAGTATGCCGCCATCAATCAGCAAAACCTGTTTGAAGTGATGATGGATGCTGTAAAATACTGTTCATTAGGCCAGATTACCAATGCGCTGTTTGAAGTGGGTGGTAAGTACAGGAGGAATATGTAATAGCCGGACAGATAATTTAAAAACAACCCTTCAAGGTTTTGAAAACCTTGAAGGGTTAAATAACTTTTATATTACATACAGCATATAGCCATACAAAATATAAATCCTATTTTTGTGTAATATAACAACCCGCTAACCATCAAACTCAGTCCATATGAACTATTCCTTAAAAAACATCCTGCTTTTCTGCAGTATGATCACCGCAACTTTTTTCAATGCCCAGAAAAAAACCGAGGATTTTTCCATCAGCCTTCCTGACCAGAAACCTGAAAAAAGTTATTACAAAACCCTTCGGCTGATTGATGCCCGGACCGATACCACTTCATTGGGAATCGTTCAGAAAGGGGCATTTAATACCAAAGCAAAAGTAGTCCCTGCAACACCGCTTACCGTACAGTTCCAGAATTTACTGAATCATCTGGACAACGGAACCGCCGAAGACGGAACGGTTGTCATGTATTTAAAACAGCTGTATTTCGCAGAACTTACCGGAGCATTCAGCGAGCATGGTTACTGTTATTTTCAGGCCTACCTGTTTGCAAAAAATGACGACGGCACTTATTCATATCTGGACAAAATAGATTCTGTGATCGATCATTCCTCTATGGATGTCACCAAAGCCACCATGAAAAAAGGCAGCGATATGGTAAGCAATTTTATCAGCCGCAATATTTCAAAGAAAGCCGCATCAACGGATCAGTATTCTTTTGCCGATCTTAAAAACTTCGATAATATAGAAAAGCAGAAATTAAACCTGTACAGCGCGTCCGAACTTCAGGACGGGATCTACCCTGATTATGCTTCTTTCAGAGATCAGAAGCCTACAAAGGAAATTGCCAATGTAAAATTTTACGGCAAATCTCCTAAGATCATCAAAATCTACGAGGCAGAAGAAGGAAAGGAAAAAGAAATCAGGAAAAATAATATCTATGCGATCGTATACAAAGGCAATCCTTATCTGTATCTTTCCATAGAAGATGCCTTTACGCCCGCAGAAAAAAAGGACGGAGATTTTTACTTTACCGGAAAAATAAAATCTACAGCGAAGACAGGAGATGTGGTACTGGCGTCCGCATTTTTCGGAATTATCGGAGGGTTGATTGCCTCAGGGCCTTCTTCAACCCTGTTCGAACAGAAACTGGACTATATGAACGGAGGTTTCATACCGCTCAAAGAAGTCAGCAATAAAAGGACTGCTTCCCAACCATAAGTCTGAAAAGAAGTTAAAATGAAGCCTAAAGCCGTTTTCAACTGGAGCAGCGGAAAAGATTCTGCCCTCGCATTATACAAAACACTACAGGAAGACCGGTTGGAAATCTCTGCTCTGCTGACCAGCATCAACAAAGAATTCGGGCGGGTTTCCATGCACGGGCTTCCGGTTTCCCTGCTGGAACGACAGGCTGAAAGCTTAGGCTTTCCACTCATTAAAATGGAGCTTCCCAAAGAGCCATCCATGGAGGAATACCGGGAGATTATGGATACCACTATGAATGCAATCCGGAATATGGGAGTTACCCATTCGGTATTCGGGGATATTTTCCTGGAAGACCTGAGGAAATACCGGGAATACCAGCTGCAGGCTATAGGAATGCAGGCTGTTTTTCCGCTTTGGAAGCAGGACACAACCAGTCTGATCCAGGAATTTCTTACGTTAGGCTTCAAAACCATTGTAACCTGTGTCAATGAAACCTATCTGGATTCAGGTTTTGCAGGAAGGATCATTGATCAGGATTTCCTGAAAGACCTCCCTGGCCATGTTGATCCATGCGGAGAAAACGGAGAGTTCCACACCTTTACTTTTGATGGCCCCATTTTTAAGAATCCTGTTGCATTTGATATCGGAGAAACCGTCAGAAAAACCTATCCTAAACCAAAAGCTCATGAAAACGAAGAAGCCGGTGAATATGTTTTCTCGTTCTGTGATCTGATACAAAGTGATCCGGATAGTTTAGCTGACCTGAAATCTAAATGATGAGAAGAGCCGCTGGATAAAATGTTGTAAAAGTTATTAACCATGTCTTTAAGGCATACATCTTGCTGAAAGATCGAAAACACACCAATGAATAAAAGGTTATCCTTCTTTACCGCATGTATTATCCTGCTGAGCATGTTCACAGGCTGTCAACAGGAAACGAAACCTGTACATACTTATAATGCTGACAGAAAGTCCCTGATCGACAGTACTGTTACGGCCTTTGAAAAAAACTTCCTGAAAAACCAGATCGATTCTGTTTTTAAAAAGCATCAGTTCAATGGAAGTGTTGCCATTTTTAAAGATTCCGTTGAGCTTTACCGGAAGAATCAGGGCTTTTCAGATTTCAAACACAAAATAAAGATCGATGATGAGACCATTTTTGCAATAGGATCGGTCAGCAAGCAGTTTACGGCTGTCCTGATTCTGCTTCAGGCAGAACAGGGCAAACTCAATGTTGAAGATAAGGTTTCAAAATACTTAACGACTTTTCAGAATAAAGAATATGAAAACATTACCATTCATCAGCTTTTAAACCATACTTCCGGACTGAATACCATGGGCGGGAAACTTCATTTCAAAAGCGGTACAGGATTCCTATACTCCAATGACGGATTTAATGCCCTGGGAAAAGTTCTGGAAAAGGTGACCGGAAAATCCTATGACGAAAATATTTCTGAACTGTTTAAAAAAGCAGGCATGAACCATTCTTCTACCGGTAGTTCACTTAAAAATCAAAACGGAAACTTCGCCGGTGCTCATCTGGGTAACGGAAAGATCGTTGAAGAGGTACATCCTATGCCGGAAAGGCTTGCCAGTAGAGAGATTGGTATTCCCGCAGGCGGTGTCCTGTCCAGTATCGATGATCTCCATCAATGGAACAATGCCTTATATAGCGGAAAAATCCTCCGTCCTGAAACCCTGAAAATGTTCGTGGCTCAAAGCGCAGAAAGGCACCATGCTATTTTCGGAAAGATGGGCTATGGTGACGGAATTATGACCAATCCCGGAACACCCACCACATATTTTCACAGCGGTTACGTAAAAGGCTCCCCGTCTTTAAATATTTTTTATCCTAAAACAAAAACTTCTGTTATCATCCTGTCTAATATCGCGGATGAAGAAAGAGGGAAAGGATTTACTTTCAGACCGCATGTGGAAATTAAGAAAATTACCGATGCTTTGGAAAATGTTATTTCAGAAATGAATGTTCATCAACAGAATCAAATGTAAATATATTTTACAGAATAATGTAATGTTGATTTTCAAAGCTATAGGATTCCGTCCTTTTTGTGTCCGGTATTTAAACAAAAGTTCTCATTTGGTTAATCATTAGAATGATATTTCTTTTTTGACTTTTATATCAGCACATTTATCTTTTTGGAATTGAAATACAGCAGCTGTATCTGAACAATCAGTCCGAAAACCATAGGTATATGACCGAATAGATTTTTGGAAACTCCCAGGTAAGGCAGTATGAAAAATCTTGTCCCTATACAAAGAAAAATCAGAACGATATTCCGTATAAGAAGAGGATGGAAACTCAATTGTATATAATCTGAAAACTTCATTTTCCTGAATGCGAAATTGAAGATTAAAAAACCAGTCAAAGTCAATAGCAAAGCTATCTGAACATAGAATTGTGTATCAGGAAATCTAACAGACATCCATTCGGCCAATATTGATATCAGCAATGAAGAAATGAGGATATTCCTGAATTTCAGCTGTAAGGTATTTTTTTCCAGACGGGTAATTTTCCTGAAAGAAAAAATATCTGCCTTTACCATTTCAAGCTCATATGCCCAATCCAGCTGTACCTGATAAAAAGCTTTTTGAAAACTTATGTCCTCAAAATCCATATTTTCTGAGATCTGAGTAATAAAGTGATCCAGAACTTCATCGTAAAGCTGGGAACTCAGTTTTCTCTTTTTCAAATACTGTTCGATTTGAAGAATTTCTTCTTGGCGCATAGTTGTTAAATTATTGAATATTAAAAATGTTTCCTAAATTCAGTAGGTAATTCTTCATTTCCGTTTCCTGTTCCGCCTGTTGCGTTTTACCTTTTTCAGTCAGCAAATAGTATTTCCGGCTTCTGCCATTGATTTCTTTTACTTCAGACATGATCAGGCCTTCGCTTTCCAGCTTATGAAGCATAGGATATAATGCCCCTTCTGTCATTTGAAGTTCGCCTTCCGTAAGTTCTTTTGCCCGTTGTGTAATCTGGTACCCATACATTTTAACTTCTCTGGAAAGGAGTTTTAAAATAATATTCTGAAGCGTTCCTTTATAAAGGCTGTTTTTTTTCATATCAGTTAATACCTTACAAATCTATGCATAATTTTCCAATGTATATAATCTGATTTTTATATTTTTCAATTGTTATTTAGCAGCTCATTATAAACAAGATAGAAGGATACGATAAAGAATGCTTTCAGCAGATAATCAGATGTATTATCTTTGGCCAGTGATTGCAGAAAAAATAATCTTAGGAATTGATCCGGGAACCACAGTGATGGGTTTCGGACTGATTTCAGTGAAAAAAGGCGTAATGGAAATGGTATCCATTCATGAGCTGTTGCTGAAAAAATACCCTAACCACGAAACGAAACTGAAATATATTTTTGATAAAACCCTGGCGCTTATCGATGAATTCCATCCGGATGAAGTAGCCCTGGAAGCTCCGTTCTTCGGAAAGAATGTCCAGAGTATGCTGAAACTTGGGCGTGCCCAGGGAGTCGCTATGGCCGCAAGTTTATACAGAAATATCCCGATTACGGAGTATTCCCCAAAAAAAATCAAAATGGCTATCACAGGTAACGGAAATGCAAGCAAGGAACAGGTGGCAGGCATGCTCCAGAACCTTCTGAAGCTAAAAGAATTCCCCACCAAATACCTGGATGCCTCTGACGGACTGGCTGTAGCCGTATGCCATCACTTTAACTCCGGAACCATTGCAGATACGAAATCGTATACAGGATGGGAAAGTTTCTTAAAACAGAATCCGGACCGCCTTAAATAACAGTCCGGATTCAGGATTTATTTTTCCTTACCTTTATATTCCTCCGGACTGACGGTAAAATCAGTTAGTGGCTTGCCGTTTTTGTCGTAGTAAGAGTATTTGAAGGTTACCCCATAGTCTTTCAGGTCCTGCATATCAGCAGAAGTTTTCAAGCTGTTCAGTGCACCGTTTTTAGCTTCCTGCTTGAAATCCCCGATCTCCTCCGGTGTTACCTGTTCTTTGGTATCTTCAGTAAGCGTGTAATTGTACTTCAATGTCTTATTTCCCGTCGTAACGCTGTCGAAACGGATGCCATCACTCAGCACCTGGGGGGTAAGCTTGTTCATATTGGCTGCCGCTTCTTTCAGTTCATCATCAATAGCCTTTTCCTTGGTACAAGAGGTTAAGGTCAACACCAGACAGGCCGCCGAAACCCTGATTACATTTTTCATACTCTGATTTTTGTGGATTGATGACTAAAGATAAGAAAAATTCTGCGGATGGGAATGAGGGAAGTATTACAATTAATCAGTATGCTTCCTGTCCAATTTTATAATCAAAATTAATATTGAAATAACCGTAGCATATATAATAGAAGGACTGGGGATATACATTTTAGGATTCTTTAAAGCCATAGAACCTGTACAGTAAAAAGTAACCACAACTAAGAATACAGAAATAAAAGCCAATATTACTTTATTCCTTGTCCACAATTTAATGAGTAAGCCTAAAATCAACATTGCCGGCATTGAACATATTAAACCTATACAGGCAATAAGAAGAATAGATTGCCAAAATTCTTCTTTAAATAAAATTGTCCCATTATTTACAATACCATTGATACCATAATCATTGACCATAAGAAAAAGAAATGCTGATATGCTGTTTGTGAGAATCCATATTTTCAATAAGAAAAAAAAGATGGCATTACCTGAAATAAGATTTAATTTTAAGTTTCTATTCATTGCTTCTGACAGGAATAATAATATGCTAAAATAAATCAAAACCTGTAATATCTGGACTGTAAGACAGCGATTATTAATTAAGGAATAAAATATTCTATTTCTCTAGCATAAGCATAGTCACCAAAATCCTTATTCTTTTTAGATGAGATTTCTCCTTTGAATCTTAAAAGCTTGATGACTTTATCTTTTGTTTTTAAATAAACAACAGCATGCTGTTTATCATTTTCCAACTCGATAATGAAATTACTATAGGCAAGTTTGTCATTCGCCTGATAAGTCTCATCAAATAATCTTTTTAATGTTTTAGGCATTACGATGTTAGTATCATAATATGTTCCAGTGGATTTATCCTGCCATGAAACTGATAAATGTACTGGAATCTTACCTTTGGAACCATTATTACTAACGTTATTAATATCTTCTGATAGTTTTTCTGTGTAAAATGAAGAATACCACCCATCTGCTGAAACAACGTAACTCCTGTCTAATTTTGCATTTTTATTTTGTGTCACAAATTTTATATCATAATAATATTCCTTTTCGTTATTAGCCCATGCTTCATAAGGAATACCATGATGCTGCCAGTAAATTTTATATTTTCGCCAATATTGAGAATTTTTGTTTTTAAAACCACCTCCTAAAGTAGTATCATAATGCCCTTTTAATTTTGCTTTTGCTACCTCAATTTGTTTATCAACTGTAGTAAACCATATTCTTACCCATCCCCCCGGAGCCATCCCAACTACTAAATGAGCAAAATTGACATCATTAATCTTATATTTTCTGAACAAATCGAGAATTTTCTTCTGCGGAAGATTTACTTTACCTTCATAAGTATAGTTCTCTGCAGCACTGCTATAATGTATAAAAACATCTTTTGGGATTTCTTTATATTTATCTCCTGAAACGACCCCACCATATTCCTTACCCCAACCATTTTCAAAATTAGTAAGAGTTCCATGTCCTGCATTTCCAAAATTTACCTTAACATCTCCAACAGGATAATACTTGGGAGCCGAAATCCCCGGCTCCCATTGATATTTTGTTTTATGACATGAATATAATACACCAAGGATGAGTATCAAAGACAGCCAATTTAGAGCTATACGATTGCCTTTCATAAGGTGGATCTTTAAATTCATTTTTATCTTTAAAGTGAGGCACTTTTGCATAGGCGAAATTATAATCTTCTAACATGTTGTACAATAAGAACTTCTTAAATCCTGTAAAGTTTTCTCTTGTGAAAAATATGCATATGGAATGAGCATAAGAATTAAAACTATATTTTTCATGATGTATTATTTTATCATAAATCTATGAGCTTGTTTAAATTCTTTGAATAATAATTTTATAGCAGATAATTTCACCATGCTTCAGCATCTTCCATTAGCAGTTCATAGAAATAAAGTATAAACTAAATTTAATATTTTTAGCTTTAAAATAATTATCCATGATAATTATTTACATTTTTTTAAAAATATAGTCTTTTTATGATTATCATTATCCTCTACAAATATTGCATTATTAGCAAAATCTCTCTTTCCTGTCTGAGTATTATATAATCCTTTCCATTGCATCATTATTCCTCCTTTTGTTTTTTTTATGGTTGCAAATGAAACTGTCTTGGAAATATTTAATGAATCAATTTTTTTCTCCCATGTAGGAACAGGTTCATTATAAGAATAAAATAATTCATAAATCATTTTATTTTTCTTTATTATTGCATTAACAAATATATTATTATACACAGATATATAAGCTTTATCGTTAGAAATATCTAATATTTGATAAGGATTGTTACAATTCAACTTGTACTCACCATTACTTAATTTTTCTTGAGATTTGCCAGTAAATGAGACCATAATTAAAATAGAAAAAATAATTTTCTTCATAAATATCAATTTTATTTAAACTTTAAAAACTTTTAATCCTTTTTCAAAGAATATTTTAGCATCCTTCCAGCCTGTAGTAGAACCATTAACTCTTCGTCTTATTTTTTTTATATTTTCTTCACTTGAAATTTTAAGTGTATCGGCTGTTTTCCATATTGTATGCTTTTCCCAAAATGCTAATGCTGAAAGTACGGCATATTTTGGTTCTTTGATTTTATCCGGAAATTTTTCCAAATCAATATATTCTCTTGGGAAAATTTCTTGTAAAATCTCAGAAGCATCCTCATAATTTCCCCTTCCTGTAAGTTGTTTTAAGCCTCTCCCTCTATATTTATAGCCATCTCCGCTCGCTTCATTACCATTACCATTACCTTTACCATTTTCCGCAGCATACATAAAGTTCAATAGTCTTTTCTGAGGATTATCATTACAATAAATTTTTAATAGCCCCTTTGCTTCTAATTTTTTTGCCCTATCTCCAAACACGGCTTTACAATTAGCTACGGTATATCTATGTACATCAGTTTCGACCATCCAATCTGGGTTAATCCCTAAAGTTTCTGCACCTACTTGAGCAAAAAAATGAGCTTTTCTTAAAGGTGTATCCAAATGAATTGGGCTGTCGCCAAACGTATTTAAAAAATTTACTATTTCTTGTCTAATTTTTCGATGTTTAGAATAAATACCAAAAATATCTTCAAGTTGTTTCAGCGTTATAATTTCGCTTCCGTTCCCTATTTCAAAATAAGTTCCTTCAGAATTAGAAAAATTTTGTTCTCCCTGAGAATGATCAAAGTTAGAGAATTTAATCTCTGTATTTGGCTCATCTAGTACCTCTGCATGAAAATACAAATATAATTTCTTTTCTCTTGAGTTTTCTATAACTTTTTTCCATCTTTCGAGTTCAGTGTCACTTTCAGGTTTTAACAAAAAACTTTTCCAAGCTAAGTTTTCCAATCTATTAGCATTTGCATATTTAGAAAAATAGTCTTGTCCATTTTCATCTTTATCTTTTGTACCTTTTCCTACAGTAATAATAATACTTCCAATTCTATCTTGATTCTTAAAAACTATAGGCTTATCTTTATCTGTAATTTGGTTTTCTTTTGCTTGCCTTATTTCAATTTTAAGCTTTTTGCCTATCAAGTTTTCTGTTATTGCGACCAAAAATATTTCTTCACCTAAATTAGCTTTATGGATTTCAGGAAAAAACTTTTTTTGCTTCAGTTGTCCAGCTGTGCTATTTTCAGAATCGCTAATTGTAGGTATAGAAAAATAAACATTAATAACTTTTTTTTCACCTTGGCCAGAAATACTATTACTTCTCTTTTCTTCATCAGCCAAAGCCTTAGCAGCATATATTCCTATTGGTTTATAATTATACATAATTTCTTTTTTTTTCCTTCCAAATACCCCCTATTAAAGGAGGTATTGAAAAGATTAGATTAATTATTTATTGATGATTGTTGTTAATTCTCTTGGTAATGTTGTAGAATCACCGCTATGCGACAACTGCGCACTCTTATCCAAAGTGAAACTTGTTTTGAATTCCAGTTCTTTCGGATTCTCACAGTTCTTCGGATCATCTTCAGGGAAGATCGGAAGTGGTTGTTTCACCGGTAAACCTGTAGAAGATTCCTGAAGGATGGTCAACGTCGTCGGCATTCTGGTGATCCAGTATTTCCCTTGAGGCTCTCCGGTAGGTTTTCTCATCTCGTCCACAATACTCATGTACATCGGGTCTCCGATTACCGGAACTTCTCCTCCGTTCCAGATCAGTCCGGTTTCCATGAACAACTGTACAGCCGCTTCAAAACCTGGCTTCACGGTTACGATAATCCTGGCCATTCCTGCCTGCAAGAAACTTCTGAACAATGGGTCCATGCTTTCCGTCAGGTAGAATTCCTGCCAGCTCTTACGGTTGGCCCAGTAGTAAGGATAGAACGTATAGTCCATGATCTCCCATTCAAAAGCCTGTTCCATGAATTTTGCCAGTGCAGTATATTTGTCCAGCTCTTCACCCAGGTATACCTGGAAATTATCCATTCTGGTGGTATCGGCTGTTGCATTGGTGGTTTCCCTGCCTAATGTGTTTGAATCCAGGTAATTTTGTAACAGGTACGCAATACAGTTATGCTTCAGCGTATCATGTTCCATGTAGCGGTAGAAATTCCCCTGTCGTTCCTTTGCTGCTGCTTCTTTTTCCTTTTGTTCAGCATCCAGTTTTGCCTGCTCTTCCTGGAATTTAGCATAAGCATCTTCGTAGGCTTTGATAATGGCATTGAAGCTCTCTGTCTTCCATTTATTGATGTAGTCTTCACTCAGCTCACAGTTCACCGTTGCTTTCACGTTATAATGCCTTACATTATGCCCTTTAACCTGGAAGGAGACTGTTCCTGTAATGTTCAGTCCGGATGAATACCGGTCAAAAATAACATCTCCCCGGGTATTATCCCCAACAAAACCTCCTTTCAGATCAGAACAGGTTACTTCGGAATACCGTGATCCTGATAGTCCTCCGCCTCTGTTTCGGCTTGAATCACAACGGAAACTCGCATTTTTTGCGGCATAATTATCCGGAATTATAAAACTTGTATAATCTACTCCGAAATCATCGTTGGTTTGAGGGACACTTGCCGCATTATGAATGATTTGTTTCGTAGCCGGCAGAAATGCTTCCAACTGCACTCCATAGATGCCTGCCCAATGCTGGATTTGTGTTACTGTAGCAGACTTCGGATCAGCCATTGTCCATGGTTCCGGTGCTCTTCGCGGATCTACCGGTGCCGTAAGCACCTGGGCTTTCGCAACCGTAAGTGCCAGACGGTGTAATCTGGAAGGTTCAGGAACCATAAATTCAAACATGGTCCGCATTCCATAGTTATAGATCTGGTTTTTATACTTGATGTCGATCCATCGGTACACTCCGGTAATGTGTTTTGGAGCTGCATTTAAAGAATCCGTAGTAGCAGTTATTTTCCCTCTGTTGTCATATTCATGTACATTGGTCTCGGTGTATTCTTTGATGATTTTCTGAACCCTTTCCTCTGAAATTTTAGTCAGGACCCTTTCCATAGCCCTTTCCGTAATTTCCTGAGATTTCATCATCGCCTGTCTGGTGCTGTCATGCTGTGCGGTATTATTAGCATAATCAGCTCCGATCTCAAACTTTACGGCACTATCATTACCGTAGCTGAATCTCGTATAGGCTGTAATACTTTGCTGCTTATCAATTTCTTTGGCAACTTCCGTCTGCATATCCGTTCTGGAAGTCTTGGTGGTATCGGAAACTTTCTCGGTTTCCTGAGATTTGGATGTGGTATCTGTAATTTCAGAGTACTCTCTTGATACGGAAGATTTATGCCTTAATTCGCTGGCCATAACGTTTTCCACATTGGACACTTCCCCCGGAACATACGCATGGACACTCTGCACCACTTTCAGGTAATCAGCCACTCCAAGTCTCTTGATCCCGAAGTTTTTACGCTTTTGAACGGTAACAGGTTCGGCATTATTAGCCGCCGGTTTTAACGTCAGCATTCCGGTACGCAGGATATCTTCTTTAGGATACATCTGGCCGAGATCCGCATATGCTTCTCTTCCGTTTTCAAAGATAATTTCTATCCTGAAAGCCAGGCTGCTCCTGAATTTGTTGATCACGCTTGAAGGAATGGTAATCTTGTTATCAACGACCGGAATATCATTATAATATTCCACAAATGAACCCGCCGTATCCGTAGTGGCAATAATTTTAACGCTGGTCACATTCCATGAAACATCTTCCACTTCAAAAGAGAAGTCCACGAATCCTCTGCTCCCGTAAAGGCTGGCATTATTGTGGGCCCAAAAACTGTAGGCCATCGGTGTTACTGCTCTTGCATTATTAACAGGGACAGAAGCGCCGCCTACGTTGACATACTGCTGCTCAGGTAAAACAGAGTTATCCAGTGCTGTCTGTATCGAATCGGAAATATGTGTATTTACCGCATTCATGGCATCTGCGTAGGTCGCTACATCACTGTCCAGAACCAGGCTTTGGGTACCAATCCTCAAGGTATCGTCAGAAACGATCTGGGTCTTTGATATTTCTGCTGATTCGAATTTCAGTTCACCGTCAGTTTCACCGAAAAGTTCCAGGAAGAGGTCATATGATTCCGGTGTAAGCAGTCTTTGTAAATCCGAAAGATTAATTTCTTTCTTATCAGTAAATTGAAACGGCTCTACGACATACCTTAAGAGGCCTTCATACAATTTATCCTTTTCTTCTTCGGTCATTTCAGGCCTGATCTGATCTTCCACTTCCTGCAGCCTTTTTTTGTATTCTTCCAGGCGGGCTCCGTTTTCCGCCATATAGGCAGCATATGCCTCCTGATAAGCCTGATGGCTGGATTTATAATATTTCTTCTGAGCTTTTCCGAGTTCTGAATTCAGTTTTTCCAAGGCAGCTTTTCTCTGAACAGCCTTGCTAACCACCCCGTTGGCCCTGGCTTCCGATTCGAGTCTTTGAACTGTTCTGGCCGGTAAGCCCGACAATAATTCCGGAACCAGGATTTCAGTGCCTACTGAGCCTCTGGATGCCACACTGGTCCCTGCCACTCCGTCTTCCTCTACAAAAAGCGATTGAGGAAGGACGATCTTAGCTTCTTTCGCTTTTTCCATTGGCTTTTCACCATTGATTTTAATCATTTCATCAGAAGAAATATCAAGAGTGTTGGCAAAGGCAAGATGAAGCGCCATTAAAATATGGCTGATGGCCTCTTTCACATAGAAATCACGCTGGGTAACAATCTGGAAAATATAATTGTCCCAAAGCGTTTTGAAAATTTTAATTCCGTCGGCAGTGAGCTCCTTATTGGAATCGATAAGATTTGTGTAATAATTCTTGATATACATCCAATCATTGTCACTCAAAGCTTCCTGTTTCGATATTTTACGTCCTGCGATGAGAAGCTGCCCGAAAACACCTTCTTCAATCACCTTTTCCGTTTCAAATCCAGCGGTGCTGAAACTGGCGGCAGTGCGCTGCATGGCGCCTAGTTTTAAGGTTCTGGCAGCTCTGGTACTTACAGCCGTATCAAAATCACCTGTTGCTCCTTTGGGCCTGTGAATAAATCCAAGGTTTCTTCTTTTTGTCTCGGTCAGCTGTGGATTCCTTAAGCTGACAAATCTGAAAAGCGTCTGCGACGCATTGTTTACTGGTTCCATACTATTGTTTGATGTGTTGATAATGCCTTTTCCAATAACAGACTCCCCTACAGTAAATGCTGTATATGTTGTATTATTTGCTGACATTTTATAAATTTGTTTTGATATTTTGAGGTTAAGATTTGAAAGGCTTTTTCAGCAAGCCCATTCAGGTTTTAGCCTTATTTTTTTAGGTGGTTTCCGGCGAAGATATCCACCTTACATTTTGATATCGAGTTTCATTGTCTGTATTTTTCTGAAGCAAATATCAGGGTGCCTAACGACAAAACTTGACGCATAAAAATAAATCTCAAAAAAATTCACTCTCTTTAGAATTCAGGAGTTTTGAACCGTTGCTATAGGTCTGTTAACAATGTAATTGACACTAACTATTACATACTTGGTAAAACATAATACTATCTTTTGCATTGGTATGTTTTTTTGTATTACCTTTGTTTTAAATTTCAGTTATGAAAAACAGCCAACAAACTATAAATCAAACCAGTCATTCTGTTAACTGGTTTCAAAAGTTCCTGATGATCTGCTCGGGAGGAAACATCCATATCCTTCGGAAAACACCCAGTGAATGGAATAAATTTGCCGGCATTGGTGGTATTGTCCTGTTTACCGCAGTATTTGCAACCCTCTCTGCCAGCTATGCCATGTATACTGTTTTTGACAATATCTGGACTGCTATTGGTTTCGGTGTCCTGTGGGGACTGATGATCTTTAACCTAGACCGTTATATCGTTTCTTCCATCAAAAAAACAGGAACCTGGTGGAACCAGATCCTTATGGCTATACCGAGGTTAATCCTGGCTACTTTTTTAGGAATCATTATTTCCAAACCTTTGGAACTTAAAATTTTTGAGAAAGAGGTCAATAAGCAATTAAATACCATTATTCAGAGAAACAAGAAGCAGCTTCAGGGAGAAATGAACGGAAGGATTCTTCAGCAGAGCGGACCTTTCGAGACCGAGAAAAAGCAGATTTCGGATAAGATCGCCCAGTACCAGAAATCATACGATTCTGCTTCGGTGGAACTTGAAAAGGAAATTTTAGGAAAGCAGTCCGGGCTGACCAGCGGTAAAGAAGGTTTCGGACCCAATGCCAAAAGGAAGCAGGAACTGAAAGAACAGCGACGCCAGGACCTTGAAAATTACCAGAAACAGGCAGCCCCCCGAATGGCCTACCTGGATCAGGAAATTTCAAAAGTATATACCAACCTGGAAACAGAAAGAAAATCTACAGAAACTTTTGAAGATAAGTTCAACGGATTTGCGGCAAGGCTGCAGGCTTTGGATGAGTTGGGAAAGAACTCTGCCATTATAGGACTCGCAGCCACTTTTATTATGGGGCTCTTCATCTGCCTGGAAATATCGCCCGTTCTGGTTAAGCTGATTTCCCATATAGGACCTTATGATTACCTGCTGGAAAAAACCGAAAACGATTTCCGCCTCTATGCCAAGGAGAAAATTGAAAAAGGCAATGCCCTGACCGATTACCGGATTGATGATTTTAAGGACCAACTGAATAAATGATTCTTATTTTAACGGTAAGATCAATAGTTAAAAAGTCTCTAAATAGCAAAAGCCTCCCTTTTCAGGAGGCTTTTGTTATCTAATTAAGCATGCTTAATTTATTTAATGATCAGTTTGGAACTCTTGCTTTCTTTTCCGTCTGAAACCTGAAGCATATATACTCCTTTTTCAAGATGGTGGTTAATTCTCAGCGTCCCGTTACCCTCTTCAGATAAAGATGGCTTTTCAATCACCCTTCCTGACATATCTGATACGGTAACCGTAAGATTTCTACTGTTTTTAGTCTTAATGTACAATTTCTCTCCTGCTGAGCTTGGATTAGGATAGATCACCCAATTATCTGCATCTGCTTTTACATCGTTAGTTGCAAGGTTAGAGACCAAGGTTACTGAGTAATCTTCTATTTGTCCGGATCCCAGTTGTCCACAAGGAGAATAGGAACTTGGGTTATTCATATCTGCCAAAACTCTCATACGTAGAGGAGTGTTCATTACAGCAGTTGAAGGGGGCGTAAAGCTAGCGGTAAAAGTTCCAAAACCTCCTGCGCCTGCTGCCACATTATTTCCAGATGCTACTAATTCTGAAGTTTCGAATGTTCCATTATTATTATAGTCAATCCATACTCTAATTGACTGATTTGCAGAGGTTGCTTTTAGAAACTCCACAGTAACGGTCTGTTGTTGATTTACCGTTAAAGAAGTATGCGCATTAGCCAAGCATCCATTTAAAGTATAATCCACATAATATTTTGGATGAATCTGCGAATATCCCTGCGATTCATTATTAATCTGTCCTAATTTAACCAAAGTAGGACCGGCAAGGAAATTTCCAGCCGCAGACATTCCTGTAGGATTACAGGTTGATGCAACAGGCAGAATTGAAGGAGCTGTGGTACTAGGTAAAGCAGTTGCTCCCTTTGAAGTTGTCAAGCTACCTCTAAAGATCATAAAATAGTTATCTATACTTTCACCTTGTCCTACAGTAAATTTTTGTGCAACAGAATTGGAATAATTCATCATGTTATATTGGACTCCCTGATAATTAAGCCCAGTACAAGGGTTAATTTCTGAATTTGTAGGTACCGGCCAAAGCGCATACCCACTCCCTGCGTATTCTGTATCGCAAATACCATCATCATCATCTTCACAAACTCCAGTCGTTGGTGGACAATAATCCAGATCACCAGGAACAGCAGCATAGTTACCGCCATCAAAAGTATGGTATAATCCCATCGCATGACCAAATTCATGTGCAAAAGTGGTATCATGAGCATTAGTTACTACCCCAGATTTCATAAAGGACTCGTAGTTTGCATCTAAGTTATTGGGGAAAGCAGCGAACCCCATCAGTCCAGAGTTTGGAGAAGGGCTTCCATCAAAAGTGCTAATTACATAGATATTGAAATATGATGCTTCGGGCCAGTGCGGAGCCAATCCTTTAATAGCAGCTCTACTTGCGCCATTGTTTGTCTGATAGGCCATACCATAAGTATTATAACCGCTCAACGAGTTCCCGTTATACCTTACGATCCCTGTGGTAGCATTGCAATTCGGATCTCTTTTAGCAAGGACCAATTTTATAGGAAAGACTGCAGAAGTTCCAAAATCTGCAGGTACACCGTTGGCTGGCCATGCATAAGTTCCAGCATACATCTGATTAGCCCGGTCAAGCCAAGCCTGAATTTGGGCATCAGACTTATTATATGTGCTTCCAATAGCAGCACCATTTGGATAAACTACGTGAACAACAACAGGAATTTCATATACTCCATTAACAAGTTTGGCAGAAGCGGCAGAAGGATTGCCGGCCTTTTCTTCTTTAATATTCTTAACAATTTTTTCAAATGCTTCTCTCATTCCAGGATTTTGTCTGTCCTGTTCCTCAATAGTCTGGTCAAAACCGCATATCTTATGCTGCTGAGCCGTCAATGATAAGGAGAATAAAAATACTCCATAAATAATTGTTCTTTTCATTAATAAATTTTAAAGTTCCCAAATTTACATTTTTATTGTAAAAAACCATAATTTTTATCTTTTTATTATATTATTGCAATAATGTATCGTTTTTATATAAGTATGCTTCAAAATGTAAATCCATTTGAAAAGGTTACATATCAAAAGAAAAGAGTCCGGCAGTATGCCGGACCTGATTATAATATCATTGCTGATTTTTATCGAATACTTTAAGTCTCACATTTATATGAGTATATTTATTCCTTGATTACTTTCTTTGAAACGATGCCCTGTCCGGTTTTGATTTCAATGGTGTAAATCCCTTTAGGATAAGAAGACAGGTCAACAGGTTGCTGGCTATTGCTGATGCTTCCGCTCTGAAGCTTTTTACCGGATGTATCATAGACGGCAAATACGGACTTTTCAGGGGCTTTGATGATTTTAACGATATCACGGGTGACAGAAGGCGCTACAGCTATCCCGCCATTGACAGCACCGATTTCTGTGGCGCCCAATACCTGGCTGAATCCTGTTACGATAACAGAATAATTCTGCGGTGCCGCCGTTCCCGAATTGTTGACTAAAGTCCCCTTATTGCTGATCTCTATCCTGTACTTCCTTCCGGCTACCGGGTTATCAATCACCACCTGCTCTATATTGTCAACTTTATTGTCTGCTTTGGTTGCAGGAGTCATAGGATTATTGGCATCCAGCTTCCATGGGTAATACACGGTATTGGTTGTCGTATCAATGATCCTCAGATCAAGATCATTAATCAGCCTGGAGCTTCTGTCATTATGAGCAGTCTCCCAGTCTAAATCAGGAGATATGACATATTCAGGGTCAATCCATGAGATGGTGGCTTTAATCGGTTCACTGCCGGATGCAATCACATTCTTGGCATTAACGGTGCCGCTGGTTAGGGTTTCATCTTTAAAGATGACGGTATTGTTAGCTTTTCCTACCAGTAATTCTGCCCCTTTTTTAGCATTGATATATCCCCATCCGAACCATGGATCAGGACCTACGTTGCCTGCCTCGGAAGCAGAGTGGACCATCAGGGTTTTGGCACTGGCCGCATTAAGCGACTGGCCGGAGAAGAGATCTTTGCTGATCTGCATCCACAGGCCGATAACTCCTGTGACCACCGGTGCAGAATATGAGGTCCCGCTGCCATAATCGTACGTAATACTTCCTGTAGTATCTTCCGCCGTAGCTGGAGCAAATACATCAGTACCGGTGGTGGCGATATCCGGCTTTATAGCACCGTCATCCCTGGGTCCTGCACTGCTGTAATCGGAATGTACTACATCAGCGGCAGAGGTATAGCGGAAATTATTGGTAGCGATAACATCGGTAGCTCCTACAACAATAATGTTTTTGGCCAGCGAGCCGGGTCCGATGCAGTCAAAGCCCTGCGCGCAATTGGTCTGTGGAAGCACATCGGTGGATGTAAATTGCGCAGCATTTCCATTTTCATCTGCGTAGTATTTTGGCAATGAACCGGCATTGGGATAATCCGGCCCCATTCCATATGAGTTCCCGGCAGATTTTACAATAACATAAGAAGGATTCTGATAAACGATATTATCATAATTCTGGTCACTGTCCAAGTATGTTCCCTGAAGGTCATAAGATGTTGACGGGCTGGTGAAGTCCCCCATCCATATCCAGGAAGGAGTTCCATTGACCATGCCTATGTCCCATCCTAAATTGCTTCCGTAAGAGTGGTTGGAAATGGCAGGCTGTGCGGTTAGAATTTTATCAAATACGGTACTTGGGGTAGAGCTTCCGGGTAAAGTAGTGGTGGCAAACATATAAGAATCCATGGTAGAGGCAGTAGCAATTCCTTTAATATCACCCGAAAGGGGTGTTCCATTAATGGTACCGCTTATAGTCTTACTTTTGGCTCCTATAAATCCTGCTACACTGGTGGAGTGTGAGCTGTAGAACTCTGTAGAAGCTTCTTTGTTCGTGATTCTTCCTGGAATATTGTCGAATGCAGTATGAGCCTCATAGACCCTGCCACCATCAAAAATGGTATATTTAATACCCTCACCGTTATACGCATTGGCAAGTCCGGTTACGCCTCCTGCGGTATTGATCAGGTCTGCATTGGCATTTTTTCCCTGCCGGAGATCCTGGGTTTTATAAAAGAAAGGCCTGCCATCAGGCATAAACCCTGCCAGGAGATTTCTTTTTTCTTCCAAAGACTGTATCAGCTCCGGAGACTTGTTATTCCCATACCTTTTAGCTATGTAAGCATTAAATTTCCGGTTATTTTCCTGATACTGCTTTGCAAAATCTTTTTTGAGGATCTCATTTTCATCCTGTGCGTTGACTATGACAGCCATTAATGAGGCTACAGTAAATAGATACTTTTTCATGATAATATTGTATTAATATTTTTTATGTTTTTGGGATCTGGCTGATATTGAGTTTCAGACAGCTGTTACTGAAAACTAATAACATTCAGCTTATTACTTTTGAACTTTAATGACATCTGCTTTTTTTCTATCAGATCTGCACTTCCGGCTCCGGTGATAAACCTCATATTTATTTTATTTCTATAACTAATGACACCAAAAATTAAATATTGGTTACAAAAATTTTCTTTTTCTTAAAAAAACTATAAACACTAACAATAATAAAATCAACTGAACAACACTTCGAAATGCATCTTATATTATATTCAGACATAAATACTTAAAGATATTAATAGATTTTAGCGATAGTTGTAAAATAAAAAAAGCTGCATGGCAGAACCATACAGCTTGATATATTTTATTGCTTTACGTATTATAGAGAATAATTCGGGGCTTCCTGAGTAATAATGACATCATGCGGATGCGATTCTTTCAGCCCGCTTCCTGTGATCATCACCATTTTGGTATCTTTCTGCAATGCTTCAACATCCTTGGCTCCGCAATACCCCATTCCGGCTCTTAGTCCGCCTGTCAGCTGGAAAATAACGTCTTCCAGTTTTCCTTTGCTCGGTACACGACCTTCAATGCCTTCCGGAACGAATTTCTTGGCCTCACTCTGGAAATACCTTTCTTTTCCTCCCCTTTTCATGGCTGAAAGGCTTCCCATACCCTGATAGGTCTTAAACTTTCTGCCCTGGAAAATGATTTCTTCACCCGGCGCTTCATCTGTACCGGCTAAAAGTGATCCCAGCATCACTGCCCCTGCACCACTTGCAATTGCCTTTACGATATCTCCCGAAAGTTTGATTCCACCATCGGCAATCACCGTTACATTTTTAGACTGTGCATATTCGTATACATTGTAAATAGCGGACAGCTGAGGTACACCGACTCCGGCAACCACCCTTGTTGTACAGATAGAACCAGGTCCTACCCCTACTTTAAGGACATTGGCTCCGGCTTTAATCAGGTCTTCAGCAGCTTCAGCGGTTACGATATTTCCTCCTACAATATCCAGGTCCGGATATGCTTTTCTGATTTCAGAAATTTTATCCAGTACACCTTTTGAATGCCCGTGGGCAGAATCAATCCCGATGATGTCTACTCCGGCTTTCACCAAAGCTTCGATCCTTTCAAGGGTATCTTCACCTACTCCAACACCGGCTCCAACAATAAGGCGTCCGTTCTGGTCTTTATTGGCATTCGGATATTCAAGCTGATTGTCGATATCTTTAATGGTAATCAATCCTACTAATCTATTGGACGCATCCACAATCGGAAGTTTTTCTACCCTGTTCTTAAGAAGGATTTCCTTTGCTTTCTCCAGGTTGGTATTTTTGTCGGAAGTGATCAGATTATCCTTAGTCATGATGTCTTCTACCTTCATGTCAAGGTTTTCCTGGTATTTTACATCCCTGTTGGTAATGATACCGATCAGGATGTTGTCTGCATCCACTACCGGTAATCCGGAAATTTTATATTTTGCCATCAGTTCTCTGGCTTCTCCCAGAGTATGATCTTTAGAAAGTGTAACAGGGTCTGAAATCATTCCGTTTTCGGAACGCTTTACTCTGTTTACCTGTGCTGCCTGTTCAGCGATGGTCATATTTTTATGGATGAAACCTAATCCTCCCACTCTTGCCAGAGCAATAGCCAGCTCAGCTTCCGTAACCGTATCCATAGCAGCGGAAACAATTGGAACATTGAGGGTGATTTTGTCGGTAAGTCTTGATTTTAATGAAACCTGATTAGGTAAAACTTCTGAATAAGAAGGGACTAGAAGAACGTCATCGAAAGTGATGGCTGTCTCTACAATTTTGTTATGAATAGACATCTTTACTTTCTTGCAAAATTAAGGTATTTTACTGACATACGAAAATGCAATTTAATAGTTTAAATAAAACTTAACAATCAATGATTTAAATGAAAAAACCATCCGTAAAGAATGGTTTTCACAAAATAATTATATGCTTAAATATGGCTCGCCGGCTACTAATTGTTCTTTAGAATAACTCCGTTATCATCTAGGGACTCTATGTGAGTCTTGTTATTTTTGTCTACATAAATTCTAAGACGTACTTTTCCTTGATCGTCCCGCAGGAATAATCCTACGTCACCGGCTGCGGTTTTGCCGGCAAAAAAACGTTCACGGCCCAACTTTCCCTCTTTAGTCAGCTTAGCCCATGTCTTTTTATACAGTACGGGATCATTAAGCTTTTTCAATGAATCATCAACTTTTATCAGCCTTTCTAAAGTGAAATCATCCGGCCGGTCCCAGAGTTTCAGTCCGTAAATCCTTCCCTTTTCCTTTCCTGTCGCTTCGGAATACTGCAGCTGCATAATCTGATCCGTATTCCTCTGGTCTACAGAATACACCATTCCGGATCCTTTTGCATCACCATCATACACCAGTCCGCCGCATTCATCTCCTTTAGAATTGAAAAAGATCATTCCCGCTTCTCTTTCTCTAGGCTTCATCAGTTGATGATTAACCATTCCGGGATGCTGTCTTTCCTTATTGCTGATGACCATCTTCAGCGTTCCGTCTTTTTCCACAATATTGATTCTTTCGACATCAATCTCTTTAAAATGCTTTTCGGGATTGTTCCTGAATGCCAGAAAAATGAACATGAAACATAATATGGTCAGTACCACAGAATATATTTTCAGAATACGGACTTCCTTAATTAATCTTTCCATAACCATGTAATTTTGGTAAATGTAAGATTATTTGTCAGAAACCGAATTGATCATTTTTGAAATATCATTGGCTGTAAAATTCCCTCTAACATCTACAAATACAAGATCTTTATCTGAGTTAACGGTGATCAGCATATTCTTTATAGCGTCACCTTTCTGCTTCACCCTGATGTTGACATTATCACCATCATGCTTTATAGTCGCCCAATCTTCATAATGATTGTTGTTCAGGTAACCTGCAAAATCCTTCAGCATTGTACGGTCTCCGTTTTCCACCGTCATTACCTTTATTTTTGAGATTTTCTTCACCATCCGCCACAGCTCTTCGTTATCACCGTCTTCTTTTAATGCTTTCTTGATATATGGCTTGGCCAGGAACATCGGAACATTGATGCTCACAAACTTGGCTTCTTTAAAATCATAACCGGAATCATTGAAGAAAGCCATATTGGGTTTTTCCGAAACCATACAGGACTGGAGCATCCAGAAAGCAAGTATAGCCAGAATTACATTTTTAAAAATTTTCATAAGCTGGGTATTAGTCGATTGATTTTAAACTTCCGCCGGACATTTTGCTGATATCAGACCGGATCTCAGGGTTTCCTTTATATCGTATTGATCCTCCTGAAGATGCCTTTACCTTAAGGCTACGGGTGGCAAAGACACCGAGGCTGGCTCCCGAGGTAGATTCCGCTTCCACATCTTCAATTTTGAGCCCTTCGGCTTTACATACTGCACCGCTGCTGATGTCAAGGCTTCCCGAACGCGCCTCCCCACTCAGAGAAGTACTGGAACCACTGGAGCCTTTTACGGTGATGGTTCCTGCTTTAATGTCAGCCTTGATATCTGAACCGGAAGACGTTTCCACTCTGGCTGTACCAGAAATATTGAATTTTCCTTTGATCAGAGATCCTGAAGAGCTGTCAAGAGAAAGAGTGTTTTCTTCAATTGTATTCAGAGTGGCAAAGCTTGCTCCTGAGGAAGCTTTAATGTCATTCAGCCTTGGAGAGGATACATTAACGCTGATATTCTTAAACTTCAGGTTTTTCACGCCTTTATTATCGATATAAACTTTAAGAATGCCGCCCTCAACCTTCGTAATGATATACTGAAGCTTATCTGCATCTGCGATTACCTTTACACTGGTCTGATCTTCCTGTTTAAAAACTACATTAACTCCCGTACTCACCTGAATCCCGCTGAACTGCTGTACATTCCTGACCTCACCGTTAAGATAAGAAGTTGTATCGCCGGAAGAAGAACTGGTTTTTGTGCTGGTTTTCGTACTGGTATTGGTTTCGCTTGAATTGATGATCTTATTGATATCATCCATGGAGAGTTTCCCATCCAGCTTGATCAGGATGTTTTCACCTTGCCCGCTGTCAATGCTTAAAAGAAGGTCGTCCATAATGCCGTTTTTGGCTTCTGAAGAAAGGAATTTGATTTTGCTTCCTGAACTTTTAACCGCCATGATTTCATTGTATTTAAGGTTTGCCAGGTAGGACGCGATGTCTTTATTAAGCTGAGACAAATTCATCAGGTTATTTTTTCCTTTTCCATCTCCTGCACCTTCCGTGATCAGGATCTTCAGTCCGTTGATTTTGGAGAGCAGCGGTTTGATCTGGTCCAGCTGTGAATCATCGATATTAAGGCTGCTCAGCATGCCAAACATAGGTTTTGCGATTTTAATCGTGGTTACCCCTTCCACTTCCTGATATTTATCAAAAAGTTTGTCAAATTTATCTTCCTGCCCATACACATTAAAAAAGTGTGAGAAGGCTATTGCGAATATTATCAGTAATTTTTTCATGAGTCAATTTTATTTATGAGTAAGTATGCCCTGATCAGGTTGCATCATCTTATTTATTTAAGTTTAATAATTATCATCCACGACCTCTGGCTGCCCTAGTTTTTCACTGACGTGGTTGGCAAATACCTGGAATGAATATTTGGTTACGTTGATAGCTTCTTCCACATTTTCAATGCGCTTGCCGTTAACAATGACGTAGTTGTCTTTATAGCCTGTAGAATCTTTTGCCGGAGTATAAGCGGCATTATGTACAAATTTCGGCTTCTTTTCTTTTTTAAGCCTACCTCTTTTAGAAAGGATATTATCCATCACATCATTCTCGGCAATGCTGTTTTCCTGAAAGACAGAATCTTTTTTGGTTCCTGAAACGGAATCGCTGACTGCATTTACCGCTACCTGCTCCTGATGTTCATTGTTTTCTTCGATGAATGCATTTTTCTGCTGTTTGATCTGATGTTCCACCAGTTTTGCCCGGTCGTTAATATCCGTCTGCTGAAAATAGTTGATCACAAACCCGGTTCCTGCCAGCAAAACGACTGCCGCTGCCATCCAGAACCATTTCGGAAATGAAGGTTTCGTTTTGGTACCGATCGGGATCACCGGACTTGCCTGCGTATCATCCTGAGGCTTTCCTTCCGCTTTATCCAGGAAATCATTGAAATCCCAGTCCATCTTTTCTTCCTTTATGCTTTGGAAGATTTCGTTGTATTTATCTTGAAATTGGTCTTTGCTCATAGCTCATCAATTGTGAGATTTGTTCTTTTACTTTCTGTCTTGCACGCATGAGATTTACTCGTACGGCATTTTCTTCCATGTCGAGGATTTCGGAAATCTCAGAAACCTCGTATTCTTCTACGTCTTTCAGGTGGATCACCATTTTCTGCTTTTCAGGAAGCTGGTTGATATACCCTATGATCTGGTCCTTCAGGTTATTCACATCCATACTGTACAGTTCTGACCGGTGCAGCTGAAGGTCTGCAAAGCCCTGCTTTACTTCGTGGTGCTTAAGGCGGTTCAGGCATTCGTTACGGACAGCCTTTAAAGCATAGGATTTAAGATTCCCGAACTGAGCCAGCTCATCCTTCTTCTGCCAGAATTTAATCATAAGGTCCTGCACCACATCTTCTGCCTCATCGCTGCTCATGACGAATCTTTTCGCAAAACGATACATGTCGTTTTTGAGAATAAATACCGTAGTCTTGAAAATTTCCTGGGTCATGAGTTTTGCTTGTATAGGTAAGACAATTGGAATTCGTTATATATTACATCGAATGATCACTTTTTTTTAAAATTTTTCTTCGGCTATGTACTGCCTTTGTTTTATGAGGATCATAATCGTACTTCTACTACAAATTTTAAAATTCCGGGGCAATAATCATTTCATCTCATTGAATTGAATTATTTTTAAGTTCATATTTTTCTGAAATGCAGATCAGTATGAATAAGGACAGTCAAAATTAAGTAAAATGTTTAATCTGGCTCATGAACAATTGTGTTTCTGTAAAAAATCTTCCGGATTACAGGGTTGATAAAGTACTTATCGAAACTGAATTCATTGAGCAAGCAGGATTCAGAGTTAAATCATAACGATGTTTGTCTTTTTTGTTCAGGGCTTAAAAGCACGTTTAAAATAAAACCAAAACCAATGAAAAAAAGCAAAACCAATGCAGACAGGATCGCAGAAAACCACTTCGCCGGCATTCAGCGCATTGTTAATCTTGAAATTATTATTGAGGGAAAGGTTATCAGAAACTTCAGGCATTTCCGCCTGCAGCAAAGCATAAGAAGGCATCATCATTTCGAATTAACCTTAGATCATGATACGCTGGGCAGCGACCAGGATCATAATCTTGAAAATGCACAGCAGTTTCTAGGGAAGCGTTTAACGGTTGTTTTCAAATATAAGGATATTGAGCATGACGGGCCGGAAAGAACTTTCGTCGGCTGTATTACCCAGGTTGCATTCAGCCAGGAAAAAGCAAGTCTGGGAAGCATAATCCTGAAGGGGAAAAGCCCGACTATTCTTATGGATGCAGCGCCCCATACCCAAAGTTTTGGCGGCAAACAACCTGTCAATACATCCACTATTGCCGACCGTATTATGAAGGAAACGCTCGGTTCCGGCAAATACGACTATAAAATCGATACCAAAAATAAAAGTTATATCAACTACAGTGCGCAATACAGAGAAACATACTACAACTACCTTGCAAGGCTGGCTGAAACCTACGGGGAACAGTTTTATTATGATGGCGAGGTCCTTCATTTTGGGCAGCTGCCGCCGGGAGAACAGCCGATAAAGCTCGTTTACGGCAGCAATGTGACTGATATTTCCGTAGAACTAAACGCTGTGCACACCAAACCGGAATTTTTCGGGTACAACAGCAGTAAGCATGAAAAATCACTGAGTACCACAGCGAGTATCAAGCATCTTGGACAGCTGGCTGCTAAAGCGTACGACCTGAATAACAATATTTACAGCGCCAGATCCCTTACTCCATCGCCTGTAAATGCAAATATGTCTTTAAATGTTGATGATGCACAGAAGAGTGCCGCCGGGAGTGCATCAGTAGAAGTATTCACCGTTTCGGCAAATACTACAGTGCCATTCCTTTACCCCGGCTGTATTGCAGATATTGCGATGAGGAAACCGAATACCAATCAGACCTCTTATTTTACCAAAGTGATGATTACGGAGGTGGACCATGAAGTCAATACCCGCGGATATTACACCGGATCATTTAAGGCAATCGCAGAAGGCACCGGTTATATACCTGCCCCTGAGTTTGAACATCCCAGTGCAGAACCTCAGATTGCGACGGTAATATCCAATACAGACCCGCTTAACCAGGGAAGGATCCAGGTACAGTTTGACTGGCAGCTGAATGATACCACCCATTTTATACGGATGATGAGCCCTGATGCCGGTGGAACCGATGCCGTCACCCAGAACAGAGGTTTTGTGGCTGTTCCTGAAGTGGGCGACCAGGTCATGGTAGGGTTTGAATATCACCACCCGGATTTCCCTTTTGCTATGGGAGGAATGTTCCATGGGCAGGTAGCGCTGGGCGGAGGAGTTAATAACCATATCAAATCTATCCAGACCCGCAGCGGGAATAAAATTATTTTTAATGACGAACAAGGCAGCATCTATATTGAGGATCCCAGCGGAAACACCTATTTTATGGACGGAAAAGGAAATATTTCTGTTAATGCCCCTAACAACATGACTTTTACCGCAGGAAACAACATCATGATGACAGCCGGGAAAGACATTACTTCCATTGCAGGCAACAGCATGTTTGCCACGGCCAATGTCAATATCGTATCGAATGCGGGCGTGAATATGATTGATACAGCAGGAAGAGACCTTATGCAGACTGCAACAGGAAATATCCACGAATCGTCTGACATGAGGAGCGAAATTTCTGAAAACGAACGGAATATCCAGGCTAAGAAGAGTGATTCTTATGCTGAAAAGGTAACGGTGGTAAGCACGAAAGAGAATATGATCCTGCAAAGTGAAAAAACTGTAAAATCCCAAAGCGGGGAGCAGGGAAATTCTCATTAACAGGATGCATGTTATAAAAGGTTAAGCAGTAGTCATTAAAAATTACCCATATGGCCATTCTTAAAAAAGCAAGTAATATCAACATACAGGTTGCCAATAATTATACTTCGCTGAGCAAAGTTTCCCATGAAGAATCTGGATCGGTGATTATTGAAGCCACAAAACAGAACCTGGAGCTTTCCAGCCAGAAAAGAGCGATACTGCAGGGATTCGGGAAAGACGGAAAGGGAGACGAAGGCTGTAATGAAGGCGTGGTTAAAGTAAGCAAGAAGCTGATCGGCAAAGCCAAAAGGGATCCGGGATTCAATTTTGACGGGACAAAAGCAGAGGATATGTTCTTTGCTGACAGCCCGGCCTCATCCGCATCCATTAAAAATGATCCCGTTTTTAAAAAGAATGATGCCACATTAGGCGCTTACCTGGATCAGCTGATGAGATCACTGTCTATCGGAAGCATGGAAACCGTTGCCCTGGAAATGGCTGACCGCTTTAAGAAGGGCACCGGCGGGACTTATAAAAGTGAAGTCCTAAATAAGGAAATAGCCAATAACGCTGCATTTGTTACCTACCATAATAAATTTCTGGCCGAACTGAAGAAAGAGCTGAAGAAAAATAATTATGATCCGGCTCAAATGGGTATTATTTCGATGAGCCTGTTGAATTTTTCTTCTTTCTGGGATAAGGTTTCCGGACTTGGGATTACCGTACACCAGGTATGGAGCGCCAAAGCAGAAATCATTGATTATTCCTATAACAGATGTACAAAGGTATGGAATGGAAAGCTAAAGTATACCTTTTATGACCATTTCGGACTGGACTGGGATGACATCGTAAAACACGGAGAAGACATGATTCCCCAGTACCATACCGGGGATTTCTTTAAAGCGTGGTATATTTTACAGCATTACAGATCGGCAAAGCCGTTTATCACTGAAATGGAAAGAAATGTCGTTATTGGCGGTAATTCTGACAACGATTAACTAAAGTATGAAAAATCTAATCATTTTATTTGCATTATTCGTGGCATGTATTCAGAACAAGTCGGAAGACTTCAGGTTAGCAGCTTTAAATCCCGTTACATACGAGTTTAAAGCCGGAGAGCATAAAAACAGGATTGATTATTTTTATGCGGAAGGTCATTTTTCATATACCCCATCGGAGTATGAAAAGCTCAAACAGAAAATCAATGAAAAAACAGCGGCTGCAGACGTGAAAAGTTATCATCTGTATTCCATTTATATTTACAAAGAAACGGATGTGATCAACCAGAAGTATACAGGCGGAAAAGCAGGACTGGACGGCCACAATAATGACCTGATCGCTTACGTGAGATATAACCAGGGTACAATGGATATTTTTTACATTACCGAAAAAGGAAATGTTATTTATGACATGCTTTCCGGTAAGGAAGAACGGTTTGAATTTGATCAGTAAAACAAAGAACAATGGGAGGACCGGGCGTTATATTCGACAGGAAAGCACCTATTCAGAGAAAGGGAATAGAGCCTACGCAGGTGAAAAGCATCAAGCTTGTCTCCGATCTGGATGACGGTGCAGCCAATGATGGCAAAAAGACCATAAAAGAAAAAAGCGGGCTCGTTTTCGGGAAGACCTATACTTTTAAGGTAGAGTCTTATACGAACGGAGACCCGAAAGACATCAACCTGATTAAGTGGGCAGTAAGCTATACGGATAAAGAAACAGGGGTATTTTATAAGAATGTGCTGAAAGATGAATTTACAGGAGATGAAATCAGCATTACATTTAATGATCACAATGGCTGTGGTAATGATTTAAACATCATCGCCTACATCAATGATGCGGAACATGAAGGAAAACTGACTCTTTTCAAGCATTACAGGTTCAGGTATTTTGACCGTGTCGTTGTATTAGATGAATTGAACAAACGGAAAACAGAACCATGGCTTATCAACCAGGACCGCACGAATACCTGTGGACCCAGCGCCATCATGTACTCCTTTGCCAAAAAGGACAGTGAAAATTATGCTAAATTCATATCGGATCTTCATAGAAAAGGTTATGCCCAATTTAATGACTATAAAATTGATATCAGCAGTGATGGAGATTTAAAAGATATTGCAGATACCAATCCAAAAACAAAGACCAATTTTCCCGTCAATATGGCGTATTGTGACTGGATTCCAAACATATGCATTACAGATCAGGAAAATACCGTTTTTGATTATGAAGGAGATACCAAGGAAGATTTCTCCGCTATTACCCTTCCGTCACGTCTGGAAAAACTTGCCAAATCCCTGCTGGGCTATACTGATGTTAGTAACAACACCAATCTTTATTTTAATAAAACAGGATGGATCTGGGGAGCCACACTGGAAGATGTGGCAGAGCTCATGACAGCAAAAAACGAAGGTTATGAAGTATTTCTGCTGGTCAACATTAATTTGCTTTACAATAAGGCTTCCGACTCTATGTTTTCAACTGCTGAGCATTGGATTGTTCTGGAATCAATACAGCATGGGGAAGCAGGCTTTGTAAAATTCAATGTGTATACTTGGGGAAGAAATCCGGCCCTTAAAACATATGTTGTCAGTTATGATGTTTTCAGAACGAATTACTATGGATATATCAAAGCAAAATAATATGAAAATCAACTTAATATCTTTATTGATAAGCATTATTTCAATGGTATTGCTGGCTGTTTTAATCTACCAGATTGTCAGTTATGTTTCCCCCCCGGTAACTGTTGACGGGCATCCGTATATGCCAACAAGCAATATCTTAAAATCTGTATTTTTCAGTTTCCTGTTTTCTGTTGTTATCTTTTTCATCTCAAGGAAAATTTTAAAAAAGAAAAATACCTGATCACTTTAATAACATAAGCTAAGAAAGATATGGCCTCATCAGCTTCTGACATATTTCCTACATCTACTTACCTGGTTAAGGATCAGTGCACGGTAAAAATCGGCGCAGAGCAGCATGATGGAAATCTCTCCTACACCCTGTATATAACGCAGGGAGAGAAAAGCCCTGAGGAAATCGTTATCGACAGGACCAATATAAAGGTCAATAATCAGGACATAGACACCAAATTCCTTGACGTAGCCAACCAATATATGGAAGCCCTGTTCCCGCTGGTCTGTATCATAGAAAAATATAGGTTAGTTATTCAGAATACGGATGAAATCAGAAAACGGATCCAAAAAACAGATATGGATATTCACGACCTGTACAGCGGGGAAGGGATCGACCACATCCAGACCCAGTTTTTTGCGGCCATCCAGACAGATGAAAAGCTGATCCAGTTCATCAGCCAGCTTCATTTCATGAGGATGCTGGAATACAGCCTGCAGAAATTCAATCCCGATACTACCTGCAAAACTTTATGGAAAGTTATTCCCGTAGGAACCACTGAATGGAAAGGTGAGATCAGATACCGGAAAGACCGTAATACGTTGTCTTTTGAACCGAAAATCAGCAATGCCCAGGATATTATGGACGATATCATCCGATATATTCACCGACATGAATATAACGTCAGCTTTGACGAAGAAACACTCCCGCTGTATGCAGATTTACAGAACAATATCCAGTATACCGGAGAAACAGGCAGGATCAGAAAAGCAGAAAACAGGGTCTGTATAGAAGCCGGGGAAAAATTTTATTACCAACACACCATCATCATCGAAACAAAATAAGAATATGTCAGCACCAATCCCATATACTGTCCAGAGCGGAGAGACGCTGCAGGATATTGCCAGGAAGCTGGGTATCAAAGACTGGACAAAGCTTAAGGATTATCATAATACCCATTCCGGAACTAAAGTGGGCAATACCCCGTATACGGGGTTTTCTTTAATGACTCCCGCTCCTGATGAGGTGTACCGGCTCAACGGCGAAACGCCTCCGCCGGATCCGGCACAGGAACAAGAATCGGCGCAGCAGAAACAGGAAGAAGAAAAGAAAAAAGAAGAAGAAAAAAAGAAGAATGAACAGGCTGCAAAAAGTGAGCATGACGGAAAATATTTTGTTGTGCACAATGCAAAATGTGTCTGTGATAAAGCTGAAAATCCCAAACAGACCGCCAACCTTCAGGTCACGACCCATTCGATCATTGTACTTAATGATGAGCAGGGAAAACTGGCCGCCACAGATGAGGATAAAACATTCATACCGGCCGCTGCCACTTTTGGAAAATGCACCCTGAAACCTTCAGCCGGCGGATATCTTCCCTGTAGTGTAGCTCCTGCACCAAAATGGAACAAAACCTACGAAAGCACGCAAGTAATGGGGAAAAATACGCTAACCGAGATATCTGAATTGCCCTGCATGACCGGAGGTAAAATCACCATTTTTAATCACGGCCAGACCGACTCGGTAAGCAATGCCCACGCAGACAATACAAATCCGGCAGAACTTGCCATGGTGAACCCGGCTGTTGACCAGCCGAAGAAAAAAGAGGACTACCCTTCCGTAACATCCATCACCTTAACCGCTATAGAAAACAGAACCGATTTCAAGCCAGTCGATTCAAAAAGCAAATCCGGCGTGGTGTATCTCCGCAAAGACGAAGAAGCCTCCTTTAAGGCCAACCTGAAAAGCGGTAACCGGCAATTCACTTCATGGATGGTATACAGTGACCATCAGGGTAAAAAGGAAAACAGGATACTGCTTAAGGAACATATCGGTACTGAATTTTCGCAAAGTTTTGAAGGACTTGGAAAATTCAGGATTGAAGGATATGGAAAACCCAAAACTCCGGAATTTGAACAGGGAAAATACGACAAATGTGATCCTACATGTTCCATTGATGTTGAAGTTGTTGAAAACACCCTTCTTGAACTGGAATGTACTTCTGCGGATTTCACGACACGTATCGACGCTTCCAAAAACAGGAAGTTCAGGAAAGGCGTCCCATCGGTTTTCAAAGCCAAGTTCTTCATCCCGGATCTTACGGAAGAAGAAAAATCCCGGCTCAGTTTATCTGTACTGGATGCAACAGAAAATACGATTACAGAAGGAGTGCAAACCAACGGGGAAAGACTGACTTTTACACCTCAGAACAGCAAAGCAAAATATACTGTCCTCGCAAGGTATACCAATGAACAGGGTGAAGTGATCGAGAAAAAAATATCCGGGGAGACAGAAAGCAATGCAGTACTGGGAATCAGCCACGGCGCCGAGATCATCAGGCCAGGAACAGCCATGTCTTTCAGCGTTTCAAAAATGAAATATAAATTCGGGGAGGACCATTCTCATTACGGACTTACCGCTGATGAATCTGCTGAGGTCAAATGGAACCTGAACGGTGTACTCCTGGGAACCGGGAAAAATATAACAATACCGGGATCCAGGCTGATGGCTCCGGGAAAATATGTTGTGGAAGCCTACAGCATTACCGCCAATGCAGGGAGTAAAAAAGAAGACGATGACTGGCATTTTGAAGTGAAACAGAATGTGGTGACCGAAATCAAAGCAGGAAAAAAAGCCAGGACCGGGTCAGAAATCCCTTTTGAGATCGGTAAAACGCTGCTTAACGGTTACGACCCTTCCAAAGACGGACCTGTCGTATGGAAAATTACAGGTCCGGCTTCCGGAACAGGAAGCGGGCAAAAATTCAATTATACTTTCAGGCTGCCGGGTGAATACACCATTGATTGCCTGATGGGCGGAAGGGCTTCTGCCGCACCGCTGAAACTTAAAGTAATCCAACCGAAGATTTTAGTGGAAACTTCCAAATGGATTGATAATGACGGAAGCAGCGGGAACATGATCAAAGAAGCCGGATACGGACAGGAAATCAGTGCTTTCGTGAAATTCGAGGGGCTGCAGGGCGAAGATATGACCCTGCATATTTATGATAATGACAGCAACGGGACCAATCTGGTGCATTCTGCCGATGGAAAGCTGCCGGAAAGCTGCAACGGTACATTCTGGCCTTTAACGCTGGACAACAGTATCAAGCTAAAGATTGAAGCCAAAGGACTGACAAAAGACGGCAAACTGCATTTCAGGCTGGTTCCGAAAGATCCGGGACTGCAAATCCTTAATGGAGATAAGCCTTTAGGGGAATATTTAAACGTTTCCAGTATTCCAAAGATTGTTGACGGCTATTTCTGTGATGCCGGAGACACGGAAAAATTATACAACTCCCCTATTGATAAGCCCCTGTATTTTAAAGTCTATGCCATTAATATGATAGACAAAAAGGTGGAAGTCCATTTTATGACCCAATCTGATCCGTACTTTGGGTTTGCATGGAGCGCCAAAACATGGAAAGACTGGAAAGATGTGAAGGAGAAGTTTTCAAAGGAAAATTTCTTCCATAAAGCGGAAGGTACCATCAATAAAAAAGGAGAACTGATTGTAAAGGTAGATCCATCGAAACTCGGGAAACCTAAAAACTACTTCAAGATCGCTGCCGTTGTCAAAACAACAGAAGGCGAAGGAAAAGAAGCTAAGGAAATAGCGGCTTATATGGAGAAAACGGACCTTGCCATCCTCTATGCTACCGCCAAGCTTCCGGATATGGTGGAGAACAAAGGAGCGGTGAAGGTTGGCAGGGAAGCATTATCATCAGGAGAAAATAAAGATGAAGGCATATGCGAATGTGAAGCCAGAGTAAGAGCATTCATGAGAATGCTGAGAAAAGGAGAAGGTACAGGAGGAGAAAAAGGATATACCACTCAGTACAGCGGTAAACAATTTACAGACCTGAGCACACATCCTGAAGAAGTTATTACAGCCGGCAGCTATTCATCTTCAGCCGCAGGTGCTTACCAGGTAATGAGATATACATGGTGGTGGATCAATGGAGAAAAACTTACCAAAGAAAATAAAAAAGCCGGCGTATATGAAAAAGAACATGATTATATTAAAAAGTATAATATTCCCAGCTTTGATCAGGAATCTCAGGATGAAATTTGTGTGATATTGTTCAGGCATAAGCAAAAAAAGGATTTTCTAGATTTGATCGTAGATAACAAGCCCAAAGAAGCCATGGAAAAATACGGAAGTTATGAATGGGCCAGCCTACCTCCCGGCAGATATGGCCAGCCAACACAAACTATGGAAGGTGCTTTAGCAGAATATGAAAGATGCCTGAAGGAAGAGTTGGCCGGAGTAAGCGATTTACACATCAAAAAAGGATTTTTAAAAAAATACGGATATGACTGCTGTGAACAACAAAAGATTGTTGCAGGTGATATCAATAAGTATAAAATAGATGTCGATCAATTTACGTATTCCAAAATTATGAAGAATGAGACCTCTAAAAAATATCAATATGATATTTATGAAAATAATCTGTTAACAAAATCAATAATTTTGGAAAAGAATGAGCATAATTTATTACCATTTCCTGAGACGGGTCCAAATTGGGGCAGATTTGGAACCAGGGATAAAGGAGGCGACAATTGGATTGACGAAAAAGTTTGCGCTGCCCTGCTAGGATTTTTCTATTCACTGTCAAAAAATAATTTTTCAGATACATTATATTTTAATGATATTTCTGCAAATGACGGAAGAAATATAGGCCATTCCGGACATAACGAAGCTGGCAATGATATTGATATAAGATATCCCGGAAGCAGCAGTGGAGGGCAGACCTTGTGGAGTGATGCCAAAAAAGCATATAAAGACGAAGATACCTTTGTGAATGTTTTAGAAAACATACTTTCTATTGGAGTAAAGTGGGGTTTTAATAAAAACTACGCTTACAAAAAAGACATAAAGCATACAACCGGTAAAGCAACTTCTGTTCACCAAGATCATTTTCACTTAGGTTTAAGATAACATGAGCAGATCCATAATATATAGAATAGCAGTGATCCTCTTATTGGTTTGCACAAATGCATTATGTCAGACCATCCGAAATCTGGAGTATCAGAACGATGGTTTGCTTCAAAATTTAGGAATAGGATTAGTACAGATCAGGAACGTCAATAAAAGTATTCCTATATACTCTGACAGAAATCTCTCTAAAATGCAAAATGGTAAAATTGGGACTCATGTAATACCATTATTATATAAGCCGGATTACGGTATTTTATTTTTTTCATGTATAGAAAAAAAATCAGGTTTTTACAAAATAGCAATTTCAAAGGATAAGTATGCTTATATTAAGGTTTCGGAAAACCACATTTTTTACCCTTGGGAAGATTTTTTAAAAAATCAGGTGATCAGTATTACCAGTAAAAACTTAAAAACAAACCCGCCACGGGATTCTATAGAAGGAAAAGCTATTCTGAAGAGTGGTAATGCAGATGATGAAACCGAAATAATTGAAGTCAGGAATGAGTGGCTGAAAGTGAAAAACACTCATAACAACCAAGTATTTTGGATTAAATGGAGAGATGACAAGACCTTAAAAATATTTTTAAACCTACTTATCTAATTATGAATATCAAAATAATCCTATTACTGATCTTATTAAGTGTATCGCATTCATCATGCAGCCAGACTACCCACAAAACAGATCAGGTACAGCATGCAGATCCAGTCATTACAGAAAAAAAGAGAACGAAGTCCTTGCCTATTGCTTTTAATATTAAAGGAACGTGGAAAACAGAATGTGGAAAAGAAAAACCCAGTATAGAATTCTTTGATGACCAGTCTGCAGTGATGGATTTTGATACCAAAAGTGGAACGCTTGCCCGAATCAATTTAAATATCGAAAAAAATAATGATACCTTCAACGTCAAATTTGATGGATTAACAGGTGTAACAAAGGGGAACCCCGATTTGGAATGGGTTAATTTTTCCAGAGAAGAAACAATTGCCGAAATAAAAACAGTACGGGAAAATACTTTTGAAATCAGTTGGTTTGGATTCTACAATCAAAAAAGCAAAAAAAGAAATTCTCAGGAAAACCCTTTTGCCATTACTGAAAAAAACGTACAATTAGTACGGTGTAACTGAAGTTCTTACTTCAATGACATTACAGGGCATTTCAAGAATCGTATAGCTCAGTTTTTAGGATTATCCTTGAAGTACTATTGCTTATAGAATAAGGAAACCAGCCTTCGTATACTTATGATTATACCCAAAATAAAAATACTGCGGCCAAACATCTTAATGATATATCCTATTCTCTACCAAGCAGCTTCCTGAGGAATGCAATCTCCTCATCTTTATCCTTAAGCCGGTGCTCGTATTATTCTATGAGCTTTTCCGGGTTCTGATTCGGATAAATGAAACCAGGAGAAAACAGAACTATGAAATGTTTATCAACGGAAATTATGATTCGACACATTAAGTTATTTTTGATTGTAACAGCGGTTTCTTTCGCAGGCCTGAATTGCAGGAAAAAAGAACCGGAAGCAGTTAACAGGATTTCCGGAACTGAAAAAAGTGACAGCATCCGGAAGCATAATAATAATCTTGAGCATTACGCAAGATGGAAATATGCACCGAATAACAAAAGTCGGGATTATCAGGAATACACATTGTATATAAGCGAGGATTCCATGAAGGTTTTTAATGGTGATACCGAAGTCTGTTCCGGAGAAATCGTACAGGAAAAAAATACCTATGCCGGATATTTTAAAAGTGTGGCAACAGGTAAAAAGATTAAAGCGCAGCTGAAAAAAGACTTTTCCATTGCAGGAACAGACAACCTTCTGGTCATCATGAATGCGGACGGGGATATTGCAAAAAAGGGCTGTCTGTTTCCGTTCAATGAGGTATTTATTGCAGACGGATATTTGTTCTTTTACAAAGACGGCTACCATGCCTTTATGTCTGACCACAGCTCACAAAAGACTGCCAAAGATCCGGACCGGATTACCTTTTCCGGATTACCCCTGCCGTACCAAAAGAAGACCGATTACAAAAATGTACAGTACCGCCTGCTTCCTGTAAAAGGGACTTCCGGACTTTCAGAATTTTCCTGCGGAAAACCTGACGTGCGCTATATTCCTCTCGAAAAAACAAAAAACGTACAACTCATCCTGGTCCCTATGGATTGTGGCGATGCCCCTTACCGCTATTACCTGCTGTCTGTTGTTAACCACCGTGTGGTCTCAAATGTTTATGTAGAAGGGGAACTGTATGAACCTGAAGGTATGAGCAATCCAGAAATTACCCGCTTCAGCATCAGCAAAGAATCTGTACTAACGGTGAAAACCACCAACAAAGATTTTACGGGTAAAAACACGGAGAAAAGCTATATCATTGATAACCGGGGCAGGATTGTTGAGTACCATTGACGTGCCCCGCCAGGGCTGAGCAACCGTTGAATATGTATACCGCCTTTTCTATCTAAGAATGTGGGTAAAAATCCGGGCTATCGCAGTTGATGGCCATATTTAAGAAAAGGAAAACGAGATTACCATAAAACGCTCTAGCCCTGCCATTTTATTCTTTACCGAGCAATTTCCTGAGGAATGCAATCTCCTCATCTTTATCCTTAAGCCGCTGTTCGTACTGTTCTATCAGCTTTTCCGATACGGTAATCGATGCATAATTCTGCGCTATTGCAATTTCATTATCATTCTGATTAACTGTGATATTATCACCGCTCAGGAAATCCAGCACACTGACTTCCAGGACCTTTGCAATATCTTCCACCTGATGAAAATCCGGTTTGGTTTTATCGTTTTCAAAATTGGAATAGGTCTTCTGGGAAACCTGGAGCACTTCTGCCAGGTATTCCTGCGTAAAGTTTTTATTGATCCTCGCTTTTTTCAGTTTTTCTCCCAGCGTCATAGCATAATGTATTTTTATCAAAAGTACATTTTTTTTTCTTTCAGAAAAAGGCTACGGAAATCAGTAATTTTTTACTGTATTTTCTCAGATTGTTTTTCACACCTTTGTACAGTAAAAAAAATTATTTATATTTAACCTATTAAAAACTAATGCTTATGATGCGAAAATTAATTTCGTGGCTGTCTTTCATGATGGCCTTCTTCCTCCTGCTGCTTTCCTGTGTCCATGATGAGATCTATACGGCTTCTGATCCGGCTTCTAAGGAATATCATTCCAAAAGCCTCTGGAAAGAAGATGAGAAATACATTAAAAATGTCATGAAAGTCTACTCAGAACACCATGAAGAAATAAAGAAGGGTGCCGGTGAACCGATGTGGGACTATGCAATGACCATGGACCGCTTTGATGAAAGCTTCCTGATGGTTCCGGTGGCTGAGCAAGGAAAAGTTGTTGCGGTACTGAATGTGCCGAGGAAAGGACAGAAGGTTTATTTTACCTATACCCAGGTACAGAATGATA
>CAJYLH010000009.1 GCA_913775525.1 uncultured Chryseobacterium sp.
GGCAGATGCTCTATCCAGCTGAGCTACGCACCCTAAAAAGTTGTTGAAAAGTCGGGGCGGCAGGATTCGAACCTGCGACCTCCTGGTCCCAAACCAGGCGCGATGACCGGACTACGCTACGCCCCGATTGAAGTCATCATTGCAACAAGAATTACCTTGTTTTTTGTGGGTGCAAATATAGGTTTTTTTTTGGAATTAAAAAAAATAAAAAGAATAAAAGTTATATTTTCCCTACTATAGAGACATTTAACAATGGATAATGTTCTATAATTTGTGAATTAAATTGGAGTTTTAATAAAAAATAAATAAAAATATAGTTTTGATTTTCAGTTTGTTATATTTTAATTAAGATTAATTTAACTATTGTTAAGCTTTGTTAATAAATAAATGTTGTGTGATTAATATTTTTTATTACTTTTACACAAAATAAAACTAATCCATAAAACTCTTATGAAGAAAAGTTCTTATCCTTATTTTATCCATTTTTTTTCAGGGTTTTTATTGGGTTTTGTATAATAATATTTGTTGTCTTAAATTATTTTGATATCCATGATCTTAAATCCTGAGTTTTATGAATAATACCTTTATCCAAGACAAGTTTTTCATCGGTTTGTTTTTGCTTTACAGTGCTTCTGCCAGTTCCCAGCTTGTAAAGTCCGATATTAAGCTTTGGGAAAAAGTACATACAGATTCCCGTACTTCCAATCAGTGTAAAGATGATAAGCTGCTTAATTTCCATTGTGGTATAGAGCATCAGCTATTGAATAGCAAGATACAATATGACAAGAATAAAAGTTATACTCTTGCAGTTGTTCACTCCTCCAAAGAGGATGAATTGATCTGGAACAATGAAGGACAGCAAATAGTTTTGTCAAATACGATTTTCCGGGATTCTTATAAAGATAAAAATATTGAGCTGCGCAAAAGGCCGAGCTTTTTTTCATTTGCAGCTCATGCAGATCCAAAAAAAGATAAGACCGACAGCCTGATGATTAAGCTGTCCGATCAGAATCTTTACGAAATGATTTTCATTCCGAGAAAAGCAAAAAAAATGGAACTGAATAAAATTCATTCCTATCTGGCAATTAAATATGGGATTTCTTTAGATAAGGGGATATATTATTCAAGTGGCGAAAAAGTCATTTGGGATCCCGAAAAACACAAAGACTATCTGTACAGGACGACGGGATTAGGCAGAGATGATGGCAATGAACTTTATCAGAAACAGTCTTCCAATCAGGCAGATTTATTTCTGACTATTGGTATGAATGAAATCAATAGAACTAATGCTGATAATGCATCAGCTATAGATGATCATAATTTTGTGATGTGGTCGGATGACAATAAAGCTATGTCATTGACAGCAGATAAGGGATTGGATGTTCTTGAGAGAAATTGGGAAATCAGTTTTATAGGCAACACCATTCCAAAGGATAACTATAACGTAAGGGTGAATAAAGATAGGGTTAATCCCAGATCATTGCCGCTGAATTACTGGATGCTTTTTAAGAAAGATAACGGTGAATGGGTCAAAATTCAGGGTGCTGAGAACGAAGGATTTGTAACATTCAGTAAAGTTGACTTTAAGAACGTATTAAATTCCATACATACAGCTCATTTTACTTTCGCGGTAAGTCCGCTAAACAATAAGGAAGATGGAAATTCTGGCTCGGTAACAAGTTCAGAAACTCCTGCTAATCAGATGGCTTTGGATATCAGTAAAATAAACCTGTATCCTAACCCAGTCAGGAAAGACCAGAACTTTACCATTGTATTCCCTCCTATGGACAACCTGTCGGTATCAGTATACGATGGTGGCGGAAGACTGGTGGTTCTGGATAAGATAGACAGGAATGCCAGGTCATACGTAAATCATCTCGGAATTCAGAGTTCTTATCTGATCGTCCTTACCCAGAACGGAAAAATCCTTAAAACATTTAAACTAATCGTAGATTAAAACATAACCATGAAAATAAAAGATATTCGGTTTCCTTTTACCAAGAAGTCATGTCTCCTTGTATGTTTCTTTGCCTGTATGTTTGTATTTGCAAGCTTTACGAGGCAGGATAAACTAAAAGTCAGAGAATTTAAAAAAGGACTGATAGACGAATGGAAGGGTGAAAAAGACAGCAGTAAACCGGAAAATACTTCGGAAGAAAAGGCTTCTGCGGGGCATTCAGGTGCACAGAAAAAAGAAGTTTCCTCAGGAATAAAAGATAGTTTAGCTTCGAATCTGCCGGCCTTAGCTTACGAAAATAATAAAACATCTTATAATACTTTTTTCTCTGAGAATAGCATAGCTTATGATTCAGCAGAAAAGCAAGGGATTATCGGAACATTTTCAGATCAGGAGGAAGATCAGATTTCAGATAATTTTTTTACGGTTAATGTTCCTGCAAAATCTGGAAATACGGCTGTTTATTTAGAATATGATCTTTTTGGCCTGGCTTCCCATGAGTCTGTTCCCAGATCCATCAATCATAATATTGCCATCGGAGGGGATATTGTAGTAGCCAATACTTTATGGACGCATCAGAGAGAGAAAATTGGTGCTGAGTTTATTAAACAGGGTGATAATACGATCCTCTTTACATCACCGGCAGCAGGCGTGAAATATAAAGTTAAGAACCTCAGGCTAGTTTTTGAAAAAAACAAAAAAGCGACGGATATGAATATCAGTTCTGCCGCATCTGGTCATACACTCTATGTAAAAGGGAGTAATGTTTCTTCATCTTCAGTCATGGTGAATAACGAAACTGTTTTTGTAAGAAACGGAGAGTTTGAAAAAACTTTTGAGATGACTGGTCATGACCAATTGTCTGGAGCATATACAATTACTGCAGGGGGTGATGTAAATGTTTACAAAATTCCTGAGAAAAAGGATGCTTTCAAAGTTATACGTTCTGAATATCTGGTTTCAAAAACTTTGGAAATTTCAAAAGATAAAGAGTATACTGTAAGTTACGGTGATATAAAGGCGACCATTGAAAAAGAAACATCCTCATCGGCGTCTGTTGAATTTTCTAAGTTAAGAGCAAAAGACTTTCCGGTGGTGTCCGGCGGTATAAAAAATATCAGTGCAGACCAGTCAGCTTACAGGGTATCTGTAGTGGCCGGAAAACTTAATAAGAAAATTAAAATAACAATTCCTTATGATCAGAAAAGGTTAGGATTAATATCTCCGAAAGACATCAGGGTGTTTTATTTTGATTATGCTAAAAAACAGTGGGTAATAGAAAAATCTGCAGTCATTGATGAGAAATCAAAAACGGTTACTTTGGAAACCAAAGGGGATAATGATTACATCAATGGCATTATTTCAGTACCTGAATCCCCTCAGACCAATGCTTTTTCACCCACAAGCATGAGCGGATTAAAAGCAGGAGATCCAACCGCTGCAACACAGTTTATATCTCCGCCTACGGCAAACCAGAAAGGAGATGCCAATGTTTCCTATCCGATCGTAATTCCTTCCGGAAGAAAAGGAATGCAGCCCGGCTTATCTATTGCGTACAGCAGCAGCAGCGGAAACGGATGGATGGGAGAAGGATGGGATGTAAGCGGCCTTTCCTCAATCAATATTGATACAAGATGGGGGAGCCCAACATTTGATTCAGCCAATGAAACTGAACTTTATTCTTTGAATGGCGAAATGCTTGTATACGATGGCAGCTACCTTCCTCACAGGCATAATGATATTGATGAAACAAGTGGTGTCTATACGACCAATAAACAAAAGAGAAACGAACTTTTTGCAAACAATAAAAAAGTATTTTTCCTGAGGAGAAACCACAATTTTATAAAAATCGAACGTTATGGAGCCACTACAAAAGAATACCGTTGGGTAGTAACTTCCACAGATGGTACAAAAACCTATTATGGAGGTGATGAAAGCAGTGTGAACTCCCAGTCTGTCGTAACGACACCTGCAGGAGATATTGTGCAGTGGGCCATCTGGAAAGTAGAGGATACCCATAAGAATAATATTATTTATTATTATGAAAATGTAAACCAGAATGGTTTTAGCGGAGACAATGCAAACCTAAACAACGGAAATGTTTTTCATATCCAACGCATTGTATATACAGGGAAAGATGGGGCAGATGGACTTTATTCTGTAGAATTTGAAAGGGAAGCATCGGTCACCAGGCAGGATATCAGCATCAATGCCAAGCAGGGAGTAAAAAGGATTGAACCATACAAACTCAACAAGATTTATGTAAAATACAACGGACAGACGATCAGAAGTTACCAGTTGAATTATGCTACAGGAGAGTTTTTCAAAACCCTTCTCCAAAGCATTTATGAATTGGATAAAAACGGAAGTCAGGCATCCCGCTATGATCTGGAATATTATAATGATATAGTGAGCAATGGCAGTAATTTTTCAGCTGACAGCAGTGTAAATGCCAGCGTAGCCAATGCATTTCCGGTATTACCCGCATTGCTTTCCCCGTCAAAGATCAGTGCCAATTATACTTTTGAATGGGGTGTTCACGGTAGGGTGCCTGGTATAGGAATCAGTATTCTGTGGCCTACCCAGAATCCCTTCGGACATGCGCAGGGATCTTTCAACCTGGGGATGTCCAATGCTGATGCCAAAAAAGCCCAGCAGCTTGTGGATTTTGACGGAGACGGAATTCAGGATATTATTTACAGAAAACCAAATTCAGGTCTTTTCATAAGCCCTGGATCTCTTGATTCCGGGTCACTTATCTTTGGAAGCCCAAAACCGATATCGAATCTTCAAAGTAATTTTTCCCAGACATCGACAAAAACCGACAATATCGGATACGATGTGGGAATGAAGGTGTTTGGGATAGGGTTTAACTTTTCACAAATGTGGTCTACCAGTAAAAGCAATACTCCTGTTTATCTTACGGATGCTAATTCTGACGGCTTAATGGATGTAGTTAAAGATGGAGAGGTCTGGTTCAATAAACTTAGCGGAGGGGTAAATCAGATGACCAAATTCAGTGACCAGACTGAAAATATGGTCGTAGTTGCCGATGCTGCTGTGGAACATGCTTCCCCTATGGAAGGATGGCATACCATTTCGAAAAATGATGTAGTGAAGATGTGGATAGCCCCAAAAGATGGAAATATTAAAATTACAGATGAGATTGAAGTAGAAAATGTAAGCGGAGCAAAAGCTGTATATTCCATAGAGATGCTTTCTCCATCCGTTCCCGGTAAAAATAGCAGGGTTTATTTAACTGAGCTAACTACCGGAGTCCATCAAAATCTGGTCATCACAAATTACAATACCTTCTTCAGCCAAATACAAATGATGCCGCCGGCTACTACCAATCACTTGGGTAGCGATAACACCGGCCGTCTGTTTGTAAAATCCGGTGATAAGGTTTTTATAAGGCTTCATAAAAGAGAAGATAAAAACTTCAGGGTTTTTACCAATCCTAAAGTCGAATATGTAGATAGTGGATCCGGAGCCGTTTTACCGAATAACGAAGAGGAGGAACAGAGCGGATTTTACATGAATAACGGGACCTATTCAGATAACTTTCTTCTGAATAACAATTCTAAGCCGCTTACTTTCAGCGAAGACGGGACTGTAAATATCTCTGTGCCTTCGGTATCTTTCCCGAAATCCACAGACGATATAATTTTCAAGATATCCAAGCTGAATACCGTTACCGATGCAGAAACTCCTTTATACACTTCCAATACATATGTTCAGTCTAACATTCCATTTGTGATTCCGGCTGTAACCTTAAATAATGTTAATATTAGTGCAGATGAAGTATTGCAGTTTACGGTAGTTACGGATTCTCATATGGCTTTTAAAAACAGCAACTGGAACAATATCGATGTTACGTTTACACCGCAAGCCGGCGGACCTGTTAAAAACTATAAAGGTATTGCGGAATACCCGTCTTTCCACATTAAGGAAATGGGTAAGAAAGTCAATATTAAAGATCTCGCAACCTCTTTCCCTGCAGGAAATGTTACCTATGGAATCTCTTTTAACAAGAGTATTCCGATAGGAACGTCAGGGATCAACCCGGGAACTTTCTATTATATTATTAAGAAAGGAAATACCGTACTCGGAAAAAGGCGAATAGTCATTACTGTAAATAATGGCGTAAATGTCATTGAAACTGACATGACCAATAACCAGACAGTTTCCGGAATTGTACCCATTCCAGTCTACACCGGAGATCTTCAGAACAATACGATTCCTGTGGATCAGAGAATCACCATACAGGTATACTATAACAGGAAACAGGATTATGAACTTTACAAAGCTTATCTGCCTTACAATACATTTAAAATATATTACGGTTCAAACAATACTGTACTAGCCGGAGTTAACCATACGTCACTCAATTCTACATCATTAAATCAGGTAGGTCAGTTCTACAACAACTGGACACAGTTCCTGTACAATGAAGGCGCGGATATTATTCAGGTAAAAGAAGGAGAAGACGGTTACAACTACAATCCGAATACCCCTTATGATAATTACGGAAGATTGATCAATATTGATAAATTTTCAGAAGTTAACCTGCCTGTTAATCTCAATTATTCCACATGCAATAATATTCCTACCAATACTGCCGACTATCAGAATGTGGTGGCCCAGTGTATGGCGGACCAGATTAATAACAGTAATTTCTACCAGTCTTCAAACACGGTACAGATGCAGCCGATAAAATCCATGGATCCTATTAAGGTAGGCAATGTGGAGAAATGGGTAGGGTACGGGCCGGAACAGTATTCTATGGCAGATTCCTTTAAGGATGATGAAACGGTAAGTGATTTCTACAACCCTCAGACATTAGACCCTGATCTTCCGGATACTGTGGTTCAGGGGAATGTGGATACTAAAATGTATGCGATCAACAAGAAGCATTACAGCAAATCTCTGACTTCAACCCTAAGCGGAAGTTTATTTGTTACTGTAAGCAATTCCAAATCCAAGCTGGTTGGAATGGGAAGTATAGACCTTCAGGACTATATGGATATGAACGGCGACGGTTATCCTGATATAGTGTATACAGACAAAATGCAGGTAACCAATTCTACCGGAGGACTCGGAGGACTTGTTAATTCTTATGTTAATGGATACCTAACCAATACCAAGAGCTATCAGAACAGCGTTTCTGCACAGTACTCTCCGGTAAGCCATAAAACTGTGGGGGCCATGTACAGAGGCGGAATTTTGAATATTCCCGGAGTGACAGGATTTTCCGGTATTATCATCAATGTGCCGGGAACTGCGACTACAGATGTTTCTTCACCATGGTCTACGGGTGTTACGGCAAGTTATGATGCCAAAGATGCTAATGAGGCTTATTGGATGGATCTGAATGGGGACGGTCTTGCAGACCGCATTACTGCAGCAGATTCCAATATGAAATATTTCCTGAATACCGGTAATGGAATCAGTGCCAATGCAGAGACCTTCGCTAACTTCAGCACTTTTGCCTCCCATCCGGTTGGGTCAGCATCCATAGGGTTTGATACCTCATCCGTATCAAGTTTCCCGGTAAGTGTGGGAGCCAGTGCTTCAGCCTCTTTCGGGTCTTCTAATACTACATTTGAAGATATCAACGGAGACGGGTTGTTGGATGTGCTAATTATAGGAAGCAATTCAACCAGAGTAAGATATAATCTGGGAAATAAATTTTCACAGGAGGTTACCCTCTCTAAAAACGGAGGAGGGGTAGATTTCAATAATGAGTCTAAGACGTACAACGGATCTGCTAACCTGGGGGTACATTTTTATAAAAATATACCTATTGTATGGTTATTCATTCCACCTTTTATCATTCTTCCGCTGATTTATTTTAAAATAGGATTCGATGTCAGTACCAATGCCGGGATCTCTATTTCAGAAGTGGATAAGACATTCAAGGATATGAATGGTGACGGATTTGCCGATCTTGTGATTTCCAAAGCAGACGGTTTCACGGTTAACTATTCCAATATCGGAAAAACCAATAAGCTGAAAAGTGCAACCAGTATTTACAACCGTATGCCGCTGAATAAATTCATGATTGACTATGAATTTAAAAAAGCAAATTACAGCAATCCCCATGGAAAAATGGTGATGAGTAAAGTTACGGTGATTAACCCTGATGTAAATTCCGGAAACTACCTTGTTTCTACACCGGGTAAGGATATGCAAACCCAATTTGAATACGGAACATCAAAATATGACAGAAGAGAAAGAGATTATTTCGGGTTTGATACGGTAACGACGAAAGAATTGGATGGAAGCAATAATGTATACCGGTCTTCACGCCAAACATTCTATAATAACAGTTATTTTTCCAATGGTATTTTAAGAAGAACCGAAGTTTTCGGAGGGACATCCAATCTGCTGTCCATGAGGGAAGACAACTATAAATTTTATAAGTTTAAAAATAACAATACCCTGATTGATATCACCCAGACTTCTCCTATCACCGATTCGTTTGATACCGGAGGAAAAGAGGGCCGGAAAATGGCAACGGTATTGCTGGAAACTTCCAAAAACTGGGTATACGAAAACGGAGGCAGTATCCTCACAACCACAAAAATGGCTTATAATAATAAAGGCCAGGTTACAGGTTATACGTATGAGAGTCCGTCCACAGCGTATAATACTAAAATTTCTTATCATACGACTTTATCAAATAATATGATTGATATACCCAAGTCGATCGATGTATACAACGGAACCTCCGGAACTATATTACTAAGGCACAGGGAAACACAGGCTGACGCCACTACGGGGAATATTGAAAGGGTCACCGTAAAACTTAACGGAAGCGAAAATGCGGATACCAAAATAAAATATGATGCATATGGGAATATTGCTCAGGTTACCTATCCTCCGAATGAAAATAATCAGAACTATGTGCTGACCTATCAGTATGATGCTACACAGAATAAATATATTGTTCAGGTAACGGACAGTTTTAATGTGAAATCCAGTTCAATTTATGATCCCTGGTTTGATGTAGTGACACAGTCTAAAGATATTACAGGTAATATCATGACGTATCAGTATGACGCAAGAGGAAGAATTACCTCGATCCTGGCTCCTAATGAGGCCGCGGACGGACTTCCTTATACGGTAAATTATGAGTATTTCATGTCTCCTTTCAGTGCAGCCAATAATACCCAAAGATATCTGTTTGGAGCCATCACAAGAAATTATGATCCTCAGCATCCGCAAAACCCTATTGAAACAATAAATATTGCAGACGGTCTGGGACGGGTAGTGCAGTCTAAAAAGGATATAGAAGTTGATGCGGAAGAAAGGATGAGCATTTCAGGAACTACTTTTTATGACCTGTATGGAAGGGCTGTGAAGCAGTATCACCCTACATATGAAGGCAAGGACCCTTCAGTAATCAGCAGTGGTACTAACTATAATATTAAATTCAACACAGGCGTTGCGGGATATTATACTTCTACCGTATATGATGTGAGGAACAGGGCTGTTCAGCAGATCGATGAAGACAATCATGCTATAGACTTTGAGTACGGCATGGCAGGATCTTTACTGAAAACAACGGTAAAAGAAATGCAGAATTCTCTGGTTCAGCTTAAATCCGAAACGTATAAGAATGCTGAAGGTAAAACAGTACAGAATACCAATTATGTGAATGCCCAGGCACAGGATACATTCTATAGGTATGATTTACTGGGACAGCTAACGGAAGTTACAGATCCACAGGGTATTCCAATTAATTATGAATATGATTTTGCAGGAAGGAGAACAAGGAATATCCATCCGGACCATGGCGCAACAAGGCTTGAATATGATAAAGCGGGGAACTTAATCCGTTATTATACGCCGAATCTCCTGGGTGACCCTTCTATTTCAACACCATTTGTCAAGTACAATTATTCTTACAACAGGCTTGCAGCCATACGGTATCCCGATCTTGCCAACGGCAGCGGAAACCCATCCAATATAAGGTATATGTATGGTGCTGCGGGTTCAGGAAATGGTACGGCAAGGGTCATAAGGAAATATGACAGTTCCGGAGACACGCAGTTCAAATACGGAAGACTGGGTGAGGTGATTGAGGAAAACAGATCCGTATATCCGTATAACGCGCCGGCAATGGGCTTTGTAACGCAGTATACCTATGACAGCTGGAGCCGTATCAGGAATATTATGTATCCTGACGGAGAAAATGTAATCTATGAGTACAATCTCGGGGGTGATCTTAAAAACTTCTATAGTACCGATGGTTATGAATATGTCAAAAACATAACCTATGATCATTACGGCCAGCGCCTGTCCATAGATTTTGGAAATGATACCCGATCTGAATTCCAGTACCTGCCGACGAACAGAAGACTTGATTCCCATGTATTAAAGAATAATGCAGGAAATGATCTTCTAGCCAATGGATACCAATATGATTTTGTAGGAAATATTACTGATATTCATAATAAAGCACCAAAATCACCTAATGATATGGGGGGGATGTACAGTCACCGGTATTCTTACGACCAGCTTAACAGGCTAAGCAGATCTGAAGGTACATTTGGTGAAAAAGATGGTTCTCCCTATTCAGTTAGCCAGTCAGATTTCGGTTTAAGCTTGGACTATAACTTATCGGGTGGAATTTTAACCAAACGTCAGAGCCATTATCAGGATGGGACAAGCAATGCTTCCAATACGTATGATCATTCATATCAGTATATCAAAGGAACGCATATGGTGGAAACAGTTACCAACCAGCAGAACGGGAGTTCAGAAGCTTTTACGTATGATTTCAACGGAAATCCTGTGTTTCACAATACTAAAACTGAAGGCGGTAAGACCATGTTCTGGGATGAACAGGACAGGCTAAAGGCGTATTATGCTCCGGAGCAGGGTGTGTTCCAGTACCATACCTATGATGATAAAAGCGACAGGATTATCAAATATAACCTGAAAGAAAAATCTGACCTTTACCAAAACGGATCGCTGATCAGTTCAGGGCTAGCTATTGATGCGTATAAACTTTATCCTAATGCTTACATCTCTGTAACTTCAGATGACCGGTATACCAAGCATTATTACGCAGGTGAACAGCGGGTAGCCAGCAGGGTAATGAACGGGACCAGTATTTTTTTGATGGGGGCAACACCTTACCGCACCCAGCAAGATAAAGATAAAGAACAGGTAAATCCGGAGACTGATTTTAAATCCTATCTTAAGAAAGCAGGATTGGATAGCAGTCAGGTAGCGTTAGAACTGGCAAAAGGACCCGGTTCACAGTCGGACGTGTATTATCTCCACGGAGACCATCTTGGTACTGCAATCTATGTTACCAATTCCAATGCAGAAACCACTCAGTTTTTCCTAAATTTACCATTCGGAGAAACTATGGCGGAGCAGATGACCGGAGCTTATGACAATCCTTATAAGTTTAATGCCAAAGAACTCGATATGGAGACAGGGCTTTACTATTATGGTGCAAGGTACTATAATCCGAGATTGAGCATCTGGTATGCCGTGGATCCATTGGCTGTTTATAATCCTGTAATGGAAACTCAGTTCTATGGTGATGGGCAGCACAATGGGGGAGTGTACAACTCTGATAATTTGAATCCTTATATTTATACGTATCAAAACCCAATTATTTATGTAGATCCGAATGGAAAGCAGAATTATTCATCAATAATAAGTGGAAAATTTTCAGGTTTAAGTAGAGCAATTCAAGATGGAGCTCCAAGAGTTGCAACACAAGCAGCTGTATACGGTGGCACAGGTGTCGCTGCAGTGGGAACTATAGCCTTAGATGTTTATGTGACTAAAGGTTGGGCAACTAGATCTCTTATGGCGTATAGCGCTGGAAATGCTATTCATAGCATGCAAATGCAAAGTTACTGGAGAGCGAGAAACAATGTTGTAGAAGCTCAAAAATATGAAAAGGAAGGAGCTAATGCAACTAGAGATTTAGTGATTTTCGGATTGGGTTATGGTGCCGCTAAAGGGATAGGGTATTTAAAATCATTTAATCCAAATTCTATTAGGTTTTCTCAATCAAGTGTTAACGGGGCTGACGATATAGCAAATAGCATGAGTAATAGTGGATGGAAAGGAAGTCCTATTGATGTTGTTAGAATGGAAGATGGTTTGTATACATCATTGGATAACACTCGTGTTTTAGCAGCTCAACAGACAGGAACAAGAGTTAATGCTAATATACATGCTTTTGATGAAGCCATTCCTGCTGACCAAGCTCAACGATTCATATATAAGAAAAATGTCCCTCAAACATGGGGACAGGCTGTTCAAAATAGAATTAAGAATCAAAATGCGAATTTTAGAAATAACTATCCTAATGGTTCATTCGTAAAACCAACCAATAAATAAAAGTGAATAAAACTGATTTAAGCAAAATTGTATCGTATGCTTTAAGACATAATCCAGATCAGTATTCATTAAAAATTAGATAAAAATGGATGCGCTAAGTTGGAAGATTGGACAATTCTTTAAAAAACAAACATACTGAATACTCAAATATGAGTATTCAGTATGTTATTAATGTTTTAACCTCAATCAGACAAAAAAGACATGAAATTAATGGTGGAATGATAAGAGCTTTACATGGTTATTCCAAATATTTGAATATTCATAAGACATCTCCTAAAAAACCTCCATCAATTTTATTTCATGGAACACCTTTGAAGAATGTAGATAAGATTAAGCTGATAGGATTATTACCTATGTCGAGAAAATATGTTTATTTAGCAGATAATTTTGAAGATGCTAAACAAGTTGCTATTTGTTGTTCTAATAAAATAGCAATTCTTAATATTGATGAAAACAAGCATTTAGTTAAGGTTATATATTTTATAATGATACTGCATCTATTTGGCTAACAGATAATATAACATCAAAATATATTACTGTAAATCAAATTTTTCCTTAAAATATTTTTTAATAGCTTCCATGTTATCTAGATTAACAATGTAATCAGTTTCATAGTCTACTAAAATTAGATCATACACCTTTCCTATATAATTGAAAAAAGAGAATAGATTTATTGCTTCAATTTCAGAAGCAATAGCAACTGTAGCTAACCATATATTCTCTATTGTACATAACGTATCATTTTCAAAAAAGACTGCGACCCCATCAAATAAATACGCTATGGTATTTTCTTTGATTTTATATGAAGTACTATAACCCATGTAAACCTTTTCGTGTGCATAAGGATTATATTTTTCAATGATTTTTCGTATATCATTAAAATTTATTCTTTTAGAATCTATACTTAAATTTTTAAATTTTTGAAAATCAGAAATTTCAACTATTCCACTTTCTGGAATATCAAAATTTTCATTATTTGGCAACACTTGAATTAGTTTATAAAAATCCTCATGGATGTATATACTGTTGTCTTCCATAGCCTATTTTATTTAAAATGCAGCAACATCTTTAAGTTTGATAGACTTTATAAAAGTGTCAATTACTTTAACGATGTATGTTTTATCTTTGTTGTCCATTTTATCCAGTTCATTAAGGCATTTAAGCATTGCAGAATCTTTTGAAACATTCATATCCGAACTCTCTCCCAGCAAAAAACCTGCGGTAGTATTCAGCGCTTCGGGAAAATTTTTAATCACACCTAAAGTTGGTTTTGTGAAAATCCTTTGGCTTCCCTCCATCCCTTTAATTTTTTCCCGAAACTATACATTGTTCATTTATGGTATTAAAACGATATATTATTCTTGATAAAGCAAATATACTGTTCATAAATGAAAAAAAAAAATCATAAATGGTTTGTTTAAAAAGTTAGATATTACATATATTTACTATAAATGAAAGGATAAAATATTTTTCAGACTTTTATTATGGAAGACCAATAAATCAAGTCCCCAATCAAAATTGCTAATGTCCTACATTATTATGGCCTAAAAGCAGATAAACCGATAGAATCTGCTGTTCTTTCAACGAACACAAAAATCTGAGTTTGCAGATTTACTATAGACACAGATGGCATATTGCTTTTTAGTTCCAATTGCAAAACTCACGGAAAAAGTATGGATGTGATTGATTTCATTTTACATAAAGAGAATTGCACGAAACATGAAGCGATAAAGAAAGCGGAGAAATATTAGAAATAAAGAACCGAATAAAAAGATTGTTACCTAAAAGATTTAATCAGAGAACAGTTTTTAGGAAATATGTTCCAATATTTTACGAATTTCATTAACAACAGCAAACCTGCAAAAGATTATTTAGAGAAAAGGAATTTAAATTTTGCAAAAATCGAAGTTGGCTATAATTCTGGTTAGCTCCATCACGGAAAGAGAAAAGACGAGAAGTTCAATTGCACAATGTTTAGAATACGGATTGTTAATTGATAAAGGAATAATAGGAAGAATTGGCGACAAAGCGTTTATTGTTTTTAGAAAATAGTGTATCTGTTTCGCTTTGAGAAGTAAGGAAAATAAATTTACAGGACTTTATTTTAGAAGTGTTCTCAATGACGATAACGCCAAAGCACTTTTACTTAAAAGATAGAAAAAGAATTTATCCAAGCTATCCGAAAATGGAAACCTGGAAACTGATTTTAGCGGAAGCGATTATAGATACGGCTTCATTACTGCAGATAAAAAATTTTTTAGAAAACTATACTGTTATAGCATTTTTTGGAACAAACGGATTGAATGAAGAAATCCCAAATACTATCAAAGAATGGACAAATTCAAATAGAAAAGTCTCTTCTGGATATTTAGGGTAAAAAAAAATGTATTTTGTTTTGATAATGATGAAACAGAAAAATTAGCGGTTGAGAAATACTCAAAAAGTCTTTCAGGAAGAAATCTTCGGAATAAAAATAAGTAGTGTAGAATTACCTAATAATGATGTAAACAAAACTCTTAAACTCCATACTGAAGAAATCTTTGAATCACTGAATAATCCAAAAGATAAAAGTTATTCTTGCACTAATACATTCAAATGGACTTTATTAAAATAAAGATTATCCAATAGTAAATTATTTGCAATTATATTCAAAAGACAGGCGACTTTTAAAGTCGCCTGTTTATATATTACTCACTACTAAGGCTGCCCACTTCCACCAGCAGCGCCATACACCTGTCCTGTCGCATAACTCGCATCAGAAGCAGCAAGCTGGACAAATATAGAGGCTAGTTCGGCAGGTTGTCCGGGTCTGCCCAGAGGAGTGTCTTTCCCGAATACCTGTACATTGTCCTGGGTTTGACCGCCGCAGACCTGAAGCGGGGTCCATACCGGTCCGGGTGCTACGCCGTTGACACGGATACCTTTTGGTCCGAGCTGTTTGGCCAGTGACTTTACGTAGCTGGTGGTTGCCGCTTTGGTTTGGGCATAATCGTATAGGTTTTCCGACGGGTCATACGCCTGGACAGACGAAGTTCCGATGATGCAAGAACCCGGTTTCAGATGGGGTAATGCGGCTTTGGTAATCCAGAATGGAGCATAAATATTGGTCTTCATGGTCCTGTCGAATTCCTCAGTACTGATGTCGAGAATAGAATCATGGCTTTGTTGGTAACCTGCGTTGTTAACAAGGATATCCAGTCCTCCGAGCTGTTGAACAGTTTGTGCAATCAGCTGTGCGCAGAAAGCTTCATTACGGATGTCTCCAGGGATGGCGACTGCTTTACGTCCGGCTTTCTGGATTAATGCCACCACTTCTCTCGCGTCGGATTCTTCTTCCGGAAGATAGTTGATCGCCACATCGGCACCTTCACGGGCATACGCTATAGCGGCAGCTCTTCCGATTCCTGAATCGCCTCCGGTAACCAGGGCTTTCCTTCCTATTAGTCTTCCTGAACCTACATAGCTTTCTTCACCGTGATCGGGTACCGGAGTCATTTTGCTCCCGAGGCCAGGAAATGGCTGAGGTTGCTTCTTAAACGGTGGCCTCGGATATTTGGTGGTAGGATCGGTAAGTCCTGGTCCTGAACCGTTTTTAGGAGTAGTTTTACTTGATTGGGCCATCGCTGCCGGAGCAACTGCTGCAAAGGCCAGGGTAGTGGCTAATTTGCCAATGGCATTTCTTCTGGTAATCTGCTTTTCCATATGTAATAAATAATTTGGTGTTTGGTGTTGTTGGGTAATAATAACCCCGAAGATAGTAGCAAGCAGTATTCCAATGTATGATTTGCGTCAATTTATAGTAGTTTTAGCATTAGATTCTGTTTTATGATGTAAGGGGTAAAATAATTACATTGACGCTGAAAAAAAGCCTGATCAGTTTCATGAAATTTTTGTAGTGAGTAAATAAGACATTATTGCTTTTAAATTTTACATCAAATTCAATATCGGCATAGCATAACTTAAGTATCTTTGCACCAGATATATTCATGATCAGCAAATTTTATTTCATCTGAAACCTATTCAAATGGTACCGTTAGAATATTTAGGAACAAGAATCTGTATCATTGGTCCCAGTTCAGGGGGAAAATCTACCCTGGCAAAAGCATTGGGAGAAAAATTACAGGTCGAGGTCTGCCATCTTGATCAGCTGGCGCACCTGCCGGGAACCGATTGGGAACCCAGGGATCGAATCCTGTTCAAGAAAGAGCATGACCGGTTTCTGTCAGAAAACAATGTATGGATCATTGAGGGAAACTACAGTTTTTTGATGCAGGAGCGTTTGGCTGCTGCCACAGCAGTTATATGGCTGGATTTTAAAGTGACCGGTTCTGTATTGCGGTATGTTATTCGTTCATTTAAAAATTCAGATTCACGGCCGGGAAACCTTGAAGGTGCCACCCGGCAGTTCAGCTGGCCGCTGATCCGCTATATCATATTCAGGGCACCTAAAAACCGGGGTAAATACAGAGAGCTGATAACAAGCAGCAACGTCCGGTTGCTGTATTTAAATTCGTTCCGGGAACTAAAGGCCTATTACCATCTCTGGAAATTAAAAAGATAATGATCAGATCGTAGAGTTTCGTTACCGGAAAATTATCAGGCTTATCGTTTACAAACGCTATTTCTACTTTGTCTTAGAATAAGTGTCAACAAATGCGTTGAATTCCGCTCTGTAATTCCTTCCTACAGGAATGGTATAATTACCCATAACAATGTCAGCATTGGTATAGCCTGTAACATGCTTCGGGTTAAACAGGAACGAACGGTGAATCCTTAAAAAACCTTCGACGGAAAGCCGATCGGCTAAATCCGTAATCGTATTTTTAGTCAGGTAAACTGTATAGGTCAGATATAATTTTACGTCATTACCCTGGCTTTCGATGAATATAATATCATCCGTTCTGATCTTTCTGTTGATTCCCTCAGTCCTGATCATGATCGTACTTTCAGGCTTTTCAATGGCGGTATGTCTTACGACCTTGTCAACAGCCCGGAAAAACCGTTCAAAGGTGATCGGTTTAAGAATATAGTCTACGGCTTCAAGCTCGAAACCTTCAACAGCAAATTCCCTGAAAGCGGTAGTGAAAATCACCTTCGGTTTTACTGCCAGCGATTTCATCAGGTCTATCCCGCTTAAATGAGGCATCTGGATATCCAGGAATATGAGGTCTACAGGCTGTTCCCGGAGAATCGCATGCGCTTCTAGGGCATTCCTGGCTTTCCCGACCAGCTGGAGCGTATCAATTTTTTTCAGATGGCTTTCCAATAGTTCGATAGCCAGCGGCTCGTCATCAACGATGATGCATGTAATCATATTTCGCAGGGGTTATTATTTCCACACTGAAATGCTCTTCGTCTGTATGGATGTTAAGTTCAAAATGATCCTGATAATACAGCTTCAGCTGCTCTTCAATATTTTTCAGCCCGATTCCCGCTTCCTTATCTCGTTTTTCTCCGAAACAGCTGTTATGAATCCTGAATACAGATTTCATCTCATCTGCCTGCAGCTCCAGAGAGATAGTAAGGCCGCCATTTACGTTACCACCATGTTTGAATGCGTTTTCAACCAGTGAAAGGTATAGGAGAGGAGGTATCATATTTTCAGTGGATACATCGACAGATTTTTCAATGTGAAGATTGTTGCCGTACCGGAGTTTTTCCAGTTTCATATAACGGTCAATGACTTCCATTTCATGGGTAATGCTGATCATTTTTTGCGGTCCTTGGTAAATCACATAATCAAAAATGTCGGCAAGACCGGCAATTGATTCAGGAGTATCTTCGGGGTGATTAATAGAAAGGGAATAGATATTATTCAGGGTGTTGAACAGAAAATGAGGGTTCAGGCTGGATTTCAATACTTTGAGCTCAAGCTCCGTTTTTTCTTTGTGCAGCCGGATGCGGTCCTGTTTTTCATTTTTGTATCGCAGGATATGCATGAAACAGATGAAAATAAACGATACTGTGATTATCGGGAAGACATAATGAACCAGCAGGTAATTGAGATCAGTGAAGATGGATCTAAGGCTGTCCTGAGGCTCGGATGAGAAAAAAGGTTCGGCGGCATAAACAATGAAAATACGGTTGAGGACAGAGAAAAGGTAAATGGTGATAATTGTAGTAATGACAAATAATACGTATCGTTTACGGTCGAAAAAAACAAGGATGAGAAAATAGTATATGATATTGGCCGTGATGATCTGAAACAACAGATGACACAGGTTATAAATGATGATTTCCTTTACATTTTCATCATCGTTATGGCTGTAGGCCTGGGCCAGTCCGAACAGGAAAAGAGCCGTCCAGAATACCACCTGGTAGCCTATCACCGAAAGCGAATGGTCTTTTTGTGCCTTTTCCATAAATGCAAAACTACAGATTATGACAGGATAAATCCCGGTGAAGAGTACAGAAAGCCAGGATTAAGGGTAAACAACATTATTTTTCATACGGAAGGCTTTCAATAGCATCCACATCTGAAGAAGCTTAATTAATAATACGCTATAAATTATCAGCAAAACACTTGATCTTAAATAAAAACCGCTCCGCTTTGAAAAGTGGAACGGTCATTTTATTGTTTTTAATAATAAGTTATTTGACTTTAACAAGTTCAACACGTCGGTTTTTTGCCTTATTGTCTTCAGAGTCATTCGCTACCAGAGGACGTTCAGCACCAAAACCTTTGGCCGATAAACGTGATTTTGATATGCCTTGACTGATCAGGGCAGCCATCACAGCATTAGCACGGTCATTCGACAGTTTTTTGTTATGCGCAGCATCTCCGGTATTGTCCGTATGCCCTTCAATGGAAATTTTTAAATTGCTGTCTTTCTTAAGAGCTTCCGCAATCTGGTTGACTGTTTCTTTGCCATCTGCCATGATGCTTGATTGGTCCGTATCGAAATTAATGTACAAGATAGATTTCCCTTTTTCAGCCAGGTCTTTAACAATTTCATCGGCTGTAATTTTGCTCATGGTCTGCTTAAATCCTTTTTCCTGTAAAATATTAAGCTTTCCTGATGCGTTGTCAGCAGAATACTGGACAAAGATATTGCCCTGGTCTTTGCTGCGGATCACATATACCTTGATCTGCTCATCGGTATAGCCAATGTCTCCTTCTGCGCCTTTGTTGGGATCCTGATCATGGTACCGGTCATATTCTTCCTTGGTGATGGTTCCGTCGAAAACTTTCACCGCTCCTATGGATTTCAGGTAATCTTCCATGCTTTTCTCAAAATAGCGCTGAGAAAACTGGGCACCTTCGTCTTCCTGCACAAAGGTTTTATACAGTTTCCCTTCAAAAGGCGTCATCACGCCGTTAATCGGGAAAAAGCATACATCGAAATCTTTTTGTAAAGGTTTGTTCATTTCTTTCAGCCCTTTAGGCAGCGTGAAAAAAGGGAATGTGCCCAGGTCAGCATTCGAGTAGGGGATTTTTTCAATATCAAATGCAGCCGTGCTGTCACTTTGCGGCTTCTGCCCGGATGCCTGCATTTCTGTCTGGCCGGTTGCATCTGCTTTTTCCTTTGACTTCTGATTACACGAAAGGATCGTCGCGGCCAGGGCTAATACAAGTGCTGTGTTTTTCATGATGTATAAATTTGATTGGTTTTGATGAAAATATAACAAGTGAAATGATTGTTGTGATACATGCTGACGATATTAATATGGACTATCATCAGAGGTGTTTGTTTTTCTGCTTTTCAGCTGGAAGACATTCCCTTCCGGATCCCTACCGTCGCAGAGCCAGAAATCATAAGATTCAAAAGTCTTGATTTCCTTCATCTTGATCCCTCTGGAAATCATTTCTGCTCTTGCTGTCCGGATATCCTGATCGATCTCAAAAACAATTTTGGTATTGTTGTCAGACGGATGGTCAGAATCTGATTGCTGCAGGTATTGGTCACCCATCCTGTGCAGGCCGATAGAACTATTTCCTGCATCAAGCAGTGCCCATACAGAGTCTTCTTCGATGACCTGAAAGCCGAAATGATTGGCATAGAATTTTTTTAAATTATCGACGTCCCGTACATAGAGGATTACATCAGACAATTTTGCTTTCATATGTGAATTGGATTTGATATAACAAATATACTATTTTTAGGATTGTTTCGGAATTAAATTTCTTCAGCCGTTACCGGTATATTTATACGATTACTGGCGCGAGCCCAGGTCACGTTCCCGCTGATCCCCGCTGATGAGATGGGTCAGTTCGTTGCAGTATGCTATCTTACCGTCCTGGATGTGGAATTCCGCCATCACCTGAATCATTGCACTTCTGCCCTCAGGCGTAGTGATACTGACGATATGGCGGGTAAAGACAATGTGATTTTCCTGGACAATGGTTTTAAAATCAATCGAAATATTTTTAAGTGTCTGCTTCTGAATTTTCATGTGCCGGCAGAATCCCTCATAATCCAGTTCTTTTCCATCCACATACTGTCTGTAATTTGGGCTGAAGTACCGATCAACCATAGCCTGGTCGTAGTTTAAATCTTCAACCACAGCGTTAAAGCTGTCTCTAATTAAATTTTTGTAATTATTCATTATATTAAATGTAAGGATTAAAATATATCTGTTGTATTGATAGCAGCAGGTTTATTTGTTTTGCTTATGGATTCCGGTAGTCATTTTTGTCCCTTTTATATTAGGAAGAAATGCGGTAATAATGCCCATCAGTGGTAAGAAAGCACATATTTTAAAGACATACTCAATACTGGTGTCATCTGCAATGGCTCCCAGTACAGCAGAGCCGATACCTCCCATACCGAACATGAATCCGAAGAAAAGTCCTGCAACCAATCCGATTTTGTTAGGCAGCAGATCCGTCGCAAACACCAGAATCGCCGAAAATGCGGAAGCAATGATGAGTCCTATTAATACAGCAAAAGCTACTGTCCAGAATAAACTCAGGTAAGGGAGGCAAAGCGTGAAAGGAGCTGCTCCCAGGATGGAAATCCAGATGATTTTCTTTCTTCCGTAGCGGTCGCCTAACCTTCCTCCCAATAATGTTCCTACCGCTACTGCTGCTAAGAACATAAACAGGTATAACTGGGAATCCTGCACAGAAATGTGGAACTTATCAATAAGAAAGAATGTGAAATAATTCGTCATGGAAGCCAGGTAAATATATTTTGAAAATACAAGGGCCAGAAGAATGCTGATTGAGAACAAGATCTTTCTGCGCGGCAGCTGAACAGTAATGACCGTTTGCGGATGGGAAACTGCTTTTTTTAATGCGAGCTTTTCTGCGTACCAGTTTCCGATCGTCCATAAAACGATTATACCTATAAGCGCAGCGACTGCAAACAGTCCTACATAACCCTGGCCTAAAGGGAGTACGATCAAAGCAACCAGTAAAGGCCCTATGGCACTTCCGGAATTTCCGCCCACCTGGAAAATAGATTGTGCAAGCCCTTTCTGTCCACCAGATGCCAGCTGGGCAACCCTCGATGCTTCCGGATGGAATACGGATGATCCCATACCAATAAGGGCAACAGAAATAAGAATAACGTAATACTGATGTGCCGCCGCCAACAGCAATAATCCCGCCATGGAAAGACCCATGCCGATTGCCAGTGATCTCGGATTGGGCTTTTTGTCTGTATAATACCCTACAAAGGGCTGAAAGATAGATGCTGTAAGCTGGAATACCAGAGTAATGATCCCAATCTGGGCAAATGATAAGCGGAATTCACCCTTCAGGATAGGATACAGTGAAGGGATGGTAGACTGGATTAAGTCATTCAGGAAGTGTGAGAAACTGATCATGAACAGAATAGGATACACTATTGCTGTGGTCTGTATGGGATTAGATTTTGAATCTTTCATAATATTAATATTAAATTCATCATATCATCTGATGAATTAGGTTAAATTTTTTTAGTAGATCCTGTCGACAATAAATTGCGCAATGCGGGCAGCTGTTTCAGGGTCTTTTTTTTCGATCGCCTCATAAAGTTCTGTATGGATCTTCTGGGAAAGCTTAAAAAATGTTACCTGGTTTTTATGACTTTCTTCGAAAAATTTCATCAGGTGCCTACATGCTACGGTGTAGATTTCTTTCAAAAGCATATTACCACAAGATTCAGCAATAGCCGTATGAAAATTAATATCAGCCTGATAGCAATCGGATGCATTGTTTTCACCTGCAAGCCTGCCTCGCTCATCCAGGTAATGTTTAATAGTTTTCAAATCCTTCTCACTGCGATGTAAGGCGGCCTTTGCAGCTATTTTTGCATCCAGTATAGAACGGACCTCCTGAATTTCTTCGGCATTGGATTTATTCATCTGGGAATCCAATGATTCTTCGGCATTTTTGGAAACAATAAATGTCCCAACACCTTGCTGTACCTGTAAAATCCCTTGTATGGACAGGATTTTTATCGCTTCCCGGATGCTTGAGCGGCCTACACCATAGATTTTCATAAGCTCGGGTTCAATCGGCAGTTTCTCGCCCACTGCATAATCGCCGTTAACAATTTCTTTTGTTAACCGGTCGGCTACTTCCTGTGCTAATGTTTTTCTGAGGATCTGCATAATTGAATATCATCATATCATCTGATGAATGCAAAGGTAGGAATATTTGGATAAAAAATTTGGGTTTAGTATAAATTTTATCAATTCAGGAATAACCCAATATAATATGTAAGCAACTTGTTGCTTAGTTTCTCAATTTTTATAACTGATCTAAAATTAGTTTTATACAAACTCAAAACCTAAAAATTAGTTTTAATTACAAAACCATAGAAAAATCTAAGATTTTTAGAGGTAGCATTACCGAAACCAAAACAAAGAAAGGGTTCTACTGTTTATCTGGGAGGTTAGGCTGTATATAAAGATCGTCTCGAGTATTGACATAAGTTTTTATTCTAAAATTACTATTATTGTTTTAGCAATTTTCTTAAACAGGTTATATGAAATAGTTAGTTAATAATTATCACAATCTACTTTAAGGTATAAATAGCAATATCAAAGGTTGAAAATTTATCCTAAAATACTGCATGAAGTAAGAAATCATAAATTTTACCTTGTCTTTGATAAAATGTTAAACAACTCAATGGTAGTTATTGATATCCTGGTGTATTTAAAATATTTAGATTTAAGTCATGTTTAAAAAACAATATTAAAAGAGTTTACTTTGCAAGGATTGTTGCTTTTAATTTATATGAAATACTATTAGCTCTAGTAGGCTCACTGAAAATAGAGATGTTAAAGAAGTCTTAAAAACAAATATATGAGAGTACGGCAGAAAAAGAACTTAAACAAATTAAAATTAAAAACACGCATTGATTAAAAGATGAGGAAAGATATTTGAAAATTAAGACAAATATTATCGCTCACAAAGCCGAAAACTCATTTACACAAATACAAATTTTTCAGAATTTACAACCTGAGACAATATTTAATAACTAGAAATAATATTTCGATTTACATCTGGAATTACATAATATTTTTTTAAAATTCTTAATAAATTCACAATTTAGATAAAAAGTAATTTCTTTAATAGAAAAAGATGTTAACACATTGTGGCTGAAGCCGGAATAAATATATTTAAAACAGGTATAGTGATTCTTAAAATAGGAAATTAAATTGCATTTAAGAGAAAAAATTTAAATTTCAAAAATTAAATTATAAAATAAGGATATATTGCTTTAATTTTTTTAATATTAATACTTTAAATGTGTTTTTATTAAATATAATTTATATTTACGTTGAAATTTTAATCAAATATTCAAATATTCAAAGTTAAAGTTTGTTAAGAAATATTTTTGATATGAATTTAATTGTTAGTTTTGATTCATGCCAATTTCGGCATGTTAACTCAAACAAATCATAAATAATGAAAAAATTAGACACAAAGGTTTTAAACTCATCAGAAATGAGTAAATTATTTGGAGGAAAAGAAATTGCCACTTCAAAAAGTGGAACAAATGCTTCAGGTTGTCAAGTTATTACAACAGATAGTTTTCAAGACACTAATGGTAATGGGAAGCATGATAAAAATGAAAGTATGCAAGAATGTACAGTTGTAAATTGTCCTAATTAATAAAAATTGTACTATGAAAAAACAGGGTAAAAAAGAAATAGCAACAAAAATTTTAGGTAAAAATGTATTATCAAATGTTTATGGAGGCAAATATTTGATATCCAACTATATGCATGATGGTAAGCCAGTTTCTGATAGTTGGAACGATGCTAACAATGATGGTCTTTGGAATCCAGGAGAAAAAGGGATTATGATTTATGATGGGGAAATTGTTTCGGGACCAAAACATTAATAATTAATTAAATAATTTTCCATAGAGGCTCATAGCCTCTTTTTTATTTTAATCAAATTTAAATATATGAAAATTCTATTTAGTATCTTATTAACTTCTATCTTATATCATCCATTAATTGCTCAAAATTCCTATGATAAATACAATTGGTTAATTTATGCAGCAATGCTAGAGAAAAAAAAATCCAATTTTGAAAAAGCAAAAAAATATTTTAGGAAAGCATTTAGTTACAAAAAACCTCAAGGGGCAACAGATGTTTTAAATTATGCAATTGTTAATTTAAAATTAAACAAAAAAAATAAAGCAATAGAATTGATAAAAAATTCTATTACAATGCATCATGCACCTAAGGAATATATTCTTTCATTTAAAGAATTCAAAGCTTTAGAAAATGATAGATCCTATAATAACATTGTTAATAACTATAAAAAATTTGAGAATGAGTTTTATCGAAATTTAGAAAATCCATCTGCTTTTTATTCAGTTCAAGAACTCATAGTAAAAGATCAATTGGTTCGGGAAACAAGTAACTATTTGCCAGCTGGAAACTATTTTATTGATAGCAATAAAAAAAATGAATATGAGTATGCTATTATAAATAAACAAGATTCTCTAAATATTACTGACTTTATCGAAATAACAAGAAAATATGGCTATCAGCAAAATGGTTGGCTCCTACTGTGGCATCATAGAGGAGACAAGTATATTAAAAATGATTATGTCTGGAAGTTCTTCAAACCTTACTTAAAAAATGAGATTGATAAAGGTAACATTGAAAGAAGCTTTTTTGCACAGTTTGATGATGAAGCTATGATGTTTGAGAATAATGGACAATATCAGATATATGGCACTTATGAAAATGTAAAAATTAATGATATTGAAAATGTTGATAAAAGAAGAATTGAAATAGGCCTTCCTCCTTTATATTATGATTATTTGATTTATGGTAGTAATTTGCCTAATGATTACATGATTAATGAAAAGAAATTCTACGAAATTATAAATTCTAAAGTCAAAGATTTATGATTGATATAATTTCGGAAGAAGGAGACAGAACAACAAATAATATTATTGAATGGATACTTTCATATAATAAGATTGTTCAGAGACTAAATTATGAAGAATTTAAGGATTTTACAATATTTCTTTCAAATAATAAATATGAATCTAAATTAAAAAATGTTTTTCATAGAAGAGCAAAACTGAATGTTATTCCAGGTAGTAATAATTTCACAAAATATTTCAATTTTTTAAAGGAAGAGGAAGATGTCTGTATAAAAGCATTTGAAAAAATAAATAAGGAAAGTTTTAATTACATTGGAGGATATATGGAAGAGCAGCAACATAATAAATTGTTTGACTTACATATTGCAAAAAAAGTTGGACTTACTATACCCAATACTCTTGTAACCAATAGGAAAGAAGATTTATTAAATTTTTATACCACTTGCAATAAGAGAATAATAACAAAACCAATTAAGAATTCACTTTTTATTCAAGAAGAACAATTTTTAGAATTTGGTAAGCCTACCTTTATTGTGTCAGATGAAGATATAGATATTTTAGATAATAATTTCAATTTGGGATTATTTCAAGAGTGTATTGATAAAAAGTTTGAAATTAGAGTTTTCATTTTTAAGGAAAAAGTTTATTCCATGGCAATATTTTCCCAAAATAATGAAAAAACACAAATGGATTATAGAAATTACGATGAAGAAAAACCAAACAGATGTGTTCCATATAGTCTCCCAAAACTAATGGTAAACAAAATTTTTAACTTTATGAAATATAAAGATATTGATACAGGTTCAATTGATATTATTTTTTCTAAAAAAAATAAATACTATTTTTTAGAAAATAATCCTCAAGGACAATTTGATTGGTTATCAAAGAATTGTAATTATTACATTGAAAAAGAAATAGCTGAAACTTTAATTTCACAAATATGAAAAATATCAAGAATAATTTCTCACCTTACATGAATAATTTAATTAGGAAAGAAAAAGGAAATGAAAATGTAAAACAGATTAAGACGACTACTTCTGTTAAGAAGCTTCATTCTACAAAAGTTGAAATTTACAATTTTCATAAACCAATTTCAAAAATAATTGACTTTCATGATTTTTAATGATAACCGCTTTTATTTATTTGAAAATTGTCAACCTGTGAAGGGTGCATCAAATAGTATAATATGTGATTTGCAAAGAAAGGATTATAGTTATATTCCAAATGAATTATATGATTTAATAACTGAATATAATGGAAGAAAAACTAAAGAACTACTTCATGTTTATGATACTGAAACGTTAGTTGAATATTTTAATTTTCTGATTAAACAAGAATATGTTCATATTGGAAATTATAAGAATTATTTTCCTAAAATTAATTTGGATTATCATGAGCCATCAGAAATTAGTCATTGTATTATTGATTTACTTAATGATTTTGATTTAAACTATTTGCAAAAATTAGCTAATCAATTAGAGGAGTTTCGTTGTAAAAATTTGGAAATAAGATTTTATGGTTCAATGACAATACAACTTGTTTGTGAGTTCTTAGATTTTTTAGAGAAAAATCAACTTTTTCTTATAAGTATAGGGTTAGTATTTTCAAATAAAAATGCGAGCATAAAATTAGAAGATATGGAACAACTTTTAATTGATTATCCTCGTATTGCATATTTTATAGTATTCGAAAGTGAAAAAAATCAGTTCATCTCCCCAGTTAGAAGTAATAGAACAGGATATATTGTATTGATAAATAAAACCTTAGGCTCTTCAAAAATTTGTGGAAATATTTGTCAAGAATATTTTGTCTGTAATATTGAAAATTTTACAGAGTCTTTAAACTATAATTCTTGCCTTAATAAAAAAATAGCAATAGATATAGAGGGCAATATCAAAAATTGTCCCTCCATGATTCAAAGCTTTGGAAATATAAAGGATACAACATTAGAAAACGCTCTCAATCATAGTGAATTCAAGAAATATTGGAATTTAACCAAAGATAATATTGAAGTCTGCAAGGATTGTGAGTTTCGTTACATCTGCACAGATTGCAGAGCTTACACAGAACTAACACATACCAGCAATGAAGGATTAGATGTTTCTAAGCCATTAAAATGCGGTTATAATCCCTATACTGGAGAATGGCAAGAATGGAGTACAAACCCACTAAAACAGAAAGCAATACAACAATATGGAATGCAGGAATTAATCAGAAAATAAAATTTATTGTCTCGGTAGCACAGCTTCATAGGTTATCCTATAAAAATAATTTGAAAATAAATTATAGGAATCATCCCATCAATGTAAAGATAGAAGCCTAATTCTAAACATATAAATTTTAAAAACCAATAAGCGTTGTTATTATAAAGGCAACATACAACCAAAGAAATAGAATACAGCATTACTGTATAATTGTTATAATTCTTTTTAGCAATGTTTACTAAAATACTTGACCTGAGTAAAAATAAAAATTCTTTATATTGCTGTAAAAGTTTGATTCAGTGCGAGAGAATTCGAGCCTTTGATCGTCCCGATTATCATCTGGACTTTCTATCCAGCTTAGTCTTTTATTAATTTCTGGATTTTATAAATGATCTTCCAGGATTTGATTTCCCGTTCCTTTTTATATGCTTCTGATTTTGAACTGAATTCTTTGCTTTTGATGTAAATTCTTATGATTGGAAATGTGTCTTATTAATCATTCCTATAAATTTCACAGGAATGATCCATATAAAAGCTATGTAAGAATTTGATATAAAGGATATGATAGTTTGAGTATCAGAAAATATCAAACAAAAAACTCACAATAAAAATTGTGAGTTTAAGTGAGCGCGAAAGGATTCGAACCTTTGACCGTCTGCTTAGAAGGCAGATGCTCTATCCAGCTGAGCTACGCACCCTAAAAAGTTGTTGAAAAGTCGGGGCGGCAGGATTCGAACCTGCGACCTCCTGGTCCCAAACCAGGCGCGATGACCGGACTACGCTACGCCCCGA
>CAJYLH010000010.1 GCA_913775525.1 uncultured Chryseobacterium sp.
GTACAGCGACCGTAAATGCAGTGGTAACCCAGCCTGCAAGCGCAGTATCCGGAACGACAGTTGTAACGAACGTAGCATGTAATGGCGCTTCTAACGGAGCGATCAATTTAACACCAGCGGGAGGAACCGCACCATACACATTCAACTGGGGTGGTGGAGTTACGACAGAAGACCGCACTGGTTTAGCCGCAGGAACGTATACCGTAATCATCACTGATGCCAACGGATGTACAGCAACCGTAAATGCAGCGGTAACCCAGCCTGCAAGTGCAGTGTCCGGAACGACAGTTGTAACGAACGTAGCATGTAATGGCGCTTCTAACGGAGCGATTAACTTAACTCCGGCGGGAGGAACTGCACCGTATACATTCAACTGGGGTGGAGGAGTTACGACAGAAGACCGTACCGGTTTAGCCGCAGGAACCTATACTGTTGTTATCACTGATGCCAACGGCTGTACAGCGACTGTAAATGCAGTGGTAACACAACCTACCGCATTAAGCGCAAGTGTGACCCAAACCAATGTACTTTGTAACGGAGGATCAACCGGAAGTGCTACTGTAACGGTAACAGGAGGAACCGCACCATACACTTATTCATGGTCTCCATCGGGAGGAACTGCTGCTACCGCGTCAGGCTTAGCTGCGGGAACATACACTGTGACGGTAACTGATGCTAACGGATGTACATTGACAAGGACTGTTACGATTACTCAATCGAGCGCAGTATCCGGAACAACAGTTGTAACGAACGTAGCGTGTAACGGAGCTTCCAACGGAGCGATCAATTTAACACCGGCAGGAGGAACAGCGCCATACACATTCAACTGGGGTGGTGGAGTTACGACAGAAGACCGTACTGGCTTAGCTGCAGGAACGTATACTGTTGTTATCACTGATGCTAACGGATGTACAGCGACTGTAAATGCAGTGGTAACACAACCTACCGCATTAAGCGCAAGTGTGACCCAAACCAATGTACTTTGTAACGGAGGATCAACCGGAACTGCTACGGTGACTGTGACAGGAGGAACCGCACCATACACTTATTCATGGTCTCCATCGGGAGGAACTGCTGCTACAGCGTCAGGCTTAGCTGCGGGAACTTATACTGTGACGGTAACTGATGCTAACGGATGTACACTGACAAGAACTGTTACGATTACTCAATCGAGCGCAGTATCCGGAACGACAGTTGTAACGAACGTAGCGTGTAATGGCGCTTCCAACGGAGCGATCAATTTAACACCAGCAGGAGGAACTGCACCATACACATTCAACTGGGGTGGTGGAGTTACGACAGAAGACCGTACTGGTTTAGCCGCAGGAACCTATACTGTTGTTATCACTGATGCCAACGGATGTACAGCGACTGTAAATGCAGTGGTAACACAACCTACTGCTCTTGTTGCCACAACTTCCCAAACAAATATAGCGTGTAACGGAGGATCAACCGGAACTGCTACGGTGACTGTGACGGGAGGAACCGCACCATACACTTATTCATGGTCTCCATCGGGAGGAACTGCTGCTACCGCATCGGGCTTGGCTGCCGGAACATACACTGTGACGGTAACTGATGCTAACGGATGTACACTGACAAGGACTGTAACCATTACCCAGTCGGGTCCGGTAGCTGCACCTACAGGAGCGGCAACCCAGACTTTCACGCCGGGCAGCACTTTAAGTGCTTTAGTGGTTACAGGACAGAATATCAAGTGGTATGCATCAGCGTCTGCTGCAGCTAACCATACCGGTAGTTTGCCAATCACGACAGTACTGGTGAATAACACGACATATTATGCTACCCAGACGGTAGGAAGTTGTGAATCATCAGCCTCTCTGGCAGTATTGGCCATTAACACTACTTTAGGAGTAGACAATGCACCGTCTAAATCTAAGCTTCAGATCTATCCTAACCCGGTAAGGGACATCCTTAACATTAGCGGCCAGGAAACCCTCAGCAAGGCAATTATTACCGCTGCTGACGGCCGAAGAGTAACGGAGGTAAAACTGCAGGCCAATGAACGAAGCGTTGACGTTCGCGAATTGCCTCAGGGAATGTATCTGATCCAGATATTTACAGGTAACGGAATTGTTCATACCTTTAAATTCATCAAGAAGTAAGGCATGGTTTCATGATGCTTCAATAATGGTAATGCTTCATTACCGGAGGGCTGTCTGAAAAGACAGCCCTTTTTTAATGATGGACCGGATGTATTGATAAAATACCTATATTCGTATAGTGTTTAAAACCCATTCAGATGAAATATTATAAATTGATCATGATCTTCGGATTGTTGTTTTTTCAGCTGGGAAAAGCCCAGGAAAAAGCAGATGTTATTGTCAATAAGGCTATGAAAGAAGCTCAGGCAAATAAGAAAAATGTCCTGCTGATATTTCATGCTTCATGGTGCAAGTGGTGCAGGCTGATGGAAAAGAATATGGAACGGCCTGAAATCAAACCTGTTTTTGACAAAAGATTTGTCACTGCCTATGTGGATGTCCAGGAAGTTGGTGAAAAGAAAAAACTGGAGAATCCGGGAGGTGAGGAGCTGATGAAACGGTATAAAGGAGAAAAGGCAGGATTACCATTCTGGCTTATCCTTACCCCAAAAGGCGAGGTAATTACAGATTCCTTCAATGCAAAAGGGGAAAACCTGGGCTCGCCCGCTACAAAAGAAGAAGTGGACGTATTTATAGCCAAACTGGATCAAGCTTCTCCTTTAAGTGCTCAGGACAAGACGAATATTGAAACCATATTTGTGAAGAAATAACAAAGGAGCTGTCCGGAAGTTTAGTACCTAAAAATGCCGTTTTCAGATATGAAAACGGCATTTTTAATAATTCTGTGTCATTTTATACAGATGAATACCCATCCATATCTTACGTTATCCGGTATTACTTTTTGATGATCTTTTCGGTAGCATATGAGTGGTCTTTGTAATGCACCTTTATGATATACTGCCCTGAAGGATAGTCGGTTAAATCCACATCGGTACCGGATGAAATCAGCTGACCCGTTATGGTATATACGTCAGCAGATTTAATGTTTGCTCCGTTTCTGAAATACACTTTCCCGGAAGTGGGATTAGGATAGGTATTAAGGCCTTTTTTTACCGGAATTTCCGATGTGCTCAAGGACTGGCTGGTTATGGAAAAATTATCGATGTAAATGCTGTAGTCCGCTTCAAAGTTATAAACATGGCCGTCTGAAGCAAAAAAGGCGAATTTCACATCATTGCTGTTCACTCCTGTAATGGTAGTAGAATACACTGTTGAAGAATGGGGCATGGATATGTTAGGCGAATCCCAGTTGACTAATTCGCTCCATGTAGTTCCGCCGTCTGTTGAAATCATGAATTTAAACTGATCATCACACGTGACTTGTGGTGCAGGTCCGGCAGGATCGGAGGAATAGGGCCCGTTTGTCGTTCCATAATTGAAGGATATTGTATAGCTGCCTCCGCTACTGAGGTCAAAACTATTGGTAATGGCCCAGTAAGAAGCCTCTGTGGTATACAGGCTGACCCTGATGGAAGGATTGTTGGTGGTGGTATCGGAGAGAAAAGGCTTATGTTCCCAGTCGAACGTAGTGATGTTATCCGGCCCGCTTCCGATATTGGTATTGTAAGAGTTTCCGAATACCCAGTCTGCAGGAGGGTAATTGGTGAAATCCTGGGTGTAAGGAGGAATTGTTGATTGGGCATTAAAACTTGCGGCCGCCAAAATGGCTGCTGCGAAAAGGTACAGATTTTTCATTTCAATTTTTTCCCAATATTAGTGAGCCATAATGGGAAAAAGAAATATAATACTGTAGGTTTTAGCGAAAATTCAAGAATTTAACAGGATAAAATTAATCTTTAAATTATTGGTTTTTAATAACTTATGTAATAAATATATCGTTTTTTATTTTTTGATATTTTTGTTGGTATCCAACAGCTTTTTTTATGAGATACAGGATGATAAATCCGCCTAAAATACCCATCAGGGACAGTAGGAGAATTTCTTTGGTGACCAGTTTCCCAATCAAAGCATCGCTGCTTTTTTTATTTTCCGAAATCAGATAATTCAGCAGCTCATCCTGTTTCCTGTTTTCAGGATCTTCTTCGGCAAAGTACATTTTTTCGTACCGGTCGCTTTCTTCATACCTGCCCAGATGATAATAGTTTTCTGCAAGTTGCTTTAGCACCTCGGTCCTGGTAAAGTTGGTGTTTTTATTCCGCTCTTCATTCAGCAGATCCAGTAAAAGGGTATTTGAAATATCGTACTGCTTTTTTTTAGCATCAATTTTGGCATTTCCGAACTTTACAAATAATTTCTGGCGTTCCGCAAAAAATTTTGGATAGCTGTTGGGTTCGGCTGTTCTGTTGTATTCCGGCTGTGCGAATTGAAGGGTCTGTGCGGCATTTGCGTTCTGGCCCAACTCAATTTCACAGAAACCTTTGTTGAGGTACGCCAGTTTAAGATTGACAGCCGACATTTTTGATTGATTTCTCTTGTAGATATCGATTGAGCGGCTAAAATACCGTATGGCCATTTCGCAATCCAAAGTATGGGCATAATTCATTCCTTTTAAATAATACACGTTGCCTTTAATGTACATCAGGGCACCCGGAAACCGGTAGGCAGTCATTAGCTTTTCTGCTTCATCCAGGTAATTTTTTGTCTTTTCATTCAAGTTGATAGACTGGTACAGGCTTCCCAGGATGCCATACAATTTGATCTGGGTCAGGGTATCTTTTACTTTTTTGGCCAGGACCATGGTTGTACCGCCATATTCCAGTGTTTCACTGAGTCTACCGGTTACATTGCTGGAATTGGTGAGGGCGAATAAAACCCTGATTTTCTGCTTGTCGTTCAATGCACCCATATCCAGGTTTTTGACCAGCGCTTTAGAGTGATCGGGATTTTCGAGTGAAGACCGTTCTATGGTGTTTATAGTGGTATCCGGATCCTGTGCATCCAGTCCGGTATGCAGTATAATACAGATCAGCAATACAACTATGGAAAAGAATTTACCTTTTTTCATTTAAAATCCGGATATAATTGATGGGTGAAATTCCTACTGCCGTCTTGAAAACCGAAGCAAAAAGGCTATGGGAAGAAAAACCGCATTCTTCGGCAAGGTAGCTGATCTTATAATTCCGGTAGACCGGATCGTTGTTCAGCTTGGTGAGAATGTAGTTGATCCTGAGGTCATTGATGTAAGCGTTGAAGTTTTTGCCTTTGCAGGTATTGATGGTTTCCGATAAATATTTCGTATTTGTGCCCAGTTTTTTTGCCAGTACGTTAAGGCTCATGCCAGGAGATAGAAAATCCCCATCAGATTCAAACCGGGTGAGCTTATCGAGCAGGAGGCTTTCTGTCTTTTCCGGTATGATGTTCAACGGTATTTTTTTATCGGATAAGGATTTGATCCTGGACTTCAGCGTTTCAAACTTCCTGATTCTGTTTTTCACAGTATGAAGATAGATCAGCAGGGAGATGACAGTCATGGTTATAACCAACAGGCACTTACCCAGCAGGAGCGTACTGCGCTTATTGCGGGATTCAAATTCCAGCCGGTTGTTGTCTTCCGTAAAGCTGTACCACCGGGAGCGGAATTGTTGATTTTCGGCTGCTATGCTTCTGGTCATCCTGTCCCGTATGTTTTTGTTCTTGATATAGTCCTGGGCTGAGTGGTCATAAAAGCTCAGAAGGATCGTCAGATCCAGATAGCCTTTTTTGAGGCGGATGTTCTGGGTTTTTCCGATGGCTGCAGCATCAAGTCCGGCCAATATTTTTTTTGCCGCATCCCTGTTTTTTTCTGCAATCTGCAATCTGGCGGATAATAATATCGCTTCCGGTTCACGCGGATATAATTGGGCTATAGCTGATATTTCATTCCTGAAGACAGCAAGGTTTTCCAGAGGCACGGTATCGAAAACGGCAGACCAGAACATTCTTAGGCTGCTCCTGTTCTGATTCGTAGTCCGTGAGATCAGTTTTCTGATGGAAGGTATGGCGTGCCGGTACTGTTTCTGTTTCAGTCCGGAAGTTACGGCATCCATATCCCGGATGATTCCGGATGGATCATATTGCTGTAATCTCTCGGTATTCAGTCCGGTAGTGTATAAGGCAGTGGCGTAAGCAATAAGATAATTTTCTGGGTAGGTCTTGTATTTACTGAGGCGGGCATCGATGATTTCGGAAGTGTGGTTCTGCAGGTAACGGGCCAGATTAATGATATAAGTGGATTCTTTCTCAGATTCTTCATCACGGAAATTGTCCCGGACATACAATCCCATCATTTCTGATTTTTCCGGATGCATAGTAAAATGATCCTGGGCCTGAGCCATCAGCATTGACCGGTCATCCTGCACCTGGCCGTAGCAAAACATAGCTGTAATGAGCAATAGCCCCGATAGCCATCGCTTCATATTCTGATACTCCTGTCTCTGATATTCATTACGCAGCATGCCTTAAAAATCCGCCCATCGATAAGGAAAGATTTAAGGGTTTAAAATTAAATAATAATTCCATATGGTATTCAATAATTTGAGAATTATATTTCATTTGCTGTAGCTGAGCTGCATCCTTAAAACATCGAATCCGTCTCACAACTAAAAAGTGGGGCGGATTTTTATTTGAATAGATTTTAGTGTGTTATTAAAAAGAGAAAAAAGTTGTCTTCTCAGGCAACTTTCTTTCTTAGGTTGTGTGCTAAAGCATGTA
>CAJYLH010000011.1 GCA_913775525.1 uncultured Chryseobacterium sp.
ATTGTATCTTTGCTCAGTACTTTGTACAAGGGATGGGATTTTTTTTTGGTTTAGCGACACAAATTTCCTAATCCCTTTTTTTATTCCAAAATGTCAACAGCTTTTTATCAAAAGTCAAGACGACTTCTATGAGAAAAAGTACAGTAACACCATAAAATATTGCTGATACACAATTCCCCGGAATAAAGGATATTAAAACCAAAGTCCTGTAAGATGATTCATACCGGATCTGGTTTAAATAAAATAAAGGAAGACTATTATGGAAATAAATGGAAAAGTATTAAAAAGCTAGTCTTTATATGATCTCAAAACTGATGATGCTGTCGGATATCAACCGTATCATTTTTTTGATCAAAATACTCAACCGTTTCAATATCCTTTTTTTAGCCATAAGCTCACCTTTACCAGTACGATCAGCACCGGAACTTCGATCAGCGGTCCGATGATGCCCACGAATGCCTGCTGGGAATGAATGCCAAAAACAGCAATAGACACCGCTATGGCCAATTCAAAATTATTGCCAGTAGCAGTAAATGATATGGATGCATTCTTGGCATAAGGGATATTCAGGTACTTGTTGACCACGAACGAAAGAAAAAACATCAGTACGAAATAAATTATTAGCGGTATGGCTACTTTCAGCACATCCATGGGCAATTCCAGGATCCGGTTGCCTTTCATGCTGAACATGATGACAATGGTAAAAAGCAGGGCATACAAAGTAACAGGTGATATACTGGGAATAAATTTCCTGTTGTACCATTCGCTTCCTTTTGATCTGATGAGGAGATAACGGCTCGTAAAGCCTGCCAGGAAAGGGATGCCCAGATAAATCATCACGCTTTCCGTAATCTCTTTTACGGACACCCTGACATTGAAATCGGCAAGGCCTAATTTTCGCGGCAATACATTAATGAACAGCCAGACCAGAAAACTGTAAGTAATCACCTGGAAGATGCTGTTCAAAGCAATCAGGAGCGCAGCATATTCCCGGTCGCCTTTTGCCAGGTCGTTCCAGACAATGACCATGGCAATACATCTGGCAAGACCAATCAATATCAGGCCTGTCATATAACCGGGTTCATCCCGTAAAAACAGGACAGCCAGCCCGAACATGAGCATTGTACCTACTACCCAATTGAGCATCAGCGATATTCCGATTGTTTTTTTGTCTTTCAGCACATCCGGCAGGAGCGTGTAATCGACTTTTGCCAGCGGCGGATACATCATCAGGATCAGCCCTGCCGCCAAAGGAATATTGGTAGTCCCTACGGACAGGCTGGTGGTAAAGCCGGAGATATCCGGAAATAGATAGCCCGATACAATCCCGGTGGCCATAGCCAGGAAGATCCATAAAGTCAGGTAGCGGTCGGTAAATTTCAGTCTTTGCTGCATGGGTTATTTTTAATGGAGGAAAAAACGTGGAACATTTCCGAGGCGATCTGTAAGCTCCTTTCTGCATATGCTTCAGATTGCCATGAAGTATGGTCTGAATTTTTAGGGTCTTCAAAAGTTACCGGTATCCTTTCTTCGGCCCCTGCAATAAAAGGACAGCCATCGTCTGCCTGGGAACAGGTAAGCACAGCGGCAAACCCCGATACAGGATTGAAAGGGTTGTCATATTTTTTGGAAAACCCGATGACAGGTAAAGCGTTGTCTGCATACTTTATGGCGTATACAGCATTGTCTGCGGACGTTATTTTAATAACTTCGAATCCCTGACCGGCCAACGTTTCCGCAACTTTAGGGAATAACGCCGTTTCTTCTGTGCCGCCGGAATAACAGTAGACGTCGCGAATGCCGTAACAGGCTGCTGCTGCCTGTGCCCATACCTGCGCCAAATGGCTTCTCCGTGAATTGTGGGTGCATATGAAGTTAAGGATTACCTGCTCGCGGGTATTTATTTTCTGCTGTATAAAGCGGATCAAGGGCTCCAATACAGTTTTACGTTCTTCTTTAACGTCCTGTAGTTGTCTTATGGTGTCTGATAATGCTGAGTACATGATAATTTTTAATTGAATACCCTGTTTAGTCTGTCCCTGTTATTTTGCTTCTGCGTTCCATCAGTACCGTATCTTTCCAGATGCCGTTTTTCTTTGCGATCCGCTCCCGGTAGCCAACTTGCCTGAAACCGCATTTCTCGTGCAGCCTGATGCTGCCTTTGTTCTCTGAAAATATACCGGATTGCAGCGTCCATATTCCGTTGGCTTCACTCTGCCCAATCAACGCATTCAATAGCATAGTACCTATGCCTTTTCCTCGTTCTCCCTCTGCAAGGTAAATGCTTACTTCAGCTACACCTGCATATACGGTTCTGGCCGAGACCGGGGTTAAGGCGGCCCATCCCAGAATCTTGTTGTTTTCGCTTGCGGCCATCCTGCAAAAGGCAAGATGGGCCCTGTCCCACTCTTCCCACGACGGCACTTCGTTCTGAAAGGTAGCCATCCCGGTAGCCAGTCCCTGTCTGTAGATTTCCGCTACTTCGGAAAAATGGTCTTGGATAATGGTCTGTATTTCCATAGCAACATAGTTTAGCAACAGCCGGAATCCGGACGGCAGAGGGGTTTGCTCAGGTCTGATAATTTTACCCTCTGTTTTTCCGCAGGAACACCGCAGGTATCCCCGGCCAGGCAGGCCGTCTGCCTGTTTTTCAGCAGGAAATGCTTCCCATTGAATTCCAGATCGTATTTCCCGATGGTTTGGGTCTGGTATTCCACTTCTATTCCGGAGTCTTCAATGCCCAGCTTTTCTTCAGACAGCTGAATGATATCAAGGAGTTTACCCGGTTTTAGCCGGTGCTCGAAATCATCGGCATTCCACAACTGGAAATTGACTGATTTCTCAGTTCTGATTTTCCCTCCGCAGTCTATAAAATGTTTGCTAACCATGCCGACTTCTGTCACATGGAAATGCTCAGGAACATACATTCCGTTCTCCAGCTGGAACTCCACATGCTCCAGGGTAGGCAGAATGGCTTTGATTTCTGATAATGTCATAGTCATTGATATATTTATTGGTTATGTCTTATAATATGTCATATTGCAATATAACGATATTAGCACGTAAAAAAATGCCCTTAACAGCATTGACTCACTTTAACGTCCTGATTGAAAAAGGCATTGAATTCACTCTGGATCTCTTTCCATACTTTCTCATCAATGCAGTAGCAGACAGATTTGCCTTCAATAGCACCTTTGATGATGCCCAGGTTTTTCAGCTCCTTCAGATGCTGTGATATGGTAGCCTGTGCCAATCCCAGTTCTTCCACAAGGTCATTGCAGATACATGCCTTCTGGCTGATAATATACTGAAGGATGGCGATCCTGGCGGGATGCCCTAAAACTTTAAGGAGCGAAGCCAGCTTATTCTGCCCGTCCGTATAAATTTCTGTTTTAGTAATTCCCATAATGAATATTTTAATATCGCAATATTACGATATTAAATTTATATAAGCAAATGTTGTGGTTGTAATCTCAAGGCTATCTTCATGTGGGCAAAGGCAATTTAAGCATTCATACAATGCATTTCTGTATCCGAAACAATAAGAACTCTTATTGTTCGATGAAAGGGTTTGAAACATGATCTACAACTAGAAAAATACCTGACCGGGTCACTTCAGAGCAATATTGATATGCCTGCAATATTAAATATTCTTTATTTTATTTTTAAGAAAAATAAAATTTTAAAGAGTTTATATCTTATAAACCAAAAAAATATCTAAATTTGAATTATCACGATCTGCTGGTTGAGGACACCATAGCAAGATCAATAATTTAAAACTACGGTTAAAAGACGGACTGACCACCCGAAATGATATAAAACAAATAACCACGGACCTTTGGTCCTGCCTGTGAAAGATATATTTACAGCAATATGTATAAAAACTATTACCCATGAAAACAACACATTTAATCCCTCCTGTTTCCAACAGGTGCTTCCAAGATCCTTTGAGAATACCTCAACAGGAAATCCACCCGGCAACACAACTTCCGGAAATCAATACCCGCCGCTATCTTTACCCAAGCCTATCCGGCTGCCAGCCTGTTCCACATCGCAACCCCGTAATCTGCCAGATGATACCCTGTACAGGTTTTGCGTGAATAGCGAAAGGTGCTGTCCTTAAAAATGACAACTTTTAATTTTAATGGCAGACCTTTCTGGTCAGCTAATACCGGCATTTTAATACCGCAGAAAGTACAATATAATCAGATCGCTGCATCATCGCTTCTTTAAGGCGGTGATGGTGGTTCACGGACAAACAAAAACAATTAACCATACGGTGGAGCAGCTCCCACTTTAAAAAACGGATCAACATTCCTGGAAAAAATTAAGAACAGGAATTAAAACATTACAAAATTATGGCATACGCACAATGGATTGAAGTTAAGATCGTATCAGAAAATATGACCTTACAAGTAAAAAATGCAACCTTACAATGGGGCAAATTCTATCAGGAGGGTGATAAGGATAAAGAAATCAGCACTGATGACATCAATAAGATTACCGTGGATTCCGGCAAGAGCAAATCAATCTGCTCATGCGGAAGGTCAGACGCCTCTTCCGGCACGCAGGGAAGCTTCGAGCTTTATAACGGGGATACCAAGATCGGGAAATTTGTATGGGAATGCCCGTGGGGCAAAAAAGACAACAGCTTCAACTGGACCCAGGATGCCAGTGACAAATCTTACTATTCGAACAGGGAGGGCGGCAACAAAAACTCCGGTGCCATCGGTAATGTGACCATCAGCTGTATCAAACTCTAGGTTCCTGCAAAAATCTATTTTCTAAAACGAATAACAATAATAATCATGAGCAATATAAAAAGTTCAAACGGGACCATCAATCCTTTTTACGCCGTTGAGATCGGAAGCATTGTAAAAAGTGATACCGGCCGTTTCCTCACCTCTGTCATCAAAGGGGACATCACCAAAATGGTTCCGGACAAGGAGGTAAAACAAACCATGACCGGAGGCAGCTCCTATGTCTATACAGACCGGCTGAACCAGGGTTCGGTAGGCGTATCCGGATCATACGGTATTTCCGGGCTCTCCAGCATTAACGCAGGTTTATCCGTCTATGCAGGTAATTCTGCCGCAGAACTGACGAAGAAGGTAGCCATTAATTACAATGTACAGATGCTGTCCGGGGTAGAATACATTAATTTCAATGATTTAAAAGCGGAGGACCTGATCAATTCACTTCAGGCCAACCCTAAGCAGATGGCATTGCAGGCATTGGACAATTACAATGCCCTGATAAAGAAACTGGGATCCGATAATCTTTTAACCGTTATGCAGGCCCCGGCTGAGCATCCGGAAATTGTGAGCCTGGTCAATGCATGGGTAAAATCTGTCCAGCTGTTCTTCCAGAAACACGGCGACGGTATGGTGGTAGGCGTAGTCTGGGGAGGCATGGGAACCGTGTCCCTGGAAATGATCAGCTCATCGGGGGAAAGCAGTTGGAAATATGGCACCAAAGGAAACTTTACCTATTCGGGAGTCGGAAAGGCGATCACGGTGGAGGCAGCTTATGACGGAAGCAATTCCCGCAGGGAATCCAACGTGAATGTGACGACATCTTCCTGGTCAAGCGGCGGATGTGTGCAGCAGCAGATTAACGCGTGGAGCCAGGTGGTAGAAGGCAAGGCATTCAGCGACATCAGTTCTATCAGCCTGCTGGAAAAAGCACCGCCGGTAAGCTCGGTAGCCAATGCACCCAAAATACCCGAATTCAAAACACCGGAAAAGGATGCTAAAGTGACCGAGAAGGTCAACGAAATCAAGAACCTGACCAACCTGGATGCCCTGGCGAAGACATCCGCTTTCGAGGAAGCGAAAAAGAAGGAAAAAGATCTGACCTTAGAGGAGTTTTTGAAACGCTCCGAGAAGAAAGCAGATCCGAAACCGGTTGATGATCTTAAAAAAGAAGTCGCCAACAACAATCTTGATGTCCTGAAAAAAAATGACGCTCCGAAAACACTGGCGCTCGACAACGAACTCAGGGTCATGAGGCCATCAGCGGCGGCGGCAGCCACCACAGAAAAAATCCAGCTGGGGAAAAAGGACGACAACTATACCGTGCTCGGCGTATGGATCAGCAACTGGCCAGATCTCTTCCCATGGATGGCCACCGGGTACCTGAATGCCATAGATGACCTGAGCTCCACACAGGAACTGCTGAAAAAACAATCCATGATCCAGGATTTCCTTTCACTGGGGAAGACTTATTATATGCTGGATGCCAGCGGAATATCGGCTTCCAGTTTTAAGATGTCCCCGTTCAACCAGATTGCGGCTTCGTTCAGCCAGCAGGCAGGGTATATCAGGGATAATTTTGATGATGAAAGTGTTATCGAGAACGCCTATAACCAACTGAGCACGGATGCCCAGAAAATTTATACGAAATGGAATGAAATCAAGTTCCTGCGCAGTGCAGAATTAGGGTTGGGAGTATTGTATCAGGGAGAAAAATCAATTGCGAATGACATTGTAAAAACAGAATTCAACGCCGGGTATACCAACGTGTGGTACAAGACCGAAGACTGTTCGTTCTTACCGAATAATTACAGTGCCTTCAGCAGGTTTTTAAAAGTGCTTCCGTTCCTGACGCCTTCCGGGGATATTTATGCTTTCGGACCATCCCAGATGGTTCTGAACCAGATCAACAGCGACGGGGCCAAGTTTTCCAAAAACCCGTTAATTGCGGCTAAGTTTGAAGTGGATATGGAGAAGCGCGTATTGAAAAAAGGCGATATCGTGTTGTATCCGGTGAAGTTCAGTGCGGCTAAGGATATCTCATCTACGTGGGAGGGCCAGAGCATCAGTACCAATATCGCATCCATTAAGAATATTAATGAGCACCTGGATAATGCCGTAAAAAAGATGAAGGACCTGAACGTGTACAGCTTCAGCAGCAGCAGCTGGCAGCCGGACTGGACGCCGGAAGACTATTACAGCATCAATTCCATCAAAAAGCAATACATTGGGATTGTAGATGAGCTGCATAATGTATTTGGCAACTAATACAGGACAGTCATCAGAATGATAACAATACAGCCATCAGGAGGATTCATTTTCTCCTGATGGTTTTTTTAATTGGGGTTAAGCAGATGCGTTATTTTCTGCATTGCATCCGGTTCCTGCTGTTCATAGTGCCTGTTTAGGATTAAATAGGAGCCTTGTTCAACGGAACAGGAATGAGTGAAACGTTCGGAATTAAAGAAAAATCCCGCAAAGTACCGATAGACGGACAGCCGCTTGTTCCTTACCCGGCCTGCTTTCCTTTGCTCATCAGCAGCCGGTCTTGCGATGAAAAAGAATGAGGCCAGCGGATGTTCCCGGTGGATCGATAACCCGATGGATGCGCACGTTACCAGGACCTTTTTTGCTACCGAAGGACCTACATGGGCGAGCCGGTCAAATTTATCGTTGGTTTCACTGTTCTCTTCCAGGCAGAACTGAAGGACATAAACATGGTGCCGGTATTCCTCAAAAGTAGCCCGGTAACGGATGCCGTCAGCATTGAATTTGTAGACATGCACGGCTTTGAAATAATGGTCCGGATCATTGGACTTCAGGACTTCGCAAAATTCAACGGGATAGAATGGCAATTCAGCAAGCGACATAAGAACGGTTTAAATCGGTAAGCATTGGATTAGTTTTTCATAAATATACAAAAAAAATGGGGCGGATCGAAGCTATCTGCTTCTGATCTTACCTTGTGAAGCTTCTTTCCCATGCAGCCTTTGCCGCACTACCCCATTTCCGGTATTCCTTTTCGTTCCGGGTACAAAACTTTGGATCAGAACCGGAACAAAGAAATCACAGTGAGATCAGGTTTAGGGACATCCGAAAACTATTTCAGAAAGCATCAGCGGAAAAAATACCGATGGCCAGGCATTACAAAAAACTGAAAATCGCTCCTGCACTTTATTTATCCTTGCCGGACTCCCTTTTCTCCCTCCGTATTTCAGCAAACCTTTTTTCAGAATGGATGCTGCTTTCTGCCTCCGCAGTATCTTCCTGGGCTTTTGAGGCATACGCAAACATCTGTGCTTCATACGCCTGTATGGCGGCATCAATGCTTGTACATGATTTGCTCAGCAGGTTTTCCGACAGGTATAATGCATCCAGCAGGCCGATGTTCACTCCAATTCCTGAAAACGGCGGCATCACATGCGCGGCATCGCCGATCAGCGTGATGTTATAGTGCGGCTTCCATTTTTCCGGTCGCAGGCGGCGCATCGGCAGCAAGGTATATTCATCCGTCGCCGAAAACAATTGCCTGTACGCCGGGTTCCAGTCGGCAAACAGCTGGTCCAGATAGGCACTCACTGCTTTTTTATCGGTAAAATCCAGTCCGCATTCCCTGATCCACTGTTCCGGCCGGCGGAAAGAGATGTAGTAATTCAGCGCTCCGTTTGCTTTCGTCTGGGAAAAGACAAACATCTGCTCTGCAATGGCTGCCATATTTCCCTGTCCGCATAGTTGTTTAAAATCCGAGCAATGAAGATCAGGCTGCATCACTTCACCCTGGATCACTATCGTTCCCGTATATTCGGGATGGGCATCGGTAACCAGTTTCCGGACGTTGCTCATGCCGCCGTTCGCACCTACCACCATATCGGCAGCGACTGTATTCCCGCTTTCAAAATGCAGCAGAAAAGTTCCGTCCTGCTGTTGTTCCAGGGAGGTTAGTTTACTGCCCCAGACTACCGTACCCGGATCCAAGTGTTCAAGAAGCATGGTCCGCAGATCGTTGCGGTCGATTTCCGGACGGTCGTACAGATGGCCTTCTGCCGGGTCATCTTCCTCCAGCAAAGTACCGTCCTGACCGGTCGAGCGTTCTGGTGTCGGCCTCGAATACCGGTAAAACTCATCTAAAAGCCCGGCCTTTTCCAGGGCTAACTGGCCGTAATCGTGATGGATGTCCAGGGTGCCGCCTTTGATCCGAGTGTGCTGGTTTCTATCCCGCTCATACACATGGACTTCCACCCCGGATTGCTGCAATAATTTTGCAAAGGTTAAGCCTACCGGACCTGCTCCGATAACGGCTACCTTTTTATCTTGTAGTACCATAACCTCTATTTTAGTTAGGGCAAAATTATTTCAGATGGCGTCCCGAAAATTGAATAAATCGGTCATTTTCGTTTTTCGACAGCTCTTTGGGAGAGACCCCCGATAATTTCTTCACTTCCCGGATAAAATGCGCCTGGTCCGAAAAGTTCTGTTCCGGATATAGCCTCCCCTCTTTCAGCTGCCGGTAAGAAGACCTGAAACGCAAAAAAGTGCCGTATGATTTAAGCGAAACACCGAACTGCCGGTTGAAATACCGGTTGATCTGCCGGCTGCTCCAGCCCGTTTGCTCCGAAATTTCCGAAACCAAAACCGCACCGTTGGATGCGTACAGGAGTTCAAACAGCTTTTTCTTTTTGGGATCGATCCCCTCCGGGATCAGCTGCCTGATCTTTTGCGTTGCCTTTTCTATCAGGCGTGCGGTATCATACAAGTCGTCTTCACAGAATCCCCAGAAATCCTGAGGCAACGCCTGTGCCGAATCCACAATACCTGCAACGGGCTGCCCGAGAATGTATTCCGAAGCCATTAATTTAAAGCTGATCCCGAACATCCTGGTCACCGGCATTTCTATATCGGCTTCAAACCGGGTTCCCAGCCCAACCAGGGAAACCTCAAATGCACGGCCTTCCTCCTTCGATATGATCAGTTCAAAAAAAGCATCCGGAACAACCGTAACCGTAGTTCCCTCCACTGCATTTTCCACCGTCCAGTAACAGCTGACAAAATCGCTGATATCCGGATCGGGCTGATAATAGGTGGCGGTAAAGCTCATAATGGATCTTTAAATGGGGCTGTAAAAATAAGCAATTCTAGTCTACCGCTACTCTGAAACCTGCTTCATAAAAAATTGCTCCGGAAGGACTTGGCGGGAATGAGCCGATGGGGATGAATACGGACAGACCTATGACGTACTAAAGCGACAACGCGTTTACCGAGCCGATTTTACCATGCATGGGGAAATATTTTGATGGGGATTATGCGGAAGTGAGAGTTTTATTTTGGTGGGATGATTACAAGATTGTTTGAGATATTTTAAAATTTTATGTAAAACTTGAGATATATAATTTTTAGACAAATAGTACAAATGTAATTTTGACTAGATTGACGTATATCAATTATCAATCTATCTTTAACATTAGATTCTACTATCTACAGGCTTCTATAATTACATAATTCATCAAGTGTAAGTTGTTGTTTTTTGAACAACTCTTGGAATTCAGATTTTGTTATTCTAATTCTTATATTCCCAAATTTATCATAAGGATGAGCTTCAGTCTTTTGGTTTCTTTTCTCATTAATCTCTATCCAATGTTTATTACACAAAGGAAGTTGATTGTCAATTAGGTTTGCATTGAGATTAACACCATAATCTGTAGCTACTTTTATGATATTTAGTCTATTACAAATTTTATCAAATACTAAGTTGTTGAAAGTATTTAAGTTTAATAAAGATTTTGATGGATCATTAATTACTGACTTAATAAAAAGAAGAAAGGACATTCGCAATTCTTCGTATTCAGCATCGTCATGCCAAATATTTCTATTAAAGAATGTTTCTGGAGTTTCAATTTTCCATTCATTTTTAAGAGTATGGACAATTATGTCTATTGGTTGCTTAATAAATATGTATTTAATGAACTGGTTCTGTTCCTTTGTAATCTTAAAATTAAATAAATTTAAAGAATTGCTAAACAACAAATTCAATCCTTGGAGAGATAACATACTATTTGAACTTTCAAGAAGTCGTGAAGCAAATATCTTTCTATACGATTTATCTGTCGAAATTGCATATTTGTAATTATTAAGTTCTCTTTGGATAAAATAGTTTTCTGTTGAATTATCAGTTAATAATAATTCTTTTTTTTCATTAGCAAATAGCCAACCAACCATATAATAATTAACTAACCAATGTCTATGTTTTTCAAAAGTATAGAATTGATAAATTTTTTCATCGAATGGAAACTCTGGAAAGTATTTGAAACAAAGAGCAACAATATGACTAAATAATATATTTTCATCAGAAAGAATATTTTTCACAAATTGCTTAACGGCAATATCAGTGGAAAAGTGACTTTTTAAATAGAATAAAACACCTTCAAAATGTGTCAATATTAAATTATATTTCTCCAATAGCAATATCTTAATTTGTTCATCAGCGTTTAACTTATAGAGTGAAAAACCAATTACAGTTTTGTCCAAAAATCGCTCAGTAGAATTTTCATTAAAACAATTTAAGAATCTTTTTTTCAACTGCTTATGTGTCTTAGATTTTAGTCTTTTTGATACCTTCCCTTTTGTTTCTTCTTTGTATTCTTTTATAATATCTGAGAATTTACTATTCTGAATTTTAAGCTCAGTATCAATATCCTCCACTTTTTTTATTAGAATTTTGCTTCCTTGTGGAATTAAGCCTATATCTCTTGAAATTAAATCAAGAGCTGCAATGAGTTTTTGAGAAGTCAAGTAATCTTTTGTAAGTATTCTGATATCATCAACATATCTCAAATACTTGTATTCTAATTTTTTAGTTGTTCGCTTTATTTCGCTATCAATATAGAAAAGATATAAATCTGCTAAGAATGGTGAACTTATAGGACCTTGTGGTATTCCATGTTTACTTTTGAAAGTCTTATGATTAGAGTCAGCGGTCCACGTTTCTAAACATTTTGATAAGAGTTCTAGCAATTCATCTTCTATGTTATAATTACTTTTAAGAAGTTCACAAAGAATATTATGGTCAATAGTATCAAAAAATGACGCAATGTCAAATTCGCTTAAATAAATATACCCATTGACAAAATATTCTTTTGAGATTTCATTAAATCGTTTCCATTTGCGCTTCCAAGATTTAAAAAAAAACTTTTGATTTACACCTTTGGCTGTTGATTTATTAATTACATTACCAAAAATTACCTTGCCGTAATATGGAGAAATAGTGTCATATGCAGTATCTGCTATAATATTAACTATTGCTTGATAAACTAGCAAATCTATAAATGTCAACATTGATAGAGGCCTGACAAGATTATCTTTTTTAGGAATAAAAATTTTATGACATTTTTCTGGCTGATAAATACCTTGTCTGATATTTGTTATTACTGTCTCAATATTTTCATCAAGGTATAAACCAAATATTCTGAGATCTTCATAATAAATACTCTTATATAAATTTCTTGATGCTGTTTTAAGTCTTTCATACGCGAGTTTAAAATTTTCTGACATCAAAAAACTATCGTACTGTATCATAATCAACTTTTTTTAATTGAGCAATAAATATCATTGTCTTCACCTCCTAATATTTCACTTGTTTTGAAATTATTTTTTTTAATCATCAGATAACGTAATTTAATAATGATTTTGTAACCTTTTAATTTCATCTAAAGTTGATTTTAATAGAGATGGAACTTTCTTATTAATTAATTCCAGATAAGATATTTTTGATGCATTAAAAGTATCTATTACAATACAATATTCTTCTGAAATTTTATACTGATCTAAATAATGTTTGTTTAAAAATTCATACAATACCTCACAAAAAATACCAAGATTAGCTTTTGTAAAACCACCGAGTTGTGGAACTAGTAACAATGATCCAATAAAATCCTTTCCGTCTTGTTCAAAATGATATACTAAATCAGGATTAATATAAATGGGAAAATTCTGTATTGTAATTACTTTTATAGATTTATGAGTTGTCTCAAACTTGATTATATTTGTTGGTCTTAGAGTTAAAATATCAAATTCTTTAAAACTTTTTAATATATCCAAATTTCTTTGATACATAATTTGGTCCTTTTCAATATCAGTATTTTTTTGTCTATCTGATACATCTTTAATCTTCTTATCATAATATTCATCTATACCATATTTAAAAGTATTATAAATACAACTATTACTAATACTCCAATAATTCCCACCACCACTTTTCTCATCCTCTTTTTTTTTTTTTCCTTTCTTGTTTTGAGTTTTAATGCAAAGTTTAGTTTTGATTTTTCAGAGCCCTTTGTTCTAAATTCAACTAATTCCTTAATTCTTATTTTCTCCATGATGATTAGTTTTCTAAAATTTGATAATATTAAATATATTTTGCTGTAAAATTAAATTTTAGATTTCATTTTACTTAATTTTAGATTTACGGTTTTCCGTAAAAACAAAAATAAAAGCCATCATAAAATCTCCATTCAGTATTTTCACTGAATTTCATATTAAACAAGTAGACTTATCCATCTAAAAAACAAAAAATCTGACATAAGCCAGATTTTAAATTCCATTCATATTTAATTAGATGCATTACCTTCTTCTTGGAGCACTTCTTGTGTGTGAACTTACACGGGTTCCATCTTTTCTAGTGTAGCCTTTTACGTGAACCGTTCCACCGCTGCTCGTACTTGGCGTGTAATGATAGGAAGGTGCTGATGTAGTATAGCTTTTGGCTGGTGAGTAGGAACTATAAGTAGTATAACTTGGATTATAAGCCAGACCATAATAATTTCCCCATTTTATTTTTTTGTAATTTTTTTTATTTGCCTTAGTGGAAATGTAGACTTGGGTGTCTTTAGGTATTGTAGTTACAATACTTTCATTACTACTAGCTGCATATACATTGGTATCTTCTGTTAATAGTACTGTATAGTAATTTGTACAAGAAACCATTGATACAAGAATGATTAGAAAGAAAGCGATTTTTTTCATGGATTTATTATCTATTTATAATTAAGATTTCTTCATGTTTAATAGTGCAAACTTATTTTATTATTTATTTTAAATATTACGGCTTTCCGTAAAGCAAAAAAGAAATCCTACTTTCGTCAGGATTTCTTTTTTGCTTCAAGCTCTTTTATAAAATCGTATTTCTTTTCGCGAATCGGATCATCAGGTAAAAAATCCTTTATAGAACATCCAAGTGCTATAGCAATCAAATTCAAACTTTTAATATTGTATTTAGCCGTTTTTGATTGCGCCTCTATGTCTGAAATATAACTTGTGCTTTTTCCAATAGCCAATGATAAAGAGGTCTGGCTTATACCTTTTTCCTCCCTGATATCTTTAATTCTTTTGATAACATACTGTTCAATTTGGTCTAGAGAATTGTGCATAAATACAAATTGATGCAAATTCAAATAAAAAAACTAAGGACTATAGTCCTGTATTTGTAAAAATTATTATATTTGCATTATAAGTTACAGTAAACGTAACTTTGCGATACTTCAACGATTATTATTAGAAGCTATTGCTTAGATTCTTGTACTAGAAAACTGGTAATTTTCAAACGACCACAAGATGATAAGTAGTGAAGCTCACGACCTAGGCGTGAGTTCTCTTATCTGTGGTCAGGTATACCAGTGCCTCTAGTACGGATATGTAGAGCTCTACGCCGTTTTTATTTCATGCAGTCCGCTACCTCTACAGAATTTCTAAGCCAATCCTTCTCACCGATAAAGTGTTATGTAAGTGTGAGTGTTTTTTTGGATGTACCGGACATGATATCCGTGTATGTCTTCTGCTTTCCGGTGCCCGGCGGCCAATACTTTGATCCTTTTTTGGTTACCCGGTTCTTTTCCCCGCCAAAGGGCACCTGGAAAGCGTTTTAAAAACACCAAAAACCTTGCTTTTAAGCATACCAGTAAATTAGGACAGTCAACAAACAAACTGTTCCGGGAACCTGTAGGTTCAGCCGGAACCTCATCAACACAAAAAAACATCCGTATGAAAAAAGAAACCATCAACGTAAAACACCGGCTGAAACCCAGCCACAAAAAGCACTCCAGCCTGAAAATGCTGGACACATTCTTCCGGTTCAACGGCCTGACCACCGCCAAAGATATGTTGAACACCATCATGCAGTACGCCGTACAGAAAAGAGGCTGGATAGACGAAGATTATTCCGCCATTGTCCACTTCCACCAGTCGATGCGGTCATTCATCCGCGCCGGGTATTTTCTCCGCATGAAAAGCAAAAAATGGATGATTACCACCTCAGCTGAAACCATTTCCCCTCTGATGCAAGGCTCCCTTTCGGATGAAGAATACCACAATCCCCTGCTCGTTTTCCATACAGCTTTCACCGCCTACACCGTAAAGGAATTCGATTATTTCCTGGGCGGAATGGTTTATTTCTCTCTCGGCGCCTACCGCTGCGGCCCGGAAAAGAATATGGTAAGCCCGTATATTTATCTGACGAAAATGCTGGATGCAGGGTTTGTTATTCTGGAACGGAGGAAGGCTTTTTTAGAAACTAAAGAAAGTGAAGATTATCAAACAAGCTGATCAAGCGAACGGTTAAGATTTGCGGATAGAAATGCCTTTTACTTGATCACTACAGGCTTGTGTTACAGTTAAAAACCTAACGGGTTTTGGAAACCCGTTAGGTTTAGAAACAGATGATCTCTGATGGAAACCTTCAAGGTTTTTAAAACCTTGAAGGTTTGGAAGTGGGAAAAAGATTCCCGGATGGAATGCTGATCCGATTATCTGATCTTCCAAAAGATTATCTTGCGCTGAGAAAAACCTCATAGGTTTTGAAAACCTATGAGGTTTGAATGCCTGCCAGAGTATTTTATTTTTTTGCTCGCGGCTTACAGATGGCGCAGGTTTTTATTGGCGTCCGGCTATAATCTGTTTGCGTTTTCATTGACCGTACTTTCTTTGTACGCAGATTTCATCAGTTTTCCGAAATTATACTTTACCGCGATGCTTACCGTTGGCGTATTCCCGAAGAAGGTACCTGTAGAGGTCATTTGCCGGTAACTCATTTTCTGGATGTAATTCATCTGATTGAAAATATCATTATATCGAACCGTAAAATCAAAATTGGAAACAGAAGAAGTTACGCCGAGGTTCACCAGGCACATCGCATTGTAGTCATATAATCCCTCAACGCGTTTCGTGATGTAGGAGCCGTCCAGCAGGAAAGATAAATGCGTAAGTACAGCAAAAGTATTGTTTGTAGAAAAATAAAGGTACGGGGTGGATTTTTTGAGCACCGCTAAAGAGTCCTGTGTTGTATCGTAGTTCAGGGATAAGCTGTTCTGGGAAGTCCATTTTTTCCATTGGATGGGATAGTCTACGGATATACTGCTTCCGGATGCTTTATCAAAATTGACGGCTGTGAACTTTGAAATATGGCTAGTTTCATCATACACCAAAGTATAGCCCATCGTATTTTTACTGGTGTATACGGATGCGTTGAAAGACCATTTTTTCAGATTCGTGCTGAAAGAAACGGTATGGGTGTACGTTGGGATGAGGTTTGGGTTCCCGGTATATTCTACATAAGGGCTTCCGTATAATCCGCCGGAAGCCAGGTCACCGTAATTGGGCCGGGAAATGCTTTTCCGGAAATTGAGCGTGTACACTTGGTCTTCGTTCTGCTGAAAGCTGATCTCTGCATTGGGAAACCAATCAATATAGGCTCTTTTGATTTTGGTTTCACTGACCGTCTGATCAAAACCATTCGCAGACGTGGTTTCCATTCTCAGGCCCCCTTTTACTTTCCATTTTTCACCGTTGATTCCGAGGTTGAGGTATGCGGCAAGATTAGATTCCTTAAACAGATACTTATAATAAGTGATATCCTGGATGTTATGGTAACGGGTACTGTTATGGGTGCGGGTTTCTGCTTTCGTGTAGCTTCCCCCCGATTCTAAAATGATTTTCTTATCAAATTTCTTTTCAAAATCAATCCTTCCCGAATACACATTCCCGGCATAGCGCTGACGCCTGAACTGGCTGAATTCATACGGTGCACTGTTGATGCTGTTGAAAAAATCGTACTCTACACCGTTACTTTCCCTGGTAAATTGCAATCCCGTAAAAATATTGGCATCCCAGGCTGATATTTTTTTATTGTAATTAAAAATGGAATTCACCGTTGAGCGTTTCCTGTCCTGATGGTTCAAGGTTTTCACGTATGATGTGTTGCCGTCTTCAGAATACAGCGTATTGGTGGTATTATCCCCTTTATCCGGGCGGAAATTGCTGTTTAAAGATAATGTAATATAATCCCCGGTATCATTCAGTTCCCGGTACAGGCTTGCTCCGAAAATGGTTTGTGGGCGCCGGGTCACCGATTGGATCACGTAATCCGAATAGATATTTTCACTGGGAACAGAATATTCAAAGCCGTTGCTCTCCCAGTGATGGATAGGATTGAAGGCGGCATTCAGCTTCCACTCGGTTTTATTCTTTTTCTGCTGAAAGTTGGCCGCAAGGTAGTTGCTGAACCGCTTCTGAAAACTGGCCGTTTCCAAAATGGTCAGTTTAGCACCATCCCTCCTGCTCTTTTTGAGGTTCACTTTAATCACGGCTTTTCCCTCAGCCTCATACTTTATGGAAGGGTTCCTGATGACTTCTACCGATTTAATATCATCAACCGCTACCGCGGACAGTGTTGAAAAATCCACCCTCTGGTTATCGATATACAGCAACGGCACTCCTTTTCCAATGAAAGATAATCCTTCCCCGTTGGTATCCATAGTGACAAAAGGCAGCTTGGATAATAATTCGGAGGAAGTCGGCAGCTTATTTAATGGGGAATCAGCCACATCAATGGTCATATTTCCATTCTCGACTTTAAAATTCTTCTCCTTTCCTGTAATGGCAACTTCCTCAATCTGCTGTATTTTCGGTGTGTAAATGACGGTTAAACCTACATTGTTTTCCAGGAGGAATGGCTTTTCATTCTGAATGGTTTCATCGGAAGAGACCTGAAGATAATATGTTCCGGGTTTGATCCGGCTGAATGTAAATAGTCCATCCTGTGTATGGTCTGATCCTATCAGCTGGTTTCCCTGATCAAATAATTTAATATGAACAGGTCGGGTTATTTTTTCTTTTTGTTCATTGACAATAGTCCCGGTAATATTAAACTTATCTTGTCCGTAATTGAATATGGAGACGAAGAATAAGATCAGAATAGAAACGTGCTTCATTATTGTTTTTCAGATACAACAATCAACAGTGAGTTTTTATTACATGTATTGATTGTTTACAAGCTTATTTGCAGTAAGAAAAACCTAACGGGTTTCAAAAACCCGTTAGGTTTAGAAACAGATGATCTCTGATAGAAACCTTCAAGGTTTGGAAGGGACAAAAGGTTTCCGGATGGAATGCTGATCCGATTATCTGATTTTCCAAAAGATTATTTTGCGCTGAGAAAAACCTCATAGGTTTTGAAAACCTATGAGGTTTGAATGCCTGCCAGAGTATTTTATTTTTTCGCTCGCGGATTACAGATGGCACAGGTTTTTATTGGCAGTAAGACCTGCGTAATCTGCGAGCAAATTTATTTTCAAAGTTTCTTAATCAACAAGAAAACCCTAACAGGCTTTGAAAACCTGTTAGGGTTAAAATAATAATTACCTTTCACAGATTTCCATATTAAGATCAGGATTGAATAGAACCTTCAAGGTTTTAAAAAACCTTGAAGGTTTGGAAGTGTGAAAAAGATTCCCAGATGAAATGCTGATCGCGTTATCTGATCTTCCAAAAGATTATCTTGCGCTGAGAAAAACCTCATAAGTTTTGAAAACCTATGAGGTTTGAATGCCTGCCAGAGTATTTTATTTTTTCGCTCGCGGATTACAGATGGCGCAGGTTTTTATTGGCAGTAAGACCTGCGTAATCTGCGAGCAAATTTATTTTCAAAGTTTCTTAATCAACAAGAAAACCCTAACAGGCTTTGAAAACCTATGAGGTTTGAATGCCTGCCAGAGTATTTTATTTTTTTGCTCGCGGCTTACAGATGGCGCAGGTTTTTATTGGCAGTAAGACCTGCGTCATCTGCGTGGTCTGTGAGCAAATTTAATTTACAGGTGAAGAGTCTAAAACATCAGCATGCAGATTTACTCAGGTTTCGGGAAAAATTTTGCATTTTCATAGGAATAAATAACGCTCACGATTTTCCATTTCCCTTCCGCTTTGATCAGGTGCCATGCCTCATCGCCCCAATTGGTGATGGTATTGTCTTCACGGAAAACGTAATCAAAAGTTACGCTTGCCGTAACATCGTCGTTGACGATGCGGATGTTTTTAAATTCTTCCTCCTTCCTTCCCGGCTCCATAATGTAGCGGAAGAAATTATCATAGGTATCTTTGAAGTAATTTTTGGTGTTCCCCGGATGGGACTGCAGCCGTTTTGCCTGCGACCTGTTTTTAACCACACCGATCCAGACGACAGGGTTTTCATGGAACAGGCGGTAAAAAGCTGCCGAATCTTTTCTGATGATGCTTTCTTTAAACTGCCGGATAACGGTTTCGATTTCCTTTTTTTCCGTGGCGTAGTTCTGGGCTGCTGCAAAACCGGACAGCAGCATGCAGATAAGCAGAGGAATAGTTTTCATATAGGATATGTATTAAGGATTTTATTTTTGATCTTCGCCGATGGCCTTTCGATACCGTACCGGTACAGCAACCCGGCCAGGATGCAGCTGATCAGGCAGATAACCAGCACAACAGTATCGGAAAACTGGATTGTATGCTGATCAAGAAATCGCTGAACCAGATGGATGATCCCTTTGTGGGACAAATAAATGGCATACGAAAGGGCAGCCAGTTGTGACGTTATAACATTAGGTTTCCTGCCCATGAACGACGACTGCGAAATGGCTCCCGCTACCAGGATTCCGTAACTGAGCGCCACCAGGCTAAACCCGAAAACCGAAGCCTGGGCTGAGTACTGGTCTTTGCAGAACCAAAGGGAAAAAGCTACGGCCAGAATTCCGGTAATGGTCAGGAAGTTCCCATTCTCATGGATGATTGCTTTGAACCTGGACGAAAACCTGAACAGGTAACCGATCAGCACGCCGATGGCCAATCCGTCCAGCCTCGTATATGTAGGATAATACAGCTTCATGTACCATGCTTTCCAGAACCCAGGCGTTTCGAGAAGCGGAGCGACAGCATGCTCCCACACAAAAAGCCGTAGCAGCAGGGTAAGCAGGAGCACGAAAAAGATTCCATACGTCACGTATCTCGATGCTTTCAGCCGGATCAGAAGCAATAGGAACAATGGAAGCAACAGATAAAACTGCTCTTCGATGCACAAGGACCAGGCGTGAGAAAATGTCCCCTGGTCAATCACATCCAATCCATAATTCTGTGTGAAGGATACGAATTTCCACAACGGCGGCAATGCTTCCCGCTCCCGGAATACCGGAAAACAGAAATATAGGAGCAGCGTCACCACATACGGTGGGATAATCCTGAAAACCCGTTTCGTAAAAAAGCTTTTCAGCCTGATGGTCCCGTGCTCGCTGATTTCCCGTAACAGCTGACCGGAGATCAGGAAGCCGCTCAGCACAAAAAACAGATCGACGCCGGTCCAGCCTATCCAGCCTACCGTATCAATCCAGGCCGGATGTTCAAACATCCGGTAATGATATACCAGCACCAAAAGAATGGCAACAGCTCTCAGGTGGTCCAGCCCGTGGAATTTTTCTCGCTCCATTATTTTTTTTCAGCAAAAGTGCACTTATTTACCATGCAACGGGGAAGGCTGATGCAGAATATGCCCGACTGAATGCAGATGGCGGGATTTCCTGTACGAATGCAGAGGGTTGAGCATTGGTGACAGAAAAGAAATACCGTTTCATTCAACACGACTGAAATAAGAACCGTAACCGGCAGCCACTGTATTATTATTTTGTGGGTGACTTCCCAACCTGAGAAAGTAACAAGACTCTGTAGCTGGCTGTGTAACCAATAATCAACAGCATCCCTGAAATGGGGGATGCTGCTTCATTGCATAAATTGATGCCTAAGAGATTATTTAAAGCTGCGGGCCGATTACTTTACCCGCTTCCTGCCTATTTCTTCGTGTTGAAATAATCCCAGGCTGCTTTTGAGATATCGGCAATGATTTTTTCATTGGTTTCGGCATTTTCCATGGATTTTGTGACAAAAACAGTGATGAAATAATGCTTTCCGTTCGGCAAAAAGACAATTCCCATATCATTAACAGCTGCAGTCAGGCCTTCTTTATTGGCACCTGAAGATCCGGTCTTATGGGCCACTACGGTTGTCTTAGGCAACTGGCCCCTGAGCCTGCTCTCTCCCGTTTCAGTTTCCCGCATCACCTTCCAGATGAAATCGTAACTTTTCTTGGAGAGCAGTTTGTTGGCATTGACATAAAAGAGTTCCAGGATTTCGTTGCCTGCTTTCGGGGTGGTCCAGTTCAGGAATTGGAGGTCCCAGTTGGCCTGTTGTGTTTCTTCATTGATTTTAATAGAAATATCCTTTACTCCGCTGTCCTTACAGTACTTTTCTACTACTTCCGGGCCGCCGATCATTTTCAGCAATAATTCACAGCCCACATTGTCGCTTTGTGAAACCGTGTATTCCAGTATTTTAGACAAAGGGAGCGTTACCCCGTTAGGATACCGGTCGCGGATCGGGCTGTACAGATCCGGCAATAAATCCTTCTTCCCGATCTTTATTTTCTGGTTGAGGCTGAATTTACCCTGATCAACCTGCGACAGGACCGCTAATGCAATATGAAACTTAAATACGCTTTGCAGCGGAAAATGCAGGTTTCCATTAATGGATAGGGTATCCCTTCCGTCCTGGCTTTTAATAGCAACGCCTACTTCGGCATTCTTTGATGAAATCATCTGCTGTATTTTTTCTCTCAGGTGATCTGTGGTCTGGGCAAAAGCCTGGCAGCAGATCATAAAGGCAAACAGAACGGTGAGTCTGAAACGGTGTATCATTATTGTATGGTTTTTATTGTAAAGTTACTTTCCGGAAATAATTGTACCATATCCTGTCCGGACCAGGGATTGAAACAGTTTTCGAATATAAGCATTCCTACCTAAACCCGGTCTTTTCAAATGCAGACAACAACCTGAATATCCGCTACTTCATGATTCCGAATGCAGACCGATCCTGTTGCCCTCGCTGTCCATGATCACAGCAATGAATCCTACAGGTCCAAAAAGCCGTTTCGCTTCTGTAATCTTTCCTCCGGCCGGCACTACCCTGTCCAGAACGACCTGAATACTCGGGCTGGCGTTCAGGTAAATGATGGTCCCCTGATCTGAAGGATGGTTTCCGGCAGATTTGGCCAGCACTCCGGTTACCCTTCCGGAAGTAGCCTGGACCACATCAGGATCAGCAGGAAAGAAAATGCCTTCATCTTCACCGTCCCCTTTCCTGACCATTTTAATGTCTAAAATAGTTTCATAAAAATTTTTTGCCCGGTCCAGGTCTGAAACCGGGATTTCGAACCAGGTGATCACATTGGTGTGCTCGTCGATCTCTCTTAATTTTTGCATAATGACTTATTTTTTATACAAAGGAAAATCTTTTCGGGAAAAGCCCCCTGTGACAATCGTCACATAATGGTCACCGCGAAACCCTGCGCCTCCTGATGCGGCTCAGGGTTTCCCTCCTGACGCCCAGGAATGAAGCAAGCTGGGAAAGCGGGACCCGCTGCACCAGTTCCGGCCTGTTTTTTTCCAGGTAACCCAGCCGTTCTTCCGCAGAATATAGCTGAAAAACGGTCAGCAGTTCTTCCTGCCTCACGGCATACCTCCGGATGCAGCTCCTGCCCAACGTTTCGATCTCCGTCGAATGTTTTGAAATCTCAAACAGCCTTTCCCGGTCAAAAACAACAGCCGTTAGAGGTTCACAGGCCATGATATTGAATTCAGATTGCTCTCCCGAACCGAAACTGTTGATATTCGTTACGATTTCATTTTCAAAAAAGAACCCCGTGTTTTTAACCTCGCCTTCAATCTCATAATAAGCCTTACAGTAGCCTTTCACCACATAAAACAGGGAACGGCAGATTGCGCCCTGCTCCAGCAGGAAGTCATTCTTCCGGAATTCACGGCTCATCAGTGCAGGCCTGAGCAGTTCCCAGCCCTGGTCTGAAAACGGCATTAGCGAACGGAGGAAATTCAGCACCTCTTTTTCTCCAATCATCATTAGAATTTATTTAAAAGTTAAATATAAAAAAAACCGGCTGGATGACCATCTGTACAGGTAGCTTTTATCGGTTTATGTCACATCCCGTTTTCATATTTGTTCCGGATCCGATAATATGAGTATATTGCTTTCCGGATTCCGGCCACTGATCCAGGCCGGACAATAGCCCATCAATCCTTATGAACAGACTCATCCTTATTCTCATCAGCCTCTTTTTTTGCTGTATTGTTGTGCCGTGTTACGGTCAACAGGCAAAACATACTTTCACCCTTGGAGATTCCGATTTTTTACTCGATGGCAAACCTTTGCAGATGATCTCCGGGGAAATGCATCATGCCCGGATCCCGCGTGAAGCCTGGCGCGACCGGATGAAAATGGCCAAAGCCATGGGACTGAATACCATCGGCACCTACGTTTTCTGGAACGTGCATGAAGAGTTACCGGGAACCTATGATTTCAGCGGGAACAATGACATCGCCGCATTTGTAAAAACAGCCCGGGAAGAAGGTTTATGGGTTGTCCTGAGACCAAGCCCGTATGTCTGTGCGGAATGGGAGTTCGGCGGTTATCCGTGGTGGCTTTTGAAAGACCCTCAGATGAAAGTACGGAGTACCGATCCTGCGTTTTTGGCGGCCTATACCCGGTACATCAATGCCCTGGCTAAGGAGCTTGCTCCTCTACAGGTGACCCATGGCGGCAACATCCTGATGGTGCAGATAGAAAATGAATACGGATCTTACAGCGATGATAAAACCTACCTGGACCTGAACCGGAAAATATTCCGGGAAGCCGGTTTTGACGGGATTCTGTTCACCTGCGACGGAGCAGACCAGATGCCGAAAGGATACCTGCCCGGCTATCTTCCGGCCGTCAACGGACTGGAAGATCCTGCAAAGGTGAAAGCACTGATCAATCAATACCACAATGGAAAAGGACCATATTATGTCGCAGAATGGTATCCCGGATGGTTTGATGACTGGGGGAAAAAACATGCGGACGTTTCTGCGGAACAGTCTGCGAAGACGCTCGATGCGCTTTTGTCGGCCGGCATCTCCGTGAATATGTACATGTTCCATGGCGGTACTACCCGCGGATTTATGAACGGAGCCAATATGAATGCACAAAACCACTATTCCCCGCAGGTTTCCAGCTATGATTATGATGCTCCCCTGGATGAGGCAGGAAATCCGACCGAAAAATTCTTTGCCTTCAGGAATATTATTAAAAAACACCTTCCAAAGGGACAGATTATTCCGGATGTCCCGGCAAAGAAACCTGCCGTTAAGATTGCCGACATCAAGCTGGATGCCTATGCCGGTATTTTCAGTCAGCTTCCGCAACCGAAGCAATCCATGAAGCCACTGTCGTTCGAGGATCTGGGCCAGGCCTACGGTTTTGTGCTGTACCGTACCACCCTGAACAAAGGCGGAATGCTGAAAATCAGGGAACTCAGGGATTATGCCCTGATCTATGTCAACGGAAAATACATCACCACCCTGGACCGGCGGCTGAAACAGGATTCCGTAGCGTTATCCGGTATTCCCTCAGGCGCAACCTTGGATCTATGGGTAGAAAATAATGGCCGCATCAATTACGGTCCATACCTTGCCGATAACCGGCACGGCATCACAGAATCCGTATCGGTTGACGGAGAGGAGATCCCGGGATGGAAGATGTACCGTTTCCCTTTCCATACGGTGAACAACTTCTCTTTCAGCAAGACAACTGATCAAAAATACAGGCAGCCCGGCCTGTACAAAGGAACATTTAGCCTCAATCAGCCGGCAGATACATACCTGGATATGCGGGATTTCGGGAAAGGCTTTGTCTTCCTGAACGGACATAACCTGGGAAAATACTGGCAGATAGGCCCGCAGCAGACCATCTATGTGCCGGCTTCCTGGCTGAAGAAAGGTAAAAACGAAATCGTTGTTTTCGACGAACTGAAAAGCGGGCATACCCATATTTCTACGATAAATCATCCCATACTGGATCAGAATATAATCCCTAAAAACAGATGAAAAAGTGGATCTTCCTGAGCGGATTTATAGCGGGCATGCTTCCCTGTTCGGCACAAAATGCACCGCAGCCTTACGGAGCCCTTCCTACCCAGGCTCAGCTGGACTGGCATGAAATGGAAATGTACTGTATCATCCATTACGGCGTAGATACCTACACCGACCGCGAATGGGGTTATGGGGATGAAGATCCGGCCCTCATCAATCCTGCTCGGTTCGATGCACACCAGATCGTAGCAGCAGCCAAAGCAGGCGGATTCAAAGGTGTGGTAGTCGTAGCCAAACATCATGACGGACTCTGCCTCTGGCCTACGGAAACCACTGAGCACAGCATCCGCAAGAGCCCCTGGAAAAACGGAAAAGGCGATATGATACAGGAATACCGGGAAGCCTGTGACCGGCTGGACATGAAACTGGGCCTCTATTGCTCTCCCTGGGACCGTAACAGTGGCTATTACGGTAAACCGGAATACGTCGATCTTTACCGCAGGCAGCTCAAAGAATTGTATGCGAATTACGGGAAACTCTTTATTTCCTGGCATGACGGTGCCAATGGCGGCGATGGCTATTACGGCGGCAGCCGCGAAACGCGGAAAATAGACCGTTCATCCTATTACGCCTGGGAAACTACCTGGGCACTCACGCGAAGCATGCAGCCCGGAGCAACCATCTTCGGTGATGTGGGACCTGATGTCCGGTGGGTAGGCAATGAAGAAGGCCACGCCGGCGAAACCTGTTGGGCTACCTATGAACCCCAGGCTCCGGAACAAGGCCGGCTTCCCTCCAACGGCTTTACAAAATATGAACTGGGCACGGAAGGCACCCGGAACGGAAAATACTGGATGCCTGCGGAATGCGATGTCTCCCTCCGCCCGGGATGGTTTTACCACGCCCGTGAAAACAGCCGCGTAAAAACACCCGATGAACTGCTCGACCTTTATTACAAAAGTGTAGGCCGCGGAGCCAACCTGGATCTCGGTTTATCTCCCAACCCTGATGGACAGCTGGATCATGAAGATGTGGCCTCGCTTCAGCAGTTCGGGTACCTCCTCCGTCAGACCTTTTCCAAAAACCTTGCGGCAGGTGCTTCTTTTTCCTCCTGCAATATCCGCGGGAATAATCATTCCCTGTACGGTCCGGAGAACCTGCTGGATGAGGACCGGTATTCTTATTGGGCAACCGATGACCGGGTAACCACCCCGGAACTTACCCTGACGCTCCCTGCCGCAACCACTTTCAATGTAATCCGGCTGCGGGAAAATATCAGGCTGGGCCAGCGCATTGAAGCTTTCACCATCGAAGCTTTTTCCGGAGGAAAATGGGAAAAGATCGCTGCCGCGACAAGCATTGGTCCGAACCGGTTGATCCGATTGCAACATCCGGTTACAGCTTCCCGCATCAGGCTTACTATCACCCAATCTCCTGTAGCCGTTGCACTGAGTGATTTCGGATTGTATTATGAGCCGGAACTGCTGATGAAGCCGGTAATTACAAGGAATCCCGAAGGAGAAATCAGTATCACATCTTCATCAAAGGGGTCAAAAATATATTACACGCTTGACAGCAGCGCACCTACTCCATCCTCTTCATCCTACCGAAAGCCGTTCCGGTTACCTGAAGGCGGGCTGGTAAAGGCTTTGGTAGTAAAAGAAGGCCAGCAGAGCCAGACGGCTTCCCTGCAATCAGGCCCGGTGAAAACCGCATGGAAAATAGTACAGCCGAAATATCCTGGTACACGAAATCCAGCCGAATATGCGATTGATGACCGCCCGGAAACGTATTACCAGTCTTCGTCCATGCCTTCTGAAATGGTGATCGATATGGGCAGGAAACAGAACATTAAGGCTTTTACTTATCTGCCCCGGCAGGACGGACACGAATCCGGCACCATCACCCATTACCGTATCGAGACCAGTGAAGATGGCGTGCAGTGGCAGAAGACGGCAGACGGAGAATTTTCAAATATTAAAGCCAACCCGGTTGAACAGGTCGTTACTTTCCAAAAGCCGGTTTCAGTCCGTTTCATCCGCTTCAAAGCCATTGAAATTCTATCAGGATCCGGAATGACAGCCGCTGAAATTGGTGTATGGCTCAAGTGACGTAAAATTTAAATACTTTTTAATATATAAAAACTGCCCTAATCTCTTAAGGCAGTCCCATGTATTTTTTCATTTTTAAATACCTGTTAATCCTGGATCTGGAAGGTCTGGTTGCCCCAGCATCCTCCAATCGTAGCTTTTAAATTATAGGTTTTCAGAGCTTTCCATCCTTTATAAATAGTAAAAGATGCCCTGTTACCATTATGAATATACTGTGGCCCGAAATTCAGCGGATTTCCACTCCAACTCTGGGTATATCCGCATCTTTGGGTAAAAGTATAGGATACGTAAGGAATTGTTGGGTACTGGCTGTAATCATTCCACCAGATGAACCATTTTTTCTGCGCCCTCGCTTCCGCTTTCAATTCAAAATAAATACCTGCATGCTGGTAAGACAACATCTTTCTGGTTCTTTTCCTGCTGTTGCAATAGGTATTGGTGGTAATATTTTTGTACAATGCCCAGCGGTCTTTACAGAAAATAAGGTGGAAAAGATAGCTGATCATCTCCTCTTTGGTACTGAAAGGTTTAACCGCGCTGTTCCCAGGGTCGTTGAGAAGAATGCTTATCGCATTGGCATTACCGGCATCTATCGCATATGCTTTTTCTGCCGGCACATCCACACGTACGATGTAACCGCCCATCTGCACCAGTTTCTCGCGGTTCAGGATCAGAGGTAAAAGCTCGAAGTCTTCATAGATGGTATCCTTTATTGCCGGATCCTGGTCTATGTCCACCGTATCGGCGGACTTAAATCTGGCATCGAATTCATCCAGCGAACTTCTTAGCGAAGAATAATCGGTATTAGCTATTTTATCGTTCCTGAAATCCGTATTCGATAGAAAATTATCGTATTCGTCCACACTGCTGAATTTAAGCATCTTCCTGGGATCGGATGCTGCTTTCATGGATGAGGCAGCTTGGTTTTGTGGGTCTTCTTTGGCAGGTTCTTCCAGATTCTGCTGACAGCTGTATAGGAACAGCCCTGTCATCAATGCAAAAACTGCATTCATTACTGATGTTTTTCTCATGATATTAGTTTGTTTATGGTTGATGTACTGTGAAAAAATACATGTATTTAAATGTACGCAATAATACAACATCACAACAGGGAGATTTCTCATTATAGAAAAATTCATTCAACCTTATAAAATTGATTGAATAACCCTATAATATTCAATACATTACAAGATATAAAAATCAAAGTCCCAAAGTATTTAATAAACATCCCGAAGCTGGTATAATACTTGACGGGAAACATTTCAGCATTAAAAAATTAATCCCTAAGTCTTCGGATTTTATTTTATTTTTATGCCTGGAAATAAGAACAGAAAAAAACTGTACATGAAAAAATTCAAACTGTCGGCCATGTTCAGGCAGATCCGCTGGAAAGAGCTGCTGGCTTTTGTTGTTTTACTGCTTGCCTTTGTTTTCTTCAGGAGTGAAAGGCATGAGCTGGCCTCCATAGGACCACAGCTTAAAAATTCCAGGACAGAATGGATATTGGCGGGCATTGTTTTGTCCGTTATTTATATTATTCTTCAGGGCCTCATGTACGTGACCAGTTTCCGGAGTGCCGGACTAGCCCTGAAACTACCGGAAGCAGTCAGCTTATTCCTGAAACGCAATTTCCTGAGTGTTTTCCTGCCTGCCGGAGGGGTAAGTTCCCTGGCTTATCTTCCGAGGAACATCAGGACCAAAGGGTATAATACAGCATCTATCCACCAGGCAAGTGCCGTGTATGGTTTTGTAGGATTACTAACTGTTCTGGTCGTTGGCCTTCCACTGATGGTCTACGCGCTGTTCATCAATAAAAATTTCAGCAGCAGCTGGTCCGGGATCGCGGTTCTGGGTATTTTGGTATTCGCATTATACGGTATTTTTATTTCATTCAGGAAAAAAAATGTATTATACCGGTTTACGGAGCGGAAATTCCCTAAGCTGATCCGTTCTTCTGAGGAAATATTCAGCAGTGAAATAGACCGGAAAAGTTTCCGGCTGACCGTGCTCATTTCAGTAGCAATAGAATTCTGCGGGGTCTTTCACCTGCTGATTGCGATGTATGCGTTAGGCACGCCTGCCTCTTTTTCCGCAGCCGCCATTTCTTACATCGTATCAGTCGTGCTGATGATTATTTCACCTTTCCTGCGGGGCCTGGGTGCTGTAGAATTTTCGCTGACCTATATCCTGGTCAGTTTCGGATATCAGCATGCGGATGGCCTGGGAATTACGTTGCTCTATCGGCTGTTTGAATTCTGGCTTCCTTTACTGGCCGGTATTGCAGCCTATCTCTGGAGCGGAAGGAAACTTTTGGCCCGGATGATCCCGGTGGTCATGATCTTTTTTCTCGGTATCATCAATATCCTGTCGGTGATCACGCCTGCCCTTACAGACCGGCTTCATATCATCAAAGGTTACCTGCCGCTGGATGTCATCCATCTCTCCAAGACGCTGACCCTGATCGCGGGGGTTCTTCTCCTGGTGACTTCCGCCCATCTGTTTAAAGGAACCCGCAGAGCCTGGTATTTCGCAGTGGCTTTTACGGTTATGTCTGTGGTCTTCAACCTGACCAAAGCCCTGGATTACGAAGAGGCCCTTTTTGCACTGGCTACGCTCGGACTGCTGGTTTACAGCCGCAAAGAATATATCCTGAGGACAAAAAGGATTTCACTTCAGCGCGGGTTCGGCTGGTTTACGGGCATTTTTACCGCTATTTTCATCTTCAATTACCTGAGCTTCTATTTTATCAGTAAATCCCATTTCGGAATCGATTTTACCAAAGAGGAAGCTTTTTATTATACCCTTCATACGTTCCTGCTGTTCAGTGATTCAGGATTGGTGGCCCGCACAGGCTTTGCCAGGGATTTCCAGAACCTGAACTTTATCCTGGGTGCCTTTTCCTGGATGATCCTTATTTTTTCGCTGTACAGGAGCAACATCCATAAAAGTACGGATGACGGTACCGAAAAATACGAAGATGCCGAAAACCTGGTGGAAGAATATGGTGCTTCATCCCTGGATTATTTCAAACTGGCCCAGGATAAACAGTTCTTCTTTTCCGAAGATGCGGAGGGTTTTGTATCATTCCGAACGGCCAACGGATTTGCCGTTGTGCTGGAAGAGCCGGTATGCGCTGCAGAGGATAAAGTGACCGTAATAGAAGAATTTGAAAGTTACTGCCGTAAGAACAGCCTTAAAACCTGCTATTACAGGATAGGCGAAGACGGCCTCTCCTATTTTCCGCCTGCCGGGAAACAGAAACTCTTTATCGGTCAGGATGCATTGCTGGATGCTGAAAATTTCAGCCTTTCCGGAAAAGAGCGGAAATCCATCAGGAATGGGGTCAACGGCCTTGAGAAAGCAGGATACCGTACGGAAATCAGGTATGCGCCGCAATCAGATGCCACCATAGATCAGATACAGGCGGTTTCAGACGAGTGGCTGACAGAATCGGATAAGAAGGAAATTGTATTTGCAGAAGGGATGTTTGACCGTGAAGTGGTGAGAAACCAGGACCTGATCCTGATCCTTGATCCGGAAGGCTGCTGTGTCGCTTTCCTGAATATTATCCCGCACTGCGCCCCGGATGAGTGCAGCTATGACATGATCCGCAAAAAGGAGGATGCTCCTAACGGAAGCGTTGATTCGCTAATCATTAAGCTGGTAGAGTACGCCCGCGCCAAAGACCTTAAATTCATCAATATGGGAATGACCCCGATGGCCGGAGCCCGGCAACCCGATAATACGGCAGAACAGCTTTTACAGCTGGCTTATGAGAGGCTCGGAAGCTTTAAGCACTACCAGAGCCTGAGGAATTTTAAGGAAAAATATGCTGACCTCTGGGAAAACAAATACCTGGTGTACAATAATGACCTTGATCTTTTACTGCTTCCGGCTGCCTTAAACAAAGTAATGAAACCATGAACAGCGCATTGAAATTATTACGGTTAGCCCCATTCTTTTTTTTAATCTTTATGCTCTCCGGCTGCGGAAAAGGGAGTGATTTTAAAGTGACGGAATGGAATGACGACTATGACAGCCGCCCCATTATTTTTTACCTGAGCGGCGATGCCGGGTTCAATACCTTTTCCAAAAACCTGGGCAGGGACCTCCATAATTTCGGCTACGATGTATTTGCCCTGGATACCAAATCGTATTTCTGGAGTAGGAAAACACCGGTGCAGACGTCTGCGGACGTAGAAAAATACATCAACCGCCATTTAAAAGGCCGTAAAAACAAGAAGGTTATCATTATCGGCTTTTCCTTCGGGGCAGATGTCACGGCGTTTGTCTACAACCGCTTTACTCCGGACCTCAAAAATAAAATTGAAAAAGTGTTTATCATTGGGCCTTCCAAAAGCAACGATTTCAAAATCCATCTTACGGAATATTTCGGAGAGGAATTCAAAGGGAGCTTTGAAGTGATTCCCGAGATCAATAGAATGAAAGGCGTTCCGCTGATGCTGGTGCTGAGTGATTTTGAGTTTGCCCATTTTCCATACAATGAGATTACGCTCAATCCTGCAATGTATCAGATGGTCCACATCCATGGAGACCATCATTACGGAGGGAATACGGAAATGCTTGCCGGTTTCCTCCATCAGCATATTCCGAAATAAAAATCTGCAAAAGATATTTTGATTCTATGATAAAATGGTTTCGGCTGCCTCCGGCAGCCGAAACCATTTATTTTCAAAACGTTATCATCTTTACCCAACTTACGGGATGTCGATCTCAGAGAGCATATTCTTATAATCCCTGAGCTGCCTGTTGATTACATTGATCTCTGTCCAGAAAAATCCGGTGTTGGCAAACATTTCCTCATAATAGGCGATGCCTTCATACAGATTGTCCCTGAACGTTTTCCACTTTTTCTGCTGAACGCTGGTAAGGCTTTCTCCACAGGCTGCAATGCCTTCCCGGAGATGCTGAACGTACATTTTAAGTTCATTGATGAACATATTCGGACGGTTGCGCACGGAAAGCACATCACCGTTGCCGTAAATATGCCGGACCATTTCCGACAGGGAAACTTCTTTATCAAAATAGGCCAGGTTAGGGCCCGGGCAGACCACCACCCCTTGTTCCTCGCCTTTGACTTCCATATCCTGCTCCATATAAGCGGCATTGACCAATCCTACGCACAGGCACGCTTTCTCGGTGATGGTTTTCTTTTTCCGCTCAAACTGTTCTATGCTGAGGTGCGGCTTTTCCGAATCCAGTTCGGCAAGCCGGATATCCTGGTACTTTTTGGATGCCGTGCAGGTGCCTTCAGGGGAAAATTCTTTGCTGAGGGCCAGCAGTTTTTTCGGACACGAGCTTCCATACCGGTTTGCAGTTGCTCTTCGCGCTCTGATAAGTTCATTGGAGGTACCTTTAACGGTATTAAACAGTACGCCCAGCGGAGAAAGGTTGCTTACATAAAAGTCATGTTCTCCGGACTGCCTCAGCAGTTCCCTGGTTTCACGGTCTACGGAGGTCGCTTCCGGAACCAGCAGGAAAGGAGATCCCCATCCTACGCTGTCTACATGGAAATTTTCGAGCAGGAATGCATGCTCTTCGGAAGTGCCTACTCCACCCTGTACCGTAATCTTCATTTCCGGTGGACCGGACAGTCCGGGCTTACCCTTCTGCTCCAAAGCAGCGGACATCAGGGAATACGCAGAGCGGATCAACTCCTGTTTTTTCTGCATGAATTCCTCCAGGATAGGCCCCAGCAGCAAACCTTCGGTGGCAAAAGCATGGCCGCCGCAGTTGAGTCCGGATTCAATCCTGTATTCCGATACCCAGAGCCCTTTTTTAGCGAGGAAATTCCCCTGGATCATGGCAGACCTGAAATCACTGACCTTCAGGATAATTTTCTTCTTGATCTGTCCGTTCGCATCCGGAAAAAAATCATCAAAGGTTTCCATATAGCTGTACAGCCTCGGGTTCATGCCCGCAGACAGTACCACAGAAGCGGATAACCGGCTGTTGGCAAATCCACGGAGTGAGGCATGGGCATCATTGTATATCACAGGGAGCTGTTCATGGTCCCTGTAATTGTCCTTGTCCACTTTGGTCATGATATTCACATCGATGCTACCCGGTCTCAGGTGGGTTTCAATACACCGTCGTACAGCAGCGGTAAAATCACCGCTCTGCCCAAGAAAGCTCTGGAGGCTTTTCCGGAACTCCGAGGTGTTGGGAAGCATTTCGGTAAATCTTTTCAGAGTGGCCCTGTTCCTGACAAGGTCCTCTTTAAAGGCTCCGAACTTTTCCGTAACGATCTCGTCTACCATATTCAGGTAGTCCGTAATCCTCCTGGCGCGGTAATCGTCTGCTTTCACAGGAATTTCAGCATACTTCAGGTTGAATTTCCTGCTGTAAAAATTTTTCATTTTCTCTATAATCTCATCATCGATTATAGAAATGACGGAAGATATTCCGTACTGCGCCACACGGATAGGACTGTCTATCGTGTACGCCAATCCCATTACGGGAATATGGAAATTGTGCAAAGGTTTGTTGATCATTTTTATATTGAATAAAATAATTGTCCTTACCAATTCCCATCAACTATTCACTGGTGCAAAAGTATCTGTTTCCTATGAATTATGCACTAAATAGCACACGAATTATTTTAAAGTCTGTATGAAATCATGCATTTCAGTTTTAAAAGCATAAAAAAAGCTGCCATCTCAGCAACCTATGTAATCCGGTCCGTACAACGATTCCGGTGCACAATTGATGTACAAATGGTAAAAATGTTCGTTCAACAGATACCACATTTTCATCCTCCGGCATAAAAGGCATAAAATATGCTATAATCCTCATATATAACTTTAAATTTTACAGTCATGAGAAGTATTTTATGGTTAGTTGCAGTAATCTGCATCGTCGTTTGGCTTTTAGGTATGTTAGGAATCGTACCGGGTATGGATACAGGATATCTTGTTCACATCCTATTGGTAATCGCGATCATTGTGATTCTTTATAACCTTATATCAGGAAGAAGACCACTTGATTAAGCCAACTGAAACTTTAACAACACCACATCAGTCATTGTATCAATATGTCAATGATTTAAGCAAAAACAACACATAGTGTTACTTTTATACGGTAACACTATGATTTATTTAGAACCTGTAACTCCTCTCTTTTGCAATGCAACAGCTCAGCCTTTTTAATTCTGATGAATTTTACCGTTTCCCCGATCAATTGCTGGACTATACGGAACAATTTTTAGCCAAGGAAGAAGCAGACCGGCTGATCAGATTACTGATCGATACCGTTCCGTGGGAGCAGACATTACAGAAAATACGGGATAAAACGGTAGTCACTCCGCGCCTGACCGCCTGGTACGGCGATCCGGACACCTCTTACCAGATCGGGAAAAAAGCAGTGACTGCCCATCCATGGCTGCCTGAGCTGCTGGACCTTAAAAAACGCATAGAAAATGAAACGGACTGCCGTTTTAATTCGGTATTGCTGAACCTGTACCGGAACGGGAATGATTCCGTAGCGTGGCACCGCGACAAGACGCACGCTACCGAAACGCTGTCTTCCATTGCTTCACTGAGTTTGGGACAGGTAAGGAATTTCGATTTCAGGAAACTGGATGACCACAGGCAGAAACACTCCATTTCCCTCGCTCATGGCTCATTACTGATTATGAAAGGGAATTTACAGACGGAATGGGAACACCGCATAGCCAAATCATCGGAGCTTATGCGTCCCCGCATCAATCTTACTTTCCGAATGATCCGTGAATTGTGATCATTGTATTGATTCTTCAATTTCATCAATGAAAGCGCATTGCGCCGGATTGATTTTAATCCGTGCTTCATCTGCTGAAAACCATTCCCATCGGTCTACTTCAGGAATCTCCATCATTTTCCCGGACCTGGGCGGCCATGCGATCATGATCGTATTGCTGGACAGCCCTGAAGGCTCGATTTCTCCTTCCACGGCCCAGCAATAAACGGTCTTCCCGCCCTTTTGGGTGATGGCTTTCAGAGGAATAAAATTTCCGTCAATCTCCTGCCCGGTCTCTTCATAAAATTCTATACGTGCCCGTTCCAGCGGATCTTCATCCTCCATGATCTCCCCTTTCGGAACCGACCATGCTCCGGCATCTTTATTTTTCCAGAAAGGCCCGCCCGGATGCACCAGAAATACATATAGCTCCCCTTTCTGTTTTCTGAACAGTAAAATACCTGCACTCTTTTTTACCATAATGTAACCTTTAGTAAATTCGAACTAATTAATGATCCCGGATTTATGAACTCATAGGCTAAAGAAATAACCCGCCTACGCAAAGATAAATATTATTCTAAAATTTAAACTCCATAATCTCTGTCTCTTATCCGTCTATCATCTCTCATCTAAAATCTAAAATCATCATATTCTTTACTTACTTTTCTTTTGCCTTGAAGCAAAAGAAACAAAAATTCAAGACTGGAAAGAAAAGCTAAAAATAAAGCTTGTTCACTAAAAATTCTAAACTTGCGCGGATCAACTATGGGCACTGTCTTTGAAGTTCTTGTGCCGCGCTTCGGACAGAAGAATTTTCTTAACGTTCACAGCCTTTATTTTCTTAACGCTTTTCTTTCCTAGGTCGTTTTTATATGTCTGTTAATAACCATCTGTCAAAATTCAATATCTATAATCAAAAATTCAATATCCATCGTCTATTATATATCCGTCTATCATCTTTCATCTAAAATTTAAAATCTATAATTTAAAATTCAAAGTCCTCTGTCTCTTATCTATCCGTCTATCATCTCTCATCTAAAAACATATTCCCCTCTTTTCTTTTGTTCTGATACAAAAGATCAAGACTGGAAAGAAAAGCTAAAAATAAAGCTTGTTCACTAAAAATTCTAAACTTGCGCGGATTAACTATGGCCACTGTCTTTGAAGTTCTTGTGCCGCGCTTCGGACAGAAGAATTTTCTTACCATTCACAGCCTTTATTTTCTTAACGCTTTTCTTTCCCAGGTCGTAGTTTAAAGTCTGTTAATCATCATCTGTCAAAATTCATAAATTAAAATCTATGATCATTGTGACCCTGCTCATAAAACAGTCTGCCCATTTCTTGTAATTTTAAACAAACAATCTATATGAAGCCTAAAAAGATATCGGGTGTTCCGGCACAACAACGGGGAGGCTTCCACGATACGGAAAGCCTGAAAGAATTCGACAGTCCGGAAAAAGCCGCTGAAAAATTCCAACTGCTGAAAGAGCGTTTCTTTGCTTTCAGCGAGTGGAAAAGTTATTGCGGCAAAGGTTCAGCAGACTTCCGCCTCTACGACTCAGCCGGAAATCCGGTGCAGCGCATTCCCAAGATCGGAGATTTTATCAGGATCGACATTCCCGGACCACCGGACCAGGCGGGAAGAGGCTTTGACTGGGTACAGATCATCAAGATCGCGCATAAAGATGACGATCATGAAGAATGCATCCTGATCACATCCAGCCCGTGCCGTAACCCGCAGGAAAAAGAGTACCCTTATGTCGCCCACTTCTATTCGGAAAAGGCCACTTCCACATTTCTCATTTCCTATTCTGGATCTACGCTTAAAGCCGGAATTTACGGCCGCAACGAATCGCCCAACTTCAATGCGAAACTGATGGATAAGATCAGGAACCTGATGATTGCCTTCGGCGGCATCCTGGGGTTTTCAAAAATACAATGGAAATGTATTGCAGACGGACTGCTGGACTTCAACAGCCATTAGCATCTGCACATCAACGCATACTATATTGTATTGGATATCAGCCTATTTCGATTTAAAAGTCTTCAGTTGCCAAAAATATTTTTGTAATACAATAAATAATCCTATATTTGCACCACTGAAAACGGCAGTACGTCGGTATTTAGGGAGAGTTGGCAGAGTGGTCGATTGCGGCAGTCTTGAAAACTGTTGACTGTAACAGGTCCGGGGGTTCGAATCCCTCACTCTCCGCCAGTTGGGAAACCAAAATAAGCTAAAAC
>CAJYLH010000012.1 GCA_913775525.1 uncultured Chryseobacterium sp.
TGTATCTTTGCTCAGTACTTTGTACAAGGGATGGGATTTTTTTTGGTTTAGCGACACAAATTTCCTAATCCCTTTTTTTATTCCAAAATGTCAACAGCTTTTTATCAAAAGTCAAGACGACTTCATTAATAAATACCATAGATTGAGTAGCCTGGATCCTGACCGGTTGTATTTTTCAATTCATATTCAATACGCTGATAATAAACTTAGAATAAACTGAAGAGGCTGGCTGTAAAGTCAGCCTCTTATTTTTGTTTCCTTTTCAGGTGGGAATAGTATTTATACCATTATTATCATTTCCGGCAGGCAGAAGAAAATAAAAATCCTTATTTTTGCATAGGTTCATGAAAGATTACTACTATTTTCTCGGTGTTTCACAGGATGCTTCGGAAGAAGACATCAAAAAGGCCTATCGCAAGCTTTCCTTAAAATACCATCCCGATAAAAATGAAAATGACGAATTCTTTGCCGGCCGGTTCCGGGAGATCCAGGAAGCATACGAACTGCTCAGTGATAAAGCCAAGCGCCGGACTTATGATGAGAACCTGGAAAGCCAGCAGAAAAGCTTCAGGTATAATGTTCCGCCTTCCATAAAAACTTTTACGGCCAATAAAATCCATGCGAAAAAAGGGGAGGAGATCATCATCAGCTGGCAGACGCAGAATGCTGATCTGGTAAAAGTTTTACCGTTCGGACTCGAAAAGCCGTATGGAGAAAGGATTTTTAAAATCACGGAATTTAAAGACGGTAAATTCCAGCTCCTGCTGCATGCTACCAATTCATTACTGCACAAAACCGTAGTACAGGGCATCACCATTACCGAAGTCTTTGAAAGCGGGGGTGAAAAGTTCAGGGATCAGGCAGAAGAACTGTTCAGATCACAGCCCAGAACTGTTGCCAATCCTCATGGGCAGCCTAAAATCATGAAGATCATGATCGCTGTACTGCTCCTGGTATTGGCTGTTTATTTTTTAATTAAAAACATTTAGATTTCTAAGAAATTTTCTTATTCCCCGGACATTTCTTACACCTTTTGCCTTTTTTGAATTTTTTACAGCATGATTTTTTTTCACAGTGCATTTCTTCTGGACGATAAGAAAAAGCAGGGGCCAATGGCGGTACTTTGAATGGAACGATCATATTCATACTGCAAATATATTAATTTAGAATAAATATAATTAATAATTTTTTATAAATAATCAGGATGTTGGGATTTAGTGGATGTGTGGTGGAAAATGTTGGATATTTAAGATTTAAAGATTTAAGGATTTTAAAATTTAAAGATTCGATGACTTTTATCAGCTATTATATTTGGGATGGTAATGAGATGATATTGATTTTAGACCTGAAAGGCCTTGATGTTTTAAATAAAACCTCTGAAAACAGCGTTATAACAGGACAGATGGCCTAATGTACGCTGCAATAGAATATTTTTAACTGCCGGATGGCTTAGAGCAACAATAAAAACCCATTAAGTTCTAATCAGATAGAATACATTTCCGGATGAGAGACTTCCGGTTCAGGCTGTTGTACAATCGTTCAGAAAATCGTAATTTTACCCATCTTTTTTACAAACAAAATCTAATATATAAAAATGAATACAGAACAGTTTGTGAGCCGTCACATTTCCATGAATGAAGCCGATAAGCAGGCCATGCTGGAAAAAGTAGGCGTTTCAAGCATCGAAGAGTTAATTTCTCAGACTATTCCTTCTTCCATCCGTTTAGAGAAAGACCTGAACATTTCCGAGCCGCTTTCAGAATACGAAATGCTGAACCACTCGAAAGAACTGGCTTCTAAAAATACGGATTACACAAGCTACATCGGTTTCGGGTACCACAATACCATCCTGCCGGCAGCTATCCAGAGGAATATTTTTGAAAATCCGAGCTGGTATACTGCTTATACGCCGTATCAGGCAGAGATCGCACAGGGAAGGCTGGAAGCGCTTCTGAATTTCCAGACCGTAGTATGTGACCTTACCGGTTTTGCCCTGGCCAATGCTTCATTGCTGGATGAATCTACGGCCGCTGCGGAAGCGATGCACATGTTCTTCAACAACAGGACCAAAGACCAGAAAAAAGCAGGAGCCAATAAGTTCTTTGTTTCAGACCTGGTATTGCCTCAAACCGTTTCTGTCCTTAAAACAAAAGCAGAAGGACTGGAAATAGAAATCGTTGAAGGAGACCACAAAACGCACACATTCGACGGATCTTACTATGGTGTTCTGTTACAGTATCCGGGTAAAAACGGAATTGTGCTGGATTATACGGAAGATATTGCAGAATATAAAAAATCAGACCTTCAGGTAGTTGTTGCCTGTGACCCGATGGCGCTGGTAAAACTGAAGTCGCCGGCTTCCATGGGTGCAGACTGTGCCGTGGGAACAACACAGCGATTCGGGATTCCGTTAGGCTACGGAGGTCCTCACGCAGCATTCTTCTCGTGTAAAGAAGAATATAAAAGAGATATTCCGGGAAGGATCATCGGAGTTTCCCAGGATATGTACGGAAAACGTGCTCTGAGAATGGCGCTTCAGACCAGGGAACAGCACATCAAGAGAGAAAGAGCAACGTCAAATATCTGTACCGCTCAGGTTCTCTTAGCTGTTATGGCCGGTATGTATGCCGTTTACCACGGTCCGAAAGGATTAAACTATATCGCAGACCAGATCCACTTCAAAGCGAATGCCCTGAAAGGCGGCCTTAAAGCTTTAGGATACGAAATCGTGGAAGAGCCGATCTTTGATACGGTGAAAATCACCATCAGTGAAGAAGACAAGAAGAGGCTGATGAGAATGATGCTGGACCACAAGCTGAACCTGAACTATTTCACGGAAGGCGTAGTAAGCATTGCGATCAACGAAAGCACGACTTTGGATAAGCTGAATTATCTGATGGCTTCTTTTGCCCAGTTTAAAGACAAACAGACCTTCAAATTAGAAATCAAAGAAGGATACAGCATTCCGGAAGAGAATTTAAGGCAAGACGAAATCCTGACCGAAGAAGTATTCAACAGATACCATACAGAAACAGAGCTGATGCGTTACATCAAGCGTCTGGAAAGAAAAGATTTATCATTAACCCATTCCATGATTTCTTTAGGGTCATGTACCATGAAGCTGAATGCAGCAACAGAAATGCTTCCGCTTTCATGGGATAACTGGGGTGCAATCCATCCTTTCGTACCGGTTGACCAGGCCGGAGGGTACCAGGAAATGATCCGTGAGCTGGAAAAAGACCTTGCGGAAATCACCGGTTTTGCAGGGACTTCCCTTCAGCCGAATTCCGGAGCACAGGGTGAATATGCAGGATTGATGGTAATCAGGGAATACCACATCTCAAGAGGTGAAGGCCACAGGAATGTAGTATTGATTCCTCAATCTGCACACGGTACAAATCCTGCTTCCGCAGCGATGGCCGGAATGAAAATCGTAGTCGTGAAAAATCTGGAGAACGGAGAGATCGATTTCGAAGATTTAAAAGCCAAAACAGAACAGCATTCTGAAAACCTTTCGTGTGTGATGATCACATATCCGTCTACGTACGGATTCTTCGATGCCAATATCAAAGAAATTACTTCCCTGATCCACGAGCATGGCGGACAGGTATACATGGACGGCGCCAATATGAACGCTCAGGTAGGCTACACCAGCCCTGGAAACATCGGCGCAGACGTTTGCCACCTGAACCTGCACAAGACTTTCGCCATTCCTCACGGAGGAGGAGGCCCTGGTGTTGGACCAATCTGTGTGGCTAAGCACCTGGTTCCGTTCCTGCCTTCCAATGCCAATATTAAAGTAGGATCTAAAAATGCCATCGAAGGAATCTCTGCAGCTCCTTATGGTTCCGGACTGATTTTAAATATTTCCTATGCCTACATCAAAATGCTGGGAACTTCCGGTCTGAAAAAAGCGACAGAGCATGCCATCCTGAACGCGAACTACCTGAAAGAAATCTTGGCTGAGCATTTCCCGATCCTGTATTTCAACGAAAACGGAAAAGTGGCTCACGAATGTATCGTAGATTTCAGGCAGTTCAAGTCATTGGGTATTGAAGTGGCTGATGTAGCGAAGAGATTAATGGACTATGGATTCCACGCACCAACCGTTTCATTCCCGGTTGCCGGAACCCTGATGATTGAGCCTACGGAATCTGAAAGCAAAACTGAAATCGACCGTTTTGCAGAAGCCCTGATCGCCATCAAGCACGAGATTGATGAAATTGCCAACGGAGAAGCCGATAAGGATAACAATGTCCTTAAAAATGCTCCTCACACAGAGCAGATCGTTATTTCCGATTCCTGGGATAAACCGTACAGCAGAGAAAAAGCAGCGTACCCGCTGGAGTGGGTGAGAGACCATAAATTCTTTGCTTCCGTTTCCAGAGTAGACGAAGCCTATGGAGACCGAAACCTGGTTTGTACCTGTGAACCGATTGAAGCGTACATGTAATTCAATCTGATTTATATAATTAATCCCTTTCAGCAGTGAAAGGGATTTTTTTTGATCTGAATGACAGAGCCGCCATGTGTGTCAGACATTGATTTCCACCTCCGTCAGTTCGAGTACGCAACGCAGTGGAGTGTATCGAGAACTTGTTGAAAAAAGGCAACGGAGTTACTACCCAACAAAGCAGATCTGCCTAACCTTATTTCAGCACAAAAAAACTCAGCACAATGCTGAGTTTTTATTATCGTAAATCAAATGATATAAAACGGTTACCTATTTTTAAGCGCTGCTATTTCTTCCCGTAGCTTCTGGTTTTCTTTTTTCAGCAGCTCTATCAGGTCACGCTGGCTTTCCAGCAGGAATTCCGGGACATTGCAGTAGTAATTACCGCTTATATTATTTCCAAAGCCACTGCTGCTCGTAATGTTGTCAAAATGATTAACCTGTCGGGCTTCCTCTTCTTCATAGATGTCTTCCACGGGAACCTCCAGGTAACGGGCGATTTTTTCCCATTCTTCTTTTCTGATGGATACGTCTCCGCTTTCTTTCCGGCTGTAGTTGGAAACGTCTGTGGCAATGGCATCGGCGATCTGCTGCTGGGTAATGCCTTTTCTCTTTCTTACGTTGCGTAGCTTTTCTTTTTGCATGACTCGTATTTTATACAAATATGCAAAATATTAGCGGAAAAAAGAGCGGTAGCGGTATTTTTGTTTGGGTAATCTTCCATTTTTAAAGCCTTGTAAAGAACATGAGCCTAAGGCTTGCACTGGTGGAGAAGAAACCCATAGTTACGTCATATCTCTTCAGTATTGGAGCCGTTTTTCAGCTCTTCAAATTTTGAGGCCATGGTTGGGTTGCCTTTCGTCAGCTTTTTGATGGTTAGATCATCCGCTTTATTATTGGCCAGTCGCAGATTGTTTTCTGAAGAAAGCAGGGCATCCTTCGTTTTCTGGAGGTGCGTAATGGTTTTGTCGATTTCTTCAATGGCGGTTTTAAATTTCCTGCTGGCCAGCTCGTAGTTCCTGGCAAAGCCTTCTTTAAAGGCATTGATGTTTTCCTCGAAATTGGTAATGTCGATATTCTGGTTTTTGATCATGGCCAGTTCTGCCTTTACCTTCATTGAATTGAGGGCTGCATTCCTCAGTAAAGTAATCATAGGAATAAAAAACTGGGGCCGTACCACATACATTTTAGGGTACTTATGGGATACATCCACTATCCCTGCGTTGTACAGCTCGTTATCCGCTTCCAGAAGGGTCACGAGAACGGCATATTCACACCTTTTGTCATTCCTGTCTTTGTCCAGTTCCCTGAAAAAATCTTCGTTCTTTTTCTTGGTCGCGGTTTCGTCGCCTTCATTTTTCATTTCAAACATAATTGAAATCACCTCATTGCCGGCATCATCGGTTTCCCTGTAAATGTAGTCGCCTTTACTTCCCGATCTGGCGTCATTGTCTTTTTCGAAATAGGCATTCTGGAACGCGATAGACCTGAGCTTGTTGAACTCCACTTCGCAATGCTGCTCCAGCGTTTCTCCCAGCATCTTCGTGGATAGCCTGAGCTTCATATCTTTGCGGAAGGCAATTTCTTCATCTTTATGGCGGATGATGTCTTCTTTGGCTTTCAGTTCGGCCAGGTATTTTTCGTTCAGGGACTTTTCCAGCAATTCCATTTCGGTTTTGGTAAGCGTGACCTTGCTGGCAAAATCATCCCTTTCCTTTTCTATTTTCTGGACCGCTTCGGTAACGGAAAGCTTTTTTTCTGTTTCTGCATTATCCAGCTTGAGTTTCAGCTCGGAAATCATCATGTCCCTGTGAGACAATTGCTCTGTCAGATTACGTTCTATATCGGCTTTCAGCTGGATGATTTCTTTCTCTTTTTCGTCTTTTTCTTTTTCTATATTTTTCACAGCTTCAGAAACCGATAACCTTTTTTCAGTTTCCGCGTTGTCAAGTTTTGATTTTAAATCGGTGAGCAATTGGTCTTTTTCAGCCAGTTTTTCGGATAATATTTTATCATTGTCTGCTTTAAGACGGAGGATTTCCTGATCTTTATTGGACAGTTCAGCCTGTATGGTATTTTTAAGACGGGCTTCCGCAAGCTTTACCGCATTTTCTTTTTCCTTCTCAGCAAGAGTGAGCCTGGCGTGCAGCTCTTCTTCAAACTGATGGTCCCTTACCTGTTTCAGGATGTCCGCAAAACCGGCTTCATCTACTTTAAAAACTTTCTGACAATGGGGACATTTAATATCGTTCATGATGTATTTTACCTGTGTTGTATGATGTGAATTTCAGCTTTCTGTTAATACCTTTGACTGTGCAAATCAGTACAGCCAAACTGTAATGAATCAAATATAGAAAAACTAACTTGAATTCTCAATGGGGTTTCCCGTAAATGCGGTTGAATGTCGCTTGGTGTTTTCTGTTTTGTTTACAGCGCAGATGCCTCCGGTTTATGGGGCAGCATTTTAATTCTGATCCTGATCAATTTATTTTCACAATTGTAATTGCTTTATAATATGTTGATATTATTAAAGGTAGATGTTCAGCAAACTATCTTCTCAGCATTTCTTCATACGTCGTTCTGATGGTTTCTTTACCATAGATCTTTTCTAGCCTTCTGACTGTAAAATGGCCTTTTGCCATCGCCTGGAAGTGATCAATAAACAGGGTATTAACGATAGCACCTCCCGCAGCTCCGATAGCCGGAACAGCCTGTGCTGTTACCTTTTCAGAAACCTGTACACTGAATCGTGCTGCCACTTTTGAAATTAACTTAACGATGACCGATGCGCCTTCATCTGCAACGGTTTTGGTGGTAAACTGCCGGGCTGCCTCTGCCATGGTTTGCGCCAAAGCAATTCTGGCCGCAAAATATCCGCTTTCGCTCGCGTCATCCGATTCACTTTTTCCGCCCAGTGCAAACACTTCGAGACAGGCCAGCTTCACATCCGGATCGGCTATGGATTCCCCTTCGCTTCGTGCTATATCGACAACGGAGCGCAGCATGATCGTAGTAGATACCGGAAGCTCAATCGCAAGTGCAGGCAAACCAAAGAAGCCGCCGACAGCTCCGGATGCCGCAACCCCGAATTTGTGCCACCAGTTGGAAGGCTTGGTATTGGGAGTGTCTTTCATCGTAAAGATCGCAGTATCTGCCGCTTTTATTAATGCCGCTTCCGTAATGGTCCCGATTTTTTCATGTACATTTTTAGGAAGAAATTCCAGTGCTTTCTCCAGAGGCTGACCGATAGCGTTGGTAATCTTAGCCACAATGCCCGGATTTTCCAGGATTTCCATGGCCTGACGCAATTCTTCAAGGTGATTTTCAGATATGTTCATTATAGTAGTGGTTGTTATGGGTTTATGATATTTCGAAATATTCAGGTTTTGTTACAATGCCTATTCCAAAAGAGGAACGTGTTGATACAGTAAGCACATTTCCGGCCATGAAATTTGTAGTCTATGCTTATCATCAAATATAATGATTAATTTTCTGTAAACACGAGCGTGACGCTCGCGCTCGATGGCTATTGATCCTGATTGTACTGATAAATAAAGTATCAAAAAACTCCTGCCGCGGCAGGAGTTTTTTGATACTATTGTAAACTTTTAATCTTATCCAGATAAGAGTAATCTTCTTTAACCTTTTCAATCCATTGATCTCTGCCTTCTGGTCTGCTGATGAAATCTGAATGAAATTTTTCCGATTCAGAGTACACTGAAATTTGATTTGCCAAATCTTTAACTAAAGCAGTGTTTTCAGAATCATTATTCAATACGCTTAACGCATTATACAAAAGGCAATAGCCGAAATATTTTGTGTTCACTAATTCTTTTATATATTCTTTGATAATGTCTTCCTGGTCTTTTGATGGTGTTTTATCCTGGATTCCCAAAAGATCTTTTTTAGCAAATAAAATATAAATCAGATACTGTTTTGAAGCTGTACTCAAATCAGCACTATAAAGAGAGTTCAGGGTTTTCCAATCAATTTTCGGATCATTCATTTTATGGCCCAAATCATTTTCAACATTGAATGCCATAAAATCTGTGTGGGCATCAAGATAAGGCAATTGCTCCGTGTACTCTTTCCCTGCAATTTTTGAATTATTATTCTTATTTAAAATAGATGATTTAAATTGACCCTTATCGGTCATCTTTTCATTGTTTGTAATGTCTTCTTTTGAGCAGCTTGAAAACATCGTGGCCACTACAATTCCGCTTAAAATTAAATTTTTCATATTATCATATTTATTAGTATTAACAACCTACACTCGTGCCCTCCCATGAATCAACAACCCCATTCTCAAAAACATAATCCTGGGTAGCATAAGCAAAGTAGACGGTCTTTCCTCGGGGAGGATTTCCGGTACATGCGGTTCCGTTCGGGACATTCCATCCCATTCCGATTCCATAACCGCCCGATGAGTTATAACAACTCTTTGTGCATACTTTTGCTTCGGCCGCTGTAAGGGCCAAAACAGCTAAAAATGTCAGTGTTTTTCTTTTCATTGTTTTTGGTTTAAATTGATTAATGATTTAGTTTTTCAAAAATAGCAAGCAGTACAGAAATTAAATTGTGGAAAACCACAGCAGGAATTGTTACAGAGTAAGAAGGACATATTTGTGTTTTTTAAGCAGGAGATTATACATCAAAAATAATAATTATTGTTCAGGATGGCACTCCGGTTTTTTACGGTAATTTCTATTGTGTTTAACGGTGGATAATTCATTAACTATCTATGAGATAGGATGTAGCGTGACCTGAAAAATGACATTTTTTCATTTTCAGTGACAAATTTTCACCTAAAAACCACTGGCATAGCCTTTGAAAATATTCTTGTGTGTTCATTAAAATATTGTTTAACCTTTAAAATTCGTTTGTTATGTCAATCGTAAAAAGAAACAACGGCAGCATGCTCCCTGCCGCTCCGCGTACCCTGTTCGATGACTTTTTCGGACGTGAACTTTTTAACTGGGGCAACAACAATTTTTCTTCTACCATGACCACCGTTCCATCGGTGAACATCAGGGAAAACACAGACAGCTTCGAGGTAGAGGTGGCCGCTCCGGGAATGGATAAAAAAGATTTCCAGATTACCCTGGAAGGCAACCTGCTGACCATTTCATCGTCCAGAAAAAATGAATCGGAAGAAAACAAGGGTGAGTACACCAGAAGGGAATTCAGCTACCAGTCTTTCAGAAGGACCTTTGAACTTGCCAAAGATGTGGTGGATGAAGAGCATATCGAAGCCCGGTATGACAATGGTGTCCTGAAGCTTACCATTCCGAAAACGGAAAAGGCGAAGAAACAGGCGCCGAGACTGATTGAAATTCAGTAAACCCATTATTTAACTAAGTTATGTATACCATACAGCAATTGGTTTTCCTCAGGAAAACCAATTGCCGTTTAACAGACCCTATATTCTGAAATTACTTTCGTTGTACAGATAAAATACGTTTGTCATGAATACATTACTGGTTTCAATAGCCATTCTGTGCCTAACCACAACAGGATTGATTTTCCTGCTGAAAAAGCTCAGACAGCCTTACCTTATTGCATACATCATTGCCGGAATCCTTCTGGGACCGTATGTTTTAAAAGTATTTACAGAAACGCATCAGATTGAAGTGATCGGTGAGATCGGTATTCTCCTCCTGATGTTTTTCCTGGGGATGGAAATCAACATCCCCAACCATCACAGCCTGATTGTCCGGCCGCTGATTGCTCAGGGCTGCAAGATCATACTCAGTTTTGCCTTTGCTTTTCTTGCGGGATATTTCCTGCATCTGGATGTCAGGAGCATGGTGCTGATGGCATTCCTGTTCATTTTCAACAGTACGGCGGTGGTGAGTGAATTCCTTAAGAAAGACAGGATGCTGAATACTTCTTTCGGGATGATGATTTTGAACATCCTGATCATTCAGGATCTGCTTCTGGCTCCCGTCCTTACGGTTCTTAAAGTATGGAAAGGGGAACATTTCAGCCTGCTCACCATAGTTTTCCCGGTGATCCTTTGTATCGTGATCTTTTTCCTGTTCCGGAAGATCCGGAATACCCAGGAAATTAAAATCCCGGAGATCTTCCGGGGAATTGAATATGACCACGACCTGCAGGTATTTACCGGTTTGCTGATCTGCCTCGGCTTCGGGATCCTGGCTGAAGCCATTGGACTGAGCGGCGCTTTGGGAAGTTTCCTGGCAGGTGTGCTGGTGGGAAGGATCAAATTATTCAGCTGGCTGGAACATTCCCTTACGCCTTTTAAAGTATTCTTCATCACGGTCTTTTTCGTTTCCGTCGGTCTGAGGCTTGACCTGGTTTACCTATACGAGCATTACAGCCTGGTGATTGCCGGAACCCTTGTAGTACTGATCAGCAACAGTGTGATGTCTGCATTAGTGTTCAGGCTTTTGCAATTCGACCGGAAGAGCAGCTGGTACGGCGGTGCACTGTTGGCCCAGACCGGGGAATTCGGGATCCTGGCTTTATCTGTGGCCTACAAGGCCTGCATCATTCCTTATGATCTTTTCAAAGCCGGGCTTTGCATTACCTGTCTCAGCCTGCTGCTTTCCACCATCTGGATTACGGTGTTCAAAAGAATTACGGACAGGAAGATTATAGAATAAGTTGGTTCTTTAAATCAAGTGCATCCTGAAAGAATTTTTCATTGTTGCTGATCCTGAATACGGCTTTTAGAAAATAGAATAAATCTATGAGCAAGGCCTTTGAAAAACGGGTTTTTACCCCTACCTTTAATAGACCCGATTATTAAAAAAATAAAATATTTATGAATTCAGAACACAAGCATCCTTTCCAGGACATTTTTAAAACTGAAAACGAAATCCCTGAAGAATATAAAATTCCCGAAATCCATCAGCGGGAGTATCTGGTTAACGGAGAACTGGTAGAATGGAACGGGGACGTCACTGAAATTTATTCACCGGTCTGCATCCCTACAGAAAACGGATTACAGAGAAAACTGCTCGGAAGCATCCCGAATATCAGTCCGCAGGAGGCCATGGAAATCCTGGATGCAACGGTTAACGCCTATAACACCGGTTTGGGAGAATGGCCTTCCATGTCTGTTGAAAACCGGATCAAATGCATGCAGAAGTTCGTCTATCTCATGCTTCAGCAGCGTGACCTTGTGATCAAACTGCTGATGTGGGAAATTGGAAAAACCCTGGCAGATTCCACCAAAGAATTTGACCGTACCGTAGATTATATCAATCAGACCATCGATGCACTGAAGGAACTTGACCGCGAATCTTCCCGCTTCCAGCAGGCTGAAGGAACAATCGCCCAGATCAGAAGGGCACCTCTGGGCGTCGTATTGAGCATGGGACCGTTCAACTACCCTCTGAATGAGATTTTTACAACCCTGATCCCCGCACTGATTATGGGGAATACCATTCTGTTCAAACTTCCCAAACACGGAGTTCTCGCGCATTACCCTTTGCTGAAAGCTTTCAAGGAAGCCTTCCCGAAAGGAACGGTGAATACCTTGTATGGTAAAGGAGCGGAAATCATTACCCCGATTATGGAAAGCGGGAAAGTGAATGTGCTGGCCTTTATCGGTTCCAGCAAAGTAGCTAATGGCCTGAAAAAGCTGCACCCTAAAGTCAACCGCTTGAGAGCGATCTTGAGCCTTGATGCAAAAAATGCTGCTATCGTGACCAAAAATGCCGATCTAGATGTTGCAGTCAGTGAATGCATCCTCGGAGCCCTGTCATTTAACGGCCAGCGATGTACGGCTCTTAAGCTGATCTTTGTTCAGAAAGATGTGGCTGCCGAATTTACCGAAAAACTTACCGCAGCGGTTTCTGCGATGAAACCGGGACTTCCGTGGGAGAAAGATGTCAAAATCACGCCGCTTCCGGAAGCCAATAAGCCGGGCTATCTGAAAGAATGTATTGACGATGCCATAGCGAAAGGAGCGCAGGTGCTGAATGAGCACGGAGGGTTCACCGAAACCTCTTTTGTATTCCCTGCCGTGGTGTATCCGGTGAACAGCGAAATGAAATTATACCATGAAGAACAGTTTGGGCCGGTGATTCCGGTCGTTTCTTTTGATTCTGTAGAGGAACCCCTGGAATACCAGATCCACGCTTCCCATGGAATGCAGGTCAGCATTTTCAGTGAAGATGCAATGGAAGTTGCCCAGTTGATTGATCCTTTCGTTAACCTGGTCAGCCGTGTTAACATCAACTGCCAGGCGCAGCGTGGTCCGGATGTATTTCCGTTTACCGGAAGGAAGGATAGCGCCGAAGGAACACTTTCCGTTTTTGATGCCCTGAGATCCTTCTCGATCCGCTCTTTAGTCGCTGCAAAACTGACCGAGTCTAATAAAAACCTGCTGAATACCATTGTCCGCGATCATGACTCCGGTTTCCTGAGTACGGATTACATTTTTTAAAGATATTTCTGTACCGCTAATAAAGCTCCTTTTGAATGTCTTTCGAAGGAGAGAAGAGCATTAGGAAGTGGTTAACAATAGACAACAGAATAATTCTTTTCAGTAAGTTGCCAATACGCTGAACTTTGTACCGCACCCGAATTGAAGGAGAATTCATTCTTGCTATAATATGATCATCAGTAAATAAAAAATCCGCAATGAACAAAGTTCATTGCGGATTTCTATAGTAAATATTAAAGGTCAGCTTCTATTTCATCAGGAAATCAGACAGCACTGCATTCAGTTGATCAGCGTGGGTAACATTCAGTCCGTGAGGTCCTCCCTCAACGATCACGAAACGGTTGTCTGCAATACCCTGTGCAGCCTGGCGGCCAGCGGTATCAATCGGGACTACATTGTCATCATCACCGTGTACGATCAGTGTTTTTACGGTAACATTCTGAAGCTCCGGGCGGAAATCGGTATTCGCCCAGCTTTCTGCGCATTTAATGGTTGCGATAGGACAGGCGTGTGCGGCAATACTCCAGTCGTAATCCAGCTGTTTTTGGCTTACCGAGTGCGAAAGCATCCCATAGTTGTAAAAATCTTTGTGGAAAGACTCCAGGAAGGTGACCCTGTCTTTCTTCAGTTTGTCCATGATTTCATCCAGTTTCTCCTGCGGAACGCCATCCGGATTGTCGTCTTTTTGTTTAACAATCGGAATGATGGAAGAGATTAAAGCAATACGGTCTACATTTTCAGATCCGTAATTGGTTAAGTAGCGCACTACCTCTCCACCTCCCATAGAGAATCCGAACAGGATCACATTTTTAAGATCCAGAGCTGTAATCAGTTCATGCAGGTCTCCTGCAAGCTCATCATAATGATAGCCTTCAGGTGAAGAAGAAGGGAACGACTTGCCGAAACCTCTTCGGTCATATTGGATGACACGGTAACCCAGATTAAGCAGGACAGGGACCTGAAGCTCCCATGATTTTCCGCTTAGCGGCCATCCGTGGATTAAGATAATGGGTTGTCCGGAACCTAAGTCCTCATAGTAAAGCTGAACGTTTTTTTCATTTTCTTTGGTAATGTAAGGCATATTTTTGATTTTAGTGTTGTATCGTTCTGAACAAATACTGAGCCACAAAAAATAATTAAATAGTTAAAAAAATTAACAGTCGGCAGGGGAAATGGAGGATAGGTTGGGTTGTACCATGGGATGAACTTTTTGAAAATGGTGTAACATTTTTTTCAGAAGACAACTAACTGGATAGAGTTTATCACCATGATTGCATTGGAAAACGAATTTTTAGCCAAAATGGAAAATCATAAGGGAATCCTTTTTAAGATTTCCAAAATGTATATGGACGATAAGGATGATTGCGATGACCTGTTCCAGGAGATTACCTATCAGGTCTGGAAAGCCTACCCGAATTTTAAAGGAGAAAGTGAGTTTTCCACATGGTTGTACAGGGTAGCCCTTAACACTGCAATCATCTTCCTGAAGTCTGAAAAGAAAAGAAGCTTTATCAGCCATGAAGATTTTACAGGATATAAGATAGAGCAGGATGAATACAACCATGAAAAAGAAGAGCAGCTGGAAAAAATGTATGCCGCCATCCATCAGCTCAACCCAATTGACAAAGCATTCATTTTTTATTACCTGGAAGATTTTTCCGGAAAGCAGATTGCAGAGCAGATGGGGATCTCCGAAGGGAATGTCCGCGTTAAAATGAACCGCGCCAAAAACAAACTGAAAGATATCTTACACTCCAATACCTAACCCTTAAAATTTATAGCAATGAATATTGATGAATTAAAAAATGCCTGGAATGAGGACATTTTTGAAAATACCCCTGAGATAAGCATCGAGCAAAGCCATAAAATCAACCTTCCGCTTGAAAAAATACGTAAAAATATGCGTATGGAATTTTGGTCTACGGTTGCTATTTTTGTTTTTTCCTTCAGCATTATTGCCGTTTGCGATGCTCCGTTTAAATTTAAATTTTATTTAGACGTACTGATTGCATCGATGCTGATTGTAACCGCATTCTTCTTCAGTAAGTTTTTTAAACTGTACCGGGAAATGAGCAGCCCGGTGATGAAGACTGCGGATGCCTTGCGCGATCTTCTGTTACAGCTGAACCTGAATAAACAGTACTATCTTTCTTTTTACCTGGCTTTTGTCCCGTTTTTGGTGTGTGAACTGATTATCGTAATAGAATGTATCCCAAGACCGGAACCTCTGTCTGATCTGAGGATTGCCGTAATCCTTATCAGTACTCTGGTGGCGGGCCTTTTCGCCCTGTACTTCTTTGGTCAGTGGTGGTTTAAAAGGTTGTATGGAAAACATATCATCAAAATTGAAAAACTCGTTCAGGAGCTTGACCATTGAAAAAAATATTGTCTGATATCGCTTCATCACCGGAGACGAAGGTCTGACAACCGGAGGCATGAGAAATTGACAGAAGGTGTAGTTTATCCTGTCACTTACTGCCCGCATTGGTTTTCAATAACGTTCCTTTTTCCATCATAATCGTACTCATGACCCAGTTCATCTCCGGATCCTGATGGTCGATGACTTCCTGCATGTTTTCCCGTATGGCAACATCAGGAACAACGCCTTTCCGGGTTCCGGAAAAATTAATGTCAGGCTGTACCAGAAGCAATCCAACCGGTAAGCTAAGCTTTGAGTTCGGAAGCTTCTGATAGGAATAAAACCCTGCCACGGTACCGTCATTGGCACCGCCGGTTTCTTCTCCTACCAATATTGCGCGATGGTCATTCTTAAGTTTGGAAGCCAGTATGGACGAGGCCGAAAAGCTGGATCCGTTAATCAGCACAAATACTTTGCCTGTAAAGGCATTCGGCTGAGGTTTGTTAGGCCTGCTTTCTTTCATCCTGTAATATACTTTTCCGTCCCTGCTGTAGGTGCTGAACGCCTGGGTCGTAAGGTAAATAGGGTAGGTAATACCTTTGATAATGTATTGCCATGGGCTGCTCTGCCTGAAGTAATTCGTCTTTAAAGGTGTTTTTGCAGAAGCAAGCTGGGAAGGATGGATCAAGGTGTACGGCTCAGACGTCAGGTAAGAATACAGATGATTGATTTCGTACAGTGAGCCACCGTAATTATTCCGGATATCCAGGATAAGGTAGGAGGCGCCGGCCGCTTTTATCCGGGCAAAAGCATCTTTGTAAAACTTTTCCGAATGGCTTTCTGAAAAGCTTTTTACTTTGATGTAGGCAACAGTGCTATCCTGATCCAGAAAACTGAAGCTCCGGTTATAGCTTTGTGTAAAATGGTCATAATCATTAACCTTTTTTTCCTCTGTACGCTTATTCTGAAGCTTTTCTGTTTTAAGTTCAGATGCAGATTTGGATTCTCTTTTCAGGGTGTATGTTTTATGTTCACCCTGGTAAACGGTTTCCAGCACAGCCTTATTCTCAAATCCGTGTTCTGCTGTGTAAAAATTGAAAAATACGTCTTTCAGGTAATAAGTATGAAAAGTAGTGTTGAAACCGTCGCTGCTGATCAGTTTCCTATATCTTTTAATATCTTCCGCAACCGGAACGCTGTTGATGGATAAAATCTCGGTACCGGGCTGTATATTCTGGATGGAATCGGGATTGCTGACGATGAACAGGCGGTCTCCTTCCACATAATACTCAAAACGGCTGAACATTCCTTTGGTATGCTCCAGGGCCTTAATTTCTTTCTTGGTAAACCGGCGGGCAGGAACTCTTAAAGCCAGGTGCCCTTCACGGATGGAAGCGATGACCGGCTGCAGCCTGAAATAAAACTGAAGAGGAGTAAGCGGAGTGTTCAGGGTGCTTTTAAGGCTGTCGAATTTATATTTAAGGTCCTGTTCAGAGATGTACCAGTACAGGTTCGGATGCATGGCATTCAGCTTTTTATATGCATAGTCTGCATCCTCCCTGAGCTTTTCCGGAGGGATACAAGACATTCTTTGGGTATTGTATTTGCTTACTGATGTGCAGGATGTAAGAAAAACAATAATTAATATGAGTATTTGATGATTTTTCAAGGAGTGAATTTAGAAATTTAAATTGAATCCGGAACTAAAATCTGCTGGCTGCTCCCGTAAGTTTTGTGTTTTGTTTTTATAGTATTCATTTTGAATGTTTTAATCTGATAGCTGATTACGTATGCGTTTAAAATTAAAAATTAAGACCCAATCTTAAAACACTTTTTTAAAGTAAACAAGAGGTTTCTTTCGTCTCCTTCACAGAATGTGTCCGGAACAGATGGCCTGTTGCCTGAAAAATAATACATTTGAACGTTAATTTCACCACCATTTATGATTTATTCCATCGTTGTTATTGCATTGATTATTGTCGGAGCCTATTACCTGATTACTTCCCGTGAAGTTTTCGGAGCTGAACCCCGCGGAAAAAGGCTGGAGCGTATGAAGCAGTCCGCGCATTACAAAGACCGGCAGTTTCAGAACCTCAGCTATACACCATCCATTGCTGAGGGATACAGCATGCCTCGCGTGATGTTCGATTTTTTCTTTGCTAAAAAAGATCCTTTGTTGAAGCCGCTTAAAGCAGTTCCCTCCATTCATACCGATTTAAAAGCGATACCGGCGGATCAGGATGTCATGGTATGGCTGGGACATTCATCGTATTATATCCGGACCAATGGGGTTTCGTTTCTGATCGATCCGGTTCTGAGCTCCTATGGTTCCCCGTTCAAATATTTCAATAAAGCATTTTCAGGATCAGATATTTTCCGTCCGGAGGATATCCCACATCTGGACTATTTGGTGATTACCCATGACCACTACGATCATCTGGACTATCCTACGGTAAAAGCCCTGAAGGGCAGGGTAGAAAAAGTCATCCTGCCATTAGGCGTGGGGGCGCATCTGGAACGCTGGGGATATGCTGAAGAAAACCTTATTGAAGAAGAGTGGGGCGCCACCGTACCGCTGAAGAACAACATCAGCATTACTTTTACGCCTGCAAGGCACTTTTCCGGCAGGAAAGTCAGGCGAAACGGGACCTTATGGACTTCTTACGTATTGCAGACTCCGGATAAAAAAATATTTCTGGGCGGAGACAGCGGCTATGATACCCATTTTAAAACCATCGGTGATCAGTATGGCCCGTTTGACTATGCCATTATGGAAAACGGGCAGTATAACGAAGCCTGGAAATACATCCACTCATTACCTGAAGACGTTGTAAAAGCAGGGATGGATGTGAAAGCGAAAAACATCATTCCCGTACATTCCGCAAAGTTTGCCCTTGCGCTCCATCCATGGAATGAACCGCTTGAAAAGGTAAGTGTTCTGGGTAAGGAAAACCACCTGAATATTCTGACTCCGATGATCGGGCAGCCGGTCAGTCTCAATGGATCCGATCAGCATTTCAATCCCTGGTGGAAAGACTGATCAGGCGTGCCAGATATCCCGGTAACGGTCCGGATGGTTTTCAAACTGCTGCCGTACAAAATCGCATTCGGGATCTACCAGAAGGTCATTGTCCTCGGCGTAGCGCACCAGTTCATCCAGCAGTATTTTAGCATAGCCATGCCCCTCATAGCCTTCGTCAAGCTTGGTATAATAAACGATCAGTTGTCTTCCGTCTATTTTTACAGACATATATCCGGCTTTCCTGCCGTTGATCAATAGCTGGAGCTCATCCTGATAGGGACTTACCTCAAAGGTGATATTTTCCATGACTTGTACTATTTAAGTTAAAGGACAGAGAACTTTTCTCATGATTAAAGGTACAAAATAATTGATTATCAGCAGTAAGCTACACGTTATCAATTATGAGTTATGAGTTGGTTATGGTGGATCAATGCTTTTAATAGCCAGGATTTTGTCGATTTTATGCCCGTCCTTATCCACAATTTCAAGGGTGAGATGGCCGATGGTAATTTTGTCGCCGGTTTTGGGAACGGTGTCTTTTCCGTGGATGAACAACCCTGAAACACTCACGAAATTCTTTTCAATATCCTGGTCAAGCGTCAGGTTAAAATACCTCCTGAAATCATAGATGGAGCATTGGCCGTCAATCAGCCATGAATCTTCATTTCTGGCAATAATGTCCGGCTCATCATCCGAACCGTCCGGGATATTGCCGACCAGGTCATCCAGGATGTCATTGAGGGTGACAATTCCTTTGGTGGTGCCATATTCATCAATAACGATAGCCAGATGGGCTTTGTTTTTCTGAAAACTTTCCATAAGCGGGTATACAAAAGAATTTTCACTGATGAATACCGCTTTTCTCAGATAAGACCTCAGGTTAAAATCTTTGGTGTCCAGGTCAAAGAGATCGCACAGTTTAACGACCCCGATGATATGGTTAGGATTATTCTTGTCCGTAACGGGATAGGTGGAAAAAGAACAGTTCCTGATTTTCTGCTTCACGGTCTGGTAATCATCATCGGCATCCACGGAAATGATTTTTGACCGGTGGGTGGCGAGTGAACTGACTTTTCTGTTAACCAGTTCGAATGCATTTTCCAGGACGTCATGCTCCTTATTTTCAATAATCCCATCCTCCTTTCCTTCCCTGATAATAGATTTTATTTCTTCTTCAGTCACCATTTCCTTTTCCCTATGGCTGATACCAAAGAGCTTTAATATCCCATCATTGGTTACCGTCAAAAGCCAGACAAACGGAGTAGTCAGTAAAGCCAGCCAGTACATAGGCCCGGCTATCAGCATGGAAATCTTTTCCGGGAACTTCAGTCCCAGCCTTTTAGGGATCAGTTCACCGAAAACGATGGAAAGAAATGTGACGATGATGATAATGAGTACAGATGCTATAGGCCTGGAGTATGCAGTGAGCGGACCGATATCAGAAATCAGGACGGCCAGGTCAGCCGTAAGGCGGTCGCCTGAATAAATCCCCAGAAGGATGCCGATCAGGGTAATGCCGATCTGCACCGTTGAAAAGAATGTACCTGGATTGCCGGTTAACTTAAGGGCCCGTTCCGCATGGTGGCTGCCCTTCTTTTTTTCATTTTCGAGCTTAAAATTTTTGGTAGATACCAATGCCATTTCAGACATTGAAAAAAGCCCGTTGATCAGGATCAGGATGATGATAATGATAATTTCCATGATGAAATATCTGTGAATGGGGTTAGCTAAATATAGCCATAATTTTACAGAACGGATGGTCACCCTACATGTTTAACGGAAATTATAAAATAAAATAGGTTAAAGCACTGAAAGTAATACCGTATAATCTTATCCCGTAAACAGGATTAATCTTATCATGATTTTATATTTGTTGCGTATATGTTGTTTGAATTTTATAATTTTGAAGTATGGAAACAACTGAGACATTAAAAGGTTTTTACGAAAAGAACACTTTTTACAGGCTGCCGGAAGGCTGCACGGCTCCCGGGCTCGGGCATTTCAATGTGTTCTCTAGGGATAACTGTTCCTCTGTCACGCCTTACAGCAGAAGGGATTATTACAAAATCTCACTGATTATAGGAAATGGCACCATCCATTATGCAGATAAGTGGATCTATTTAGACCGGCCTGCAGTCCTGTTTTCAAATCCGCTGATCCCCTACTCATGGGAAGCTGAAAATGAAGACCAGAAGGGTTTTTTCTGCCTTTTTACCGATCATTTCCTGCATAACGGCAGTCGTTTCGGCAGCCTGTCAGATTCCTGGCTGTTTAAAATAGGCGGGACCCCGGTATTCTTTGTAGATGAAAAGCAAGAGCAGGACGTGGCAGAGATCTTCGGTAAAATGATGGCGGAAATACAGTCGGATTATCCCCATAAATATGATCTGCTGCGGGCTTACCTGCATCTTCTCATCCATGAAACCATGAAAATGCATCCTACAGAAAATTTCCAGCCGTACCAGAATTCTTCACAGCGCATTGCTTCGCTGTTCATGGAACTCCTGGAGCGCCAGTTCCCCATTGACAGCCCGGAACGCTACCTGAGGCTGAAAACACCTAATGATTATGCAGTAAGCCTTTCCATCCACGTCAACTCACTGAACCGTTCCGTAAAAGAAATTACGGGCCGCACCACCGGCCAGCAGATCGCCTCGCGGGTGATTCAGGAAGCCCATGCACTGCTGAAGCATACGGACTGGAATATTTCAGAAATTGCCTATGCGCTGGGCTTTGAAGAGCCTTCTTATTTTACCAATTATTTTAAAAGGCAGGCCGGGATGACTCCCAATGCGGTCAGAAATGCGCTGGTTTGATTTTTATAAGTCTTGGTTTGAATTTTATAGGGCAATGGAGCTGTTTCCATTTTACCTTTGTCCTGTTAATCATAAATCACAAACGTTATGCAATTCAGAAAATTAGGAAACACAGGAAAAGAACTTTCAGCCATTGGCTTGGGATGTATGGGAATGAGCTTTGCGTATGGTCCTGCAGACGAACAGGAAAGTATCAGTACGCTTCATAAAGCCCTGGACCTTGGCATCAATTTCTGGGATACCGCAGATATGTATGCCAATGGTGAGAACGAAAAGCTGATCTCCAAAGTGCTGGTTCCGAACCGGGATAAAATTTTCATTGCCTCGAAATTCGGTTTCAGGTTCAAAGACGGAAAGGCAAGCCACAGCGGCGCGCCGGGAACCTATTTTGACGGCTCTCCGGAATGGATCAGGCAGGCGGTGGATGCAAGCCTCCAGCGGCTGAAGGTTGATGAAATAGACTTGTATTATGCACACCGCGTTGATCCCAATATCCCTGTTGAGGAAACAGTAGGCGCTATGGCGGAGCTTGTACAGGCAGGAAAAGTAAAATACCTTGGTTTATCAGAAGCTTCCGCATCGTCCATCAGAAAAGCACATGCTGTTCACCCGATCACTGCTTTGCAATCTGAATACTCACTGCTCACCAGGGGTGTGGAAAATGAAATCTTACCGGTTATCAGGGAACTGGGGATTACGTTGGTTCCTTATTCTCCGCTGGCGAGAGGATTATTCTCCAATATCAATGATGTTCAGAATTTCGGAGCAGATGACTTCAGGAAATCACTTCCACGATATCAGGATGAATACCTGGAAAACAACAGGAAACTGGCTCAGGAAATCAATGATTTTGCGGCTTCCAAAGGAGTGAAAGGAACCCAGCTGGCTCTAGCCTGGGTACTGAACCAGGGAGAAGATATTATCCCGATCCCCGGAACCAAAAGAATCAAATACCTGGAAGAAAACATTGCAGCCGCAGGGCTGAAACTTTCCGGGGAAGACCTCAGCGCCATCGATTCGATTCTGAAGAAATATCCTCATGTAGGAGAGAGGTACAGCGAAGGATCTATGAAGCTGGTCAATAACTAACAGTAAGAATATACAATCCTCAGGTTCCGGAAATATACGGGATCTGAGTTTTTTATCACTATAACGACGATTATGGTTACACTTAAAGACAAAAATAAATTTATTGCCACACTGCTGGCTTTTGCTGTCATCCCGATGTCAGGGCTGTCAACGGATATTTACCTGCCGTCCATGCCCAGTATGGCCGTGGAACTAAACCAGCCGGAAAGCCGGATACAGCTTACCTTATCCATATTCCTGATCAGTTACGGCTTAACCCAGTTTTTTGCCGGGAGTATTGTGGATTCATTCGGCAGGTACAAGGTTTCTATGATTTCGCTGGCTCTGTTTGTCGTTTCATTTATGATTACGGCGACCACCCAGAATATCTATATCATTTATGCCATGAGGGTACTGCAGGGAATGCTGTCGGGCTTTGCGGTAGTATCGAAGCGGGCATTTTTTGTGGATGTCTATGACGGCGACCAACGGAAACATTACCTGAGCATCATGACCATTGTGTGGTCGGTGGGGCCTATTATTGCACCGTTCATCGGAGGTTACCTGCAACAAAATTTCGGCTGGCAGTCCAATTTCTATGTGCTTGCGGGATACAGCCTGCTGCTTTTTCTGCTGGAATTTGTTTTTTCCGGTGAAACACTCAAGAAAAGAAACCCTTTCCATGTGGAGTTCCTGATACAGCAGTATGCCTCTATGTTTAAAACCAAAGATTTCTTTTACGGCATGATCATGTGTGGGCTCAGCTATTCGATGATCATGTTCTTCAGCCTCTGCGGCTCTTTCATCATCGAACATAAAATGGGCTATTCCGAGGTGGTGGCCGGATATGTTTCCCTGATCCTCGGATTTGCCTGGATGACAGGTGGATTTCTCGGAAAAGCGCTGATCAATAAAGCGTTCCTGCCTAAGATCCGGTATGCCAATTTCATCCAGCTCGCTTTTATCGTGCTGATGTTTATCGCTTCTTACTTTTTAAGCAATATTTACAGCCTGGTGGCTTTTGCTTTCTGTATTCATATTACGGCCGGATTTGTCTTTAACAACTATTTTGCCTACTGTATCGGCAGGTTCCCGGAATCCGCAGGTATTGCGGGCGGTCTTACCGGTGGTGTGGCCTACATTATCACTTCCGCAGTCAGTTATGGGATCGTTGCGGTGATCAGGCCGCAGGTTCAGCTGGAAGTTGCAGAAGGCTATTTTGTTCTGGGCATACTTGGATTGCTTGTCCTGAGCATGATCAGGATCAGGAAAGCCCACATTTAACATAAAATTTAAGCATGATGAATAAAAAAGAAACGGCAAAAAAAGATTCAGCTCATTCAGGCCCGTCTTCTCCGGTACAGGAGAATGATCTTTCAGGTTTTAAAAAGATTATGCTCGGAGCGCTGGAACTGTTTATCCTTACGGACGGATACCTCCACGAAGAGAATGTAGATTCCTTTGCTCCGAGAAGTCAGGTATCGGAACTGAAAAAGATTCTTAAGGAGCATTTCCGGCCTGAAAATTATATTGAAATGGCGTTGAATATCCTTCTGGTAAAAACAAAGGACAGGCTGATCTTGCTGGATGCAGGGATGGGTATTTTTGCCGATGAAAGAGCGGGTTTCCTGCTCAAAAGCCTCAACAAAGCAGGTTTTTCCGTGAAAGATATCACCGATCTTTTCATTTCCCATGCACATCCCGACCATATCGGAGGCTTAGTGGATGAAAAAGGCAACCTTGTATTTTCCAATGCGGGTTATTTTATATCAGAGACCGAATATGATTTCTGGATGAATGCCACCCTGGATGATTTCGGCAACAGCGCCCTGAAAGACCAGCCGGAGCTGATCAGCCAGATGATTCCTCCGGTACAGAATATCCTTAAAACCATACAGCCCAGACTGACATTTTTTGATCTCAACCAGGAACTGTATGACCATTTCAGCTTTCAGGCGGCTCCTGGACATACCCCCGGGCTCACTATGACAACCATTTCTTCCGGAAAAGAAAAGCTGATGTGTATCGCTGATATCGTCCATTCAGATGTAGTAGTATTTCCACATCCGGATTGGGGATATTTCGGGGATGCGGATCTGGATATTGCTATCCAAACACGTATCAGCGTACTCCGGCAGTTATCAGAAACAGAAATGCGTGTATTTGCCTTTCATATGCCATGGCCAGGGTTGGGTTTTACCGGAAAAGCAGGGCAGGGGTTTAAATGGATTCCGGAAGGCTTCATGCATCCCTGATAAAGACACTTATATTTTCTATTTTATAATTTTCTTCATGAATCCTCTCAGCAATGAGAGGATTTTTACTATCCTGTAATGGCTTTGAAGCAGAAATTCGAATCTCAAATAGATCCAACAAAAAAGCCCCTTTAAAAAGGAGCTTTCAGTGTATATTGTGTACGGAGGTTAAATTCCGTCAATGATTTCATTCAGAACTGTGCTCGGTCTCATGGCAGAATACGTTTTATAGGTATCAGCCTTGTAATATCCGCCGATTTCCTGCGGTTTACCCTGGGCACCGATCAACTCTGCATTGATTACCTCTTCGTTTTCTTTCATGGCCTGGGCAACCGGAGCGAACTTAGCAGCCAGTTCTGCATCAGCAGTCTGGGCAGCCAGTGCTTCAGCCCAGTACATGGCCAGGTAAAAATGAGACCCGCGGTTATCGATCTGGCCTACTTTTCTTGCCGGTGATTTGTCAGTAGCCAGGAATTTTGCGTTTGCCTCATCAAGGGCATCCGCTAAAACCTGGGATTTTTTATTGTCCTGGGTCTGGGCAAGATGTTCCAGAGAAGCCTGAAGCGCAAGGAATTCACCTAAGGAATCCCAACGCAAATACCCTTCTTCCAAGAACTGCTCAACGTGCTTTGGAGCAGAACCTCCGGCACCGGTTTCAAATAAACCTCCTCCGTTCATCAACGGAACTATGGAAAGCATTTTGGCTGAAGTCCCAAGTTCCAGGATCGGGAAAAGGTCTGTAAGGTAATCCCTCAGTACGTTTCCTGAAACTGAGATGGTATCTTTTCCTTCTCTGGCTCTTTTCAGGGTTTCTGCCATAGCGTCTTTCACATCCATGATCCTGATGTCGAGGCCGGTAGTATCGTAATCTTTAAGGTACAGTTCTACTTTTTTGATGATCTCCCTGTCGTGGGCTCTTCCTTTATCCAACCAGAAAATAGCAGGCGTATCAGAAAGCCTGGATCTGTTCACTGCCAGTTTTACCCAATCCTGGATGGGTGCATCTTTAGTCTGGCACATTCTGAAAATATCCCCTTTCTCCACTTTCTGGGAAAGAAGAACGGCTCCGTTCTCATCCTGAACTTCAATAGTTCCTTCAGCAGAAGCCTGGAAGGTTTTGTCGTGGGAACCGTATTCTTCAGCTTTCTGTGCCATTAATCCCACATTCGGAACAGAACCCATGGTCGTAGGGTCAAGTTTTCCGTGTGCTTTCATATCATCGATCACCGCCTGGTAAAAACCTGCATAAGAACGGTCCGGGATGATGCATACGGTATCTTCCTCTTTTCCTTCTTTATTCCACATTTTACCTCCGCCTCTTACCAGGGCAGCCATAGAAGCATCAACGATAATGTCAGAAGGGACGTGGAAATTGGTGATTCCTTTATCAGAATTTACCATAGCTACTCTAGGCCCGTTGGCCAGGGCAGCTTCGATATCAGCTCTGATGTCCGCTTCCTGAGCGCTGCCTTTTATTTTTTCAAACAGATCGGCAAGACCGTTATTAGGATTGATATCCAGAGATTTGAAGGTATCAGCATATTTCGTGAATACATCTTTGAAGAACGTTTCCACTACAGCCCCGAAGATAATCGGGTCAGAGATTTTCATCATCGTCGCTTTCAGGTGGGCGGAAAGAAGGACGTTTCTGTTCTTTGCCTCATCGATAGCCTGCTGAACGAAAGCTTTCAAAGCGTTTAGGTTCATTACGGAAGAATCAATTACTTCTCCTGCCTGAAGTTTTGCGAAATCTTTAAGCTGGGTTTCAGAACCGTCATTGCCTTTGAAAACGATTTTATATTGTGTAGCATTCTCCAGGGTTACGGAAGTTTCTGTTCCGTAGAAGTCACCGCTTTCCATATGGGCTACATCGGTTTTGCTGTCAGAAGCCCAGTCGCCCATTCTGTGCGGGTTGGCTTTAGCATAATTTTTAACGGCCTTAGGAGCACGTCTGTCAGAGTTTCCTTCTCTTAATACCGGATTTACGGCGCTTCCCAATACTTTGGCATATTTAGCTTTAATGGCTTTCTCATCATCATTTTTAGGTTCTGCCGGGTAATCAGGCAGAGCGAAACCTTTAGCTTTCAGTTCTGCAATCGCTGCATCCAGCTGAGGAACGGAAGCAGAAATATTCGGTAGCTTGATGATATTGGCATCCGGCTGTGTGGCCAGCTGGCCTAATTCCGCCAGGGCATCCCCGATTTTCTGATCTTCTTTCAGGAACTCCGGGAAGTTGGCTAAAATCCTTCCTGCCAAAGAAATATCCGGAACAGCAATTTCAATGTCCGCTGATTTTGTAAATGCTTTTACAATCGGCAAAAATGAGTGTGTTGCCAACATGGGAGCTTCATCCGTAAGGGTGTAATAGATTTTTGATTTGTCTGACATTATACTGTTATTTATTATTTGATTTTTTTAAGACTCACAAATTTAGTAAATATGATTGTGTATTGGGTTATTTTGCATAAAAAAAGAGGCCGCCGCCTCTTTGAAATTTATATTTGTGTTATGGTGTAACTTCCCGTTGCGTCGAAATTTACACTGAACTCTATTTTAAAGTTTTTAGGATTATTTGAAAGGTTAGGAATCATAATATACGCTCCTTCGATATCAAAATTACTATCATTTAAATTATCACCTAAGAATTCATTGGAAGAACTTGTACTGGTGGTTGGTAAATGTATTTTAAATCCTGAAAAATTTGTGGAAGTAACTCCTGTCAAGTTGATTGAAAATTTATTTGTTGAAATATTATAATTAGTCGGAGAGACCTGAGGAGATATACTATTATTTATAGACAAATAAATAGTTGGATTGATATTTTCAACAAACACATTTGTAGATGTTCCATAGCTCATAGTATTGATCCTATAAAAACCATTAGAGGAGGTATTAAAGTTAGAACCATTTGGAATCAAAGTATTTTGACTTCCTGAACCGTATACCTGTGCAGATGTATTTTGAGCAACGATAAATTTAAACTGTGTATTTGTAGATAAATATTTATAACCTACTTTTTCATTGATATTTTTATTTCTTAATAGTTCTGATGAGCTTGCATTAAAATTATTATAAGAACCATAAAAATATAAATTTGCAGGTATAGTCTGATTGCCAGATGATTGGCCCATTGGTAAGCTTAATGTACCGGAATCATTTACATTCAAAATATAATTTGTACCATTAGGAGAAACTAAGGTTATGCCTTGTCCTGCACCTGTGACAACCGTTTTGCTTACCTGTGCATATGGAACTGTCATTAGCTGGTTCACTCCGACATTCGTATAATTAGAACCGCCTGCCGGATCCATTTCCACTTTTACAAACTTAATATTAGCTCCCCAATTGATCGCTCCAAAATTTCCTATCGTAGCAGTTCCCTGACCGATATTTAAATTTACCAAGCCTTTGGAATTGGTAGTTTTATTGTGTGTTTCAGTGTAAAGAACTGTACCAGTAGCAGAATTTTCCAGTATGCTGATTTTTAAAGCAACGTTTCCATTGGAAATCGGTGCTCCGGAGGTATTAAAGGCAATGGTTTGATAACTGAAGGCCTGTGGGACCTGTGCACTTAATAAAGTAGTTAGATATAAGCATATCGTAGCGTAAAGTTTTTTCATGAAAATTCAGTTTTAAGGGTTTTTGATAATTTTAATAGGTTTAAGATCAGTATTTTTAAAGGAAATTATATATACTCCCTGATTTAGGCTTCTCAAGTCAAGTTTTTCGGAATTCAGGTGTGTTTTTAAAACCATTCTTCCTGAGGTATCATAAATTTCGGCCTCCTTAATTTTTGACGCTGATTTTAGCTTGACATAAATAAAGTCAATAGTTGGATTAGGATAGATTTTTACATTTTCTTTCTCCAGTTCGCTAATACCAAGAACCTGCAATGATATCTGATAGTACATTCCCATAGTTCCTGAATTGATTTGATCAGGATCTGCGGGAATAACATAGATCTCTCCGACAGAATGAGTAAAGGTGTCGGCAGAAACAGCCCCGGAATTGATGCTTCCTACAACAGACTGTGCAAAGCCCAGTACCGGAAATCCTAATAATGCAAAAGTAATTTTTTTCCACATGATTATTAATTAATTTAAAAGTCTGCGAATATAATTAAAAGTCGGCAGGTTTATACGAATTAAAAAAAAATTATACAATACTTTAAGATTTATTTAACCTGCCATTGATCAGAAAACTCCATGTTTTAATTAAATTTGTAAGGAACTAAAATAATAGATTATGTCAACAACCATTACTTTGAAAGGCAATGAAGTGCATACCATTGGTACACTTCCTTCTGTAGGTACTACCGTTAAAGATTTTGCTCTGGTGGATTCCGGGCTGAATGTAAAAACCCTTCAGGACTTTGACGGAAAGAAAAAAGTATTCAATATTTTCCCGAGCATCGATACGGGCATCTGCGCAGAGTCAGCCAGGAAATTCAACGAAGCAGCTTCCGGGCTGGATAATACCGTGGTAATTAATGTTTCCAAAGACCTGCCGTTTGCACTGGGTAGGTTTTGTGCAGCAGAAGGACTGGATAATGTGGAAACACTGTCGGACTTCAGAGGGACCTTCGGTGATGATTATGAAGTTACCATGACGGATTCTCCTATGCAGGGGCTTTTAAGCCGTGCTGTGATTGTAACGGATGCTGACAATACAATAGTTTACACCGAACAGGTTCCGGAAATCGCCCAGGAACCGGATTATAATGCCGCTTTAGAAGCCCTGAAATAATCGGAATACAATCAATTGGCCTTGCGGATTCGTTTTCGCAAGGCTTTTTTGACTGTTGTATTTTCGGTACACGTACTAATGAAACGTATTTTATGGAAGCAGAGCAAATTATACCCGTTATAAGAATATTTGATTATCAGAAAGCCGTTGAGTTTTATATGGAATGGCTGGGTTTTGAAATGGTGTGGGAACATCGTTTTGAAAACCATTCGCCAGCCTATATGGAAATAATAAAAGACGGTATGGTATTTCACCTCAGCGAACATCATGATGATGCAACTCCAGGCAGTAGCACATTTATCTGGGGACAGGGGATTGCGGAATATCAGAGAGAACTGATCGATAAAAACTACCCATACAACCGCCCCGGGCTTGAGAAAACCTTTTATGCAGCCGTTGCTTTTACGGTGGTTGATCCTTTTGGAAACAGGATTATTTTTAACGAGAAATTTGATGAGGAAAAGCATAAAGATTTAAATTTTAATTCCATTCATTGATTCATTCAATGCAACAACTTACCTTTTAAGCCATGTCGCTTCAGACCTATTATCAGGAATTTGAGCCTGCAGAAAATTTAAAGCACATCATCCAGTGTTTCTGGTATCATAAGAGAGCTGTTAGTGAGGAGCAATCCTGTTTTGAGGTGATCCCGGACGGACACACCGAAATTATTTTTCATTTCGGAGACGGGCTGAAGATTTACTGCAATGAAATGCTGAATCCGTTACCTTCGCCTTTCATTATGGGACTACAGGATGGACCTGTTTTATTTTATATAGGCAATACGCTGGAAATTATTGGCGTCAGATGCTATCCATGGGTGGTATTTGACTTGTTGAATATTCCCCCGGGTAAAGGGATCCATATTTTGGATCATCCTGTTAAAGAGTTGGATCCGGATCTGGCTGCTTTAATGCTTTCCGAAGAAATAGAAACCGCTGTTGCCAAAGTACAGCAATATTTCCTTGAACTGTTTTCCCAGATGTCTTTTGACAATACTTTAAGCAAAGCAGGAGCCGCCATTAGGACGGCTAAAGGAAGTATTCCCGTACATCAGGTAGCAGATTCTTCCCATTCAACGATTCGTACCCTCGAACGGAAATTTAAAAAGTCTTCCGGGCATACCGTAAAAGATATGTGTGCCCTCATCCGTTTTGAACAGGTGAGAAATGAATTAATGCTCAATCCTGATTCTAATCTTGCAGGTCTTGCTTATGAACTGGGCTATGCCGACCAATCCCACCTCACCAGGGAATTTAAGCGCTATGCCCATATGACGCCTGCTGCCTTCGCCAGGAAATCTAAAAAAGATAAATAGCCCGTCTTTATTTGTCGCATTTATACAATCACCGCTTATCCGCATTGCTGAATTTTGTAATCATTCAATTATACAGAATATGCTATTGCAAAACAAACATGTGGCGATCTTAGGTGCCGGGCCTGTTGGTCTTACCATGGCACGGCTGTTACAGCTGAAAAATGTTGATGTAACCGTATACGAGCGGGATCAAAATGCAGAAATAAGGATTTGGGGCGGAACCCTGGACCTGCATAAAACCTCCGGGCAGCTGGCCATGGAAAAAGCCGGCCTGCTAGAAAATTATTACCAGGCTGCCATCCCGATGGGTGTGAATGTGGCAGATGAGCTCGGACATATTGTATTCTCTAAAGAAATAAAACCGGAAGAACAGTTCAATAATCCCGAAATCAACAGGAACAGCCTGAGGACTCTACTATTCAATAGTTTAAAGCCGGATACGGTAGTTTGGGACAGAAAAGTGACCGGACTTAAAGAACATAATGGTCAATGGTTACTTCAATTTGAACAGCAGGCTGCTGCAATGGCGGATGTCGTGATTGTGGCGAATGGCGGGATGTCTAAAGTCCGCAGCTATATTACGGATGCTAAAGTTGAAGAAACGGGAACCCTTATCATACAGGGAGATGTTCCCAAGCCCGAAATCAACTGTCCGGATTTTTATCACCTATGTGACGGCAAAAGGCTGATGACGGCAAAAAACGGAAACCTGCTGGTTGCCAATCCTTATAATAACGGCTCCCTGAGCTACGGTGTTATTTTTAAAATCCCGAAAGGCCCGGATATGGATGCCCTGGATTTCAGTGATCAGGATGCTGTGGCCAGATATCTTTTACAGCGATTTTCAGGATGGGGGGATGTTTACAAAGAGCTGTTCAGGGCCACTACTTTTTTTGTCGGCCTTCCGACAAAGAAACTGCCTTTAGATCAACCGTGGAAAATTGCCCGGCCTCTGCCTGTTACGCTGATCGGGGATGCTGCGCACCTGATGCCGCCTTTTGCCGGGCAGGGCGTCAATACAGGATTGATGGATGCCGTTTATTTATCCGAAAACCTGACCGGTGGGAATTTTGAAAGCATTGAAGCTGCCATTCAGGATTATGAACGGAGGATGCTGGTATATGCAAGGGAAGCGCAGCAGGAATCGGAAAACAATGAAATCCGGATGCATGATCCTGATTTTTCTTTTGCCAGCCTTATTCACTGAACCGGAATTGCGTTTATGTGATGCAGGTCATGAATTGTTCAGATAAATAGAGCTATCTTTATGCTTTGAAATACCAATGAAACGTTCAGGCACTGCAGATTTACCGCTTCACTATGGCAAAGTTCCGCCATGGCTGTATGAACGTATGTCCGCTTTAGGGCTGTCGATTATTGAAGTCATCCTGATGGACTATGGCAAAGATGAGGTATTGCGGAGACTGGCCGATCCGTTCTGGTTTCAGAGTTTCGGTGCTGTGATGGGGATGGACTGGCATTCTTCAGGGATTACCACCTCCGTGATGGGTGCTTTAAAACGGTCCGTCAATCCGAATTCCCAATCATTAGGCCTGTACATCTGCGGGGGAAAAGGCAAGTTTTCAAGGGAAACGCCTTCCGAACTGCTTCAGATTGCAGACAAAACAGGCCTGGACGGGAATGCACTGGTAAGAGCCAGTAAGCTTTCTGCCAAAGTGGATAATACCGCTATTCAGGATGGTTATCAGCTCTACCTGCATAATTTCATCCTTGCCGACAATGGCAACTGGAGCGTTGTGCAGCAGGGAATGCATGAATCCGACAGTACGGCAAGACGCTACCACTGGCACTCTGAAAATATAACCTCTTTTGTGGAAGAACCGCATACAGGAATCGACGGCATTTCAAGAGGAATGATCCTGAACCTCACCGATGCAGAAGCTTCAGACAACAGGAAAGGCATCCTGGAAATATCCCATACCGATTCCGCAGAGGTTATGAATGATTTTTCGAGGCTGATTCTTCCTGCTCACCATGATGTGCAAGCTTCAGATGTCGACCTAAAACGGTTGGGTGCGCTTTTATATGTTACCCGGGAACAGCAGCCGCAAAATTTTGAGGAGCTCCTGCTGCTGGAGGGAGTAGGACCGCGAACCATGCAGTCTTTAGCACTCGTAAGTGAAGTGATCCACGGTGCGCCGTCACGGTTTACCGATCCTGCGCGGTTTTCATTTGCCCACGGAGGTAAAGACGGCCATCCTTTTCCGGTTCCGACACTTGTATACGATGAAAGCCTCAGCATCATTAAGAAAGGAATTGAAAAATCCAAACTTGGGAATTCAGATAAGCTCAAGACCCTGAACAAGCTTCATCAGATTATTGCTGAAACCGAAAAAGGCTTCACACCGGATTTTGATATCCAGGAGGTAATTGAAGAAGAAAGGCAGAATTCCTGGCGCTTTGGCGGAAAAACTGTCTTTGGAGATGCACAGAAACCTTCACCTCCCAAACCGATCCAGCTTTCCCTTTTCTAATTTTTCATTGTCCGGAATCTGACCTGAAATTTCAGCAGGTTTACAGTATTCATAATTACAAATATTTTTTGTCTGAAATATTCTAATAAAGGCAGGGAATTGTTAACCCTGAATCTTTTTTTGATCATATCCGGTAAAAAAGTTACTTTTAAGAAGTTTAAATTTAAAAGCAATGACCAGCGAAGCGTTGCAGATTTCGTATGAATTTCCGTTCTTCCTTGATGAAGAGCTTGCCGAAATTTTCCAGGCGCACGAACGGGTTACCTTTCATAAAGGAGAATATATCCTCAGGGAAGGTAAAACGGCCAATGAATATTTCATTCTTGAAAAGGGTCTTGCCCGTTCTTTTGTCAATGATTTCAACGGAAATGAAGTCACCACCAATTTTTTTTCCGAAAATGAAATTATCATTGAAGTCTCTTCCCTGTTTCAACGGATACCGGCACAGGAAAATATGGTCTGCATTACGGATTGTGAATGCTGGAAGCTGAGTTTTGAAGCTTTTCAGGATTTATTCCACAGGATTCCCAACCTCAGGGAGTGGGGAAGGGCCTGGATGTCACAGCAGCTTTTCCTGTACAAGCAGCGTTCTGTGGAAATGTTTACCCTCTCCGCTACGAAGCGCTATCTGAACCTCCTGGAGCAGAAACCGGAAGTCATCCGGTACGCGCCGTTAAAACAGATTGCTTCCTATCTGGGCGTTACGGACACCTCTTTGAGCCGTATACGGAAGGAACTGGTTTCACATCCGGGAAAAAACGAATCCCGTTAATCTGATGTCTTTTTCCGGCTGATCAGCGTGTTATTGCCCGATAGATGCTACCATACCATTAAATTCAGCCAGTTTTAATTCTTGTCTTATGGCAAGCTGATTGTCCTTTCAAGACGGTAATTTTGGTTTCAGGATGACACAAAAAACAACGACTATGGAAATCAATCAGATCTATGTAAACCTGGCGGTGAGAAATGTTCAGGAAACAGAAGAATTCTGGACAAAGCTGGGCTTTGCTGCTGACGAACAGCTTTCAAATGAGAAAGGTACATGTATTGTTATGAAACCGGGACAGATATCCGTCATGTTCCTTCAGGAAGACTTTTTCCGTACATTTTCAGAGAAACCCATGCCGGCGGCCGGTACAGTGCAGGTACTTCTTGCTCTGAGCCTGGACAGCCGCGAAGAAGTGGACCGTTTGGTAAATACGGCTGTTGAAAATGGCGCCACACAACATGAAGAACCTCAGGATTATGACGGGATGTACCAGAATTCTTTCTGGGATATCAACGGCTATGGCTGGAATATCATCTCCGTAGATGCTCAGATTGCGGAATAATCTATTGCCTTCATCTTTCCAACGACTCATAACTCATAACTTATAACTTATAACTTATAACTTCAATCCTATGCCTAAACTTAATCCGTACTTAAATTTTGACGGAAAAGCAGAAGAAGCTTTTCATTTTTACAAATCCGTTTTCGGAGGGGAATTCCTCGGAGAGATTCACAAAATGGGAAATGCTCCCGGGACGGAAAGCCTTTCAGAAGAAGAGAAAAACCGTGTGATGCACATTGCCCTTCCGATAGGGAATGATCTTCTCATGGCGTCTGATATTGTTCCGGGCTTCGGGCAGCACCTGAGTATAGGAAACAGCAATTATGTCTCGGTCTTTCCTGACTCTAGAGCAGAAGCAGACCGGCTCTTCCATGCCCTCTCGGAAGGAGGAACCATTGAAATGCCTATTGAAGACCAATGCTGGGGAGATTATTTCGGAAGCTTCCAGGACCGTTACGGGATTTACTGGATGATCAATTATAACGACTCCTATCCGAAATAATCTTACCTTTAAGATCAATCAAACGGTATTTGCTTTGCAGGTACCGTTTTTACACCATTTCTAAAATCAATATTATGGAACCTATCACTCTTGAAATTACTATTCTGGTTTCCGCAGAGAAAGTCTGGAAGTATTTTAACAGTCCCGAACATATTACCCGCTGGAATTTTGCGGATGAAACCTGGCAGTGTCCCGAAGCAGAAAATAACGTTGTGAAAGGCGGAACTTTCAGGTACCGCATGGAGGCAAAAGACGGCAGCTTCGGATTTGATCTTCGGGGAGCATACGACGAAGTCATCCCTGAAAAACTGATACGGTACCATCTGGAGGATGGCCGCAAAGTGGAAGTGGTCTTCGAGCAGATCGACGCGCACACCACAAGACTGATCCAGACATTCGAGCCTGAAAAGCAGAATCCTGTACAGATGCAGCGGGACGGATGGTATGCAATTATGAATAACTTCCATAAATATGCAGAGGAAAATGCCTGATCCTTCCGGGAATGATTAATTTAGTGCTTATGGCAAAATGCCTTAAAAACATAGCTCCGGTACCTCCCGAAGGCCTCTTTTTACTGGGTATCCTTCCTGTGACAGCAAGAAGGGCGCTGGAAAAGGAGAAAATAGATTCCCTGGATAAGCTGTGCGGATATTCTGAAGCGGAAATTCTTCAGATGAATGGATTCGGCAGGAATTCTATGAAGCGGCTGAAACTTTATATGGAAAATCATCAGGTGTGCTTCAGCAGCCATCCTGACGCTGATTAATCAAAATGCTGCCGGAAACAGATGGCCAGTCAGATGCTACAAAAGAACATTTTATATTAAAATAATGAACAATACTATATTTCCATGCCTGTGGTACGACCAGGATGCCGGAGATTCGGCGCGATTCTATTGTGACGTTTTCAGCGGTACACTTACGGCGGATACTCCGGTAGTGCTGAATATCGAACTCTTCGGACAAAAACTGATGCTGCTGAATGCCGGCCCGCAATTCACAAAAAATCCTTCCGTATCCTTTACGGTCTTTTGTGACAGTGAAGAAGAGATCATCAGGTACTGGGAACGTCTCAGTGAAAACGGGAAAGTGATGATGCTGTTGGGTTCCTATACGTGGAGCAAAAAATTCGGCTGGGTCCAGGACCGGTTCGGGGTAAGCTGGCAACTGGTGCTGGATGGAAAAATAAGTGAGCAGAAAATAATGCCGACTTTAATGTTCATCCATCAGAACACCGGTAAAGCATACGAAGCAATGAAACTGTATACTCACACTTTCCCCGATTCGGAAATTAAACAGATACAAAGGTATAGTGATTCAGAAGAAATACATGACAGTGAACCTGCCGGAAATATCAGCCGGGGACATTTTACAATCAGCGGGTACAGCTTTTTATCCACGGAGAATTCCTATGACCACCAGTTTGATTTCAACGAAGCCATATCTGTAGTAGTGATGACCGATAACCAGGAGCAGACTGATCGTTACTGGGATGCACTGGTGGCAGACGGCGGCAGGGAAAGCATGTGCGGATGGCTGAAAGACCGGTATGGGTTCAGCTGGCAGATCGTTCCCAAAAAGCTGATCGAGCTGATGAACGATCAGGATCCTGTAAAAGCCCATAACGTCGTTCAGGCAATGTTCCGGATGCGGAAAATTATTATAGAAGATTTGGAAAAAGCTTATTATTCGTAAGTGTATTTCGGCGTATTGTTTGATGTGTTATGGTGAAACTTAAATTAATATGAAAACACACAACCAATCACAATCCAAATCAGAAGTTCCACAGGAAGGCCTGTATCCTGAAATCATCCGTGAAAACTACAAAGGCAGTGAAAAACTTGCAGGACGAAAAGCATTAATATCCGGAGGCGACAGCGGGATTGGTCAGGCCGTAGCCGTACATTATGCCAGGGAAGGAGCGGATATGGCCATCATCTATAAAGAAAGTGATGACGATGCTGAGGAAACCAGGAAACTGGTAGAGAGAGAAGGCTGCCAATGCCTGTTGCTGAAAGGGGATATTTCCGGTAAAAAATTCAGGAAACAATGCATTGATCAGCTGAAACAGGATTGGGGAACACTGGATATCCTGGTCAATAACGCTGCCATACAGTCTCCAAAAAATGACATCGAAAATATAAGTGACGAGCAGATCCTCGAAACATTCAACACCAACATCATTTCCATGATCTCTTTCACCCGGGACTGCCTTTCGCTCATGCAGGAAGGCAGCAGGATCATTTGTACTACATCCGTTACAGCATACCGGGGCAGCGAACATCTCATTGATTATTCTTCCACCAAAGGGGCGATCGCCACTTTCATCCGTTCCATGGCGACCAATCTTGCTGGGAAAAAGATTTTGGTTAACGGAATTGCACCGGGACCCATCTGGACCCCTCTTGTTAAGGAAACTTTTGACGATGTATCCGATTTCGGGAAAGATACTCCGCTCAAGCGGGCCGGCCAGCCATCCGAAGTGGCTCCTGCATTTGTTTTTCTGGCTTCCGAAGATTCAAGTTTTATTACCGGCGAAATCATCCACATCAATGGCGGGGATTTTGTAGGCGGATAGATTAGAATATTATGTTAAAGCGTTATTAACATATTCAAAAATCCAAAAAAAAACCTTTTTTTTGTACTCACAAATTTGTGATTTTACACTATAACAATTATATGGAAACATTATCTTACATGATTATGATTGAATCTTCATTGCAGAAGATATGGAATGTGCTTTGGGGAGATGAAACGTATGGGCAATGGACTCAGTATTTTAACCCGGGATCAAAGGTTAAATCTGACTGGAAGATCGGAGGTAAAACATACTTCCTGAATGCACAAGGGAACGGATTGGTTTCTACGATAGGAAGTCTTCAGCAGCCGCACTACGTAGTATTTAAACATTTAGGCGTATTGAAGGACGGGGTAGAAGATACGCAGAGCAGGGAAGTGAAAGAATGGAGTGGCTCATTCGAAAGGTATTTTCTTACAGAGTTTGGCGGAAAAACAAAACTTTATATTGAAGTCCAGGCAGAAAAGCACAGAAAAGAGGCGATGGATGCAGGTTTTACTAAGGGCCTTGAAACAGTAAAGCAATTGGCTGAAAAGTCTTAAAAATACCGTACGGCCATGAAATTATTGCTGATCATGTTTACAGGCTTTGCCTTGTCACTGGTAGGGACAAGGATTTTTCAGGGTGAATGGAATGTTCTGTTTTCCGGGAATTTCGGGATGGCCGTGTTCCTTTTCTTTACCGGAGCAGCCCATTTCAGGTATCAGAAAGGAATGGCTATGATGATTCCGGATTTTATCCCGGCAAAAATATTCCTGGTCTATATAACCGGCCTGATTGAAATCGCAGCCGGCATCGGACTCCTGATTCTCTCAGTACGTGAACTGACTGCCATTCTGCTGATCGTCTTTTTTGTTCTCGTATTTATCGCTAATATCAATTCATCAGGAAAAAGGGTTAACCTGTTCAAAGCAGATTATACCGGCCCTGGAATGAATTACCTGTACAGGAAAAGGCTACCGATGCAGCTTATCTTAATAGCCTGGACATGGTATTTCGGGATATACTTACACTAAAAAATGCTTCACGAGTTATCGTGAGGCATTTTTTATTTGACAGGAATTTTTATAACAACACAGTTAGATATTCCTGTTCAATCAATCTTCTGTACTCTATTTACAATAACATCTTTTCATTCACATACAGCAGGTTCCGGATTGTTGCGAAGCCTCAAAGTCTCCATCTTTGCATCATAATTTAACTTAAAAACTATGCAGAGATTTAAAAACAAATGTGCCCTGATTACAGGCGGAACCAACGGAATGGGCTTTGCCACGGCAGAACAGTTCATCAGTGAAGGTGGAAGCGCGGTCATTACAGGAAGAAGCGAAAGGACCGTTAATGAGGCAGTGAAAAACTTAGGAAACAGAGCATTCGGAATCGTTTCTGACGCGGGCAGCTATCAGGATCTGATCAAGCTGCAGCAGGAGGTCAGAAGATATACGGAAACCATAGATATGGTTTTCGCCAATGCCGGCTACGGAAAATTTGCACCTATAGAATCTGTTGATGAAGCACTTTTTGATGAATTGTTCAACATGCTGGTCAAAGGATCTTTCTTCACGGTACAGCAGGTACTGCCGCTGATGAAAAGTGGCGGATCGGTTATTTTCAATACCTCCATTGCGACCGAAATGTCAATGCCTGATTTTTCTGTTTATTCAGCAGCAAAATCTGCCGTGCAGTCGTTCATCAAAAGTTTTGCTGCGGAACTCTCTGCCAGAGGAATCCGTGTCAATGGGGTAAGTCCGGGACATATAAAAACAAACATTTTCAATAATACCGGCCTGAATCCTGAGCAGATTAACGAGGCCGTTCATCATATTATTCCTGCTATCCCCTTTAAAAGGCTGGGAAACCCGTCGGAAATAGCCAGTGCTGTCCTTTTTCTTGCCTCCGGAGAAGCATCGTATATCCATGGTGCGGAACTTCGGGTAGATGCAGGAATTTCTGTGGTCAGTCATTAAAAAGCAAAACCATCACATGCCATGATGGGTTTTTACCTATTGTTATAGCTGAAAGCGGATGATCCGGCAGCTAATTTTCTTGTTTGCTATACATAATCAGTTCTGCTTCGAAAACTTCAGCAAAATGTTTTCTGACGGCAGATTTTACCTGTTCTTTTTCTTCAGGGGTAAGGTCCCGTTCCAGTTCTCTTTTCAGGGAAGTCACCTGCTTATCCTTGATGCCACATGGAATAATATATTCAAAATACCGCATATCGGGATCAACATTCAATGCAAAACCGTGCAGGGTAACCCAGCGTGATGCTTTAACGCCCATGGCGCAGATTTTCCGGGCATAAGGTTTTCCCACATCCAGCCATACACCGGTTTCACCTTTGGAGCGTTCCCCTTTCAGCCCGAACTCGGCGATGGTCCTGATGATCACTTCTTCCAGGTTCCTCATGTATAAGTGAATGTCTGTGAAGAAATTTTCAAGGTCTAAAATCGGATATCCTACCAGTTGCCCGTAACCGTGATAGGTAATATCTCCGCCACGGTTGGTTTTTACAAAAGTAGCCTCTATCTCTTTCAGCTGTTCCATTCCGGCAAGCATGTTTTCTTCATGACCACTTTTACCCAGGGTGTAGACATGCGGATGCTCTACAAAAAGCAGGTAATTGGATGTTGTATGATGCTGCTCCGGCGGTACATCACGGTTTGAGATCTTGGTATCGATGATGCTTTTCATCAGCTGTTCCTGATAATCCCACGCAGACTGATAATCTTTGGTGCCTAAATCTTCAAACAATACTGCTTTGTTCTCATGTGTATTCATATCCCTGTATTGAAATACAAAGATAGTGAATTTTTAAGCTTTAACAGAGCGGATAAAGCGGGAGGCTTTGTCCTTCCAGTCGGTCTCCTGAAGCAGGATATTGACGAAAGCCGTACCTATAATTCCGCCGTCCGCGTGCCGGGTTACCCTTTCGAAGTCCTGTCTTGACTGGATACCGAAGCCGATCATCAGAGGATTGGTAAGCGGTAATGAAGCCAGGCCGGAAAGATAATCTTCATTGTTTACTTCAGTCTTCTGGCTGCCGGTGGTAGAGGATGAACTTACGGCATATAAAAATCCGGAACTCAGGGAATCCAGGTAGAGGATTCTTTCCGCAGACGTTTCAGGAGTGACCAGGAATGTGAAGTTCAGACCGTATTTCCGCATGACTGGCCCGTAATTTTTTTCAAATTCAACCGGCGGCAGGTCCGGAATGATCAGCCCGGAAACTCCGCTTTCTGCACAGGCTGCACAGAACTTTTCAAATCCGAAGCTCAGCACAGGATTGATGTATCCCATCAGGATCACCGGAATCGTGATGTCGTCTTTAACGGATTTCAGCTGGGAAAACAGCTTTTCAAGCGTCATGCCGTTATGAAGGGCCCGCTCATGGGCCTGCTGGATCACAGGGCCATCCGCTACAGGATCGGAATATGGCATACCGATTTCCATCATGTCCGCTCCGGACTCTTGGATCAGCTTCATAATATCTGCCGTATCTCCAGCTTCAGGAATACCGGCTGTAAAGTATATATTAAGTTTTTTCATTTGAATAAAGAGGTAAGTTGGGTTAAAGTTGATCATGCAGATGCCCGTCCATATCCTGGACATTTTTTAAGTACGTTTCCATATCCTTGTCTCCGCGGCCGCTCAGGCAGATGACAACCACATCATCCGGTTTAAATGTTCTCTGATCCAGGACTGCCAGTGCATGAGCGCTTTCCAGTGCCGGGATAATACCTTCGGAGCGCGTCAGTGCAAAGGCGGACTGTAATGCCTCTTCATCCGTTATGCTGAAAAACTCCGCCCGCTTTTCATTGAACAGATGCGCGTGAAAAGGTCCGATACCCGGATAATCCAGCCCTGCGGAAATCGAGTGGGGCTCAATCACTTGTCCGTCTGCGGTCTGCATGACCAGGCTTTTGCTTCCGTGCAAAACCCCCAATGTTCCCAAAAATGTCGTTGCCGCCGTTTTCCCGGAATCGATACCTAAACCACCGGCTTCTGCGGCAATGAGTTGTACATCCTCTTCCTCCACAAAATGGTAAAAAGCCCCGGCAGCATTGCTTCCGCCTCCTACACAGGCAATGACATAATCAGGATTCCGGTTTCCGGTCTGCTCATACAGCTGTTCGCGGATTTCTTTCGAGATAATACTCTGGAACCTGGCTACAAGATCCGGGAAAGGATGGGGACCCACCACACTTCCGATGACATAATGGGTCGTCACAGGATTACTGATCCAGTCGCGCAGCGCTTCATTAACCGCATCTTTCAGTGTTTTGGAACCTGATGTGGCCGCCACTACTTTCGCACCCAGCATATTCATCCGGGCCACATTCGGTGCCTGTCGTTTGATGTCCACTTCTCCCATATAGACGATGCATTCCAGCCCAAGCAGGGCACAGGCAGTCGCAGTCGCTACCCCGTGCTGTCCGGCTCCGGTTTCGGCAATAATCCTGTTTTTTCCGAGTCTTTTGGCCAGTAAAACCTGTCCGAGCGCATTGTTGATCTTATGGGCCCCGGTATGGTTAAGGTCTTCCCGTTTCAGGTAAATCCGGGTATTGTATTTTTCACTTAGGTTTTTAGCAAAATACAGCGGTGTCGCACGCCCTACATAATTTTTAAGGAGCTCCTGGTATTCCTGCTGGAAATCTTCAGATTCTATAATGGCTATATACTTCTTCTGGAGTTCCTCTACATTCGGATACAGCATTTCAGGGATGAATGCTCCGCCAAATGCACCGTAATATCCGTTTTCGTCTGGATTTTTATATTTCATTTTTTTGATCTTTTAAATAGGTTTTATTTTCAGGAAGCTGGCTTAATAATGTTGCTTTTTCATCGGATAAACTGAAGATCAAAATATCATCATCTTCAGAATCGATCCACGCTGTTCCTTCTTTTTCTTTAATAATCCTGGCCTGGTTATACAAAATTCTGATCTGACACTTTTCATAGAATGGACGTAATTCTGCCTTACAGGAACCAATAACTTCACTATCTCTTTCCTGAATGTGGTCCCTAAAACACCGGAGCAGTTTCCTGCCATACCCTTTATTCTTTTCTGATGAAACAAAACCGACTACCTCCTTAAAAGCGTATTCGTTATCATCGATGTCCAGAATGAAATCCATGTTCAGCCTCAGCACAGCAAGAATCTCATCATCTTCTACAAGAAAAGGAAATTCCGAGTTGCTGAATGCCGTCCGGAACTCATCTGTGGTCATGCCATTCCAATGGGGTATATTCCAGAGTTTGAGGATATCTTCAATCTGTGCAGCAGTTACTTCATGAACGGTTTTGGTTTCATATTTCATTGTTCAGGCGAGTATTATTATCATCTGATCGTATCGTTTTATCAAAATCAATGCTCGGAATACCTTTTCGTCAAATTGTTTTTTCTAAAGTAATGATGAATGCCTCTCGTTTTTTTAGCAGATCTGATTTTTAAATTTTTTTATTTTTTCGATATCTTTGTCACCCGGTGACCGTTCAAATTTTGAATTGATATCAATAGCAAAAGGCTTATGGCTGATGGTATTGAGTCCACTTATGTTGTCTCCTGAAATTCCGCCGCTTAAAAAATAGGGAATCGGAATATCCAGGTTGTCAAGGAGATTCCAGTCAAAGCGTTCTCCCGTACCGCCGTATCCTTTGCTGTCCGTATCAAACAAAATATAATCCACATCGTTCTCAACAGTCCGGACCTGTTCCGAAATCTCTTCTGAATGCTGCTCTTTTGAAACAACATCCTGAAGACCGATTCTTACCGCCTTCATGATTTTAATTTTATGGCCTGCCTGTTTTCTGAGTCCGCAAATATAGGTCTGGTCTTCATCTCCGTGCAGCTGGATCATGGTCAGGCCTGCTTTTTCGGCAACTTCCATAACTTTTTCAACTGATTCATTCACGAATACCCCGGTCTTGCCCGGATGGTCAATAGATTGAATATCGGCCAATGTCAGTGAATTCAGGACAAATCTGGGAGAACGCTCATAAAAGATGAATCCTATAAAGTCTACGTTCAGGTCAATCAGTTGCCGGATCTGTTCCTTTTGGGTCATGCCGCACACTTTCAGTGCCTGTATTCCATTCTTCATATCCGTTCTTTATAAGCCATGTACATGGGAAGACTGGCTGACAAGATCTGCCAAAGCCTGTCCCGGATCGCTGTTTTTCATAAAATATTCGCCCATCAGGAAAGCATCAAAGCCCTGCTCTTTAAGGAACAGGAAATCCTTAACAGTATAAATACCGCTTTCCGCCACAGAAAGCACCTGTTCCGGAAGCATATCTTTAAGCCGTACAGAATGCTGCAGATCCACTTTAAAATCTTTCAGGTTCCTGTTATTGATACCTACCATGTCAATCGCGGACTGATAATGCTCAAGTTCAGTTTCGGTATGGATTTCCAGCAGGACTTCAAGGCCCAGTTCATGGGATAATGCGGTGAATTCATTCACCTGTTCCGGTGAAAGGCATGCCGCAATCAGCAGCACGGCATCGGCACCAATGCTTTTAGCCTCATAAAACTGGTATTCATCAATCATGAAATCTTTGCGCAGAACCGGAATATGGATGTGGTTTCTTACCTTCATAACATCATCCAGGCTCCCGCCGAAAAAATCATGATCGGTAAGGATGGAAACGCCTCCGGCTCCGGCACGCTCATAGCCTGAGACCACGTCTAAAGGAGCAGAACTATTGTTGATAATGCCTTTAGACGGTGACTGCCGCTTGAATTCTGCAATGATTCCGGTAGTATTTTCCAGGGAAGCCTTCATGGAAAGCGTTTTCCTGCCGAAAAACTCAGCATCTTTAAGCATAGCTAACGGCACTTTGGATTTTGCCGATAACACTTCTTCTTTTTTCCTCTGTATGATTTGATCTAATATCGTCATAATATGTTTTTTAGCTTTTATTAAGGAGTATTCGTGCTTGAGCATCATTCTTGATTAAACGGAGAAATCCCGGTTCTATTGAAGCAGCATTTCCAGGCTTTGCAGGGCTTTACCGCTCTTCAGACTATCCTCAGCAAGCAGGAGGCATTCTTTATAATCTCCGTATCGCTGGGTGTGCTGAAGTGCTACGGCAGCATTGGCCAGGACGACCGAATTCTGCTGTTCCGTCCCTTTCCCTTCCAGGATATTCCTGAATAATGCTGCTGTTTCCCTGATGGTTCCTCCTGCCTGGATGCTTTCCGGACTTACAGCATTGAAGCCGAGATCTTCAGCGGAATACATTTCTTCGCCGTATTTGGTAATAATTTTGGTGTCCTGTGTAAGGCTGATTTCATCATATCCGTCCATGCCATGCACCAGGACAAATTCCCGGCTGTCTTTCTGCAACAGATATTGATATATCCTTGCAATCTCAAGGTTATACACACCGATTACGGAATATTGGGGCTTTGCAGGATTCACCAATGGTCCTAAAAGATTGAAGAATGTACGCAGTCCCAGAGCTTTCCTTAAAGCTCCCACCGATTGCAGGGCAGGGTGGAAATAAGGCGCGTGCAGGAAGCAGATGTTGGCTTTCGCAAGGTCCTCGTTGAGTTCTTCTGAAGTCTTTTTAAACTGATAGCCAAGTTCTTCCAGCACATTGGAAGCACCTGTGGTGGTTGAAGCCCCGTAATTTCCATGCTTGGAAACTTTCTGTCCGGCCCCGGCTACAACAAAGCTGGCCAGGGTGGAGATGTTGATGGTATTTTTCCCGTCACCACCCGTTCCGACGATATCCAGCAAGCCGTCTTCTTCAAGGGTCACCGGAACTGCCATCTGTAAAAGCGCTTCCCGGAAGCCTTCCAGCTCCTGCAGGGTGATGCTGCGAAGCAGAAAGACACTGATGAACGCTGTGATCTCAGCATCATTGAATTTATTATGGGCTATTTCAAGCATCATTGCTTTCGCTTCAGATTTGGACAGCGTATAATGGTTGAACAGGTATTGCAGTATTTCTTTCATAACAGGATTCTGTAAAAATTAATCAGTCTGGGGTTTAGTGGAGAAGAAAGTTCCTGATGATGGTTTCTCCATCTGGTGTCAGGATGCTTTCGGGGTGGAACTGTACGCCATGCACATCATATGTTTTGTGTTGCAGAGCCATGATCATGCCGTCGTTATCCACAGCGGTAATTTCCAGTTCTTCTGGAAACCCTTCTGTGTCAACCGCCCAGCTGTGGTATCTCCCGACTTCCATTCCGGAAGCAAGGTCACGGAAAAGTTTTGTTTTTTCTTTGACCAGGTTGGCCGGAGTAGAAACCCCGTGGAAGATCTCGGAAAGGTTGATCAGGGTTCCGCCGAACGCTTCTGCGATCGCCTGCTGTCCGAGGCATACGCCCAGGATGCTTTTGCTGGGAGCGTATTCCCGGATCAGGTCCAGCAGGATACCCGCTTCTTCCGGAATACCTGGGCCTGGCGAAAGAATAATTTTATCATACTGTGCAATATCTTCCAGGGAGATCTCATCATTCCGCACCACATCCACTTTTCGGCCTAAGATCCTTTCTATGATCTGAACCAGGTTGTAGGTGAAACTGTCATAGTTGTCAAAGACCAGGATTTTTGCTTCGTGATCCGTATCGGATGGAGGTATGGGTAGGGTAGTATTCATTTTTAAGGGTGAGGTTAATTATTGTATCAGGGGTAAATCTATCGGTTATAACTGGTTGGTTGTGGATTAGTCTGCTATTTTTTCTGCTTTTTCCACCGCTTTTTTCAGGGCATTCAGCTTGTTATTGACTTCCTGCAGTTCATTTTCAGGCACCGAGTGGGCGACAAGGCCTGCTCCTGCCTGATAATACAGGGTGTTGTTCTTACTCAGGAACGTCCTGATCATAATGGCCTGGTTACATGTGCCGTTCAGTCCGATCATGCCGATGCAGCCTCCGTAATATCCCCTGGAATCTTTTTCATAGGCATCAATCAGCTGAAGGGCTTTATGTTTCGGTGCCCCGCTTAAAGTCCCCTGGGGAAACGTAGCCGATACCATTTCGAAAGGCTGTATACCCGCCGGAAGATCGGCCGTTACTTCGCTCACCATATGGATCACATGGGAAAAAAGCTGGATCTCTTTCAGCTTCGTTACCGTAACATTGTTCCCCAGTTTCCCCAGGTCGTTTCTGGCCAGGTCCACCAGCATCGTATGTTCCGCGTTTTCCTTCGGATCTTTTTTTAAGGTTTCAATAGCTTTCAGGTCAGTATCCAGATGGCCCGTCCTTTTGAATGTCCCGGCAATCGGGTGGATCACGGCCTGGTTATTTTTGATGATCAGCTGGCTTTCAGGGCTGGAACCGAACAGTTTGTAATTACCATAGTCGAAGAAAAACAGGTATGGGGAAGGATTGATGTTCCGCAATGCACGATATACATTGAATTCATCACCGGTAAACTTCTGCTGAAACCTCCTGCTGAGTACCAGTTGGAATACATCGCCCCGCATGCAATGCTTCTGGGCTGTTTTTACCAATGCTATATATTCTTCATCGGTAAGGTTGGACGTTTCGGAACCGGATTTCCCGAAAGGGTAGATCACCGGATTCCTGTTCTTGATCAGGCTTTCAAGGTGATAAAGCTCGGAGCGAACACCTTCGATGCGGTTTTCAATAAAATGCATTTCATCATTGTAATGATTGATCGCAATCACATACTGGTAAAGGCGGTATCTCAGCAATGGGTTCTCCACTTCCGGGCTTTGTGCTTTAAAAGTGACTTTTTCAAAAAGCTGTACCGCATCAAAACTCGTATACCCAAATACGCTTTGAGCAGTTTCCTCTACTGCGTCTTTTGCTTTTTCACATTCAAAGATCTGGCAGAAATCCCTGAAAAGATCGGTTACCGAATGTCCTTCCAGCGGCTGTTTTACCGGTTCTTCCAGCGGGAGTTTTACTTCAAATTCCTTCAGCGACCTGATCTCTATTCCGGCAATGGCATTGATGCCGATATACGAGAAATTGTGTTCTGCATTCCTGGAATCTGAACTTTCCAGCAGTACGGTATCCCTGAAATGGTCCCTTACCTGGAGGTAAATATTCATGGGGGTCTGCAGGTCTCCGAGAGTTTTTTTTGAAACGGTTTTTATTTTGATTTTTTTGTGGAACATCTGTACTTGGTTTACATTTTTAAATAAAAAAAGACTTCAACGGTATCCGTCAAAGTCTCTATATGCTAATATTATTTTTGTCTTGCGTTAACAACATAACAATACTTCCAGACCCGACGAAGAGTTTGAAAGCCACCACCAGTTATTGTTGCTGATCTGATTCATAAGGCAAAAGTAAATATTTTTTTAATACGAAATACAAAAATCCCGAAAAATTATCAAAGCTTAACTTTTCTCCTGGTAGTAATCGGTCAAGACCCTGAAAAAATCCTGATTTGTCATAACCTGAAATTTATTTTTTATATTTTTGCTTAAATAATATAGAAATAGAATGAAAAAAGTATTAGCCGCCGCATTTATTGCAAGCTTATTGATGATCAACTGTTCAAAGAAAACAGATCATTCCCTACAGGACAGCAACACGATGCTGGAAGAACCTGAAGTACCAACAGTAACGGATTCAACCGCTAAAAAAGCAGACACACCGGCTGCCACAGCTACTGCACCTGCAGCAACGGCTACTGACGCTGCCAAAAAAGATTCTACAGCAGCCAAATAATGAAAAAACTGTTTTTAACAGGATGCATAGGGCTACTGATGGCATCCTGTTCTAAAAAAGAAAATACAGCCGTACAGTCTCCGGAACAGCCCGGTCAATCTGAACAGGCGGTCAGCCAGCTTTCCGGGGAACAGCAGATTCAGACGCTGGATTGCTCGGGGTGCCACGCTGTGGATGAAAGGATGATCGGTCCTTCCTACCGTGAAATTGCAGGCAAGTATACCGAGAAGGATGCGGAACTGCTGGCTTCCAAGATCATTGAGGGAGGAAGCGGAGTGTGGGGAAGTGTTCCTATGCCGCCCCATCAGCAGATTTCCAGGGAAGACGCCAAGAAGATGGTAGGCTATATCCTAACGCTGAAAAATAAATAAATTTTTATCTTCGTAAAAGAATACATGCTGTTCCCGTCAGGGAGCAGCATTTTGTTGTATAAGGGCGGAATTTTTTTTGCCTCATACCTTTAAAAACCCTTATCTTTGCACGTTATTGAAATACAGAAAAATGCAATTATCAGAACAGGAAATAATCCGAAGAGAAAAGCTGTCCAAGCTGACTGAAATGGGGATCAATGCTTTCCCTGCCGATGAGTATACCATCACAGATACTACAGAATCTATAAAACAGGATTTCGCTGATAATAAACAGGTTAAGATTGCCGGTAGACTGATGTCCAGAAGGATACAGGGGAAAGCGTCTTTTGCTGAACTGCAGGATTCCAAAGGAAAGATTCAGGTGTATTTTAACAGGGATGAAATCTGTACCGGAGAAGACAAGACTTTATATAACGAAGTATATAAGCATCTTCTGGACATTGGTGATATCATTGGTGTGGAAGGTGAGCTGTTCAAAACCCAGGTAGGGGAGATGACGGTAATGGTGAAGAATTTTACGCTTCTAACAAAGGCGTTACGTCCTCTTCCGCAGCCGAGGACCGATGAAAATGGTGTTGTATATGACGCATTTAACGATCCTGAGCTTAGATACAGACAGCGTTATGTGGATTTAACCGTGAACCCGCAGGTAAAAGAAGTTTTTGTGAAAAGGACCAAGCTTTTCAATGCGATGAGGACGTTCTTTAATGATGCCGGTTATTTTGAAGTGGAGACCCCGATCCTGCAGTCTATTCCGGGAGGAGCTGCTGCCCGGCCGTTCATTACCCATCATAATGCATTGGATATCCCGTTATATTTAAGGATTGCCAACGAATTATACCTGAAAAGGCTGATTGTCGGTGGTTTCGACGGTGTGTATGAATTTTCCAAAAACTTCAGGAATGAAGGAATGGACAGGACCCATAACCCGGAATTTACCGCTATGGAGATCTATGTAGCCTATAAAGACTACAACTGGATGATGGATTTCACTGAAAAGCTGCTGGAATTCTGTGCCGTACAGGTTAACGGGACTACCAAAGCAACTTTCGGCGAATATGAAGTGGATTTCAAAGCACCGTACCAGAGGATTTCCATGACCGATGCGATCCTGAAGTTTACCGGTTTTGATATTACCGGGAAAACAGAACAGGAACTGTTCGATTTTGCCAAGTCAATTGGCATTGATGTGAACGAAACCATGGGGAAAGGGAAGCTGATCGATGAGATTTTCGGGGAGAAATGTGAAGGAAACTTTATCCAGCCGACATTCATTACAGATTATCCGGTGGAAATGTCTCCGCTCACCAAAAAACACCGAAGCAAAGAAGGGCTTACCGAGCGTTTTGAGCTGATGGTATGCGGTAAGGAAATTGCCAATGCCTATTCCGAGCTGAATGACCCGATAGACCAGAGGGAACGTTTTGAAGACCAGCTGAAATTATCTGAAAAAGGAGATGACGAAGCCGGTCAGTTCATTGATGAAGATTTCCTGAGGGCACTGGAATACGGAATGCCGCCGACATCCGGATTAGGAATCGGAATGGACCGTCTGATCATGTTCCTTACCAACAATGCTTCCATCCAGGAAGTGCTGTTCTTCCCACAGATGAAACCGGAAAAAGCCGTTCCTCAGATTGAACTGGGAGAAGATGAAAAAGTAATCCTTGAGATCCTGAATTCCCGTGAAGAGCCTTTTTCACTGGCAGAAGTAAAGGAAAGAAGCCAGCTGTCCGGTAAAAAATGGGATAAAGCTTCCAAGGTACTGACGAAAAATAACCTGGTGAAGGTAGAAAAGATTGATGAACAGCTTCTGATAAAGCTGGCGTAATACGTATCTTTTTATTGATCATTGATACATACCTCTGCAATTTTGCAGAGGTTTTTTATTCTAATGTTTGATATCCAAAAATGACAATCAATTACGGCTATAGCTATAAGAATTTTATAATTATACCAATCTTTATTATTTGTATATTCGTCGATTAATAACATTTGGAATCATTTAAAAATGTCAAAACAGCTTAAAATATCTCATATTATTCCGATTTATTCAAATCATGAAGAAAATGCTAGAACAGATGAATTCATATCCGCTGGGAAAATAGTTAGATTTAACCGTGAGAAGTATAGGAATGGAATACACTGGATGGAAATCTATATCAATGATAGAAAAGTGTATGTAAAAAAAGATCTTTCTAAAATGTTTCTTGTTAAAAAAGCTAAACTTTTTGATAATTCCTGTACGGTATTAATCTTTGAAAATAAGGAGGGTAATAATTATACTTTCGAACAAGCATTTACAACCCATAGATTTAATGATATGAATCAGGAGCATATTATCTTAAAAAGATTTTACGATGAAGCTACCAAAGAAAAACAAGTTGTATTGTTTTATGATGAGAATAAAGTATTGGTTTTAAAAAAGATATTGGCTAAAGGTGAAGAAGTTATAATAACTGGAGAAAAAAATAATTTTCTTGAAATTCTATATGGAAGAAGGACTGGATATATTCAGGGTGATGCTCTTTATTCTGAAACTAAAAATTGGTGGATTGTAGTTGTTGGTATAATTGTTAGTATTGGGATTATGGGATTGTCTCTATATGCATATATTGATAACGGAAGAAGTGTGGGTGGATCTATTCTGATCATTCCGATTATTATCATAACAGCTGTAATTGTATTCTTTATAAAACTTATTTTGGCAGGTATAAATATTACATTCGGGAGTATAAGAAAAAGATTCTGATCCTCTAATTTTATTCTTCGGATATCTCTTTAATAAAATATTATTTGTAAATTTCCTTCTTAAAACACAGACAATGAAAAAAACATGTACCTTATTGGTATTGGCTTGTTCTATAGCTAATGCCCAGATTACCATCACTAAAGACACTTCATTCGGAAACAACGGGACTGTAAGTGGTTTAGGATCTCCTTCGCCCAATGACTGGCTGCTGCTGATTCCCCGTATTCATTCCACTTTCCAGGGAAGTAAAATTTTTGTCAGTTACCATGCAGACAACAGTTCTTTTACACAATTTACAAGGCTTAATGCAGACGGTTCTCCCGATGCTGCATTCGGGACTAATGGAACTGTGGTGATTCCGGCGTTTGAAGCCTATTATTTTTATGCCAATAATGATTTTTTCTATACCAACGGAAACCGGAAATACCTTTCCAGTGGCCAGGAAGATACCAATTTTTCCAATGCCACGATGCAAATGACGGACTGGAACTATAAGATTGTACTTCCGGACGGTAAGATCTTCTTTCGTGGGGATAACGCCTTCAGTAAATTCCTTCCGGACGGTAACCCGGATGCTTCTTACGGGACCAACGGTTCTATGAGTGCAGATCCTTCTGTTGCAGGAGATCCTAACGGTAGCATCAACTATGAATTCTTTTTTAACAAAGACCAGGCAGTATACGAATTCATCTCTCCGTCTGTTGGCTTGTCCAATATCCGTAAAGTGAGCATAGGTACAGGCAGCCTGGATACTTCATACGGTCAGAGTGGCTATGCCCATGTAAAAAATGCAGTTCTGCCTACAACAGCTTCTTATGCGGTAAGCGTACGGACTTCTGCGAACGACGGTTCTTTCATCAATAAATTTACAGATAGCGGAAATATCTATTTCACCAAGACAGATGGCCAGGGCATGCTGGACCAGACTGTGGGAGCCGGTGGCGTGATTGCTGCTGAAAAATCATTTCTGTATAACGGGACTGCGTATTCTGCACAGGACACGGAGCCACTGGTATATAATGATGTAATCCTGGTTCCCGCAGAAAACTCTTCCCAGGATCTCGGGATTGCCTGTTATTCCCTGAACGGCAATAATCTTACGGTTAATAACGGTACATTTTATCCCTTGTCAGGCACTTCATACACGACTTTGAGATTCACTTTTGTGAAAGATAATTACCTTTATGTGATGCATGACAACAATATTTCAAGATACATTATCCAGAAACCTGTATTATCTGTAAAAGAACAGGTGGATCAAAAAGACATCATAAGATTCGAAAATCCTTTTAAAGAACAATTAACCCTGTTGTCCGCTGCTGATATCAGAGAAGTGGAGATCCTGGATGAAAGCGGGAAAACTGTCCTGAGAGGAAAAGGTCCTAAACTCAATACCTCATCTCTGCTGAAAGGCAGTTATCTCATCAGAATAACTTCAGTATCCGGTAAAGTAACGGTAAGAAAGGGAATTAAAAACTAACAGGTTATACAGACTGAAAAAACCGTCATCGCGACGGTTTTTTCAATAATGATCTTCTTTGTTTGCTGAATGAAACCATCAGGTAGAACAGAAAAGGAAGGATAAAAACAGAGCCTAAGATTAAAGCCCATCCCAATGCATTAATGGTTTTGGGAGCCGCCACATGCTCCAGCAGCGAAAGATGCTGTCCGTTCCCGAACAGGATGATGTTCGGGTTATGCTGATACGTGGCCGCTACCAGGATCATAATGATCTGGAATCCTGCGAGAGCCCGTACAGAAAGCAGTTTTCCGGTATGCATTGCTCTCAGGATAAGCCCCAGGCAGATCGTCGCAAAGACTGTAGCCATAATTCCCAAAGGTTTGGAGAATACCCACATCACCAATGGAATATCGGAAATATAGGCTGTAAGAAAGACCAGAAGCCCCGTAATGACTACAAATACCATGGTTTGTTTTGATTTTTTGATCATCAGCTTCAGTTCCATACGGTCTATCGCTTCCCTCAACGCAAATACCGAAGCGACATAAGCGCAAATGGCAATTGTGAAGAGGCCTACAGCCACACCGAACCAGTTCAGCCAGCTGAAAATATAGAGTTCTGCAAAACTGGTCGCATCCGGATGGATAGATCTGGAAATGGTTGCTGCGGCAATCAGTCCGAGGAAGAAAGGCGTTAGTAGGCTGGAGAAATAAAAGATCTGGGTATACACTTTCTGCCACTCGTCTTTCACGGCATCATAATGCCTGAATGTGAATGATGTACCTCTGGCAATAATCCCGATCAGCATCAGGACCAAAGGGATATGAAGGTAGGTGGAAAGGGTAGTATAGACCTCAGGGAAGCCGACAAAAAGAATCACAATGGCTATAATCAGCCACATATGATTGGCCTCCCATACCGGAGCGATCGATTCATACATGATGACCTGTGTTTTGGGACGGTTTTTTTCCTTGGTGAACATTTCCACGATTCCTGCGCCGAAATCAGCTCCCCCCAAAATCACATAGAGGCAGATAGACAGCCAGAGAAAACCTATGACAACATAAATCATAATTTTTTGTTTTTAATAGTGTTGAACTGAGGATCGGTAGGATCATATAATTTCGGGACCATCTTGATCTGCCTGGTCAGAAGGAATGCCATCACGAAAGAGAGGGAAACAAACACGGCGGTAAAGAAATAGAAAGAATACTGTATTCCGGGCATCGGAGTCACCGCATCCACTGTTCTCATAATTCCGTAGATGATCCACGGCTGACGTCCGACTTCGGTTACCGTCCAGCCCGCTTCCAGTGCCATATACCCGAAAGGCGTGGCAATCAGGAATGTTTTCAGGAACCAGGTTTTGTTCAGCCATTCTTTCTTAAAAAAGCTGGCATACAGGTAGAGCATTCCGATGATGATCATTACCACCCCGAAAAAGATCATGATCTGAAAAGCATAATGCACTACCGCTACCGGAGGCCATTCGTCCCTTGGGAAATCTTTCAGTCCTTTTACTTCGGCGTTGAAATCACTTGCAACAAGGAAGCTGAGCATTTTCGGGATCTTAATTGCATATTTCAGTTCTGCCTTTTGCTGGTTCGGAATTCCGCCAATGACAAATGCAGCCCCTTTTTCCGTTTCGAAATGCGCTTCCATGGCGGCAAGTTTGATGGGCTGCCGTTCAGCAACCGATTTTGCCGCTGTATCACCGGTCAAGGGTGCTCCGAAGGCCCCGATCATCGCAAAGCCAGCCGCAATCCTGAATGCTTTGGTATGGAATTCCACATTTTTTTTACGCATGATTAAAAAAGCGTGCACTCCCGCCACCGCAAATCCGGTAGCACAAAAAGCGGCAACGGTCATGTGGAGCGCCTGTGAAAACCAGGCATCATTGAACATGGCTTTAATAGGATCTATATTCAGGTATTGTCCGTTGATGTAATCAAATCCCGAGGGAGAGTTCATCCAGGCATTGGCCGCAACGACCAGGATACCTGATGCGAGCCCGCTTAAACCGACCAGGAACCCGCAGAACCAGTGGAACCATCTGTTGAACCGGTCCCAGCCGTACAGGAAGAACCCTATGGCAATGGCTTCAATAAAAAATGCAGTTCCTTCTAATGAAAACGGCATCCCGAAAATAGGGCCGGCATGCTTCATGAACTGAGGCCATAAAAGGCCAAGCTCAAAAGAGAGCATCGTCCCGGATACCGCTCCGGTGGCAAAAAGGATGGCTACTCCTTTGCTCCACGCTTTGGTAAGGCCTTTATAAAGTTCGTTGCCGGTTTTCAGGTATTTCCAGTGGGCAAATGCCATTAAAAACGGCATTACCATCCCGACACAGGAAAAGATAATGTGAAAACCCAGGGACATGGCCATCTGAGCACGGGCCGCAATAAAATCATCCATACACTCAACTTTTAAGTACTCAATTTACGGATAAATTATAAGAGGGAATATGATATAAGACAGCAGAAGTTCCCGAAATCTGCCTTACCTTTGAATTCTTATGCTGTTGACAACTTGTATCCTGCAGCAATGAGACCGTATAGGATTATGCATCTGTTTTTTTAGGGAATAACCGGTTTTTCCACTCCTGTTTTTTGACACTTTTTAACTTTCATACCTCGAAAAAAATCACGATATTTGTGGGTCTCTGCATTGAGCAGGATTTTTAATATTTTATATGAGTCAGAAACAATATACAGCTAGTAGTATTCAGGCATTGGAGGGAATGGAGCACGTACGTATGCGTCCTTCCATGTACATTGGTGACGTAGGGGTAAGAGGCCTTCACCATTTGGTTTATGAAGTAGTGGATAACTCTATTGACGAAGCATTGGCAGGATACTGCGATACGATCTTCGTCAGCATCAAGGAAGGGAACGGTATCGAGGTAAGCGATAACGGTAGAGGTATTCCGGTTGACTTCCATGAAAAGGAACAGAAATCCGCTCTTGAGGTTGTAATGACAAAAATCGGGGCCGGAGGTAAGTTCGATAAAGATTCTTATAAGGTTTCAGGAGGTCTTCACGGGGTTGGGGTATCGTGTGTGAACGCGCTTTCCAATGAAATGGTAACTACCGTTTACCGTGACGGCAATATCTATCAGCAGATTTATTCACGAGGAAAAGCACAGACCGGTGTAGAGGAAATAGGACACAGCGACCAGAGAGGAACAAAGCAGTTCTTCCAGCCGGATGATTCCATATTTACCGAGCTGGTATACAATTATGATACATTGGCAAGCCGCTTAAGAGAACTTTCCTACCTTAATAAAGGAATTACAATCACCTTGACCGATGAAAGGGAACAACTGGAAGACGGATCTTTCCGCTCAGAAGTATTCCATTCTGAAGGCGGGCTAAAGGAATTTGTTGCCTATATCGACGGAAACCGTGAGTCTATCATGGAAAACGTGATCTTTATGGAAGGTGAGCGTGATGATATCCCGGTTGAGGTAGCGATGCGCTACAACACGTCTTTCAATGAGAACCTTCACTCGTACGTTAACAATATCAATACCCATGAAGGGGGAACGCACCTGGCCGGGTTCAGGAGAGCATTGACCAGGACGCTGAAAAAATATGCCGATGATCTTGGGATCCCGCAGAAAGAAAAAGTGGATATTACCGGTGATGACTTCCGTGAAGGACTGACTGCCGTAGTTTCCGTAAAAGTAATGGAGCCTCAATTTGAAGGGCAGACCAAAACCAAGCTTGGAAACTCTGAAGTTTCCGGAGCTGTGGATAAAATCGTTGGCGAAATGCTGTCTAACTTCCTGGAAGAAAATCCTACGGAGGCCAAACAGATCGTACAGAAGGTGGTATTGGCAGCGAAAGCAAGGCAGGCGGCGAAAAAAGCCCGTGAAATGGTTCAGAGAAAATCCCCGATGGGAGGTTCCGGACTTCCGGGTAAGCTTTCCGACTGTTCTTCCAAAGACCCTGCTATATCCGAACTTTTCCTGGTAGAGGGTGACTCCGCAGGTGGAACCGCTAAACAAGGGAGAGACAGGCACTTCCAGGCGATTCTTCCGCTAAGAGGTAAGATCCTGAACGTGGAAAAATCAATGCTTCATAAAGTATATGATAACGAAGAGATCAAAAATATCTATACTGCTCTCGGTGTTTCCGTAGGAACGGAAGAAGACAGCAAAGCCCTGAACATGGCGAAACTCAGGTATCATAAAATCGTTATCATGACCGATGCCGATATCGACGGTTCCCACATTTCAACACTGATCCTTACCTTCTTCTTCAGGTATATGAAGGAACTTATTGAGAACGGGTATATCTATATCGCTCAGCCGCCTTTGTACCTGTTAAAGAGAGGAAACAAGAAAGTATACGCCTATAATGAAAAGGAGCGTGAAGAATTCACCCTTGAAATGGCTCCGGACGGAAAAGGAGTTGAAGTTCAGCGTTATAAAGGTCTTGGAGAGATGAACCCTGAGCAGCTTTGGGAAACCACGCTGAATCCTGAACACAGGATCCTGAAGCAGGTAACCATTGATAATGCCGTGGAAGCGGACAGTATCTTCTCTATGCTGATGGGCGATGAAGTTCCGCCAAGAAGGGAATTCATTGAGAAAAATGCAAAATATGCCAATATCGATGCTTAATCGATATGATATAACTGATAGAAGCCTCCGTTTTGGAGGCTTTTTTTGTGATGAAAAATTAATTTTCCAGTTCATAGTTATTTCATTACTTTTGGAAAATTTTAGTAACTATGATGAAAATATTTTGTATCGGAGCGCTTTCTATTGCTTCTTTGCATTTTGCTCAGAATTATCCCGTTTCAGCCATTCCTGAACCTTTAAAAAAGAATGCCAACCTGGTCATCCGTAAAGACCTGACCACCCTCCAGATCAACAGCGTGGATGAAATCCGGTACCAGTACCAGAAAGTAAGGACGGTGATGAATAAGGACGGTAAAGACCAGGCTACTCCTGTCATTGCCTATCAGAAAGGAGACCAGATTTCAGATGTGAAAGTAACCATCTATGATGAAGCCGGCAAAAAAATAAAATCATATTCCAAATCCGACTTTGGTGATTTCGCCAATACTCCCGACGGGATTTTCTACTCGGATGACCGTTTCATGTCACTGTCCTATACTCCGACACAATATCCTTATACCATAGAATTTTCTTATCAGCTCAAAGACCAGAATACAGTATTCATTCAGGATTTTGTCCCATTTTCCACCACCAATACTTCGGTGGAAAGCAAAGAGCTGAGAGTCATCAACAATTCAGGGATAGAACTTAAAACCAAAACCTATCCTTCAAAATACAATTATGCTGCTGTAACTGAAAGCGGAAGCAGTACAGATAAAGTCTATTCTTTTAAAGATGTCCCTGCGGTGGACGGTACTTTTTTAATGCCGCAGCCGGATAAGATTTTACCTAAGGTAAGCTTTGCCCTGACGAGATTCAACCTGATGGGGAAACAGGGAAGCATCAGCAGCTGGAAAGATTTCGGGACCTGGTATTATAACAGCATCCTGCAGCCCGTTTCCACGGTAACGCCTGCCGTTAAGGCTGAAGTGGCAGCACTGCATTTACAAGGCACTGCAGAGGAGAAAGTAAAAAAGCTGTATCAGTATATGCAGTCTAAAACACGGTATATTGCGGTCGCTTTAGGGATTGGAGGATGGCAGCCGATGCAGCCTGAAGAAGTCTCCAAAAAAGGCTATGGTGACTGTAAAGGACTTACGAATTACATGAAAGTGTTGCTGGATGAGGCCGGGATTCCTTCCAATTACTGCGTGATCAATTCCGGAGATTCTCAGCTGACCTTCGATCCGGAATTCCCAAAAATGGGCGGAAACCATGTGATCCTTATGGTACCCACGGAAAAGGGAAGCATCTGGCTGGAAAATACGAGCCAGATGATGGCATTCAATCATTTAAGTACATCTACAACGGACAGGAATGTGCTTTCAATCGGTAAGAATGGCATTGAGCTGATCAGCACACCGGTATATTCGCCGGAGCAAAACAATGAGAAGCAGGTACTGAAGATCAGGATCAACGAGGACAACAGCATTAACGGGGAAGGCCAATTCTCCTATACCGGTAATCAGTATGATTATAACGTCGCTTTCACCGGCCTTTCTCCGAAAGAGCGGAATGAAGCCATCAGGGACAGGCTGAGTGTTCTTAGTTTCGATAAAATTGAAATGAAAAATGTTGTCAATGACAGGGACAATGCCGTTGCCCGATATGAACTTGATTTCAAAGCAGGCAATTATTCCAAAACGGCCGGAAACAGCATGCTGTTCCGGGCAGTTCCTATTTTTACCAATGTCATCTATAAAAACGATGAGGTCAGAGAGCTTCCATTCGAACTTCAGCAGTCGTTTCAGGATGATTATGAGATTACCTTTACGGTTCCTGCGCAGTACAAGCTGGACGAAGTTCCTGAAAACGTCAGCTTTAATTCAGAGTTCGGAAGTTACCAGCTGAATTTTGTGCGGAATGGTGCCGAGCTAAAGGTGAACAGGAGCATCAGGATCAATAAAGGTATTTACCCTAAAGAGAAGTACAATGAGTACATCAACTTCAGGAAAAAAACATTAAAAAATGATAATTCAAAAATTTTAATTTCAAAAGTATAACCATGAAAAGAATACTGTGGGCAGCATTGGGCTCCCTTACAATGACTTTTGCTCAGGCCCAGAAGCATGAGTTTCTCAGTCCTCCGAAATTTAACGATGCAGACCTGTCCAAACCCAAATCCCTGCTGGATGAGAACGCACCGGCTGAAGTGTTGTACCGTTCAGCGCATTTTAAGATGGATTCCCGTACCGGATACCTCTCCAAAAGTTATTTTTACCGGGTGAAGATCTACCGGAAAGATAAGGCTGAGGACTGGTTGAACCTTGAAGTTCCGCTCTATCAGGGTAATGGAGGCAATCAGGAAACCATCAGCAGGATGAAAGCATTCACCTACAATCAGGATAACGGAGTGAAAACCGAAACCAAGGTGGAAAACAACTCCAAATATAAGAGCAAGGAGAACAAAAATGTTACGGTAACAAAATTTGCATTCCCTAACGTAAAGGACGGTTCCGTCATCGAATACCAGTATACGGTAGAATCACCGTTTGCCTATGCGATACCTGAATTCCTGATTGAGACCGATACGCCTTCCGTCTATACGGAATATGTACTGGATAGCCCTGTCAATATGTCCTATAATGTGAATTATACCGGGTCACTCAATCCAAAATACCGGGAAATCGCAGATAAAAACTTATACGGGATGGACTACAAGACGTACCGTTTTGCCTATGAAAACCTGAAGCCTTTCAAAGTTGAAAAATTCGTTAAAAACGATCATAATTACAGGACCAAAGTCAGTGCTGAGCTGCATTCCACCAATTTCAGCGAACTCAAACTCTATTCTTCTTCATGGGACCAGATCAGGCAGAGGCTGTACGATGATGAAGACTTCGGCGGCGAACTGAAAAAAAGCAGGTTTGCCAAAGACAATATGCCCGCCGGAGTAACAGGCATGAAAAATGAACTTGATAAAGCCAATGCCATATTCAGCTATGTACAGAAAACCTTAACCTGGAACAACAAACGCGGCATCTATACGGAGGACGGACTGAAAAAGATGCTGGAAACCAAAACCGGGAATGCTGCGGAAATCAACCTGTTCCTGGTGATGCTGATGCGCGAAGCCGGTATTAAAGCTGATCCTGTATTGATTTCAACGATCAGTAACGGCATGATCAACCTGGTTTCTCCCAACGTCGCCAATATGAACCTGGTTATTGCTGCTATTGAGGTGAACGGAACCATACATGTTTATGATGCGACCACGAAACAGTCTTCTATGGACCAGCTTCCGCCGAGGGACTGGAACCAATACGGTGTACTGATGGCCAAAGATAATGTGAAACAGATCCAGATGATCAATGCCAAACCAAGTTTTACCTATCTGACCACCAACGCAAAAATCAATCCGGACGGGAGCATTTCCGGGACTTATACGGACCGGGATACCGGGACGTATGCCATGTATGCCAAAGAAAATTACGATGACAACCAGGAAAAGTACAAGAAGCAGTACAAGGAAAACTTTGCGATAGATTTCACCGGTATTACCTCTCAGGTTTTGGAGAACGGTGATTTTGAAAGCAGCATGAGCTTTTCATCTGAAAACCTGATTGACAAAGTGGGTAAGAAAATCATCATTAACCCGCTGTTGTTCATGAATAAAAATTCAAATGAATTTGACCAGACCGATGAAAGAAAATACCAGATTGATTTTATCTCCCCGTTTACCAAAGTGAAGAAAATTACATTGGAGATCCCGGAAGGGTATGCCATCGAGGAAATGCCGAAAAGTAAGAAAATCGTCACTCAGGACAAGGAAATAGAATACAGCTATACAGCGGAGCAAAAAGGAAATATACTGGAAGTGACCTCTGTTATGACGGTTAAAAGTGCAGATTATCCTAAAGAATACTATTCTGCTTTCAAGCAGATCTGGGGGACGGCTTCCAAAAGCGAAAACCAGGTCATCAGCCTGATCCGGAAATCATAATCAGGTACACAGACTCAGATGGTACAAAAAACCTTTGAAATAATCTTAAAAACCATTCATTTTTGAATGGTTTTTGCATGCATATCCAAAATAAAAATTATGAAAAATATACTGGCAGCGGTAACATTGGCTGCTCTCTTTTCCGTTTCTGCCTGCAAAAAAAGCGAAACCTCAGGTACCTCCTCTGCAACAGGAAACTCCAAACCGGATACGTTCAGGACAGATTCTTTAGCCATCAATGATTCCGTAAAGCTTGCGGATTCCCTGACTGTGCAATATGCTGCAAAACTTCTGGTTTTTCCATCCTTACAGGATAAGACATTGCTCGACAGTATCTATTTCAACAGGAAAGGGCTCAAAGATTTTTCTCAGAAAGGGCTACAGGCTTATCTTGAAAAGGATAAGAATGAATATTTTGACAAATTAAGGAAAGAAAGCAAAGAATACCTGTCGGATATCAGGTTTGGAGAGAAATGGTATACGGATACATCCATGCACCTGAAATCCGTTAACAATGATTTCATGCATATCCAGTATATGTGGGGGTCGTATGAAGGAGGCGCTCATGACAATTATGGTTTTTCAGAACGTGTTTTCGATCTTAAAAACAATAAAAAAACGGAGCTTAAGGACATCACTACCATGCCGAAAAGTAGTCTTGAAGCTTTACTGATGAAAAACATCAACAAAATCAACAGCGGAACCACAGACAATAAAGGTCAGGTAAACAATTCGGAAATGCTCTTGGTAGAGGTAATTCCTGCTACGGATAATTTCTATTTTGATGATAAAAACCTGTATTTCCATTACAGCCCGTATGAAATTGCAGCTTTTGCAGCCGGAGATATTACCATTCCGGTTTCCTGGCAGGAACTGGACAAAACCCTTACGCCTGCTTTCAGGGAAAGGATGAAATTTAAATAATATTTAATGCTTCCCTTACGGAAGCATTTTTTATTTTTGTGACCATGGAAAATGTCGCTTTCATCATCAATCCTTTTTCTGCCAAAGGAAACTACCAGCCGTTTCTCAATGCGCTGAAAGCTAAGGTTAAAGATCCCTTATACTATATTTCAGATTCCATTGCCGGGACCCATGATTTTATACAGGAACACTTCAGCCATGTGGATATTTTTGTCGCGGTAGGAGGGGACGGGACTATTTCCACCGTAGCAAAGTATCTGATCGGTACTTCCAGGATCCTCGGAATTTTTCCTGCCGGTTCCGGAAACGGATTTTCAAATGAAACCAATTTCGGAAAAAACCTGGATGAGCTCATCGGTAAACTGCGGGCCGGAAAATCAAGGAAGATCGATACTTTTACGGTAAATGACAGGCTTTCCATTAACGTTTCAGGGACGGGCTTTGACGGAAAGGTGGTTAAGGAGTTTGAGAAAACCACACGTGGCTTTAAAAATTATATCAAAGTGTCCATGAAGACGTTTTTCAGCTACAAGCCGATCAAGGTTAAATTTTTCGATGAGAAATACCAGAAGTACAACGGTAAGTACCTGATGCTGAATATTGCCAATACCCGACAGTTCGGGAATAAGGCCTATATTGCGCCGCACGCAAGCAAAAGTGACGGGCTCGTGGATATGGTGCTGGTAAAAAAGTTTCCGTTCACCTATTCGCCGCTGTTTGCGTTCCGGATGTTTACCAAAAAGCTCAGGGATGATGATTATATCACCTATATTCCCGTTTCTGAGATTGAATTTAAAGTGAATACCAAAAACTGGCACCTGGACGGGGAATTCAACAAAATAAAATCTCCGATACATGTCAAAGTCCAGCCGGCCAGCCTGAATATCCTGATCTGAGATTATAATGCCTGATGAAGCGCAATACGGTTTCCTTCGCTGTCTTCAAATTCTGCGACGGCAAAACCATGTTTTTCATTAACAGTTTTAGGATAAAGGATTTTTCCTCCTTTCTCCAGGACTTTTTCTAATGTAAGATCAATGTCCTAGGTCCTGAAATAAAGGATAACACCCTTTCGGGTGGGCTGGTACACATCGCCTTTAGCCAGTGCTCCGGAAATCCCGCTGCCGGTTTCTTCAAACGGGAACAGCAACATTTCATAATCATCAATCACTTCTTTTTCAAACCTGAAGCCAAATACATGGCTGTAAAACTTTTGGGCCCTTTCCGGATCTGTGACAGGAATTTCAAAGTATACCACAGGATTGTTTTCTTTCATGATCTTATTGGTGTTTTGGGTACAGGACATAAGCAAGATACAAATCACGTATAACAGCTGCCTGATGTATTGATGCATTTCAACAGTAATTAATTATACCTCCAGTTTTTCCTCAACCTTATGAGGGTTATTAAGGCAGTACTGCAACTGCTCTCTATCCAGCTGCTTCTCCCAGTTGGCCACCACAACCGTTGCTACGGAATTTCCGATCACATTCGTCAGCGCTCTGCATTCGCTCATGAATTTATCGATGCCCAGGATCAGGGTCATTCCCGCCAGGGGAATTTCCGGAACAACGGCCAGCGTTGCCGCTAACGTAACGAATCCGGCACCTGTAACGCCTGCCGCGCCTTTTGAGCTCAGCATTGCTACCAGAAGCAGCAGCAATTGTTTTTCCAAAGGCAGGTGGATGTTCAGCGCCTGGGCAATAAACAGGGAGGCCAGCGTCATATAAATATTGGTACCATCCAGGTTGAAGGAATATCCGGTAGGCACAACCAATCCTACAATGGCTTTTGAACAGCCTGCTTTTTCCAGTTTTTCCATGATTCCCGGTAAAGCGGATTCTGATGAGCTGGTTCCCAGCACCAGCAAAAGCTCTTCTTTAAGGAAATACATCAGCTTGAAGATATTAAAGCCGTTATAAAGGGCAACGGAACCCAGCACAATCACGATAAACAGGATGGAAGTAATATAGAATGTGCCCACCAGGAAAATAAGGTTCAGCACAGAATGAAGCCCATATTTCCCGATGGTGAAAGCCATGGCCCCGAAAGCCCCGATAGGCGCGAGCTTCATCAGCATATGCACGATTTTGAAGACCGGAGCAGACAGGTCCTGCAGGAATTCGGTGACTTTAGCACTTTTTTCTTTGGTCAGGACCAGGGCCACACCCATAAGGATGGCTACCAAAAGCACCTGCAGGATGTTTTCACCGACCAGCGGACTAAACAGGGTTTCCGGGATAATATTCATGATGAACCCCGTGAGAGTAGATTCGTGTGCCTTCTGCTGGTACTGCGAAACATCCCCGGAAAGTGTGGCCGGATTAACATTCAGTCCATGCCCCGGATGCAGAAGATTACCTACGACAAGTCCGATGATCAGTGCCAGGGTTGAGAAGGTAATGAAATAGATCATTGCCTTCATGGCAATTCTCCCGACTTTCTTAAGATCGGTCATATGCGCAATCCCGAGCGTAAGGGTAATGAAAATCACCGGAGCAATGATCATTTTCACCAGCCGGATGAAACCGTCGCCTAAAGGCTTCATTTTTTCACCCAGTTCGGGGTAAAACCTCCCTAGAAGGATTCCTGCAATGATGGCTACAACAACCTGGAAATAGATCTGCCGGTAAAATTTCTTCGTCTTCAAAATCAATCTTTAAATGTTCAGGACCGGAAATTAAGAAAATAAATCTGAAGTATAATAACAGTCAGCAAAAGTTTCGGCGGGGCTGAAAGCCCCGCCGAAACATATAATGTTTAAAACGATGTTAAAAACGCCTACTCATGAGACCGTCATCATTCTATGGCTACGGAATCATCGCCCCTGCCGTCTGCTACAGCCTGGATATTCCCGTTGTCATCCCGGATGATCATTTCGGTTTTTCCGATCTGTTTGACTTTTTCAAAAGTGTAATTCTTCGTCTTCAATTCCGCTATAGTGCTTTCAGGGAAGTTTTCTTCCACCTTTATCGTTTCAGGCAGCCATTGCTGATGGAATTTCGGGGCATTAACGGAAATATTCGCGTTTTGCCTGAAATCAACCACATTGACAATCGACTGGTATACTGAAGTTGGAATCGTTGTTCCTCCGGGCGTTCCCACAACCATATACGGTTTCCCGTTCTTAAGAAGGATTGTAGGCGTCATGGAGGACAGCATTCTCTTGTTAGGCTGTATGGAATTGGCTTCACCGCCTACGGCACCGAACATGTTCGGTACACCGGGTTTGATGGAAAAGTCATCCATTTCATTGTTGAGGAAGAATCCGGCTCCGGATACCACTACCTTGCTCCCATAATAGCCGTTAAGCGTTGTGGTGACAGAAGCTGCATTGCCGTCTTTGTCCAGCACGGAGATATGGGTCGTCTGCGTCGATTCTTTGGGCTGGGCAATGATTTTGCCAACTTCAGAGCTTGGGGTTGCTTTATCAAAGCTGAAGCTTTTCCACCGGCCCTTCAGGTACTCATCTGAGATCAGGTAGTTGGTTTTATCCTGAATAAAATCCGGGTCACCCATATATTCGGCACGGTCTGCAAAAGCCCTTCGTTCTGCTTCTGCCATAATCTGCACAGCCTTTGCAGAGTTCTGCTGGTATTGCTCAAGGTTTTCAAAGCTTGCCATTCTGAGCATCTGGGCCAGTAGAAGCCCGCCGCTTGACGGCAGCGGCATAGACACTACATGGTTGCCTTTATAATCGAATTCAAGCGCCTTTCTTTCTGCAACTCTATAGTTTTTAAGGTCCTGCATGGTGATGATCCCGTTGCCCTTTTTCATTTCTGCAACGAGGAGGGCGGCTGTTTTACCTTCGTAAAAACCTTTGGCACCCAGTTTCTGGATCAGCTTTAAGGTTTCCGCCAATTCTTTCTGAATGAGGAGGTCTCCTGCTCTCCACGGGACATCCTTAACAAATGCATTGGCTGTCGTATTATGTTTTTTGAATGCATCCCTGTGCCTGTTGAGCATTTCCGCTTCCTGCTCCGTGATGGCGAATCCTTTTTCGGCTAAGTCAATTGACGGCTGGATGATCTTTTCCATCGGCAGCCTGCAGTATTTCAACGTGGCGAAAAAGCCTGCAACGCTTCCGGGAATGCCTACGGCAAGCCGTCCGTTCTGGGAAAGGTCGGTATTGGCTTTTCCTGTTTTATCCAGGTACATATCCCTCGATGCTTTCAGGGGAGCGGTTTCGCGGTAATCTAAGGTAAACTTTTCGCCATTGCTTTTAACGCCGACCAGAAATCCGCCGCCGCCGATATTGCCTGCCTGAGGATAGACCACGGCCAGTGCATACTGCGTGGCAACTACCGCGTCATAGGCATTGCCGCCCATTTTCAGGATGCTGGCACCGGCCTCGCTGGCCAGCGGATGGGCGGAGACTACCACACCTTTGTTTTTTACTTTTACCTCCTTTACAATCGTAATGTCTGTGTACTGTGCTGAGAAATATTGCGTTATCAGTACCCCTATAATGATCAGCTTCTTCATGATAAAAAATATACCCGAATTTACAATTTTGTTTTTGAATAGGGGGGTAAAATCTTTATTTTTGCTTCAATCAACTAAAAAGAAAACAATGGAATCCTATACGGAAAAAATCCTGATTACGGGTGCTTTGGGCCAGATCGGCACAGAGCTTACCAACCGCCTGGTTGAAATTCACGGCGCAGACAATGTAGTAGCTTCAGGTCTTGATAAATGGCAGGAGGGGATCAGTTCGGCAGGTCATTATGAGAGACTGGATGTGACCAATACAAAATTGGTGAGGCAAGTCATCAAAGATTATGAAATCACTACGGTATACCATCTGGCATCCCTGCTGTCAGGAACTTCGGAAAAACAGCCGCTGTTTGCATGGAAGCTGAACCTGGAGCCCCTTATTGACTTTTGTGAAATGGCGAAGGAAGGGCTTATCAAAAAGATTTTCTGGCCCAGCTCTATAGCGGTCTTCGGAAAAGGGATTCCAAAAGAAAATGTGGGGCAGGAGGTTGTGCTGAATCCTACTACTGTTTATGGGATCTCCAAAATGGCAGGAGAGAAGTGGTGCGAATATTACTTCGATAAATGCGGAGTTGATGTAAGAAGCATCAGGTACCCCGGATTGATTTCCTGGAAGACTCCGGCAGGCGGCGGAACTACGGATTATGCTGTGGAGATTTTCTACAAAGCTATAGAAGACGGAAGATACACCAGCTTTATTTCTGAGAACACAGCCATGCCGATGCTGTATATGGATGATGCTATTGAGGCTACCCTGAAATTGATGGATGCTCCTAAGGAGAGCCTGACGGTCCGTTCATCTTACAACCTGGGTGGAATGTCTTTTACTCCGAAACAGCTGGCTGAGGAAATCAAAAAAGAAATCCCGGAATTTGAGATCAGCTATGAGCCGGATTTCAGACAGGCCATTGCAGATTCATGGCCGGCTTCCATTGATGATTCCACGGCAAAAAACGACTGGAAACTTTCTTATAATTTTGGAATTTCCGAAATGACTCAGGACATGATTAAAAATCTGAGAACAAAATTAGGTAAAAATTAGTGCTTTAATTTTAACTTTAAATTGAATTAATTTTAACATCTGATTTTTAATAGATTATAATGATTATCTAGAATTATATTTAAATGATATTATTGACTTTTAACATCGTTACAATTGAAGCCTCCTGTCAAAATGGAAATGAAATCTCTGATGAACTGAGGTTGAATATAACCATAGATAATACCAAAGCCATACTCAGGATTTTAGATCTTCACGATGTAAAAGCCAGTTTCTTTATTGAAGTTTCCATCATTGGAAAACTCAAAAACCTTATCAAAGCAATTTCATCCCAAGGGCATGAAATTGCTTTTTATGGTAGGGATTCTACTGTCGAAAATATTGAAGAAACCAAGAAAGAAGCAGAAGCTTTCCTGGAGAAACAGATCCGGGGAATCCGTCAGAAAGATGTGATGATCCCTTCAGAAACTCTGAAAATGATGGGTTTTAATTACATATCAAGAATCGATCATGCCCACGTGCTTTTTCCCTTCAAACGATTAAAGACTACCACGAAGATCATTGAAGAAGATGGGTTAAGTATTATTCCCGAAAGTATTTCTCCTTACAGCCAATTGCCCTACAATGATTTTATTTTCCAGTTCCTGCCGGTGAAGTACTATCAGAATATGGTCTTTGAAACTCTTAAAAACGATGACTTTGTTCTAATCTACCTGGAGTCATGGCAGTTTACAGACCTGAAGAAGCACCACTTTTCTGTCCCTTTCTACCGGCGGCTGAATGCAGGCAAAAAAATGGAGGACAAACTGGATGCCCTCCTTAGCTGGATCAATGAAAAAGAACTGGCTACTTCCCGTGTCAAGGATTATATTTTTTAGATATCAGATATCATACTGCGCATATTCTTAACTAAGTTCAAAAAGCGTTATTTCAGGTAAAACACCCACTCTTCCAGGGTAACCCAACACGCCGAAACCTCGGTTCACATACAGCATTTTGCCCTCGCTTTCATACAGGTCAGCCCATTTCGGATAGCGGTACTGTACAGGTGACCATTTGATGTTTTTAAGATCAAGCCCGAACTGCATGCCGTGGGTATGGCCGGAAAGCGTGAGCTGGACATTTCCAGGATGTTTTTTAACCACGTAATCGAAATGGGTAGGGTCATGGCTCATCAGGATTTTAGCAGCGGATTCCGGGACGTTTTTAAGGGCTTTATCAAGATCTCCGAACTGCGGGAACGGTTTGAGTCCCCAGTTGTCTACCCCGAGGATGTACAGCTGTTCGCCGTTTTTCTCAATAATTCGGTGTTCGTTGCGCAGCATTTCAAAGCCGGCTTCTTTTTCATATTCGATCAGTGTTTCCAGGTTTTTCCTTTTTGCATCCAGAGAGTTCCAGGTAACGTAGTCTGCATAATCATGGTTTCCCAGCACGGCAAACTTACCGTCGTTAGCTTTGATTGTTGAAAACAAAGGGATGAACGGCTTGAATTCCTCTGCGACATTGTTCACCATGTCTCCGGTAAACAGCACCAGATCAGGTTTCTGTTCATTGATCAGGTGGATGGCATGTTCGAGTCTTGAAGGATCGGAGAAGCTTCCGCTGTGGACATCCGAAATCTGAACGATCTTATATCCCCTGAAACTTTCGGGCAGGTTTTTTATTTTGACCTTTACTTTTCTTACTCTGTGCCGGTATTTCCCGAAGGTGATCCCGTCAATGAACAATGCCGAAAGCACACCGCCGAGTCCCAGTCCCAAAAGGCTTAAAAACTTCCTTCTTTCCGGGAAAAGATGCTCATCCGGTTTTGCAAGGCCGATGAGATAGGTTCCGGTACGGAAGATATCATCAATCAGCAGGAATAAGACAACGAATATTTTAGGCAGGATCGCCACTAGGAACAGCGACATCATCAGATGGATTCTGAAAGGATTTCTTTCCGAACGCTGGAAATGAGTGATCTCGTACGCAAACACGCCATAGATGGCCAAAGAGACAATCCAGTACCCGAGCCTGAGCCAGAAGTTGTCCGTAAGGGTCCTTACTGCCTGATAAACATAAATTTCCAGGACCAGGAAAACCGTCGCTATAAGTAAAAAATTCTTTTGCATAAGGTGGTTTAAAAAAGCACAAAGAATAACTTCCCTGTGCTTCTGAATTTATTAATGTTAAATGATAACTTAAGGAAATCGGTAAACAATAGCATTGATGTTCATTCCGGCTCCCACCGAAGTCATCACAATGTTCCCTTTATCTTTAAACGTTTGACCCTCCATTTTTCCTTTAACGATAAGATCAAACATGGTAGGAATGGTGGCTACTGATGAATTTCCGAACTCCTGGATCGTCATCGGGGAGATGCTGTGGTCGTATTCTTTGATGTCATACAGCTTATGAAGCCTTTCGATCATGGCATAGTCCATTTTGGCATTCGCCTGGTGGATCAGGATCTTATCAATATCCGTGATGGAAAGTTCTGCATCATCAATGGTTTCCTTAATGGCTACAGGGACGTTTTTAAGCGCGTACTCGTAGATTTTTCTTCCCTGCATTCTTACGAACAGCCTGGTCTGGTCGGATTCTTTATTGATGGAAGGCCCGTTGGCCAGGTAATCCAGCTCAGGTCCGTTATCACAGATGGTATTATGGGCAATAATCCCTACATTTTCCTGCTCCGTAGCCTGAACCACAACCGCACCAGCTCCATCGGCAAAAATCATTCTGTTCCTGTCATGAGGATCGGTTACACGGCTTAATGTTTCACCACCGATCACTAAGATTGTTTTAGCGGTTTTGGCTTTGATGAGGGTATCGGCCAGGATCATGGCTTCCACCCATCCCGGACATCCGAAGAGCATGTCGTACGTAACGCATTTTCTGTTCCGGATTCCAAGTTTGTTTTTGACTCTTGCAGCCATGGTCGGCATGAAATCGGCATACCCGTGAGGCGTAACTTCTCCGAAATTGCTGGCATAAATAATATAATCCAGTTCTTCACCATCGATGTTGGCATCTTCAAGTGCTTTTTTGGCCGCTTCGTAACCGATTTGCGAATTCGAAAGATCATCTTCTATGAATCTGCGGTTTTCGATTTCCGTAATTTCTACAAATTTTCCGATAGTTTCTGCAGCAGGTTTGTCAATCTTTATTCCGTCTTCCGTGTAAAACTCTGAATCTAAAAAGAAATCTCTACCAATAATTCGGCTGGGAATATAAGACCCGGAACCAATAATGATCGTATTCGGCATTCGTTAATATGTTTTTTTTAAAAATGCAAAGTTAATAATTAATCTTAATAAGAAAGAATTAAAAATATTATTAAATTTGCAAAAATGTACTTTACCCCTTATGAAAAATAACGCATCCCTGAAAGGTTTATTAGTTGCAGTTGTGGCGTTTATGGTTGCTTTTGGGATCTACTACCTTTTTCTGGCAAAAAGAAACTACTACGTTATCGATAACCCTACTTCCGGGACTTTTTACTTTAAGATCAACAATGGCTCAGAAGGGATTATTTCCGGAGGTCAGACGGTTCCCGTAGACCTGAACAAAGGGAAGAATTCCATCAAAGTATTTGACCAGAACAAAAAACTCCTGTACGATTCTGCTTTTGAGGTGAACAAGATCCGCGGACTTTTGAATATCGCGCATCAGGATTATTATATCAATACCCAATATTATGGGTACAACCTTAAGAAAGATTCATTACTTTTGGAGCTCGGTAAAACAACGATCGACGGAAAACCTTACCTGGGAGCGCCTAAACGCTTCACTAAGCTCTATACCGACGATTTTTACTACAATGTGGATGAAGACTATGACAAGCTCATTAAGAACATCCAGAAAGTGGAATCAAGATCGAAAATTTTCAGGAAGCAGGATTTCCTCAATTATTATAAAGAATACTATAAGTTTTAAGTTTTGGCAAAAGATATCAATCAAGTAACGCCCTACAATTCTGAGGCTACCAAAAAGAGCCAGGTAGAGGATATGTTCGACAATATTGCACCTAAATATGATCTTCTGAATCATGTTTTATCCATGAAAATTGACGTTTTATGGAGGAATATTCTGGTGAAATGGATGAAAAAAGATGAGCCCCGGGAAGTGCTGGATGTGGCTACAGGAACGGGTGATCTGGCCATTGCGGTTCAGAAGGGGACACAGGCCAGAGTAATTGGTTTGGATTTATCGCAACAAATGTTAAATGTTGGCGTTATTAAAATAAAAAAACTTAATTTAGACGGCAAAATTTCAATGCAAAAGGGCGATGCGGAAAATCTTTCATTTGAAGACAACCGCTTTGACGCAGTATCTGTTGCATTCGGAGTAAGGAATTTTGAAAATCTTACCAAAGGTTTAGCAGAGCTAAGAAGGGTGGTAAAAGATAACAAGAGTGTTTATATACTGGAGTTTTCAAAGGTTGAGGGTTTTATGGGGCCATTGTATATGTTTTATTTCAAAAATATCCTGCCGGCCATCGGCAGACTGGTGTCTAAGGACAACAGGGCATATACATACCTTCCGGATTCTGTAAATGCTTTTCCGTATGGGGAGAAAATGAAGCAGATTCTTTTAGATACAGGATTTAAAAAAGTTGAATATAAAAAACTAAGTTTAGGTATAGCCACAATTTATAAAGCAACAAAGTAACCTATGAATAAATTTCTATTAAAAGCACTGGTTTTAGCCTCAGTAAATGTTGCCGTGTTATCCAACGCGCAATTCAGAACCCGAAACAGAATGGACAGACTGGAAGAGTTTGATCAGCAGACATTCAGCTGGGGGTTCTATTTAAACGGCAACAGGCTGGATTACCGCATCGTCCTCAACCCGAGATACGGTATGAATGGCAATCAGAATCTTGTGACCTCTAAAGAAAGTTATAGCTTCGGAGCCGGATTGATCGGTAAATGGAGGCTGAACGATTATTTGGACCTGAGATTGGAGCCGGGCTTGCAATTTGCTCAGAGGCAACTTACCTTCAATACCCAATCGAATGACCAGTACGCTAATGGTACTTTGACCAATCCTCCTTTTACTCCTTTTCCATTAACGGAGAAAGACAGGGTAAGAGAGGTGAAATCTACGCTGGTGGATGTTCCTGTATTGCTGGAGCTTCACGGTGACCGTTGGTACAACTCCAGGCCTTATGTGGCAGCTGGGGTCAACTATATCGTTAACCTGCAGTCTAATTCAGACTCTACGGATGATAACCGTCAGCAGGTATTCAGATCTACTACCCATAATTTTGCCTGGTCTGCGGAAATGGGGATCCAGTTCTACTTCAATAAATTCAAGCTTACTCCTGCCATCAGGGGAACCTTTATCATGAACAATGAGATTGTGGCAGATAACGCCACTACACCGCCATACTGGACGGCTGCTATGTCCACCTTACAGACCAGGGCAGTGATGTTCGTGCTTAAATTTGAATAAATATAAAAATAGAAATATACTGAAGGATGTACTTTGTGCATCCTTTTTTCGTGGGATTCCAAAATATAGGGAGTTTTATTTTTGTTAGTGTTAATATTTTTTTATTTTTGCTTCTAGTTAGAATAAAACCTGAAATGCTTCAAGACTTAGAAAACAATTTTTCAGAGCTGGAAAAAAAGATTGCGGGCCTGCAGAAAAGCCATAGGAATCTTACCGAAAAATTTTCAGAGCTGAATACGGAGCATGAAGAACTGAAGAGGAGATACGATGAGGAACGGAAAAGAAATCAGGTATTAGCAGAAGAACAAAAACATATAAAACTTTATTCAGCGATATCAGGAAACCCTGAACACAACAGGCTCATGAAAAACCACATTAACCGGTTGGTAAAAGAGATAGATTTCTGTATTGCTCAGCTTCAAAACAGTGGATTGTAATGGAAGTAAGAAGAATTACCATTAATATCGCCGGAAGGGTATATCCGCTGAATGTTCCCGCAGCAGAAGAGGAAACACTGCGCAAAGTAGGGAAACAGATTGAAAATATGATCAAAGATTTTGAACAGAATTTTGATGTAAGAGACAAACAGGATGCTCTGGCCATGTGTGCCCTTAAACTGGGAACCAATGCCGAAGTGGTATCTGCGAACTATGATAAGACCGTACATTCTGCCAGCGAAAGATTAGCAAAAATTGCACAATCGTTGAATGAAGTAAAGGAATAATATAAAAAGGGAATAGATTTTTTTCCCGGAAAGACTGCCTACAATAATTCTAACACATTAAAGGTAAACTCAACGCTAAACAATTACCGGACAAATGTTCATGGAATGGCGTGCCGGATCCGTCCGGATTACAGACCATGAAAATCAGTTCAAATCGTGTTGATTAGGAGTTTACTCTCAATCTCTGGATTATTGTGGGCTTTTTTTATGTAAAAAATAGAAGTATAAAGACAATTAAAACTTAATATATATTATGATAGAAATTATAATCGGCGCTATTTGCCTGGTAATCGGTGCAGTTGCAGGGGTCCTTTTCTCTAAAAGCTCACTTAATACTAAAGGGAAATTCATTATTGATGATGCCAAGAAAAATGCCGAAAATCTTATAGAAAAAGCCAATGTACAGGCGGAATCCATAAAGAAAGAGAAAAACCTTCAGGCTAAGGAAAAATTCCTGGAACTGAAATCACAGCATGATGCTGATATCCAGGCCCGCGAAAAGAAAATGCAGGAAGTTGAAAAAAGGATCAAAGACAAAGAGCATAAGCTTAATGACGACCTCAGCAAAGTAGGAAAGCTTGAAAAAGACCTTGACAGACAGATTGCAGACTATGCCAAAAAGAATGAGGTCTTAGAAAAGAAACAGCATGAACTGGATACCGCTACCGCTAAAAAAGTGGAAATCTTGGAAAAAATTGCCAACTATACTGCCGAGGAAGCCAAAGCAGAACTGGTAGAGACCATGAAGGCTGAAGCCAAAACCAGAGCACAGGCCCATGTTCAGAGCATCATGGAAGAAGCACAGCTGAATGCCAAAAGCGAAGCCAGAAAGATTGTTATCCAGACCATCCAGAGAATCGGAACCGAGCAGGCTATTGAAAACTCCGTTTCCGTATTCAATATAGAATCTGATGAGGTGAAAGGAAGGATTATTGGTAGGGAAGGGAGAAATATCCGTGCCCTTGAAGCAGTAACCGGTGTTGAAATCATTGTTGATGATACTCCGGAGGCTATCCTTCTTTCGTGCTTTGACCCTGTAAGAAGGGAAATTGCCAGATTATCCCTCCACAGGCTGGTAACTGACGGAAGAATCCACCCGGCAAGAATTGAGGAGGTAGTGGAAAAAACAAGAAAACAGATCGAAGAGGAAATCATTGAAGTAGGAAAGAGGACTATTATTGATCTTGGCATCCACGGATTGCATCCTGAGCTGATCAAGATCATCGGTAGAATGAAATACCGTTCCTCCTATGGCCAGAACCTGTTGCAGCACTCCAGAGAAGTAGCGAATATTGCTGCTACGATGGCTGCTGAATTAGGACTGAACGTAAAGCTGGCGAAAAGAGCAGGCCTTTTACATGATATCGGTAAAGTTCCTGAGCAGGAGTCTGAACTTCCTCACGCCTTATTGGGGATGCAGTGGGCTGAAAAATACGGAGAGAACCCAGAGGTGGTGAATGCCATCGGAGCTCACCATGATGAGATTGAAATGAAATCATTACTGTCTCCGATCATCCAGGTAGCCGATGCCATTTCAGGGGCAAGGCCGGGCGCAAGACGTCAGGTGCTGGAATCTTATATCCAGAGGCTGAAAGACCTTGAATCTGCTGCTTTAAGCTTCGACGGAGTATCCAGTGCGTATGCGATCCAGGCAGGTAGAGAACTCAGGGTAATGGTAGAAAGCGGAAAAGTAAATGATGAGATCGCTTCCCAGCTTTCTTATGACATTTCCGAAAAGATCCAGAATGAGCTTACGTATCCGGGACAGGTAAAAGTTACCGTGATCAGGGAGACCAGAGCCGTGAATATTGCGAGATAATCAGAAGAAAAAGATATTTGATAAAAACCTTTCAGGAAACTGGAAGGTTTTTTATTTTTATCCAAATTAAAACGCAACATGCAGGAACTTCCTTTATCATCAAAACTCAAACACATACTTTCCATTCCCGTCATCATCTCCGCTTTAGGGTATTTCGTAGACATCTATGATCTGCTCTTGTTTGGGATAGTACGGATCCCGAGTCTGAAAGACCTGGGACTGAATCCTGATACCGACGGAACCTTTATCCTCAACTGCCAGATGACCGGTCTGCTTATCGGAGGCGTATTCTGGGGCATTTTCGGCGATAAAAGAGGCCGGCTTTCCGTTCTTTTCGGATCCATTCTGGTGTATTCGCTGGCGAACATCGCCTGCGGATTCCTGCCTTATTTTCCTAAAACCCATTTAGAGTACCAATATGCCGCCTTAAGGTTTATCGCAGGCATCGGGCTGGCCGGTGAACTCGGAGCAGGTATTACCCTGGTTTCCGAAAGCCTGCCGAAGAATCTGAGGGCAATAGGAACATCTGTGGTGGCCGGTTTCGGGTTGATGGGAGCGGTTGTTGCGCAGCTGACCGTAGAACTGGCCGGCGGATGGAATATTTCCTATATCATTGGCGGTGTCTTGGGCATTGCACTCCTTTTTCTGAGGATCAGTGTTTCAGAATCGGGGATTTACAAAACGATGGAGCACAAGGCTGTTTCCAAAGGCAATTTCCTTTCCTTCTTTACCCATAAAGACCGTTTCATACGGTATCTGAAATGCATTGCTGTAGGATTGCCTACCTGGTATTGCATCGGCATCCTGGCCGTTTTGGCCAATCAGTTTGCCCCTGAGCTGGGAATCAGCAATATCAGTCCGGGTAAAGCTATTATGTGGGCTTATGTAGGTATTTCCGTGGGGGATTTGCTGAGCGGTTTTATTTCCCATGCGCTAAAGTCCCGGAAAATGGCTATTTTTTATATGCTGGCTTTTACTTTCGTCGGCGTGGCCATTATGCTTTTCGGCCATACGGATTCCGAGACCAGATATTATCTGTTCTGCATTTGGCTCGGCTTGGGAACAGGCTATTGGGCTATGTTCGTAACACTTGCGGCAGAGCAGTTCGGAACCAACATCAGGAATACGGCAACCGCTACGGTTCCGAATATGGTCAGAGGACTGGTTCCGGTCATGATTTTTGCTTTTGATTTTTTTAAGAATAATTTTTCAGTGGTAATCAGCGCTGCTATTGTAGGAGTCATCGTATTCGGTCTCGCTTTTTATTCATCCTTAACCATTTCGGAAACCCATGATAAGGATCTTGATTTTACAGAATAATTATTGGTGTTTAAGAAATATTTATGATGGTTTCTGCGTTATACATTCAATAAGTCAGTCATAATAAATAATTTATAAAAATACTATTAAATTATGCTGTGAATAATTAATATTTGTTTAACTTTGAACCATACCAAACAATTTGTTTAATCTATAAAAATCCAAAATCACATGTCAAACAACATTTTCAAAAACGCAAAAAAATTAGGGAAGTCGGATCTTAGAAACATTACAGGAGGAGTAAGCGGGAATCCGGACCTCAGCCAGTGTAAATGCAGCTGTTCAGGTGCTGTTACAGGTCCTTCTTATTGTGTGAAGTATATCGCATGTCCTCAGGTATATACCTGCAACGACCAGATATAATGCTGAGGATCAGAATTTAAAAAACATTTCCACATTTAATACGCAGAAGCCTTCCGGATTTCCGGGAGGCTTTTGTACGTATTGCATAACCTTGTCAGGGTTTAAAACCCTGACAAGGTTACAGGTCAGAAAAGCTTTTGTCACGGTCGCTGCGGTACCGGCTGTTTTTCTCTGAACCGATTTTCTGCTGGGAATAAATGCTGTTGTGCCCGGAAAAAAGATAGGAAACGACACAGGCAATGGCAACGTAGATGCCGCACTCGGCACCGAAAAGTTCAATACCCATCAGGATGCAGGCCAAAGGAGTATTGGTTGCTCCGGCAAATACTGCTACAAAACCCATTCCCGCCAGCAATCCGAACGGAAGCGGAATGAAAAGGGATAAAGCACTGCCCAATGCCGCCCCTGTAAAGAACAGCGGGGTAACTTCCCCACCTTTAAAACCTGCAGCAAGGGTAATGATGGTAAAAGCCATTTTTAACGCAAAATCATATATCGGAAGACGATGTTCAAAAGATTCCGTGATGACCGGAATTCCGAGGCCTATATAACGCGTTGTGCCCAATGCAAAAACAGCCACGGCAACTACAATGCCTCCGATAAATGGACGGAACGGCGGAAATGTTACCTTTGCACTGAACACCGCGCCTGTTTTATGGAGCAGCTTACTGAATGCTGCTGCGCAGATCCCGAAAACCACTCCTGCAATAATGCTGTACACTACCGGTAGAAAATCAGGAGCGGGGATCTTTCCGATATGGTAATGGGTATGCTTTGCTCCCCAGAGATCCGTCATGAGGCTTGCCAGGACTGCGGAAATAAAAACCGGAAAGATAGCATGGTACCGGATTTTCCCGATGAACAGTATTTCCAGGGCGAAAACAGCTCCGGCCAGCGGTGTACCGAAAACAGACCCGAAGCCTGCAGCGATGGCGGCCATCAGCAATGTTTTTCTTTCATAGCGGTTAAGGCTGAAAGGTCTGGAAAGCTGATCCGAAATGGCTCCTGCCATCTGCAATGCCGTTCCTTCACGCCCAGCCGAACCTCCGAAGAAATGGGTTATCAGGGTTCCTATGTAAACGAAAGGTGCCATTCTGAACGGAATCGTCTTTCCGGGATGATTAATGGTATTCAGCAGAAGGTTATTCCCGGCTTCAACCTCCTTGCCCCAATAATGGTATACAAGCCCAACAGCCATACCTGCAACAGGTAAAAGCCCGATAAGCCAAAGGTGGTTTTCCCGGAAATCCGTAGCCCATTGAAGGGAAATAAGAAAACCTGCGGAAGCAGTCCCGACCAATACTCCAATGACCAAGCTGATGCACAGCCATTTAAGCACATACGGCAATGCCGGATATTTCCTGAAGAAAAACCTGATGTTAAATAACAATATTCCGATACAATTTCGCTGACGTACAGACATAGTTTCCTGATTCAATTACGGTTAATAATCTATTAATCAGGCGTCATCAGTCCCGTATGAAACGGGGCGGTTGGGTAAGGAAGAACACCATTTCCCTATAGGATGCAAAGATAATCAATTTTATCATTCAATCAAAGATAAGAACTTACAAGCCTCCAGAGGTATTCCTGTTGATCTTTAGAAGCACTTTTAAAGATCGTAACGATTCTTACATTCTTTATTCCATCCGTTTTTTCTTCATGTATTTCTCCCGGTACCGCCACTCTTGCTTCTGAGTAATTATTTTGTTTGTCGATGATGAAGACGATTTCTCTATCCTTCATCGTGAATATATAGAGGTCTCTCTGCTTGTTTTTATCTGTTTTGCTGGTATACTGAGCATATTTCCGAATAAAATCATTGATCAGACTCCCGCTTTCACGGGTATTGAGCAGTTCATAGCCAATCAGTTTGTTCTTGAGATCAGAAAACAGGACAAACCTTTCAAATGTGAGTTTGTCCAATGTATACACATCATCAGAATACAGTTCGAGCACAAATACTTTCCCGATGACAGGACGTTTTTTTTCATATGGGTTGCCGCCATGCATTCTTGCTTCTCCTCCGTACCGGGTCTCCTTATTTTTTTCAAACATTTGAAGGGCCGTCAGTACATTACCGTTCTCTTCCCTGTATTGCGTGAGGTCTTTGTTAATTATTGTATTGATAAACAGCGCTCTTGCGTCTGTCCTTTCGTCAAGATGGTCAAATCTTATAGAGTCAGGAGCCTGACTATATAATTTGAATGATAGAATAAAGAGTAAAAAAAGATTGATTTTCAGCATGTATTGGAATTTAATGGATATAAGGATTGTCCTGGATGTATTTCTTGCTGATGGCAATGCTTTCAAAGATATCCTTATCGCTGGAATCCTGCTCCAGGAACCAGTGTTTAAGGCCGGCCTGTTTCTGTTTATTGAATATCCTTTTAAAGTCAAGGATGCCGTTTCCGATTTCAGTAAAGTCTTTGGTTCCTGCCTTCATATCCTTTACATGCCAGAGCGGGAACCTGCCGGGATATTGTTCAAAATAATCCAGCGGATCGAGGCCTGCTTTGGCAATCCAGTACAGGTCGAGTTCCATTTTTACGAGTTCCGGCGAGGAATTTTTCAGGATAAAATCATATACATTTCCTGTATCGTCCATGGTTTCAAATTCAAAATCATGGTTGTGGTATGCCAGCTGCATTCCGGCTTTTCGGACCACAGCTCCTGCGGTATTGAGAATGCCGGGCAGTTTACGGTAGTTTTCCGGTGTCCTTTCTTCCGGGAAAATATACGAGCATACCATATATTCGGCACCTATAGTCTTCATATCTTCCACTGTCTTTTCCCAGTCGTGGAGTAAAGTGCCTTGGTCAGGATGCGCAATTCCTGTGGTATGGTGCGAACTGACAACGCGCTGGCCGGTATTCTTCAGGATGGAGTTAAACTCATTCGCGGTCCGGCCGAAAAATGTCCCGTTATAGCCATAGATTTCCAGGTCTGTAAAACCCATTTCAGCGAGCTTTTCCAGGGTTTTCTCCGGATTGGCAGAAAGTGCTTCGCGTACCGTATACAACTGAATGCCCAATGTTCTGTTCTGATGGTTCTTTTTATGTGTCATTTCGCAGGCGTATAATCCTAAGAGTCCCAATGATGAAAGTATGATGAAGTCTTTTCTTTCCATACTTATTACAGGAATGGTTTCATTTCATTTTCAATCTGGCTCCTGAGTTCCATCAGGCGTTTGGCATACTGTTCAAGCTGCTTTTCCTCATCCGTTTCCGGCGTCCATTTGGGAACCGGAAGTTTTTTGCCGTTCTCGTCTACGGCAACAAATACAATGATGCAGTGGGTTTTCTTCTCAAAATCCGGCTGCTTCAGGTTTCTGGAATAGACGTTGATGGCAATATGCATGCTTGAAGTCCCGGTATAAATGACCTGGGCATCTACTTTGACCACTTCACCGATCTTGATAGGATCATAAAAACGGATTCCTCCCACATAGACTGTAACGGAATAATTCCCGCTCCATGTCGTGGCACAGGCATAACCGGCCTGGTCGATCCATTTCATGACGCTTCCGCCGTGTACATTGCCTCCGTAGTTGACATCCGAAGGCTCGGAAATAAACTGAAAGGTGATAGGTTTATTCTGCATGCTGAAAAATTTCGAATAAAGATATTTAATAATTTCCGGAATTTTAGATTAAATCCTACTTTTGGCCTTTGAAACGCCTGAAAAAGGCAACAAAACAAAAGAAACCAACAATGAAGAAAGTATTTTACCTTAAAACATGCGATACCTGCCGGAAAATCATGGCTCAGTTTGACCTAACGGACTGGGAACTGCGGGAAATTAAAAAGGATCCGGTAACGGAAACCGAACTGGAAGAGATGCATCAACAAAGCGGATCATACGAAGCGCTGTTCAGCAAAAAATCCACCCAGATCAAATCGAGGGGGCTGGATGTGAAAACCCTTGGTGAAAACGATTTCAAATCGCTGCTGCTTGATCATTACACTTTCCTGAAACGACCGGTTTTTATCACTGATGAAAACATTTTTATCGGTAATGACCAGAAAACCGTTGCAGATCTCAGGACATTTTTCGGGGTAGAATAAGTGATAAATCCTGCCATTAGAACACTGATTATCCTGCTGATCTCTTGTTCAGCCTGCATCCCTGTTCATGCCCAGCAAAAGAAACCATCTCAGACTGCTGCAGGCAAGGTAAAGCCGGCAATACCGGATACTTTATCCTATCTGAAAACTTTTGAAATCCATAAGAAAGAATACATTGGTAAGCCATTCTCTTTTCTTTTAAGCAAAATGAGCCTGATCAAACCTAAAACCGTCTGGACAGTTCCCGGTACATATGACCATGATATCCTGGAAAAATCTGTATTCCGGTTTTATACACTGAACTATCCCGTGATGAATGAAACCAAAATGCTGATCACCTGGGAGTCCCCTCTGTCTTACCGAACAGTGAGCAGCAATACCCAGCGGAATAAGTTTTATTTTTCCGAATCTGAGGAGAAGTTTTACGGAAAACAGGTGGTGAAGGATATTCTGGTGTATCGGTGAGGGTAGAAAGTTGACGTGTTATAGGGTTGGAGAGATTTAGGGTTTGAGTGTCTGAGCGTGAAGGGTTTGAAATGAACTGGTGAGTTTTTATGGTATATGCTTAGCTGATCATGTAACGAGTGGCCTCTATTGATCTCGTCCCGCTATATGAATATTTGTCAGAATTTGAAAATAGGAGAGGAGATTGATGAAATTAGGTTTTGATCAACAAAAAAGCCAATGGAATATCTGTAATCCTACTGTAAACAGACAATCACACCAGACAGATCCATAAGCTTTTCAGTGCATCACGATGCTGTTGTTATCTTTTCCCAATACTATTGCCGACTCCGCTGGAAGATACGGCCGGTTTTCCGGTCCTGGTAGGAGCGCTTTTGTAATAGATCCTGTTGCTGGTCCCTTCAACAACGATGCTCGAAACTTTATCCGTCATGATCGTATTTCCGGATCCGGATACCTCAAGCTTTGATATACGGCCATTAATGGTAATAATATTATTTGTCCCGGAAACTTCAGCGTTTCCGCCTTCTGAGATGTAGGTCTTTGTCTGTCCAACGCCCTCAACTGAAATCCCATTACTGTTTTTCGATTGGGTCCCTGCCTGTGCGTTGGCGTATTGTATTCCAAAAATAACGATGCATATAGCGGCTAATTTTTTCATAATAATGATTTTAAAAGCTGAAAGCAAGGAAAATGCCAATTGAAAAAATGGTTAAAAAAAGCCGTCCATTAAAAAGGGACGGCTTAGTGTATTGTTATTCCGGTGATTATACAAAAGGAGCTTTAACTACTTTTGCCGGGATATTTTTGTTCCTTACCTGGATGAAAATTTCTGATCCCAGTTTGAAATGCGGTTGAGCAACGTAAGCCAGTCCCAGACCGATTTTCTTCATCGGGGATTGGGTACCTGAAGTGACCTTACCGATCACATTGCCTTCAGCATCCACTACAGGATAATCATGTCTTGGAACACCTTTATCGGTCAGTTCAAAACCAACCAGTTTTCTGGTTACGCCTTCTTCTTTCTGTTTGGCAAAGGTATCTTTTGAAACAAAATCCTTATCGAATTTGGTGATCCAGCCCAGTCCGGCTTCAATAGGCGACGTGGTGTCATCGATGTCGTTTCCGTACAGGCAGAACCCTTTTTCCAGTCTCAGCGTATCTCTGGCAGCAAGTCCGCAAGGGATGATGCCTTCCTCTTTTCCGGCATCCATGATCGCATCCCAAAGTTTTTCAGCCGATTCATTTTTAAAATAAATTTCGAAACCGCCGCTTCCGGTATATCCGGTATTTGAAATGATCACATCGCTTACACCGGCAACGGAACCTACGGTAAAATGGTAATATGGAATATCTGAAAGCTGAGTATCTGTAAGTTTCTGAAGAATTTCAGTTGCCTTAGGCCCCTGAACAGCCAATAAAGACATTTCGTCCGAAGCATTGGTCATTTTTGCCCCGAATGTATTGTGCTTGGCGATATGATCCCAGTCCTTTTCGATATTGGAAGCATTAACAACCACAAAATACTTTTCGTCTTCCATTTTATATACGATAAGGTCATCCACGATGCCTCCGTTTTCATTCGGAAGGCATGAATACTGTGCTTTTCCGTTTTCCAGAGCATCTACGTTATTGGTGGTTACCCACTGTAAAAGTTCCCTGGCCCCCGGACCTTCCACAAAAAACTGTCCCATGTGGGAAACATCGAATATTCCGGCTTTTTCTCTTACGGCAAAATGCTCTTCCGTAACTCCTGAATATTGTACAGGCATTTCAAATCCTGCGAAAGGTACGATCTTCGCTCCCAGGGAAACATGTTTGTCGTACAGGGCTGTTTTCTTCATTTTCTATTGTTTGTTTATTTCTTTACGCTAAAACTATTGAGGGACTCACTGAACAGCTTGCTGTAGTTGCCGTTCCAGTATTTCTGTTCACAGTTGACGGACACCAGGTAAAGGTCTTTCCCTTTCTGAAACACTTTGGTAACCCAGAAAAGCTTATTCTTTTCATCCGCATATTCATATACGTATTCGGTATATCCTTTTTTACTGCCTCTGCTTTTCACTTTTGATTCGTCATCACCGGATTTATACAGGTCTATGATGAATTTTTTGGTTTCCGTTTTCGGGAGGTTCAGGTCATGGTATTCCGAAATGGTGACGGCTCCTATTTCATTGCCGGGAAAAATATTGATGATATCGCTGTCGTTCGTCAGCTTCCAGCCTTCAGGATAGGAAATGGAATAGTGCTCATTGTCATAGGTCTTCACAGGTACAGTCTGCGCAGATACCAGTCCCGCTAAAAATAAAAATAATATTCCGAATATATATTTCATGATCTGAGATGGTCTTTGTATTCCTGTAAAATAATTTTGAACCACTCCGTAAAATGTTCCGGGTTTTCAGACAATTCACGGTCCAGTTCTTCCATGGAAATGTAGCGTACTGCTTCCACTTCTTCACGGTTAAGCTGGAATTCATCTTCATAGCGTCCTACGAACACGTGGTCCAGTTCATGTTCCCAGAGTCCGCTGCCGACATCGGCTTTATAAATGAAACTGAATTTTTCGGAGAGTTCCGCATCGATGCCCAGTTCTTCCTTTACCCTGCGGCGGGCACCTTCCAGATACGATTCATCGGACCTTGGATGCGAACATACGGCATTGGTCCACTGGTTCGGCGAATGGTATTTGCCGGTGGCCCTTTTCTGCAGCAGCATTTCGCCTTTGCTGTTGAATAAAAAAACGGAAAAAGCACGGTGTAGCAGTCCGTTGATATGGGCCTGCTGTTTTTCCATAAGCCCCAGAACCTCATCACCAGGATTCACTAAAACTACGAATTCTTCCATCCCCACAAATGTAAGCCTAATAAATGTATTTTGGAAATTTTTGATGAATATCATAACCGAGATGGCTGAAACAATGGAGAGAAGCTGTATTAATACCATACCTGTATTACAACTACAGGCCCATTTGTATTGCGGATTTTTTAAATGTAAAACAAGTTTAACATACTTTTTACACACAAAAACCTTAACTTCGTAGTTCAAATCGTAATAATGGAGTTAGAACACAAAGACCACATCAGTCCAATTCTTAAGGACGGAATCAAAAATTACCTGATCGATATAGACGGAACCATTACGGAAGATGTCCCTAACGAGGAACCCGAAAGAATGGTAACCTGCGAGCCTTTCCCGGACGCACTGGAAACCATCAACAGATGGTATGACGAAGGCCACCAGATCTGCTTTTTTACTTCCAGAACCGAAAACCTGAAGCAGATTACCATCGACTGGCTAGATAAGCACGGATTCAAATACCACAGTGTGCTTTGCGGAAAACCAAGAGGCGGAAACTACCACTGGATAGACAACCACCTGGTAAGGGCTACACGGTACAAAGGAAGGTTTACCGACCTGGTGGAAAAACAGGTGACCATCGAAGTTTTTAAAGAAGACGAATAAATTGAATTGAAAGGCCGGCCTTTTTTAATCTGTGAAAGGTTGAAAGAGGCCGGTTGGATTATAATAACATGATAAAGTATTTATGAAAGTTTTAGCAAACGACGGGCTGGACCAATCCGGCATTGACGCACTTACTGAGAAGGGCTTTGAAGTGATCACCACCAAAGTGCCTCAAGAATTCCTGATGGATTATATCAATGAACATAAGATCCGTACCCTGCTGGTACGCAGTGCCACACAGGTAAGAAAAGACCTGATTGACAACTGCCCGTCTTTAGAGATCATTGGTAGAGGAGGCGTAGGAATGGACAATATAGATGTGGATTACGCCAGGGAGAAAGGCATCCATGTCATCAATACTCCGGCGGCTTCATCAGAATCGGTAGCCGAGCTGGTATTTGCACACCTTTTTTCAGGCGCGAGGTTCCTTCAGGATTCCAACAGGAAAATGCCGGTTTCCGGAGATACCGAATTTGCAGGCCTTAAAAAAGCTTATGCGGCAGGAATAGAGCTGCGCGGAAAAACGATCGGTATTGTAGGAATGGGAAGAATCGGTCAGGAAGTAGCGAGAATCGCTTTAGGATTAGGCATGAGGGTAGTAGCTGCGGATAACAATGTAGGAAGAGCAAGCATTAAGGTTAAATTTTATAATAACCAGTTCATCAATGTGGATATTGAGACCGAACCTTTACAGGAGGTACTGAAGCATTCGGATTTTATCACCCTGCACGTTCCGGCACAGAAAGACGGCTACATGATCGGTAAAAATGAATTCGACAATATGAAAGACGGCGTGGCGGTCATCAACTGTTCAAGAGGCGGAGTGATGGATGAATCTGCCCTGATTGATGCACTGGATTCCGGAAAAGTAAGGTTTGCAGGACTTGATGTATTCATTAATGAGCCTACACCATCCAAAGCTATTTTGAACCATCCTAAGATTTCCCTGACGCCGCATACCGGAGCCTCCACGCTGGAAGCCCAGGACAGGATCGGGTTGTCCCTGGCAGAGCAGATCTGTAGTATTTTACAGATTCATTAAGATATCGACATACAAAACAAAACACCTCTTTTTAGGAGGTGTTTTTTAGTTATAATGTATTTTTGCTTTTAAGGATATCACGGATTTCCATCAGGAGTTTCTGGTCCTGAGTTGGTCCTGCCGGAGCAGCCTCTTCTTTGCGGACAATCCTGTTTGCTGCCTTTACGATCCAGAAAAGGACCATGGCAATACACAGGAAGCTGATGACAGCAGATATAAAATTACCGTAAGTAACGCCGTTCCAGGACAGTTTTGATATGTTTTCCGCGCCGGCCGCTTTCAGGGCAGGGTTAAGGAGCAGCGGCGTAATGACATCCTCCACCAGTGAAGAAACGATTTTCCCGAATGCGCCTCCGATAATCACACCGACAGCCAGGTCGAGTACATTGCCTTTAAATGCAAAAGACTTGAATTCTTTAATCAATCCCATAATTTATATTTTTTATATTTTTCAAAATGATTTTAAAAATATAAAATTTTCAGATGTTTTTTGTCTTTTTTTCTGAAAATTATCTATTTATTATTGATTTAAGCCGGATACATGGATGGAATTTCTCACGGATGGAAAAATATTCGTATCTTTTTCTGACCAAATTTACAATATCCATGAAAATATTTACTTCTGAAGACATCCGGAAATGTGATCAATACACGATAACCCATGAACCTGTTTCATCGGTTCAGCTGATGGAACGCGCAGCATTAGCCTGCGCCAGCTGGATCGCCGAGCACTGTAAGAGCCATAAAAATATTGCTGTCTTCTGTGGCACAGGCAATAACGGGGGAGACGGACTTGCCATCGCAAGGCTGTTGCACTCCAAAGGGTTTGATGTGGAAATCTTCATCAATAATCTTAAAGCTAAATTTTCCGAAGATGCGACAGCCAACATGAAAAAACTGAGGGATATTCCGGGCTTGTCGGTAAAAAGCTTTAAAGATAAGCTCAACTATCGTTTTGACAACAAAACAATCATTATTGATGCGCTTTTTGGGACCGGTCTTTCCAGGCCTCTGGAAGAAGACTATAAAGAAGTGGTTAACCAGCTGAATACGATGTCAAATATCAGGATTGCCATAGACATCCCGTCCGGCCTTCCGGCAGATGGTATTCTGAAGGAAGATGCTGTGGTCCTGAAAGCAGATTACACGCTGAGTTTCCAGTTCTGGAAGAAAAGTTTCCTCCACCCGGAGACCGGGAAATTTGCCGGAAAGGTCGTGATCCTGGATATCCACTTAAGCGAAGATTTTATTGAGGCAACAGATACAGAGGACTATGTTATTGATGATAGCGTCATAGAAAGCATCTTTATGCCCAGGGAAGATTTTACCCACAAAGGCAGTTACGGAAAGGTATTGTTGGCAGCCGGAAGTTACGGGAAAATAGGTGCAGCGGTACTGGCGACAAAAGCTGCCCTCAGAACTGGCGCAGGGCTCACATTTACACTGGCTCCTGCATGCGGGTACAGAATTTTACAGGCCTCCTGTCCTGAAGCAATGTTTATAGAAGGTGGAGACCAATTTACCACTCATTTTGAACATGATGAAGATGCCGTATACGGAATAGGGCCCGGATTAGGCAAAGAACCTGAAACCTCTGCTGCACTGATGAAATTCCTCAAAAAGCATAAAAAACCTCTCGTGCTTGATGCCGATGCCCTTAATATGCTGGCAGAAAATGAAAAATACCTCAGACTGATCCCGGAATATTCCATCATTACGCCCCATCCGAAAGAATTTGAAAGGCTGTTCGGAAAAACTGACAACTCATTTGATCGTCTGGAGCTGGCCCGCAGGAAAGCCGCTGAATACAAGATTCACATTGTACTCAAAGACCACCATACCCAGGTTGTAAGTCCGGAAGGAAGAGTGTTCTACAATATCAACGGGAATTCCGGGCTCGCCAAAGGCGGAAGCGGCGATATCCTGACAGGCATTATTACTTCGCTTCTGGCGCAGGGCTACTCTGAAGAAAATGCAGCTGTGCTCGGCATCTGGCTTCACGGCAGGGCTGCTGATTTTGCCGCTGAGAAATATTCAAAAGAAGCTATGCTGCCTACTGATGTCATCGATTCTTTAAGCCGCGCTTTTGAAGATCTGAATAAAAAAGTAATGGTTAAATTATAAATAAAAAAGGGCAAATCTGCATGGTAGATTTGCCCTTTTTTATGGATTTGTTAACTGATTAATCAGGTTTTTCGTTTTCTGCCTGAGTAATGGTAAACTTTTTAGAAACAATCATGATGATGACTCCGGCAATCATGAAAGGTATCGAAAGGACCTGTCCGGTATTTAATGATCCTATCTGGATGAATTCGTCACCCTGAGGCATTTTCAGGAATTCTACAAAGAACCGGATCGCCCAGAGAATAATGAAGAACAGTCCGAACAACCATCCCTGCTGGTATTTTTTGTTTGTTTTTCTGTACAGGATCCACAATAAGATAAACAGGCAAACATAACCGAAAGCTTCAAAAAGCTGGCTGGGGTACCGCGGAACGGTTACTCCGTATTCGCTGCTCTGCTGCGGAAAGAGTAAAGCAAAAGGGGAATTGGGATCTACCGGCTTCCCGATGATTTCAGAATTGAAAAAGTTCCCCATCCTTACAAAAGCTCCTCCTAATGCCACAACGATTCCCAGACGGTCGTATACCCAGAACGGATTCTTTTTGATGATCTTGAAAGAATAGTATAAGGTGGTAAATATCAATGCAATAGTGGCTCCGTGGCTGGCCAGTCCGGAAAATCCGGTAAATTTTAGTCCGCCTTTGGTGCTGATCGGTAAAAATACACTCCAGAAATCTTCCCTGAACAATTCCGGCTGGTAGAAAATCACATGGCCTAATCTTGCTCCCAGGATCGTTCCGATCAGGGTCCAGGTGAACAGCGGCTCCAGGTATTTCTGGTTCACATTATCGATTTTGAAAATCCTGGACATCAGCAGGTAACCGAAACCGAATGCAAAAATAAACATCAGGCTGTAGAAGTGCAGGGTAACAGGCCCTAAAGTGATTCCTTTCGTAGGATCCCAGATTTTAAAAGGCGTTTCCAGCTTTACCTGATCTGTAGCAGCAATAGGTCTTGATGTTTTTACGGCGTACTTGAATTTGTCAGCATTTTCTTTGGTTACAGGCAGTGTAAGCATCCTGAAATCTTTATCAAAAAACTGATACCCTCCCTGTCCGAATCTTTCCATGGTTGCAGCGCTGTAATTGAAATAGGAAGGCTCAAAATTGGATTCATTAAGGATAACCAGCGTATTGCCCTCAGTTTTCTTATCGGCAAAGGCATTAAGGTCCCCGATTTCCGTTGTTGCGTAAATCTTCACGGGTGTAGCAGCCGAGTTCACCTCTAAAGTTCCCTCAGACATGCCGTCCGGATAGTTCTGGGCAAAAATGCATTGCGTCATAAAGACCAGTATGAACAGGTAAATCCTGAAAAAAATGCTATTCATGTCTATTTTATTTTTTAGTAGTTTAAATTAAGGTTTTTTAGGGGGAACAGGATCGTAACCGCTTCCGCCCCAGGGATGGCAACGGGCTATTCTTTTCAGACCGAGCCACAGGCCTTTGAACGGCCCGTGAACCTGCAGCGCCTTCACCATGTAATGCGAACATGTAGGCTCATAACGGCAGTTCTTGGGAAGCAATGGCGAAATGAACCATTGGTAAAACCGGATCAGAATTACCAAAGGGAAGGTCATGATTTTATTGAATGCAGGTTTCAAAACAATGCAAAAGTAGGGTAAAAAAATAAAAGCGGGATTACATTACCGTGGTTTTGTTGTTAATTATTGGATGCTGCACAGGTAGTGCGGAACTAAAACACGAAACGATTGTAAGTCTGTCATCTGAGATCCTATTTTACGACACCGGCGCATTATGAATTTTTAATACCTGTTTATTTTGTTTTATATTTACCGCAATTTCCGGTCCTGCATATCTATGCATTTGCATTAATGCACCGTAAAGATCTGACCTGCTATGAAAAATCTATATAATTTCCTGATGAATTTCAAAACCCTGATGATATTCAATGGGATTGTACTGACTGGTAAAATCATCTATTCTTTTCTGACCGGTTTCAACGGCAATACCTTTGAAGACTGGAGCATTGCCGAAAACTTAGTCCGGTACGGGAGCTATTCCGAGTTCATCAATGTAGGGCCAACCGCTTACAAGCTGCCTGTATATCCTTTGTTTCTTTCTGCTTTCATATTTCTTTTCCAGGATTACGCCAAAGAAGCCATCGTAATTGCGCAGCATATCATTTACTTTTTCATTCCGGTACTGATGATCAGGATTTCAGGAATGTTCAACATAAGAAATGTCGGGCTGCTGACCAGTTACCTGTTTCTTCTGTCGCCTGCTTATTTAATTTATTCCAATACACTTGAAAGTACCAATGTTTTCATCATTATTTTCCTGAATTTCCTGTATCAGTGGAGCAGGGTCTGGCTGAGAGGCTTGAATCCGGGGCGGATCATCGGGCTTTCTGCGAGTACGGCTTTGCTGTTTTTGTGTCAGGTCGTTGTGGTGCCGTTAGCCGTATTGCTTTTGATGTCATTATACATTTTTAAGAAAGCCAATCTGAAGCCGCTTGCCCTGGTATTTGGCCTGGTTATTCTCGGGTATTCACCTTGGGTCATCCGCAATTACTTCACTTTTGACAGGTTAGTCATCTCTAAAACCCCGGTCTGGCAGAACCGGTATTTCGGCTATTATTCAGATGTTCAGGTTTTTAAAGCACTTCAGGTCTATTCGGTGGATCATGAGGCTGAAATCCTGCGCATGAGACGGAACACCGATGAGTTCAGGATGGAAGATTTTTACCGTCGGGAAGTGAAGAAAATAGAATCAGCCCAGCCTTTAATTGTGGTAAAAAAAGCTCTGGCTAATATCCTGATGCTCTGGTATGTTCCATCCAGGTATTACCAGGATCACAGCATATCGATATGGATCACGCGGAAACTGTATGTTATGATCCTTAATATCCTGACGGTATGCTCGCTCATTTTTCTGTACAGAAATAAATCGTGGACGCTATTGGCTTTTTCAGTCCTGCTCTTTTTGAATTTTACCGCTCCTTATGCACTGACCCATAGTGCCAACACACGTTTTAAACTGGATTTTGAATGGTTCCAGCTGTTCCTGACCGCATACTTCCTGTATTTTACTGTTCTTAAAAATAAGCATGAAGATAAAATGCTTTGCTAATCAGTATTTTATATGCGTAGCGTTCAGTTTTGTATGTTTCAAAACTGTACTAGAACTGGATTTCCCGACTAAAATATTCAGGCAGAATGATCTGCTTAAGAGGGTTTCTTCATGATTATTGCATGTATTTGACGGGCTATCCCAGATGGCCGGATTAAGAAATTAAAGTTTTAACTTTGTAGTATCAGTACAGATTCTGGCAGGCAGATGATATCTTGCTTAATCTGTTTAAAATTCAACATCTTGAATCAGAATATACCATTAGCTGAAAAATTAAGGCCTAAAACACTGAATGATGTTTTGGGACAGGAGCATCTTACCGGGGAAAAAGGAACCATCAGGAAGATGCTGAACAACAATACCCTGAATTCTGTGATTTTCTGGGGACCTCCGGGAACCGGAAAAACGACATTGGCAGAAATCATCTCTGAACAGTCCGGAAGGAAATTTTATAAACTTTCCGCTGTTTCCTCCGGTGTGAAAGATGTGCGTGACGTCATTGAGGATGCCAAAAAGCAGAACTTGTTTTCTGGGAAGTCACCCATTTTGTTCATTGATGAGATCCACCGTTTCAATAAATCGCAGCAGGACTCCCTCCTTCATGCCGTGGAAAAAGGATGGATTGTCCTGATCGGTGCTACCACGGAAAACCCAAGCTTTGAAGTCGTATCGGCTTTGCTTTCGCGCAGCCAGGTCTATATTTTAAAAGCGCTGAGTTATGAAAAGCTGGAAGAGCTCATTGACATCGCTTCTGAGCGCTACAATCATGATGAAGATACCCGGTTTACCATATCCGAAAAAGAAGCATTTATTCAATATTCGGGTGGAGATGCCAGAAAACTGATCAACTCCGTAGAGCTCGTGCTTAATCAGTATAAAGATCATGCAGACAGGAAGATTACCAATGAGGATGTTATGGAAGTACTGCAGGAAACGATGGCATTGTACGATAAAAACGGAGAACAGCACTACGATATCATTTCAGCATTCATCAAATCCATGCGCGGCAGCGATCCCAATGGTACGGTATACTGGCTGGCCAGAATGATTGCCGGAGGGGAAGATATTAAGTTTATAGCCAGAAGAATGCTGATTCTTGCTTCAGAAGACATCGGACTTGCCAATCCGAATGCTCTCATTATGGCCAACAGCTGTTTTCAGGCCGTTAATGTAATCGGAAACCCTGAAGCCAGGATCATCCTGAGTGAAACAGCCGTTTATCTGGCCGTATCCCCGAAAAGCAATTCTACCTATATGGCTATTAACGAAGCACTGGCTTTGGTGAAGAAGACCGGTAACCTTCCGGTTCCCCTGCATTTGAGAAATGCACCTACCAAGCTGATGAAAGACCTTGACTATGGAAAAGAGTATAAATATGCCCATTCTTATGAAGGCAATTTTGTCGATCAGGATTTTCTGCCTGCCGAAATTAAGGATACCAAACTCTATGAACCCGGAAATAATGCTACAGAAAAGAAAATTTATGAGGAATTGAAGAAAAAGTGGAATAATAAATATTAAAGGATGCCTGTAGAGTATCCTTTAATATATGCATTAATGTTATATAATTCTATTTTGTAGAGATAAATAAGGTCTTCTTTCCTTCATAATCTTTTACCTCTGTCCTTGCCAGGATATCTCCGTACACTTGGGTCGCGGTATCACTGAAGGTATATCCGTCAATAATAACCGGGTGGTCTTTAGGAATATTGTGCTGCTCATTCAGGGAAGCCAGGGAAATCCTGTCCAGGTTTTCATAGCCGCTTTTGATCTTGAATTCCGAAATCCCGTTATCTGCAATATATGAATACTGTTTCAGGCTTTGAGGGAGATTGGCGGTGGTCTTATAGACATTCATGCTCTGGATCATATCCTTTTTATTATTGAACATATCTACAGTTCCTACAATACCGTTGGCCACGGCAAACCTGGTAGCCGTATTTTTCTGCGCAAAGAGCATGGCTGATGACAGTATTACAAAGGAGTAAAATAATTTTTTCATAATAAAAAATTTAAAGCATGATTAAAAACGGGATAAATATACTTATTTTTTGTCAATAATAAATAAAAATGCTGTTTAGGGAGCTAATTGATCAGAACATTTTTCACAGTCAATTTACTTTTTCTGCTGTTGGTGTTCTTCAGTGGCTTTCATCAGAGAACGGATGATTCTTTTCAGTCTCTGGAATATGAATGAACTTAAAAGCAGAATGATACCTAAAATAATGAACGCCACGATCCTGGAAACATGATCCATCTGCCACACGTCATACACGTATAATTTAATAATCGTAATCCCGGTAAGAAAAAAACCGATTTTACGCAGTTCAATTAAATCTTTTTTGATGCCCGCATAAATAAAAACACTGGAAAGCAGCATCCATATCATTGGTAAGTACAGGATAATGTAGTGTTTTGTATCTATGCCTTCCGGTATTTCATTTCCTTTATTGCCCAGAAGATAGAGATGGCCAATTTCCAGACTCAGTGTTGAAACCCATACGAAAGCGTTGATCCGGTAATCAAATTGTGCAGGTCCTGATCCTCTTTTTGAAAAAAAGCTCCATAAAGTATAAGCCAAAGGAATTAAATACAATACATACGGAAAATAGAAAGAGCCGGGTATAGTATTGTTCAGAATGTCACCGACCAGTAAAGAGCCGTTCACAGCAATGTGGATAACCGTCAGGATTAACAGCAGGTGATTGAGGGTGTTGCATATAGATCCGGTGATCCTCAATGTTTTGCTGCATAAAAGCAGAATCAAAATGTAATATAAGGTGTATAATAGGGCAATACTGCTGATTACTGTTAAAGGCTGCGATGATATGTGGTACAGCAGTTCAAAAAAAAGGGTAACATAGATGAGGCAGTATACGGTAATAGAACAGATAAGCTCAAGGAATGAGTAGGGTGTTTCATTATGTACACTTTTCTTTCTGATCAGCAACAGATTAATTACAGTACTTAATATAGTTACACAGCTTGTGATGAATACAGGATTAAAAACAATATGTAGGTTTTCTTTTTCAAAATACCGGGCCCATGTAGCCATTTGTGCCAGCATGACCAAAGGAAAAAGGATATAAAAAGCTTTCCTGAAAATAATGTGCCCGCTTTTTTTCAGGATAAAGAGCAGCAGCGTAGCCTCAATTGCCCATATACTTGTGATGAGGTGGGTGTTGAGTTGTAATGCAGCAGCAACCGTAATCAGGCTGATGGCGAGTGCCGTGAAAACGGAGTAGCTGATACCGGATCTTTTTGCCTGATATTCGCGTACGGCAAACAGAATATTGAGTAGAGCAAAAATCAGCGGAAAGATGATAACCGGTTCCAGATGAAGCGTATTGAAGGTGTAGATCAATCCGGTAATGCTGAAAAAATTGAGAAAGACCAGCATCAGGATGTCTGAGGCATGAAGCTTCTGGTTCCGTATATACTCCTGCAAAGCATAGGCATAAAAGATAATATAGGAAAGAAGATAAAAGTAAACGGCCGTAGATTCCGTTTTTGATGCCGTCCAGTAGAAAAGATAGCAGAAAGTTAAAATAAAAGAGATCCAGCCTGTATTTCTCCACTGTCTTAACCATACAATGACCAGCATTCCGGCATTCAGGACCGTAATATAAGAAAACAGAAAAAGATAATTGCTTTGTCCTGTGCTGATCATCAGGGGAGCGGAAAATCCACCCAACAAGGCAAATATACTGAGCGTTTCACTTCTGTATGCGTAAGAAAGAGCAATTGACAATGCCGTAATCAGGCAGGTAACGGCAAATGCTGACTGCTGTGAAAACAGGTGATAATCCCGGAACGCAATGGTAACGGTAAAATACAGTGCAGAAATCCCACCTCCTGTGATAACGGAGGAAAAGACAGCGTAATTTTTCTTTATCGGATATCCGGTTCCGACCATCAAAAGACCGGCTATGAAACCTATTGTTACCCTGGCCGTCTCTCCGATCCAGTTATTGTCTACGGCATATTTAATAAAGTAACCGATTCCGAGGACGAGCGTAAAAATCCCGATAACCGTCAGTGCATTCTGCGTAAGAAATTCTGATAACTGAGAAAACCAATGGCTTCCGTGCTTGTAGGGAATTTCTGCATCGGAAGACTTTAATGGACTGGATTCCGACTTATCAGGGACTGTTTTTTGATCATTGAGTTTTTCGGATGTTGTCGGTGAAGAGCCCGGATGTACAGGTGTCCCAATGGTATTGTTCCTGATCTCCCGGATTTCATCTTCCAGATGATGGATCCTTTGATTCATACGATAAAGAATGAATAGAATAACGGTCAGGATCAGGATGAAAAAAATATAATTCATAACGGAACACTCTTTTCAAATATACACAATTGATGACTAATTTAAATAATTAATCCACCATGCAAACGCATGATGGACTAATCGTGTAGAGTTATTAAGCTATATGTTTTTTAGTTGGATATCTTATAAATGTAAAAAGATGAGGTACTTGTAGATAAAATTGATGCATTAAGAAAGCTTGATCCCGTAAGTCCAAACGAAATTTTGTCCCCTGCCTGTAAAGGATACATAGAATTCACACTGCTCTCTGAAATGGTTAAACTTAGGATGCCAAGATTCGCACCACTGAAAGCACGGCTATCAATCACGGTTGAAACACCTGCTCTTGTTCTTACTATTCCAACTCCAGGGGCGTCAGTTATTAATGCTCCTTGAATTCCCGTACCATAGCGGAAATAAAAACCAATGGCATATACTCCTGTGGAAGGGACCGTATATGTATTGTCAGCATCCGAAAATAATGACGCCTGCCCCACGGTTCTTTCTGCATTTACAAAATTAACAGCTTGGAAACCGGTAGGAAAAATCCCAAGACTGAGAAGCGTTACAGAACCTGATGCTTTTCTGGCTGCGTATATCGAACTGTTGACTGTTGATCCGCTTCCCGAAAGAAGTGCTGCATCTAATCGTGATACTTCTGAATTCGTCTGATTAATGGCTAAAACCTGGTACCCTGAAACACTTGAGCCTTGAGGGATCTGTCTGATAATCACATTACCGTTAACATCAAGCGTTGACTGCGGTGTTGTAGTATTGATCCCAACTTGGGAGAAAACAGGAAATGCGGCCATAGACAGAAGCAGGGTGTAAAACTTTGTTTTCATGTTAAAAAATTAAATGGTTAATATTTAATGTAAGATTAGTTTTGTTCAAATGCATCAAAAACCATGCCTGTAAAAGTGATTTTTTTTCTTTTTTAACAGGTTAAAAGTTTATGATTTTAATTTAAAATTATATTTGATTAAAATTTTTAATCAAAATTTATAATATTGCTAATTTAAAACTCTTTTTTTAAAATCAAAATAAATTTATGTCACTTTTTATTGATCTCATAAAAAGTGTATTCCCGGAAAGTTTTCTTTCCGAAAAATCACGCGTAATAACTCAATGGGGGAATACTGATAGAATATTGTATGATATGACCATACTTCAGTGACAATTCGTCATGCTGATCAGAAAATGACAAGCAGCATTGCTGAAATGGACATAACAATTCAAATATAGCAAAAATGGCAGAGATCTGAAGACTATAAAAACAAAAGATTTGCTCGTCCTTTAATACCTAAAAAGGCTATCTGTAAAAGATGGCCTGTAATATCATGTTAAGCTTCCAGAAGATATTCTTTATAACTTCCCAGAAAATCGACGTCAGCATGAATGGATTCCAGTTCTTCCAGGGCATTTTCATGTAGGACAGATTCCCACTTTCCTGTTATATTGATGTAAAAGAAATAATTTCCAAGACCGGTTTTCAGTGTCCTGGATTCTATCTTGCTTAAATTCATCTTTCTCCAGGCGAACACGGAGAGCACCTGGTGCAGGCCGCCGGCATGGTCTTCAGGAAGGGTGACCAGAAGCCCTGATTTTTCACCCAGCACGTCAAGTTGTGCATTATCATATGACTCATTGCCTTTGGATATAATAATAAACCGTGTATGGTTCTGCTCAAAATCCTGAATGTTGCGGTGGATGATTTTGAGTCCATAGAGGTTGGCTGCAAACTGGTTGGCTACTGCCGCAATTTTCAGTCCCGGATTTTCAGACACCATTAATGCGGCAGCAGCGGTGGAGGAGAAATCCTGCCGTACTGTATTTTTGTAATGGGTATCCAGAAAATGGAACGTCTGCGCTAATGCCTGAGGATGGGAATAGATTTTTTCCGGCTCCTGCTGTTCATTATCGGGATGAACCATCAGATGATGGGCAATAGGCATCACACCTTCCGCTTCTATTTTGATGGAAGGAATTTTGTAAAGGTAATCGAGGGTCATGGATACCGTACCTTCGATGGAGTTTTCCAGCGGAACCACCGCCTTATTCACGGTCCCGTTTTCCACTGCATGGAAGCAGTCGAGGATATTAGCCTGCGGAACCAGTTCATCATGCGGGAAAAATTGGGTGGCGGCCAGCTGGGTAAAGCTTGCCTGCGGCCCTAGAAATGCAATCTTCATTATATATGTTTAGTGTTTCCAGTTGTTTTCAATCAGTTTCATTAAAAAGTCCGGGCATTTAACCACCTTTTGCGTGGCAGCGTCCAGAAAAAAAAGGGTAGTGGAGGCTTCGGTAATTTTTACCCCCTCCTCATTATAGATCTCATAGTCGAACTCAATCCTCACGCCCGGCATTTTTTTTACAAAGGTATGAATCTCCAATTTCTGATCATACAGAGCAGGTTTTAAATACTTGATTTTGTACTCTGAAACCGGTAACCAAATTCCCTGGTTTTCAATCTCATTATACGGCATTCCTATGCTCCTGAAAAGTTCTACGCGACCTACTTCAAAGTACTCTGCATAATTGCCGTAGTAAACATATTTCATAGGGTCTGTTTCTCCGTAACGTACTCGTAATGAGTGTTTTGTATGTATCATAATCAGGCTTAATTTATACATACAAATATATTTTTAAATAATCAATACCTGCAAAATTTTTTTTTGAAAATAAAAAATTGGACCTTTGTCTTCCTTCTACAAAACGTACTAATCTAAGAATAATCAGGGCATAAATTATGGATGAAAATTTAATGTTGATATGGCAGAAATGCCTTCAGTTTATGCGGGACAACCTTAACGCTGCTGAAGATAATTCTGATTTAAAAAAACTTGAAAAATCCTTTGACCTTCTGTTTGATAAAGTCCAGCCAATTTCTTTGGTGGACAATAACCTTACATTAATGGTACCGAGTGATTTTTACAAGGAATATATTGAAGACAATTACCTGTCTTTGCTTTCGGCTGCCCTGAAGAAAAATATCGGGAAAGGCGTTAAGCTGTGGTATTCCGTTATGGAAAACAAGCCGGCAGGGCTTGAAAAACCTGTCACCATGAATATGAAAGGCAAAAGTGTTCCTACCCCTAAGGTTCAGGAAACTTTGCCACCGGGATTTTCATCCAATATCGTCAATCCTTTTGTCGTTCCCGGGATCAAGAAAGTGAATATCGATTCCAATCTGAAGTCAGATTTTTCTTTTGATAACTACGTAGAAGGAGAAAGCAACAAGTTTGCGGCAACCGTAGCAAGGTCTATTGCAAAAAGACCCGGTGCTACCGCATTCAACCCGTTATTCTTATATGGAGGATATGGAGTGGGGAAAACCCACCTTGGGCAGGCAGTAGGTCTGGAAGTGAAAAACCAGTTTCCGGATAAAGTGGTTTTATACCTTTCTTCAGAAAAATTCATTCAGCAGTTTATCTCTGCAGCCAAAGCCCATAAGCAGACTGAGTTTGCCAACTTTTACCAGATGGTGGATGTACTGATCATTGATGATATCCAGTTCCTTTCCGGGAAATCTGCGACCCAGGACAGTTTCTTCCATATCTTTGATTACCTGCACCAGAACGGTAAACAGATTATCCTGACTTCCGATAAGGCGCCGGCAGATATCATGGATATCCAGGACAGGATTGTATCCAGGTTCAAATGGGGACTTTCTGCTGAGATCAAATCTCCGGATTATGATACCCGTAAGAAAATCATCATCAATAAGCTGAGCCGGGACGGTATCGTGCTTACAGATGATATGCTGGATTTCCTTGCTTCTGAGACGAAGACCAATGTAAGAGAGCTCATCGGGGTTATTAATTCCGTGATTGCCTACTCAACCATTTATAAGTCTGACCTGAGCCTTGAGCTGTTGAAGGATACCATCAATAAGATTGCGGCCAACCAGAAAAAAGTCATCAATATTCCGTATATCCAGGAAGTTGTGTGCGATTATTTCGGAATCAAAAGGGAGCAGCTGCTTTCCAAGACCCGAAAAAGAGAAATTGCACTTCCGAGACAGCTGGCGATGTATTTTGCCAAGGAATTCACCAACGCTACCTTTACCAAAATTGGTGAAGAAATGGGAGGAAAGGACCATTCTACGGTAATGTATGCCTGCGATACTATTAAGGATGTCTCTAAAATTGATAAGGAAGTAAAAAAATATGTAAAGGAGCTTACCGAAAAAATAAAGCACTAAACTTTCCATTGACATACATCGAAAAATGAAGAATACCCTTATTCTTCATTTTTTGTTTAGTTTTGTAAGCCTAAAATTTGTCTTAACATTTAAAAAGTATTCAACTGATGAACATACTGATGGTCTGCCTGGGAAACATATGCCGTAGCCCGCTTGCCGAAGGAATTATGAAAACCAAACTTCCGGAAGGTTTCTCCGTAGATTCTGCAGGAACTATTTCCCAGCATGAAGGAAAACATCCGGACAGAAGAGCCGTTAAAACAGCGGCCAATCACGGAATAGACATTTCCCGACAGGTCTCCAGGCCCATTACTGCACAGGATTTTCAAAATTTTGATAAAATCTACTGTATGGATATTGATGTTTACGAAGATGTTATCTCTAAAGCAGCTGATGAAGAACAGCGCCGGAAAACAGCCCTCTTCCTCGCAGCAGCCGGCAATCATGAAAATGCTGAAGTGCCCGATCCTTATTGGGGCGATATGGAAGATTTTGAAGACGTGTACCAGCTGCTCGACAGAGGGTGCGAACATATTGCCCGTCAGTTAAAGGCTTTTATTTCGTCACATTAACATCCAGCCAGGTGTATAGTTACAATCACCTCCTGTAACCCATAACTTATAACTCGCAACTTATAACTCATTACTCTCATGCTTTTCCTTCTTCCCGCTTACCTTTCCGAAAATACTTCCATCACCCATTTTTCACCTGTGATTAAAGATTACATCATGCAGACAGATTATTTCTTTGTTGAAAATGAAAAAACCGCAAGGAAGGTGGTAAAATTCTTTGCGCCTGAAAAGAAGCAGTCTGATCTTAAGCTTTTTCTGCTGGATAAATATACGGAGAATGCAGACATCCGGGAAGCGCAGGCGCTGATGCTGAAAGGGCAGGATTTCGGGCTGCTGTCTGAGGCGGGCCTTCCCTGTATTGCCGATCCCGGAAATCTGATGGTGAAGTGGTGCCATGAGAAAAACATCAGGGTAATCCCCATTTCAGGTCCTTCCTCTATAATCCTGGCTTTAATTTCCAGTGGATTCAACGGTCAGGAGTTTAGTTTCAATGGCTATCTTCCTATTGATAAAAGCGAAAAGAAAAAACAGATCCAGCACCTCGAAAGCATGGTTCAGAAAACCGGATATTCCCAGATTTTCATGGAAACACCCTACCGTAATAACCAGCTTCTGGAAGACCTTATCAAATTCCTAGCCCCCAATACCAGGCTCTGCATCGCTGCCAACATCAACGATCCGGAACATGAATTCATCAGGACAAAAACCATGAAAGACTGGCAGAAAGAAAAACCTGAGCTGCATAAAGTCCCTGCCGTATTTGTACTGGGGAAATAATTTTCATGACAGTATTGGTTTCAAACACATTAAACTTAATACATACATTGTACAATATTATTTATCAGTTCGTGCAAATCTATTTGTAAATAAAGAAACTATATAGTCTGCTTACAGCTATTGCCTCTGAGAAATTCGCAGACTGTGCGATTTTTATGATCTTGATTTGTAATTGATTCATAATTATCTGCGATGAATAAAAAGATCAGCATATCCGTAAATTAAATTCATCTGCGAGCCAATTATGAATGTGGATTATTCATAAATTCTTTACCACGCTCTTAATCCATCTAATATATTATGGGTATTGCAGTTTAACAAAAGTCCAAGTTTTTATCTGCTAATTTCAGATATGAAATATCATTTTCAGTCATTACTTGTGTTTTTCCAAAGGTAATATTTAACAGCTTGTTAACGTATGCTTTGCATCATTCTTGTTTATATAGAGGTACAACATCAAAAATCAAAATTATGTCAGAAAAAAAATTAGCAGGAATCTGGATGGATAAAGAAAAGGCTATTGTCGTTAAAAACCATGATGCACAGAATGCATTTAAATTCTTTCTGTGTAATCCGGTAAAAGCTGAGGTACAGCATGGGAATTCCAGTGAAAACGCCGGTAACAACGCTGAAAAAACCAACAGAGCCAAGTATTTCAAAGAAGTTGAGCATCTGCTGATCAACTCCCAGGAAGTGTACATCACCGGTCCGGGCACCATTCAGGAGGAGTTCAAAAATTACCTCCATGATACTGCACAATTCAAGAATCTGACAGTTCACCTTGATACTGCACAACAGATGAGTGATGAGCAGGTTCTTGAAAAAGTTAAGGAATATTTTAATGCTTAAAAATTATAATGCAATAATGAATCCGGATGTCGAAGACATCCGGATTTTTTCATTTTGAAATCACCTGAAAAGAATAGTTAATGCATCCTTTTCTGTTCTTCCTCACTTGCTGTCTTCCTGTTTCGGGTAGAATTTGCATTGTTGCCGAACCGGTAAAGAAGGCTAAGCGTAACAAACCTGCTTTCGCGCTGGTAGAAGAAATGGCTTTGCTGATCCCTGAAATTGATGCTGACAAAATTATTGTTGGCATTGAAAATATCGGTAGCCGTGAGCTTAACTGTTCCTGCTTTTTTCAGCACGTTCATTTTCAGCCCGATATCCACAAAAGAATTGGCACGAACACGATAGATCCCCTGGATGCCAGCACTGTTGTAGGTTCCGTTGATTTCCGCTTTCAGCCCGGTTTCCTGATCAATAGAGAATGATTGGTTCAATGATCCGGAAAAAGAAATCATATGATTATCATAACTACCCGATAAATAATCGGACTTCTCACGCTGGCGGTAAACATCGGCGACCATATTCAGGTCCCACCAGTCTGTGAGCTTCACCTGTCCTGATAGACGGATTCCTGCCATGGCACTGAGACCGAGGTTGGCTTGGGTACCGTAATATCTTTTCGTTTCATTATCCTGCACGTTAATATTGGTAAATACATCGCGGGTAGCAGCATAATATGCTGTAAGGTTGTATGCACGCCTGTAGGTATAACCGGCTTCCACACTATGGACAAATGCAGGCTGGAGAGCAGGGTTTCCGGCATATACGCTGTAAGGAGAAGAAAAACGTTTGGCAGGATTCAGCCGGTTATATTCCGGCCGTTCAATCCGGTAGGCGTAACTGAGCTGGAATTCATGGTTTTTATGAGGTTTGTACTGAATAAATACTGTGGGGAACAGTTTAAAATAATTTCTTTCATTCAGCAGGTTCAGGTTTTGCTCGTATCCTGTGGTACGGGTATATTCGCCGCGTAGCCCTCCCTGGAAGCTCCAGAGTCCAAAACTGCCTGATGCACTGATATAGGCCGAAGCAACATTTTCAAGGTAGGTAAAGTGGTTGCGGTTGGCTTCCACTGCGGTCAGGATACTGCCGTCACGATTGAAATAATTGAAAATACTGATGCTTTTCGTACTGCTGTATTTGATGCCCGATGATAATTCAAGCCCTTTTACTGTTTTCATATAATAGTCCGCTTTTCCGGACAGGATGCTGATATCCTGGGAACTTGGGGTATAAATATGGAAAAAACGCGCTGTCTGGCTACCGTCGGGCAGCAGAGTGATGTTATCCGTAAATGACCGGTTGATATTGCGGAAAGGGGAATAGTCCAGGTCAATATTCAGGCTGCTTTTGGCTGAATCGAGTTTCAGGTTGTAATTTAGGTTATAAGCATACTGGTTTCCCAGGGTGGAGGCATGGTTATCAGTATTTAATGTAGAATCCAGCTTCATTGCCGGCGAACTGATTCGGGTAGGGCTGCTCCCTCCGAATGTGCCCTTCCGGTTGTTTCCCGTCATCAGGAAACCCAGCACCTGGTTGTCAGAAACCTGGTAGTCAACTCCCAGACGGTAATCATGAGTGTCTGAATCGGATACGCTACGGTTGGTGCTATCCCATAAAGAAGTTCCGTAATTGATAAAAATATTATGATCCTGAATGGTTTTGCGATGGGTAAATCCATAATTTCCATATATATTCCATTGATCCTTACGGTAACTGAACGTTGTATTTCCGGTAAAGCCGGTATACGTACCCTGATTGATCCCGCCGCTAAGGCTTAGGTTAAAACCTTGTTTCTTTGCTTTTTTGGTCACAATATTAACTACCGAAGCTCCTTCCGCATCAAACCTGGCCGTGGGATTGGAAAAAATCTCGACCTGAGCCACCTGGTCCGAAGGCATTCCCTGAAGATAGGCGGCCAGATCATCTCCTGATAGCTGCAGCGTTTTTCCGTCCAGGTAAACCCTGACATTCTTACGATTGGCAGTAACGTCATTGGCAGACGTAACCTGAACACCCGGCGCCTTCAGAAGGGCATCCCATGCACTTGCGCCCGAAGCAATAATACTGTTCTCTACATTAAAGCTCACACGATCTATTTTCCTTTCAACTACGGGCTTTCGTTTAGTCATGCTCACTTCCTGTATAACATGCCCGTTTTTTTGCAAAGTAATTACCAGGTTTTCTTTAGGAAGCTGTATTGTCAGTTCTGTCTTTTCATAGCCGGGCAGGGAAGCAATCAAGGTGTAATTTCCGGACGCCGGGTAGGCCAGGCTGAAATTTCCGTGATCGGAAAATACCGTGGTTACATTTTTTTTATCCTGTAATAACGTAATCGTTGCGGCATCCAGCATCCGGCCGTCGGCATCCCGTAAGATCCCTTTCTGAAGGGTTTGGGAGTACATAAGTCCTGAAATAAAGAACAGGAGAGATAAAATTGTATTTTTCATAAGGCAAACCTACGTCAGTCTTATGTTAAGGCCTGTTAAGCAAGGTTAAACAGCATTAATCAAGGTTAATTAAGGTTAAATCTTTATCTGGAGGCTGTTTATTTTGGGTAATTATCATCAAATTAGCAGTATGAAATGGCTCTCTAACCGATATGCTTATCCTCTTGTTATTTTTGCGATGATCGCCAGTATCAGTCTGCAAACGGCCTGGCTGATCCAGCTCTTTAATGTGCAGAAGGTACAGGTGAAGAGAGACCTGGAACAGGCAGTGGCGGATGCTGCCCGTATGAGCGAGTACCTCAGTGTGGTTCCCGGGCATGAAAACAACGAAAATTTCCGGAATTTTTTCCTCTCTCCGGAATGGCTGCAACTGAAACAAGCCTATACCAGCATGCGGAACGTAGGAGTCAGCAGTCGGTTTGAAACAGAGTTAAAAAATGACAGTACGCTGATCAATATAGGGTTGAAGATTGCCAATAAGAGATCCGGTCCGAGAAAAAGGAAGGTGGTTTCTGTTTTTGATGATGGCGAAACCCTTCAGTCTGTGATGGCGGCAGATAGAAAAGACCTGAAGCGGATGGACAGCCTGGTAGAAGTTGAATGCAGAAAGCAGAATATCCATGAAGATAGATTTTTTATCCTGTACAATTATAAAACCGGCCAGCCGGAATCTGCAAAGGACCTGAACAGAATAGAGGATGCAGATTATCAAAGCAGGCATTTCGGGTATAACCTTAATTTTTTTATCCATACCTATCAGCTGGTGGTCCCTTCCGTCACAAAAACTGTTGTTTACCGGATGCGGTATTACCTGATTTCTTCATTGCTGATGATCCTTCTCACCGGCCTTGTTTTCCGGTTTCTGTTTAAAGTAATGCGCAGCCAGCGGTTATATACTCAGGCGCGGCTCGCCTTTACCGGAAATATGACGCATGAACTGAAAACACCGGTCGCCGTTATTGAAGCTGCATTGGATTCCATTACGCGTTACCGGCTGGCTAATGATCCGGGAAGGATGGAAAATTACCTGGCCATCAGTAAAAATGAAATCAATCGCCTGAACATGATGATTGATAAGGTATTGAGTCTGGAACAGCTGGATAACGGCGAAATCAACCTTCGACCTGAACTGTATGATGTGCAACAGGGATTGGAAAGCGTAGTGTCTTCGATGAGATTGCGTAACAGCAACGGTTCAGTACATATTGATTACGTCCCATCTGAAGAACCCTGCTTTGTGAATGGGGATCCGGTGCATCTTACGAATGTCTTTTATAATCTGATGGATAATGCCATCAAATACAGTGGCCCTGATGTACACATTCAGGTATTGTGCACATCTGTGGGTGACCAGATTATGGTAACAGTTCAGGACAACGGTCCCGGAATTGCAAAAATATACCATGAGCGTATTTTCGAGCGGTTTTTCCGCATTCCTGAAAATGCCGATATCCACACGGTAAAAGGAACTGGTCTTGGCCTTCATTATGTTAAAGAGATCATTGCCATGCACGGAGGAAGCATTGACGTTGCAGACCGGCCTGAAGGAGGAGCCGCTTTCATTATTCATTTACCCGCTTACCATGAAATATAAAGTACTGTACGCCGAGGATGAAACTACCCTGGCAGAGATTATCAGTGATGGCTTAAAAAGCAGTGGCTATGAGGTAGCCCTGGCAACGGACGGACAAGAAGCTCTGGAGCTTTTCCGATCTGTAACACCTGATATCTGCGTTCTCGATATCATGATGCCTGTAAAGGATGGTTATACCTTGACAGAAGATATCCGTAAGCTGGACAGTAATGTCCCTATTATTTTTCTCAGTGCCAAATCTTTGGGCGATGATGTGGTAAAGGGATTCAGAAGCGGAGGAAACGATTACCTGAAAAAACCTTTTACGATGGGCGAACTGCTGGTACGCATGGATGCCCTGCTCACCAGGTTCGGGAGTGTACCTCCGCAGCGTGTTCCGTCTTCCAACCGGAAAACATTTGGTGGCTGTGAACTGAATACCGTTAGTCAGGAACTGAATACGCCAAAAGCAAACTATAAAATTTCATACAAAGAAACCGCTATTCTTGAAATGCTTCTGGAAAACAGGAATAATTTACTGTCCCGGCAGACAGCACTGCTTAAAATCTGGGGCGACGACAGTTATTATAACGCCAGAAGCATGGATGTCTTCATGTCGCATCTGCGGAAAATGCTCAGGGATGACCCGGAAGTGGAACTGATGAGCATCAGGGGGGTAGGATATAAACTGATTTGCTGATAAATATTACCGATGTTGCCATCAGAGCTTCCTAAATAAAGATTCATATGATCGATATGGCATCTTAATGCCGGTTACTTATAAATTCAGCCATCTTATCATATCCATGATAAAAATATGCATGATTACCGTTCATATACAGGCTGAACCGCGCCATTTACCAAGCACGGAATACAGTTTTCAGTAAATTTTGATACCTTAGTTATAATATTTTAGATATGGAAATAAGCGTAACAGTAAAGCAGCTAGGGAGAAAGCACCCGCTTCTCAATGAAGAAAAATTATCCATTTCCTCTGAAGAAATACATCTCCCGGTAGAAAACCTGATCCGGCTCATTGTCCTGCAGCAGGTAGATTCATTCAATGCCCAATCTTTCGAACAGGAAGATCTTGACAGCATCAAGACCCCGGGGGAAGACTACTTAAATATTCTTACGGATACAGGAAAAGCCGGATTCGGAAGCATATATAACGAAAGGCGTGCTGATCCTGAAAAAGCCCAGGAAAATGCAATTCAGGCCTTTGAAGACGGTCTGTATGCCATTTTTTATGGTGATGAAGAACTGAAGGATTTAAAACAGGAGATTGATCTTAGCCAGGGCCGTACCTTTGTTTTCATCCGGCTTACCTTTTTGGCAGGAAGTTATTGGTAAACATCAAATTAACAATCACATATATGGAAATTACAGAAAAATTAGCTTCCAAAAAAATTGCAGATTACCATGCTAATTTACGGAAGAGTTTAAAAGAGCAGACTGAAAAAGGGTTGTTATCCAAGATTTTTTCACCACCTCAATTGAAGCAGGAAGTGGCAGAGTTAGGCCTCTTGCTCGCTGGTAAAGAAGAGTATTATCAGGAATTGGAACTCGGCAGCAAAAAGTCTGAAAACCTGAAAAAATACATCAGGCCTGGTATCTGGGAAGATAAAGAATATTACAAACTGTTGGTTTTCTTATTCGGTTCCCAGGCCCAGCTGGTGAAATATGCCTGGGACAGGATGCCGTATAAAATGTACCAGACCGGTTATTACCGAAGGTCTTTCCGTGCTCCGGAAAATGAACGGTACACATTTCTCAACCGGGTTAATTTAATCAGAGGGCTGCTCCAGTTTCCTTGTATCTACTCATACAATAACGGATACGAATATTATGGACTGACCTTGGAAGAACAGATTATTTACGACCATGCCATATCAAACAATGTCCATCAGTTTTACCTCTGGTCGGCAGCAATAGACCGTGGAAACACGGAGATTTACCAGCTGATCGAGGATATTGTGTTCAACAAGCATCCGGAAGGGAAAGTTACCCAGAAAATAATCAAAGCTCTGCTGAACACTGAGCAGCAGCATTGCTGGGAACTGGTGGAAAAGCTATTGCTGGCGGCCCAACGGCAGGAAGGGCTGAGGCAAACAGTGCTGGAAGCCCTTGACGAGACGAGTACAGGTGCCCTTCAGTATATGATACGCGTTATGGTAGAGCATAAGCTGTCCCGCTTTTCATCTGTCGTCCGTGCGGTGGACACCTGGACCGGCTTAGGATGGGAGGCAGAAAAAGAAACGGTAGTACGGAACATCCTGTCACTGGCTGATCAGTATTTTACGCATCCCGAACAAATTCCGGAAGCCGTAGCAAGCAAAAATAATAATGAAGCCTATATGGCTCTTTGGGCACAAGGGGTACATGATGTTGACAGTACCGTTCCTTTCCTCCACCAGTTGCTTGATCACGGAAGCACGGATAAGAAATGCCTGGCTATAAAATTTGCCGTGGAAACCCAGGATCCTTATATACAGATGCCATTATATTATAAATCAGTTCTGGAAGGAGACATTCAGGTGCTTGCATTTTCAGGGCAGCCCTTGTCTGCTTTGCTGAAAGCCAATGCAGCATCAGGGTTTTATATCAGGAATGCCGATTACCCGGATTTCTTCGAAAAACTCCACGAGCTGATCCAGAGAATCACCGTTAAAGAAAAGAAATTCGAAGGCAAGGTCTTTTCCTGGCTGAATGCTGCTTTCAAAAAGAGCCATCTGTTTGCCTCTATGTTTTATCTGGTAGGGGATGATCTCAATAAGCTTGACCTTGTGCTTTCATACTTTGAGGAATTCGAGCTGTCTTTGAGGGAGGAACTTGCCAGAAGCCTGCTGGGGGATTTTTACTGCTATTCTTATTCTTATAACTTCGGAAAGCAGGAAAAAAAGATTACTCCGTTTCAGAAAGAGTTTGCATTCAGGATTATTAGAGACCGGGGCGAATCTATGGTGGCTTCAGGAATCAATGTATTGCAGCAGGAGGCTCTGACGGCCGAAGAGGTGATGAAATTATCAGATCTTTTCAAAAGAAAGGGCGGTGCCCTGAGGAAAAAACTTATTGAGCTTGTGCTGAAACAGGAAGATGACCATATTAATCCGCTGATTCACCACCTGATTACCGGTGATATTGAACAGAGAACCGCCGCCCTTGATATCATGCTTCAGCTGCAGAAAGAGAAGAGGATGCAGACGCAGATAGCCGGATGGATAGAACAGTATACCGAAAAATCAAAAGTGTCCCAGAGGGAACAGATGCTTCTGGATCAGATCCATCCCTCGGGAAACAAGGAAACTATTTCAGCTGCCAACGGATACGGATTCTATGACCCGTCCGTAAAGACCCCTTATGAACTTCCGAAACCAACACCGGATTCCTTATACATCCGGGCAACCCAGAAAGAACGGTATGGTTTTACAAAGCCCCTGGACCATATCCGGAAGGAACTCGCAAAGCTTAATGACCTGTTTCTTCAGAATACAGATTATGAATATGAAATCCATGTATGGGACGGTTCGGTAGAAAAACAGCTGATGGGAAATGATTTCCGCCAGATAAAAAGCAATACCGAGGGATTTACCGGTGAAGAACTGGCTCAGAACTATCCGTTGTACGAGCTTTGGGAGCAATGGTACAAAGATTCGGGATTACAGCCGCGCGACCTCTTTCTGCTGACCTTTGCAGAGCACTGCGACCGTGCGGTTTTCAGAGAATTTCTTGAAAAATATGTGTTCTTCCACCGGGATTTCCTTCCTAACCCGATGAAGGACGGTTATTACTGGAACAATCCTGTGAAGAAAATTATGGTTTCCCTTCAGTACAAATTTATATTTGAAGAACAGACGGATTTCCTGATCCATGCATGCAGTACGATGTTTGCCCATTTGCCAGACCATGTGATCCATTACAAAGCAAAAAAGAACGAATACTATCAGAACTACGGAACCGGATGGCAGCATACGGGATATTTCAGGATTTTTTTACAGTCGGTTCCGCTATATACGCTTACGGATGAGCAGGTCATCAAAGTGTGGAATTTGTACCGTTGGATGCAGTTTACCGGACTGGAAGAAAATATCCCGCTCACGGTACCGCCATTCTATCTTTTCTGCAGGGCTTATGAATTGAAGGCCATCAAAGAGGATGAATTGTATGAAGGTATTTTTACAGAAGAATCAGCCATAAAGGAACTGACGACAACGCGTTTCCAACATCGCAGCATGCAGTACCTGGAAAGGTTTCCTTTTTTACAGCCTGTAATAAAAGAAATCCGGCATAAATTCCTGGACATCGAACTGGTTCGCGGGGATGCCGAGACACCGGTCTCCAGATTCGTTCAGTCGTTCCAGACCATTTACGGGGCAAACCGGTTTGCTCAGATCCTGAAAGGTATTGGCAAATCCGGGCTTTATGCCAATTATATATACAGCTACAATAATGAAAGCATGACGAGGCAGAAGCTGTTCTCCTACCTGCTTTCTAATTGTGAACCATTGGAGACCGATACCCAGGAAGTTTTTGATGCTATTGTGAATAAGGAAGAAATCAGTGAACTGCGTCTGTTGCAGGCAGCATTATATGCTCCGCAATGGCAGAAGCTGGTCAGCGGTTACCTGGGATGGAAAGGATTGGATTCAGCGATCTGGTGGATGCACGCCCACACCAAAACAGGTTCATACCAGGCTACCAGTTCAGTTGTTGAAAGTGAGGTGGCTAAATATTCTGCGGTAGACCTGCAGGATTTCAAAGATGGGGCAGTGGACAGCGAATGGTTTGCAAAAGCGTACAAAGAGCTCGGTAAATCGCGTTGGGAAATGCTTTACGAGTCTGCCAAATATATTTCGGACGGAAACGGACACCGCATGGCAAGGCTGTATTCGGATACGCTTACGGGAAACCTGAAGATCAAGGAAGTTGCTGCAAAAGTCAAAGATAAGCGCGACCAGGATTACCTCCGCGTGTATGGACTGGTGCCGCTAAGCAGGACCAATCCTGCCAAAGATGTCCTGAACCGGTATGAATACCTTCAGCAGTTCAAAAAAGAGAGCCGGGAATTCGGTTCCATGAAACAGTCCAGTGAGGCATTGGCCATCCGTATTGCACTGGAAAACCTGGCGCGGAATGCAGGATATCCTGATCCGGTAAGGCTCACCTGGGCGATGGAAACCCGTCAGATCCAGGAACTTTTATCGAAAGAAACCCAGGTAACGGTAGACGGAGTAACCGTAGGACTGGTGATTGAAGAAGACGGGAAAGCAGAACTGGCCGTATTCAGGGATGACAAACCCTTAAAATCCATTCCTCCGAAAATTAAGAAGGATAAAGGTGTTATTGAACTGATCAGCAACCGGAAAACCATGCGTGAGCAATGGTCGCGTTCCCGTAAGGGCCTTGAAGAAGCGATGGTGAGAGGAGATGTATTTATGCTGGATGAAATCAGAAAACTTTTTGAACACCCGGTGATTGTCAGGCATCTGGAAAAGCTGGTCTTTATATCGGATGATTCCGTAACAGGCTTTTTCCGGGATGGAGCCCTCATCAGTGCCCATGGGGAAATCCAGGAACTTTCCGAAACCAGCACGCTCAGGATTGCGCATTGTGTAGACCTCCATACCCATTCCGTTTGGAGCGATTACCAGCATTACTGTTTTAAGGAAAAGCTTGTTCAGCCATTTAAACAGATATTCAGGGAGCTGTATGTCCCTACGCCGGACGAATTACAGGAAAAATCAGTATCACGGCGTTATGCAGGGCATCAGATCAAGCCTAAACAGGCGTTGGCGCTCTTAAAAACCAGAGGATGGAAAGTGGATTATGAGGAAGGCCTTCAGAAAGTCTTCCATCAGGAAGGTTTCCAGGTGAAGCTGTATGCCATGGCCGACTGGTACTCACCGGGAGAAGTGGAAAGCCCGACTCTTGAAACGGTAGAGTTCCATTCCCTGAAAACGTATAAAAACATTCCGTTTGAGGAAATCAATCCAAGGATTTTCTCAGAAGTGATGCGGGATATCGACCTGGTGGTATCGGTAGCGCATGCCGGCGGCGTGGATCCGGAAGCCAGCCATTCATCTGTTGAGATGAGGGCCGTCCTATTGAAAGAAACGGCACGGCTGTTCAAGCTCGATAATGTACGGATCGAAGGCTCGCATGTGCTTATCAAAGGAAACCTTGCCGATTACAGTGTGCACCTGGGAAGTGCAGTGGTCCATCAGGTTCCCGGGAAATACCTGTCCATCTTACCTGTTCACTCCCAGCACAGAGGCAGGCTGTTCCTGCCATTTGCGGATGACGACCCCAAGTCTGCGGAAGTCATGTCTAAAGTCCTGTTGCTGGCAAAAGACCGGGAAATTCAGGATCCGACGATCCTTTCACAGATCCGGCAGGAGTATAAGTAAAAGAAATATTGTTTTTTAATTTTTATGATGAATAAGGCAGCCTGTCATTAGACAAGCTGCCTTATTAAATTCTTGGAGTACAATCTTTATGATTTGTTTGTTTTTCTCCCTCTCCATCGTCTCCAGAGCGCTATCAATACCGGAACCAGCAGCACAAATGGCCATAACGAAATCATGCCTAAGAAAAAAGATACAAAAGTGTTCCATCCTTCTGTGAGGGAATCGCCAAACAGGCTTCCGAATCCAATGTTGGACGTGGCAGAAGTCCGCACCTTTTCTTTGTACAGGCTGAGGTTCAGGGTGCTGAAGTTGACACGGTCATCAATAAACCTGAGCTTGCCTTCGGAGACATCAATTTCATCCTCCAGTTCACGGATGTTCTCCTGGATTTCAAGCATATCTTTGGTTGTCTTTGCACTTTTCAGCATGTCCCTGTACTTTTCCAGGTATATCCTTTTGTTGGCTAGTTTGATGGAAACATCAGTATATTCTTCCGTAACGTCATCAGATGAAATATTTTTGGATAATACGGCACCTACACCGTCTGAGAAGGAATTCACCAGCGTGTCAAAGCCCTGGTGGGGAACCCGAACCGTAATGTTTAAGGTTTCATCGGTATCCGTATTCCGGAATTCTTCTTTCTGAATGTACGCTTTATTTTTCTGAATGATTGCGTTTACCTGATCCTGCGCCTTCCGGATATCGGCCACCTGGATCCTCATTTCCCCGTTTTTAATGATCTTTTTTGAAACCGTTTCAACGGGTGTGCGTGGTTTTTGTTGATCGTCTGCTGCATTGGAAACAGCACTGCTTATAGCCTTTGCCTGTAAAGGTTCTTCCATTGGAGGCGGTGGAGGCATCTCATTTTGCGCAACAGCAGTTTCAGGAGCACTATTGACAAAGTCAGCATTCAGTTCACTTTTATTTCCGGATTTGCTGCAATGGATAAACATCAGAAGGCATACAGGCAAGAACAGGTTTTTCATGATACTATTTTTTACAATATTAAAGAAAAATAAGATAGCATAAGGTAACAGGGTCTAAGGACTCGTCCTCTTCCAGTTTACATTACGTTGCTATACCCATAAACGTAGCCCGAAAGACCTGAAAATGATTAAGATCTGATAGATGTTTATTTTTACTTCTTTTTTATATCGGATTTTTGTTAATGCAAAGCTTACTTTTCTTATGCCTGATGTAAGCAGATCAGCTTCATCAGCAGCTCTGCCGCCTTTCTTTGTTTCCTCTGAAATGTGCTTTATGATGATTATACTGTGCGTCAGTTGCCTGTATTTCCAGGCATGAATTCATAAATTCTTTTTGGATATTCTGTAGTCAAGTTTTTTCAGTACCAATTAGTTTCCGTTGAGTTCTGATATTTTAACAGAGATTATAGTAAGGGTATGAGTGAAAATCTTTTATTTCTGGCCTCATTGTTCAGGTCTTTTACTCAGAACTCCTGTCACAGGATACAATCAACCATATATTTTTCTATTTTTATCTGATGAAAAACAGTCTTTTAATCCTTTTGGGAATCCCGTTTTCTGTTTGTGCACAGGAAATACCAAAACTTACCGATGAAATGGCGATAAAGCTGGCTGAAAAGCCCCTGCATTGCATCAATCAGGAATATCCTAATAAAACGGCCCATATCATCAACAATGCAGGGGAAGTTCCGTTGAGCCCAAAGGACCTGCACCCCAGTTTTTACGGGTGTTTCGACTGGCATAGCTCCGTACACGGCCACTGGATGCTGGTACGGCTTCTCAAAACAAAACCGGATCTGAAAGCAGCCCAAGAAATTGAAGCTATTCTCGACCGTTCCCTGACTAAAGAAAACCTTCAGGCAGAAGCGGATTATTTTACCAAATACCAGCTTACCACTACCTTTGAAAGAACGTATGGCTGGGCCTGGCTGCTTAAACTGGATGAAGAACTCACAACCTGGAACCATCCCAAGGCTAAACTGTGGCACCACAACCTGAAGCCGTTAACGGATAAAATACTGGACTCGTGGAAAACATTCCTGCCTAAGCAGACGTATCCGAACCGTACCGGCGTTCATCCCAACACCGCATTCGCCATGGCTTTTGCCATCGACTGGGCCAGAGCCAATCAGGATAAGGCTTTTGAGGCTCAGCTGATGGAAAAGGCTAACTATTTTTACCTGAAAGATGAAAAGACACCGGCTTATCTGGAACCTGACGGCTCAGATTTCTTTTCCCCAAGCCTGGAGATTGCAGACCTGATGCGAAGGGTGCTTCCCCAAAAAGAATTTGTATTGTGGCTGAATAAATTTTATGAAAAACGCAGCCTGGAGAATATTGAAAAGATTCCTGTAGTCAGTGACCTGAGCGATTACCAGACCGTTCACCTGGTCGGACTGTCGTTTTCAAAAGCCTGGTGCATGAAAGGCATTGCCCAATCGCTTCCGGCCGGCCATCCGCTGAAAAAGCAGTTCAATACCAAAGCCAGCGTATTTTTATCCAATGGCTTACCGTTGCTGTTTCAGGGGAATTACGGCGGCGATCACTGGCTGGCCAGTTTTGCCGTCTATGCGCTGAAAGACGAGTAAATACTTATGTGAATACTGAAATTGGATTTCAGGAGAGAAATCGACGGCAGATTACCTTAGTATCTGATCCCCGCTTTCTTCAGGATAAAGCTCAGCAGCCAGATTGGCCCGACCAGCAAAAACTGGAGGTCTTTGAGGAAAGACGGTTTCTTACCTTCGATCTTATGGCCTACGAACTGGAAGATCCAGGTGATGATAAAGACGGAAAGGTAAACCAGCCATGGCCTTTCCGTGCGGGTATTTACCCCGAATGCAAAACTTTCCATCAGCACCATCAGCAGCAGCATGATGCTGCCGATCAGAAAAGACAGCCGCATATAGAATAAGGTGACCAGAGCCATGGCGGCAAGACTTACATAACTGATGCATCCGATATAAATAAAGCAGATGGATTTTGAAGGAATCAGCGAAATGAAGCCCAGGATCGTCCAGAATATCAGGGGCACACAGATCCAGTGGATCAGTTTATTGGTTGCATTTCTGTGGCTTTCTGCATATTCCGCAAAAAGCAGGTCAATTTTTCTCATACCGGTCATTTGGAAGACACTAAAATAATAAAATTTTATAATTGGGCTCCATGATCGGTACTGAAAACTTGCATTACAAAAAAAAAACAAGTAATCCATCAGAGGTGCATCGATACAAATCAGGATTAAAATAAATGCAGATCGATATGGAAAATACCCAGATCCTCAATCACGACTTCCTTTGAATTCCTTACATTTGCGGTATGTCTGTCCTGGAAAAATTCGGCGTTGAGATTTTTACGCAACATAATATCTTCGAGCGCATTGCGGTTGATAAACCTTTCCGTCCCGATAATCCGGCCTTTATCTTTATTAAGACCGGAACCATCAAAATGAAGCAGCATTTCAGGGACCTGGAGCTTTCTGCCAATATGTTCATGGTAACCGACCCGGAGACTGTGTATGAAATGATCTCTGTCAGCGATGATTTCCAGTCCAGGATGGTATCGTACAAGCGTGAATTTATTTCAGCATTGTCACTCAAATTCAACAGGCTGATTACTTACCGGTATTTCAGGCAGCAGATGAATATCGGTGTTCCGTTTCAGGCTGATGAAATGGAAGTGGTGTGGAAGAGCGTCAATTTTCTGAAATATATCCTCGACTCTGAAACGGAAATGACCTACAAAAAGGAGATTGTGGAACATCTGTTTTCTGTGTTCTGCTATCAGATGGCCGGAATCATCTCAAAAGAAGACAGCAATGCGATGAACCAGATGTCCAGGCAGGAGGAAATTGTCTTTATCTTCCTGAACGACCTGGCCAAACACCATCATACGGAGCGTAGTGTGGAGTTCTATTCGGAGCGGCAGTCAATTACAACCAGACATCTTTCGGCAGTGGTCAAAGAAGTGACGGGAAAGTCTGCCAGCCAGGTGATTGCGCTGGTCGTTCTCAATGAGGCTAAAGTCTTGTTAAACTCCTCCAAAAAGCCGGTTTCGGAAATTTCTTCCATTCTGGGATTCAGCGATCCTTATTCGTTTTCCCATTTTTTCAAAAAACATTTAGGCGAAAGTCCGTCACAGTACAGGAATCAGTTCGAAAGCTGAAATCTTACATTTGAACATCTTTTTCCAAATTTCAAACATTTGTTTGACTTTCTCCATGTCCTAACTTTGCACTCGTAAAACAAGGTACAATGGTAAAGAATATAAAAACAGCACTGTCTATGATGGCAGCGGTCTTTCCTGCGCTGTTTTTTTCACAGGAAATCAGGCAGATGACCGCAGAAGAGGTAGCGCAGCTCGCGGTGCAGAACCATCAGCAACTGAAAGTCTCAGCACAGAACATTAATATTGCCCGGCAGAATACCGAAGTGGTAAAACTTCAGAAACTGCCTACGATTACTGCATCCACAAGCCAGTTCTATCTGGGTAATGCGGTAGCTATCGATAAGGATTTTTCCAATACAACCACCATACAGATGCCGCATTACGGCAGTTCCTATGCCGTTCAGGCTACCCAGCTGATCTTCAAAGGAGGTCTAGTCAACAAATCCATTGAGCTGGCCGGACTGCGTGAACAGCTTTCTGAGCTGGATCTTGAGAAGAACAAGCAGGACGTGAAGTTCCTCGTCATTTCCAATTATCTGGATGTGTATAAAATCGTCAACCAGCAGGAAGTTTTCCGGAATAACAAAAAACTTGCGCAGGAGCGGCTGAAAAACGTTCAAAAGTTTTATCAGCAGGGAATGGTGACCCGGAATGAAGTAATCCGTGGAGAGTTGGCGATTAAAAACCTCGACCAGGGAATGCTGACGCTGGTGAATAACCGTAAAATCCTGAATTACAATCTTAGTATCGCTTTAGGCCTTCCGGAAGATACTCAGATTGTTCCCGTAGAAAATCTGGAAAATAAAGAAGCCGGAATCGGAATGGATTATTACATGACCCTTGCGCATGACAGCAATCCGGTTATGAAATCCGCGAAAACCAATATTGAGGTGGCGGATAAGAATATCGACATCATTAAAACAGACAAGATGCCGACGATAGCAGGATTTGGGGGCTATTCGCTCCAAAAACCCATCACTACAAGAAATCCGGTCCTGGATATGTATTCCGGAGGATGGCAGACCGGAGTTTCACTGACGTATAATATTGACAATCTTTATAAAACCAAAGAGAGGGTGAAACTTGGGGAACTTCAGAAGAACCAGGCCTATGATGCCATGACACTCACGCAGCAGAATATCGATATGGCCGTAAATGCAGCGTATGTGAAATACCAGGAATCCATCCAGCAGGCAGACATCCTGAATGAGGCTAAAAAACTGGCGGAAGAGAACTATAAGATTACGGAAGCCAAGTACCTGAACCAACTTGCCGTGCAGGCCGAAATGATTGATGCGCAGAACCAGAAGCTCCAGTCTGAACTGGATTTTGCCAATGCGGAAATCAATGTCCTGTACCAATACTACAATCTTCTGAAAACAACCGGAACCCTTTAATAACAGTACTGAAAACAATGGAAAACAAGGAACATACAACCACCACAGCTCAGCCGGCTCCTGCTTCATCAGGTGCGGCGGCGAAGAAAAAAGAAACTAAGAAAAATAAGATCAGGGCCATCATTTCAAATATCGTGGTATTCCTGATCATCGGATTCGGCCTGTTCTGGCTGGTCCGGGAATATTTCCACGTAGGCGATAAGACCTATACGGAAGCAGCGCAGGTAGAAGAATTCATCAACCCGATCAATACCCGGGTTTCTGCATACATTAAAGATATTAGATTCATCGAGCATCAGCAGGTGAAGAAGGGCGATACCCTGGTGATCTTAGATGACCGTGAAATCCTGACCCAGCTTGGACAGGCGGAAGCGGCTTACCAGAATGCCCTGGCACAGCGTACAGCAACCAGCTCATCTGTCAATACCGTTTCCAACAATGTCAATGTAATGGAATCCAATATTGCCGGAGCCAAAGCCCGGTTATGGAACGCCGAACAGAATTTAAACCGGTATAAAAACCTGCTGGCCTCCGAGGCGGTCACCAGGCAGCAGTATGATCAGGTGAAAACGGAATATGATGCACAGAAAGCAGCTTACGAAACCCTGGTGAACCAGAAACAATCTGCCAATCTCTCCACCACGGAAGTGAAGAGCAAATTCGGGATTATTGATGCGGAAATCAAAAGGACCAAATCTGCACTGGATATGGCAAAAATAAATTTATCCTATACCGTGATTACCGCTCCTTACGATGGCGTCATGGGAAGAAGGACGATCTCCGAAGGCCAGCTGATCCAGCCCGGACAGCAGGTAGCCACCATCGTACTGAACGGACAGAAATGGGTCACCGCCAATTTCCTGGAAAGCCAGATGCCGGATGTGAAAATCGGGGAGAAGATGATGATGACGGCCGATGCTTTGGGAGGGAAATCATTTGAAGGAGTGGTAACAGCCATTTCAGCCGCTACCGGATCACGGTATTCCAGCGTACCGACGGATAATTCCACCGGAAACTTTATCAAAGTGCAGCAGCGGATCCCGGTACGGATCGAATTTACTTCCGCCAATAAAAAAGAAGATATTGCGAGGCTGAGCGCAGGGATGAATATGAATGTGAAAATTAATGCAGGCGAGAAATGATTTTGAGATATAAGATATCAGATGTCAGATATCAGATTTCAGACTCCATATAAGTGATATGAATCTCATAGGTAAAAATAAATCTGATGGTCTGAAATAAGTCTGTAAAAACAGGCCGAAATTGGGGATATGAACATCTGATATCTGGTGTCTGGTCTCTGAAATCTAACATCTAACATCAAATTGATTAGAAAAAATGAAAAACCACCAGTTAATAAAAAACAGAATTTTTAAAATGCTACCGTCTGATATCTGATATCTGATGTCTGGTATCTGATATCTAAAATCTTACTTCTAACAACCAAACAATGTACAACAAAGGACTTTACCACGACTGGGTGCCGAAACCCGTACAGCTCCTGCTGATGGTCTTGCTGCTTGCCGTAGTAATGCCGATCGGAGGGGTATATACCGGGAACATCAGTTACCTGGTCAGCGGAACCGGTTCCATGACCGAATATTTTATGTGGGCCAATTACGCTTCCACCATCGGGATGGGAGCCTGTATGCCAATCGTGCTCAGGATGAAAATGCGGTTTAAGGTACGGGATAAAATGACTGTGCTCCTGGTTCTGCTGGGACTGCTAAGCTACATCAATTCCACGACCTATGAGCCCATGATTTTTGTATTCAGCTCATTAATCATCGGATTCCTGAAAATGATGGTTACCATAGAGCTTTTTCTTCCGTTGATGGCTATGATCGGCAACCGGGGAATGTTTTATGGTGCGTTTTATACGTTTGTGCTGGTGCTCAACCAGGTGTCAGCGTATTATGCCGTAGATATTTCCATCCGGTACAACTGGCAGCAGTTCTATGTGATCGTTGCGGTAGGATGTTTTGCGCTGGCTTTACTGCACTGGGTTTTTATGCATGATAAGTATTTTGCCCTGAAAGTGCCGCTGCATTACATCGACTGGCTCAGCATCCTGCTTTTCGTTTCCACATTTATGTTTTCGGCTTACGTGTTCTCCTTCGGAAAACAGCAGGATTGGCTTCATTCCAATAAAATTGTGGATGCAGGTATCGCAGCTTTCGTAAGTTTTTCCTTATTGGTGATCCGGCAGCTGACGCTGAAACGGCCGTATTTATCGTTCAAGATATTTTCAAAAAACAATGTGCTGCACGGCCTGTTCATGCTATTCTGGCTCGGGATGTTCCTGGGTACGACTTCCATTCAGAATACCTTCGCGGTAGGTGTCCTGGGATATGACCAGCTGACCAATGCACGCCTCAATCTACTGATGATTCCGGGACTGATACTCGCCGGTATAACGGCCATATTCTGGTTCAAAAGAGAAATTCCCTTGAAAATGTTCATCTTTTCAGGCTTTTCGGCCATGATGGGGTACGCCATCATCATGTATTTTTCCATGGTGCTGGAATTTAATTATGATTACTGGTACCTGCCGATGTTCCTGAAAGGCTATGGAATGTGTTCATTGTTCATTTCCGTATGGTTTTACACCCTGGACAAGCTTGAAATGGATGATATGCTGGCTGCGATCGGGCTGGTCCTGGTCTGGAGGACGTTTCTGGCAGTCGGGATCTTCTCGGCGCTGTATTCATGGTTTCAGTACCGGTTCCAGGTCATTGCTGTCGGAGACCTGGCTGTATATCTGGATGGTATGACGCTTACACCTCAGAATGTCGCAGGAAATATGAAAACGATCCAGCTCAATGCGATCCTCATTGCAGGTAAAAAACTGTTCGGATACATTATCCTCGCCGGCTGCGGAGTGCTGCTGTACGTATTCACCCATCATTTCGGCCGTGAACGGTTTGAATATGTGCGTTTCATCAGGGTTCTGACCGGAAAATCAGTGATAGCCAGGAGAAGGCTGCGCGAAAGGAAAAAATTAATCGAAGAAATAAAAGACGCCGCAGGTCCTGCCGTCTGAAGAAACCTTGTTTTCACCAGTGAAGCCCTGTTCTTATTGTAAGAGCGGGGCTTTGCGTCTAATGCTAATGCGTATTGGCAGGAGCTTTTTCCCGCTATCCGCTCATACTCCTCGCGCCATTGCCTGCCCCGCGCCTGCTGTGGGGTAACCGCTCCTATCGGGGCTAGGCTGAAGTGTTCTGTCTGAATTTTTTGCCAGAAAATGATAAACCTTATGGCTTTTTAAAACCTATAAGGTTTGATAACAGTCAAAAAAATATCCCCTGAACTAGTCAGGGGACAGGATTTATAAGTTAAGTCCAAAATTTTAATTCCTGTAATACGGGTTGATTTCCGCAGAATCAAAAGTAAAGGCATTGCTGTTTTCAGATTTATCCAGCTTTTTGCTGATCGTCAGTGCCCATAAAACAAGCTCTTTGCAGAAGTTCTGGTCTTCCGGGCTCAGTCCTGATGCATTTTCTTCCACTACGGTTGATAACGGGGCGATGCTGTCCAGCTTGCGGTAAAACTCTTCATCGGTATCATTATAATGAAGTTCCAGCTGGTTTTTATTGAACCATTTGATCAGATCTGTATACGGGGTTTTGATGCTTTCTTTCTCCAGCTTGGAAATGCGTGGGAACAGGGTTTCAAACTGAGTCATCACAGCTTTGTCAATCAGGATTTTGGCCACGTAATCGGCACCTTCCTGTTCACCTTCGTAGACCAGTTCTATTTTTCCGGTTATAGAAGGGATGATCGATAAAAAGTCAAGCAGGCGGACGGTTGTTCTTTCAGCTCCGGATTCAATCAGTCTTAGCCTGGCTGCAGCCATCAGGTTTTCCATGGCACTGATGCTGAGACGGGCACTTACACCGCTTTTCGCATCCACATATTCGCTGTCTCGTGCGGCAAAGGATACTTCTTCCAGAAGATCTTTTGCCAGATCCGGAATGTGGATTTTAGACTGTTCCTCGGCAGGAACCTGCGCTTCCTGTTCGGTAATCTGTCGCGCCAGCGCAATCGTCTGCGGGTAATGGGTGAAAATCTGGGAACCGATCCGGTCTTTCAACGGGGTAACGATGCTGCCCCGGTTGGTATAATCTTCCGGATTGGCTGTAAACACAAACTGGATGTCCAGGGGCATCCTCAACTGGAATCCGCGGATCTGGATGTCGCCTTCCTGCAGGATATTAAACAGGGAAACCTGGATCCTGGCCTGTAAATCCGGCAATTCATTCAGCACGAAGATGCAGCGGTTGGCGCGTGGGATCATTCCATAATGCAGTACGCGTTCATCGGAATACGGAAGCTTTAATGTAGCTGCTTTGATCGGATCGATATCTCCAATAAGGTCGGCAACGTTTACATCCGGCGTGGCCAGCTTTTCAAAGAAACGTTCTGAGCGGTGTACCCATGAAATCGGGGTATCGTCACCCATTTCAGCAATCAGATCTCTGGCATATTTCGAGATTGGCTGGAACGGGCTGTCGTTGATCTCAGAACCTTGTACAATCGGCATGTACTCATCGAGAAGGCTTACCATGCTTCTGGCAATCCTGGTTTTGGCCTGTCCGCGCAATCCGAGCAGGTTAATATGATGGCCGGCAAGCAGGGCTTTCTTCAGTTGCGGAACTACCGTATCTTCGTAGCCCCAAAGCCCTTCGAATACCGGTTCCTTCGCCCTGATCTTGGCAACCAGGTTCGTCTGGATTTCTTCATTAATGGTTTTGTGGGTATATCCTGAGTTTTTTAGTTCTTTAAATGTCGTATCGTTTTTCATTGTATTTTGAGCAGTAATCATTTAATAATATAGTCATTGTTAATTATCCTAAAATTTATTCTGATCTCAGATTCAAACCTAATACTTCAAGTCTCATATCTGATATCTCGCAGCTGATATCTGATATCTGAAATCTGAAATCTGGTATCTGGTATCTGGTATCTGGTATCTGGTATCTGGCACCTGAAATCTATCATCATATCCTTCTTTTCCTGTTCTTCTCATAATCCTCAAAAATCATCTGTCCCAGTCCGGAAAGCCCCGTCAGGAATGCTTTTCCCTGGTTCTGTTCCGTGAAGGCTTCCACAAACTTCCTGAGGTAAGGGTCCTGGGCAATCATAAAGGTGGTGATCGGGATTTTCAGTTTCCGGGCCTGTGCAGCTCTGTTGAGGCATTGGGACACGATCATCTGGTCGAGCCCGACGCTGTTCATGTAAAATTCCCCGGTAGGCAGCTGGATGCAGCTCGGCTTTCCGTCGGTGATCATGAAGATCTGCTTATTGGTATTCCGTTTCCTGCGGAGGATGTCCATGGCCAGTTCCAGTCCGGCCACCGTATTGGTATGGTAGGGCCCGACTTTCAGATAGGGAAGGTCTTTGATCTTGATCGGCCAGGCTTCATTTCCGAAAACGATAATGTCGATGGAATCTTTCGGGTATTTCCGATGAATGAGCTCTACCAGTGCCATGGCCACTTTTTTGGCCGGTGTGATCCGGTCTTCGCCGTATAGAATCATAGAGTGGCTGATGTCGATCATCAGTACCGTGCTCATCTGTGCTTTATGGCGTGTCTCTTCCACGATGAGGTCATCTTCCGTCAGCTGAAGGTCACCGATGCCGTTGTTCACCTGGGCATTTTTCAGGCTTTCCGTCATATTCACCAGTGATAGGTCATCACCGTACTGAAACGACCGGTGGTCACCATCCTTTTCATCGCCGACACCTGTTTTGGAAGTACGGTGGTTTCCGATCCCGCTTTTTTTGAGCTTTCCGAATATCTGGTCCAGTGCGTATTCGCGAAGCGCAGATTCCAGTTTGGGAGTCAGGACATTCTTTCCTTTTCCCGTTCCGGTATTTCCGTCTTCTTCATCAATTTCTTCCCTGATGTAGCCGCGCTTCTTAAGGTCTTCCTCAAAATCCGCCAGGGTGTATTCATCAGTGAAGATGTCATATTCCTGATCCAGCATATCAAGCCACTCGAAGGCCTCCTCGATATCACCGGAAGTATGGGTCAGCAGATCTTTGAATACATCAAAAACCCGGTCGAAATTTGATATTTCCTCCGGAACGTGTTTGCTGAAGATGTATCCTTTCTGGAAATTAAATTCTTTATTGGTCATTCAATTAATCTTCTTTTAAACAATACAAGTTAGGGAATATTATGATAAGTTTCAGAGTTTGAAAGATAGAATTTGGTTATGATCGTGATGGCAGTCGGATTATAAAATATACAAAGCCATAGCCGCAAAAATTCAATTTGCTATATTTGTATTACGAAATCTCCTGATTATGAAAAAAATAATATTGCTTTCCCTGTCCGTTTTGGTATTGAACTCCTGTGTGGTATCCACGGCTGCAAAAGCGGTAAAAGGAGCAGTGAACCTCAGTTACAAAGCCGTGAAGGGAACCGTAAACGGGATCAGCTGGGCTGTTCGTAAAGCCAATGGGAAAATTGACGGTGACCGTATCGACGGAACCTGGAAAGTAGTCGGGGTATACCGGGGCTCTTTTGAAGACTTTACCAAAGACCAGAACCCGGAAAGTTCATTCACTTCAGAATGTACAGGCAGTTACGACCAGATCATTTTTAAATCCAAAAGATCTAAGTTTCAGCCGGTGCACTGCAGCTCCGAGAAGGAAGACTGGGTAAAGTATTCTTTTGAATTCGGTAAAAATCCTGTTAACAAAGAAAAAGAGAATTATATAGAATACAATTCCAACAACTACATTTCTGTGATCGACGTCAATAACAAGACCATGGTCCTGGAGGGAAATCTGATGCCGAAACTTTCATTTTCAGGGGCTAAATTATATTTGCTTGAAAAAGTAAAATAGAGATCTTTCAATACCGGACGTTTGTCTTATCTTATTTGTTATGGGAGTATTTTTCCTGTGAAAGGAACGTACACATATTCATTTTTGGTATCTAAAGCCTTATCTTTGCCTCCATTAAAACTGCAGCATGAAAGACCTGATGGGCCAAGCCATTCACGACTATTATCACAACAACAATCCTGAAGATTTACAGACCGAAACATCCATTTCGGAACTGGATGAAATGCCGGTGGCATACCTCTTCCGGAAATTTGAGGAAATGAATGCCCTTGAGCAGAAAGCCCTGAGTTTATGTCGGGGAAAGGTCCTGGATATCGGAGCCGGGGCCGGTTCTCATTCCCTGTACCTCCAGAATGAAAAAGGTCTTGATGTAACCGCACTCGATATTTCATCCAAATCCATCGAAATATGTAAAGCCAGAGGCCTTCAGCAGGCAGTCTGCGGAAATATGCTCCAGTTTCCGGAGCAGGAATTTGATACCATTGTACTGCTGATGAACGGTTCCGGGATTTTCCAGAGCCTGCAGGTGATTGATATCTATCTGAAAAAGCTGTATTCACTGCTGGATAAAAACGGGCAGATCCTTATCGACAGTACGGACATTATCTATATGTTCGATGCAGATGAAGACGGCGGGGTCTACATTCCGGCAGAAGGCTATTACGGGGAACTGGATTATATCGTTCATTACAAAGGACAGTCGGAAGACCCGATTAAATGGCTGTACCTGGATTTCAATACCCTGAAAAATGCAGCTGAACACAACGGTTTTAAGATTGAAAAAGTCATGCAGGAAGAAGATTCTTATCTGGCGAAGCTGACGAAGAAATAACAGACAAAAAAGAAATTGACAGCATATCAGGAAGATATACCGAAGCGTTCTTACCAAGTCATCAAAAAAGTTGGATATTTAATAAGGCCGTGATCCCGGAATTAGGCATTGTTATGATTCGGTAAATAGTTCACGATAACTACGGATCAGGCTGTTGATCATATTGTACGAAAATAAATTATGGTTATTCACCACAATGAGGTACAGCATGATGCATGACATGATGATTGGTAATAGATAGGATGCCGTCCGGTAAGGAAGCTTTTTAGGAATGTATACCACCCACAGGGCCATCAGGATAATTGTACCGAATGCTGAAATAAAAAACTCCGTACTTCTTTTAAATACAATAATCTCTCTTCACTGAAAATTCTTCCTCTACTTTCCAGCATTTCAAAAGCCATCTGAACTGCTTCCGGTGGAAACCTGTTGCCTTCTTTCAGGTAGCCCTCAAGTTCGGAGTCTGTACATTTTTCTAAAACTTTTCTCTGTACCATGCCCATAAAAAATGGGCAAAAATGCCCATTTCAAAATATGATCAAAAAAAATTATCCGATTTCAATACCGTTTTCCACAGTGCTGTCGTCCGGGGTCACGAAAGACAGTTTACCATCCGGCTTGGTCGTCAATAATAACATTCCCTGAGATTCGATACCTCTGATTTTTCTCGGCGCCAGGTTCAGCAGAATCATTACCTGCTTGCCAATCAATTCCTCCGGGGTAAAGCTTTCAGCAATCCCTGAAACCACGGTTCTTACATCCACTCCGGTATCCACTTTCAGTTTCAGAAGCTTATCTGCTTTTTCTACTTTTTCAGCTTCCAGGATGGTTGCCGTTCTCAGGTCGATTTTCGTAAAATCATCAAAAGTGATTTCTTCTTTCATAGGATTAGCGTTAGGATTGGTTTTTTTATTGTTTTGCTTTGTATTTTCCAGCTTCTGGATCTGATCTTCGATAACGCTGTCTTCAATAGGAGTAAATAAAAGCGGTGCATTTTCGATTTTGTGACCAGCTTCAATTTGTATTTCAGAGTTTTGTAAATCTTTCCAGTTCTTTTTCTCAATATTAAAATAATCAAATAGCTTTTCTGCTGAGAAAGGCATAAATGGTTCACATAATTGGGCAACTACAGCTGCAATCTGTGCTCCAACAAACATTGATTGACCAGCAACATTAATGTCGTCTTTTATTGTTTTCCAAGGTGCAGCGTTCTGAAGATATAAGTTACCATAATCAACAAGCTCCATGAATGCATTCAATGAATTTCTGAATTCATACTTTTCTAAGTGATAGCTAACTTTTTCTATTGTAGTTTTAATTACAGTTTTGCTTTCTTCATCTAATACTCCGCTGGGAACTTTTCCTTCAAAATTTTTGTTTGTGAAAGAAATTACTCTATTAATAAAGTTTCCAAATTTATTTACCAGCTCAGAATTATTCTTTGTCTGGAAATCCTTCCAGGTAAAATTATTATCCTTGGTTTCCGGAGCGGAAGACAGAAGCGCATATCTCAGCACATCCTGTTGTCCCGGAAAATCTTCTACATATTCATGTGCCCAAACCGCCCAGTTTCTTGAGGTGGAAATTTTGTCATTCTCAAGGTTCAGGAATTCGAAGGCCGGAACATTGTCGGGCATAATGAAATCACCGTGGGCCTTCATCATCGATGGGAATATAATGCAGTGAAAAACGATATTATCCTTTCCGATGAAATGGACCAGGTCGCTTTCCTCGTTTTGCCAGTAGTCTTTCCAGTCTTTTCCGTTTTTTTCTGCCCACTCTTTTGTGAAAGATATATATCCGATAGGAGCATCAAACCATACGTAAAGTACTTTTCCTTCTGCACCCGGCAGCGGAACCGGAACGCCCCAGTTAAGGTCACGGGTCATAGCCCTAGGTTTCAGGCCATCATTCAGCCAGGACTTTACCTGTCCGTATACGTTGGGCTTCCAATCATCTTTATGGCCCTCAATGATCCATCCGTTCAGGAAACTTTCGTATCCATTCAGCGGCAGGTACCAGTTTTTGGTCTCCTTAAGGATAGGTACATTTCCGCTGAGCATAGATTTAGGATTGATCAGCTCGGAAGGCGATAGGGTAGAACCGCATTTTTCGCACTGGTCGCCATAGGCATTCTCATTGCCGCAATTAGGGCAGGTCCCTACAATATATCGGTCGGCCAGGAATTCTCCGGCCTGCTCATCAAAATACTGCTCGGAAACTTCTTCGGTGAATTTCCCTTTTTCATACAATACTTTAAAAAATTCCTGGCTGGTTTCGTAATGTTTCTGAGATGTAGTCCTGGAATATTCATCAAATGAAATTCCTAAATCCGAAAATGATTTTTTAATGATTTCATGATACTTGTCCACGATATCCTGAGGTGTTACGCCTTCTTTTTTAGCTCTGATGGTGATGGGGATCCCATGCTCATCCGAACCGCATATAAAAGCGACTTCTTTTCCTGATCTTCTCTGAAATCTTGCGTAAACATCTGCGGGAATATACACCCCTGCCAGGTGTCCTATATGAACCGGTCCGTTGGCATAAGGCAACGCAGCCGTAATCATTTTTCTGTTCGACATCTTATCGTATAGTTTTATCGGGCAAAGATAAGGAATATCCACGGAAAATTTATTTCCGGTTTTTAGGGCATCAAGATGTCGAAATGTTAACTGAATGTTATAAATAGTTAAACAAATGTTTAACTATTTGTTAAAATGATTTTGGTGTTATGTTGCGCATATTTAAATTGATCATTTTGAAAATCAGATCATTAAATGGTTATCAATTGTTAAATATATACAAAATTAACTTAATTTAAAATAAAATTACCATCGTTAACTTTTTTTTATAAATTGCAAAAGCTTTAGCTTTTACAAAAGAAGAATAAACTATATAAAAAAGATATTGTGAAAAAATTTACAACAGTATTAAAAATTGCGCCGGCATTTTTACTCGCAGGCACAATGGTCCATGCGCAAACAAAGGACTCCGCTACCAAAGAGAAAAAAATTGAAGAGGTGGTTTTAATTGGGTATGGCCGGCAGAAGAAGTCTGATCTTACGGGGTCAATAACTTCCATATCATCCAAAGATTTTAATGGTGGAGCGACTTCTGCTGATCAGCTTATTCAAGGAAAAGCTCCGGGTGTTGCCATTACAGGTAATGGAGGAGCGCCAGGTGCGGGTTCTACGATCCGGATTAGGGGAGGTGCTTCTCTAAATGCGTTAAATGATCCTTTATATGTAATTGATGGAGTACCGATAGATGCAGGGACAATTAGTGGAGCGGCAAACCCTTTGGCACTTATTAATCCCAATGATATTGAAACATTTGATATATTAAAGGATGCTTCGGCAACTGCTATCTACGGTAACAGAGCTTCTAATGGTGTAATTATCATTACTACTAAAAAGGGAAGTACAGGAGCTTTTAGGATTAATTTTTCTACTGTAGCTTCCGTTTCTACTAAAATGGGAAATGTAGATGTACTAAATGCCGATGAATATAGAGACTATATGCGTCGTATTGCACAAACTAATCAGACTGTAAATAATTATATATCTAAATTAGGAACTGCAAATACTAATTGGCAGGATTTAATTTTTCAGGATGCATGGGGAACCGATAATAACCTTTCCTTATCAGGCGGTGTTAAAGGCCTTCCATATAGATTATCATTAGGGTACAATGATCAAAACGGTATCTTAAGAACAAACAATTTCAGAAGATCATCATTAGGATTAAATCTATCTCCTAAATTCTTTGACAATCATTTAAGTCTAAATGTTAATTTTAAAGGAACATTTACCGATAATCGTTTTGCAAATGCCGGAGCTATTGGAGCTGCTCAATATTTTGATCCTACACAACTTGCTTATTCGACGGATGGCTCTTATATGGGATATTATGAATGGATGAATAATGGCTCTATTAATATTAATGCGACAAGAAATCCACTTGGGCTGTTATATGGTAAACGAGATGTTTCCTCTGTATGGAGGGCTTTAACAAACGCTCAGATAGATTATAAACTACATTTTTTACCTGATTTACATTTAAATCTTAATGTGGGATATGATTATACAAAAAGTAATGGTGCAGTAACAAACTATGCAGGATTTGGCTCTGCTGTTGTAAATAGTAAAGGAGGTTCTTGGAATGATTATACTCAAGAAAAGAAAAACAAGTTACTCGAAACTTATTTTAATTATTCCAAAGACATTTCATCAATTAATACAAAAGTTGACTTAACTGGCGGATATTCATACCAGTCTTTTGAATATGATACACCATCTACTATTGTATATTACACAGGAGGTGTTCCTGACGATCCTACATTAGCGGCTGCCGGTAAATTGGTATTATTATCGTTTTATGGAAGAGGAATTTTTACCTTTAACAATAAATATATCCTTACTGGTACTATAAGAAGGGATGGCTCTTCTCGTTTCTACAATGGTTCACGAGATAATCTTTGGGGTAATTTTGCCTCCGGAGCATTTGCGTGGAAAATTAAAGAAGAAGGTTTCTTAAAAGATTCTAAAGCATTAAGCGACTTGAAACTCAGAATTGGTTATGGACAAACAGGACAGCAGGATATTCTTGGATATTATCCTTCTTATGCTAATTATACAATAAGTCAGGGAGCTTCGCAATATCAGTTCGGAAGTGCCTTCTTCCCAATGTATAGACCTGCTATATATAATCCAAATTTAGTTTGGGAAACAACTAATACGGCGAATGCTGGATTAGATTTCGGATTTGTCAATAATAGAATTTATGGAAATGTTGATGTATATCAGAAAAACACTAAAGATTTATTGGCAACCGTACCCATTCCAGCAGGTAATTTCAGTAATAAAAATACATTGAATGTGGGTAAAATGGAGATTAAAGGTATTGAGGCTTCCGTTACCTTTGTCCCTGTTAAAAAAGAAAATCTTACATGGGATTTCAATATCAATGCAACGCATTATAAATCTGAAGTGACAGACTTAGGTCCAAATTTCCCTGCAGGTTTTGCAATGAGAGCATCTACAGGAAATATTACTGGCGGAACGGATCAATGGATACTTGCTAATTCTGTTGGAAGGCCTGCAAATTCATTCTATGTATACCAACAAGTTTATGATAATAATGGAAAACCTATAGAAGGTGTATATGTTGATAGAAATGGAGATGGCATAATTAATGACAATGACCGCTATTTCTATAAATCAATCAATCCTGATGTAACTTTAGGATTCAATACAAAATTAAATTATAAAAAATGGGATTTTGCATTGTCTATGAGAGCTGTGTTAGGAAACTATGTTTATAATAATTCGGCTTCAAATTCATCTGTACAGTCATTGGCCAGCAATGAGTATCTACAAAATATAAACAGTTTGTCTGCGGATTATAATTTTACTGCACCACAACTTTACTCTGATATTTTTGTCGAAAATGCATCGTTCTTAAGGTTGGATAATGTCAATGTTGGCTATAATTTTGGAGAGGTTTTCGGTGCTAAAAGCAATCTCAAGGTTTATGCATTGTTACAGAACGTTTTCGTTATTACCAAATATAAAGGAGTTGATCCGGAAATCTTTGGAAATGTAGATAATGGGTTTTATCAAAGACCTAAAATATATTCATTAGGATTTAACTTCCAATTTTAACCTTCTAAAAATTTTAAAATGAAATTTAGAAAATATATATCTGTTGCTCTTTTAGGCTCTACTTTGATTTTGGGATCATGTGTTAAGGATCTGGAGCAGGAACCAATCGTAGGCGCTACATCAACGACTTTATATAAAGATTTTAACAATTATCCTTTATTGCTTTCAAAATTATATGGATGTTTGGCAGTAGGTGGCCAGGCAGGAGATGGTGAAGGTGATATTGCTGACATAGACGGAGGATTTTCCAATTATATGCGTCTTTTATTTTATATGCAAAACATCACTACAGATGAAGCTGTTATTGGCTGGAATGATGGATCATTGCCTACGATGCACAAAATGACATGGACAGCATCTAATGAGTTTATTAATGCAATGTACTATAGGTTATATGCAGAAATAGCATTTTGTAATGACTTTATTAAAAATACAACCGATGATAAACTGGCAGCTAACGGTATTGCCGGAAATCAGTTGGCTGAAGCCAAATATATGCGTGCAGAAGCTAAGTTTTTAAGAGCTCAATCATATTATCATCTATTAGATTTATTTGGGAATGTATCAAAGGTTACTGAGAATACATCTTCTACCGAGATACCGCCGAGAATTACCAGATTAGAATTGTTTAGTTATGTTGAAAGTGAACTTTTAGCAGCAGTAAACGATCTGAAAGCTCCTAAATCAAATGATTATGGAAGAGCAGATCAGGCGGCAGCATGGTCGTTATTAGCTAAGCTATATCTTAATGCAAGAGTTTATACTGGTTCAGAAAGAAATAATGATGTTATAACTTATTGTAATAAAGTGATTGCTTCAGGATATTCTTTGAAGCCAAATTACGGATCATTATTTATGGCGGATAACAATTTAAATAATCCTGAGCAGATTTTTTCAGTGAATTATGATGGCATGAGAACAAAGACATATGGAGGAACAACATTTATGGTTCATGCTGCAATTGGAGGAACGATGAATTATAATGAATTTGGAGTTAATGGAGGATGGGGAGGTCTTCGTACCACTAAGTCATTCGTTAATTTGTTTGCTTCAAATGATACGAGAGGAAGATTCTATACCAGTGGGCAAAATCTTGAAATTAATGATCTAGGAACCTTTACAGATGGATACGCTTTCATTAAATATAAGAATGTATTAAGTACAAATCCATCTCAGGCAGGACAAGATACTAATTTCGTTGATACAGATATGCCTTTGTATCGCTTGGCAGATATTTATCTAATGTACGCTGAGGCTACAGTAAGAGGCGGTAATGGAAATCAAGTAACAGCATTAGGATATTTGAATGCACTTAGGTCAAGAGCTGGACTATCGCCTATTGCTTCTTACAATGCCGATTATATATTGGATGAAAGATCGAGGGAGTTATCTTGGGAACTTACAAGACGAACAGATCTTATAAGGTTTGGGAAATTTACTACATCTGCTTATGTATGGCCTTGGAAAGGTGGAGTAAAAGACGGTGTTGCTGTAGCAGATTACAGGAATCTTTACCCTATTCCTAGCAATGAACTAAATGTGAATAAAAACCTAGTTCAAAATCCTGGCTATTAATTTTAATATACCCTAACAATGAAACATTTACTTAAAATATTTACGCTTGCACTGATTGGCTTTCTAGTGATTTCATGTGAGAAAGACGAAGATCAGGCAGTTCTTGGACAAGGTACAGATCCTGTGATTTCTGCAAATAAAACAACTATAGTTCTTTCAAGCAGTACTACAGCTAGTGAAGCTGTAGCTTTTAGCTGGGTAAATTCGGACTACGGTGTCAGTGTTCAGTTGACCAACCAGCTGGAAATAGCTAAAAAAGGAGCTAACTTTGCCGGTGCTAAAACAATAGACATCATCAATGGTGCAAAAACCTATAGTATGATGGGTGCTGATTTAAACAATCTGATCCTCTCTATGGGTGTGACTACTGCCACTGCTACTGCTATAGAAGTAAGATTGAAATCTTCAGTGGCCGGCAGGACTCATTATTCCAATGCTATTTCCTTAACAGTAACGCCATTCATTAATGGTCCTGTATATACATTTACAGACTTATACCTCATCGGTGATGCTACCGCAGGGGCGTGGGATAATGTTGCAAGCAATACCAAAATCTATCCGCTTGTGAAGACTACCACAGCTGGCATCTATACCTATACAGGATATTTTGCACAGGGAGGATTTAAAATCATCAAAACCCCTGGAAGCTGGGCTACCCAATATGGTTCGGGAAGTTCAGCAGGAGTGCTGGACACCAGCGGAGGTTCAGGGAATATTTCAGTGGCTGCAGCAGGATATTATAAACTTACGGTAAACACCTCTGCGCTTACATATACTTTTGTGCCGGTTGCAACACCAACGGCTACATACACTGCGATTTCCATGATCGGGCCTGCAGCAGGAGGATGGAGTACAGATCTTGATCTTCAGAAATCTACTTTTGATCCGCACGTATGGACCAGGAAAAACGTGATGCTGAGTTCAGGTGAATTTAAATTCAGGGCTAACCATGACTGGGGAACCAGCTGGGGCATAGCGCAGGAGTTTTTCGGGACGGCTGCATTAGGCGGAGCCAATATCCCTTTAACCACAACATTCCATTATGATGTTTACTTTAATGATTCCACAGGAGATTATTCTCTGATCCCGGTGAATTAACAGTAAATTGAATAATAAATAACATAGAATACTTAAGGAAAAGTGTTGCTTTTCGGCAGCACTTTTTTTATTTTTAAAGCGTATAAATAGTCATTATGAAGAAAATTACGATGGGAGCAGTATTGTTCTCAATGATGTTTGCAGGCGTTCATGCCCAGACCTTACAGTCGCCGGACGGGAAGTTTGAAATGAACTTCCAGCTGAAGCAGGGAATCCCGTATTATAACCTGAAATACAATGGAGCAGTAGTGGTGGAAGACTCAAAGCTGGGGCTAAGGTTGTTTAAGGATACCGCTATTAAATTTGCCTCTGAAATTGCAAAACCGGAAGATGCTAAATTCGATCTGAATAATGGATTTACCAAAAAAGCTGAGAACCGGAATTCCAAAAATGAAAACTGGCAGCCGGTACTGGGTGAGAAGAAAAGCTACATCAACCATTATAATGAACTGGCCGTTACCCTGCACCAGGATGCCACAGACCGGGATATGGTGGTGAAATTCAGGCTGTTCAATGATGGACTGGGCTTCAGGTATGAATTTCCGGAGCAGAAAAACCTGAACTATTTCGTGATCCGGGAAGAAGATTCTGAAATCGATTTCCCGACCGATATGAAAGCCTGGTGGATTGCCGCTGATTATGATTCCCAGGAATACCAGCCTCAGACCACTAAAATTTCTGAAATTCCGGCACGATGGCCGAATTCATTCGATAGTAATGCGTCACAGCAAATGGTGCAGAATGCAGTACAATCCCCTTTGATGCTGAAAAAAGAAGGTAAAGATCCATTATATGTGAATCTGGGAGAGGCTGCAGTCTTAGATTACCCGGCTTCCAACCTTGAAGTGGATGCCGTGAATTTCAAATTCAAAACCCATCTTACTCCTGACAGGCAGGGAGCCAAAGGCTACATGCAGACCTCAACCGTATCGCCGTGGAGAACCATTATCGTTTCCCCGAAAGCAGAAGATGTGCTGGCTTCCAAAATGATGTTCAACCTGAATGAACCGACGAAATATAAAGATACTTCCTACATCCATCCTACGAAATACATGGGCGTATGGTGGGAAATGATCATTGGCAAATCCCAGTGGGCATATTCTACCTCAGAAAACGTACACATCGGGGAAACCGACTTCAGCAAGCTGACACCAAACGGGAAGCATGCGGCTAACAATACGAAAGTGAAAGAATACATCGACTTTGCGGCAGCCAACGGTTTCGGAGGCCTGCTGATCGAAGGTTGGAATGTAGGTTGGGAAGATTGGTTTGGCCACTCTAAGGAGTTTGTTTTTGATTTCATCACCCCGTATCCTGATTTCGATCTTACAATGCTGAACGACTATGCCCACTCCAAAGGCATCAAGCTGATCATGCACCACGAAACCTCAGGTTCGGCAACGAATTATGAGCGATGGGCCGACAAAGCTTTCAAACTGATGAACGATTATGGCTACGATGCTGTAAAAACCGGCTATGTAGGTGATATTATCCCAAGAGGAGAGCACCACTACTCACAATGGACCATCAATCATTTCTACAGGATTGCCCAAAAAGCGAATGAATATAAGATCATGGTGAATTCCCATGAATCTGTTCGTCCGGGCGGGGAAAGCAGGACGTATCCGAACTGGATCTCAGCCGAAGCTGCCAGAGGAACCGAATTTGAAGCCTTTGCCGGAAACAATCCGGACCATCAGACGATTCTTCCGTTCACCCGATGGATGGGCGGACCGATGGATTACACGCCGGGGATTTTCCAGACGAAGCTGGATTATTATTTCCCTGGAGACAAACGTTTTGTGAAGACTACTCTTGCCAAACAGCTGGCTCTGTATGTGGTGATGTATATGCCGCTCCAGATGGCTGCAGATTTACCGGAAAATTACCAGAAGCATATGGATGCATTCCAGTTCATCAAAGATGTAGCCGCAGACTGGGATGATACAAAAATCTTATCCGCCGAACCGGGTGATTACATCATCACCGCCAGAAAGGCCAAAGGCACGGAGAACTGGTTTGTAGGCGGCATCACTGATGAGAACAGGCGGGATTATACGGTTGATTTCTCATTCCTGGACAAAGGCAGGAAATATGAAGTAACGGTATACGAAGACGGTAAAGATGCAGATTACATCAATAATCCACAGAGCTATAACATTTACAAAAAGACGGTTACCAGCAAATCGAAGATTAAAATCAATATGGCCAGAAGCGGTGGATTTGCCATATCGATTAAAGTGATAAGGTAAGTAATTTTTAATAGAAAATATTTTTTATTGTGAATTTAATTTTCTATATTTGGTGAGATAAATAAATTAATAACTCATTAAATTCATTTTTATGAAAAAGAAATTCAAAATTACCAGTAATCTTGAGCAAAAAGAAATTCTTAAAAAGTCAATTCAGAATTCTGAGAATCAAAATGTAGATCTTTACAAATCTATCTTTGGAGGATTGAATTCAGGTATTGCTCCGGGAAATGGAGGTGGTGGTAGTATTATTTTGCCTCCAGGGGGTAGCTGTGATGTGGTAGCAATTTCTGGTGCATCTGCTGCTTACGATAGAGTGGATCAATTTTTAAGAGCTTAGAACTTGCTGATTTTTAAAACATTAGTTCTTCATCAGTCAAATGGTGAAGAACTTTATTTATTTCATACAACATGGTTACTTCTTTTGTTCTGAAGGTTGCAAGCAGATGCAATCTCAACTGCTCATATTGTTACATGTATAATTTAGGGGATAAAACTTATCTGAAACAACCTAAATTTATGTCGATAAGCACTATACATACTTTCGCTGAAAAACTGGCCCATTATGGCAAAGAAAATGGTTTGAGATCTTTTCAGATTGTCTTTCATGGAGGTGAGCCTTTATTGCTTCCAAAAGAATTTTACAGGGAAAGTGCTAGGATATTTACTGAAACGCTAAGCGATGCTTATTTTGATTTTGTTATCCAGACTAATGGTGTTGGATTGGATGAAGACTGGTACACACTATTTAATGAACTGAACATTCGTGTTGGCATCAGTATGGACGGACCTAAGGAATATCACGATAAGTACCGTGTATTTCATAATGGAAAAGGCTCTTATGATGAGGTAAGACATGCAATACAGATTGGATTGGAAAAGGGGATGCATGGTGTACTGTCTGTTGCGAATCTCAATATTTCTCCTACTGAATTATATGAGGAGTTTAAAAGCCTTAATGTTCCGAGTTTTAATCTTCTTCTTCCGGATGGCCATTTCGATAAGTTACCGGATGACCTCATAAAAGATAAAGTCAATACCTATGATTATACGCCATATGCAGATTGGCTGATTGAATTGTTCATGATCTGGAAAAGAGATCCTGACAGACCTAATATGAGATTTTTCAAAACTCTTATTCAGCTGATTGCAGGAGAGGATGCAGGTGATCAGATGGTCGGACTGAAAAAAAACGGCGTCGCTGTAGTGGAAACCAATGGAAACCTGGAAGTGGCAGATTCTATTAGAGCTTGTTACGAAGGCATTACCAGAAACAGCATCAATATCCATACTCACGAGATCAGCTCTATTTTAGAAGATCCGCTTTTTGATATCTATATCAATTCTCATCAGATGGTCAGTGAAAAGTGCATTAACTGTCCTATTTATGAAATATGCGGAGGTGGTTTTCTGTTGAACAGATATTCTAATGAAAATGGGTTTGATAATCCTACCATTTATTGTCACGATATGATAAAATTGGTAACTTACATCCAAAATGATCTTATTGACAGCTTGCCGGATGAGGTTTGTAAGGAAATGGAACTCAACAGAGTTTCCTATGATGAGATTTTGGAAGAGCTTGAGAATAAAGGTCCTGTTTCCATTCAGAAAAATATTAAAGATAAATTAGTAGCCTACAGTCTGACATGAGTTTAAAAAAAGGTATCAAAGTCGATGATCGTCATCTTAACAGTGTGAGAGATCAGATAAGCATTAATACAGGAGTTGTTGCTGTTAAAAGCATACATCCTGAAGTAGATTATTACGATAATGCCTATTTACCTGATGCAAACTGGCGGCCCCTTACAGATGTTGAATATAAAACTATTTCAACTGCAGATGCTGACAGAAAAATATTCAATACTCTTGGAGTAGGGACAATTCCTGCTCATCTGAAAACTTTATTTCAAAAACTAAGTTTAGATACCTGTACATCGCTCTTTGATGTTCCGGGAAAGTTTCAGGAAAATGAAATGCTCACAAAAGAGATTAACGAAGCAATTAATACGTTTTTGGATGAAAAATCTTTAAACAGTAATTATAAATTTCACAGAATTGCACGTTCTCTTCCCGGTATGCAGAGTACAACGTTTCATCATATTGGTCAGAATGTTTTTAAATATACGGGCCTGCATATTGATAAAAGTATTCATTTTACTCCTCATACTGCATATAAATCAGGAAACAGGATTTCTATCAACATCAGTCAGGAATCACGTTACCTTTATTTTATCAATTTAACGTTAAGGCAGATTTACGCTGAAATAAAGAAAAAATATCCTGAAAAGATCACATCTGAAAATATTGTTGAACAATTTTTCAAACTTTATCCCGGCTATCCAGTTCTAAGGCTTGAAATCAAACCTTATCAATATTATATAGCACCTACAGATAATTTTATTCATGACGGCACAACTCTAGGAAATAAAGGGTTTGATATTACCATGGTATATACCGGTGTATTTGATAAATATTAATCTATGAAAAAACTAAAACCTGGAATTAAAATTTACTCAGACAAGCAAAATGGAAGTCTCCAGATCAATTCAGGAGTCATTCATCATTTAGAGCAAGCTCCCAATGAACTTATTTTTAAAAGTCAGAAGTTCATACAGCAGTATGAACCGGAAGCGTATTTGCCTAAAAGAGATTGGCGGCCATTAAAGGCAGAAGAATATAATATATTAAAAGGAGATCATTTAAATAAAAAAAACTTTAATTCGGTTTTTATCGGTGAAATTCCCGATCCTCTGAAGGTTCTTTTTGATAAATTAAATTTAGAGACTGCTCAATCTCAGGATGAAGTTTTTGAAAAATTTAAAAACAATCATGAATTGGTTAATGACATCAATGTTAAGGTTAATGAATTTATTGAGTCCATTTCATTAGGGCCCTATAAGTTCATGAGTCTTGCTACTAATTATGCGAACAGTGAGATTGTATCTTTAGATAAAAGGAAATTACCGGCAGGCTATACAATCAATGATTTACGTTTTATAGGAGTCCATAAGGACAGTTCCCAAAACATGTCATTGCATACAGCGCATCGGTTTGGTAATAGAATAACATTTAATCTTGGACAGGAATCCAGATATTTACTGCTGATAAATTTAACTATGCTGCAGGTTTATCATATGATTAAAAAAGAAATAGATATAAAAGAACATAATATCAATAACAAAAATATAACGTCTTATTTCATGCAGCTGTTTCCTGATTATCCTATGTTGAAAATAGAACAGAAGCCTTACCACTATTATATTGCTCCTACAGACAACTGTTTTCACGACGGATCTACCTTTGGGAGTACTTCTCTTGATATTGTAATGACATATCTCGGCAAATTTTTAATTTAAAATAACCTTTCGTATGAAATATGCCTTAACTCTTTTATTATTATGTATTTCAATTATGCATCTGGCTCAGAAAAAACTTCCCGTAATCAGGGCTAATTCATCCAAAGCGGTTATCCTTGAAGAAGATAATGGCCTGAAGACGGACTGGAATATTGATCCGTCAGTAAAACCTGATATCTACACCGTATCCAAAATAAGCAAAGGTTCTAAAACGGTTAAGATAAAAACAGATATTGATTCCATCAGGATAAAAATAAAGCAGGGTGACAAAAAAGACTTTGTAATTCTTCTGAAAGGCAAAGATTCCTGCCTGACAAGAATTGTGAGCCAGGTTCCAAAGGATTTCAGCACCGTGCAGCCTGCTTTTCATGACAGCATCCGTTTAGGAATCAACGGGCAGAATACGATGTTTGTGAAGGCGGCACTTAATAAAACAGATTCGTTGGTGCTGAATTTTGATACGGGAACCAGCAACCTTTCCCTTACAGCAGAAGCTTTGAAAGATAAAATCAAACAATCCCTAAAGGCAGGAGTCAATGTACTTTCCATCGGAAACAAGAAATATGACGGCTTTAAAATTTATAAGGTGGAGCTGTCGGGACACGGAACAGACGGCAGGTTCGGCTGGGACCTTTTCGACGGAATGGTGGTTGAGCTGAATTATGACCTTGGAATCATGGTCGTTCATTCCCAACTTCCGGAATATGTAAAAAAAGACAAGGCTTACGAAAGACTGGAGGTGAAATATCTGGATAAGCTTTTTTTTGTGGAGACTACAATCAACCAGGGTTCAAGCTCCTATAAGGATTGGTTTCTTTTTGACACCGGATACCAGCGTACGGCGATGCTTGACGGTCCTTTGTTGAGAGAACATCATTTCCCGACCACACAGATGAAAGAGATTAAAAAAGTCATCATGAGGGGAGGGCAGGGAAATGAAATTCCGGTCATTACGGCCAATCTTGAATCATTAAGCCTGGGTAAATATAAACTTAAGAATATTCCGGCTCAGCTCCTGTCTGAGAGCAGGCTGGTCATCAACAAAAGAATGAATATCCTGGGCAATGAAATCCTGAAACGTTTTAATGTTTTCCTGGATTTTCAGAATAACGCAGTTTACCTGAAACCCAATAAATTATTTAATGACAGCTACATTGAAAAAGAATAAAAATAGGCTGTAGAATAATATTTTCATAACTTTATGATCCTTGAAGGTAGTTTTGCCTTTAAGGATTTTTTATGATTATGATTTTATCCTTGATATACTGAAGATGATGAAGCAACTTTTTAACAAGCAGAATACATTTCTGTTCCTGCTGATTATGATGGTGATACTGGCAAGGTTTTTTCCCTTTCTGGAGTCGTACAATGCCTACTTTAACCTTGCGGGATTTATAGACTGGGGAATTGCCGCGATATTCCTTCTGTATGGCCTTAAGCTGAACCTGAAAGAAGTGATGAAAGATGTAGCCAACTGGAAGTTGCACCTTCTCATTCAGTCCGGTACCTTCATCCTGTTTCCCTTACTGGTACTTCTGTTTTATCCGCTGGTCAAAGATTCCCAATATATGAGCGTATGGCTGTCCGTGTTTTTTATGGCCTGCCTCCCGTCTACGGTCTCTTCATCCGTAGTGATGGTCTCTATTGCCAGGGGAAACGTGACATCTGCTATTTTCAACGCATCCGTTTCGGGGCTGATCGGTATTGTGATGACCCCTTTGCTCATGAGTTTTTTCCTCGTCCCGGCAGAAGGTTCCGGCGATCAGGGAGAAATCGTTCAGCAGTTGCTTATTAAAGTCCTGCTGCCCATTGTGCTGGGAATCCTGCTGAATCCGGTCCTTAAAAAATGGGTGACCAAATATTCTTCGGTCATTGCTGAATTTGACCGGCTGATTATCCTGCTGATTGTTTATGAAAGTTTTTCTACGGCGTTCTCACAACATGTATTTGCATCGGTTCCTGCCGTAACATTCCTTGTATTGGCCTGTAGTGTGGTATTCCTGTTCTTTGCCGTATACCATATCCTGCAATATGTTGCACGGAAAATGAACTTTAAACGGGAAGACGTCATTACCGCGACCTTTTGCGGATCCAAGAAATCTCTGGTCCATGGAAGCCTTTTCCTGCTGGTACTCGGGATTCCGGATGACCAGAAAGTCCTGTTTCTGCTTCCGGTCATGATTTACCATAGCTTCCAGCTCTTTTATGTAAGCTGGCTGGCCAGCAAAATAGCAAAAAGAACAGAAGAAATTACATCCTGAAAAAATTATTTGACTATCTTTAAACAGTATGAAAGTAAGTAAGGCAGCTGTATTGTCTCTGTTGGCTATGGCTTCATCCCTCTCTTCACAGCAGGTGAAATCCGTGATGAATAATGAAGGAAGATTCAGGAAAGACATCATTCTGCCTGTACAAAGCGAACAGGGTGAAACCTACATTCCCGTTACCGTTATCAAAGGAAAAGAAAAAGGTCCGGTTTTCAGCATTGTTGCGGGAATCCATGGCTATGAATATCCGCCTGTTATTGCGGTTCAGGAACTCCTGAGAGAAATCAGCCCCGAGTCTGTTAAAGGCACCCTTATCATCATTCCGGTAGCCAATACGGAAGCATTTAAGAAAAGGACGCCGTTCATCAGTCCGCTGGATCAAAAGAATCTGAATAATGCCTTTCCAGGTTCTCCTGACGGTTCATCAACTGAACAGATTGCTCATCTGATCACAAAAGAAGTCATTTCAAATTCCGATATATTCCTGGATATCCATGGAGGCGATGCCAATGAAGACCTGATGCCTTTTGTGTGTTATTATAACAGGACGGATGCACCTGAGCAGACTGCTGCAGCATATGAGCTGTCCTTAAGGTCGCAAATACCTTATGTTGTTTCCTATCCTTATACTATCACAGAAAAAGAACCGGCAAAATATGCTTTTAAGCAGGCCGTGCAGCAGGGCATTACTGCACTGAGCATAGAAGCCGGAAAACTGGGAAATGTTCAGGAGGATCAGGTAGCACTGATTAAAAGTGCTGTTTACCGAATGCTTCAGCATACAGGAAACTACGCCATCAGTAAAAAGGCAGATAAGAAAATATCAAAAGTTACCCTGCTGAACCGCCAGGAATATATCCGTGTTCCGCAATCCGGGATATTCTACAGCAGCTTCAAAAGCGGCGATACGGTAAAAAAGAACCAGACGCTTGGCTTTATCACGGATGAATTTGGTACCGGAAAACAGGATATCATCGCTCCTGTAGGCGGAATCATCCTTTACAAAATAGGCACTCCGCCGGTCAATCAGGGAGAAACCCTGTTATGTATCGGCTATTATAAACAATAAATAAGCATTATGAAAAAGATATATGCATTCTGTGCGCTTTCTGCCGCTGCTTTTGCTTTTTCCCAGACCAAACCCCTGGAGAAAGTAGAGCCTGCATTCTGGTGGAAAGGCATGAAAAATCCTGAGCTTCAGATTCTAGTATACGGTAAAGATATTGCCAGCCGGCAGATTGAGCTTTCAGATGGCATTCAGATCAAAGACATTCAGAAAGTTGATAATCCTAACTACGTTTTTGTTACTGTCAATACCAATGAAATCAATGTCCCAAAATTTACAATCAGCCTTAAAAACGGCAGGAAAAATATAGGTTCCTATACCTATGAACTGAAAACGAGAAATCCGGGTTCTGCAGACCGGGAATCCTTTTCCTCCAAAGATGTGATGTACCTCATCATGCCGGATCGTTTTGCCAATGGGGACGAGAAAAACGACTCTGTTCCGGGCCTGACGGAAAAAGCCAACAGGAGCCTGCCTAACGGAAGGCATGGCGGAGATCTGCGCGGCATCATCAATCACCTGGATTATCTTCAGGATCTGGGAGCTACCGCAGTATGGCTTACTCCGGTAAATGAAGACAATGAAAAGGTATACTCCTATCATGGATACGCGCAGACCGATCTTTATAAAATAGACGGACGGTATGGCAGCAATGAAGAATACCGTGAACTTTCCCGTGAACTAAATAAGAGGAACATGAAACTGGTGATGGACTATGTGACCAATCACTGGGGAATTTCCCACTGGATGATCAAAGACCTGCCTTCAAAAGACTGGATCCACTGGTTTAACGATGGTGACAACGGGTTTAAGCGTTCCAATTATAAGATCACCACACAGTTCGATACGAATGCAGCTGAAGCGGATAAAAAAATTGCACTGGACGGATGGTTTGATACCACCATGCCGGATATCAACCAGAAGAATCCGCTGGTCCTGAAATACCTTACCCAGAATGCCATCTGGTGGATTGAATATGCCGAACTGGGCGGATTCCGGGTAGATACCTATCCTTACAACGACAAAGAAGCGATGGCAAAATGGGCAAAAGCCATTACGGATGAATATCCGAAGTTCAATATTGTCGGTGAAACCTGGCTCAGCAGCCCCGCTTATATTTCAGCATGGCAGAAGGATTCTAAAACCGGTGAGGCGGCCCATTACAATTCCAACCTGCCTTCCGTCATGGATTTTATCCTGTACGGGAATATTCCGGGTGCCCTGATGGAAAAACAGGGTTGGGACACCGGAATGATGAAGCTGTACGACGGGTTTACCAGTGATTTCCTGTATCCTGATATCAATAACGTCCTGGTTTTTATTGAAAACCATGATACCGCACGATGGAATGAAATCTTCAATGCAGATCCCAAAGCCTACAAAATGGCAATGACCATTCTATCAACCGTCCGTGGAATACCACAGCTTTATTACGGCACGGAAATAGGAATGAGAGGTGATAAAAATGAAGGCGGTGATGCCGATATCCGGAGGGATTTCCCGGGCGGATGGAAATCAGACTCTCAAAATGCCTTCAATGCTTCCGGGCAGACGCCTGAGCAGAAAGAATTCCATGATTTTACCAGGAGGCTGCTGAACTGGAGAAAAAATAAGGCTGTAATCCATACCGGTAAAACCAAAAATTTCCTTCCGCAGGATAATGTATTTGTGTATTTCAGGTATGACGGCAGGGAAAGTGTGATGGTTGTCCTGAACAATAATGAAACAGAACAGAAACTGGATCTGAAGCGGTTTGCTGAATCACTGGACGGCTTTTCAGGCGGTAAAGATGTTATTTCCGGCCAAGATATTTCATTTCAGGGCAGCCTTTCAGTTCCTGCAAAAAGTTCCATGATCATAGAATTGAAATAATCACTAATTTACGCAGGTCAAATTAAACTGAATACAGATACTTTATTATAGTAAACATGAAAAAACTAACCTTATTGTTTGCCTTCATCCTGATGGTGCTGAATCTTTCAACAGTTTCCGCACAGGCAAAATATGAAAATGAAAAAACAGCGATCAATACGATGCTTGACGGGTTCAACACTGCCGCAGCAAAGGCGGATTTCAATACCTATTTCGGGTATTTTGCCGACGAATCTACCTTTATAGGCACCGATGCTACGGAAGTTTGGGACAAAAAAGCGTTTATGGTCTGGGCAAAGCCTTACTTCGATAAAAAACAGACCTGGAACTTCACCTCCCTGAAACGGAATATCTATTTCAGCAAGGACGGCAGGCTGGCCTGGTTTGATGAGCTGCTGGATACCCAGATGAAAATATGCCGTGGTTCCGGAGTCGTGGAAAAAATCAACGGGCAGTGGAAAGTTAGACAGTATGTCCTTTCCATGACGGTTCCTAATGAGATCGTGGATAAGGTAGTGACTGAAAAAGGACCTATTGAAGATATATTAATTCAAAAACTGAAAACTAAATAATGCAACCAACCTCTTTACCAGGCCAGCGTTCAGCAAAGAAAAAGCCCGATTTGTCTATGCTGCAGATCATCAATATGAGCATGGGATTTCTGGGTATCCAGATGGCTTTCGGGCTCCAGAACGGGAATGCCAGCCGTATACTAGCCAATTTCGGGGCAGATGTCCATGAACTGTCATGGTTCTGGCTGGTCGCACCGGTTACCGGGCTTATCGTTCAGCCGATCATCGGCCATATGGGAGATAATACCTGGAGCCCGCTGGGAAGGCGCAAACCGTATTTCCTGATTGGTGCCATTCTATGTGCCATCGGTCTCGTCATGCTTCCGAATGCTGCTTCTGCTACCCAGATGATGGCAGCCAATGTTTTATTACTGGCCGTTATCTTCCTGGCCATGATGGATGCTTCCATCAATGTGGCTATGGAACCCTTCCGGGCCTTGGTGGGCGATATGCTCCCAAAGCATCAGGGAACCCTTGGCTTTTCCGTACAGACTATTCTGATCGGGATTGGAGCCGTTATAGGGTCATATATGCCGGACTGGCTTACGAAACTGGGTATTTCCAACACGGCACCGGCGGGATTTGTCGCAGATAATGTGATCTATTCATTTTATGTGGGAGCAGCATTGCTGTTACTTACCATCCTGTATACTATTTTCACCACCAAAGAATATTCACCTCAGCAGTTCGCAGAATTTGCTAATGAGAATCCGGAAACCGTTCATACATCCAGGTTCTCGGATATCTTCAAAGACTTCTCCAATATTCCTTCCCAGATGAAAAAGCTGGGAACGGTGCAGTTCTTTTCGTGGTTTGCCCTGTTTACCATGTGGGTTTTTACCACCAGTGCGCTGGCAACGCATCACTTTGGGCTTTCGCCGCAAGATACGCATTCCAAAGCCTTCAATGATGCAGGTGACCTTACCGGAAAGCTGTTCGGAATGTATAACCTCTGGGCTATTCCTTTTGCTTTCCTGCTGACGCCGCTCGCTAAAGCCATTGGAAAGAAACAGACCCATGCGCTGGCATTGTTGTGCGGTGGACTGGGGCTTATCTCCATGTTCTTTATCAGGGATACCGGACTGCTCTGGATTTCAATGATCGGACTGGGATTCGCCTGGGCAAGCATCCTGGCCATGCCTTATGCCATGCTGATTGAAGTGATCCCGCAGAAAAAGATGGGCGTTTACATGGGCATATTTAATTTCTTCATTGTTATTCCGCAGATCATCAATGGGATTTTCGGAGGCCCGATTGTTAGCCGTTTCTTTGGGAACTATGCCATAGACTATATCGTTGTGGGTGGCGTGTGCATGATCATCGGAGCGGTGATGACCATGGTTTTTATTAAACCCGATCATGAAACGCCTGAAGAAATTGAAGAAGAAATTCAGCAGGTCCATTTCTGATTTTTTGGAAACCATATCAAACATTACACAGAGAGCTTGAAAAAGTTCTCTTTTTTTGTGCAGAAAAACATCAGTTATGGCCTGCTTTTAGATTCTCAGATTGCAGGAATACTTTTTACAATTAGGGATATAGCTCTTAAAAAGATCAGGTGTTCCCAAATATAAATCTTAATGACAAATACCAAATTTTGAGAAATGTATGACATCATCATTATAGGAAGTGGGGCTGGAGGAGCCACCATGGCCTATGCGCTCGCAGACAGCGGCAAAAAGATCCTGATTGTAGAACGGGGAGGTTTTGTTCCCGTAGAGAAAGAAAACTGGGATTCCACGGAAGTGTTCCAGAAGAACAGGTATACGACCACCGACTTATGGCTGGATAAACATGGAAAAGAATTCAGGCCGGGCATGCATTATAATGTAGGAGGGAATACTAAATTTTACGGTGCGGCCCTGTTCAGGCTAAGAGAGGAAGACTTTAAAGAAATCCGGCATTACGGCGGTACTTCACCGGCCTGGCCTATCGGATACGAAGACCTGAAAGATTATTATCTGGAAGCTGAAAAATTATTCTATGTCCATGGTAAGAGAGGATCAGACCCTACCGAGCCTTACGACTCCGAACCATATCCTTACGAAGCTCTACCGCATGAACCGCGGATCCAGGAAATCTTTGATGAGCTAAAGCAGTACGGACTGAAGCCTTTTGAGCTGCCGATCGGGGTTAATTTTACACCGCATCCTTTTATCAATGCTCCGTACACGTTAGACCGTTTCGACGGATTTCCGGATGCTGCAGAGCGCAAAGGGGATGCCCACCTCTGTTCGCTTTCCAAAGCCCTCGAACATCCGAATGTAGAACTGATGATCAATACCAAAGTGCTGAGACTGGTCACCGATGAAGACGGCAAAAAGATTTCAGAAGTCATTGTAGAGCAGGATGGAGAAACTAAAACCCTGAAAGCCGGGTATGTCGTGCTTTCTGCGGGTGCCATCAATTCTGCCGCTTTACTATTACAGAGCAGGAGTGAAAAATTTCCTGCCGGTTTGGCGAATTCTTCCGATCAGGTGGGAAGGAATTATATGTTCCATCAGAATTCCGCGCTGGTCGCTTTATATACGGAACCTAATTATACCAAATTCGGAAAAACCTTCGGCATCAATGATTTTTACCATGCGGCAAGAGGCTACGAATTCCCATTGGGCCACATTCAGATGCTTGGTAAGTCGGATGAGCATCAGATCAAGGCGGATAGCCCAGTTCCGGCGCCCGGTTTCACATTTGAGCTGATGGCCAAGCATGCGGTAGATTTCTGGCTTACCTCAGAAGATCTTCCGGATCCCGAAAACAGGGTTACCGTTGAAGAGAACGGGCAGATCAGGATTACCTATACCCCAAACAATACCGAAGGCCATAAACTGCTTAAAGATGAGCTGATCAAGGCCCTGAAGGCCTCGGGGAAATTTGATTCCTTTTTCTTTAAAGGCATCTACTTCAGCAAAGGAATGAATATCGGTTCCCCGGCACACCAGAACGGGACAACAAAAATGGGTACTGACCCGAAGACTTCCGTAGTGGATCCTTATTGTAAAGCCCATGATCTGGATAACCTCTATATTGTGGACGGAGGATTTTTTGTATCCAGCGGAGCCGTGAATCCTGCACTTACCATTATGGCCATGGCACTGCGTGTAGGTCGGCATATCAAAAATAATGTGTTAGCATCATGAAGCCTGAATTGGTGAAAACCGGACTGATCTTTTTGATCGCTTTCCTTACCGGAGTTAATTTTGTGGTATTTCCGGCATTGGGAACAGCGTTCACAGATCCTTCGGTTTTCGCACTTTCATCTTCACAGTTCGGCAGCCTTTTTCTTCCGCAGGTGGTTTGTATTATCATTTCGTGCCTGTCAGCGCCGTTTCTGGTCAACAGATTCGGGCCCAAAATCATCCTGGCATCCGGTATTGCTCTTATGATCATTTCCACAGGGGTTTTATGGTCTTTACAGTTTTTCATGCATGATAAAAGCCTGCTCTTTCCTGTTCTGATGGTGCTGGTTGCTTTTACAGGTTCCGGGTTCGGACTTTCCATTACTACCCTGAATCCCCTTGCGGCAAGCCTGTTTAAGGACAATCCTTCATCAGCCATTCTCATTTTGCAGTTTCTGGTGGGATTGGGAACGTCTGCTTCACCACTTATGATGAGCCTTGCCGGCGACGTAAACCATTGGATGTATGTGCCCGGAATTATTGTTCTCGCAGTAGTTTTTTCTTTCATTGCTTTTCTGTGCATCAGTTTGCCTAAAGAGCAATTTTTTGAACTTCCGTCAAAGCTTCATATTCCGGCCAAATTATGGATGTTTTTCGGAGTCATTGTCTTATACGGATTTATTGAAGGGACTTTTGGCAGTTTCGGGACAATCCTATTAAAAGGCCGCGGACTGAGCAATTCAGAAGCCAGCCTCGGGCTGTCGCTGTTCTGGGGTGGCATTGCCGTTAACCGTCTGCTCTTCGGTGTTTTTGCCCGAAAACATGACCTGTCACTGGTTTATCTGCTTTCGCCAATCGGTGTGGGGGCAGCCATTGTATTGCTGCTGATATTTTCCGGAGCCGGATGGATCCTGTCAGTTATGTTCTTTACAGGGTTTTTCATGGGAAGCATATTCCCCGGAACGATAGGATGGGGAACCGTTGAATTTCCTACACTGACGGTCATGGTATCTGGGTTCCTAATGGCAGCGAATCAGGTGGGAACCGGTATCGTAACCAATGTCTTGGGGCATTTTACCAGCCGGACTTCCTTTATTCTTGAAGCACTGGTCATTCTGGCTGCACTGATTTGTGTTTTCCTTTTCCTGTTGAAGAACCACTCAAAAATAAAGGAAGCATTTTAAAAATGAGCGGTGTTAAACCATATCGGGATTATGCTACCATCCTTTCTTATCCTACGTCAACAGGATGTCCGGAAGCCTGGACTACCTTTGTACCATATAATAAAAGATATGAAAACAGTTTATCATAAAGCAGATTCAAGAGGCCATGCCGATCACGGATGGCTGAACAGCTACCACACCTTTAGTTTTGCCGGATACCAGAACAGGGACAGGATGAACTTTGGTGTACTGAGAGTATTGAATGATGATACCGTTACCCAGGGAATGGGATTCGGTACACACCCGCACCGTGACATGGAAATTATTTCCATTCCTCTGGAAGGCGACCTGGAACACAAAGACTCTATGGGCACAACGGCCGTGATCAGAAAAGGTGAAATCCAGGTTATGAGTGCCGGAACCGGTGTGATGCACAGTGAATATAATAAAAACAAGGACGTACCTGTAAAGTTTTTGCAGATCTGGGTCTTTCCGCGTGAAACAGGCGTTCAGCCTAGATATGACCAGAAAAGCATTAAAGAAGACGAAAAGATCAACGGTTTCCAACAGATCCTATCACCGGATAAAAATGATGACGGGGTATGGATCCATCAGGATGCCTGGTTCAATCTGGCCAATTTTACGAAAGGGAATGGCAAAAATTATATGCTGAACAAAAAAGAGAATGGTGTATATGCTTTTGTATTGAAAGGAAGTGCCCGGATCGGTGACAGAATCCTGAATGAAAGGGACGGACTGGGAATCTGGGATACCCAGAGTTTCAATATTGAAGCTATGGAAGACGCAGAAATCCTGTTGATGGAAGTTCCGATGGAACTGCCTGCGTACCTCAAATAGCAATATCATGCATTCCTAACGAATGTTCGTGAAATCAAAATAAATGATAATTTGTGCAAATATATATTGTGTATTTGGATATACTTCCTATATTTGCATTGAATTATACATAAAATGAACACGATTTTCAACCTTGTTATTATTGTCATTATCATTATTGGATCCCAATAATGCGAGGTGGCGTATAAATAATAATGTATAAAATATTTCAACCATCCTCGCATGAGGGTGGTTTTTTTTATGGTCAGAATTTAAATTAAAACAGCGATACATGTATTACAATGAGAACAGCGTCCTCTATTTTAACGGGGAATATGTAAAGGCAGCAGAAGCAAAGACAGATTTGTACAGCCAGTCCCTGCACTATGGCTATGCCGTTTTTGAAGGGATAAAATCCTACGGGACGGCTCAGGGAGCAAAGATCTTTAAAGCAAAAGAACATTATGAAAGACTGAAAAGGTCAGCAGAACTGATGCTGATGCCTTTTGACTATACAGCGGAAGAAATGGTGGAGATCACTTATGAGCTGCTTGAAAGAAATGGGCTTTCCAATGCCTATATCCGTCCTATTGTCGTATGTTCACCCAATATGTCCCTTTCAAAAGGTAAAGAAAGCTATCTCGCCATTGAAGTATGGAATTGGGATAACGGCTACCTGGCCAATCAGATGAATGTAATGACTTCCTCTTTTGAGAGGCCGAATCCAAAAGCATTTAAAGTAGAGGCAAAAGTAAGCGGACACTACGTAAACTCTATCCTGGCTTGTCAGGAAGCTAAAGACAAAGGCTTTGATGAAGCGGTAGTTCTGGATCATGAAGGATTCGTTGCAGAAAGCTCCGGCGCCAATGTATTTTACGAAAAGGGTGGAGCACTTTTTACACCGCCGAAAGGAAGTATCCTGCCTGGAATCACCCGTTCAACTGTATTTGAAATCTGTGATGCACTGGGCATTCCTTATACAGAAAAACACTTTACGCCTGAAGAAATGAGAGGAGCCGATGCCGCTTTTTTCTGTGGTACCGCAGCTGAAATTGTTGCACTGGGTTCAATGGACAGCGTTCCTTTTTCCATGCCATGGGAAGATACCCTTTCATCGGCAGTTCAGAAAGCATACCGGCATCTGGTAATGGAAGAGGATTATTCGTATTTAAAATCACAATTAAAATTGAAATATGCCTGATTCAGTATTAAATAAATATTCAAGGACCCTTACCCAGGATCCTACCCAGCCTGCAACCCAGGCACAGTATTACGCTATAGGATTTACCGATCAGGATTTTGACAAGGCTCAGGTAGGGATTGCCAGTATGGGCTACGACGGAAATCCATGCAATATGCATCTCAACAGTTTAGCGGAACTGGTCAAACAGGGGGTGAAAAAAGAAGACCTGATGGGGCTGATGTTCCATACCATCGGAATCAGTGACGGGATGACCAACGGCACGGATGGCATGCGGTATTCCCTGGTCAGCAGGGATATTATTGCTGACAGTATTGAAACAGTGTGTGCAGGCCAGTATTACGATGCACTGATCACCGTCCCGGGATGCGACAAAAATATGCCGGGATCCCTGATTGCCATGGCGCGCCTTAACCGGCCTTCCATCATGGTATATGGCGGAAGTATAGAAGCCGGTCATTATAAAGGCGAAGACCTGAACATTGTCTCTGCTTTTGAAGCCTTGGGCAATAAGCTGGCCGGCAAGCTTTCAGATACGGATTATAAGGGGATCATCCAGCATGCCTGTCCCGGCGCTGGGGCCTGTGGCGGAATGTATACGGCCAATACCATGGCTTCTGCCATTGAAGCTCTGGGCATGAGCCTTCCGTATTCTTCTTCCTATCCTGCACTCAGCAGGGAAAAAAAAGAAGAATGTGCGTATGCCGGACATTACATTAAAAATCTGCTGGAAAAAGATATCAAACCGTCGGACATTATGACCCCACAAGCTTTTGAAAATGCAGTAAGGCTCATCATGGTTCTTGGTGGGAGCACCAATGCGGTACTGCATTTTCTGGCGATTGCCAAAAGCATTGGAGTGGAACTGACGATCGACGATTTCCAGAAGATCAGTGACGAAACACCGCTTCTGGCCGACCTGAAACCAAGCGGCAGATACCTGATGCCGGACCTGCATCTGGTGGGCGGCGTCCCGGCAGTGATGAAATACATGCTGGATCTTGGAATGCTTCACGGGGACTGTATGACCGTTACCGGCAAAACCGTTGCCGAAAACCTGGAACTGGTAACATCAGTGATCGAAAGAGACCAGGATATCATCAGGGATGTCAGGAACCCCATAAAAGATACCGGCCACATCAGGATCATGTACGGAAACCTGGCTGAAAAAGGTTGTGTAGCCAAAATTACCGGTAAGGAAGGCCGGTTTTTCAGAGGTCCGGCGGTTGTTTTTGATGGCGAAAAGCAATTTATCAAAGGCATTGAAGAAAAGAAAGTGAAAGAAGGCAATGTGGTGGTCATTAAAAATGAAGGACCTAAAGGCGCACCTGGCATGCCGGAAATGCTTAAGCCTACTTCCGCCTTAATGGGATCCGGATTAGGCAAAAATGTAGCCCTGATTACGGACGGGAGATTTTCCGGAGGCACGCATGGCTTTGTAGTGGGGCACATTACGCCAGAATCTTTTGACGGAGGCCTCATCGGTCTGGTAAAAGAAGGAGACATCATAGAAATTGATGCCGAGAAGAATACCATCAACCTGATGGTTCCTGAAGAAGAAATTGCGGACAGGAAAGCCGCTTTTGTACAGCCCGACTATAAAGTGAAATACGGCGTGCTTTATAAATACGCGAAATCCGTAGCGGACGCTTCACAGGGGTGTGTAACCGATCTTTAGTAACAAATTAACACAATATATATGAATACCATTCAGAAAACAGGCTATGAGCCACAGTTGGAGGAGCAAGGGAAAACCATAGAGATTTCAGGATCCAAGGCCGTACTGGAAGCATTGCTGGAAGAAGGCGTGGATACCGTTTTCGGATATCCGGGAGGGGCTATTATGCCCATTTACGATGCTTTGTATGATTATAACAGTCAGCTAAAACATATTTTGGTCCGTCATGAGCAGGGAGCCATCCATGCTGCCCAGGGCTTTGCCAGGAGTTCAGGGAAAACGGGCGTGGTTTTTGCCACCAGCGGCCCGGGAGCGACGAACCTGGTGACCGGACTGGCAGATGCGATGATAGACAGCAATCCTATTGTCTGTATTACAGGACAGGTTTTTGCCTCGCTTTTGGGAACCGATGCTTTTCAGGAGACGGATGTGATCAACATCACAACGCCGATTACCAAATGGAACTATCAGGTGACGGATGCTTCGGAGATTCCTGAAGCCATTGCCAGGGCATTTCATATTGCATCAACCGGCCGTCCCGGTCCTGTCCTGATTGATATTACCAAAAATGCTCAGCTACAGCTGTTTGATTATATGGGATATAAAAAATGCAGCCATATCAGGAGTTACCGTCCTGAACCTGAAATCAGGAAGGAGTATATTGAAAAAGCGGCAGCATTGATCAACAAGGCTCAAAAACCACTGATCCTGTTTGGTCAGGGTGTCATTCTCGGTAAGGCTGAAGCGGAATTCAGGGCATTTATTGAAAAGGCAGGTATTCCCTCAGCGGCAACCCTGTTAGGCCTGAGTGCTTTACCGTCTGATCATGAACTCCATGTAGGTATGCTCGGGATGCACGGCAATTACGCTCCGAATGTGATGACCAATGAGTGCGATGTCCTTATTGCAGTGGGAATGCGTTTTGATGACCGGGTAACCGGGCGACTGGACCAGTATGCGAAACAGGCAAAGATCATCCATCTGGATATTGATCCTGCGGAAATTGATAAAAATGTGAAAACCACAGTGCCTGTTTGGGGAAACTGTAAAAAAACACTTCCCATGCTTACAGAATTGATCCAGCCTGGAAACCATGGTGGCTGGCTTCAGCAATTCCGTGAACTGGAGAAAGAAGAAGTGAAAGAAGTCATTCACAATGAGCTGAACCCTTCCGGCGAAGTCATGACGATGGGAGAGGTGATCAAAGTTCTGAATGAACTCACCAACGGCGATGCCATTATTACGACCGATGTCGGGCAGCATCAGATGGTAGCCAGCCGGTATGCGAAATTCAAACATTCGAAATCCAGCGTAACATCCGGAGGCCTCGGAACGATGGGGTTTGGCCTTCCGGCCGCCATCGGAGCATGGTATGGAGCACCGGAAAAAACCGTTGTGGCCATTGTAGGGGACGGAGGCTTCCAGATGACGCTTCAGGAACTGGGAACGATAATGCAGTTCGGCGCCAAAGTGAAGATTATCATCCTGAACAATGAATTTTTAGGCATGGTGCGCCAGTGGCAGCAGCTGTTTAATGAGCGGCGTTATTCTTTTGTAGATATAACGAGCCCTGATTTCGTTGCCCTTGCCAAAGCTTACCACATTGACGGGCAGAAAGTTTCCGAAAGGAAAGACCTCAAAGAAGCTCTTAAAACAGCCCTGGATCATGAGGGAGCCTACCTTCTGGAAGTGATGGTCGGTAAAGAAAACAATGTTTTCCCGATGGTTACCCAGGGTTCATCCGTTTCAGATATCCGTTTAAAATAATACGATCATGGAAAAAAAAGAATATACCATCACCCTGTACACAGAAAATTCAATCGGTCTGATAGGACGGATCTCAGGGATTTTCTCACGGAGGAAGATCAATATAGAAAGTTTAAACACCTCACCGTCTGAGGCAGAGGGAATCCACCGTTTTACCATTGTCATTCAGGAGTCTGAGGAAGTGCTCAAAAAACTTTGCCGGCAGCTGGAAAAACAGATTGATGTACTGAAAGCCTACTACAATACAGATGAGGAAATTGTCTGGCAGGAGCAGGCCCTTTATAAGGTGCCGGCTCATGTGGTAACGGAAAAGCTTTACGTAGAACGCCTTCTCCGGCAGTATGGAGCGAGTACCGTAGTGATCCGCCAGGATTATATTGTATTTGAAACTGCCGGGCACCGGGAAGAAATCGACCGGCTTACGGAAGAGCTGAACAAATACGGACTTATAGAATTTGTGCGCGGGGCAAGGATTGCCATTATTAAAAACAGTGCAGGATTCCATGAAAAACTGATGGAGTTTGACCATCGTGAACCGTCTCCGAATCTGGTTGAAAATGAATACCTGGACCAGGGCGGAAGCGTTTTCACCATGTAATTTTTTCACTATCTCATTTATTATCATCATCAATATTTATCATGAAGTCAGTGACAAAAACGCGCTGTCTTTCAACTTAAAATTAAAAAAATGACAAATTATTTCAATACACTTTCACTTCGTGAACAACTATTACAATTAGGACAGGCAGAATTTTTAGATTCTTCAGAATTTTCAGAAGGAGTGAAAGCGCTTAAAGGAAAGAAAATCGTAATTGTAGGCTGCGGCGCACAGGGGCTTAATCAGGGGCTTAACCTGAGAGACAGCGGGCTGGACGTATCGTATGCCTTACGGAAGGAAGCTATCGACGGGCAAAGGGCATCCTGGAAGAATGCCACCGAAAACAATTTTCCGGTAGGGACTTATGAAGAACTGATCCCGACGGCGGATCTCGTTATCAATCTCACGCCGGACAAACAGCATACTTCCGTTATCAATGCCGTGCAGCCTCTGATGAAGCAGGGAGCTACACTGTCATATTCCCACGGATTCAATATTGTAGAAGAAGGTATGCAGATCCGTAAAGATGTAACGGTCATCATGGTCGCTCCGAAATCACCGGGTTCCGAAGTGAGGGCAGAATTTGTGAGGGGATTCGGAGTACCTACACTGATTGCGGTGCATCCCGAAAATGACCCTCAGGGAAAAGGCTGGGCAGAAGCAAAAGCCTATTGTGCAGGAACAGGCGGCCATAAAGCAGGCGTGCTCAAATCTTCTTTCGTGGCGGAGGTAAAATCTGATTTAATGGGTGAGCAGACTATTCTTTGCGGCCTTTTGCAGACCGGCTCTATCCTTTCGTTCGATAAAATGGTGGAAAAAGGGGTTGATCCCGGTTACGCTTCACAACTGGTACAGTACGGTGTTGAGGTCATCACTGAAGCTTTGAAACACGGTGGGGTTAGTGGGATGTTCGACCGGTTGAGCAACCCTGCGAAGCTGAAAGCTTTTGAGGTTTCAGAAGAACTCAAAGAGATCATGCGTCCGCTGTTTCAGAAACACCAGGATGATATCATGTCCGGGCAGTTTTCCAAAACCATGATGGAAGACTGGGCGAATGACGATGCCCAGCTGTTGAAATGGAGGGCGGAAACAGGAGAAACGGCTTTTGAAAAAACACCGGCAGCCAATACCGATATTCCGGAGCAGGCATATTTTGACCATTACACCCTGATGGCAGCTTTTATTAGAGCCGGAGTGGAACTGGCGTTTGAAACCATGGTGGATGCCGGGATCAAAGCAGAATCCGCTTATTACGAATCGTTACACGAAACCCCTCTAATTGCCAATACCATTGCCAGGAAGAAACTGTTTGAAATGAACCGCGTTATTTCGGATACCGCAGAATACGGATGTTATCTGTTCGATCAGGCGTGTAAACCTCTACTGGCGGACTTTATGAAAACCGTGGAGGTGGATCTGGCCGGTAAGAACTTCAATGAAGGTAAAGACGGCTCTGTAGACAATGCAATGCTTGTTAAGGTCAATGAAATACTCAGGAACCATCCGGTGGAAGCCGTAGGAAGAAAGCTCAGGAAAGCGATGACGGCTATGAAATCCATCAAAACGGCATAGGGTCTGTCTGTACAGGCCTGTTCCGGTTAACCCATTAAAAAAAGAATGGAAAAATGAAGACGAAGGAAAATCAGCATCGTTTAACGATCGATGCCATCAACAAAGCCAGGAAGAATATTGCCGGTATTGTAGTCACCACGCCGCTGCAGGAAAACTTCCGGCTTTCCAGAAGCCTGAAGGCAAAAATCCTTTTAAAAAGAGAAGACCTGCAGCCCGTACGTTCTTATAAGCTAAGGGGCGCATACCATAAGATCAAAACCCTTTTCGACCAGGGGAAAACGGATGGAGGAGTCGTGTGTGCCAGTGCGGGTAACCACGCGCAGGGCGTTGCGCTGGCCTGCTATGAGCTGAAAATCAACGGTGTTATTTTCATGCCCGTAACCACTCCCAAACAGAAACTGGAGCAGGTAAAAATGTTCGGGGGCGAATACGTCAGCTTACAGCTGACCGGGGATACGTTTGACGAATCCAAACAGGCTGCGATAGAGTACAGCGGGCAGAACAGCACAGTATTTATCCATCCTTTTGATGACCCTCAGATCATCGAAGGGCAGGCTACCCTGGCCATGGAAATCCTTGAGCAGTCCGACACGAAAATAGATTACCTTTTTGCACCGGTTGGCGGTGGTGGACTGATTTCGGGGATTGTCAGTGTATTTTCACTATTATCTCCTCATACTAAAATCATCGCGGTGGAGCCTAAGGGTGCCGCCTCGATGAAAGCGGCTCTTGCAGCAGGTACAAATGTAGAATTGCCGTTCATTGATAAATTTGTGGACGGTGCCGCGGTTCAGAAAGTCGGAGACCTGCCTTTTGAGATCTGCAAAGATTCTCTCAGTGGCTGCATTACGGTAGATGAGGGAAAAGTTTGTGATACCATCCTGGAAATGTATAATAAAGATGCGGTGGTCCTGGAACCGGCCGGTGCTTTGTCTCTTTCCGCACTGGAACAGTACACCGCAGAACTGGAAGGTAAAACAGTGGTATGCATCATCAGTGGCAGCAACAATGACATTACCAGGATGGAAGAGATCAAAGAACGGGCGATGCTGTATAAAGGCATCAAGCATTATTTCCTCGTGAAATTTCCCCAACGCCCGGGATCCCTCAAAGAGTTTGTCCTGAATGTCCTGGGAGCCGACGACGATATAGCTTTTTTTGAGTATACCAAAAGAAATTCAAGAGAAACGGCTCTGGCTACCGTAGGCATCGAGCTGGCCCGCTCCTCCGATTTTGAGGGGCTGAAACAGAGGATGCAGGATCAGGGGTATTTTGAAGCCTATCTCAACAGCAGTCCGCAGGTCCTGAACCTGCTGATCTGATTAAAATTTTCAGATAATTATCCTACATCAAGAAATATAATGACCGACTTTGCTTAATTTTGCCGGAATGACCCGCAATAATTCGCCGGATAATATTCATTTAAAGGATAATTTATTTTAAACAAAAAATATACAATGAAAATTTTAGCTATAGCAGGAAGCAATTCAGACACCTCGATCAATAAGCAGCTCGTAACATACGCCGCTTCATTATTTGAACATGCAGAAATCGAAACGGTAGACATGAATGATTTCGAAATGCCTCTGTACAAGCATCAGCGCGAAGTGGAAAGCGGAGTGCCGCAGCAGGCCGTGGATTTAGCATCAAAAATCGACGGAGCTCATGTGCTTCTGGTGGCCCTTTCCGAACACAACGGAACTTATTCCGCAGCGTTTAAGAATGTGTTCGACTGGACCTCAAGAATCAAAAACCGCGCAGTATGGAATGAAGTTCCGATGCTTTTGATGGCTACCGCTCCCGGCGGAAGAGGCGGTCTCGGCGTCCTGGAAGCTGCAGAAAAACGTTTCCCGCTTCACGGAGGCAATATTGTAGGTACTTTTTCACTTCCGTTCTTCAACGATAATTTTGATAAAGAAAATCAGAAAATATCAAACGAGGAGAAAGACAATGAATTAAAGGAAATGGTACAGAAGATTTCTGCAATCGAATCGATCCTTGAAAAATAGAATTTGAATATTCATTTTAAATTACTATTTTTGCAAAAAGAAAAGAGATGAAAATTCAGACCTACTACAAGCAATGTTTTTCCGGAAAAGGCAAAACTGTGGGCTCTGAAATTCTGAGATAAAACAACGGCCGATAATCTACCAAGATTGTCGGCTTTTTTGTTTCCGAAATTTAAAATTGAAACGTAAATAATAGTAGAGATACAAGATCGGAAACCAGGCCCGGACCATGCACCCGGAATCTGGAATCTGATATCAAAAATCCGAATACAATGAGCAATACTTACAAATCTGCAGGTGTAGACAAAGAAGAAGGATATAAAACGGTTGATAAAATCAAAAAAGCAGTTGGGGAAACCCATAATTCCCGGGTGTTGAACCAATTGGGAAGCTTCGGTGCCTTTTATGAAATCGGAGGGTATAAAAACCCGGTATTGGTTTCCGGAACAGACGGGGTAGGAACAAAACTTAAAATTGCTTTGGATACGAAACAGTATGACTCTATCGGGATCGACTGTTTTGCCATGTGTGCCAATGACATCCTTTGCCATGGTGCAAAGCCGCTCTTCTTTTTAGATTACCTGGCTTGCGGAAAGCTGGATTCCGAAGTAGCCGCTGAAATTGTCCTGGGGATGGTGAAAGCCTGCAAAGACAACCAGTGCGCGCTTATTGGTGGTGAAACGGCTGAAATGCCGGGCATGTACGAGCCGGGAGATTACGATGTCGCAGGATTCTGTGTAGGGATTGTAGAAAAAGATCAGATCATTGACGGTTCGGCCATCAAAGCAGGAAATAAAATTATTGCATTGCCAAGTTCAGGATTTCATTCCAACGGATTCTCACTGGTAAGAAAAATATTCCCGGATTTTGAAGAAGAATTTGAAGGTAAACCGCTGTATGAAACCCTTTTGGTTCCTACAAGGCTGTACTTCAAAGACATTCATAAGGTCCTTGAGGAAGTTAATGTGGCTGGAATTGCCCACATCACCGGAGGAGGCCTATATGAAAATGTTCCGAGGATTATTCCTCAAGGATTATGTGCTTCCATTGATGCTTCAAAAATCAGGATCCCGAATATCATGCTTGAACTGGAAAAGAGAGGCGGAATTGCCCGTGAAGAAATGTTCGGTACCTTCAATATGGGAATCGGAATGACCCTGGTTGTAGATGCAGAACATGCGGAAAAAATCCTTCACCTCCTGGATGATGCCTATGAAATCGGAGAAATCACAGAGGGAAGCGAAAAAATAGATTTAAAATTTTAAGATATCAGATATGAGATGTCACACATCAGATTGTACCTAACCTGATGTCTGATATCCGTCATCTCCATTATGAAAAACATTGTTGTACTTGTTTCCGGTTCGGGGACTAACCTGCAAAGGATCATCGATACCATTGATGAGGGAGCGATCCGCAATGCCAAGATATCTTTGGTAGTGGCAGACAGGGACTGCTACGGGCTGGAAAGGGCAAAAAAACATACTATAGACCATGTGCTGATCCCAAGAGGGAAACATTTCAGCAGTGAGCTGGATAAAGCCATTCCTGAGCATACGGATTTAATCGTCCTGGCAGGATTTTTATCTATTTTAAAACCTAAATTCTGTGAAAAATGGAGCGGCAAAATAATCAATGTTCACCCGGCACTGCTTCCAAAATACGGGGGCAAAGGCATGTGGGGGCACCATGTTCATCATGCCGTGATTGAAGCCGGGGAAAAAGAAAGTGGAGTAAGCGTTCATTTTGTAACGCCTGGTATTGACGAAGGGGAAATCATTATGCAGAAATCATTTCCGCTGAATGAAGGTGAAACACCGGAAACCCTTGCCGAAAGAATACATGAGGTTGAATATGAAATATTCCCTGAGGCTATTGACAGGGTTCTGAATCCATAAAAGATAAAGGCCAATATCAGTAAGACATATGAAAACAGACAGACCTTCATTGATTGCTATTTTGGATGACTATCAAAATTCCGTAAAAACTTTACGCTGTTTTGACATCATACGAGATCAAAACGTGATGGTACTGACTGAGACCTATAAAGATCCTGAAATTTTAGCAGAGAAACTGAAGGATACGGAAGTTTTGGTACTGATCAGGGAGCGGACAGAGATTAATGAAGATCTCCTTTCACGCCTGCCTGATCTGAAACTGATCAGCCAGACCGGGAAAATATCCAATCACCTGAATCTGGCCGATTGCACGAAGTTCGGGGTAGCTGTTGCGGAAGGCGTGGGTTCACCCACTGCTCCGGCAGAACTTACCTGGGCTTTGATAATGAATACGGTACGCCGGATTCCTCAGTCCATACAATCCATGAAAGAAGGAAAATGGCAGAGTGAAATCGGGGAAACCATTTACGGTAAAACGATTGGGATCTGGGGCTATGGAAAAATAGGAAAGAAAATAGCACAGTATGCGAAAGCTTTCGGAGCCAATGTCCTGGTCTGGGGAAGTGAAAACTCCAGGGAAGCTGCAGTACATGACGGCTTTGAGAGCGCGGAAAGCAAGGAGCTCTTTTTTAAAAATGCAGATGTGGTCACCCTCCACCTGCGGCTGAATGATGCTACATCAGGTATTGTAAAGGAAACGGATCTTATGATGATGAAGCCTGACGCCACACTGATCAATACCGCAAGAGCCGAACTGATCGAAAAGAATGCACTGGCCAATGCACTGAAAAAAGGGACACCCGGATTTGCCGGGATTGATGTTTATGAGGAAGAACCTGTATACAATCAAGACTTTGAGCTGCTGAACATGCCGAACGTGGTCTGTACGCCGCACCTGGGATATGTGGAAAGGAATGGATATGAGCTGTATTTCGGGAAGGCATTTGAAAATGTTATGGCATTCCTAAACGGCCATCCGGAGAATATTGCCAATCCGGAAGTGATCAATAAGAAATCTAAGTAAAAATAAAGACCGGAGGTGAAAGAACCGGTCTACAGTTTGAAATAGCTGTAAAAAGTAAAAAATTGAAAGAAAAGATGAGCAAAAAGAGAGTTTTAATCAGCGTATCGGACAAAAGCGGACTCACGGAATTCGCACAATTCCTGGAAGCCAAAGGTTATGAGCTGATTTCTACCGGAGGGACATTCAAGCACCTGAAAGAAGCAGGATTGAATCCGATCCAGATTGATGAGGTAACGGATTTTCCGGAAATGCTGGACGGGAGAGTTAAAACTTTACATCCCAAAGTTCACGGAGGTCTTCTCGCCGTACGTTCCAACGAAGAGCACATGAATACGGTTAAAGAACATGGCATCGGCCTGATCGACATGGTGATCGTAAACCTGTATCCGTTCTTTGAAAATGTGAACAAAGACATTTCCCTGCATGAAAAAGTGGAGTTTATCGACATCGGCGGACCTTCTATGCTTCGCTCCGCAGCCAAGAATTTTGATTCTGTAACCGTAATTACCGATGTGGCCGATTACGCAGCAGTGAAAATTGAAATGGAGCAGAATGGCGATACCTACATAGAGACCCGCAAAAAACTGGCCGGGAAAGTATTCAACCTCACCTCTGCCTATGATGCAGCGATCTCCAGAATGCTTTTGGATGAAGCGTATCCTGCTTATCTTAATGCCTCTTACAAAAAAGTTTCCGACTTACGTTACGGTGAAAATCCGCACCAGACAGCAGCCTACTATGTATCCACTTTTGAAAACGGAGCGATGAAGGATTTTGAGCAGCTGGGCGGAAAAGAACTGTCTTTCAATAACCTGAGGGATATGGACCTTTGCTGGAAGGTAGTTACTGAATTTAAAGAAGAAATGGCATGCTGCGCCGTGAAGCACTCCACACCTTGCGGAGTGGCGATCGGAACATCCGCACTGGAAACCTACCAGAAAACGTTTGAATGCGATCCGGTTTCCATCTTTGGCGGAATTGTTGCCATGAACTATAAGATTGATGCAGCAACAGCAGAAGAACTCAACAAAACATTCCTTGAAATCGTCATGGCTCCTGAATTTGACGAGGATGCCCTGGAGGTTTTGAGAAAGAAAAAAAATCTGAGGATCATTAAAATCGTTAACCCGGTTTCAGACCAGCAGACCTGGGTGAAGATCGACGGAGGAATCCTGGTTCAGGATAATGATTCCGTTTTCTCGGATGATATTAAAGTAGTAACTGATATCCAGCCTACGGAAGAGCAGAGAAAAGCATTGCTGTTTTCCCAGAGGGTGGTAAAATATGTGAAGTCCAATGCGATTGTGGTATCCAACGGGATCAAGGCGTTCGGGATCGGAGGCGGACAGGTGAACAGGATCTGGGCCACGCAGCAGGCCGTAGAGAGAGCGAAAGAGAAGTTCTCAGGTGATCTTGTCCTGGCTTCAGATGCTTTCTTCCCGTTCCGTGATGTGGTGGATTTCTGCCATCAGGAAGGTATCAAAGCCATCATTCAGCCGGGCGGAAGTGTAAAAGACCAAGACAGCATTGATGCAGCCAATGAGCACGGCATCCCGATGATGTTTACCGGTATCAGGCATTTTTTACATTGATAAATCAATCAGAACCATGAGGGATTCAGAAGGCAGAAATTTGGAATTTTCCGGTTTTCCGGCTTCTGAATCGCTTCATATTTTAATTCAAAATTATATATTTGTAAATTATAGACTAGATAATAAATAAAGTATGAGAATATTAATCATAGGTGAAGGTGGTAGGGAATCTGCGCTGGCTGCAAAGCTTCAGAACGATTCCAGAGTGACCAAAATGTTTTTTGCCAACGGAAATGCTAGTACGGATGTCATTGGGAAAAATGTTCATTTGTCAGAAATTAAGGAACTTAGGGATTTTGCAATCAAAGAAAAAGTGGACCTGACAATTGTGGGTCCCGAAGCACCGCTGGTAGCAGGCCTTAAAGATGAATTTAAAAAGCATGACCTGAAAGTTTTCGGGCCGAATCAGAAAGTGGCAAGCCTGGAAGGCAGTAAGGCGTTTTCTAAGAAATTCATGCAGACCTATGATATCAAAACAGCAAAAGCTGTGGTATTTGATTCCTATAACGATGCTAAAGACTATGTTCAGGATCATGAATATCCATTGGTAATCAAGGCAAGCGGACTGGCAGGCGGAAAAGGAGTGGTGATCTGTGATAACGTGGAAGAAGCGGAAGCTACGATCCATGACTTCATGATCAGAAGAATTTACGGTGATGCCGGGATCCGTCTGGTTATCGAGGAATACCTACAGGGCTTTGAAGCTTCGATCATTGCATTTTCTAACGGAGAAAAGCTGTTCCCATGCATCGCTGCCAAAGATTATAAAAAAGCAGGAAACGGAGATACGGGGCCGAATACGGGCGGAATGGGCTGCGTAGCGCCAAGTCCGGAGTTTACCGAGGAACACTATGCTGATTTTGAAAAAAATATTTTAGAGCCAACCATCAACGGTCTGAAAGGAGAAGGATTCAGCTTTAAAGGAATTATTTTCTTCGGACTGATGGTGACCAAGAACGGAACATACCTATTGGAATACAACATGAGATTCGGAGATCCTGAAACTCAGGTGTTGATGGCTCTTATGGAAAACGACCTTCTGGATGTCATCAATGACTGTATGAGCGGAAAAGACCTGAACCTTACGTTCAAGGACGAGAAGGCGGTTTGCCTGGTGATGTGTTCGGGAGGATATCCAAGAAACATTGAAACCGGTTTCGAAATTGTAGGCGAAGATAAAGTTAAATACAGCAAGCTGCTATATGCCGGAGCCGTAAGAAGAGGAGACAAAGTGGTTTCCAATGGCGGAAGGGTATTAAACATCGTGGCTACCGGAGCTACCTTTGAGGATGCCCGTAAAAAGGTGTATGAAGATGCCGGCCATGTACATTTCGACTACTGTTTCTACAGAGAAGATATAGGAAAGTTCTGATAGAAAATACAAAAAAAGATTTGGATCGCTTCCAGGTCTTTTTTTGTACCATATATAAGTTCACATTTGCATTTAAACAGCAGGAGTATTGATTACTCATAATTTCATAATTCAAAAAAATTCATCATTCAAAAAATGAACAACGGTATTATCATATTGGATTTCGGATCACAGTACAACCAGCTTATCGGAAGGAGAATCCGTGAAATGGGGGTGTACTCTGAAATCTTACCATTCAACACGCCTTTACAGACCATTCTGGAAAAACAGCCGAGAGGGATCATCCTTTCCGGAGGTCCGAGTTCCGTCAATGCGGAAAACGCACACCTGATTGAAAAGGAATTATACGAGCAGGGAATCCCCGTACTGGGTATCTGCTACGGGATGCAGCTTACTGCACACCTTCTGGGAGGTACGGTGCATAAAGGTGTAAAAGGGGAATACGGAAAAGCTCACCTGGATATTGTAAAAGAGAGCACTTTGCTTAAGGGAGTAGCGCAGAACTCTATTGTATGGATGAGCCACTTCGATGAAGTAGGCATGCTGCCTCCAGGATTCGAGCTGAATGCCAAGTCTGGTGTTATTGCTTCCATTTCCAATGAAGAGAAAAAGATTTACTGTGTACAGTTCCACCCCGAAGTTTCCCATACTGAAGAAGGAGGGAAAATGCTGGAAAACTTTGTATTTGCCATCTGTGATGCAGAGAAAAACTGGAAGCTGACCAATTATATTGAAAAAACAGTATCGGAAATCCGTGAAAAAGTGGGAGACAACAGAGTTATTCTGGGACTTTCAGGAGGCGTGGATTCTTCCGTAGCGGCAGTACTGATCCATAAAGCCATCGGTGATCAGCTGACCTGTATCTTCGTGGATACCGGATTGCTGAGAAAAGACGAAGGGAAGAAAGTAATGGACAATTATGGGGAGCATTTCCATATGAACATCAAATTGGTAGATGCTTCCGAAAGATTCCTTTCCAAACTGGAAGGTGTTGATGATCCTGAGCACAAAAGAAAGATCATCGGAAATGAATTCATCCATGTTTTCGATGAAGAATCCCATACAATTGAGGGGGCGAAGTTCCTGGCCCAGGGAACCATCTATCCTGACGTAATCGAAAGCCAGTCGGTGAACGGTCCTTCTGCGGTAATCAAATCCCATCATAACGTAGGCGGGCTGCCTGAAGAAATGGAATTCGAGCTGCTGGAACCTCTGAGAGAGCTGTTTAAAGACGAAGTAAGAAAAGTGGGTGAGGAGCTGGGAATCCCTCATCACCTGGTGCACAGGCATCCTTTCCCGGGTCCGGGATTAGGAATCCGTATATTGGGTGCTGTAGATCACGAAAAAGTAAGGATCCTTCAGGAAGCTGATGACATCTTTATTGAAGAGCTGTATAAAAATGACCTGTATGAAAAAGTTTCTCAGGCATTTGTAGTTCTTTTACCGGTAAAATCGGTAGGCGTTATGGGTGACGAAAGGACCTATGAATACACCGCTGTAGTACGTTCAGCCAATACCATCGACTTTATGACGGCCACATGGAGTAAGCTTCCATATGAGTTCCTTGAAACGGTTTCCAACAGGATTATCAACGAAGTAAGAGGGATCAACAGGGTAGCCTATGACATCTCCAGTAAGCCACCAGCTACTATAGAATGGGAATAATATAAAAAAAGTGGTGTTTTATGACCACGCTCATAAAATTTCGTTGAGATAGCTGTTATCTTTGTAACAGAAATTCAATCCGAAATAATTTTTTTTTCATCATTTGTGTTTTTGCCTCCCGTAAGGGAGGTTTTTTTATGCCTGAAAACCAATATGTTTTTAACATTTTAGAAATCTCTTTTTATGAGGCTGGTAGATTATGTATTGATTTTTTTTATCGCTTATAGGTTAAGATGGTTAAACGGATTTCTGAATTGATCTTCTGAAAAACTTTATTATTTTCACTTTACACATAAAGAATTCCATTAATCCCGTTGAAATTTTCTCTGATGTGTTCTTGCTGTTTTCAAAGCTGTATCTGAAATTTTTCTTATGTGTTAATAATCATTCTCGTAATACGAGTGTTCTGTTCCGGAAATTTTATATTTTTTTGACATTATCAGTGTATAATCGTAATCATTTATTTCCTAATTTTAATATTTATTCTACTATGAAATTACTGGGAACATTCACATTGGGCAATGATTTTTTACTGATCTTTATTTCTGTCCTGATCGGCCTCCTGATTGGAGCAGAACGGGAATACCGCAATAAATCAGCCGGACTCAGGACATTTATCCTGGTGAGTTTCGGCTCCTGTCTGTTCACCATCCTCTCACTAAAGATCGGGATAGGCAATCCTGACCGCCTTGCGGCTAATATTATCACAGGAATTGGGTTTCTCGGAGCGGGAGTGATCTTCAAAGACGACAATAAAATAGGAGGGATCACTACAGCGACCACCATCTGGGCTACCGCTTCTTTAGGCATGTGCCTTGGTTCGGGCCATATCTATCTTTCATTACTCGGAATGGTATTGGTGCTGCTGGTGCTCACGTTACTGACGTATCTTCAGGATTATATCGACAGCCGTCATAAGATCCGGGAATACCATATCAGTGTGGATGTTCAGGATGGCCTGGAATATTGTGAAGATATGTTCATCCGGCACCACCTGAAGTTTTTTGTACTCAGGCAGCAGTACAGTCCGGACAGTCTTTCCACGACATGGAAAATCACAGGCAATATCCAAGATCATGAGGCATTGGTAACTCAGATGATGAAGGACAGCCACATTCGTTCCTATCAGTTTTAATTCAAAAATACATTTTATGGACATAAAAGAAAAAAGTATCCGGTACGCTGATTTATGGCTTAAAGAACCGGAAGAGCATGATTTTCCCGCTGCTTTGGATTATCTGGAACTTCTTTTTGAACCAGAAGCCGCTGAAGGTCTGGTCACACAGCTGAAGCAGGCCAAAACCATACAGAAAAAAGCAAAAGACCTTTTCCGGGCCAGCAGGCTTCCATTGCTTCCCAGGGATAACATCCACGTGAAAGAAAACCTTAAAAAAGTAAAGAACAAGAAAAAGCTTTCTCCTATTCTCCTGGTCAGAGGCAAGGAAAGGCTGATCATAGCGGACGGTTACCACAGGCTGTGCTGTAGTTATTACCTGACGGAAGACCTTGAAGTGCCCTGCCGGCTGGTTTAGTGACAGCAACAAATGGATTGTATTCTACCCTTAAAGTAAGCCGATCTGCCATAGAAACCGGAAATACATTATGTACTATATTTTGTGAAAGCAGGAATAGGGTAGATCGTGAACCCGGTAAAAACTTCGGCTGAATTTTTTTTACTTATATTTAATGTAAATTTATAAGATATCAGATGCAAATAGAAACAAGAGCCCTCAATGTCGGGGATTATGAAGAACTGGTAGCTACCATGAGGCGTGCTTATCCCAATATGTCAGAATATGTCTGGTCTAAAAAAAGCATTGAAAAGCTGACTAAAATGTTTCCTGAAGGACAGATCTGCATTACCGTGGACGGAAAACTGGCTGCAGTAGCCCTTTCTATCATCGTTAACTATGATGAGTTCGGAGACGATCATACCTATGCCGATATCACGGGGAATTATACCTTTAACACCCATACATCCAGCGGAAATGTCCTGTACGGGATCGAAGTGTTTGTAGATCCTCAGTACCGTGAGCTCAGGCTGGCCAGGAGGCTGTATGATACCCGAAAAGAACTGTGTGAGCAACTGAACCTGAAATCCATCATTCTGGGCGGAAGAATTCCGGATTACCATAAATACAGCCACGAGCTGTCGGCCAGGGAATACATCCGTAAGGTTCGGGATAAGGAAATTTATGATTCTGTGCTGTCCTTTCAGCTTTCCAACAATTTTTTACCGATCCGCGTCCTGAAAAAATACCTTCCTGAAGACGAATCTTCAAGAGAAAACGCTGTATTGCTGCAATGGAACAACATCTATTACAGCAAGAAACCAAATACGATGCAGGACAGCATCATCCGCCTCGGATTGGTCCAGTGGCAGATGAGGCATTTCAAAGACATCCATGCTTTTTATGAACAGGTGGAATTTTTCGTGAATGTAATGGGCGATTACAAATCTGATTTCGTCCTGTTTCCGGAGCTCTTCAATACACCATTGCTGGCTCCGTTCAACAACCTTTCAGAACGCGACAGCATGATTGAGCTTGCAAAAATGACGGATGAAATCAAACGGAAGATCTCTGAATTTGCGATCAGCTATAATGTCAATATCATTTCTGGCAGCATGCCCGTATTTGAGAACAATGAATTGTACAATGCAAGCTACCTTCTGCACCGTGACGGAAGGATAGATGAATACCGTAAAGTACATATTACGCCAAATGAAAGAAAGTATTATGGAATGAAAGGCGGGAATGAAATCCGGGTATTCGATACCGATTGCGGAAAAATAGGTCTGGTGATCTGCTATGATGTAGAATTTCCGGAACTCCCAAGGATTTTAGCGGATCAGGGCATGAAGATCTTATTTGTGCCGTACCTCACCGATACCCAGAATGCCTACATGAGGGTCCGCCACTGCGCAGCAGCAAGAGCTATTGAAAACGAATGTTATGTAGCCATTGCAGGTTGTGTAGGAAACCTTCCTGGGGTCAACAATATGGACATCCAGTTCGGTCAGGCAGCTGTATTTACGCCATCCGATTTCGCTTTCCCATCCAATGCCGTAAAAGGAGAGGCGACGCCTAATACAGAAATGACATTAATCGTAGATGTAGACCTGAACCTTCTGAAAGACCTTCACCACCATGGCTCTGTCCAGGTAATGAAAGACCGGAGAAAAGACCTGTACGAAACCTACCTCAGATCATAATAAAAAGAATCCGTCTCACAACTAAAAAGTGGGACGGATTTTTATTTGAATAGATTTTAGTGTGTTATTAAAAAAAGAGAAAAAGTTGTCTTCTCAGGCAACTTTCTTTCTTAGGTTGTGTGCTAAAGC
>CAJYLH010000013.1 GCA_913775525.1 uncultured Chryseobacterium sp.
ACCTGAGTTCGGGATAATAAAGGAAATATAATTTGTAAAAAATAGCAATAATTCGTATATTTAAGTTTCTGACATTCAAATATTTAAACGATTTATTGCTATGGATTTGAAAAGCCAAATTACGAATATTTTTGTACAAATTGATGATTTTTGTAAAGAGTTTGATACGCAAATTAAAAAATTAAAGCGGGAAGCATTAGGAGACAGCAAAAAAAGGAGAAACAGAAATTCAAAAATGTTTGATTCTGAAATTATCACGATCATGATAGGCTTCCATCTGGGAGCTCACAAAACATTTAAACATTACTACCGGGAAATAGTTTGTGGATATTGGAAAGATTTATTTCCAAACAGGCTTTCCTATAACAGGTTTATTGAGCTCCAACAAAGATGTTTTGTTGTTTTTGCCTTGTTTTTGAAAGAGAAATGTCTTGGAGAATGCACAGGGATCAGCTTTATGGACAGTACAACTTTGAAAGTCTGTAGAAACCAGAGGATACATAATCATAAAGTTTTCAAAGGTTTGGCGGAACGCGGAAAGTCCTCAATGGGCTGGTTTTACGGCTTCAAACTACATTTGGTATGCAATGAAAAAGGAGAACTTTTATCCTTTTATCTGACAAAAGGAAATGTGGATGACCGAAATCCGAAACATATTAAGGAAATGACCAGACAGCTCTTTGGGAAGTTGTTTGCCGATAAAGGATATCTCTCAAAAGCCTTGTGGGAAATGCTTTTTGCAGATGGTATTCAACTCTTTACCAAACTTAGAAAGAATATGAAAAATCACATAATGACAATGGAAGACAAGATTTTGCTTAGAAAAAGAGCCATCATTGAAACTATAAATGACGAATTAAAGAATCACTGTCAAGTTGAACACACCAGACACCGAAGCGTGAACAACTTTATAATGAATATCCTGGGAGGGCTTGCAGCATATTGTTTCTTCCCAAAAAAACCGTCACTTAACCTGAAAAAAGTAAATGACGGTCAACTATTTTTAAATCTTGCTTAAACCGAACTCAGGTTACATTTATATTATAAAGGCTGCTTGATGAGCAGCCTATTTTTGTGGTACTATACCGAGAAGTTCATTTTATTCTGATACATAATTCCTAATAACAAAATCAGAGCACACTAATGCTCTGATTTTTTGAAGTTTTATCGTATTAATTACTGAATAGTTTTTCTATTTTATATTCAAATAATCTACTAATTTTTTAGTCTTCCGAACTATTTCCTGCCAATTAGGATCATCAAGAATAACAGCATCATCATATTTATTTTTATACAGCTCGGGCTCCTGATAAGTATCCAGCATTGTCTTCAATTGAGATAATCCTTCTTTTAACTCACTGACTTCAGCCTCTTGAATTTCACAATCCAATTCATTATATAATGAGTCGTACAAATCTGAATATGATGAAATCAGACCTGAATCATTATTGATATTGAGCCACAACTTTTTCTGCATGTCAATATCTGATAGTTCTAAGACTCTTTCTTTGAATTCTGGGTGCATAATACTGTAAAACCTGATTGATATTTAGATAACTTTATTCTCTATTAATGTCTTTACTCTCAAAAATATTTTGTTTAATTTTAAATTCTGGCTATTCATGTTCAAATTGCCTAATAATGGTAAGCTATATTTATAATGTATATAAGCATTTTCGCAGCTTTTATATTATGCATTCGTGAAGTTATATATTAAATTATTTTTTGATAGCCCATTCAGGAAGCTCTTTCCAACCTTGTGGTGGGGCGTTCCTAATACTATCCGGTACCGGGATATTAGGATAAATAGTAGAAAAAGAGTTGTCTTCCAATGAAAACTGAACCAAATACCTGGCAGGAATTTTAACTTCCGGATCTAATGCATAAATATTTGTAGTTTCATAATTTTCACCTTTGACATTATAATTAAATCTTATTCTCTTATAAGAAACAACAGGCCAATACATATCTGTTGCGTAACCTATAGTATAGTTTCCTCTTTTTATGGGATTTTGCTTATAAAATACATACCAAAATATTGGAGATATCAATACTAAAAAAAATACAATGTTCCATTTGGAATTTCTAATAAAAAGATAATATCGAAGTCTTTCTAAAAACTTTTTCATCATGGGAATTTATTTTGAAGGGTTGCCCTAGTATAATCTGGTGTATTTATTAAGATATTACCAACAGTCGTTCCTGCAGTTTGCCCAAAACTTAAAGTGGTGTGCATATAAGAGCCAATAACAGTACTTTTAAATGCTGATGATCCAGTAATTCCATTTACTGCAGCCCCTCCTACAATACTAAGTCCTGCTTGAGTTATATAGGTTTTCGTAGATACTCCACCAGTAAATATAGATCTATTGTCAGTTGCATTAATATTAACGGCAGTGGAAATTACAGCGTTTCCTATATAATTCATTCCTATACCTGCTAATCCTGATTGGGTTAAATTAACGTTACCTAAAGCTTCTCCTAAATTGCCTCCATTTGTAGTAAAGTTTGCTGCTGCCTGTACAGAGGCATCTGTTAAAAATCTACCTCCAATAGCTGTAGCTGTCATTTCTCCAGAAAAAGCAAACCCTCCAACACCGCCGGTTGCAAGCGTTAAAGGAACACCAATAAACAATGCTTTCTCAAATTCACCTATTTGTCTTGCTCCTTTATCATTTTGTACGGCATTTTCAAGATAAGATAAACTGTCATGATATCTATCAATATCCTGGATACCCAACCACGAAAGGTTCTCATTATTGATATCTTCTCCCATAGATGCATCAGAGACATTTCTAGAAAGATCCACGGCCTTGATATCGATATCACCGTCTTCTCTCTTCGTATATTCATCCATCGTTAAATCATATCCATTAAGAGAGATATTTCCATCGTTAAGCGTGTATGCTTCCAAACCCTCTAGCTCTACAGCATCTACAACCCTATTCTCAGAAAAATTATAATGAGACTGATAAGCATATTTTTCAGATAAAGGATCTGTAGTTAAGAATCGGCCAATAACTGGATCATAATTTCTCCATTTAAAAGAGCTCCAACCAGTTTCCGGTTGATTTTCCTGTCCCTGGAAACCTTTTCTATAAGTGTTTAACTGATTAAATCCACTATTGTACCCGGAATGCTCCATACCAAAAGGGTAATAATTGCTTTCCTTAGCTATAACAACAGCACCTGTACCATCTCGGTAATAAGTGACCCTTATATTTCCAACCTGGTCTTTATAACTATAAATATAACGATTATTTATATAATCATAATATCCTTCATCAGTAGGTATAAACTGTAATAGATAGCCGCTGTCATAAGGGTTCTGAGAAGTGCTGACATGGTCATATATTCTTTCGTACTGAAAGCCTTCCAGATAGTTTACATAGGTAAGATGGGTAGAATATGGATTAACATAATTGGTGTTTTTTTCAAGCTTGGTTCCATCTGCCCTGTACTTAAAATCGATAACATTTCCTTCCCCGCTCATTCCAAAGCCTCCGCCCTGAACCATATTAACTTTGGTAGGAAGGTTAAGATAATTATAAGTAATCTTATTGATGTTTCTATCTTTAAAATCAATCATATTTCCATTAAGGTCATAAGAGATTGTAAGCCCTCCACCTGCAGGATATCCTAGGGAGTTATTTTTATGGTCTATTATTGAAGTTACCTTATTACCATTATATGCCGTAAAATCTATATCATCTATTTGCTGAGCCTGGTTTCCGTCACTTCCTCCATATCGATTAATGTGAATGATATTCCCGTTATCGTCATATGAAAGTGCTTCATCATAAGCATTTGTATTAGTTACAGTATTGTCCGGTTTTGAATACATTGCATATAACATCCGGTCTAGACCATCATACTGATAAGTGTATCTCCTTAAGATTCCATCATTTGCTGTCTTCCAGTCTACCTGAGAAATATTACCGTTATATTTATTTATAGAGCTTGAAATGTTTGAGGCATTGTTATATTTAAGCTCCATCCCAAACAGCCTGCCATTCAGATTTGCAGGATCATTGATTTTCTTTAGCCAGCCTCTTATAGTATAGGCATAATCTACGTTCTGAATAGGATTATTTAATGTTCCTCCAACTTTCTTACTGGTTAGTTGGGAGATCTCGTTATAGGTATTTTGCGCTAATATTTCTTCAGGGTTGCTGTCTACCTGATGCTTATGGACCGATAACCTGTTCTGATTATCATACAGAAAAGTTTCTGTTATTACCTTTTCAGTATCATTGGATAATCTTTTATGTTTTACTATATTTTGCTTTACAATTCCAGTAAAGTCAAGTAAGGATTCCGTTTTGGTATAACCTCCCAGGTAATTTAACGATTGTGTAGCAATAGATCGTCCCTTTTTATCATACCAATTATAAGTTTTCGTCCATTGGTCATCATCCACATTTTTCACATAAGAAGCTAAAGACAGAGAATTGGTACTTACTGATACATTGGAGGATGATTGGGTAAGCACTTCTTGCCCCCATATCTGTGAAGGAGCAGCAGGAGAACCTACCGGATAAGTATCGTAATAATTAATACCCAAGATAGTCATGCTTCCTGTAGGAAAAGCATTTTTAGTATAATATACATCTATTCCATTTAAATTGAATGGAGTTGTGCTTCTGGTTTCATTATTTCCTGCATTGGCTGTCATGCTATTAATAGCATTTTGCATAGCAACTCTTGACGAAGTATTGGAGAAAAAGCCTGTGTATACTACTCTTCCCCATTGGTCATATTTAGTAAAAAGCCATCCCTTTTTATTAAAAGAATTAGCTGTGGTTGTTTTAAGAACAGTATCCTGGCTTAGTACGAGCCGATCCTGCTTATCATATACCATATATTCCCATTCTTTACCTGGTAATTTCTTTTCTACTATCCTGTTTTTTTCATCATAGATATATTGATAGCAAAGATTTTTGATCTTATCATCATCTAAAGCTAAAGCTTGTGCCGCTAATGGAGGAATAATATAAGATAGCTGATCATAGATATTATACACAAAATAGGTATCTATATTTTTTGATGGATTCAGAACCTTTCTGGATAAAATAGTTTGTCCAAGTTTATTTTTAAATGTTATCGTCTCATTTCCATCTTCATCTTTCACCGAAGTTTTGTATAATTGATTTACCTCATATAGCTGAGAGACCGGGGATGTATTTATAAATGCATTCTTATTGGTGTCCCAAGATGTAGTCACTTCATATTTTTTCACAGCATCCGAAGTACTGTTGGTTTGATACTTGTAATTAACAGGCTTGGAAGACCAATCATTTCCTTCCTGCTTTCTTTGTTGTATCCTGTTAAGCGGAGAGATTTCAAGTATGGATTCTGAAAAAATCTTTTCACCCTGATAAAAGTTAGTGACATCATCTACCGGAAAGTTTGGTGAGTTGGAATCCTGAGAGTATATATTTCCACTCGATGTTGCGTTTTTTGGGATCGGAAGAAAATTTTTGGTCTGCAAACCATAACTGTCGTAAATTATAGGGGTGACCAAATCATTTCCTGCCGGAGTTGATTTAACATTAATTATTTGTTTTGGTCTTCCGAGTCCGTCAAAATATTCAACCGTATTCAGTTGCTTTGCTGTTGTATTAGTTACACTAACAGGTTCTAAATAAACCTTTGCTTGTATATAATTCTCCGTAGTTGTCTGAGCTTTTATTGCTACAAATACAAGAAAAAATATAAGTATGTTTAAAAATTTTTTCATTTACTGTAATTTAAAATAGTTTCAATTCTGCTATCTAAATAAACTAATATTAATGCTTATAGTTATAAGTATATTCTTTAAGAATACTTCCGTTAATATTATTTTCACGTATTTCTTTCAGTCTTCCATATGAATCATATACATAATATTCTCTGATACCAGACGGAGGTATAATTGTCTTCACACCTACCAATGGATCATAAGCGTACATGGTAACTTTGTAATCCTTCAATTGATCATTTTGTTTAAAGGCAATTAGTGCAGGGATCAATGTTTGATTTTCATAAGCATCATTAACATCCAAATCTGAATAACTAACGATTGATAAATTTTTATAACCTACGTTAGTATTTGGAAAATTGAATAAAGTGGCAAGCTGTGCGTAAGTGATCCCTTCTATTTTGGCAATCTTCTTTGTCTGATTATATCCCCAGATAATGGTAACAGGAATGCCATTACTAACCGTATATTGCAAAAGATTTCCTTTATCATCATAAAGGTCATAATTAACGTCATCAATATAATTAGAACTTCCAAGCGCATATTGAGTTTTCTGTGGGAGAATATAATTATTTGATGAAGCATCCTTTTTAAAAACAACCTTTGATGAATTGGTAATGGTTGGTTGTGTAGGATTATTATTAATAACATCCGATTCTCCCTTATACTTATTAACAATAACAGGATTGTTTACTTTATTAATATTGATCAAATCCTGCATAAATGGTTCATTTGAAACAGAAGAAGAATAGGGATATATTTTCTCATTAAATGTAAAATAGGGATAATCGACTCCGTCAGCCAACTTAAGTTTTTCGCTTATATTATTTTGAATATCATCATAGTCATTATATCTTTCTTCAATTACATTACCATTGGATGTGTAATTTGTTGTTTTTGTATACACTAAATTATTATACAATTTATTATATGATTTTTTTGATTCCATAAGCTCGACAAAATCACTATTATGGTCACCGCTCGAATAAAGTTTTTGCATAACCATTGCTCCTGAAAAATAAGCTTCATCAAGATTGGTCTGCGGATTACCCGTTTCAATTAGAGATTTATAAGTATTTTCCTTCTTCATCAGTAAAGCATTATTAATATCATACACTGATAAAGTTTTTAGCTTGCCCCTTAAATGACTTTTATCAATATAGACATCATTTCCAATGGCACTATTTAGATAGAGAAAAGATGACAGACAATGAGCTGAAAAATTGGTTACACCTTGTTGGGTCCAATAAGTTCTTGTTTGATTATTAGGATATTCATCATTGGTATACTCATACACTGATTTCTTTCCATTCTCATTTTGTTCAACTCTTGAGTACCCTATAAAAAAGTTATTTAAAATATCATAATTCAATTTAGAATTTGTATATAAGAAAAAGTAATTTTCCAGGTTTGATAAACCTGATAAATTTGGGTTTGTGGACATTACATCAAAGAATGGTGATGCGGGATGCCCTACATAAGGCACATTTAACAAATAACCACTACTCGTACTATTATCATCTTTTTTATAATTATATAATATAGTTCTTGGTATTGCAGTGGAACTTTCTTGTACTGTCTGTTGTTTAATCCTCACGCCCCCGCCTTTTAAATTTTGCCCCCACAAATTAAAATCATTACTTTCGAGATCAAAATAATCTGTTCCTCCGGTTGGAAAAGTAATTTTCTTTAATGACCAAGTTTTCGCCAGATCATTAGGTTCTTTGGAAATCACCCCATCTAATAAATAATGGTTTGTATCTGAAGTAATATTATATGGCAAAACACTAAATTCTTTTTTTTGTGGGTAAAAATAATATTTAGAATATTTTTTTGCTGTTCCGCCAAAAGTATTAGGATTGTAAGCTATTTCATTCTGATTGTTATACCCAAAAAAATCTTGATAAATCGAACCTATATTAGGTAATTTATTATCTTCATAATATTCAAAAAAACTTTTATTCTTTCCTACCTCCTGAACAGAAAGTAATTTTAATCTTCTACTATATTCATTTATTTGAATATCTGAATTAAAATAATCATAATTGAGATTAATTTCTTTGATGACCTTTCCATTCCCATCTTTTACTGCAATATTAGTCAATGCTTTTGCATTCTTTATATCTGTTCGGTTAAAATTATAATTAAACTCTACCGACCCTCCCCTAAATATTATTTTTTTCAAGCGCTTGGTCGCCAGTTGTCTGTTATAAAACGTACCTGCATCATCGGTTATTGAATTATCTGAAGGTATAAAACATGATACGTTATTGGGGTAAGATCTTGGCAATTTTAGCTCATATCTTATGAATGGATTATTATTTAAAATAGCTGTAATATCATTTGTTGTTTCAGAAGAATATTCTTCATAAATGAAATTAATTTCCTCATTGGTATTATTATCTTTAATCTTTGAAAGATGCCATGAGCTTACTCTTGGATATGTTCCTGCTATGAAGCCTAAATCATCATATACGCCTTGTGTACTTTGTTGAAAGGAATGTGTGATATCTTTATCCTGAAAATAATATGTAATTCCCTCTTTTGTAGTAATCTCAAAACTATCAAAATCTGTTATACAAGCATTGGAATTAACATTTTGCCCATTAATCGAAAGATAATTATACTTCTTTGTATTAATTATCCAATTGATTTTTGTTCCCTCCTTCTTTAAATCTACAACTGTTGTTTTTTCTGGAAAATAAAAAATAGAATTAGACGATGGAGTAAACATTTTAAAAATATCCGGATAGTAGTCCATTTTGACATTTCCGTAATTAGTTGGTCCATTTCTGTTCACAAAACCAGTTTTAATGTGAGAATATAAATTACCATCAACACTACAACTCATTCCTGTAGGCTGATTGATATTCGGTAGTGTTTCCCAATCTGCGTCACCTACTATAGTTCTATTGATAAAACTGTCTGTCAAGCTCCAGCCAAGCCCTACATCTGAAGCAAAAGAATTAACTTGTATTCCGCCAATTGCATAATTTAAAGAAATTGGATATTTTAAATTGCCTGTATTGATGGTAAAAATAGGGATTGATATATTAGCCTTTCCATCATAAAAGTTCACATTAGATTCCTGATATTTTATAAAGCTTGCAGCGTTGGGTGAAGCTGTATTGCTTAATAAATTAGAACTAAGTTCTTGAAAATAATTTTGTGCATACAAGAAAGATGATAATATTATGCATGCTATTGTCGTTGTCTTTTTCATCAGTTGTTATTTTTTAATCAGTTTAGTACTTGCTGTTTTGTTGTCGGTGGTTTTTACGCTTACCAGGTAAGCCCCCTGCACCAAGGCCTGGGTGTTAATCTTTGTCACTAAGTTCTTCGTCCTGATGCTCTGAAGCTGCCTTCCACCCATATCATACACGCTGATCTCAGCTTCAAACGCTGCCGCTCTCTGACCCTCAAACCCTATTTCTACATACGCATAATCTGAGACCGGGTTCGGGTAGATCTTAATGTCCTGCTTCTCGATCAGCTGATCGATCTGGCTGTCGCCAAGCTTCACGATCTTCCAATTCTCCTTACCCAGTTCCTCTGCGCTGGTCCCTGCTAATATGATGGTGCCGTCACGGTTCAGCTTAATATCCGATAATCGTTCTTCCTTTTTGCTGGATTCCCCCTTCACATGCTTTCTCCACTGCTCATTGCCATTCTGGTCCAGATACAGCATCCAGAACTTCTCATCATCAGATTCTATCCTTCCTTCTGCCTGCGTGTAACCACCTAATAAAATGCCTTTAGTAGTATCCTGCCCATCTTGGTTCCTGGCTCCTGACTCCTGGCTCTTAACCTTACTCACCACACTCATTCCCATTAAGACATCCCGGTTCTTAAAGCTGTAGGATTTCTGCCAGCTTTCTTCTCCTTTTTGATTAATCGAAATAAGCCATATGTCTGTTCCTTCTTCTATGCCTACCGTTTTATTCCCTGATCTTTCCGATCTGGATTCACCGCCAATCAGATAGCCGGTGGAAGTGAGAACTAAAGTCCTCAGATGATCATCGCCTTGGCCACCGAAATTCTTTTCCCACTCGACTTTATTGTCTTTTGACAGCTTGACGATCCAATAGTCACCTTCGCCATGGTTCTCAGCCGACTTAGCATAATTGATAAGTGATGATTGATGATTGATTTTATCATTCATAGAAACGCTTCCGCTCCTGGAATACATCCCTAGCAAGGCACCGCCGTCCTTCGTTGGGATCATCTTTTCCACTTCATCCAGGCCTCTGCCGCCTAAGATCAATTGGGAGATTTCTTTGCCGTTTTTATCCAGCCTGATGATCCAGGCATCTTTGGAACCGTAGCCTTTTTCTGAGTTCTGGATGTTCCCGGCCACAAAGAATCCTAAGTCCGTGGTCTGGATCACCGACCTGGCTTCTTCATCCGAGGCAGTGCCTAAAGTCTTCTGCCATAGCTCTTGTCCATCGCTTCCAAGCCTTATGAGCCAGAAATCACTGCCTCCTTTAGAATCATCCTTCTTATCCAGGCCTTTGTCAGAAAAACTCGTCCCTGCAATAAGATATCCTCCCTCTTGTGTATTGACCGTAGCCGAAAGAAAATCATGGTTTTGACCTGAAAAGTATTTTTCCCAAACGAGATCTCCTGATTGGTTAAATTTTATCAGGTGATAATCGTAGCCCAGGTTTTGATTGCCTTCCCCAGAAAGCTTTTTGGACTGGATCGAGCTTCCGGTAATTAAGTACTGCTGGTCAATGGTCGTGGTTACCTGGGACAGGAAATCCTGTGAGGAAGACTCAATGTCTTTCTGCCAGAGGACATTCTGGGCAGACACCCCCAGAACTGCGCATAAGAAATAAGCGCCAGTATAGAATTTCTTCATACTCATGTTTTTTGAAGTTTGTTGGTATTGTTTTAAAAATTTGCGGCTAATATACCTTTTTTGTCTCACAAAAAAAGATGTGTTACAGAAATTTAATATTATAGTTTTTAGTTATTTATAATAAAGTTATGTAAGCCAAGCGACAAAATTTGTCGTATTAAAATGAATAAAAAAATATTTGAAATATTTATTATTCTAACAATTCAAAATCAAGAAGCCGCCCCGGACGATGCCGGGACGGCCATTGTAATCAAAACCAATATGAATCTTTTTAGGTGTACTTCCGGCAGGTATATGCTACTGAAGTACTCAGTAACCTGTTCTGTATAAGATAATGCTCCAGCCTTTGGTGATCTTCCGCACTTACATCAATGTACAGCTGCACATACCCGAAATCCCGGCCGTCAAGGTATTCTATTTGTGCAGACAGCACCCGGTGGCAGATTCCGAACTTACGGTACATGGCATTCATAAGATGCTCCAGTTTCATTTTACCGTTAAGCTCAATTTCGAGTATCAGTTCCCTGGTTTCCTGTAAAGGCGGATTGTGCAACACATGCAGTTCGCGGTCAGATCTTATCATAGCAGAGGCATTAGTGGGTCATTATAGTATGTCATTAAATCTTTAACAAAAATATAAAAAATTATTACCCCACCAAATTAGTAGACTAATAATTTTCAATTTTAACATTTTAGCTTTTGATTAAAAAAAATTATGCTATAATTCCCGGATCCTTTGCAGCTTTTCCGAACCCGCGAGCCCGTTGGGATTACAGCCCGGCTGCCCTTCCGGAACTTCAAGGCCCTTCTGCTTGTAGAATTTCTGCCAGAATTCATTGGTTTTTCCGGTTATAGGATCGACGAATATCATGGGTTCCAGAGTGAAAATATGGTTTTCCCTGAATGCCCGTTCCACAAAATCTGAACAGTAATAGGAATTCTCATCAAGAATATAGTTGAAATTATAAGGCTTGCCTGTCATGGACTCTGCTTTTTCCAGCGCAGCAGGTATGGCTGTACGGTATGGCGGCTTTAAGCGGTAGACCACTACTTTTTGTCCGTCATCAGACTGGTCCTTCAGGAAATCTTTCAGAGGCTGTTTTTGGGAACCGCCTTCTGGTGCCGCATGCAGCACGTAAGGATGGCTACCGTACCAGGCAAGAATCCCGATATGGTCAAAAGAAGCCTGTGCCTGCTTTTGGGTCACATTATTAATGGCACCGGAAAGCCCGGTCGGTTTTGCCGTTACAAAGAGCAGATCGCCGTCTTTCAGGTCTGCTACCCTGGAACTCCTGCAGCTGCAAAGCACTGCTGCCATGCACACGGCAAAGAAGAGTTGCAGCAGGCTACTTTTTCTTAAAATTCTTTTCATAGCATTCAATCCAGTTCTGGACGGTGATCTTTTTACACAGTTCGGCAATCAGTTCCATCGGAATATCATCCATCTTTTTAAACCTGACGCATGACTTCCCCATATCCAGCTTCCGCTTTGAATATTTGGGGTATTCACTGGTAAACCATTCCAGCAGTTCCGGCTGAGCGTACATTCCCATATGGTACAGGGCAATGAAATTTTTCTGTGAGGCAATGCTGATCAACGGCAACGGCGTTCCGGGGCTGCAATGGTAACCTGCAGGATAGAGATCCAGCGGAACACCCCAACCCGGCATTCCGTACCCCATCCCGAATGTGAACCCTTCAGGAAGGTTTGTATCGATCGTAGCTGAAAGCCTCTTGAATATGTCCTGTCTTTCTTCAGGGATCTGTGACAGGTATTCTTCTGCCGATAAAGCTGTAGTCTGCATATATTGCCATTTTTAAAAGGCTAAAATTATTAAAATTTACAGATAGTTCATTTCAAAACAGGATTATTTTCTTATTGGAAAATTAAATCTTATTTTTGTCATACAAATTTTAAACAATGCCGAACATTTCAAACAGAGCACTGCACATGCCGCCTTCACCGGTAAGAAAACTGGTTCCCTTCGCTTTACAGGCGAAGCAAAAAGGAATAAAAGTATATCACCTCAACATCGGGCAGCCCGATATTGAAACCCCGGAAACGGCTTTGAATGCTTTAAAGAACATTGATTTAAAAGTACTGGAATATGCTTTATCAGAAGGTAACCTGGAGTACAGGAAAGCCCTTACCGAATACTATCATTCGCTAAGTTTTACGGATCTGACGCCTGATAACTTCATCGTGACCAACGGTGGATCCGAGGCTTTGAATTTTGCGATCTCAACATTATGCGATGACGGGGATGAAGTTATTATTCCTGAACCGTATTATGCCAATTACAACGGATTCACGAGCACATTCAATGTGAATGTAGTCGCTGTACCTTCAAGCATCGATACCGGGTTTGCCCTGCCTCCGATTGAAGATTTCGAAAAAAAGATCACCGCCAGAACAAGAGCCATCGTCATCTGTAATCCTGGAAACCCAACCGGTTATTTGTATACACGCGAAGAACTTCAGAAACTGGCAGAAATTGCCTTGAAATATGACATTGTTGTAATTTCCGATGAAGTGTACAGGGAATATGTATATGACGGCAAGCAGCAGGTTTCCATGCTGGCCTTCCCGGAACTGAGCGAGAACTGTATTATCATTGATTCTGAATCCAAGCGGTATTCCATGTGTGGCGTAAGAATCGGATGTATGATTACCCGTTCCAAAAAAATACGTGATGCAGCTATGCTGTTTGCCCAGGCCAGGTTAAGCCCTGTGCTATTAGGCCAGATTGCAGCGACAGCCGCCCACCAGAATGACGGCGCTTACATCAGGGCCGTGAGAGAAGAATACACACACCGAAGAAACGTGCTTGTAGATTTACTCAATGCTATCCCAGGTGTGATCTGCCCGAAACCGAAAGGCGCTTTCTACTGCGTGGCCGAACTTCCGGTAGACGATACGGAAAAATTTGCCCAATGGCTTCTGGAAAGTTATTCCAATGTAAACCGCGACACCATTATGGTGGCTCCTGCGGGTGGATTTTACAGCGATCCGGAACTCGGTAAAAAGCAGGTAAGAATTGCCTACGTTTTAAAAGAGGAAGATTTAAGAAGAAGTGTGGAGATCTTAAAGGATGCACTTGAAAAATACAAAGCGGAATTCACCCTTTAATCACTCATATAAGATGTCAGCAATACAGCCTACAAGGATGAACTTCTTCCCCATCGTTGTATTGCTGATGTTTTTTTCATGCCATAAAGAACCTGAAAAGCCCGGGCCGGCATCTTCCGGCGAAATCAGCCAGATTATCCTTTCCTACGTCGGCGGAAACCGCGGATCCTATACGATCATTAAAGTAAGCCAAGACTCCATCCATGTGGAAAAAGGCAATACCACAGATAAAAGCCATACGGAGAACAATAAAGCCATCAGCGAAGCCACCTGGAAACAGCTCATCAAGCCTATCGACATCCGTACGCTCAATAAGATCCGGAGCTCACCGAGCCAACAGTCCGTAGACCGTACCGACGAAACATTTCAGGTAAAAACACGCAATAAAGTCCATGTATATGTGAATGCGTATACCGATACGCTCCATTACAGGCAGCTGGAACATTTTAAAATTCAACTGGAAAAGATCCTTCCGACAGACCATTATTAAGCCATGCAAGAAAACGTTTCCTTACAGCCGTTCAATACTTTCGGTGTTGAAGCCAAAGCCCGATATTTCACTGAAATCCATACGCCTGAAGAATTGAAGACAGCCGTTAACTTTTCTTCTTCCCGCGCCCTGAAAACCTTATTACTGGGAGGAGGCAGCAACATCCTGCTGACCGGGAATTTCGACGGACTGGCCATCAGGCTGGACCTGAAAGGGATTTCTGAACAGCCGGACGGTAATAACCACATCCTGGTAACTGCACAGGCAGGGGAAAACTGGCATGAATTCGTCATGTATTGCCTGGAAAAAAATTATGGCGGACTGGAAAACCTTGCCCTGATTCCCGGCAATGTGGGCACTTGTCCGATCCAGAATATAGGAGCGTACGGAACAGAGATCAAAGATATTTTTGTACGATGCAGTGTTTTGAACCTCAGCAGTATGGAAACGGAAGATTTTGATCTCGAAAAATGCCGTTTCGGTTACCGTGATTCTATATTCAAGCAGGAAGGAAAAGGGCAATACATTATCCTGAGCGTAACCTTCAGGCTAACCACTCAGCATCACAGCATCAAAACAGAATATGGCGCCATTCGTGGCGAGCTTAGCAATGCAGGAATCGCAGAGCCTACCATCCGTGATGTGGCTCAGGCCGTCATCAGCATCCGCAAGAGCAAACTGCCGGACCCGAAAGAAACAGGAAATGCGGGAAGCTTCTTTAAAAACCCGACAATTCCCTTACCACAGTTTGAGGAACTGCAGATAAGGTTTCCCCATATTCAAGGATATCCTAACGGAGACACCGTAAAAGTTCCTGCCGGATGGCTGATTGAGCAATGCGGATGGAAGGGTAAAAAGATTGGCAATGTAGCTTCACATCCATTACAGGCACTGGTCATTATCAATGCGACCGGGCAGGCAACCGGTAAGGAGATTTTTGATTTTTCCACCCTGATTATTGATTCCGTACGGGAAAAATTCGGGATCGAACTGGAACGGGAGGTGAATATCATATAAATCTGCAACGCTTTGCTGATAAAGCTTGCTTAAAATAATAGGGTTCAACTGAATTCAAACCCATCATACCACTAAAAAACACAGTTATGAAAATCGCAATCCTCGGAGCCGGAAATATGGGCCTGTCTTTTTCGAAATCATTCCTGAAATATGAACTGACAGAGCCTGAAAACCTCCATTTAATCATAAGAAACTCTGCCAGGCGTCCTAAACTAGCTGAAGAATTCCCGAAGTCGGAAATTTCAACGTTTGATCAGGTAAAGGAACTGGACGCAGACATCATCATCCTGGCCGTTAAGCCTCAGGACTTTCTTCACCTTGCTGAAAACTTCCAGTTTAAACTGAAAGAACACCAAATGGTTTTATCCATTATGGCTGGAATCAAAATCGAAAAAATACAGAAAGTACTGAACCACCCTACAGTGGTAAGAGCCATGCCTAACTCACCTACCCTTCTCGGAATGGGAATTACTGGCTATACCGCCGCAGAGGGAATTGCCTTCAGCCAGCTGATGAATATTGAACGGTTGCTGAATTCCACCGGAAGATCGGTTTATCTTGAAGATGAAGGCCTGCTGGACGGTGTAACGGCACTTTCGGGAAGCGGGCCGGCGTACTTTTATTACATTGTCGATGCAATGATCAAAGCCGGGGTTGAAATGGGAATCCAGGAGAACCTGTCCAGGCTTTTTGTGAAACAGACCCTGCTGGGCGCTTATCATCTGATTAATAATTCCGACAAGAGCTTGGAAGAGCTCATCAGCGATGTTGCTTCAAAAGGCGGAACCACCGAAGCTGCCCTGAATACATTCAATGAAAACAACCTGAAAGACATCCTGAAAAACGGAATCCTGAATGCGGAGAAACGTGCCCGGGAACTGAATGGCTGATTCAGAAATCAAAGGAAATAAATAATACCTACATCCGGAATTACAAATTCTGTATGCAGTTCGAAATGAATTTCTATTAAAAAAGATATGCTCTAAGATTCCATAAAATCTGATTTTTATCATTTATTTTAATTTATTCTAAATAAGATTTACTCAATGTCAATTAAATTGATAGATTTGCGCTCTGCTTATTTGAAAATCCAGTAAATCAATGATGATCAGGTTTTTAACATCAATAATCCTATTTTTATCAGGCTATCAGCTGCTGTTAGCCCAAAACGATACCTTGCAGCTTACTGTTTATGTTACCGGGAAATCGGGTGAGAAGCTTTCCGATGTTACGGTTAACTCTACAGAAACATCCCTGGTTACGGATCGAAATGGCCGTGCTGTTTTATATTTAAAAGCAGGAAAACATCATCTACAGTTCAGTCACTCCAGCTATCAGGAAAAAGAATCTGATATCGATTTAAAGACTTCTACAACATTGACGGTTCAACTGCAACCTGTGGATAAGCTGGAAGAAGTGGTCATGTTTTCTAAGGAAAGTAGAGGCCTGACAACAAAAACCGTGATCGACCGCAAGGCTATGGAACATTTGCAGCCTTCCAGCTTTACGGACCTGATGGAACTCTTACCAGGAGGATTGGCGAAGGTGCCTGACCTGAATGCGAATAACCGGCCGGTGCTTCGTGAAAACAGGGGCAGTTTTTCCGCAGCCACCACAGCTTACAATACGACCGCTCTCGGAGTACAGTTCATGGTAGACGGAAATGTACTGAATTCCAACGCAGATATGCAGGTTTCCCTGGACAATAAACAGTTTGCAGAAGGCCCCAGAGACCGGGAAACGGCAACAACGGGAGTGGATATGCGGACTATTTCCACCAATGACATTGAAAAAGTGGAAATCATCCGCGGAATCCCTTCCGCTTCCTATGGAGACCTGACTTCAGGGGTCATCAAAATTGACCGCAAGATTGGCCAGTCACCCTTGCAGGCAAGGTTTAAAGCAGACGGTTTCAGCAAACAATATTATGTGGGAAAAGGCTTTAAAATCAACAACAACTGGCAGATCAGTGCCGGAGCAGATTTCCTTGACTCTAAAGCCACCCCGACAGACGATTTTGAAAATTACCAACGGATAACAGCATCGGTACGATCGAGAAAAAAAGGCATGTTGTGGTCCAATCCCCTGGAATGGCGTTCCAGTGTTGATTTTTCTACCAATATCGACTCGAAGAAAAATGATCCCGATAACGGAGCACCTGAAATTGACCGTTACAGGCAGACCCGGACCAGGATCAGCCTGACCAACAACTTTATTTACACTTTGGATAAAGCCTATTTCTTTGACAATATCATGTTTAATACCGCTGTCAGGCAAGGAGTTGAAAAAATCGACCAGACCAAACTGGTCCAGCTATCCGGTCCGAGATCCTTTTCTTTGGCTACCGAGCAGGGCGAAAATATCGGGATATTTCCTGCTCTTAGATATATCAGTGATTTTTCTACAGATGGGAAGCCGCTGGATATCACCGTACTTCTTCAAACGACAGGAACAAGAAATACCTGGGGCATCAGGCACCAGTATGAAGCCGGCTTAGACTGGAGGTATTCAAAAAACAACGGAAAAGGGCTGGTGTATGATATGAACTCACCGTATGCGGCAGCTTTCAGCAATACCAGGCCAAGACCTTTCAACGATATTCCTGCCTCCAACCTTATCGCCGCCTTTCTGGGTGACCGGATGAGTTATGCGCTTGACCGCCATATCTTCACATTATATGCCGGTGTAAGATTTTCCAGGCAGCTGGGAATAGACCGTTCGTATGCCATCAGCAAAAAAGTGTTTGCGGAACCAAGGATCAACCTTCAGTATAATCTCCCGCATATCATGATCCACGACGCCCCGCTCAAAGCAGATGTTACCTTGGGATACGGGCAGTTTTACAAACAGCCTAACCTTTTAATGCTATACCCGAACAGGAAATTCTGGGATTATACCCAGCTCAATTATTACCATAACGATGAGCGCTACCGATATGTAAACTTCATGACTTACGTGCAGAATCTGGAAAATAAGGAACTCACTGCTGCCAAAAGCATTAAGAAAGAAATACGGCTTGATCTTTCCTACCGCCACCACAATGTATTCATTACGTATTTTAAAGAAGATATGAGCAACGGTTTCCGCCAGATGCTCCATACCGTGCTGCACACGTACAGGCAGTATGACGCTTCACAGGTGGATCTTTCCCAATGGAATAACGGTCCTGACCTCGCCCATACGCCTTATGTGGTAAAAAAGACCAATGCAAACTACAGTATTACCGAAAACGGAAGCACCACGATTAAAAACGGTGTTGAATTCGGATATACGTCACCGCGTTTCAAAGCGATCAATACCAGGTTTACCCTGAGCGGCGCCTACTTTAAGACACAGTACAGGAACTCAATGCCTGTGACCGAAAGCCCGAAGTTATCCATCGGTCCTGACGGATATCCTTACTACGGAATCTATCAGAACGATGAAGGATATGTCAATTCCAATATGAACTACAATCTTTTTGTAGATACCTACATCCCCAAACTGGACCTTACGATCTCCGCATCCTTCCAGGGCAGCTTCTTCGACTACAGGAGAAAAGACCAGCGTATTGCCGAACCGATGTACTATTACGGGATTGACGGCGTCCTGCATCCTTTTACCGAAGCCGACAAAACCGATGCCTATAAGCAATGGCTGGTAAGGAATGTTTCGGTAACGGATAATATGCCTACTGAGCTCACCTTCACGTTTGGCGCTAATTTAAAAGTAACCAAAAGTATCTACAGGGACATTAAAACCTCCATGTTTGTCACCAGGATTTTTAATTACAGCGCTCCGTATTACTTTAATAACCTTCGGATAGATAGAAAAGCAGCCAACAGGCCGTACTTCGGAATGGAGCTTACTTATAATTTTTAATATCAATTACATACAACCACATGAAAAAAACTGTTTTATTATTGAGTATTGCAGCCGCGCTGGCCACCGGATTTACAGTATCCTCCTGCTCCAGCGATGATGACTTCGGATCTTCTGTTTCTCAGACAGGTGTATTGACCATGAATTTCACCGGAGACCAGATTGCCACCTATCAGACCCTGGATATTTCTATTAAAGAAATCAATACCGGAACGATTACCCAGCTGACCATTAAAAATACCAATGCCCAGTCTGTTGAGCTTCCTTTCGGATCTTATATAATTACGGTAAACGGATCGGTGGTAAAAACCGATTCAGAAGAAGTAAATGTCGGAGCTTCTGCCAATACCGATATCAAAATGAATGTTACCAATATCACCATCCCTCTTCTGGTAAAACAGTTTGGCAATGATTTTATTATTGAGGAAGTATTTTTTACCGGCGTAAGGACACCGGATAACAAGAATTATAATTCGGGAAGGTATTTTAAAATTACCAACAATACAGACAAGGTGCTGGATGCAGCCAATCTGATCATCGGCCAATCGAATTTCCTTACGACTTCAAATGATAACCCTACCCCTTATGATACCCATACTTATTTCCCTGTAAAAGGCGTGATGATTCTTACCAGCACAGCACCAAAGCTTGTAGAGCCAGGAGATTTCATTGTAGTCGCAGATAATGCAATCAACCACTCACAGAATACCTCAACGGCTTACAACCTGCAGAATGCAGACTGGGAATTCCCATCCAACAATCCTACCCTGGGACAGGTAGATAACCCGAGTATACCGAATGCGGAAGTGATTTATTCTCAGATGGCCTACAATATGTTCTTCCTGCACAACAGAGGCTTTGAAAGCTATGTGATTGCCCGCTTCCCTGCCGGAGAGGATAAAAATACATTTCTGCAGAACCAGAAATACAATTATACGTTTGTAAACAGCGCAGGAAATACCGTAGCAAAAAGTATTTACAAAATTCCGAATTCATGGATTGTAGACGGCGTGAACAACAGTATACCGACAGATTTTGTACAGACGCTTACTTCAGCGAGCATTGATGCCGGATGGACTTCTGTAGGCTCTATGAACAACGATGCCACCCGTTATGGGAAATCAGTAAGGCGAAAAGTGATCGGTCAGACTTCAAAGGGTAAAAATGTATACAAAGATACCAACAATTCTACCCTAGATTTTGTAAAGGATTCCCAACCCAGCCTTAAAAACGGAATTATCCATTAATTCCGAGAAAATCATTAAACAATTCGTATGTTCAGTAATACAACTTCTTTCGCTGTACTTTTCATCCTGTCCTGCTCTTTACTGAAAGCACAGGACAGCCTGGATTTTTTCAATCAGTACCGAAATCAGTATCATGCAGAAAGAACTTTAAAATCCCTGCTGTACTGTAATCCGGCATCAATGTCGGATTACAGTGCGGTCTCTTTTTCCGAATTCGGGGCCGGATACCATAGTGAGCAGAAAGATATTTACCGTCAGCAGCTTGGTGCAGGAGAACAGGGCCTGGAAATTTATGCCCGTTCATTCCAGAAACTGAACAGCAGAAGAGCAGTCTGGGGCAAAGCTGGTTATGAAAGCCTGAAACAGCTAAAGCTTAAATGGAATGAAAACCTTGATTTCGACCGTGTTGCGCCCTATGTTTTAGCGGATTCCGTAGGGGGAGACCTGAAACTCGAACGGTATTCCTTTGCGGGAGGCTATTCTGAAAAAATAAACCGCTTCACCCTTGGGATTGAAGCCAGTTATACGGCACAGCTGGGATATCGGTCCAGGGACCCGAGGATCAATAATTCCACGTCTGACCTTTGGGTAAACCTTGGCATAAACTATAAAGCATTCAGGGAATATGAAGTCGGTGTATTTACCCGGCTCAATAAGTACACCCAAAACAGCTCCATATCATTTGTAAGCCTCCTTGGAAATCCATATGTCTATCAGATGGTGGGGCTGGGATATTCCAATAATTTCTTTAACGGAGGAAAAAATGCCGTTGCTTTTGAAGAACTGGGATATCAGGTCGGCGTCCAGATCATGAATAAAGGCGGAAAAGATTTTTACCTTCATGCCTTAGCGGGAAATGCTAAAAACACTAAAAACATCCAGATCAGCAATCCTTTTTATGAATCTTCGGAACTCAGTAATGAGCAGTTTATTTTTGAGGGGGCTAAATTCTTTGATCTGAATATGCATCACAGGTTTGGTGTTTTTGCCGGTTATGCGGCTTCCGTAAAAACAGGTACGGAATTCGGATACTCGGTCAACACCCAGTTTACTGAACAGGTTTTCCAGCGTAAGGCCTATCGTAAAGAAGATTACAGCTCCACGGTAAAGCTGATGTATCAGTACTCAACAGATCATTTTACCCTGAATGCAACTCCTTTTTTCGGACATCAGGAAATCAAGGAGAGAAGATTGTATCCGGTATCCGGACAGAAATTCGTATACAATTATCTTGGCATCAGTGCAGATGTACAGCAAAGACTGAATGAAAACCAAGTATTGAGCTTTAGCCCTTATTTTATTAAGCGGATGGTTGACCGTTCCATATCGGCCCTCTCTTCCACCACCAATGCAGCCATTAATGACTGGATACAACAGGACTATTATTTTCAGGCAAGCGGCATTTCTACCTTCGGGGCATCATTAAGGTATGACGTGAAACCGGACAAGCTTCCCGCATTTTTCATCAGCACCCAGTATCAGTCCCAAAAGATGCTGCAGAAAAACAACCATCTCATCGGCATCCGTTTAGGAATAACATTTTAGCATATGAAGCGAGGTATCTATTGTTTTTTAGGATTTTTTCTGATCATAGTATGGAGTTTTGCACCTAAGGTAAGCCGGGATCTTTCATCCATCCAGGACCCGACTGTACAAGATATGGTAAACAGCTATAAGAAAGCTATTTCTGAATGGCCAAAACCTACCATTGACAAAGGCGTTGAATGGAAAGAATTTATGCCCATCCGGTCAGACTCCGCTTATTTCGCTACCCAAAATCAGCCAAATATACTTTTGGGTAAAATGCTGTTCTTTGATCCTAAATTATCAAAATCCAACCAGATATCCTGCAGCAGCTGCCATGATCCTGAAATCGGATGGTCAGACAAAAGAAGGGTTGCCCTGGGAAATGACCACTTACAGGGAGGCAGGAATACTTTATCGCTGTTCAACGTTTCGGAAAGAAAATCCTTTTTCTGGGACGGCAGGGCGAAATCGCTTGAAGAACAGGCTGCCGGGCCGTTGGGCGCGCATCACGAAATGGCCATGGATATCAAAACATTGCCGGCAAAGATCCAGGCGATCAAAGGATATGCTTCACTGTTCAAAAATGCATACGGCAACGAGAAAGTAACCTATGAAAGAATTGTAAAAGCCATTGCAGATTTCCAGAAGACCATTAAAAGCCAGCCAAGCCGCTTCGACAGGTTTATGGAAGGAAAATACAATGCGCTGTCCGATGAGGAAATCTACGGTATGCATATCTTCAGGACCAAAGCGCGCTGCATGAACTGTCATTACGGGCAGTATCTTACCGATGAATCATTCCACAACATCGGTTTAACCTATTATAAAAGAAAATATGAAGACCTGGGGCTTTATAACATCACTAAAAACCCTGAGGATGCAGGAAAATTCAAAACTCCCCAGCTCAGGGACCTTATGCTGACTCAACCGTGGATGCACAATGGCCTGTTTAATGAGCTTGAAGGAATCATCAACATATACAACAGCGGCATGCACCAGATCGACCCGGCTCCGGAAGTGAAAAAGAACGATCCTCTTTATCCGGTAACAGATCCTCTTCTGAGACCGCTCCATCTGACTCCGGATGAAAAGAAAGCTCTGGCCGCCTTTTTGAAATCCATGTCAGGAACCAGATACAAAATGAGAAGGCCGGAAATCCCTGTAGAATAGTTTTTAATAAAGCATCAAAATGGTTCTGGTTATTCAGCAATAAAGCGACTGTGATGTATTTCAATATACCGGCATATTTTCCATCCCAGAAAAACTCCGAAGGTATTCAGGATGACATCATCCACTTCAAAAATACCCAGACGGGAAAAATACTGAAGGGCTTCAACGATAATAATGGCCGACAGGAAAGCAAACAGAAGGCTTTTAAGCAGTCTGAGCCGGGGAAAAGACCATCCTAAAAATCCGAACGGGATAAACATAATGATATTGCCCAGGACAATCTTAACGATATATTCCTTAGGAAGTCCGGACTTCATGAACTGAACGGTTGAGATAACGGGTTCCAGCCTCAGTGCAGGATCAGGATACCGCGCATCGATCCTTCCGAAGCCGAAAAGCATGAGGTACAGCAGGAAGAACGTATACGGATAAATAATAAACTGATAAAATTTCTTTAACATCAACGGGCAAGGGTATTCGCTTCAAAAATAGTAAATTTGTACCTTAAATCAAGCTCATGAAATACGTTTTACTCACCCTTATTTCGGCAATGCTACTATCTGTCTCGTGGCCGACGTATGGAGTTCCGTTCTTTATATTCTTCGCACTGGTACCTCTCCTGATGATGGAGCACGGCGTTTCCAAATTTTCAGGGTACGACAGGAAAAGCTGGGTAGTCTTCGGGCTGTCCTACCTGTGCTTTGTGATCTGGAATGCGGTAACTACAGGCTGGCTTTACGGATCTAAAAATCCGGACGGCAGCCATTCAATGATGGCGGTCCTGTTTCCGGTTCTTATAAATTCCTTCTTGTATGCATTGGTTTTCCAGTGCTACCACTGGTATAAAAATGCCCAGGGGACTTATTGGGGGCTGGCTTTTTTCGTGGCCATCTGGATGAGCTTTGAAAAATTCCACCTCGGCTGGGAACTTACCTGGCCATGGCTGAACCTCGGCAATGCATTTTCAGAATACCCGAAACTGATCCAGTGGTATGACACCCTGGGAGCTACAGGCGGAAGCTTCTGGATCCTGATTGTCAATATCATGATTTTTTATACGGTGAGGATATGGGAAGCCGGAAGAAAAAGAAAAGGACTGATCATCAATACCCTTATAGCGACAGCCTTAATTGCGGCACCCATGATTATTTCCGTCATCAGATACAATACATTTGATCAGAAGCCTGTAGGGCAGGTGAATGTACTGATGCTCCAACCCGATCTTGATCCGTACGCAGAAAAATATTCCAAAGACAGCCTGACCATAGAAAATGACCTGCTGAATCTTGCTGAAAAGAATTCCACCGGGAAAATAGATTATTATATTGCTCCGGAAACCGCTATTCCAGGCAGAGGTTCCATTTCAGAAACGGCATTTGACAAAAGCCTGATGCTGAATAACCTCAAAGACTTTCTCGCCAAACATCCGGGTTCCATATTCGCGACAGGCATTTCTTCCCACCGTTTTTATTCAAATACGGATTTGCTTCCAAAAGATGCCTATCAGCTGAATCCGAGGCTTTGGGTAGAAAGTTATAATTCCGCTGTCCAGGTAATTCCGGGCCGGAAAGTAGAGGTTTACCATAAAGGCAAGCTGGTTCCTGGCGTTGAGATTTTCCCGTATATGAATGTCCTGAAACCGTTGTTAGGTGATGCCATGCTTAACCTCGGCGGAACTGTCGCTTCACTGGGGACCGATAAAGAACGGGTTGCATTTTCAAATCCTTATAATAAAGGCAAACTGGCTCCTATTATCTGCTATGAAAGCATTTATGGCGAATTTGTAGGAGACTATGTAAAAAAAGGAGCTAATTTCCTGGCCATCATGACCAATGATTCATGGTGGGGCGTTACGGAAGGCCACAAACAGCTGTTATCCTATGCACGGTTAAGAGCCATTGAAACCAGAAGGGAAATTGCAAGGGCTGCCAACAGTGGGATATCTGCGCATATCAATGCCAAAGGAGACATTACTGCCGATACTTTTTACGGCGACCAGACGGCCCTGTTTGCTAAGGTAAACCTATACGAAGGAGAAACCTTTTACGTAAGATCCGGAGATTTTCTTTCAAGACTGGGCATTTTTGCTTTAGGCTTTTTGCTTTTTTATTATCTGATCAAGCGGTTCCAGAAAAGGTTCATGAAATAAACTAAAACAATTTGCAATCATTGTACTAATATAAAGAAAACCAGCCGTTGGGCTGGTTTTCTCAGTTCAATTGAGTTTGAAAAATCAAATCTTAACGATTTACCTGATTATTAGTTTTCTGCTTACCCAATTATTTTTAAGCTTGATTTTCAGCATATACACGCCTTGAGAAAGACCGGAGACATTGATGGTCTGATCATGATTGAGATCAACATCCATTTTTTTACCCTCCATTGAGTACATTTCCAGGCCGTATATTTTTTCTCCTGTAATAAATACTTTTTCTGAAGCAGGGTTTGGATATACCGATAACTGTGTTTTCACCGGGGAATCATTAATGCTTAACATATGTTCAACCGACGGATCAGAATACACTTTTGAGGCATCGATTGACCGTAAGCTCCAGTAGACATTCTGAATGGACGGATCAAGGGTTAAAAACCATTGAGGCGTCGTTACGATATACTTTGCCACATCCTGTGCTCCGGGTGTGGTACCTACTTTGATTTCATATTGCAGCGCATTCACAGGAGTTTTATCATCCGTAGCACCACTCCATGTAAAACTAAATGTATTTCCGGTTTTATTCACCTGTAAACTTGTTGGGGCAGCAGGTTTCAGATTGACGGATCCGGAAGTATTGCGAAAGACTTTGGTAAATGACCTTAAATCCGGGTCCTCCCAATCGAAACCGTTCATCAGAACATCCGGATGATGGTCTCCGTCATAGTCAAAGAGCCTGATATTTCCGCCTCCGCCCAGACCATATAAAGATGTATTGGAAGCTTTCGTAAACAACTGCGATACAGGATCATATAAGAAAACATTCACAACACCTTCATAGCCCGCCGTATTACCGATGACTATAAAATCATAGTATCCGTCATTATTGAGATCACCTGCATCAATACTGGAATCGGAAAGGCCTTCGCCGGGAATTTCCTGAGCCGTGAACTGTCCGGTTCCGTCGTTCATAAAAACACCGAGGTATTCCTCATCACCCTCATTGCGTCCGATAGCTGCAAAATCCAGGAACCCGTCACCGTTAAAATCAGCACACGTTAATTTTCCGTTGGCCAGGGGGAGCAGGGACTGAGATACCTGAAGTCCGTTGGCTGAGTTCAGGTATATCCTAAAAAATGGAGCCGTATTGATGTCATAGCCCAATATAACGACATCCAGAAGCTGATCATTATTGAGATCCGCTACTTTAAAGCTGCCGTTCTGGGATCCCTCAAGCCACGACTGAGTGAGCTGGAAACCATTGCCTGTATTCTCATAAAGGCTCAGATCATTGACAAAACCTGTTCCGCTGATGTATTGTGTTCCGTTGATGGCATAATCCTGCTTTCCATCGTGATTGAGATCAAAAACTTCTAGGGAACCGTATACTTTACCGGCAGTATCTTCCACTTTTGAAAATCCCGTTCCGTTATTCAGAAAACGGTAATGTTTGTAATTGACAATATCCTGATAACTCAATCCGGTGGAAATAATATCCGGCAAACCGTCATTATTGTAATCTATAAATCTGATGTCCCCTAAATGAGTAGCATCTGTTCCCAGATTTCCATACGGTGAAAAAACACCATTATTATTAAGGTAGATTTCATTAAAGGTAGCATCGGCCTCTCCGTTGTTATCGTAATCTAAGGCACCGTTATAAACGACATCTGGTTTTCCGTCATAATTAATGTCTCCAATGTCACTGGAGGCGTAATAGAAATTCCTGATGCCGGTCTGAACTTCTGAAAAAGTCTGTGACTGAACCATGAAAGAAGCGAAGAGAATAGAAAGATAATTTTTTTTCATATTGTTTTTATTTAGATTAATTAAAAACAAATATAATATCAAATAAAATATTCCTGATCAACTAAAGACTGATATTTGTCATCTGATCCATTATGACGGACATCATAAGGTATTGATGAAAATATATCCTGTAAATCTGTATAATAATTATCAGAAAAAAATATTCAAAACTTGTCTAACTGAAAAAAACTTCGTAATTTTGCACTCTCAAATATTATAGTACAAATAAGAACATCGAGATATGTCAAGAATTTGCCAAATAACAGGAAAGCGTGCAATGGTTGGTAACAACGTTTCTCACGCTAATAACAAAACGAAGCGTCGTTTTGAAATTAACTTATTAGAGAAGAAATTTTACCTTCCGGAGCAAGATAAGCACGTAACACTGAAAGTATCAGCTCATGGATTGAGAGTGATTAACAAAATTGGAATCGAGGAAGCTATTGAAAGAGCTACTAGAAACGGATTGATTAAAAAGAACTAAATCATGGCAAAAAAAGGAAATAGAGTTCAAGTAATCCTTGAATGTACAGAGCACAAAGAGAGCGGAATGGCAGGAATGTCAAGATACATTTCTACAAAAAATAAAAAGAACACTACAGAGAGATTGGAGCTTAAAAAGTACAATCCGGTTCTTAAGAAATATACGCTTCACAAAGAAATCAAGTAATTTATAAATATAATTTACCATGGCAAAAAAAGTAGTAGCAACCCTACAGAGCGGTCAGTCTAAGAAGATGACCAAAGTGGTGAAAATGGTGAAGTCTTCCAAATCCGGAGCTTACGTTTTCGAAGAAAAAGTAATGAATGCAGACGAAGTAGACGGTTATTTGAAGAAATAATCCCCGCTTTATTTACAATATAAAAACTACTCATCTTTTGGGTAGTTTTTTTGTTATCTTTGTTAAGACAACACGACGTCTTATAAAATCAGAATTCGGATATGAGTTGGTTTAAAAACATTTTTAAGAAAGAAGAAAAAGAAACTTTAGACAAAGGCCTTGAAAAATCCAGCCAGGGTTTCTTTGAAAAAATGACTAAAGCGGTAGTCGGTAAAAGCAAGGTAGATGATGAAGTTCTGGACGACCTGGAAGAGATCCTTATTGCATCCGATGTAGGCGCATCCACCACCATCAAGATTATCCAGAGAATAGAAGAACGTGTTGCCAGAGACAAATATGTAAGCGTTAATGAGCTTGATAAGATCCTTCGTGAAGAAATTTCAGGGCTGCTCCTTGAAAATCCTCATGCAGGAACCGGAAATATCGATGCTTCAAAAAAACCTTATGTTATCATGGTCGTTGGGGTAAACGGTGTTGGTAAAACCACCACCATCGGAAAGCTGGCCCACCAGTTTACGACAGAAGGAAAAAAGGTTGTCCTGGGAGCTGCCGATACCTTCAGGGCAGCAGCAGTAGACCAATTGGTGATCTGGAGCCAGAGGGTGGGTGTACCGATCGTCAAACAGGATATGGGGTCAGATCCCGCTTCTGTTGCTTTTGACACGGTACAGAGTGCCGTTGCACAGGATGCTGATGTGGTCATTATTGATACTGCCGGAAGACTCCATAATAAAGTCAACCTGATGAACGAGCTTTCCAAGATCAAACGGGTGATGCAGAAGGTCATTCCTGATGCTCCCCACGAAATCCTTCTGGTGCTTGACGGCTCTACCGGGCAGAATGCTTTTGAGCAGGCCAAACAATTTACCGCCGCTACAGAAGTGAACGCGTTGGCAGTAACCAAACTAGACGGAACCGCTAAAGGAGGCGTAGTAATTGGCATTTCCGACCAGTTCCAGATCCCGGTAAAATACATAGGCGTAGGTGAGAAGATGCAGGACCTGCAATTGTTTAATGGTATAGAATTTGTTGACTCATTTTTCAAGAAAAGATAATACAATCTTCTTCTTGATCAACAACCAATTCAAATATTAACAATTAAAAAAATTTACGATTATGGGATTTTTAACATGGATTTTATTCGGTCTTATTGCAGGTGCAATTGCTAAAATGATCATGCCGGGCAACCAGGGAGGCGGCTGGCTTTTAACTATCATTCTGGGAATCGTTGGCGCATTCGTAGGAGGAGCCATCGGAGTTTACGTACTTCACTGGGGTGATGTGGAAAGTTTCTGGAACCCGAGAAGCTGGATCCTGGCAATCGGAGGCGCACTGATTGTCCTCTGGATTTACGGAATGGCTACGCGGAGGAGTTAGAATGAAAAAATAAAAAATTAAAGCCCCGGATCTGAAATCAGATCCGGGGCTTTGTTTACAATATAATTTAGTTTAGTTGATCTTAATCTGATAAGGCATCTGCATCTTGATCTCAGACTGCAGTTTCTCAGCAGTAATCTGCTGCAGGATTTCATAATTGGCTTTCCCTATCTTGCTCTTTACAACCCTTGCTTCGATATCCTCCCCATTCAGGTCCTGGAAAATCTGTTCAAAGGTGCTCATCTTCTTAGGATAAGACGTTACATTGTAAGATTTAAGGCCTGCCTTCTGTGCAGCAAACCGTACAGCATCATTTAGCGTACCCAGCTCATCTACCAAACCGATCTGTTTGGCCCGTACTCCGCTCCATACTCTTCCGCCGCCTACCTGATCAATCTGCTCAAAAGTCTGTTTCCTGTTTTGGGTTACGAAATGGACGAATCTTTTATAGGTCCCTTCCACGCTTCTGGTAATCATATTTACCCCATAAGGAGTTACCCCATTTAAAGTGGAAAAATACTGTGAATTGGCATTGGTTGCCACGATATCAGAACGTACGCCGTTTTTATTGGCCAGCTCCTTAAAATAAGGAATAACCCCGAAAACACCAATGGAACCGGTGAGCGTATTAGGTTCTGAATAAATCTTATCTGCCGCCATAGCAATATAATATCCGCCGGAAGCTGCATAATCCCCAAACGAAACAATAAGCGGCTTCTTCTTTTTCAGCTGCTGAAGCTGAAAAAGGATCTCATCAGACGCATTAGCACTTCCTCCCGGAGAGTTGATCCTGAAAACCACAGCTTTTACTTTATCATTCTCCTGAAGGTCTTTAATGTACTCAATATATTTCTCAGAATAGATTTCATTATATTCATCACCGCTGTTGATTGAGCCTGAAGCATAGAGTACCGCCACCTTATCACCGGATTTCTCTTCATCGGAATAGGAGTTAATATATTTTGCCAAAGAAATTTTATTCAGCTTATCATCCTCTTTCAGTTTAAGCCTGGTTTTGATCATCTGGTCATACTCCCCTTTCTGGATCAGCTGATCGGCCAGTTTATATCTGAGGCTCAGTTCCGGGATCATACCATAAAGGCTATCTACAATTGTTCTGAACTGAGCTGTATCCATCTTTCTTGAAACGGCTATTTTGGAAGAAGTATTTTTCCAGATATCATTCAGCAATGTACTTAACTGCTCCCTGTTTTCTGGTGAAATATCATTCCTTAAAAATGGTTCAACGGCAGATTTGAATTTCCCATGACGAATGACCTCTATTCCGATGCCGTATTTATCAGCAAAATCCTTAAAAAAAGCTACTTCTGTAGCCAAACCTTTCAGCTCAATCATTCCCGCAGGATTTAGATAATACTTATCGGCAACAGATCCTAAATAATAAGATGCCTGAGATACTGTATTTCCATAAGCATAGACAAACTTCCCACTTTTTTTGAAGTCTTCGATAGCACTTCTGAGATCATCAATCTGGGTAATACCTGCATTCAGGTTGTCTACTTCAATACTGATTCCTTTGATATTATCATCTGCTTTCGCTTTACCAATGGCTTCAAGCGCTTCGTAGATCAGAATATTCTGATTCTTTTTATCAACGTTAAATAGCCCGGTACGCTCTTCCGTAGGACTATCTATAATTTGGGTTTTAAGATTAATGGTAAGTACGGAGTTCTTTTTTACTGTTACTGATTTGTCGCCACTCGCTGAGCCAACAACCAGTATGATAATAAAAAAGAAAAAAAACACGACACATAATATGACAATTGCCACTATATTTGCCAGCACATTCTTAAAGAAGCTTTTCATAAATATCAATCATTTTCCGATATGTCGCAGCATAAGGTCATTTTGTTACTTGGAAGTAACCTCGGAGACCAAAAAAAAAATCTAGATACCGCCCTTGATAAAATTAAAGAAGGGGGAAATGAAATATTAAATATAAGTGAATTCCTGACATCTGAACCCGTAGAATTTGTTAGTTCCAATATTTTTTGTAATATTGCAGTAATAATATCTACCCGACGTTCGCCAATTCAACTGCTTGATTTTGTTAAAAGTATTGAATTGGAGATGGGCAGAATAACGGATTCAAGAGCATCCGGAGCGTATAGCGACAGAATTATTGACATCGATATCGTTACGTTCAATGAGTTAAAATTTTTATCAGAAAGGCTTGAGATCCCTCATCAGAAAAACCTTTATGAAAGAGATTTTTCCAGGATATTATTAAAAGCATTTATCTAACACATAAAACATATTGTATGAAATTAGGTTTATTAATTTTGGCAGCCTTGCCAATAGCTACTTATGCTCAGGACAGTATTGCAGTACATTCCACTGAATACCCTAATACCTTTTCGTCAGGCTCCGCCAACGTTCAACCATTTACCAACAGTGCCAGAAAATTCAATGACTGGTCGATCTCCATCGGAGGAGGTGCAGCGTTTATGGCTCATGCAGATCTTGTTTCATTTTATGACAAGAAAGTCAACTGGGGCTATAATGCTTATGCAAGTATCGATAAGCAAATTACGCACACCTTTGGATTAAGTCTTGCTTACCAGAGAGGTGAAACCAATCAGAGAGCTCAGTTGGGCGGTGTACCGGGTCAACTGGCCGGTATAGCGGAAGCTAACACAAAATATAACCAGTTGGTATTGCTTGGGGATATTAATTTCTCCAACCTTTTAAGAAGAGTTGACAACCACTCTCCTTACAGATGGGCTTTCCATGGGTATGGAGGTGTAGGTCTGATGAGCTACAAAACTTCCCTGCACGATAATAATGAATTCAGATGGAGCACCAATCCTCCAAGAATCCCGTTATTCATCAATCAGGATTTCGATTTTAGCTCTACATTCTTCCAGTTTGGTTTCGGTCTCAAATATAATGTTTCAAAACTTATTGATATTGAAGCCAGGACTATGTATATCATGAGCGGTGATGACGAGTTCGATGGCGGCGGATGGGCTGGTCCGGCTGATTATGATGTCACTTCAAAAGTTTCAAAATACAATATGATCAAATCAAGCCGGTCTGACAATATGTGGACAGTGAACCTTGGTCTTTCATTCAAACTTGGTAAACATGATACCCATCTGGCGTGGCATGACCCTTTACAGGAAGCTTATTACAGGGCTCAGGTTCTGGATGAAAAATCTACTGACCTTGTAGTTTGCGAAAAAGGGGATAATGATAATGACGGTGTTTGTGACGACTGGGACAGAGAACTTAATACACCTGCAGGAGCACGTGTAGACGGTGCAGGGGTAGCTTTGGACATGGATCTTGACGGCGTAATAGACTTATATGATAAGTGTGTTACTGTACCGGGTCCTGTAGAAAACAACGGATGCCCTACAAATAAATAATTTCTTATTTCAGTATTTGGCCCGGTTATTGTAAGTAACAGAGCAGGTAAAATTGAAATTGAATTTTACTATTACTAGGATCAAATAATAAAATAATTAACTAAATAAAAAAATACACTATGAAATTAAGTTTAGCGATTGTTGCATTGGCAATGGCTGTACCTACAGCAAGCTTCGCGCAAGACTCAACAGCAGTTTCAAATGGACAGTACCCTAACACTTTTACTTCTGGTTCTGCCAATGTTTCGCCATTTACCAATCAATCGAAAAGATTTAATGATTGGGCAATTTCAGTCGGTGCTGGTGTACCGATGTTACAAAGTGCAGACTTGACATCTTTTAAAAACGGTGACGGTAAAACCCTTTTCGGATACTCCGCATATGTTAGTATCGATAAAGCCATTACTCATGCTTTTGGCTTAAAGTTACAGTATGACAGAGGGGAAACAAGACAGGGATGGTTCTATACAAAAGATCCTGTACCGACTAATCTTCCTGCTTCTCAGCAAGTTGCAGGTAGAACACAGTATGATGCTATCTCTATCTTGGGAGACATCAACTTCTCTAACCTTTTAAGGAGAGTTGATAATCATTCTCCATACAGATGGGCATTGCATGGATATGCTGGTATAGGTACACTTGCTTATAGAGCTTTCCAAAAAGACATTAACGGTCAAAGGCTAGTTACCGAAGTAAAACCTTTTAAGTTTAATTCTTTATTTGGTCAGGCAGGTGCTGGTCTTAAGTACAAGGTAAACAGGAGATTGGATATCGAAGGTAGAGTGATGTATGTAGTAACAGGGGATGATAACTTTGATGGTGGTGGTTATAACAATGTTAACAGCCGTTCAGAGAACACTTCCGATAACTTCTTCAATGCTACTTTAGGTATTTCATTGAAATTAGGGAAGCACGAATCTCACCTGATGTGGCATGATCCATTACAGGAAATCTATTATAAACTGGATGTATTGGCTAATAAAAACCAGGATATTGAAGTTTGTAAAAAAGGAGATGCTGATAATGACGGAGTATGCGATGATTGGGACAGACAGCTTGATACTCCTGCAGGAGCAAGAGTTGACGGTGCTGGTGTAGCATTGGATACAGACTTAGATGGTGTAATCGACCTTTACGATAAGTGTGTAACCGTTCCTGGACCTGTTGAGAACAATGGATGTCCTACTACAGCTGCCAATAATGGCCCTGTTGTTGAAACTGAAACAAAATTGGAAGGGATTGAATTTGACCTGAACTCAGACAGAATCTTACCTTCAAATACTCCAATACTGAACAATGCTGTGAACTACATCAATTCTTCAGCTGGAGCATACAATGTAATCGGAGCTACTGATACAAGAGCTTCACAAGCTTACAATCAAAAACTTTCTGAAAGAAGAGCTAACAACGTAAAAGATTATTTAATCAAGAACGGAGTTGAATCTACTAAACTTAACGCTATAGGTAGAGGTAAAAAAGACCTTAAATATCCTGAGTGTGACCCGGCTACTAAATGTCCAGAATGGAAAAACAGAGCTAACAGAAGAGTTTATTTCGAAGCAAAATAATTTAAATTTGTTAATAAATTGAAGCCACGCCCCGCGTGGCTTTTTTTGTTGTGATACTTTCCTTATTTTTACCCTATGATTTCCCAGCAAGATTTTCAAAAATTAAAATCTGAAACCCTGAAGTATTTTTGGGGTCACGATAGTTTCAGAGATTCGCAGGAAGAAATCATAGATTCAATTATCAATGAGAAAGACACGCTGGTCCTTCTTCCTACAGGGGCCGGAAAATCACTTTGCTATCAGTTACCTGCATTATTGAAGGAAGGCACCTGCCTGGTGGTTTCACCGCTCCTTGCACTGATGAAGGATCAGGTAAGCCAGCTCAAATCCCGTGGGATAGAAGCGGAATACCTGTCCTCGGAACTGGATGAATATGATGCTGAAGCCATTTACAACCGCTGCAAGGAAGGACTGACTAAACTGCTGTATATTTCACCGGAAAGATTAACCAATACACAGTTCTTACAGAATATAGACATTATTGATCTTTCATTCATTGCGGTGGATGAAGCACACTGTATTTCAGAATGGGGGCAGGATTTCAGGCCAAGTTACCAGAATATTAAAAACTTCAGGAAAAACAATCCGGATATTCCCTGTATTGCACTAACGGCTACAGCGACTCCGAAAGTTTTAGAAGAAATTAAAATCAAGCTGGAACTTAAAAACCCGCAGGTATTTCAAAAAAGTTTCAGACGGGAAAATATAAAAATATTCACTGAAGAAGTTTCAGATAAGTTCCAGAGGATTTTTGACATCCTTAAATACACTCAGGAATCGGGAATTATCTATGTACGGACCAGGAAAGAAGCAGAACTGCTGACAGAATTCCTCCACAAAAACCAGATGACCCATGTTGATTTCTTTCATGCCGGCCTTACTGCAAAAGAAAAAAACAGGAAGCAGAGTGAATGGAATACCAGCAACCGGAATGTCCTGATCTCAACCAATGCTTTCGGAATGGGGATCGATAAAGATAATGTACGTTTTGTGATCCATTATTCTCCTTCGCCTTCCATTGAAAATTACTACCAGGAAATAGGAAGATCCGGAAGGGATGGCAAAAACAGTTTTGCCTTCCTGTTATGGAATGACCAGGAACTATCCAACTTTGATCAGATCCTTAAAAATCAGATCCCGGGGAAAGATGAATTCATCCGGATTGTTACCTACCTCTACTCTATCTTTCAGGTGGCAGAATATGAATTACCGGAAAAGTCCTTCCAGCTTAACATAAGAGGTATTCAGAATTTCACCCGGCTTTCTTCGGCAAAGATCAAAAATGTACTGAACTTCCTGCATAATCAGGAGCTTATTTATCATAATGACCATAAAAGCCTTTCTTCACTGCAACTGCTGATAAAACCGGAGGAGATTGAACTGTTGCCCAGAAAAGATGCCTATTTTATAGAACTGATGCTCCGTACGGTATCCGGAATTACCACCCATAAAGTATTGTTCAGTGAACAGCAGGTCAGCAATAAGATCGGGGTAGGAATCCCATTGATTAAAGAACGACTCAAAGAACTCCAGCAAAAAAATTATCTTGAATATGTGGACGGGGCTTTATCCAGTATAAAGTTCCTTAAAGCACGTGATGAAAGAGCTATAAAAGGTTTATATTGGAATCTTTTCCAGCACATCCAGAAAAACAAGGTCCAGAAATGGGAAGAGATGAAATTCTACCTGGGAAACAAAAAGCATTGTAAGATGAAACTGATTCTGGCCTACTTTGGAGAAAAAGACACAAAAAGCTGTGGACGGTGCTCCGTATGTCAAAAAAACAAACAATCTGTTTTCGGTAAAAATATTGGTGCTCAGATTGTCAATATCCTCTCAAAGCAACCTTGTACTATAGAAGAATTATCAATCAGGCTGAGTTTTCATCCGAAAGAAAACATTCTGGAAAACCTTATTTTCCTGCTCGACTCAGGTAAAATCAAAATGTTGAACTTCAGAACGTATACAATAGCTTAATTACAGACAGATACTATTCCTGTTTGTCAGCTGACTTCAATCTTTACCATGTACAGTTATCCTTCATAACTCATCCTTGCTACTCATAACTCACAATTGAAAATCTTATCTTTGCACCATGAAATCATTAAAAGTAGTTTTCCTCGGTACTCCGGAGTTTGCTAAAACTTCTCTGGAAGCCATTCATCAGTCCCGGCATGAGGTAGTTGGCGTTGTTACAGTAGCAGATAAAGCAAGTGGACGCGGCCAGAAGGTCAACCAGTCACCTGTGAAAATATTTGCTGCGGAGCATCACATTCCTGTGTTTCAGCCTGAGAAACTGAGAAACCCGGAATTTCTGGAAGAGCTCAGAAAACTTAATGCCGATGTCTTTGTTGTGGTAGCCTTCAGAATGATGCCTAAGGTACTTTTTGAGATGCCGAGAATGGGTACTTTCAACCTTCATGCTTCCCTGCTTCCGGATTACAGAGGAGCTGCTCCGATCAATTATGCAGTCATTAACGGAGAAGAAAAGACAGGGGCAACCACCTTTTTTATCAATGAGAAAATCGATGAAGGAAATATCCTGTTACAGGAAGAGCTGGATATTTTACCCGATGAAAACGCAGGGAACCTTCATGACAGGCTTATGGAAATGGGAGCCGGACTGGTGGTTAAAACCCTTGATGGACTGGCAGATGAGACCATTCAGGAAAGACCTCAGCCGCAGGTTGAACATCCGAAGAATGCCTATAAAATTTTTAAGGAAGACACTAAAATCCAATGGGATGCCCCATCCGGCACTGTCCACCAGTTTATTTTAGGCATGTCACCTTATCCTGCTGCGTTTACAACCTTGAAAATCGGTGATGAGGAGAAAGGGCTTAAAATATTCAGCGGAAAATATGAACATGCAGACCATGACAAAAAAGCCGGTACGCTTGATATCTCAAAAAACAGATTGAGCATTTACACACAGGATGGCATCTATTATCCGCAGGAGCTTCAGCTGGAAGGAAAAAAGAGAATGGGAGTAAAAGATTTCCTGAACGGATTCAGAAACTTTGAACACATAACAATGGCTTGAGAATTTCTCAAGCCATTGTTATGTGTTGTCAATATTGAATTTGCCTTGCAGGTGAATGGCTAATTTTAAAAATTAAACTGTAGACAGATTGACAATTGGCATTCTATACATATACATTTTGTAAAAAATCATACTTCCAATTTTACGCCAATGGAAAATTGACAAGCGGAGCAAATTGACAATTCACTATTCATTATTAAAGCTGTACCATTTCAGTAACTTCCACATCGTATCCTCCTACCTGAGGTTTGATATTCGGGTTTTGGGTAATAACCTTGAATTTATTGATCCCAAGGTTTTTCAGGATCTGTGTCCCGATGCCGTAATCCCTGTAATTATAAGCCAGTGTAGGATGCTGAACCTGTCCGTCCTGATAATTCAGGAACTGCTGTAATTTCCGTAACGTATTTTCTGAATTGGAAACATTATTAATGAAAATGATCGCACCTTTTCCCGCTTCGTTCACCATACTGGTTACCTTTTCCAACAAAGGCTTTTCACCGTTATTCAGCCTTGTCAAAACATCAAAATAGGAATCGGAAGACTGAACGCGTACCAATACCGGTTCATCAACAGTCCATGTACCTTTCGTAAGTGCAAAATGGATCTGATCATTGGAAGTTTCCCTGAATGCGAAGAAATCATACCCTCCGTAAGCCGTGTTCACTTTTCTCTCTTCAATTCTTTCAATCAGGTTGCCTTTTTTAAGCTGATAATGGATCAGGTCTTCAATAGAAACGATTTTCATATTGTGTTTCTGGGCAAAAGCATACAAATCCGGCAGCCTGGACATGCTTCCGTCTTCATTCATGATCTCACAAATGACACCGCCTTCTTTCAATCCGGCAAGGCAGGTAAGGTCGATAGCAGCTTCCGTATGCCCGGCTCTTTTCAGAACGCCACCTTTTCTTGCCCTGAGCGGGAAAATATGGCCGGGACGCATGAAATCTGTCGGTTTGGATTTTTCGTCCATCAGCGCCAAAATAGTCTTAGCCCTGTCACCGGCAGAAATCCCTGTAGAGGTTCCGTTACCCAGAAGGTCTACAGAGACCGTGAAAGCAGTCTCCTTCGGGTCACTGCTGCGGCTTACCATGACATCAAGCCCGAGCTCGTCACACCTTTTCTCCGGCAGCGGCATACAGATCAGCCCTCTTCCGTGAACAGCCATAAAGTTGATCAGCTCCGGAGTAGTGAGTTCGGCAGCACAAAGGAAGTCACCTTCGTTTTCCCTGTCTTCATCATCTACTACAATGATTATTTTACCGTTTTTAAGATCTTCTATAGCTTCCGGAATCGTATTCAATTTGATATCTGACATTTTTACTTTTTAATTTTCGCAAAGATACTTATAAAAAAATGCATCTCCCAATTAATATAAACGGTTTATTATACGCCCAATACAGAGTTTTTTGCCTCATTGAAAATATGATAAGACTCAAGCCTTTTCTGATGGTCATAAATATGGGCATTCACCATCAGTTCATCTGCTTCAAATCTTTCCTGAAAACTTTTTAACTGGTCTTCAATTTCAGCCTGATTCCCGATAAGCGTGTATTTCAGTTTCTGCAGGACCATGGATTTTTCCATTGGTGACCAGATATCATCCATATCCTCTACCGGTGGGGCAAATGGTTTCCGATCATTTCTGATGATATTGATAAATGCCTGATACAGTGTCGTAGAAATAATACGTGCTTCTTCCGAAGTGGATGCCGCAACTCCGTTGATACAGGCAATAACGTACGGCTGTTTAAGCTGGCGCGATGGCTGGAAGTGCTGCCTGTAAATTTTAAAGGCCATTTCCATCTGCTCCGGGGCAAAATGTCCGGCAAAAGCGTATGGCAGTCCGAGCTCAGCTGCAAGCCATGCACTGTCTGTACTGGAACCTAAAATATATAATGGAATATCCAGACCCTCTCCGGGGATAGCCCGGACCATTGCCCCTGAATTTTCTTTTGAAAAATAAGTCTGCAACTCAAGGATCTGCCTTGGAAACTGTTCGTTGATCGTCATAGGATTTCTTCCCAGAGCCTGGGCTGTCAAACCGTCTGTTCCCGGAGCCCGTCCCAGTCCCAGGTCGATCCTACCCGGAAAAAGAGCTTCCAGAGTCCCGAATTGTTCAGCAATAACCAGCGAGCTGTGGTTCGGGAGCATAATACCGCCGGAACCGACTCTTATTTTTTTTGTCCCATTGGCAATGAAACCAATGAGTACCGAAGTGGCAGAACTGGCAATGCTTTCCATATTATGGTGTTCGGCAAGCCAGAATCTTTTATAGTTAAGGTTTTCCGCATAGCTGGCCAGCGATAGACTGTCCTGAAAAGTATCATGGATGGTTTTTCCCTGTTTAACAGGGGCAAGGTCCAGCACGGATAATTCAAAATTTTTCATAGTACGCTCAATTTTCTTTTAGAGAAAATATAATGCAAAGCTAAAGCTAATAATCTGCATTAGTTACTTTTTGTAATTGATAGGATTAATAGTGTGTTTTAGCGAAAAACTATTGACTGATCAACAATGAATTTTAGCGGTTAACCGCTGTGTAAATCATGTAAAATTATATCTGCATAGGATAAAATTGTATATTTAATCTTAATCACTGTGATAACAATTCAGACCTATGAACGCTATCAGAGATTTTCAGGACCAGACCGTTAAAATATTGGATTTCCAGACCACTTATCTGGTTATACAATGAAGTCGTCTTGACTTTTGATAAAAAGCTGTTGACATTTTGGAATAAAAAAAGGGATTAGGAAATTTGTGTCGCTAAACCAAAAAAAATCCCATCCCTTGTACAAAGTACTGAGCAAAGATACA
>CAJYLH010000014.1 GCA_913775525.1 uncultured Chryseobacterium sp.
AGGGAAACAACACGGTCTGGTTCTGATTGTAATACTTGAAATTCATAAACAAATATCTGACTATCAAATTTAAATTTACAAATTATTACCATCATATACAAAAAAACCGCCTCAGTTGTGAGACGGATTCGATGTTTTTTATGTGTACCATGTTTATTTTTTCTTGAACATGATCTCGTCCAGTTTGGTGTGATTCAGATAAATCTGCTGGAATTCTATCGGCATATATTCATAGATCTGTTTCCAGTGACTCGTCTTGGAGAGTTTTCTGAAACTTTCAAAAGACCGGATGAAAAGATTTTCAATCATGATCCTTACCTCTACGTTGGCGTTTCTGTATAACCAGTCTATCAGTTTGATGTGGTGCTTAATGATATTGATTTTCGCTTCGCGTACAAGGTTCTTCAGATAATTTACGGTAGCCTGGATTGTTCCGGCAAAGTTATTTTTAAGCTGTGCAATTTCTTGTCTGATGGTTGGAAAGAAAGATTTTAAATACTCAACAGCTATTGTTTGATTAATGGCTGGAATTTGTGCATTCATTGTAAACTATTTTTCAAAAGTATGATGAGTGTATCTAAAACCGTACCAATTCATAAACAGGCAGCTGCCACAAAAACACCGGCTATTATTGCAATATGAGCGGTTAAGATGCTGATATATTGGTTTTTAGATTTGGTTTCCAGAATGTTCCAGTCTGATATTCTTCTTATTTTTGATCTCATAGGGGTATAATTTTGTAATATAAGGACTTAAAAATGTAATATATCGTTTAAATGCCGTGCTGATAAATCTGGGCCGTATAACTTTTCTGCAGATCTTTTGTCATGCAGCTGAAGATTAATTTACGGTATTCTTCTGTACAGAATGCCGTGCAGTTATCCAGGGAATAGATAAAAGTATGTTCAATGGCATTCCTAAGTGCTGCATCCCCCTGACTGTAAATGGTACCCATTTTAGTCAGGCTTGTCCTGATCAGGTTCCGGTCATTCTGACGGATCATCTTTTTTATATGGTCCGTCAAAATGCGGATCGCCGCATACGGGTTATTTTTTTCCTGAAGTTGATTCTGTAAATCAGGAACAATGGTTTGTATCTCCTGGACAGCTTCTGAATAATTCATATTGTTTCATTTTAAAAGGTGGTTAAACATAGTGAGATAAGCAGTGGAGATCCTGGGGATATGAAGATACAGGTCTTCATCAGGCTCATTTTCTGTCACTGGCTTATATGCTGTTAAGCTATATACAAACGGTATTCCCTTACGCATGTTTAAGTGTAAAATGCTGTATATCATGTTGGTAATTATTTGAGGAAATATATTCAATGAAAATTTGATATCATAATGAGACGGCATTGATCAAAATGAAATGATGCCGGGGTAAGTATGTCAGATAATTAATATCTTTGCAGTCCATAAAAATCAGACATGTTTTCAAAAATCATCGTTCACAGAGTAGGAAATAAAATTAACGGCGAATCGCTTATGCTTTCCCAGGAAGAGTTGCAGCTGGATGAGGGGATGGCAGAACTCCTGGAAGATTACTTTTTAGGATCATTCAAATCAGAAGAAACCTACCAGTTTTACAGCGATTCTTATCTTGTTAACAACCCGATTTACAGTGCCATATCAGAAATTTTCGATGATAAAGCCAAATTTCTCTGGGAATCTGAAAACATTGCCAAGCATCTTTTTGAAGCTGCGGAGAACCCTAGAGTACAGGGAGGGGAGCTGTTCATCGTATATTTTGAAGGTGAGGGAAGCGGTGATGAAAAAGTAGATAAAATCGGTATTTTTAAAACTGAAAAAAGGGAATCTTTCCTGAAGATCTTTCCGGAAAACGAAACTTTCGGGATGGAAAAGGATCAGGGAATCAGCCTTTCCAAAATAGATAAGGCTGCATTGATCTACAATAACGGGAAAGAAACCGGCTATATACTTTCTGTGGTGGATAATAACAAGAACGGCGATATGTATTACTGGTTTGAGGATTTCCTGAAGGTGAAGCAGCGTGACGACGAATATTTCCATACCCAGGAAGCACTAATGGTATATAAGGACTATATTACCAAACAGCTGCCGCAGGAATTTGAGGTTTCCAGGGCAGATCAGGCGGACTTCCTGAACAAGTCCATCAATTTCTTCAAGGAAAAAGAAGAATTTAATCTTGATGAGTTCAATAAAGAGGTTTTAGGTGACGAGCATGTCATTGAAAGCTTTGTCAATTTCAAAACCGACTACGAACAGGATATGCAGATCAATATTGCCGAAGAGTTCCCGATTAACGAAACGGCAGTTAAGAAGACCCAGCGCCATTTTAAAAGTATTATCAAGCTGGATAAGAATTTTCACATTTATATTCACGGAGACCGTCAGATGATCGACCAGGGGCAGAATGAAAAAGGAAAATACTATATGCTGTATTTCGATAAGGAAGGTTAAGCAGAGACGGGCATACCTAAGTACACAAATCCCTGAAGTTTTCTTCAGGGATTTTTTAATACTCACTCTTCACTTATGTCGGATCTTATCAGGATGATGACAAATAATTAATTAATTTTTAAAATACAGATTGTTTAAGTTTTATTGCTTTAAGCAAATGTAGATTTAAGCAGTATGATAAAAATCCGGTTTCTATGATTTTGTTCTTACATGATTTTACAAATTGTGTTCTACGGGTTTTTGTGAGTATTACATCATTTTTCCGGATCAAAATTACGTATTGTTTAAGAGTTGAAAGAGAATTGCACGTAGAATGATACAACATGAAAAGTAGAAATAGATACCTAGTTATGTAGAAAATTTTCTACAATAGAAGCTCGCTGCATAATAATATCCATCATACTCGTGGCTGTGCATGATCAAATGAATGGCCGTCAGCAATATTTATTGTACAGTTCTATCAGGTCAGCAATATTGGCTGTTTTGAGTTTTATATAAATCCGTTTTTTATACGTGCTTATGGTAGGCATCTGGATGTTCATGGTATTGGAAATTTCCAGGTTGCCGTATCCTTTAGCCATCAACCTGAAGATTTCAAATTCTCTTTTGGAAAGGATATCGAGCGGATTAAGGGGGATATTCCGGATGGATGAAATCAGGAGCTGGCTGACGATATTGCTGGAATAATAATGTCCCTCGGAGAATATTCTGTTTACCGCCTCTACCAGTTCATCAATCTTGCTGAGCTTATTGACGTAGCCATGGGCACCTTCACGGATATACTGTATGGCAACAGAATCTTCATAAGCTGAAAACACAAGGATCTTAATGTCGGGATCCGCTGCTGTAATTTCAGAAATCATCTTTTTATTTTTGCTTTCGGGCATATTGATGTCCAGGATGATCATATCATACTTTTCACGGCATATCTTCTCATAGGCTTCCGGATAATCCTCCGCCTGATCTATAATCACATCAGGAATCCTGGATTCCAACACCATCGAAGTGCCTTCAAGGACAATATGATGGTCATCTGCAATAAGGATTTTCTTACTCATCTTTTTTATTTTTTACCGTAATGATACATGATGTTCCTATCATATTTCTCCTGAACATTATTTTACCTTCTATCATCTGCAGCAGCTGCAGGACCAGGTGAAGCCCGAGCCCGTATTTCTGGAGAAGCAGTTTTTCATGGTCTATATTGTCCTGAAGCTTGGTGTAATACTGTATTTTACTTTCATCCATACCGGAACCCGTATCTACAATGCTCAGCGAAAGATATTCTTCACGGAAGATGCAGGAAAAACTGATGGTGCCATTCTGTGTAAATTTAACACTGTTGTCCAGAAGATTGTGGATGATGGCAGAAAAAATATTTTTACTGATGGTTGTGCTCATCGTCCGGTCTATATTATTGATGATCGTGGTATGGTTGTTCCTGGCTATTTCGCTGAAGAGCAGTATTTTTTCTTCGATAAGATCATACAGCAGGTAATTTTCATTTTCATGTGACCTGTGATGGTTGTAGATATCTGCATATTCCTTCAGGGTCTTGGTGAAATTATACAGCTGGAAAGACGACTTATAAATAGACGAGAGTACTTTTTCCACACTTTCCGGGGTTTTGTCTTCTCTTTCCAGCATTTCTTTGGCGGTGATGGCAATAAAACGTACCGGACTGGTAATATCATGCGTCACAGTGCCGATCAGCTTTTTCTGCTGCTCGATTTCTTTATACAGCTCAATTTCCGTGGATTTCAGGTCATCTACCGTATCGGACAGGCTTTTAGTCCTGGCTTCAATAATTTCTTCCAGTTCGCGGTTTTTTTTCTTGAGGAAGCTTACCCTCCACTTTAAAAGGACATAAACGAGAAGGACCAGGACTGAACCACATAAAATCCGGAATAACAGCGTCTGGTAGAAAAAAGGAGGAACATAAATGGTAATGGCCTTATAAATATAGTGTTCATGGTCTGACGCCAGAACTTTTACTTCCAGTTTATAGGAGCCGGGCTGGATATTGGACATAGAAAACTTCCGGTCTTTTCCGATGGTTTCCCACTTCGCGTGTGAGGAATTGCTGAGCCTCGCCAGGATTTTCACATTGTCAGCATTGGCATAATAGGGGATGTCAATAAAGATATCAGCCCGGTAGGCATCCTGGTTGAGATTGATTTTGCCGTCAAAATTCAAGGTCTTTCCGTCAATGACGGCGCGTTCAATGTATACTTGTGTGGGATAATAGGCATGGACTTTCAGCGGATCAAAAAAGACGAGCCCGTTAAGTGAAGGCAGCACAAACTCACCGTTGTTCAGACGGTTTCCGCATATATTTCCTCCCCCGTTAAATTCATTGGTATTGAATCCTTCCTCCTTGGAAAAGCGGTAATAGTTCACCCGGATCGTGGAATCTGAGCTGTATCTCAACAGCTGGCTTTTAAGAACCCTGTATAAACCGTTGTTGGTAGAGATCCATAAGAAACCTTTTGGATCTTCCAGAATAGTATGGGAAGAAGAAATGTTTTTATTGGCATCATAAGGCATCCTGATCAACCGGTTATTTTTCAGCAGGAAAAATCCCTTTCCCAGGGTGGTTATCCAGAAATTCCCGTCACCGGTCCTGATGATGTTACGGATTAGGATGCTTTGTCCAGGGGTCAGATTATATATACTGCCGGTTTTAATATTGATCCTGTATAGGCCCTTAACGGTTCCGACCAGTATATTTTCCTGGTTCAGCCCGGCAATTTTAGTGATCTCGTTATTCAGGTTAAACTGTTGTACGGGAGCAGTGAAAGACCGGTCCGGAAAGACCGATAATATTCCTGTATATCCTGTATTGGCACTCTGTTTGGGGATTCTGCTGGCAATATAATAGGCATGTCCGTCGTGGTAGAGGTCAACGAAATAATTTTCCCTGACAGGGCAGGAACGCGATGTGGTGAATGCATGATCTTTCTGATAAGACAGAAGCGTATTGGTTTTACTTTCAACCATGATATTTCCGTCCCGGTCATAGGCTATAAAATAAGGGGTGAAACTATTGAAATGTTTTCCCTCTCTAAATCCGTTCCGGTCATAGACCTCTCCGTAAGGCGTAATGACTTTGTTGTTGCCGTAAGGAAGGGTTGAATAAAAAATGTTGGTAAGCTGTGCCTGCTTTTTGTTAGTAACGGAAAAATCCAGGAAATTCAGGATCATCAGTCCGTTGATCGTATTTCCAAGGTAGAGTTTTCTGTAGTGGTCATCATAATAGATGCTGATACAATAATCCAGGTTGTCTGCCTCTGCCAGCTTCTCCAGGCTTAGGATACCGCTATTCAGCGTGCAGCGGTAGATGGTATTATGGTTGATTACAAATACCTGATTGTTAATCTGGCTCCAGAAGATTTTGCTTTCCGGATCGGTAAGCAGCGGTGCTGGGTAAGAGCGGGTGATTTTGCCGTTTTTTATTTCTCTGACAGACCTGGATGTATAGTCAAGGTAAAAAAGCATATCATCCACAGTAAAAAAATCAAACAGGTTCTTCAGCGTGATCCTGATATCGATATTCCGGCCTGTTTTAGTCTGATATTCCTGGTACAGAAAAGCATTTTCACGGATGTAGTAGGTTCCGTTTTTCATTTTAATATAGCATCCCATGCCTTGCAGCGGATGGTAGGTATAGGCTTTATTGGAATACAGGATATAATTGTGGCCGCCCTTGGTGATCAGGTTATTGACCGTTTTGTTTCTGTAGGCGTATATTTTAGGTGTGCGTTTATGCAGCAATACGGCATTTTCATAGCCGTCATTGGTAAAAATGCTGTCTTTTTCTTTATTGCCGTAAAAGTAGGCAAACCGTTGGGTGTTGAGCGGGAAATTTCGGTAGGTAATAAAATTTGAACCGTCATAACGTACAATCCCGTTTTCGGTGGTAAGCCAGATAAAACCATACTGATCCTTGATAATATCTTTGACACTGTTTTGGGGAAGGCCGTTTTCCGTATCGTATTTTAAGATATTAAACTTCTGGCTGTATGCTCTGCATGAAAAAAACAGTATAAGAAGAAATAATAGGTTCTTAATCAAAGCTTACCATTGTGATGATTATAATGCCACAAAGATAAGCATCAAAATCCTATAATTTTTCAAAGAACTGAATAAATAAGATATAATTTGATATTGATTGATGTGGTTAATGCCTATATATTCAATAAGAATGATAAGCAGGTGCAGCAGCCCTCTCTAAAGCCTTAAGCGGAATATGATATGCGCCGCATGCAGTCTTTTTTTGGTCGCCTATACTATGATATGGCATAATAATAAAATATCCAACCGTTTATTTTTCAATCCCTACCAAACGTTTAAAAAACAGAAGCGTATGCTCAGATGGGGATGTATGGTGCTGAACGGTAAAAAATTACACGGATAAAAACTTAAACAGGGGGCTCCAAAAAAGAATCAATACCTTCCGGTGCATCTATGATATTGAAAGAAGGCTTTTAAAAGAAATTAAACACACATAGGACCAATCATTTAAACAATAGGTACCACATATTAGTGCGGGTGTAAAAAAAACATTATCTTTGATTGATCAAAGTATTATATGAATTTTGTACAGTGTCATGAGGAGCCTATACATATCCCTGGTTGCATACAAAGTTTTGGATATCTGATTGGCATTGATGCAGAATCACGTTCCATCACCTTTATCAGCGGGAATGTCGGGGACATATTTGTTATCGAAAATATCCAGGATCTTTTCGGTAAAAAAGTCACAGACTTTCCTCAGAGCTTTCAGAGCATCATAAAATCAGATATTTACAATTCTCTGGATAATTTTACCAGACGCGAAAACGAAACCTACTTTGATAAAATATTCATCAACGGCATACAGTATCATTTTTCTGTTTTCCGCAGTGATAATCATATATTTTTAGAATTCGAAGAGGTAATCTTCAATCCCAATAAGCGCATTTCCAATAAATACGACAGTTTTTATATCATGGATAATGCGCAGGAAATCTGGGAACAGCTCCTCAATACCCTGGCTCCGATTATCAATTACGACCGCATGATGATTTATAAATTCATGATGGACGGTTCCGGAAAGGTAATTGCTGAGAAAAAAAAGGATCATGTGGAAAGCTACCTCGGTCTTCATTATCCGGAATCCGATATTCCCCGTCAGGCCAGGGAACTGTATATGAAGAAGCGCAAGAGGATTTTCAGCAATGTATATGCAGAGACCGTCCCGGTGCTGAGCAGGCAGATGGAAAGTATCGACCTTACCTTTACTACTTCACGGGCAATGTCTCCCATCCATGGGCAGTACATCAAAAATTCCGGGGCTTCTTCAAGCTTCAGTGTGTCTATTGTTATTGATGACCATCTCTGGGGACTGGTGACCTGCCAGAATACGGACCCCAAGCATATCGACCTTGAAGACAGGGTCCAGGCAGGTATTTTTACTGCATTGGCCTCTAATGCCTACTCCTCTTTTAAATCTAAAAATGAGCTCCAGTACCGTCTTTTGCTGAATGAAAAAACGTCGTTGCTGAAAGAGCAGCTTTTACAGAACAACAATATTTTTGACGTTCTTGCCGATAATAAATCTGAGCTTGCGGGCCTTCCCGAAGCAGACGGCCTCGCCATCATTTCAGATGAACATATGGTGACTGAAGGCAGAGTTCCAGAAAGGGAAACCATCAGCAGGATCGTAGACTGGGCACTGGGAAATATTGATGAAAGCATATATGTCAACAGGAGCTTCCTGAAAGATAATGGTAAAGACCTGGGTCTTGACGAGCGAGCAGCCGGGGTCATCATCTATTGCATTGAAAAAAATAAGAAAGAGGTGCTGATCTGGTTCCGCAGGGAGTTTGACGAGCACATCAGCTGGGGGGGTAAACCGGAAAAAAAGATCCAGCTTTTTGTACAGAACGGCGAAGAAAAGTATATCGTTTCCCCAAGAACATCATTTATTGCCTTTACGGAAAATATCAAGGGAAATTCCAAACGGTGGAATGCCAAAAATATCAGTGCCGTAAATGCTGTTAGGGATGTCGTCCTGGAAATTTCACATAAAAATTACAACACGATAAAATCGCTCAACGACGAGCTGAAGAAAGTGAATGAGGAGCTGGACAGCTTCTCCTATACTATTTCCCATGATTTGGGAACACCTCTTACCGTCATGAAGCTGAATGCCCAGATGTTGCTGAATACCCTCACGGACGGATCTGAAAAAAGCAGGGCTAAAATTAAAGCCATCATCAATGAGATTGACGGGATGGCCGAGATGATGAATGATGTCCTTCAGCTCAGCCGTGCCAAGCACAGTGAGATCATACTGGAAAGCATTCCTACTGCCCAGACGATAGAGAAGATTGCGGAGAATGCAAAAATCACCTTCGAAAGTCCGGAGACTGAAATCATCATTAAAGCGTGCCCTGAAGTAATGGCTGATAAAACCATGCTTCAGCAGGTTTTCCTGAACATCATCAACAATGCGGTGAAATACTCTTCCCACAAGGAGCAGCCGGTGGTAGAAATCAATGGTGCGGAAGACGGTGAATTTGTGGTTTACAAGATCAGCGACAACGGTATCGGCATTCCGGAAGAGGAAAAACATAAGATGTTCAAAATCTTTAACAGGATGATCAACGCCAGGAAATTCAAAGGAAACGGGGTAGGACTTTCCATTGTACACCGCATCATGAAAAGAATTGGCGGCAATGTGGCATATGAAAGCAATGATCAGGGGACTACATTCATTTTAAAATTTAAAAAACCTTAACTTAGAGGAATTTTAAAATCCTTAACTATTTTCATGGTATCCGAATATCTTAAACATCATACGTCTGTTTACCACGACGCTGCTGAAAAGCTTTTTAACTCTGAAAAAATTTTCAACAAGACATTTACTTTAGACGACTATAAAAAAATTATCCGAAACAATTACCTGATGCTGCTGAATTCCGAGGAAAGCATAGAAAAGAGCCTTTCCCGGGAATGGAGTGACAAAATCCAGCTCAGCAAAAGGAAAAAATTCCCGCTGATTGAAAAAGATCTGGAAAGCCTGTCCCTAAGGGGCCAGCAAGCATCAGATCCCCTTACTTTTGAGAATGAGCATGAAGCATTGGGTGCCCTGTACGTGATTGAAGGATCTACCCTGGGGGGAAATGTGATTGCCAAACAGCTTTCCAAAACCGAGGGATTCGATGGCATAAGCTTTCATTTTTTCGTATGCTATCAGGAAAACACGGGACCGATGTGGAAAAGCTTCAAGGAAGCGCTGGACGATGGGGTGAATGAAGAAGATTACGACAAAGTATTGGCCGGAGCAAGGAAGCTGTATACTTTTTTGCTGAACGCTGAGTAATGTTCATAAATTCTTAATTATATCCTTTAAAAATTGCTCAACTTTTCCGGAATGTTTAAATTTGGGAACCGGAAATCCGGCTGTCGGGCATACTGGAGGTGCTGTCCCGGAGCACGCTGAAGTTTCCGTGAATCTGATCATAAATTTAAAAAAGTATACATTATGAAAGTAACCGTAGTAGGTGCAGGTGCTGTAGGAGCAAGTTGTGCAGAATACATCGCTATGAAAAACTTCTGTTCGGAAGTGGTTTTAGTAGATATTAAAGAAGGCTTTGCAGAAGGGAAAGCCATGGATCTGATGCAGACGGCATCGCTTAACGGGTTTGATACCAAAATCACCGGTACAACAGGAGATTACAGCAAAACTGCGGGTTCTCATGTAGCCGTAATCACTTCAGGGATCCCAAGAAAACCGGGGATGACCAGAGAAGAGCTGATCGGAATCAATGCCGGAATCGTAAAAGAAGTAACGGAAAACCTGGTGAAACATTCCCCTGAGGTAATTATCATCGTGGTTTCTAATCCAATGGATACCATGGCTTACCTGGTCCACAAAACATCCGGGCTTCCAAAACATAAGATCATCGGAATGGGCGGAGCACTGGACTCTGCAAGGTTCAAATACAGGCTGGCTGAGGCTCTTGAAGCACCGATCTCAGACGTAGACGGGATGGTTATTGCGGCCCACAGTGATACCGGAATGCTTCCGCTGTTGAGTAAGGCTACCAGAAACGGGGTTCCTGTAACCGAATTCCTGGATGAGGAACAACAAAAATATGTTATTGAAGAAACCAAAGTAGGTGGGGCTACCCTTACCAAATTATTGGGAACTTCTGCATGGTATGCACCGGGTGCAGCGGTTTCTGTAATGGTTCAGGCAATCGCATGCGACCAGAAAAAAATGATCCCTTGCTCACTGATGCTGGAAGGGGAGTACGGACAGAATGATATCTGCCTGGGTGTTCCTGCGATCATCGGTAAAAACGGGGTAGAAAGAATTGTAAACGTTACCCTTACGGCAGACGAGCAGCTGAAATTTGCTGAAGCCGCTCATGCAGTAAAAGAAGTAAACGGAGATTTGAAATTCTAATCATACCCGGAATACAGATAAAAGACTCCGCGCCCGGAACGGGCGCGGAGTCTTATTTTTTCAGTGCTTTTTCCACCTCCGTTTTTCCTGGACTCTTCACAACGTCATCGTTGCTATAACCGCTATTTCACGTCGCATACCTGCCATTCTATCTTTTCAAAAGCGTACACCATGATGAATATCAGCCCGATACTGATTCCCGATTTGTATCTTTGATCCTTAACTTTGAAATATAGCGTTTCCATAGTATTGATTTTTACGCTTGCAGTACGGCCGTTACTGCCACTCATCAACTATGCCGTTAATTACAGGTATATTGTAGAAAACCTCTGTGAAAACAGGGCGCAGCCGGAACTTAGGTGCAACGGCAGATGCTATGTCTTCAGGCAGACTGGTGAAAATAACCGGGAACAGACCTCCCTGGGTAACAGGAAAATAATCTTTCCGTATGTGGATGTGTTTATTGCGGAAGAAGGGATATGCTACTTTGGCGGTATTAGTGATGCGGGTCATGGTGCAGTCAGTACCTTTTGTTCAGACCGGTATTTGCCCATATTGTATTATGACATCTTTCATCCTCCTGTGTCCTGATTGGAATCTAATCTTAATTTTACATCAGTTTTATAGAATTAAAAGGCAGAGGCCTTTATGATCAATATTGTTGTATCTGTATGATCAGTTGAGGCGATAATAATCAAAAACCCTTTTACGGCAGATATGCTCTGCCTGAACCGGATTGGCCTGGAAATACAGGATCAACAAACGCACGAAATTTAACAATTATAAAAGAACATTACGATGAAAATATTATTATGCAGTCTTGTGGGAGCAGCGATGCTGCTGTCGGGCTGCCAGAAAGAACCTATGAAAAAAGAAATGCACGGCCACGAAAATTCCGTTCGGAAAACTTCAGGAAACGGAGAGCAGCCGGATGCTCAGGCTTCCGGAAATCATACACTGACCATGGATGCCGTTTTCGGCAAACCTGGAAAAGAGATCAGAACCATCGGGATCCTGGTCTATGATGGCGTCAACGACCTTGATTTTATGAATCCACGCTATGTCTTCGGACAGGTGATGGGAACAAAAGTCATGCTCATTGCGCTGAAACCGGGCCTGTTTAAAACAGTCTCCGGAATTGAAATACAGCCTGATACCACTATAGATAAGATCCAACAGCTGGACATCCTGATCATTCCCGGAGGGTTTAAAGGGACGGTAGAAGCCGCATATAATGAAAAAGTGCTGGACTGGGTCCGGAAGGTAGATCAAACCACTACCTACACCGGATCTGTGTGTACAGGAGCATGGATCCTCGGCGCAACCGGCCTGTTGAAAGGAAGAAATGTGACCACCAACTGGTTCGATGCCAAAGAAAAAATGGCGCAGTATGGTGCCCACTTCGTGCAGGAAAGATATACCCACGACGGAAAGTACTGGACTTCCGCCGGAGTAACCGCCGGACTGGATATGTCTCTCGCCATCCTGAAGGATAACTGGGGCAGCAATTATGCCCAGGCGGTCATGCTGGACCTGGAATACGATCCCGCTCCGCCCATCAGCGGAGGAACTCCGGAAAGAACAGATCCGGACGTAAGGCAGATGATGACAGAGCTCTATAAAGCCGGGTTCAACCCTGTTATTGACAGTCTCGAACATGAAAAAAAGAAAGGTCACGCCGGAAAACATTCTGATTAAGGTTGACATTAATGGACTGGATTCTTGAAAATCGATACCTATCTGGATCTTAAGGATAAAAAGTTTAAAATGGATCTGTCTGAAACGCACTGCTTTAGTGCGTTTTTTTAATTTTTTCACCATCCGTATGTAACATAAGGTACCCTTCGCCTGTCTTATCTGTAAATATCTACGTAATGAGAATAATTTTATCTTCTATTGTTTTACTGGCTGCCGGTCTTGCAACTGCCCAGACGCAGAAAGATACCCTGAAGCCGAAAGAAAAAGAAATAGAAGCCGTTACGCTGGTCGTCAGGAAACCTACCGTAGAATCCAAGGTTGACCGTACTGTTTTCAATGTCGCCAACAGTTCCATCCTGGCCGGAAACACCACCTGGGATGTCCTGAGGATGACCCCTCTGGTAAGCATTGATAACAATGACGCTATAAAAGCGGAAGGGGAATCGGTGACCGTTTACATCAATGACCGTAAATCCGTTTTCACCGGTAAGGAACTGAAAGAATATCTCGCCACCATTCCTGCGGACAACCTGATGAAGATAGAGGTGATTACCAGCCCGTCTTCACGCTACGAGAGCGCAGGCTCCGTCATCAACATTGTATTGAAAAAACGGGATGATGAAGGTATCAAGGGAAGCATAACCTTCAACAACAGGCAGAATACCAAGAATTCGCAATATACCAACGCGAACCTCAATTACCACCGCAAAAAATTTACCCAGACCCTGGTCGGAAGTTACAGCGATAATACGTGGGTGCAGAGAAATTCCATCACCAATACGCTGTATGAAAACAACAATATCACCAGCATCAATTCCTACAGCCAGCAGCACAATCAGAGTCCTTCATTGTCTTCCACTTCGGAATATGAACTGAACGACAAGAATAATATCGGGGTAATCCTGGAATATTACCAGAGCCGTAGCTTTTCAGATTCCCAGGCAGACGCTATTAACTTTGCCAATAACGATTTCCAGTATTCCTATGCGCAGACGCAGAATGCCTCCGGGCTTGGGCGCACCCTGGGAACCAATATCTTCTACAAATACTACGATAAGGAAAAAAACAGGATCCTGGATGTGAATCTCGGGACCAATTATGACGGACAGAAAGATGACAGTTACTTCCTGAAAAACTTCAGCAACAATCCGCTGCCGAATGAAATCGGGATTTTAACCGATACCCAGGCCCGCAACTATTATGTGAAGGTAGACTATACCCAGCCGTTAGGGAAATCTGGCGGAACCATTGAAGTGGGAGGGAAAATGAACTTCAACAACAACAGCATCCCGAACAGCCTGTACGGCAACCAGCTCAGTGGCCTCAGCCAGAACGACGTTTTCCATTATGAGGATAACGTCAACTCCCTGTATGCCAATTACAGCAAGACCTTTTTCAAAAAGCTGGAAACCAGGATCGGGATCCGGTATGAGAGCACTAACTTCAAAATCCGCCAGGATGTAGCAGGAACGTCCAGGAAAGATGGGTACGGCGCTTTCCTGCCGAACCTGTTGCTGAAATATTCCTTTTCGGAAAAGCTGGATGTAAGCCTTACCTATAACCGGAACCTGTGGCGGCCGTGGTATTCGGAATTCAACCCTTTCCTGCTGCCGAATACGGACGGGATCTACACCCGCGGAAGCATCGATCTGGAACCCAATCCGAGTGACCGTTTATACCTGAAAATGGGGCTTTTCAAAAAGTATTTCCTCTCCGCAAGGTATATGTTCACCGATCAGGATTACTGGACGACCTTCGTTAATGAAAACGGAAAAACCATCAGCCAGGAAGCCAACTTCTTCGGGAAAGTGAAAAAATACTACCTTTTCGCCAATACCAATCAGACCTTCCTGAAAAATAAGCTGACGGTAAATGCCGGATTCGGATGGTATTATATCGACAACAGCGACTTCAACGAGAAGAACAACCTGAAATCCAGTCCGTACATCAGCTATTGGGGCGGTTCCACCAATGTTTCCTATACCAATCTCTTAAATAAGAACATCAACCTTAGCGCATGGATAGAAATCAACAACCAGAACAACGGGAACTCCATCGCGAATAATACCAATGTTTTCCACAATATCTCCGTAACCAAGATCTTCCCGAAAACCCAGATGGAAGTCAGCCTCCAGCTGATGAACATCTTCAAGCGGCCTAATTTTGATGCCACCACCTACAGTGCCCAGGGAACCTTCCGGAATGCGTCACGCTCCGACTGGCACGGGTTCTCCCTCACATTTGTGAAACGTTTCGGAAACCAGAAAGTGAAAGACAATACCAAAACCGATGTGGAAAAAGACGGTGGAGGGAAATAGATAAATCAACTTTTAATATATTAAAAAAAATCTCAGAATTTGTTTCTGAGATTTTTTTTTATTTAGCTTTCTCTATATCTATATGATATGATTGACAAACTCTGCTTAATCATAATGAAAATTAAATTAGACTTTTACAGGATACTTTTTTTTATATAATTTGATTGACGTATAAGTCTTTTTAAGGTGATTTTAAAAAATAATATCAATATAATTTTAATACGAAAAGTTCTGTCGTTTACAGGAAATACATTTGCATATAGCAATTAAATTGTATTAATATACACATTAATGTGAAAAAATACAAAAAATATCTTTTTTTAGTGAATTAAAAAACATATTTTTGTAAAAATTTTAACATTTATTAACTTATATGAAAATAAAATTAATACCACTAACTTTGCTTTTAGCGTCATTTACCTTTGCTCAATCATGGGGACTAACAGGAAATTCAGGAACTAATCCTCCGAAAAATTTTATTGGAACAAATGATGATAAAGAGCTTGTATTTAAAACTAATAATCAGGAAAGGCTTAAAGTTTTTGCCGGTCCTTATGTCAATGGAATTGTTATAGGAAATTCTGCGGCTAATGGTACTGTCAATGGTGCTAAACTGGAGATAGCAACGGTTCTATGCAATGGTTGTGCTTCACGTTGGGCTGTCCCTTCTGATGTGGTGATCAGAACTTTAGGGAGCAGAAATATGGAATTTCACATGCCCAACGATAATGCAATTGATCCTAATTCAGATACTTCTACTCCAAATTCGCCGGGGGTGACCAAAATTAAATTTACTGATGCTGTTCATAAAAGCAGCCTGGCTGTTTTCAACACCGGAAAAGTAACGGTTGGTACTGACCAATATGATAATGACCCTGATTATATCTTTTATGTACGGAAAGGGATCAAGGCAGAACAGGTTAAAGTTGAGAATCCTGCTACTAATGGCTGGGCAGATTATGTATTTAAAAAAGATTATAAACTAAGGACTTTAGATGAAGTTGAAAAACACATTGCTGAAAAAGGTCACTTACCCAATATTCCATCTGCTACTGAAGTTGAAAAAAACGGGATTAATCTGGGTGAAATGGATGCTAAGCTTTTAGAAAAAATAGAAGAACTAACCCTTTATTCCATTGAACAGAATAAACAAATAAAACAACTTCAGAGTGATAATGCAATCCTGAAAATACAGACTGAAGAACTTAAAGAATTAAAAAAACAGTCTGATGAGCTTGAAGAGCTGAAAAAACAAGTTCAACAGCTCATTTCACCCCAAAAGTAATACTATGAAAAGAAAAATACTATCTATTTCCTCTTTATTGATCGGGTTCTTAGGTTTTTCCCAGACTGAAGTCTATTTCAAATATGATGAAGCTGGAAATCAGCGCTATCGTGGAACCAATGCTGCTGGTAAAAAGGCTCCGGATATCCAGCTTGCTGAACAGTCGAAGGTGCAGGAAACCACTATAGCTGCTGTAAAACAGGATCCGGTCATTGATGAGAAATCATTTTGGAAGCAGATCAGGCTGTACCCGGTTCCGGTCAATGACGTTTTAACCATAGACTGGACGGAAGAAGTAGACGGGCTGATAGAATCAGTTTCCCTTTACCAGCACAGCACCGTACACTGGAAATTCCAGCAGCAAAACCTTCCGGATCTGAACAAGAAGCTGAAGATCAACATGACCGGTTACGACTGGGGAATATATGTCCTTCATTTCACTTTGAAAGATGGAAGGGTCTTCAGCAGGAACATCACTAAGCGATAAGAAAAACTTTTAACGAAATTAAATAATAACAACAATAAAAATGAGATTATTTTCATCATTCATACTGTCGTTGTGTTCAGTCATGGCCTTTTCCCAGACCATCCTGTACCAGGCAGAAAGTATTACCCGGACGGTTCAGGATCCTCAAACGGTAGTATTGGCTCAGGGATTCACTGCGACATCGAGTGTATCGAATCCTTTCATAGCCAAAATTGGCCCTGCGACAGAGAATCCTGGCGGTGGCCCTGCAGATTCTAATGCAGGGGCTAATAATCCCTCAGGAACTATAACATCCTCACAAGATCAAAAATTTCATGATACGAAGGGGAATATAGATGTAAACGGAGCAGGGCAACTTCAATTTACTTTACCCATTGCGTTGCCGCCAGGAATAAAAAATGTAGCTCCTCAGATTAATCTTACTTATACCAGCGGATCAGCAAATGGAATTGCTGGATATGGTTGGAGTCTAGGTGGTACTACTTCTATATCAAGGATTGGAAAAAATATTGAAAGAAATAATGCAATACGTGGAGTACAATTAGATTATTCTGACGATTACAGTTTCAATGGACAGAGATTGATTTTAAAGTCCGGTGAATATGGAAAAGATGGTGCAGAATATGTAACGGAGAAATACTCTAATATAAAAATTAAATCAATTGGATCATTACAGGGGACTGCACAAAATATGAATGGACCCCAATATTGGGAGGTAACATTTGAAGATGGTTCACAAGCATGGTATGGGGCAACAGATTCTAATGTAGAATTTAGTCCTGGTCGTACACCTTTGGAATATAACATTATTAAATGGCGTGATGTTCAAGGAAATTACATAACCTATATTTATAATCAGGCCAATAATGTTTCTACTATATCAAATATACAATGGGGAGGGAATGATAAAATCAATAAACCTCATTTTAATAGTATTCAATTTAATTATACCAGTAGAAAACTTAATGAGATCGCTTATGTCAATGAAAAAGAATTTATTCAGAATCAATTATTAAAGAGTATTGAAGTAAAAGCAAACCAAAATAAGTTCAAAAAGTACATAATAGATTATGAAGAAACTAGCAGTAGCTACCAATTTGTAAAAAATATTACAGAACAAAATGCTGCTGATGAATCTGCAACACCTGTTAACATAGAATATTATACCAACGCAGGAAGTAATGAAGAAACGAACTATCAAAATGCTCCAAGTACAACAACGACAAAAAAGTATGGGGATTTTAACATGGATGGAACTACTGATTATCTTGAATTTATTTCAGATGGTAATCTAAGGTTTAAAAATTCTGTCTATTCAAGCAATAACTCAACGGTTAATTTATCCTATGATGCTACGAAATTTAAATTGGAAAATTTCAAAAATGCTATTCCCTTAGTATTCAAAAAAGATAACTACATTACCAATAAAATGGGACTTGTTGTGCCTGTACCTAAAAATACAAGTGTAACATATAAGAAGGATTATGAATTTCAAATATACTCTATTGATATTCAAAATCAGAAACTGAATTTTGAGTATTCTAAAACAATGGATTACGACTCCTTTACGCCATTAGTACTGGATGATGATTTAGATGGTTGCCAGACGCCTTCTGCTCCTACTTTGGTTGAAGCACAGAGTCATGATTTTAATGGTGACGGAATTCCTGAGCTTATTATTAAATATAGGGTAACAAGAATTTGTGGAAGTATTACAACAGATCCTGGACCTATTTCCAGCAAATTTTCTTCTTTATCGGAATCATCAGTAGGTGATGAAGTTGAAATACCTTTATCAATTGACAGGAAAACAAATACAGAGGGAACTCAAGATGATACTCCTACTGATGAAATAGGTAATGGACAGACAATAAAAGCATTTTTCTCTTATGTTTTTTTTGATTTGGATCAAAGTTTAACCATTCCTCAAAGTATATATAAATTCGAGACAAGTTCTACAAATGGTTCTGTTGGGGGTACTTCGCAAATTAGATTGGCAGATCTTAATGGAGATGGTATTCAAGATATAATAGCTCAGACTTATTCTCAGTTTTCAAATGTTTTTAACATCAAACGAGATGATTTCTATAATTATTCAAAGGTAACGGTAGGAAACTTTTCTGGGACTAATTTTGTTGGCTTACCTCATACAGCGATGATGTTCGGTGATTTCAATGGAGATGCGAAAGCAGATATTATTGTTCCACAGTCAAGTGGCTCAAATGTTTATAAACTCTATATTTCTAATGGTAATAATTTCATTATCTCTTCTGTTCAATTACATCCTTACCAGCCAAATCCAGTAGTGCTGGCACAAGATTCTCATAATGGATTTCCTGAAAGTAAGTGTGTTTATCAGACTATTGATTATTATCAATATGATGTAAATGATTTGGATGGAGATGGAAAATCTGAAATTATTGTTAGTGAAGTTATGGTTACTGATCATGAGTGGGCTTCTCATAATAATCAGGAGTCTACACAATATAGAGTAGCCGTTTATTCATTAAATAAGATTGATAATGTAAATGTCTCACTCTTCAATCAAACAGATTCAAGTGGGAAATATACTTTTTATCAGACTAGAGTATGGACAAAATCTTTTTCTGGACAAGCAATTTATTTTTCTCAGCTGTCATTAAATAGAGATAATCAACAAATAATTTTAATTGGAAAATTAAGCAATTGTAGCGGTGACAATTGTAACTACATTGTTAATTATGGACATCCATACCTACCTACAAAATCAAGAATAAAAACCATTACCCAAGGAGGAATTACAACCACAGCTTTGTATCAGGAACTAAATACCTATCAGGATTCAAACCTTTATAAACCTGTTAAAAAAGAGCAGTTTCCCTATTATGAGATGGATATAATTCCCCAATCGTCTATTGTTACCAGATTGATTCAGACGGGGACCTCATCATTATACCAGGATTTCAGATATAGAGGGATGATTTCGCATTTTACAGGCAAAGGAATGATAGGATTCCGACAAAGTGCACGTTCATCTTGGTATACCAACGGATATGAAAATACAAAAATTTGGGCAGGAACAGAAATTGATCCAATCAATGAGGGGCTACCTATAAAAGAATGGGCAATAAGAACAACGGAAGAGAGCAAAATTTTCCCGGCAGATATTTCTGAAAATAATACACAATTACTCAGCTTAAAAATTACACAGTATCAAACAGATAAGTTGTTAAACGGGCAGATTTTATCTACTGTAGTTGATAGTGACAAGAAAAATATGGTGATCTCAATCGTACCAAAGGTTATCAGGTCTACAGACTTTTTAACTGGTGTTGTTACAGAGGATACCATTATTTATGGAGACTACTATCTTCCTGCACAAAAAAATTCAAATATTAATAATGGCTATGCTATAGAGAATACTTTAATAGATTATTATAATGATATAGCAGGAGTGGGGTCTAATTATTATATTGGTCGCCCTAAAAGTAAAACTAATATATCTCAGGCTTATGGAGATACAAAATCTGCAAAAGAAGAATATGTCTACGAGAGTAATCAGCTAAAATCTCTTAAAACTTGGAATAGAGACAACTCAGCATATGTACTGGAAACATATAATTATGATGATTTTGGAAATATTAATCAGAAAGTTGTCACTAATAGTACCGATGCACAGACAGAAACCATCAAGTCTGAGTATGATCCAAGTGGTCGTTTTGTAGTTAAAAAAACTGATGATTTAGGATTAGAAACTTATATAATTTATAATGACTTTGGACAGATTTTATCTGAAACAGATCCGGATGGAAATTCAAAAATCAATACTTACGATAATTGGGGGAAAATCCTTAAGACAAAAGATAATTTGTTAGGAGTTACCACTTACCAATACGAAAAAGACAATAATTGGAATATTATCGTCACTCAATATGATTCGGACGGTGACGTTATAAAAAATTATACAAACAGACAAGGGCAAAACTATTTAACATCAACAAAAGCATTTGGGCAGGGACAATTTGTACATAAACAGTTCAGCTATGATTTAATTGGAAGAAAAATTGCGGAAAGAGAACCTTTCTATGATGGAGGACCTCTGCAATGGAATTTAACAACTTATGACGATACTACTTATCCGGCAAAGGTTACATCAACATCATTTACCGGAAAGAAAATTGAGACTAGTGTATCTGGTCTTATAACAACAATGAAGGAAACAAATCCTTCGGATTACGGAAGGATTAACACAAAAACTGTAGATGCTTTAGGAAATGTGGTTTCTACTACAGATAAAGGAGGCGCTATTAATTTTTCTTATAACGCTGCTGGAGAGCAAATAGAAGCTAAGTATGCAGAGAATGTTGTAATAACAAAATATGATACTTGGGGTAGAAAGTCTGAAGTTAATGATCCTTCCAATGGAATCTACAAATATGAATATAATGGTTTTGGACAAGTTAAAAAAGTTATTAGTCCGAAAGGAACTAAAGAACTTATTTATAATAATTTAGGACAGCTTATCACCCAAAAAGAAATATCGACTACAGATGGTGGCTTGTCGACAAATAAATTAATTACTTTAGCTTACGACACCAAGGGAAGATTGATTTCAAAATCCGGAATTTCTAATGGCAAAGCTTATGGTTCAAACATCAGCTATGATCAGCAAGGAAGAATATTATCTTCCTCAGAAAGTAGTAATGGAAAGTATTTTATACAAAAAGGTATAACATACGATGATAAAGGAAGAATTATATCTTACGAGAAGCAGCTTTATTCTTCCGGAACTATGACCAAGGTACATATTGAAAACGTTTACAGCACATGGAGTGGAGATTTGTATCAGGTGAAAGACAAAGCATCCGGTAAAATACTTTGGGAACTTAAAGAGGTTAATTCTAAAGGCCAGATTTTAAGTTCAAAGCTTGGAGCTGTTAATATTACTAATACCTATGATACTACTCATGGATTTCTTACAAGTGCAAATCAGGTAAATCAGAATAATACAGTTATTCTTCAGATGAATTATGCTTTTGATGCTATTAAAAATGAACTGAAAAATAGAACAAGAGGGGGAGATTTTAATATTACAGAAATATTTAATTATGATGATAATAATAGACTAGTCAACTGGACAAATCCTGTTACTGGACAAATGTCTCACAATGTCTATGACGTCAAAGGAAGAATCATGGAGAATGATCAAGTAGGAACAATGAAGTATGAGAATTCTTCTAAGATCTACCAACCTACAGGGATGACGTTAAATGCAAAAGGTGAGCAGAATTATACCAATGATCTAATTCAGACCATTACATACAATGAAAATAATGATCCTGTTTTTATTGATGGATTGAAGGGCGATGTTGCTTTCCAATACGGGTTGTCAGGGATGAGGCAACGAGTGACATATGGCGGAAATTTTGCTGCAGACGGAGATGGAAAATACACAAAGTTCTATAGTGAAGATGGCAGCTTTGAAATACAGATAGATAACTCTACAGGAGCAGAAAAACATGTTATCTATATAGGGGGTACACCTTATGAAAGTAATATTGTTTTTGTAAAAAATTATGGGGAAACAACAGGTTCTTATAAATTCCTGCATAAAGATTATTTAGGGAGTATACTTGCTATTACTGACGAAGCTGGAAATAATTTGGAGCAAAGACATTTTGATGCCTGGGGGAATATGACACATTACAAGAAAGGGCTTAAGTCTATTATTACAGATCGTGATCAGATTAATGTGATTATATCAAATGGTAATCTATTATTGGATAGAGGTTATACGAGTCATGAATACTTCCCAGAAATAGGCATTATTCATATGAATGGAAGGTTATATGATCCTTTATTAAGAAGATTCTTGAATGCCGATGAATTTATTCAGGATCCAACAAATACTCAGAATTATAATAAGTATGGCTATGTATTGAATAATCCGTTGATGTTTAATGATCCAAGTGGAGAATTTATTCAGGTAGCTGCAGCAGCAATTCTCTTTTGGCAGGCAGTTGCAATAGGTACGTATATTGCTTTCACTACCTATCTTGTTACAACAGCTTATTTAAGTAAAGAACAAATCAGCTTAAAAGGCGGACTCAAGTCAATCTTTTTTGGAGCTGTTTCCTCAGCCGTGACCTTCGGAATAGGAAGTGCCTTCTCCAGTGCTGCAGGAGCCACACAATTTGCTAAAAGTTTAGGAGATGCTGCGTTTTTAGTAAAAGCAGCAGCACATGGTATTGCTCAAGGAACGTTATCCTTGATGCAGAATGGGGATTTTAAACAATCTTTCTTTTCAGGATTTTTCGGAAGTTTAGGAGCATCTGCTTTTGGAGCTGTTGCAGGTACTGCAGCAAATAGTGCCATAGGTACAATTGCATTTGGTGCCATCTCTGGAGGAATTGGTTCAGAATTGTCAGGAGGGAATTTCTGGCAGGGCGCAGTCATTGGAGGTATTGTTGCTGGACTTAATCATGTCATGCACAGATCAAATGTTTTTTATACAGAAAATAATGACAATAATGATGGTGGGAAAAAAAGCGACAGTGCAGATAATCGAAACACAAGCCATCATAAACCCGCACCAAAAACTTTACCTGGATTTCCTAATGCTAAAAGAGCAAACAATAAAGGGAGTGGTAGAACAAGATGGAAAAATCCAGACGGAAATATCTTAGAATGGGATAAACAGCATGGTGATGTAGAAGTTTATAACAGAAAAGGGAAACATTTAGGATCAGCAAGGCCTGAAACAGGTGCAATGTATAAGCCCCCTGTAAAAGGAAGAACTATTGATCCTATAATAAAAACAGGAATTGGAGTAACAATTTTGGTAGGTGGATTAAAACTAATAGATTTGGCAACGAAAAGACTTACACCGTTTTTAATGACACCAATAATGCAGATGCAGATGGATAATGTACAAAGTCCCAAGAATCAAAGGATAATTTTATGATAAAAAGAGTAATAGAGGAATTTAGTATTGAGAATGAAATCATTAATCAAGAATATGATTTAGATATAACACCAAAAGAAATTATACGGGTGTTGGATGACTTTTCTTTAGCAGATGATGATAATGAAGATGAAATATATGGACAATATACATTATCTGAGGAGCAGATTCAAAAACTAAAGCCCTTTTTAAAAGACCCATTGTATGAAGATTTAGAAAAATATACATACGAATTAGGCTGCTATGAGGAACAGGAAGTTTCTGTCTCACCTATACAGATGGAAAAGGTAAGATCTGTGAAAGAATTTAGTAAATTATCAAATGAGATCAATAAAAGTTATGGTTTGGAAATTGATTCAAAGGAAATTTTGAAGATTTTAGATGACTTGTCAGTAGATGAAGATGATGAGAATCTTGATGAAGTATATAAGCTTACAGATTCGCAAATTGAAAAATTAAAACCTTTTTTAAAAGAAAATCTTAATCAGAATATTGAAAAATATGATTATTATCTTTATCACTGGTACAATGAAGCAAGTAGGGGAAAATAAATAATATTCAGTTCAGATCGTTACCACTGCAACTCGCAGTGGTAACGATTATTGTTAATATTTTTATTTGGCATTTTCCATTATTAAAATTTAGGGTAATAAATATAATAGTCAATAATTTAAAAATTAATGTCAGAGATATAAAAGCTAATAAAAACATCTTTCAAGTGAATTAGATAAATTGGGATGACCATACTGTATTTTCACAGGATAAAGATCCTTATTATAATATCCCTTGATAAAGAATTATATAGTGGCCTGCCCCTAAAAGTGTTTAACTTTTTGGGGTCTTTTTAATTATGGGTATACCACAACACATTAAACAGTACCAAAAGAAATTAAAAAAACGGATTTATCAGAAAATTCTTCTTGGAATATCCTATCCTCCACCAATTTTCACATCATTCTGTTGGAAAGATCAGCCAATACCCAGATTGTCCCTCCGGCAGTGATCAGAAGCATGACCAATGAAAAAAGAACGAGCCAGAGATCTTCTTTATTTTTTTGTCTGAAGCTGAGGTGTAAGAAATATTTGAGCTGAACGATAATCTGGACAATGGCCAGAAGTGTGATGATCCAGAGAGCCTTGGTCCTTTCCAAACCGTACATTACCGTTGAGAAGGCGGCCAAAGTAATTCCTATACAAATAACGGTGGCTACAATATATCGGGTTAATTCTGTTTTAATTTTGTTGATTTCATAATGTACCAAATAAAAAGATGACTGAAAAAATACCGATCCAGATCAGGTCCAGAAAATGCCAATATACACCAAGGCAAAGCACCCTGCTTTTGGTAGCAAAGTCAAAACCTCTGCGGTAGATTTGAAAGATCGTAACAAGCAACCAAACTAACCCGATACCAATATGCAGACCGTGAAGGCCGAGTAGCGCATACATCGATGACAGCCAGCCGCTTCTCGTAGGTACGCCGCCTGATTTCGCTATATCGGATAAATCGGTAATTTCAAAATATAGAAACAGAAAGCCAAGAATAAAGGTGATGATTAACCACAAGGCCATCATGTTTTTATTCTGTTTGTATTTCATGATCAGGCTCGATATCCCGAAAGTTAAGCTGCTTAATAAAAGAAAAAGGGTCTGATAAATAACACTTTCCAGGTTGAACAAATCTTTCGGTCCGGGTCCATCTGCCATGCCCATCATATTATGCGAAGAAGCATAGGTTGCGAACAGGATCCCAAAAATAATCAGATCACTCATTAAAAAAGTCCAGAAACCAAAAACAACTGTTTCTGTTTTCTTTTCCGGTTCGGGGCTGTCGTGCAGGAAGTAGAGGATAACTTCACTTCAAACTGCCGCCACCCGAAATTCCTTTCAGCTGAAAGGAAAGCCGAGCTACGCCTCAACTCAACCCTTAAAAGTACTGGCTTTCTTTCAATTTTCCAAATTATTTTTCAGCACAAAAGGAATGTAATAGGGGATGGTCTGCGTAGGGCAGAAGGTTAAGGAGCTGTTCAGCATTCAGTGATTTGGTGTTTTTTTAGAATATACCGGCTGGTGCAGCCGTGTATATCCCCTGCTTTCCGGTGCCCGGCGGATTCTCTTCTTTGATCCTCAGGTTACCCTTGTTCTTCCAATGGGCATCAGGAAAGCTTTTACATGCTGCTTTAAAGAACACATCACATTAAATAAAAAATAAAAAGGCCCTTCCTGCAAACCATTGACGCTGCGCAGAAAGAGCCGTGTGTTTCATCGTATCAAAATTTCAGAAGTGTAAAAAAACTTTTGCAGGCAGCGCCCTGTCCCAAAACAGCGGTTTCAATCCTGCGCAATCCTGGAACCGGGATTCCGGTTAAACACTTGCATCATACGCTGATCATTTAAATCCGTTAAACCCAACTTAATCTACTTCATTATGAAAAAGGATGTAATAGGTACTCATCAAAGTTTCAGAAAAGTCGGTCAGAAACATTCCGGATTGAGGCTTGTGAAGAAATTTTTCCGGGACCATGACCTGGTATCCGCCAAAAATACCCTGTCGGAAATCACCTCCAGTGCCATGAATTGCAATGCCCGGATCCGTCCGAAACCCTCTACTGTGCTTGATTTCTAACTGTCGGTCAAATCGTTTATCCGCGGGTGTTACCTGCTTCAGTTCAGGCATAAGAAATGGCGGCTGAGCGAACCGGAAGAAGTTGCTTCCTGTCTGATGCTGGGTTCGCTTTCACAGGTAGAATATAAAGATACTTTCCGGGTATTCAAAACCGCTTTCCGCGAGTATGATATCAAAGACTTCGACCGTTTCATTGCCGAAGTCTCGTACTTTGCTCTCGGCGTATATGCAGGACAGCCGGGTGGGAATATTATGACGCCTTTTATTCATCTGAACAAAATGCTGGATGCGGCGTGGGTGGTGTTGGAGCGGATGGAGGGGGAGAGGGTTTTAGGGTCTTAGAGTGGGAGAGCTTTAGGGTTTGAGAGTTGGAGAGTTTTAGGGTTTTAGGGTTTAGTGAGAATTAACCACAACAGTCACAAAGTTTTTTGACACTTAAGAATTTTTAAGATGATAGCTTTGAAAACAGAAGAACACTTAAGTTTTAAAAACCTGTGGTTTTTATATGAAGGTGAAACCTGTCCGGTTTGCGGAAAATAGCAGTTGGTAAAATTCCCCTCCCTTGGAGAGATGTCGAAAATTCACAGAATTTTTGATGGGGTGATTTAATGATTTTGGATTATAACAGGCTGCAAAGTTTTTGATACTTTAGAATTTTAAGATGATAGGTTTGAAAACAGAAGAGCACTTAAGTTATAAAAACCGCAGGTTTTTACATGACCGTGAAACATTCCCTGTTTGCCGGAAATAGCAGTTAGGGAAATTCCGCTCCCTTGGGGAGGTGTCGAAAATTCAAAGAATTTTTGACGGGGTGGTTTATTAATGATCCTGGATTATAACAGGCTGCAAAATTTGATGCATAAGAATCATGAATAAGCCAGCTTTTGAAAAGATTAAGAACACAGAAGTTTTAAAAATCTACGATTTTTAAAGCGTGAAAACACCTGTACAATCTGCTGATCTGTGAAGGGTTAAACCACAAGAATCACAAAGGTTCTGAGATAAACGGTGGCTGATACCCTCGAAGCTACACTTTAGAATCATGAAGGAAAAAATTTGAAAACAGAAGAGAACATTAGTTTTTATGGATTGCAGTACAATAATCTGGATTTTCTTCATAAATAATCTCTTTACAACAATAAATAGATATAGTTCAAACAGTACATTAAATTAGCTCAGGCACATTAGCGCTGTTTGTTCAGGATAACCGGACCTTCGATATCGCCTCACTTCTGCTGCTGATTTCCATTTTTACAAAAATATTACGGATATGATACTTTATGGTATTTACGGATACGAAAAGTTTTTCGGCAATTTCAGGATTAGACATTCCCTGGGTCATATAACCAAGAACTTCAGTTTCACGGTCTGTCAGATCATACTTTTCCTTAAGGCTGATAAGGTCCAGTCTGTGTTTATCTGCTTTTTCCTGAATATGCTCCTCAATCTTTTGCCTGAAATAGCGGTTTTCATGCAATACCATACTGGCACGGTATATCATACCAATCAGCAACACAATCATTTCTGTTACACAGCTGATCTTAAGTTGACCGGAAAAAAGGCTGACGCCTGGCAAACCGATTTGCCTGACGATATAATATTCCACGGCAAAGAAAAGGTATAAGGAATAAGCAAAAACGTACAGCCGGGCATTCTTATTGGTTTTAAACTGTAGCAGGGCTATCACCCAATAGCTGCATAGCATCAACAGGGCGATAGATTCGGCCAGAATATAAAAAAGCATTTCTCCAATCTCCATGTACAGCACCATTGAAGCTGCACTGCCTACGATAGCCAACACAAGCACAAACTTCATTCTACTAAACAGCCCAGGCCATCCGAGAAATTGGCCTGCAAAAAAAAAGCCGGCAGTAAATGCTCCTATGTGGATTGGAATATCGGCATAATTAAGAAAGTAAGGATTATCAGTGAAAAATGTAAATAGGCCATCGGAGGAGGCAATAGCAGTGACAATGAAAGCCTGGAACAGTCCGTAGTAGAGAAAAATATACTGGCGGAAGAAAATAAAGAACAGCGCATTCACAATAAAAATCACAGTTGCCAGCCCATAGAACATTCCCAGTCCGAAATTTCCCTTCACTTCAAAACGCCTAAATTCAGATTCGGGCATAAATTGTACCGGAAAATAAACTCCCTTTTTAAAGGAAGTTACCAAATAATATGCATCCTTACCGCCCTTAACCGTAAAACGGGGGTATCCCCAGGGGGTAAAAGAGTCATGATGATTATTACCTGCATCTTTCAGCGGTACCAGGGAGGTATTGTGGAGTCCACATAACTGAACTGTCGAGAGGTGTTCTGTAGGGAAATAAAGGATATAATTCTTTTCAGATGAAATGTGGGAGAGGGGGGTCACTTTAAAAATAAAACAGTCTCCGGAATGAGGGTGTGGAATATCTGAGTCGAAGAGCTCGAAATGCAGTTTTTTTATTGAAGATGGCCAGGTGGTTCCGGACAGTTTTACGTATTCTATTTTGAAAGGAATGGCAGCATTTGTAATCTGATAAATGATTACAAAAAGCAGGGTCAATAAGAAACGGGTCACAGTACGGGTAAAATTTTTGTCAAAGGTAAAAAAAAAAATGAATTTTCTTCAAAAGTCTCATTTTAATAGTTTTATATCGGAAACTACCCGGTTGGGTAGGATAAAACTATACCAAAGGGGAGGCATGCGGTCATATAATTCAGGATACATTTGCATCATTACAAAATGCTTACTGAAGTGGGTTAGAAAATTACGGGACTACTATGAAATTATCCATTCTCTGAAGTCCGCATGCACAATAATTAAGATATTTTGCTTTCAAAAAATAGTTAGGAGGATCGCAGATCAATATTACATATAATCATGCCACAATTAATAGCAGAAACACAAAACAATATATACAACTAATTTTTTTTAAACTTTATGAAAACAAATGTATTTTTGGTGATCACCTTTTTTCTCTCTTTGGCTGTCCGGGGCCAGGTAGGAATTAATAATCAAAGTCCTAAGGCTACCCTGGATATTACTGCTAAAACAACAGACGGCAGCAGGCCGGAAGGAATGCTTGCTCCTCGCCTTACCGGAAACCAGATCCAGTTGGGAAACGCACAGTACGGTTCAGACCAGAAGGGAACTATCATTTATGCTACGGCAGCAGTTTCGTCTCCGGACAGTAAAACGGCTAATATGACTGCTGAAGGCTATTATTATTTTGACGGAAGCGCATGGCAGAAAATGATCGGGGGAGGATCTTCATCCGGTTCTTCATCCGGCAGCTGGTCTACAACGGGAAGCTCCGGAATAGATCCTTCCGTAAATTTTATAGGATCTACCAATTCAGGGGGACACCTGATGTTTAAAGTAGGAGGACACAGGGCCGGAATCATTATGGATTCCCTTTCCAACGCAAATACGGCGATCGGGTTTAGTTCGCTTAACTTAGGTGGAAATAGTTATAAGACAACCACTGAAAATACAGCTTTCGGAGACAGAGCTTTAGCGAAGAATTCCGGCAACAGGAATACGGCATTTGGTGCCAGCACTCTTTCAGGCAACACAACCGGAAGCGAGAATACGGCCATAGGGCGTTTTGCGGGGGCTAATATTACAACCGGCAGTAAGAATATTGTTATAGGCACCAACCAGACTGTTGCGTCTGCTTCAGGCAGCAATCAGCTGAATATCGGCGGTGCACTTTTTGGAACGGGGCTCACCGGGGATGCAGCAGCGCCTGCAGGAAATATAGGCATCGGGACGGCTGCACCGGCCAGCAAGCTGGAGATTAACGGAGCGGCTACCAATACTTCCGCTTATAATGCCGGAAACAGCACAACGATCGATTTCAGCAAAAGCAACCTCGCGTTTACTTCGGCTTCAGCAGGGAATTTCACGCTTCAGAACATTAAGGACGGAGGAACCTACACCCTGAATGTGCGCGGTGCAACCTCCGGAACCTCAGCTTTCACCGCAACAGGCTTTACCTTTAAATATGTAAATAACAATGCCACCGTAGCCAATACCGAAACCTTATACACCTTTGTGACCATAAGTTCGACAGTATATGTCTATTGTGCAAGAGGATTATAATATGCAAAACAAAACAATAGCACAACTTTGTGTCATGGTTTTTCTGCTAGCAGGCTTCTTATCAATCGAAGCACAGGTTCCTGGCATGCCGTTCATGTCACTTAAAGAAATAATAAGAAAGAATGTTTTCGGAGGAACAGGTTCTGATGGGGGGTATTGCATTATCCAAACCACAGACGGCGGATATGCTATAGCAGGAATTACTAACTCGAATGATGGTGACGTTTCCGGAAACCATGGAGGTAGTGATATGTGGGTGGTTAAATTTAATGCAACAGGATCCATAGAGTGGAAAAAAACATTCGGAGGAACAGGTTACGATGGCGCCTATTCTATTATTCAAACATCAGATGACGGTTATGCCATAGCAGGAAGCATCTATGTATCAAATGCATATGGAAATATGTTTGTGGCCAAGCTCAGTGCATCAGGCTCTTTAGAATGGCAGAAATCATTAGGAGGAACAGATAATGATGGCGCCAATTCTATTATTCAAACATCAGATGGTGGCTACGCAGTGGCTGGATTCACATACTCAACTGATGCTGGCTTTTCAGAACCTGCAGGATCATGGGATGGTTCTTCGTATGGTTCAGATATATATATTGTTAAACTCAATTCGGCGGGAACAGTAGAATGGTCAAGACATTATGGTGGAAGTGGTAATGATGCTGCCTCTTCCATTATTCAGGCTACAGATGGCGACTATGTGGTAGCAGGAGTGTCACAATCAGGATCATATACTGGATATTATTATAATAACTATAATTCTGGAAATCATGGAGGTGGAGATATGTGGGTGATTAAACTTAAATCAAGTGGCGGTGTAGAATGGGAAAGAACATTAGGAGGAACAGTAAATGATGAAGCTAATTCTATTATCCGGACGGCTGACGGAGGATATATTGTGGCCGGCGGTGCCGCCTCAAATGATGGAGACGTTTCCGGAAATCATGGAAACCGTGACGCATGGGTAATCAAACTTAGTAATCTAGGAATCATACAATGGCAAAAGTTACTCGGAGGATCGATTAATGATCTAGCCAATTCTATTATTCAAACAGCAGATGGTGGGTACGCAGCGGCTGGATTTACTTTCTCGAATGATGGTGACGTTTCCGGAAACCATGGAGGAGGAGATATGTGGGTTGTCAAACTCAATACTGCAGGAACGATACAATGGCAGAAAGCCTTAGGAGGAACAGGTTTTGACAGAGCTCAATCTATTATACGGACATCAAATGGCGGTTATGCAATAGTAGGAGTTACTGATTCAATTGATGGAAATATAATAGGTCCGAATAATGGATCGTCTGACGTTTTTCTTCTCCGGCTTGATGCCGCAGGAAACTTTATTCGTGTGTATGAAGATGCACCCGAGTAAGTATCTGATATAATCAATTAAAAATTTTAAGATAGGGATTTAAAACCTTAAAAATGAAAAACAAAACAACAGTACAGCTCTATGCTTTAGTCTTTCTGCTGGCAGGCTTCTTTTAAATCGAAGCACAGGTTCCCGGTATGCCAGCCATGGCGCTTAAAGAAGCCAAAAATATTTTTGGAGGAACAGGAGCAGACCAGGCCAATTCTATTTTCCGGACAACAGATGGGGGGGGTGTAGTGGCGGGATCTACCGGGTCAAATAATGGCGACGTTTCCGGAAATCATGGAGATCAGGATATGTGGGTGGTAAAATTTAACGCATCAGGAGCCATACAATGGCAGAAAACATTGGGAGGAACAGGTGAAGATATAGCCTATTCCGTTATTCAGACTGCCGATGGCGGATATGCTGTGGCAGGATCTAGTAATTCAAACGATGGCGATGTTTCCGGAAATAATGGAAATCAACATATGTGGGTGGTAAAGCTCAATCCAATGGGAACGATACAATGGCAACAGGTATATGGAGGTGTGGCTAATACTGCTTATGCAAATTCTATTATTCAGAATTCAGACGGCGGATATGCTGTAGCAGGCCGCATTTATTCAAGTACCAATGGAACAAATGTTTTTGTACTTAAGCTTGGTGTAACAGGAAATGTCGAGTGGCAAAAAGAATATGGAGGATCAGAAATAGACTATGGTTATTCCATTATCCAGACTACGGATGGAGGCTATGCCGTAGCAGGATTTACCAAATCGAATAATGGTGACGTTTCCGGAAATCACGGAGGGCTCGATATGTGGATCATTAAACTTACGGCAACAGGAACTAAGCAATGGGCGAAAGCATTTGGAGGATCTGGGTATGATGCAGCCAATTCTATTATTCAGACATCAGATGGCGGATACGCTGTGGCAGGATACACTGGATCAAATGATGGTAATGTTTCCGGCAATCATGGGCAAAATGATATGTGGGTCGTAAAGCTCAGTGCAGCAGGCAACTTAGAATGGCAGAAACCATTAGGAAATGTATATAGTGATCAGGCCAATTCCATTATCCAGGTGACAGATGGAGGATATGTGGTAGTTGGTGCCAGTTCCAATATCAGTAATGGAAATAGTGACCTATTTATCGTTAAGCTTAATTCAACGGGAGATATACTATGGCAAAAAATTTATGGAGGAACAGGCGCTGATTCGGCAAGCTCTGTTATCCAGACGACAGGAGGCGGATATGCTGTGGCAGCGAATATAGAGTCAAACAACGGAAATGTAACAGGATCCTTTAACGGGGCAAGGGACTTTTTCATTCCTCGGCTTGATCCCGCAGGAAACTTTATCCGTCTATATGAAGATATACCCTAATAAATATTTGGGATCATCAGTTAGAGATTTTAAAATAGGGATTAAAACTTTAAAAATGAAAAACAGGACAACAGCACAACTTTATGCCATGGTCTTTCTTCTGACAGGCTTCTTATCGATAGAGGCGCAGATCCCGGGAATGCCGGCTATGGCACTTAAAGAAGCCAAAAATGTGTTTGGAGGAAAAAATGATGATATAGCTTATTCTATGGTGCAGACCTCTGACAAAGGATATATTATGACAGGCGGTACCGCGTCAAATGATGGCGATGTTTCCGGAAACCATGGACGCAGCGATATCTGGATAGTTAAACTCAGTGAATCAGGAGCTCTCCAATGGCAGAAAACCTTAGGGGGAGCAGGTAATGATGAAGCTCATTCTATTGCGCAGACCTCCGACGGAGGGTATGCTGTGGCGGGATCTGCTTATTCAAATGATGGCGACGTTTCCGGAAACCATGGCGGCGGCGATATCTGGGTAGTTAAAATCAGTGGAGCTGGAGTTCTCCAATGGCAGAAAACCTTAGGGGGAACAGGTAATGATGACGCTAATTCTATTGTGCAGACCTCCGACGGAGGGTATGCTGTGGCGGGATCTACTTATTCAAATGATGGCGATATTTCCGGAAACCATGGAAGTAGAGATCTGTGGGTGGTTAAGCTCAGTGGATCAGGAGCTCTCCAGTGGCAGAAAACCTTAGGAGGAACAGGTAATGATGAAGGTAATTCTATTGCGCGGACCTCTGACGGAGGATATATTGTGTCCGGCAGTACCCGATCAAATGATGGAGATGTTTCCGGAAACCATGGAGGCACCGATTTCTGGGTAGTTAAAATCAGTGGATCGGGAACGATCCAATGGCAGAAAACGTTAGGGGGAACTGGTATTGAATATAATCGTTCTATTGTGCAGACCTCTGACGGTGGGTATGCTGTAGCCGGATATACTTTTTCGAATGATGATGATGTTTCGGGAAATCATGGAGGTGGAGATATGTGGGTTGTTAAAGTCAGTGGAGCGGGAGTTCTCCAATGGCAGAGAACCTTAGGGGGATCAGGTATTGAGTCAGGTCGTTCTATTGTACAGACCTCTGACGGAGGGTATGTTGTAACTGGATATACCGAATCAAATAATGATGATGTTTCTGGAAATCATGGAGGTGGAGATATCTGGGTAGTTAAACTTAATGCAACAGGAGTGCTCCAATGGCAGAGAACCTTAGGTGGAACGGGTTCTGAATCAACACTTTCTATTGTACAGACCTCTGATGCTGGATACGCTGTGGCGGGATTTACCAATTCAAATGACGGGAATGTGATAGGTCCAGCTAACGGGTTGTACGACTTTCTTTTTCTCCGGCTTAATGCCGCGGGCAATGGTATTCATCTGTACGAAGATATGCCGCAGTAAATATATGGCAACATGAATTATAGAATTTTAAAAGAGGAATTAAAACCTTAAAAATGCAAAACAGAATAAAGGCGCAATTCTATCTTCTACTTTTTTTATTGTCAGGCTTCTCATTTATTGTAGTGCAAATGCCAGACACAGATCTCAAAAAGAGAAAGAAATGTTTTTCGAGGAACAAGTCTCAATACGTAAAATTTAATTAGCCAGACTACTGACGGCGGTTATGCTGTAGCAGAATTTATATATTTAAATAGGGCGATATTTCAGGGAATCATGGAGTTATAGATAGTTGGGTTGTTAAATTCAGTGGAGCGGGAGTTCTCAAATGATAGAAAACTTTAGAGGAAAGGAGTATGACATAGCTACTTTTATTGTTCAGACTACCAGCGGAGACTACAATATAGCTGAATATATCATTTCAGCTGATAGCGATATAGCAAACCATTAAATGGATAATGGGGACTAATTTCATTCCCCTTGATTGATGCCGTGGGCAAGGCTATTCGTGAGTATGAAGATACGCCGCAGTAAAATGCATATCGTAGGTTTATAAAGAATGCTACGATTTAAAAACACAAAGAAAACATAAAGATATTATAATACGGTAAAAACGAAATGCAGTTGTTTTACCCAATGGTGTATGCTGTTCATATCGCCAAATATAAACCAATAAAGTTAGTGTTGATCATGATCAATATAAATGATAATTAACTTAAAACAATTAAAAATGAAACAAAAAGTTGCCCTCATCACAGGAGGGACAGCAGGTATTGGAAGAAAGACAGCTTTAACACTGGCAGCTGAAGGATATCGTGTGATGATTGCCGGCAGAAGCAGGGAATCGGGAGAGCATCTGGCCCATGAAATAATTTTAAAAGGTGGCGAAGCAGCTTACATCTGTACAGATGTCTCTGTAGAGAAGGAAGTCATCAGGATGGTGGAATCTGCCGTAGACCAATATGGCAAAATTGATTATCTGTTCAACAATGCAGGTACCGAAGGTGTGCTGGGCCCGTTGGAAACCAATTCCGAAACAGTTATAGATACCGTACTTGCTGCTAATATTAAAGGCGTTATTTTATGTATTAAACACATTCTGCCTCTCATGAGACAACAGAAAAGCGGAGTGATTGTGAATACAGCTTCATTTGTAGGGACCACTATGCCCTTACCGGTAGCTGTGGTATACGGCGCGAGCAAATCTGCGGTCCTAAGCATCACGCAGTCCGTTGCCGCTTCATGTGCAGAAGATAATATCAGGGTATATGCGGTTTGCCCGTGGGTAACCGACACTCCTATGGCAGATAGGTTAACAGGACATAATGAAGAAGCAAAAGCAGCCTTCGGTGCCAATATCAATCCGGGCGGAGCCATTGTTCCTGTTGAAGAAATTGCAGAGGCCGTTGCCAGATTGTTTGAAGGGACTGATGCCATAAATAGCGGAGAAGCTGTCCTTATAGATAAAAATAGGGTGTTCAACCTGATTAATCCTATGACAGTAGGCGATCCGGTAAAGCTATAAATCAATTCCACAATTATTTTCAATACTTAGGTTCATGAAAAGAAAAATTTACAACAAAGAACTGAAGGAAACCATTTATTTCCGGAAAACTTCAGCTGATACCGGAGGCGAGTATACGGAGCTGGAAATATCTTTAGAACCCAAAGGAGGAAATCCATTACATTTTCATAAGTCTTACACAGAGCTTTTTACAGCAGTGAAAGGCAGGCTGGGCATGGAGCTTCTGGGAGAAATGATCATCATCCTGCGGCCCGGGGAATCCTATCTGGTAAAAAAAGGGGAAATACACCGCTTTTTTAATCCGGATAATGAGTCAGTTACGTTCACCAACAGGGTTGAACCGGGCTCAGCAGGCCTGGAGAATACATTACGCATTTTATGCGGTCTGGCCGGAGACGGGCTGTATTCAAAAGGGAATATTCCGCGGAATCCTTTGCATCTGGCGGTCTGCGCTGAAATGAGCGATATGAGGCTTACCGGATGGAAAGGAATCGTTACCGCCCCATTTATTAGAGTACTATCCTTTATAGCAGTAAAAACCAGTGTAAAACAGGCTCTTGTTGAAAAATATTGCATCTGATACCAGAATAAGGATTTTATAATAAAAATAGGTGTTGATAAAATGTAAATAAACAATAAAAGAAGATAATACCAATGAAATTTAAAGAAATCCATATTGGAAATCTGATTAAAAAAAGAACTGTTGAAAGTGGAATAGAGCTATCCCGCATCTGTAATTTCATCCCCTGTACGGAAGAGCAGGTCTTTGAGATGTATAATGCTTCATCCCTGGACACTGATGTCCTGCTCCGCTGGAGCAAACTTCTGGGATATGACTTTTTCAGGCTTTATACCCAGCACATGATTCTCTATGCCCCTCCTCCATCAGAAAACAGGGATCAAAGAATCAAAAAAACCAGTCAGATGCCTGTTTTCAGGAAGAATATTTACACCAGGGAAATCATGGATTTCATTCTGGAACTGATTGCAACCGGACAGAAAACCAAGCAGGAGATTATGCAACAGTACAAGATTCCCAAGGCCACCCTTTACAGATGGATCAACAAACAAGGATAATAATGAATAGAAGTAGATCTCCTGACTAAAAAAATTATGTGAATATGGTCGCCATGAAATATCCTGAAAAGGCTTTCTTCTGTAATGATATATTTATGAAGAATACTATGGTTGTAATGGATATCATTAAGCTATACATGATTATCTGCTGAAAAAAAGAATTCGACTCTCGTTTTGATCAGAAACTTAAATCCTAAAATAGGAAGACCATTTTTGATATCCTAGATTACCAGAAAAAGACCGGTTCAAAAGTACCGAACGGGCTAAGCATTTCAAGCTCAGCCGCAACACGGTAACGAAATGGAAAAAACTTTTTTATAATTATATAATATGTATTTATATTGAAATGATACTTAAAATACTGAAGGAAAGCATATCCTTTATTTTAAATCCACGTTTTGATAGCCACATTTGGAAAACCCGACCTAATCTTAGGAAATATTATGTTACGGATCTGATGAGAGGTTCTAAGCTTTTAGGAAAGAACCGTAGCGAGATTGAATTTTTATTGGGTAGTAGCGAGTCCAATACCCTGCCTTCTGAATATTGTACATATAATCTTGGCTATATGAAGAAAAAGAAAATTTATCTGGTCTTAGAATTTAGTGATGATAAAGTTAAAACAGTCCGTTATATTTATAAAAATATATATAGAATGGGTTATTACTAATAATACAACTAAAAAAGTCCATATATCATCTTGATGTGAACATGGAATTCAGCTTCAATATTGAATTATAGGAATCTTATAGAAAACAGGATAAAGCAATGTTATTTATTTCCAGTGATATTTGTTGATATTTTAACAAGTCGGCATATGGATTACTGAGTCTTCTGAATATAAATGTAGAAATACTCTAATTTTTCCTCTGTATCTGGTGTATTAATCAAATCAGGTTTTTAGTCCATCAGCAAAATGCTTTAATAATACTAAGAATAGTCTATGTATATACTAACAGACGAGCTTAAGCATTTAGGATTCAGTGTTAATACACTAAGTGCTTTAATACAGAAAAATAAGGGTATAAGAAGATTCAATACATTAGACTACTTTTGCATATGTATCATCACGAAAGACATTGATCTGGAAGTTGAGACAATACTTTACCATATTAGATGCGGGCATATCATTTTTATAGGTCCTCAAAAACAGGTCTGTTTTGGAAAATCTGAGGGAGAAGGGATATATGTTATCTCTTTTTCATCAAGCTTCTATGAACAGTCATCAAAAGATAGCCTTTTTCTGAATTCGCAGTTATTCTTTAATTACAGAGCCGATATCTTTATTGCTCCCTTTTCTGATATGGAGAATGAATGGGTTTTATTTATAAAACGCATGAAAAATTTTCAGCTTAACGACGAAAGCTTATATATTTCAGCTGCGCATAACGCTATAGAGAGGCTGATTCTGGATGCATTTTTATATATGCCTTCTGACGAAATAAACAGAGATATTAACTTTGATTACCTCTATTATGTGAACCGGTTTAAGGTTCTTTTGCAGAGGGATTTCAAAAAAAACAAAAAGGTTTCTTATTATGCGGGAAAACTCAATATCTCTTCCAGGAAACTTACGGAGATGACAGAGTATATTCTAGGGAAAACAGCCAAGCACATCATCATTGAAAAAATTCTTGGTGAATGTAAGAAATCTTTGCATTTCTCAAACCATACCATTTCTGAAATTTCCTATAACCTTGGTTTCAGCAATGAAGGGAATTTTAGCAACTTTATTAAAAAGCATACCGGAAAAACCCCGTCAGAATTAAAAATCGTATCGAAAGCATGAGAAGAATACAATTTTATTGGGATAAAGGACAGCAGTGATATCAAGAATATGTGGATTTAAATTACTTGTTTTGTTTAGCGTCAAGTTATCTGGTGGTTTAAGTCTCCCGAACCCACACTTAGGATTCTCAAAAACAGATAGCTTTGAAAACAGAAGAACATGTAAGTTTACAAAAATCTACGATTTTTAAAACATAAACGCCTGCATGATCAGCCGATCAGCAGGCGTTTGGTATAATCTTTATTTTCTGCCTATTTCCTGATCATAAGTTTAAAAGTTTTAACAACAGTCTGGTCACCTTTAGTTACGGATACGATATAATTTCCATAGGCCAGCAAGTGTTCCAGACGGAAGTGCTCTTCTTTCCTTTTTTGCATAGGCCTTGAATAGAGTAACCTTCCGGAAACATCATGGATCGCGATCATATGAGGCTCCTGCTGTAAAACAGTTCCTTTTATACTGAAGTTTCCGTTGTTTGGATTGTTGTACAGCATAAGGTCTCCGGCAGGATCCGCCTCAGAAGCAGAAAGGGTCTTGGGACTGAATTTTGCGATGAATCCGGAACTTCCGGTTGTAATGCCGCCCGGATAGATGATCGTCTGCTGATAGCCGTTTGCAGAACTGAATCCGGTTGTTCTGCCTGTACTTCCGTACAGGAAAAATCCGTCTGAATCTATTGAAAAAATACATTGGATATCATTAGGATGGAAGCTGTTGCCGGTACCGCCGTAATAGGAAATGAAATCCGGAAATCCGGTGCTGCTATCCAACATACTGAAAAAGATATCCTGGCCGTTGGGATTAGGTTTTGTTGCAATATAGGCTCCCGGCGTTGAGATGTTTTGGTCTCCATAGCTTAAGCCGGTGAACAATACCTTGCCGTTTTTAATATCAAGCCCTTTGTCGCCGCTGAATGTTTCCTCCGCGTTGGTACCTATATACGTGCTCCATATTCTTCCTCCGGAGGGATTAAATTTTGTAACGAACATATCAGCATCCGCTGACTGTGCTTTATAAGCTCCTTCCGTGGCATAATAACTTCCCGGTACCCCGAATGTCGCTCCGGTAATATATACGCCGGTGTCATCTGCTTTAATATCCGAAATTCCTGCCGCGAGCATATTCCCCGGAATTCCGTAATAGGTTCCCCAGGTTCTCTGCCCGGTATTGGCATTAATTTCAGCAATAAACTGGCCTGCTTTTGCAGGCTGAAATGTGCCGGATGTCGATAAATCTGCTCCTGCAGGCTTCAGGTCATTATTCCCGCAAATATAGACTTTGTTTCCGGATACCGTTAATCCTGAAAGTAAGCTTGATGGAGTATAGGTAGCCCATATTTTTTGTCCCTGCGGATTCAGTTTTACCAGATAGGTATTGGGCAGGAGTTCTCCTGCCGGACCATACACCACACTGAAAACCGGTTGAAACGTTCCCGGATCTGCCAGGTTCTGCCATTTGGTGGCTCCTGCAACATAAATATTTCCGTCATCGTCTACTTCAAGCTTATTAAAACTGTCGTTTCCGGGCAGATAGGTCTGCCAGAGCATGGTATTGTTAACGTCATATTTGGTGAGAATATTATTTAAGGAATCCGGAGCGTTGCTGAGCCATGCTCCGGGAGGAAGTGCTGGATTGGAAGGGTTGATCCGGAACTCATACCTATTTCCGTTATGATCTCTGAAATATGGAAATTTTGCGGATAGATCCGATGTGATGTAAGGTGAGTATCCCGCAGATATCAAACTCCCTGCTGAAGTCAATGTGCCTGAAAAATTATTAGGAATAGTATAACTTCCGGTATAAGGCTGGCTTCCTGCAGTTATAAACTGATTATAATAGGAAACCAGGGGTGTCCCGATGCTTGGGTTGGGCGAACTTGTCCTCGCATCTACAAAAATATGGGAAGAGCTGTCCTCATACAGTCCTGTTATTCCCGTATCGATGGCTCCGACGTAGGTGGCCCAATCCCTTTGATAATTAAAAGAGGTCTGAGAAAACAGAGCAGAGGAAAGCAAAATAAAAAATAGATTGTTTAATCTCATAATGGCTTAATATTTTTCTTGTTAATGGTATAATTTATACAATAATATCAAACTAATGTGAATTAAACTAGTGATTGTTGTTTTAATATGGTAAGGATATAGGCAAGTACATCCAATCTCTCTATGAAAATTTTGCTTTTGGTAAGTATGCAAACTCATAAAATGTTTCTCTTGATGGTTTGAAAGCTTGTATCTTTTTAGAAGTTTCAGACGTTGAGACAATTTCATGAACAAAGGCATCGAATTTTTCTTTCGATTCCCAGGCTGCCTCATTGATTACAATGGTATGATCCTCATTAGTAAGGATTCGGGAAGATATAAAGCCAGGATAAACACTGACTTCCTGTTCAAAAAAGATTCTGATCAGTGAATATAACGTTTCAAAATCATGTTTCTGTATTTCGAAACGTACCATTACGTAGTATTTTTTCATAAGTCTAATGATATAGATTAATGATAGTATAATTTTTAGATCCAGTCCTTTTGATTTTTTAAATTTTAAAAGGCCAGCCTAAGATTCTTTTTTTCAGCAGGACACAAAAAAAACTGTCTCTTTCGAGACAGCTGTTTTTTTATTTTACTTAATGAGCCGTTTCTCCTTCTACCGGTATATCCGGTACGATAACATAGCACCCTGCATTGAACGGGACACATACGTCAGCTTCAGGACAATAATACGTCCCGGGAGGACATTTTGATACGGATGCTGCTCCTTTGATTGTTTTCAGTTCTCTTCTTGACAACGTTTTTAAATTTTTCATAATCATAGAATTTGGTTGAGTGATAAAATTTTATACTTTATACATTCTCAAAGTTAGTAAAATATTGTGTCAGATATTTTATTTATTGAATATTTTTTTACAATATTAAAATGATTATCAGGAATTTATTTAAGAATCGGAAGTGTTAAATGTTGAGGTGTAAGGTCTGATTGTGTGAGCATGGCAGAGCCGGAATGAAACCACAGGATTTACAAAAAATTTACATTTGAAATAATGATTGATACCGGCAGAGTAAACATATGAAAGGCCATATTATAATGGATCATGTGGCCTTCTGATTTTATCTTTTAGTACAAATTACATCCAAAAACCTTTGTTTTTGTATGGTAAACAATCACATCTTGTTCCGCATTTCCTCCGGTTTTGGTAAGACCATTCGCATGTATAATTTTAAAGTTCCTGGGCTTATAGATTTTCACCTCGTTTATCGTTTCGTTCACAATTACTTTCTTTGCATTTTCGAAGCTGAATGCCTCAGATGACAGAGAGACATTTCCTGTAAAAACAGTTGTTTTCTCTCTGGAATTTATGCTCGTACGCTCACTTTTAAATTTTAATCTGTCTTCATTTGATTTTTGCCGGGAGAAAGCGAAAGATAAACCCAGCAACAATACAGATACTGCCCAGGCTTTCAGGTTTTTTATCATTTTTTAATTTTTAAATTTCTATAAAAAACAAATAAATTTGATGGCGGGTAAATAAATAACCTTTAAATGAATTAAAGGCTTTCAGAGGCTCTGATTCAAAACAGCTGTTTTGATGATTTAATATAAAGAAGTAAGAAGCAAGCAACAGGCATTTTGCAGTAATGAGAAAATTTGAAAAGCCCTGAATACCCATGATCACGAAAGCCGAATGTAAAATAAACTTAAAGTCCTTGGATAAATGTGATCATCAGCTATAAATTAAGAAATAATGACAGAGAAATTTCCGGTACTTAACAGTACCCTTTCACCTCATAGTCTGGCTAAGCTTATTCAGAAAAAATATGGACTAAGCGATAAAGCTGAATGCAGTGTATTCCGGCTTGCCATGAACCATTTATATATTGTCCATGATCATGGAAACAGATATGTGTTCAGAGTATACACCCGTCACTGGCGTACAAAGCTGGAAATTGAAGAAGAAATAAGGCTTCTAATCCTTCTGAAAGAAGCTGGGAGACAGGTTGCTTTTCCGATCGCCGATCAGTCGGAAGGTTTCATACAGGAAATCGAAGCACCGGAAGGCATCAGGTTTGGAGTTTTATTTTCTTATGCTAAAGGCAAAAAGACAGCAAAATTTTCAAATCAGACAAGTTTCCTGATCGGACAGGCATTGGCAAAAATTCATCAATCAACAGAACATATCGAACTGAGGAGATTGTCCTACAATACCCAGAACTTACTCAAAGACCCTCTTTTAAAGATAAAAGGATTCTATGGTAAGAATAACAGTGAAATTGAATTTTTAGAAACCCTTTCTTCTTTTTTATTACTGAAAATGAATGACATTGACCGGAAGAATATGAGATACGGAGTTGTTCACCTCGACGTCTGGTTTGACAATTTGCACATTGATGATGAGAAAGAAATTACATTTTTTGACTTTGATTTTTGCGGCAACGGATATCTATGCTTTGATATTTCCTATTTCCTTTTTCAGTTGCTGACGACCCATTTGAATGAAGAGGAATATCAGGCAAAAGCAGACAGCTTTATCAAAGGTTATGAGACTATAACTGAAATTACTGCAGAAGAAAAAAAGCTTTTACCCTTTGCCTGTCTGGCCATCATGGCCTACTACATCAGTGTTCAGTGCGATCGCTTTGACTATTGGACCAATATCTTTTTAAATGAAGATCATTTAAAACGGATGGTTGGGAATTTGAAACGGTGGATGATTTATCACAGCATTGAAATTGAATAACAGCCTTTTAATAGAGTAAAATGCTTTTCAAAGTTTCCTGGTAATGAATGCATACGATATGTTCTGTCTTATTAGAAAAAATTAAGGATTACATTTTTGCTATTTATAGGATATGCCAGTGGTTTCAGATGATTTATCTATATTTAAGAATATTTTTTTGAAAACTGTCCTGCCATTACATTTGAGCTTTTAGGAACAGGTATAGCACAATAAAAAAGTTAAAAGTAAGACCATAAGATGGGCAGTATATACATAGGAATCGTATTTGTTTTTTTTTGTTTGACCATTATTCTGATCGCTTGTATCAGGCAAAAAAAAATGAATATCTTGATTCCAGCATTCATTTATGCAGTTTTATTTTTGATCTACCTGTCAAAAGCATATGCTGATATTCAGGAATATGAATCATATAACCAGGAGGATTTTTCTGATGTGACCGGAGTTTCCATTGACAGCAGGATGATCCGTAAGGACCAATGCAGACAGCTTTTTGAATCTTTAAAAGATGATGAATTCACTTGGGTGAATCATCCGGTGAAAAGGAAGGAATACCTGATCAGTATATTTACCCACAGAAAAGTTTATAAGTTCAAAGTCTGGGATACTTATAATCAGGGAGTATTGATCAGTAGAATCAATGATGAAGGGAAAGAATTTGTTACCAACAGGAATGACTATGTTATACAATACTTAGAATAAATGTAAAGCTGTCCGGCAGATATAAACTTCATTTTTTACCTATATTTAATTTTTACTTATGGCTTTTAAAACCCTGTCCTCGTTTTTAATCTTTATTTTTTCGTTTACCCATGCTCAGCAGGTCAACAGGTTCATCTATGAGCTGCGCTACAAAGACGATTCAGCAAGTACTTCGCATAAAAGTGAAAGGATGTGTCTGGATGTTGATGCTCAGGAATATTCTTTCCGGAGTTATGACAGGTTCATCCAGGATTCTTTATACCACTCAGAAAATACTAAACAGTATGAGGAAATCGGGAATATCATGTATGTATTCAAAAGAAAACCCGGTGAAAACAGCTTTGCGATTACGGAGGTGCAGGGTGCCATCCGATATACTTATGATGACCCTGTGATACTTGATTGGGTGATTACGAAGGAAAAGAAAAAAGATGCTCAGGGAAATCAGCTGCAGAAAGCGGAGGTGTCCTTCAGAGGGCGTAAGTGGAATGCCTATTTTAATCCTAAAATACCCATTAGTACAGGACCGTATAAATTTTATGGGCTTCCCGGGCTCATCGTTGAGGTATATGATGATCAAAACGATTACAGCTTTACATTAGTTGGGAACCATACCACAAATCGGGAAGCCATCAATATACCGGGTTCCAGATATGTAGACAAAGATCTTACAGTGAGTAAAACTCAATTTTTTCAGATTCTGGCAGAATACAAAAAGGACCCGGCCCGTGACTTTAAGGCGGGAGTATATAACGGGACAATAAAATTAGTTGACCGGGATCCTAATGATATCATTCGCGGGATCGAAGAGAAAGCCAGGGAAGATCAGAAAAAATACAATAATCCCATAGAACGTATCAGGTAGAAACGGAAAGATGGATAAGATCTCAAAAATACTTAACCTGGACCATAGGTCTCATTTATAAAAAGGATACAGATCAGTCCTAATATCTTTTTCTCCAATGCAATTCAAGCCTTCATCTTGATTCTATGTTTTGAAACTGATCGGGCATAGATGCTTTTAAAGTTACAATCCGATCTCACCGCTGCTAAAGCTGGTAAATACATTGATTCTATTAAATTCCGAATCTATTGTTCTGTTATCTGGGGAATCTGCGATGATTATCTGCGATATAAGATCGGCGTAGTCTGTGGTATCATGAAGATGGCTTAATAAATAATACTGCAAGCCCCACATACTTTAAGAAGAATTTTGTATGGTGATTGATAGGTGGGTGTGGATATTTGGCAATGTAATAGCTGAAAATTTTAAAACATCTCCATGTTTGATCATTATTAAAGTTCTACGGCAACCGGATTTTAATCATTTATATAGTACTTTTCTGCATCATAATATCAAAAATAGCATACGTAAATAATTAACGGTAGAAATGAAGAAAGGAGGGAAATGCTGTAAAGACCGGCAATTCCAGAACAAATCTAACATACTGAAAAAAAGAATTCTATAAAAAGATGACTTTTAAAATATGATTTAGATCATATTTGATATTTTTCTCTATATTTGCTAAATAATTAAAAATTGTATAACCAAAAAAGACTCTAATGAAAAAACTTATACTATTTCCTTTATTTGGATTTATTTTTATCACAAAGGCGCAGGTAGGGATAAATACCAATGTTCCGTCCAGTACGTTAGACATTGCAGGATCGCTGGAAGGAAGTTATCGTGAGATTACGGCCAGCAGCTCTTTATCCACTACGGATTACCATGTATCATTTTCAGGGACATCCGCATCAACGGCCAGTCTGCCTCAGATGTCCACCTCGGATGGCACTGCAACAGATTTCCGGGGGAGGAAATATTTTATAAAAAATAACAGCTCCGTTGCCAATCTTACGCTGGCTGCCGTTTCCGGGCAAACCATACGGATTGGAGGAAATAATACGGCTAATAACACCTATGTTTTATCTCCCGGCGTACTGGGCATCATTACGGCCAATGCAACCAATGGCTGGGACCTGGATCTCGCAGTGAACACCATTCCGGATACAAGCTGGAAGATCACCAACAATGCTTTTAACGGCACATTAAACACACCGCAGGATATTCCAACCGGTACGACATATCAGGTCATCACCGGAAGCAGCGTAACCGTTACGGTACCTCCGGGGTACAATCAGTCTATTGTGACGCTCAATTTTGACGGATGGGGGCATACCTATTTTTCAGGAGTATCTATGGGATCACTCAGATTTCAGATTGCCCAGACCGGAACATCGGTTGCCACATATACTTCTACCACCATGTCTGCATGGTCATCCCCGGTTAACACTTCAGGATACTACAGGTATACATTTCCGGCAGCCTATTCCATTTCTAATTTAGCTCCCGGAACTTATACCTTCAATTTACAGATTGTAAGAGAAGGCGAATTGGGTGCTGTGCCTAATGAAGTTGTTGTTTGGGGAATCCAAAGCAAAGCAGAAGTGTACAGCAAGAATTAATAAGGCACCCTTAGATACAGCCCATTCAACAGCGAATGGATTGCAATACCATGATTCAACATATCACAATTAAAAAAGTCCAAATGAAAAAAGTTTTACTACTGTCATTTTTAGGAATGATTTTGATCACAAACGCGCAGGTGGGAATAAATAATAATACGCCCTCAAGTACACTGGATATCGGAGGATCGCTGGAAGGAAGCTATCGTGAGATTACGGCCAGCAGCTCTTTATCCGCTACAGACTACCATGTATCATTTTCAGGGACATCCGCATCAACGGCCAGCCTGCCTCAGATGTCCACCTCGGATGGTTCTGCAACAGATTTCCGGGGGAGGAAATATTTTATAAAAAATAACAGCTCCGTTGCCAATCTTACGCTGGCTGCTGTTTCCGGGCAAACCATACGGATTGGAGGAAATAATACGGCTAATAACACCTATGTTTTATCTCCCGGTGTACTGGGCATCATTACGGCCAATGCAACCAATGGCTGGGACCTGGATCTCGCAGTGAATACCATTCCGGATACAAGCTGGAAGATTACGAATAATGCTTTCAATGGTACACTCAATGTATCGCAGGCCATATCAACCGGCACTGCATACCAGACGATTACCGGAAGCAGCCTGACCGTTACGGTACCTCCGGGGTACAATCAGTCTATTGTGACGCTCAATTTTGACGGGTGGGGAGATGTGGACCAGACCGGAGTGTCCATGGGATCATTGAGATTCCAGATTGCCCAGACCGGAACATCTGCTGCAACGTACACCTCTACCACGGTGACTTCATGGGCCGCCACAAACACCGGAGCCCGAACCAGATATACATTTCCGGCAGCGTATTCCATTTCTAATTTGGCGCCCGGAACTTATACCTTCAATTTACTGGTAGTGAGGGAAGGAGAATTGGGCGCGGTGCCTAATGCGGTTAATGTCTGGGGGATTCAGAGCACGGCTAAGGTATACAGCAGGAATTAAGGTACGTTTCATTTTCTGCAGGAAAATAGAATTCAATTAATTATTAATAGTTGAACTATTGTGTGTAAGCAATAAGTTCAGGCCGTTCCGCAATTGTGGAACGGCCTTTTTCTGTTATTCTGTCGGGGAGTAACACCAGAATTGTATTTTTGAAAAACTTCCGGTTATATTTTGTTAAAACTAATTTGAGAAACCTATTTGTTAAAAACATTAAACTTATTTCATACAATGATTTAAATCATATTTAAATTATAATATTCATTTTTATCTGGTATGGTGTATAAAAATTTAATATGTTTGCAATTAACCGAAAAACCATGTTAACATGAGGAAGTTTTTACTGTACTTTTTCTATGAAAAATGTCTGCTGGCGCACAGGTTGGTATTAGTAACCATGCAAACCGGCACATCTGACATCAATGGATCATTAGGTGAAAGATATTGGGTTTGCGACTGCTTGCTGGATTCCAACGTCTACTGATCGTTTTACAGAACGCTACTGCCTGTAAAAACAGAGTCTTGATACAATAAAGACCTTTTGCAGGATCATAAAATTCATTAAAAATCCTCTGTAATGATATTGGTTATGGTTTTAAGCATAGCATTTTGATCATTTCAGAGATAGCAGCATCGTATGATAACCCTATATAAACCATTATGATTGGTAATTTTTTCATTAAACACTTAAAAATTTTTCTTCCGAAAAAGTATTTCTGGCAGATTCCCATTGGCGGTGAACCGGTGTATATCTATGACATCATCATCAATGATCAATTGATAGGAAAGAGTAAAATTGATATTATTCAATTATTTGAGAAAAACAGTATATCTTTTGCCTCTGAGAACAGATGGAAGTATTTTGTCAACACCTTTAAGAACAAGGAGTATGTACTCATAATGCATTTTAAGGATGACCTGTTAACAGAAATAAAGTACAAATATAAAGAGCTGTCGTCATCATAAGGACATCTCTGTCTGCATAATCAGCAGGTTTTACAGTTGCAGGCAATCAAAATCCAGACTAATAAGAGTTTTATTAGTAATATGATCCGTGCTTTCAGCATTTTTTATCAGAGAAGATGACCGCTCCGGCCGGTAGGAAATCTTATAGCGTTACATAGTACATTCATGAACCTCCTGAATATCCGTCTCTGACATTAAAAAAAATTAATTTCACACTCATACCATCTTAATAAGGTCATGATACATTTGTCATAGAAAAACAATCAAAATGTATAACGTAAATTTTAATAAGATGAACAACACTGTTTTAAACCAAGGAAAAAAAATAGTTGCATTAGTATTTTTAATGACTGCTGTAGTCGTAAACGCTCAGGCTCAGCCTCCGGTTCCTCCAAAAGATCCGCGTCCGGGAATGGAAAGACCGGAGCCTGGACCGCGCCCTGACGAGGTGAGAGAAATCACCACGCTTTCCGGAACCGTTTCCAAGATGAGTACCAATGATGATTTTGTCTATGACGGATTCTATCTGAATAGCAGCGGAGGCCAGGTTCTTGTGAAGTTTCCGCCGCATTTGGGAAGCCAGATCACGGCATTGGCTAAACAAGGCAGCCAGATCAGCATCAAAGGGATGGCGGATGTAGCACCAAATGGCGAAAAATCGTTCCGCATGAACAGCATGACTGCCAATGGGAAAACCATTGAAGATACACCGCCGGCCGTTCCGCAGACGCCTCCTCAGGAAGTCTCTGTAACCGAAAGCGGAACGATTACCGATCTTCAGAAAAATAAGGAAGGCGATGGTGTGGTAGGGATCTTTGTGGATAATACCTTGCTCAAAATGCCGCCGCACATCTATCAGCAGTTGGGACAGGCCCTGGTAAAAGGAACGAAAATCTCGTTCACCGGATTTAAAAAACCGGACAATTCCGGTGAAGTGGCAGAACGGAAATTCAACATCGTACGTGCCAGGACGATCAGCGTCAACGGGAAGGAATATGCCCTGTAAAATCTAATTGAATCAACCGTAAAACCTGATCAGATTTTTGTAATTTGCTCAGGTTTTTCATTATTAAGCAATGGTTTATAGACTAACAACATATCATCTATCGAAAATAATATTTATTTTTTTGGCGGTCTGCTGCCTGGGCAGCTGTGAGAAAAGACCACCTTTACCACCGCCCGTTCCATCTCCGGAAATTGAAAAGCCGGTGGAGCTGGATGGAAAAGTGGCCCGTTATGAAACCACTCCCGAAGGCAATATTGATCAAATGGTCCTGGACCAGGGGAAACAGCAATCTGAAGTTCATTTTCCGCCCCATCTGGCCAGGCAGATCCTGGAGATTGCACAACCCAGTGCGTTTGTCCATCTGAAAGTGGCCCGGAGAGACCACGGTTATGAGCTGATCTCCGTTTCATCGGAAAACGGCAACAATAGGTTTGACATACAGGGCATATTACCGCCAAAACCCAGTCCGGGAAAGGAAATCCGGATTATAGGCAAGGTTTCCGAATTCATCAGGAACCGCCGGAACGAAACCACCGGATTTGTAGTCGGACAGAAGACAGTAATGCTGAATCCTGAAGAAAGCAGGATATTAGCACCATTATTGATCAAGGCTAACCAGGTGGAAATAACTGCTATGGAACGGGATGCAAACGATGGGACCATAAATACCCTCCGGTTTCCGCCGGTGAAGATGACGGAGATTACCATTGACAGTATTGTCTATAAAATACGCTGACTATGAGGATACTGATTGCCGAAGACGAAAAAAAACTGGCCGGCTTTATACAGCAGGGGCTGTCACAGGCAGGCTACCAGACGGAGGTCTGCAACGATGGCTCGGAAGCTTTGGAAATGGCTGTGAAAAATGATTTTGACCTGATTCTCCTGGATCTGATGCTGCCGGGGATCAATGGTTTTGATTTCCTGAAGAACCTTCGGGCTTTCGGGGCAGAAACACCGGTGATCATCATCAGTGCCATTGCAGATTCCAAACAGGTGGTGCAGGGGCTGGACCTGGGTGCCGCAGATTACATCAGGAAACCTTTTGAGTGGGAAGAATTGCTGGCCAGGATCCGTACGGTAAGCCGCTTTTCAGGCTCAAACGGACAGCAGAAAATAAAGGTTGAGGATCTGGAAATCGATATCCCTTCCCGGAAAGTGAAAAGAGGGGATACCGAAATTGAACTGACTTCCAAGGAATTTGTCCTGCTGGAATACCTGGTCCGGAATGCCAATCTCGTCCTCACCAAAAACCAGCTGCTGGAAAATGCCTGGAATATGAACTTCGATCCGGAAAGCAATATCGTGGAAGTCTATATGCACCAGCTCAGGAAAAAAATCGACAAAGGATTTGAAAAACAGCTGATCAAAACTGTGATCGGGGCCGGCTATATGCTGAAAGGCGAAAAACCATAACCATGAAAGGCCGGCCGACATCTTTCTTTTACCAGAGCCTGCGGTTCCGTTTCGGGTTGCTGTTCAATTCGTTGCTGTTCTTATGCGTCAGCATCATCGTCTATTCACTGTACACCAATGCCAAAACAGAACTGGACCGGAGTTTCTCGCTTCAGCTCTCGTCTGCAGCCAATGCAGTGCTTCAGAAGACTGACATCAATCCCATTGCTGTTCCGTTGCCCAAAAACGGAGAGTTTTTCAGGATCACTTATGACAATGAGGTAAAGAAAACAGAGCTGATCAATAATCTTCCGCAAGATGTCGCGGATAAAGAAAAATGGCGGATGGTTTCTTTAAAAAAATATCCTGAAAACGGCGGCAGCATTTCGGTGGACTTTGCGCTGTCGGCAGAGAACTACCATTCCGGGATCCGGAAACTGCGGCAGTTGTTGTATATCTACCTCCCGATCGCATTTCTGGTATCTTTCTTAGGCGGTTACCTGCTGTCCGGGTTTTTCCTGAGGCCGCTCCGCCGGATTATCCATAACGCCAGCAAAGTGGACCTGGAGCACATCACCCTGCTGTCTCAACCGACGACCCGGGACGAATTTTACCACCTTACCGATGCACTGAACCGGATGCTGATGCGGATCGATGAACAGGTGAAACAGCAGGCGGCTTTCTTTACTACGGCTTCCCACGAACTGCGGACGCCCATCAGCACTATGCTTACCGAGCTCCAGATCTTCAACCGTGAATTGCTGGATGCAGATACCCGGAATCTGCTGGATAATCAGGAGCAGGAAGTGAAACGCATGAAGGCCCTGGTCGATAACTTCCTCTGGATGAGCCAGATTGAATCCGGGAACCTTCGGACGAACAGATCTGAAATTGACCTCGCAGAAATGGTGCTGGAAATTTCCGAAGGTTTTGCGAAACAAATGGCGGTCAACGGTCAGCGGTTCAGGATTGAATTCTCACCGGTAGATGGTGATTTTACCGTATCAGCAGATAAAAACCAGGTGGAAGTGATCGTTAAAAACCTGATGTCGAACGCCGTAAAATATACCAAAGGCGATCCCGTCATCGATATTAAAGTCTTCCAGGATAAGAAAAAAGGCATCCTGATTTCCAATTTCGTCAGCCGGGACATAGAAGACCCGGAAAAGCTGAAAGGGCAGTTCCTGCGGGATACCTTTCATAAAGACGGTTTCGGCCTGGGCCTCTGGATCTCTGATATCCTGAGCGGGAAAAATAAGGCAAAACTATTGCTCGGGTCTGTGAATAACAGGTTCTCTGCAATGGTAGAGTTTGATGAATGATAGCGGACATAAAATCCAGAGTAACGATAACAACCAATTACATATAAAGAGCCCGGTAAGAATACCGGGCCCCGGAAAGTCAGATGCTTTTCAGGGGCATTTTTATCTATAGGAAGGAAATTTCTGTGTTGCTTTCAAACTGGAGTGTATTGAACTCTGCAAGATTTGTAACTGTTCCATCGAAGAATGGGACAGAGAATGTTCAGTTTTATATTGTTTTGTATCTGAGGTTGAAACCAATTCATCAGGTAGTTCGAGAAAAAGATTACTTAGAGGCTAATGTAAGATTTCTGCCTGCTTCATCAGGCTGTCTGAGAAATTAAGAAATGAAAATCCCCCGTATGGTAAGACGAGGGGGCTTAAATGTTTTCACAACGGAATCATCCTTATTGTGAATTGCTTTCAAAATTATAATTCAAATATACTGCAATTTTTTCTTTTCAACAATGTGGTTTTCCGTAAATTTTATAATCAGGAAATTGTATACATTTAAGAATTATAAAAACTGAAATTATGAAAACTATATTAGGATTGGACCTGGGCACAAATTCCATTGGATGGGCCCTGATAAAACAGGATTTCAACAACAAACGCGGTGAAATTCTGGGGATGGGCAGCCGGATTATTCCCATGTCACAGGATATTTTGGGTGAATTCGGAAAAGGGAATTCGGTTTCACAAACTGCTGAAAGAACCAATTACAGGAGTGCGAGGAGGTTACGGGAGCGTTTTTTATTAAGGCGTGAAAGACTGCACAGGGTGTTGAATGTTTTGAACTTCCTTCCGGAACATTATGCATCACAGATTGATTTCACCAAAAGGCTTGGAAAATTTAAAGATCAGAGTGAGCCAAAACTGGCATATGCGGAGGGAAGCTTTATTTTTAAAAAATCTTTTCATGAAATGCTGGAAGATTTCAAAGAACATCAGCCTCAGATCCTAAAAGATGAAAGCGGCCGTGACAGGTTGATTCCTTATGACTGGACTCTTTATTACCTCCGTAAAAAGGCACTTACCCAAAAAATAGATCAAGGAGAGCTTTCCTGGATCCTTCTCAATTTTAATCAGAAAAGAGGATACTATCAGCTTAGGGGAGAAGAGGAAGAGGAAAATCCGAACAAAAAAGTTGAGTTTTACTCGCTGAAAATCATAGATGTCCTGGCCGATGAACCTCAGAAGGGAAAATCAGATCTCTGGTACTATCTGGTTTTGGAAAATGGTTGGGTTTACAGGCGTTCCAGCAGGATGCCTCTGTTTGACTGGAAGGACAAAACCCGTGATTTCATTGTGACCACTGATCTTAATGATGACGGTAGCATAAAGAAAGATAAAGACGGAAATGAGAAAAGGAACTTTCGCGCACCCGCTGAGACTGACTGGACTCTGGTAAAGAAAAAAACAGAACATGAGATTGATGCATCACATAAAACAGTGGGAGCCTACATTTATGAATCCCTTCTCCGGAATCCGAAACAGAAAATTAAAGGGAAGCTTATCCGGACGATAGAACGAAAATTTTACAAAGCAGAGCTCCGGATGATCCTGGAAAAACAAAAAGAATTTCACCCGGAATTGCAGGACGATGATGCATATAATGAATGCATACGGGAATTATACAGGAACAATGAGGCGCATCAATTCCTTTTAAGCAAAAAGGATTTTATTCATCTGTTCCTGGAAGATATTATTTTTTATCAGAGACCGCTGAGGAGCCGGAAATCATCGGTTTCCAACTGTACTTTGGAGTTCCGGAAATACAGGGGTGAAAATGGTACAGAGCAAACACAGTATCTGAAAGCGATCCCAAAATCTAACCCGTATTATCAGGAGTTTCGCCTCTGGCAATGGTTATTTAATCTGAATATTTATAAAAGAGAGGATGATACCAATGTTACCCGGGAGTTTTTAAGCACTAAGGAAGATTTTGAAAATATCTTTGAATTCCTGAATGGAAGAAAGGAGATTGACCAGAAAGCATTGCTGAAATATTTAAATATAAGTGATAAAATATTCAGATGGAATTATGTGGAAGATAAAAAATATCCCTGCAATGAAACTTGGGCAATGATTTCATCGAGGCTGGAAAAGGTCGAAGGTATTTCTGCAGATTTTCTTACGAGAGAGAACGAACAGAAGATCTGGCATATCATTTATTCTGTAAACGATAAAACAGAATATGAAAAAGCATTAAAAACTTTTGATGCCAGGCACGGTCTGCATGATCAGTCTTTCTTTGAGGCATTCCGGAAATTCCCTCCATTTAAAAGTGAATACGGCTCTTTTTCAGAGAAAGCTGTTAAAAAACTTTTATCCCTGATGCGGTTAGGAAAATATTGGAGTTATGAAGCTGTTGATAAAAATGCAAAAGACCGCATCCGGAAAATCATCACCGGAGAATATGATGAAAACATCAGGGACAAAGTAAGGGAAAAAGCAGTTCACCTTGCTGAAGAAAATGATTTTCAGGGATTGCCTCTATGGCTTGCGCAATATGTAATCTATGGAAGGCATTCAGAGGCAGCATTAGCAGGAAAATGGAATTCAGCAGATGATCTGGAAAAATTCTTAGAGGATTTCAGGCAGCATTCTCTTAGGAATCCTATTGTGGAGCAGGTGGTTACAGAAACGCTTCGGGTGGTAAAAGACATCTGGATGAAATACGGGAACGGAACGAAAGATTTTTTCAGTGAAATCCATATTGAGCTGGGCAGGGAAATGAAATTACCAGCAGCTGAAAGAAAACAGCTGACCGGCCAGATTTCCGAAAATGAAAATACCAATATTCGCATAAAGGCATTACTGGCCGAAATGATGAATGATGCTTCCGTGGAGAATGTGCGACCTTATTCCCCTATGCAGCAAGAAATTCTGAAAATTTATGAGGATGGGATTCTGAAATCGGATATTGATATTGATGATGATATTCTGAAGATCAGCAAAACAGCACAGCCCTCCCCGTCAGATTTAAAAAGGTATAAACTTTGGCTGGAGCAGAAATACAGGTCACCGTATACAGGACAGATTATCCCTTTAAACAGATTATTTACGCTGGAGTATGAAATTGAGCATATCATTCCGCAGAGCCGGTATTTTGATGATAGTTTCAGCAACAAGATCATCTGCGAATCGGCGGTTAATAAACTGAAAGATAATTATATTGGACTCGCCTTCATCAAAAAATTTGGCGGGACCATCGTAGAATGCGGTTCCGGGAAAACCGTAAAAATTTTTAGTGCAGATGAATATGAAGACTTTGTAAAAAAACATTATGCCAATAACCGGGGCAAGCGAAATAAGCTCCTGCTGGAAGATGTCCCTGAAAAGATGATTGAACGGCAGATGAATGACACGCGTTATATCAGCAAATATATTTCAGGTGTCCTGTCCCATATCGTAAGAGTAGAGGATGGGACGGATGAAGGCGTAAATTCCAAAAATATTATTCCGGGGAATGGAAAAATTACCACTCAGTTGAAGCAGGATTGGGGGCTGAATGATGTGTGGAATGATTTGATCCTGCCACGTTTTGAGCGGATGAATCAATTGACCCAGTCTACGGATTTTACGGCATGGAATACTAACCACCAGAAATTTTTACCAACTGTTCCTATTAATTCTTCAAAAGGATTTTCAAAAAAGAGGATAGATCACCGGCATCATGCGATGGATGCTTTGGTAATTGCCTGTGCGACCAGGGATCATGTGAACTTACTCAATAATCAGTCAGCAAAATCAGAAACCGGGCGGTATGACCTGAAGAGAAAGCTGATGGAATTTGAAAAAACGGCATATACCCATCCTCAGACAGGAGAAAGGGTAGAACGGCTGGTTCCTAAACGCTTTCTTAAGCCTTGGGATACTTTTACGGCTGATGCCAAAAGCAGGCTGGAAACAATTATTGTAAGCTTTAAGCAAAATCTTCGGGTCATAAACAAGGCCACCAACCATTATGAAAAATACGTAGAAAAAGATGGTTTGAGGATGAAAGAGAAAACAGAGCAGACCGGGACCAACTGGGCCATCAGAAAATCCCTGCATAAAGATACAGTCTCGGGAAAAGTGGATCTGCCTTGGGTAAAAGTTCCGAAGGGGAAAATCATCACTGCAACAAGGAGGGCCCTGGACACTTCATTTGACATAAAGACAATCAATTCTATTACCGATACCGGCATCCAGAAAATCCTGAAGAACTACCTGGAATTTAAGGGTAGCCCGGAAACGGCTTTTTCGCCGGAAGGTATTGAGGACCTCAACAGGAATATCGAACAGTTCAATGACGGTAAACATCACCAGCCTATCAGTAAAGTCAGGATTTTTGAATTGGGGAGCAAGTTTCAGTTAGGCAATTCAGGGAATAAGAAAGACAAATATGTAGAGGCTGCAAAAGGTTCCAATCTGTTCTTCGCGGTATATACCGGCGGATTGAAAAGAAGCTACGAGACCATACCGCTGAACGTTGTGATAGAAAGACAGAAGCAGGGACTATCCCCTGTAGCCCTTACTGGTAAAGATGATTTCTATCTGTGTCCTCATGATCTGGTTTATATTCCTTCAGCAGACGAACTGGAAAACAATTATCCTGTTGATTTCTCTGATGTTTCAAAGGAAAATACAGAGCATATTTATAAAGTGGTAAGTTTCTCAGGAAACCAGATCTTTTTTGTCAGGCATGATGTTTCCACCTCTATTGTCAATAAAGCAGAGTTCTCTGCATTGAATAAAATGGAGCGGGATATGAACGGAACCATGATTAAGGAAGTCTGTATCAAGCTTAAGGTTGACCGCTTAGGCAATATCTTAAAAGGGTAGGTTATGATTACGCGTTCCGTATACATTGGTAATCCGGCTTATCTGAAGCTTAAAGATGAACAGATGAAAATCCTATGTCCGGAAACAAAGTCGGAAAAGGGAAGCATTCCTGTAGAAGATCTGGGCCTGCTGATGCTGGATCATTTCCAGATTACGGTTTCACATCAACTGATCCAGAAAATGATGGGGAATAATGTTGTCGTTATCAGCTGTGATGCCCAGCATCTGCCTCATGGTATGATGCTGCCGATTTATGGGCATACCGAACATTCGGACCGTGTAAAAGACCAGCTGGAAGCCAGTGAACCACTGAAAAAACAGCTCTGGAAGCAAACGGTAGAATGCAAAATCGGGAATCAGAAAAATGTACTGAGAAAGCTGGGGAATTATTTTGAACCGATGTCGGAATATCAGCGGAACGTTAAGTCAGGTGATATCACCAACATGGAGGGGATTGCCGCCCAGCATTATTGGAAATACCTTATCAGCCTGGATTTTCTGCGGGAACGTTACGGGGATTCTCCGAATCATTTTTTCAACTTTGGCTATGCAGTGCTCAGGAGTATTGTGGCAAGGGCCATCGTGGAAACCGGTCTTCTTCCGGTACTGGGCATTTTCCATAAGAACAAATACAATCCCTATTGCCTGGCTGATGATCTGATGGAGCCTTACCGCCCATTCGTGGATGTATTGGTAATGCAGTGGCTGAAGATCCATCCGGATACAGAAGAACTGACCAAAGAGTTTAAGGCCCATATCCTTCAGGTTGCAACGAAAGATGTGAGCATAGACGGTAAAACCCGGCCTCTGATGGTGGCTGTAAAAATGACGGCAAGCTCGCTGTATAAATGCTATACCGGAGAAAAACGCCTGATTTCTTATCCTGAACTCTCATGAATGCCGAAAGGTTTAATGCATATCGGATTATGTGGGTATTAGTACTGTATGATCTTCCAACGGAGACCAAAGCCAATATGCGGGATGCCACCCGTTTCCGGAAGGCCCTGATTGATGATGGCTTTACGCTGTTCCAGTTTTCTATGTACGTCAGGCATTGTCCGAGCCGTGAGAATGCTGAAGTCCATATCAAAAGGGTTAAGTTTATGCTGCCAAAAGCGGGTAAGGTAGCCATTATGTGTATTACCGATAAGCAGTTTGGGGATATAGAAATCTTTTTTGCCAGGAATAAAGAAGAGCCGCCTCCTGCCTTTCAGCAGTTGGAATTATTCTGATTTTCTTTTCCTGAAAACAAATTTAACCCACTGTTTTTCAGTGGGTTAAATTTTTAGGTTGTGACTGATCACTAAGATAATAATTTTTGAAAGCAATTCACAACGGAACCTCCTCCTACCATGTTCATGAATTTGTTGTGACTGATCACTAAGATAATAATTTTTGAAAGCAATTCACAACTTATGATGCTTTGTTTTCCTTTGTTGCTCAGTTGTGACTGATCACTAAGATAATAATTTTTGAAAGCAATTCACAACTGATAGCGGAACCAATTCCGGAAGCTTCATGTTGTGACTGATCACTAAGATAATAATTTTTGAAAGCAATTCACAACTGCTAAATCATTAGCATTATAAGAACCATTGTTGTGACTGATCACTAAGATAATAATTTTTGAAAGCAATTCACAACAAAAATGATCATGGGATTTACCCAGAAAATGTTGTGACTGATCACTAAGATAATAATTTTTGAAAGCAATTCACAACTCTTCACTCGACCACTTCAGCATCGATTGTGTTGTGACTGATCACTAAGATAATAATTTTTGAAAGCAATTCACAACTGGTTCGCAACCTGAGAAAAAAGAATTACCGTTGTGACTGATCACTAAGATAATATTTTTTGAAAGCAATTCACAACATATCACAAGAAGCTATAAAAAAGGGTAGAGTTGTGACTGATCACTAAGATAATAATTTTTGAAAGCAATTCACAACGCATCAACGAAAAGCAATAGAACGTTAATAGTTGTGACTGATCACTAAGATAATAATTTTTGAAAGCAATTCACAACTCGACAAAGACGGGAGTTATGTCGCTCGGAGTTGTGACTGATCACTAAGATAATAATTTTTGAAAGCAATTCACAACGAGAAAATGCTTGAGAAGAATAGGCGCCTAGTTGTGACTGATCACTAAGATAACAATTTTTGAAAGCAATTCACAACAAACCAAAGTTAGAGCAATGTTAATCAAAAGTTGTGACTGATCACTAAGATAACAATTTTTGAAAGCAATTCACAACCCTGTATGGTTTGATTCCAAACTTCTAATTATTTGACTGATCACTAATATATTACATTCAAAGTTGTGGAGTTTCTAATTATATTATTCAATCCCCTCAATCTTCACCACCTCACTCTCCATCACTCTCGTCCCACTCTCATTATACACCTGTTTCACCGTGACTTTAATGCGGTCATGCTCCGGAGTAGGGAAGTCCATCAGTTCAGAAATATTTTTATAGCCAAAAGCTTTAGCTAGCAGTCCAATATGGCGAGTGGAGTATTTTTGAGGTTGTGTATAGGATTCTACATTACCAACAAAATTCTTACTGACTCCCATTCTACTGCTAAGTTCTTCTTGTGACCATTTATGAGACTTTCTTAACGACTTTATATGTTCTATAAGGTTAAAGTCAAATTGATATGTATCAAATGAAAATATTTTTTTCATATTTTTTTTAGTCCATTATTGTGGAGTTAAAATTTATTTTTATATATTTGTTACAGCGAAATAATAAAGGCCTGATGAAGGCATAATTGTAACGATGTATCTCGAGCCGAAATGACCAAATTTATTATCGAGAGAATCGTGAAATCGCTCCATGTCGAAAAGTTCCTTACTTTTGCATACGGCATGCGGGCGGTTCTCACGTACACTTTAGATAGTAGCTTTAGGTCTATGACTTAAAGTCGGGTTTGGTCACCCACGGCTCTAAAGTGTGAGGCCGCTCCATGCTATTTTTGCATTTTCCTGCTCATACTTCAAAGCATCGTTCCATAATAAAAACATATTCAGATGAGAACGACATTTTCAACCCTGCCGCTGATCGGCCCGCCCGAATAACCGGAGCCTTACAGCATAACAGACTACAGCTCCGTACCCCAACTGCCTGCCATGCAGGAAGCCGGGATCATCCCACTTAAAACCACCGCCACCCGAAATTACTTTCCGCTGAAAGGAAAGCCAAGCTACGCTTCAACTCAACCCTTAAAAGTACTGGCTTTCTTTCAATTTTCCAAATTATTTTTCAGCACAAAAGGAATGTAATAGGGGATGGTCTGCGTAAGGCAGGAGGTCAGGGAGCTGTTCAGCATTCAGTGATTTGGTGTTTTTTTAGAATGTGCCGGCTGGTGCAGCCGTGTATATTCCCTGCTTTCCGGTGCCCGGCGGATTCCCTGCTTTGATCCTCAGGTTACCCTTGTTCTTCCAATGGGCATCAGGAAAGCTTTTACATGCTGCTTTAAAAATCAGTCTACATCACTTTTAAAAATAAAAAGGCCCTCCCTGTAGTTACAGGCATGAGGCATACAATGATCATTGTCATCCGTTAAACCCAACTCAATCTACTTCATTATGAAAAAGGACGCAATAGGTACTCATCAAAGTTTCAGGAAAGTCGGTCAGAAACATTCCGGGCTGAAGCTTGTGAAGAAATTTTTCCGGGACCATGACCTGGTAGCAGCGAAAAATATCCTGTCTCAAATTACTTCCAGCGCCATGGATCGCAACACCCGGATCCGCCCGAAACCTTCCGTAGTGCTGGACTTTTACCTGTCAGTCAAATCATTGATCCGCGGATGTTACCTGCTGCAGTTCAGGCATAAGAAATGGCTGCTCAGCGAACCGGAGGAGGTGGCTTCCTGTCTGGTGCTGGGCTCGCTTTCACCGGGAGAATATAAAGATCCTTTCCTGGTATTCAAAAGCGCTTTCCGCGAGTATGATATCACAGATTTCGACCGTTTCATTGCCGAAGTCGCGTACTTTTCGCTCGGCGTGTATGACGGGCAGCCGGGCGGAAATGTGGTGGCGCCGTTTATTTACCTGAACAAAATGCTGGATGCGGCGTGGTTGGTGGTGGAGCGGGTTGAGGGGGTTGAGAGTTTGAGAGTTTTAGAGTTGTAGAGTAGTTGTAGAGTAAGAGATTAATAGAGTCGGAGAGTTTCAGGAGTTGAGTGAGGATTAACCACAAAAGTTGCAAAAGTTTTTTTGACACATAAGAAATCTCAAGATGATAGCTTTGAAAACAGAAGAACACTTAAGTTTTAAAAACCTGCGTTATTTGATGATCTGCAGGAGAATAAAAATCACAACAGTCACAACAGTTCTTTTTGACACATAAGAAGCATGAAGAAAACAGCTTTGAAAATAGAAGAACACATAAGTTTTAAAAACCTGCGGTTTTTAAATGTGTGAAAAAATCTGCGTAATCTGCTGATCTGCGAGCGTATATTCCTAAAGTAAGATGCTGCGTTCTTTTTTAACGCAAAGGTTTTATTTTTCACGTATAATTTGAGATAGCAAAGATAGGATCAGCAAGCTGATCTGATAAAGCGTATGCATAAAACGCATGCTTCATCAGTGGCTTTGCCGCTTTACTTTGCTCCCTTAAAATAAGCAGAATGCTCATTATACTTTGCGTTAATTTATACATTTTTAATGTTTACATTCAGCTGAATTATAATCTCTCACACATTTGGGTGATTGCGAAGATCCGGATAAAAAATCTGCTGAATCTGCTGATGTGCTAGAGATTTTAAACCACAAAAGTCGCAAAAGTTTTTTTGACACATAAGAAATTTTAAGATGATAGCTTTGAAAACAGAAGAACACTTAAGTTTTAAAAACCTGCGGTTTTTAAATGTGTGAAATCTGCGTAATTTACTGATGTGCGAGCGTGTATTCGTAAAGAGGATGCATTTAGTTTTTTAACGCAAAGGTTTTATTTTTTCACGTAGAATTGAAGATAGCAAAGATAGGATCAGCAAGCTGATCTGATAAAGCGTATGCATAAAACGCACGCTTCATCAGCGGCTTTGCCGCTTTACTTTGCTCCCTTAAAAATAAGCAGAATGCTCATTATACTTTGCGTTAATTTATACATTTTTAATGTTTACATTCAGCTAAATTATAATCTCTCACACATTTGGGTGATTGCGAAGATCCGGATAAAAAATCTGCTGAATCTGCTGATGTGCTAGAGATTTTAAACCACGACAGTCGCAAAAGTTTTTTTGACACTTAAGATTTTTTAAGATGATAGCTTTGAAAACAGAAGAGCACATTAGTTTTTAAAAATTATAGATTTTTAAAGTACGTGAAAAAATCTTTGCGATCTGTAGGAAAAAAAGGTTTGCCGTTCAATGATAATGAAGCAAATTTTAACAGTAAAATACCGTGTTTTAACGGATAAAAAAGTTAATATTGTATAAAAACACCGTATGAAAATATTTGATTCACATTTCCATATCATCAATCCCGACTTTCCCCTGGTGGAAAACAACGGCTATTTACCACCTGCTTTTAAGGTAGAGGATTATCAGGCATTTATAAAAGAACATCAGGTCGTGGGCGGAGCCGTAGTGTCCGGGTCCTTCCAGGCTTTTGATCAGCACTACCTCTTGGATGCCCTGAAACGCTTAGGCGGGAATTTTTTCGGGGTCGCCAATATACCGGTGAACATCACTGACGAGGAAGTGGAAATGCTGGATAAAGCTGGTGTTGTAGCCGTTCGCTTTAACATAAAGCGAGGTGGTTCTGAAAAGCCGGAACATATTGAAAAACTGTCTAATTATCTGTACGAAAAACTGAACTGGCACACAGAATTGTATGTCGACAGCAAAGACTTAAAAGACCTGAAAACAGTACTGGCCAACATCCCGAAGTTTTCCATTGATCATTTAGGCCTTTCCAATGAAGGATTAGACGATCTGTATTACTGGGTTGAAAAAGGAGTCAAAATTAAAGCGACAGGATTCGGCAGGATCGATTTTGATCCGGTACCGGTCATGAAACAGATCTACAGCATCAATCCGGATGCGCTGATGTTCGGGACCGACCTGCCTTCCACCCGAGCAAAAGTACCGTTTACCGAAAAAGATATTCAGTTGATCAGGGATCATTTTTCCGGCGAAGAACAGGAGAAAATATGCTTCACCAATGCCGCCGAGTGGTACGGAATGAAAGTATAGCTTTGTTTTACATTTAAAAATCCTGAAGAATCCTGTTTTGAAAACAGGATGGGCTCATTTATTTTTAAGTCAACGGCTGTTAAATTCATGAAAAAATCTGCTGATCTGCTATAGCTTACAAACCGCAATAGTCATAAAAGTTTTTGTGACACTTTAGAATCTTAAGAAGCCAGCTTTGAAAATAAGAAGAGCACATAAGCTTTAAAAACCTGCGGTTTTTAGATGCGTTAAAAAAGAATCTGCGTGATCTGCTGATCTGCGAGATATTCAGACTCCAACAGTCACAAAAGTTTTTGACACATAAGAATCTTAAGAAGCCAACTTTGAAAATAAGAAGAGCACATAAGCTTTAAAAACCTGCGGTTTTTAGATGCGTTAAAAAATAATCTGCGTGATCTGCGAGAGATTCAGACTGCAACAGTCACGAAAGTTTTTGACACATAAGAATCATGAAGAGAACAGCTTTGAAAACATTAAGAACACAGAAGCTTTAAAAAGCTACGGTTTTTATGGCGGATGAATTGAACGGTTATATAGGGAATGCTTATAATTTTTTACGGAACGATTTATTATGATCCGGTAAAGAATGATAACCATCTAAATCGGTACTGCCATTTTGAAAATTCTGAAGGATTAAGTATCTTACTCTCGAAAATGACTCCAACCCCTCATCAATAGAGTGATTTAATGATGAGTCCTATGCCGGTCCCGTATGTTGATGAATTAACTTCAAATACATATTCAGTAGCAGGAGGAGTCTGAAAGGAGAATTAAAGGTCAGGAATGCGATAAGAGTAGGACTGGTTTCTGATCCCTCTGATGATTATGCAGAAGATACACAACACCAAAAATATTAAATAAGGAACAGATGACATTAGATGAAATTGAAAAGCAGCACGGATTTACCTATTCTGAGCTGTACAAGCGATTGGAACAGGACGGAATGCTTGATGTGGGAGAATACGGACCTGAATGGTACAGCACCGTTTATCCGAAGCTCAAAGAAAACCCAACCCTCTTATTGCATACCTATGATTTTGAATTGCTCAGTACAGATGCGGTGAATGAAGCCATCACAGAACTTGCCGATCCTGAAGACTACAGGCAGATCAAGCCGGAATTCAGGTTTATACCCTTCGGCCAGAGCGGCGCAGGCGACCATTACTGTTTTTTTCTGAACGAACAGGACGGCGATGATATTCCTGTCGTATTGGTATGGCATGACAGCATCGAAGCCCATTATCTTGCCAGGAACCTTCAGGACTATATTTTCAGGACCCTGCTGACCGATATGTCTGAACAGGATATTTATAATGAGGTCAGTGATGAAGAATTCAGGAGCAATCTGAGCCATGTCCTGAAAACGCATACGAAATACCTGACCGAGATCCAGGCCGGTATTTTGCAGGATGTATTTTCAAGGGAGATCATGGACTATGAAGTTGACATGCCGGGAGGGCGGAAAGAAAAGCAAAGAGGGCTGTTAACCGATACGGAATTACATGCAATACTGGCAGAAACGATTCCGTTTGAAAAAATGAATGCAACATTTGAATATACTGATGCATAAAAAGATATCAGGGAAGAACTTACAGGGCTTGTAATGTACTCGCAGCCTGTAAGTGTACCATATAATCATTAATAAAAGCATTGGGGATTTGTCTCAATGCTTTTTGATTAACGGGAAAAATCTATAATGCTGTTACAGCACTGTCTGCAATAATCATCCGGATCCTATGATGCACCCGGATGGACTGCTTTTCACAATTAACTATAAGTCGCATCCATATCTTTATCCCTCATATTCTTATCCTAGAATAGCCATAAAAAAAGAGCGGTAAAACCGCCCTGTTATTCATTTTGAAATTTAAAGGTAAACGCAGCCGCAGCCCGTTTCCCATTCTTCACAAATTCTTTTAGGCTCCATACAGTACGGACCAGCCCCTTTGATGGCAGACAATTCTTTTTTGTCTAATTTTTTTAGATTTTTCATAATGATTAATATTTTAATTTGCTGATTACGAATATAAACAAAAAATCAATTGATTCGTCAAAATATGATTTAATTTTGAAGTTCCGCCAGCTTTTCTGTCAGTCTCCGGGCATGGAGCTTTGCTTTTGATTTGATATCTTCTTCGGTATATCCTGCATTCACAGAGGTTCCGTGGAAATAGACCGGATCTGTGTATTTCATTCCGGCATAGTAGGCTGTCTGCTCCAGGTTTTTACAGAATTCTTGAATCCTGAAATGATGCTCTCCCAGGGGATTGTATTCACGTTCAGGAGCGCCCACGGTAAAACTCGGGATGAAATATTTGTCTTTGAGCTTGTCGCCCCGGGAACCATACGCAAACTGATATTCAAAAACAATATCGAACCAGTGCTTTAAAATGGCCGGCATTGAATACCAGTACAGCGGATACTGGAAAATAACCGCCTCATGCCGCAGCAGGGCTTCCTGTTCTGCCCTGGCATCAATATGATAATCCGGATAGAGCATACTCAGGTTCCTGATTTCAACTGCCGGATCGCTGTCTTTAAGTTCTTCAATAATCGTCCTGTTTGCCAGGGACTTTTCGATATCGGGATGCCCGAGAATAACGAGTGCCATAATGTGTATTTTAGTTGGGTACTATCTAATTGATAGTTGCAAAATTATTTTGAGTAGGTTACATTTGCAATACCTATCTCTTTGGATAGGTGGAAAAAACATGAAAAAAGAATGTACCAGCAGCCAGGTGAAAATGGGAGACAAAATATATCCGTGTACGGTCAGCCTTGCGATGGACCTGGTAGGAGGGAAGTGGAAAACCGTGATCCTTTATCATCTGAAAGAAGGTGGAAAAAGATACAGTGAGCTGCGGAAAGAGCTTTTTTCCGTTACGGAAATGACGCTGAGCCTCCAGCTGAAGCAGCTGGAGAATGACGGGCTGGTTTCCAGAACGGTTTTCGGAGAAAAACCGCCGATAAAAGTGGTGTATGCGCTCACCGCATTCGGGGAGACCTTCATCCCCGTCCTCGATGCCATTACACAATGGGGAAACCGTATTGCGGAGGAAAAAGGCTCCTTTACAGAATAGGTTTATTCTGAAGCTTTGTTATACGGATAAGTAAAAGAGTATTTTTATATTCAAATAGGCTGTAAGGTATTAATCAATTAAATCATAGCTCATGAATACGGCTGTTTCCGTAGAGCTTGCATAGCGTTTGGAGTTCCATCCCGTAATGGAAAAGCCACATTTCTGATAGAATTTCACTGCAGGATAATTGGTATTCTGCGTTTCCAGTTCCACCATCCGGCAACCCAGCAAGCGTGCTTCCCGGTTAGCGGCTTTGATGAGCATCTTTCCGATGTCCTGTCCACGGAAAGGTTCACTCACCAGCATGTTTTCTATGACAAGGCTTTTCCTGCCGGCCCTGAAGCTGCAGATCACCCAGCCAATGAGTTCACTCTGGTAAAATGCCCCGAAGGAATGGCCTTCGCTGATCATGGTATTCAGCACTTCTATGTCATACTGTTCCCAATCTTTTTCATAAGGCTGATTCTTTTCCTTTAAGATCAATTCAAATTCATTAGGGGTCTCTATGCTGCAAACAGCAAGGATTTTGTCTGTGGTGTAGCCATTCAGTCCCCAATCGGGTAAAGGGTCATAATTGAGTTTCCCCAATGACCTGATGTCTAGAAATCCTTCCGGATCAATTTTATGTGCGTGCATAATGATGGATTGACAGGAAATTTCCTGTCCTGTGTTTAAATAAAGCGGTACAATACTGGCGTTAAATTTAAATAAAATTTCACATTTATAAACTTGTAAAACCCGTAAATTTGCGGAACAATAAAAATATACGGGATGCTAAGGAAAATTTCGCTTGCGGCAGCCGCTGTACTGTCCGTAATCACAATCAATGCTCAGAAGAATAAAAATACCCCGCTGGAAAGGCCGAAACTTATGGTCGGCCTGGTGGTGGACCAGATGCGATGGGATTACCTGTATCGTTTCTATGATAAATTCGGAAATGACGGGTTCAAAAGATTGCTTAATACAGGATATTCTTTAAACAATGTCCATATCAATTATGTACCTACCGTAACGGCGATAGGGCATACCAGTATTTATACAGGTTCCGTACCGGCGATTCACGGGATTGCCGGGAACGACTGGACAGATAAGGAAACCGGAAAAAATGTGTACTGTACCACCGATGAAAGCGTAAAGCCGGTAGGAACCACCAACGCAAAAATAGGAAGCCACTCCCCGAAAAACCTATGGTCTACTACGGTGACCGATGAACTGAAGCTGGCGACCAATTTCCAGGGGAAAGTAATCGGGGTTTCTTTAAAGGACAGGGCATCGATCCTGCCGGCAGGCCACACGCCGAACGGCGCGTTCTGGTTCGATGATTCCACCGGGAATTTCGTCACCAGCAGCTGGTATATGAACGACCTGCCTCAGTGGGTAAAATCATTCAATGCCCAGAACCTTCCGGACCAGCTGGTTGCCAACGGCTGGAATACCCTGTTGCCGATTGGTGAATATACGGAGAGCAGTCCGGATAATTCTTCATGGGAAGGACTTCTGGGAAGTGCTAAAACGCCAACGTTCCCGTACAGCAACCTGGCAAAGGATTATCAGGCTAAAAAAGACAACATCCGGTATACGCCTTTCGGGAATACCCTTACCCTGAAACTGGCAGAGGCCTCTATTGCAGGGGAGCAGCTGGGTGCTGACCAGATCACCGATTTCCTGGCCATCAACCTCGCTTCTACGGATTATGCGGGTCATAAATACGGCCCTAATTCCATTGAAGTGGAAGATGTATACTTAAGGCTGGACCGTGATCTCGCCCAGTTCTTTAATTATCTGGACACAAAAGTAGGCAAGGGGAAATATACCATTTTCCTTTCTGCAGACCATGGCGGGGCCCACTCGGAAGGTTTCCTGCTGGAACATAAAATCAATACCGGTTTCTTCGGGGAAACAACACAGAAAGATATCAATCTGAAGCTGAAAGAAAAATTCGGGGTAGACAACCTCATCAATGCCATCGATAATTACCAGGTTTACTTTGACCGCAAGCTGCTGGCTGAGCATCAACTGAAGCTGGAAGATGTCGTGGATTTTGCCGTAACCGAGATCGAGAAAGATCCTACAGACCTGTATGCCGTATCTGTGCTGAAAGTGCAACAGGCTACCATTCCTGAACCGATCAAACAAAGGATCATCAACGGGATCAACAGGCAGCGAAGCGGGGATATCCAGCTCGTTGCACACGATTCCATGCTGCCTTCTTACGCCAAAACCGGAACATCACACAGTGTATGGAACTCTTATGACTCTCATATTCCCCTGATCTTTATGGGGTGGGGAATTGAACATGGAGAAAGCAATAAGGCCTATAACATGACGGATATTGCGCCTACGGTTTCTGCATTGCTGAGAATCCAGTTTCCAAGCGGAAGCATTGGCAATCCCATTACGGAAGTAATCGGAAGATAGATAACAGATACAGAATGAAAAATCCTTAGCTTATGCGGCTAAGGATTTTTTTTATGTTAGTAATAAATTTTACTGTTGTCGAGCCTGACGAGCTTTTCACGCTCCATTTTCTTGATGGTCCGGATCACCGTTTCGGTACGTAATCCCGTAATGGAGGCCAGCTGCTGGCGTGTATATGGAATAAAGAACGAATACGGTTCTTTGTACCCGAAATAAACCTTGATATGATCGAAGAACTTTTTCAGCCTGGCAAAAGGATTCATCATCGATAGGGGAGCAGACATTACGTATTTGTAGTGCATGCGGTCTGCGGTATAATTATAAATGCTCAGGATCAGATTAGGCTTTTGGGAGACAAGATCGTGAAACCTGCCTTTCTCTATTTTAATGATATCACATTCCGTTACGGCAATGGCGTTAACCGCATACTCCTTCTCTGTGAAAAGATACGTTTCGGCAAAGCAGTGGCCTTCGAAAGGAAGCCCGTGGATAAATTCTTTGCCATCTTCGTGAAAATTGGTAAGTTTTACCGTTCCGTTTTTAATCTGGAAATAAAATTTTGTAGAGCTTCCCTCGTGAAAGATAAATTCACCTGATTTATAATTCTGGATTTTCGCCCCATGAGAAAACAGCAAGTTTTCACAGATAACCATACGTGTTATATTATTTTTTATAAAGGTATTAAATAAATATTATGTTAACAAAATAATAATGTACCACAGAAATGCCACTTATCTTTAAAATTTTCCCATTTGATGCGGGTTTTGATGCCTACCATTCTATAAAATGACAAGCGGTCTTCCCGGTAGGAAGACCGCTTGTTTTAAGCGATGAAGAAGTCAGTTATTCTTCGTCATCATCCTCATATTGTTCGAGATAATAGCTGAATGTAAATCCTTCCACTTCTTCCTCTGCTTCTTCCAGGGTTGCAAGGAGGTCTTCAAAGGTTTCCAGCTGATCTACCGTCATATTAACAAATTCAAGGTTTAGCGGCATTTCCAGTCCGCCCGTAATGATATCGTACAATGCGTCCAGGTTATTCCCGAAATGGTCCGGAAGCGTGCATTTCTCTTTCAGTTGCGCATAGAAGTCTTCATCATCCCCTATATCGCTGAAATCAATATATATATTTTTCATATCAGATAATTTTCCAGTTTTTGTTCATTAAAAAATGTTGGCACTTCCGGCAGAAGCCCGTCTCTTCATCAGTCGGGTTCTTACCTTCGGCACTTCTCATGAAACACGTTTTTACAGGGCAATGCTTCAGTCCTTGGGTATGTCCGAGTTCATGAACGGCTATCTTAAAAAGCTGTTCATCGGTTTTATTTTTACTCAGCCGGAATGCAGAGGCTATGCACGCATTTCCGGGTCTGTAGCCCAGGCCCATAATGCCGAAATCCCTGATGTTCCCTTTGGAGGCATTGATGTCTTTAGACGTAAGGCCGATCACGACGGTCCTTTCAGCTGCCCTGCTTTGAAGGAAACGGATAAGGGAATCTGCACGGTAACGGTTCCTTTCGGGATAATAGCTGTTATTTGGCAAATCTATCGGCTGCATGACCACTACCTTCGGATATATTTTCTTAAGCTCTGAAGTTACAAAAGCAACCCTTGCAGGATGTATATCTTTAAATGGCTGAACCGCAATAATTAAAGGCTTTTCTTTACCGGCTTTTTCCTGTTCTCCCAAACACGATTGAAACAGAATCAAAAACGAATATGCCCATAAATACGCTAAGCTGCGAATAACCACCTTTCCGAAAAACAGCCTGATGCCTGTAAGAGCCATTATTGCTTTTTAAAGCTTCTGTAATGGTCTTTGGTCAGATAAACGTCTCCGTCACGGGTAAAAACAATCCGGTCAGCATTTCTGCCGCCGCATCTGTAATTGACATCTGCTTCATAATAATCCGGTCCCTGCGGAAGGCTTCCTTCACGATTCCCGAAACGGTCGCCGCCAATGGCCTTTCCCGGTAACACCTCGCAGAGATTTCCCTGAGAAGGATTCCAGCCCTTTGCCCTGGCTTCTTTCTTGGTAATATAATAGTCCGGCAACCGGTGGTTTTGTTGTATATATTGGGTGACGGTCTGCTCCCGGGTAAGTTCCTCAATGGATTGCTGAAAATTTCCATAGCTTTCGGAACTTCCGGACGCGCTTCCGTATTCAACCGAAGGCGTATGGGAATGGCGGAAGCCTTCGTTTTTAAAAAAAGTAATACTGTACATCAGCAGCATTCCTGCTGCGAAACCCGCCAGTACAAAGAAAAATGACCTTGTTTTACCGTTCATGTGTTTTTAAATTAAAAGTAAGGCAATATAGCAGTTTCCTATATTTTTGTCAAGCTTTTATACAGATATCGGATATCTGTTATTCCCTCCATTCCTCCGGAATATCACAAACCGGGATAGGCACCATTTTGTGGCGTGCCGCTTTGTGCATCCTGTCAAAGATCATAAATACCTCTTTGTCGCGCCCTTCATATTCTTCAATAGCTTTGGTACCGTATTCCTTCTGTATCTTTTCCAGTTCAGGATAGGTGGCTCCAATCTGGTCTTCATCCGTTCTTTCCGCATCCCATAATCCATCGGTCGGGATTGCATTCTTAATGCTTTCGATCAGGTCCAGGGCTCCGGCCAGTTTATACACTTCTGTTTTGTACAGGTCTGCGATAGGGGAGACATCTACACCGCCATCACCGTATTTGGTATAAAATCCGATTCCGAAATCCTCCACCTTGTTTCCGGTACCGCATACCAGCAGCCCGTGCAGCTGGCCGAAATAATACAGCGTCAGCATCCTGAACCTGGACCTGGTGTTGGCGAGCGCTAAATTGTTGTTGGCATTTCCCTCTGCATGATCGCTGACAATTCCTTCAAAGCTTTCAAAAACAGGAGTCAGGTTTACCGTATGGCCTTTTACATTCGGAAACCTTCTTTTAAGATCCTCGATGTGTTCCTGGGCACGGTTTACCTGGTCCGCTTTCTGGCGGATGGGCATTTCAATAAGGAGGACATCTAGTCCTGTCATGGCGCAGAGTGTGGAAACCACTCCGGAATCCACGCCTCCAGAAACGCCGATAACGTATCCTTTCACATTGGCCTTTACGGCATACTCCTTCAGCCAGTTGACAATATGGTCTATGATTTTCTGTGTCTGCATGATATGTATATTTTTATTATTTGAATTTTTTAGTTGTTTTCTTAAGGTAAGCTGATATTCTCTTCCGGTCTATTACATGGAAAAGAAGTGCCAAAATTCCCATGGCATCGGATCTGAAGAATATAAAAAAAGACGACCGGAATCAGGTTTTTAAGATATTTACTAACAGTTGTTGTCCACATTGAGTTCCGGATTCTTCAAATTATTCATCTTATATTTTTCTATCCATGATCACAGGCTGCACGGCAGGTACGTTTAAGCCATTCAAATATACTGCTAAGTCTTCAATTATCCTTGTATCTAATAGCTAAATTTCTTACTGAAGAGCCATTGTAGTGGGGTAAAATAAGAAGAATGAGATGAAAAGAATTTGTTGTATAGATACTTTTGCAACCGGCAGCATCATCCCGGTGAGAAATATTTATTTTTTAGCATTATATGATGCGTAATACGTATTTTTGCGCCTTAAATGCCTATCAGACTCATGAAAATTTTAAGAATTGCCGCACTTGCATTGCTTATGGCTGCCGGATTGGTTTCCTGCAAAAAAGAATCCGGTAACCAATGGGACGTAGAAATTAAGAATCCGGTTGAAAAAGTAGAAGTGACCGATATTTCAAAGGAATTTTATGATCCTAACGTCTCCCTGGAGAAGTTCAAAGCTGAATTTCCTTGGTTCCAGGGAACGGTCACTGATGAAGATTACGTTAAAAGAAGGTCGGATGCCAATGAAATTAAAATCTATAAGGAAGCGGCAGCTAAGATAGATATGCATAAGCTGGAAAAAGACCTGGGAGAAATGTTTTCTCATATCCGGTACTATTTCCCGAAATTCAAAGCTCCAAAAGTATATCTGTTTTCATCTGCGCTCCAGATGGTGCAGGACCCCATCATCTATGATGCACAGGGAAACCAGGTTTTCATTGATATCACAGGGTTTATGGGGGATGGTAATGCCCATTACAAAGGACTTGAGCTGTACTTTCAGAAATCTATGAATCCGCAGAATATCGTTCCGAAAGTATCCCTGATTTTTGCGGAAAATACCGTTCCGCCGTCAGCGGACCACCAGAAATTTATCGATCAGCTTGTTTACAACGGGAAACTGATGGTCCTGCAGGATGCTTTCCTTCCCGGTTATCCGGATTACCTGAAAATAAACTACACCCAGAAACAGTATGAATGGGCAAAAAGCAACGAAGCCAACATCTGGAATTATTTCGTGGAAAGCAACCTGATTTTCAGTGAAGATCCCAGGCTGGCAGGACGTTTCATCTCGCCCGGACCTTTTTCAAAGTTTTATACAGAAATCGATAATGAATCTTCTCCCCAGATCGGAATTTTCACCGGATGGCAGATCTGTAAAGCCTATCTGAAACAAAAACCGGATACCCCTCTGACTGATTTCCTGAAGCTGGACGCTACTACGATATTTAATGCTTCCGGATACAAACCTAAAAATTAAAATCGATTACAATAATGACCTCCTGTATGGAGGTTTTTTTATGCGGGATCCCTGTTGATTCCTTTCCGGGTATTCACTGCCAGATTTTCACAGGGGGATAAATTGCAGTCTGAACAGGTTTTCGTAGTAAAGATAATCGCATGGAAATTTTGGATAAGCTCAAGAAGTATTTAACTTTGCTTAAATTTAAAATTGGATATGAGAAAAACTCAGATAACGATAGATGTTGAGCTGGATGAAAACCACATCCCGGAAAACATCACCTGGAATGCGCAGGATGGCGGAATAGAGAAAGAAGAGACCAAAGCGACCATGATCTCAGTATGGGATGACAAAACCATGGAAGCACTGAGGATCGACTTATGGACCAAGGAAATGCCTGTAGACCAGATGAAGATGTTCATCCATCAGATCCTGGTTTCTCTGGGGAACACGTACCAGCGTGCTACCGGAGAAGAGGATGTAGCCCAGTGGATGGAAGAGATCGCAGAGGAATTTGCGGTAAAATCGGCAATAAAAATGTAAATAGTAATATAACAATCTGAAAATGTAATAATGTAACGATGATTGCCCGACTGTTACATGGATACATTGGTAAATTATAACGTTATGAATTTCAACACCAAAGTAATACATGGGGGACAGCACCACGAATCGGCTACCGGTTCCGTGAATGTTCCCGTCTTCCTGACTTCAACATTTGCTCAGAAAAGCCCCGGAGTACATTCCGGGTATGAATATTCACGAGCGGCCAATCCTACCAGACAGGCTCTGGAAGATTCCCTGGCCAGTATTGAAAACGGCGCCAGAGGACTTGCCTTCGGTTCCGGACTTGCCGCAATCGACTGTGTGCTTAAACTGCTTAATCCCGGCGATGAGGTGATTGCTGTAGATGACCTTTACGGCGGTACGTACAGGATGTTTACCCGCCTTTTTGAAAAGTATCAACTAAAGTTCACCTTCGTGAATTTCGATGATGTTTCAAAAATTGCAGATAAGATTACCGGAAATACGCGTCTGATCTGGGTAGAAACCCCTACCAATCCGCTGATGAAATTAGTGGATATTAGAGCAGTAGTGGACATGGCGAAAGGAAAAGACATCCTGGTTGCTGTCGACAATACGTTTGCCACGCCTTACCTTCAGAGGCCTATCGATATGGGAGCGGATATTGTGATGCACTCTGCCACCAAATACCTGGGAGGGCATTCCGATGTCATTGCCGGAGCGCTGATCGCGAAAGATGCCGAACTGGGAGAAAAATTACACTTCATCCAGTTTGCCAGCGGCGGAATTCTCGGACCGCATGATTCGTACCTGGTACTGAGAGGGATTAAAACCCTTGCGTTAAGGGTTCAGAGGCATTCTGAAAACGGAATGGCGGTAGCAGAATACCTGGAATCCCATCCTGCTGTGGATAAAGTGATTTATCCGGGACTGAAATCCCATCCGCAATATGAACTGGCAAAATCCCAGATGAAGGATTTCGGAGGAATGGTTTCCTTTACCTTTAAATCCGGTAAAAAAGAGGATGCTATTAACTTCCTTGAGAAGCTGAAGGTATTTACCCTTGCAGAATCATTGGGCGGAGTAGAATCTCTGGCCAATCACCCGGCATTGATGACACACGCTTCCATTCCGGCTGAAAAACGTGCGGAGCTGGGCATTACAGATGACCTGGTGCGCCTGAGCGTAGGAATTGAAGATGCCGAAGACCTAATTGCCGACCTTGAAAGAGCTTTCGCTTAATTTACAATACTAATAAACACCGGAATCTTTATGGGCAGAAATACCAGGAAAGCAATTCATGATGACCTCGCGCAGCTTTCAGAGTTGTTTGACCAATACAGGCTGTTTTACCATAAAGATTCTGATGTTCCTGCTGCAGAGCAGTTTCTGAAAGAAAGAATCACGAACAAGGACTCTGAGATTTTCGTGGCTGAATATGAAGGCAGGTTAACAGGCTTTGTTCAGCTGTACCCGTTGTTTTCTTCCACAAGGATGCAACGCTACTGGCTGCTGAATGACCTGTACGTCAACGAAAACTACCGTGGAAAAGGGTTTTCTAAAGAACTGATTGAACAGGCAAAAGAAATGGCACAATCAACGGATGCCTGTGGAATTCTTCTGGAAACCGGAAAATCCAACGACATCGGAAACAAACTATACCTTAGCTGCGGTTTTGAAATTTATGATGAAGTCAATTTTTACGAATGGATAAATTATAAAGATGAAATGATCAATTCTGAATTTTAAAATTGCTCATGCTCATTACTCATTACCTATTATATCAACATGACAGAGTTTCAAAAATATATCCAACGCTATTTAGACTTGGTTCCATCTGATGACTGGGTGAAAGAATTACAAACATCCGGCGAAAAAACTGTTGCCTTCTACTCAAAACTTTCGGAAGAGCAATCCCATTTTGCCTATGCCGAAGGAAAATGGACGTTGAAAGAACTGCTTTTACATCTTTCCGACACCGAAAGAATTTTCCAGTACCGCATTTTGGCCATTGGTAGAGGTGACAAAAATGAATTGCCGGGCTTTGATGAAGAGCTTTACGCCAGTCAGTCATTCGCTAATGAAAGGCATTTGGATTCCCTGCTTGAAGAATATCAGTTAATCAGGAAGTCCTCACAAATTTTACTGGAAACCATGAATCCTTCCGCTTTAGGTAACATTGGAACCGCCAATGGAAACCAGATTTCTGCTGAAACCACCGGCAGACTGATCATCGGTCACAACCTGCATCATTTGAATATTATTGAGGAAAGGTATTTGCCGAATCTGTGAAATTCTGTACAATTCATATTGCAATCCTAATCAGTTTAGCCATATTTCTACTATCACTGACACAAGATTGTATGACATATCAATATTTCAGAACGGTTGACTATCCGTCATTTTATGCCTTAGTATTCGGCTGGATGCATTTTGGAGGCGGAGGACTTTCAGAAGGTTGTATTTGGCTGGCTACTCCTTTTTATTTTACAGGTTTGTTTTTATTGCACAAGAAAAAAGTTAATACTGCTGTTCTGTCACTTATTGTTTCTTCTGTTTTGGCTTTGTTGTTTCTTACTTTTGAAAATTTGACTATGACCAAAAGCGGAAGAATCGCTCCGATTATTGAGTTAAGTTCAGGGTATTTTCTTTGGCTGGCAGCAATTTTATTGGCTGCATTTTCTTCAGTTTATTTGAAATTAAAAAATTGGACTTCAAAAAATATCAATAGGAACGGGCTTTAGCCCTTTTTCCCAGTAAAGCCATTCATCAGGCTTTAGCCAAAATTTAAAAAGAATTTATATTTTTGGCAAAATAACACAAATGCCTTTTATTAAAATTTACATCCATCTTGTTTTTTCAACGAAAAACAGAGTTCCGTTTTTCAATACTTCAGCAGTAAGGGTCAAAGTCTGGAACCACATTAAACAAAATGCTTCGGAAAAAGGAATTTATGTGGATATGGTTAATGGATTTTCTGATCATTGCCATTGCTTAATTTCATTGGGCTCAAATCAGAATATAGAAAAAGTTGTTCAGTTGATCAAAGGAGAGTCTTCTTTCTGGATCAATAAAAATGAACTGACCCGGGAGAAATTTGCCTGGCAGGATGAATATTTTGCCGTTTCCGTTTCCGAATCTATGGTTGAGCTGGTACGGAATTACATCAGAAATCAGGAAGTCCATCATACAAAACATACTTTTGCGCAAGAATATCTGATGTTTAAAGAGAAATACGGTTTTGAATAAGTTTTGGCTAAAGCCGGTGGAATAATCTTTTTGTTAAAACGGGCTAAAGCCCGCTCCTATTGATAATAAAAACAATGGCAGCTGAAGAAGCCTTCTCCTCTTTGCCTGTTTTTAAAATAATTCATTTGGCGTAAATCCATAGATTTTTTATCTTTGAAAACCGGCTGAAGTCCGGTATTACTCAATTATGGAAAACATCATCAGCATATTAAAATCCGGCGGAACCATTCTTTACCCGACTGATACCATCTGGGGAATCGGCTGTGATGCCACAAACATAGAAGCCGTCAATAAAATCTTTGATATTAAAAAAAGGGAAAAGAATAAATCCATGATCATCCTGGTAGAATCTGAAAAGAGACTGCAGGACCTGGTGGACGTTCCTGAAATGGCCTGGGAAATCATTGACCTGAGCGAAAAGCCCGTCACCATCGTCTACGAAAACCCGAGAGGGCTTCCGGAAGAATTGCTCGCTGAAGACGGAAGCATCGGCATCCGCCTGGTGAAAAATGATTTCTGCAAAAAGCTGATCACCAAACTGAACCGCCCGCTCGTCTCCACTTCTGCCAATTTCAGCGGGGATAGAAGCCCCATGAAGTTTTCGGATATTTCCCCGGAAATCATCAGCCTGGTAGACTATGCTGTGGAAGAAGACCGTGAAAAAGTGTCTGCATATTCGGGTTCTTCCGTCATTAAAATCTGGAACGATAACAGGATCAAAGTTCTTCGCGAGTAAAAAAACAGATTTCTTATCTTTGCACCGTATTCAGCCATTAAGGCATCAGGAAACCACTGCACACCGTAGGATCCTGGTTCCTTAATGGTTTTAAATTAATCCCTACACATGTTCATCAACCTCAATCAGAATAAAAACCTTAAACTGTTTAAAATCATTTCCGAAGTTGCCCATCGCAACAGCCAGTCGGTATATATCGTCGGCGGCTATGTCCGCGACCTGCTCATGAAAAGGAAAGCCTCGACGGATATTGATTTTGTTACCGAACAAAGCGGGATTGAGCTGGCGGAAAAAGTAGCTGCGGAAATTGATCCCAAAATGAAAGTTTCCGTATTTAAAACGTACGGAACCGCTATGGTCCGGTATAAAGAACTGGAGCTGGAATTCGTAGGGGCAAGAAAAGAAAGCTACCACGAAGACAGCCGGAAACCGGAAGTGGAAGGCGGAACCCTGGAAGACGACCAGAAAAGGCGGGATTTTACGATCAATGCCATGGCGATTTCCCTGAATAAAGACAATTTCGGTGAGTTGATCGATCCGTTCAACGGGATTGGGGACCTTGAAGATCAAATCCTGAGGACACCGCTGGAGCCTTCGCAGACGTATTCCGATGATCCGCTCAGGATGATGCGGGCGATACGGTTTGCCTCCACGCTTCAGTTCCGGATTGAAACGGATTCACTGAATGCCATACAGCAGGAAGCGGAAAGGATCAGGATCGTTTCCATGGAAAGGATTATGGTGGAATTCAATAAAATCATGCTTTCCGCAAAACCGTCTGTAGGACTGGGATTAATGGAGGAAACCGGGTTGCTGAAGCGGGTTGTTCCCGAACTGATCGCCCTGAAAGGCATCGAAGAAGTGGAAGGGCAGACCCATAAAGACAATTTTTACCATACCCTGGAAGTAGTAGACAATATCTCCATCCATACGGATAACCTCTGGCTGCGCTGGGCTGCCCTGCTGCACGACATCGGTAAAGCGCCTACCAAGAAATTCGTTGAAGGGACGGGGTGGACATTCCACGGCCACGAGTTTTTAGGCTCAAAGATGGTGAAATCCCTGTTTCAGCGCCTGAAACTGCCATTAGGAAACGACATGAAATATGTCCAGAAAATGGTGAAGCTTTCCTCAAGGCCTATTGCTTTGGTTACCGATGATGCTTCCGATTCAGCACTCAGGAGGCTGCTGTTTGATGCCGGCGAAGACCTGGAAGATTTGTTTACCCTGTGCAAAGCCGATATTACAACCAAAAACTCCCGGAAGCAGGACCGCTTCAAAAAGAATTTCGAGTATGTTGCAGTGAAGATCAAGGAAGTGGAGGAAAAAGACCAGGTAAGGAACTTCCAGCCGCCTATTTCGGGAGAGGAAATCATGGAAATGTTCAATCTTAAGCCGGGGCGTGAAATCGGGATCTTAAAGGAGAAAGTTAAGGAAGCCATCCTGGAAGGCGAGATTTCCAACGAAAAGGAAGATGCCCGAAACTTTGTGATTGCAGAAGCCGGAAAACTGGGGCTCTCTGTCGTGTCATCCTAAAGGTACAGCCTATTGAAACTATATAGCCTTTCACAAATGAAAGGCTTTTTTGTGACTCATAAGTAAAACCACGGTGCCGGGCAGGATTGATCTGTCCCGAAGATCTCTGTTTTAATTATTCCTGTTTTAAAGAGTATATATTTATCAGGATATTACATTGAACGTACAACGTGCAAAGCCACTGGGAAGTAACTTTGCTCTGAACAATAAACTGATTGTCATGATTTTATTATAAATTCAATTTTATAATTTATACGGGAGTGCATGCCATATTCTATTTTTTGGTGCCTACGATCTCTTCATTAAATAATTAAGAAGAATACAGCGCTATTATACCTTAAAAAGACCAGAAAGCCAGCAATGGTTTTATCTAAAATACGGGCAACCGGCCTGCAGTTACCATCGTAAACTACTCATGATTAATAAAAAACAAGTAGTAAATAGTAAAGAAAAACGATAAAGAAAATAATGATATAGGTTTTGCTGTTCTGATACCTGATAAAAGCTCCGATGAAAAGCAACAGATTAGAAACCATGAAAAGGAATAATACTAACCGGCCGATCTGTTGATGAAGAACATACTGCATAACCTCTGCATGGTAAGATATTTTACTGAAGGGTTCCGATTCCAGCCGCAGATATAGGTACGGTGACGAATCTGTAGTTTGATGTTCACCCGATACCGTATAAAAAATATGCTTTCCGTTCCTGCTCACTCTTTAAAATTGGATTTAACCAGTACATATCTTTCGAGATCGTTTCAGGAGGAGGGTCTTTATAAATTTCTTTTATTTTGTGGCTAATAAAGAGTCCTGCAATACCTGTGTAAGTACCTTCAAGATCATGATCGTATCCCCTGATCCTGTGCCTGTATATGACAGGTGATCTTGCGCCACGGCTTATCCTGAAAAATACCCAGCCAAATATTAGAGAGAAGGAAATCCTTAAAGCCCTTATCGGTAATCTGCACTATTATGAATACAGCCTTTCACGAATGAAGGTTTTTTTTTGCTTTCACATTTCAGATGGGCGAGTCTATAGTCGTATTGGCTATGCATCGCCCCAGACCCGTACCGTGTTTTCTCGGGTAAAAGAAATCCGGGCGGCTTCTTCGAAGCCGCCCGGAAAAACACAAATGATGAAAAAAAATATTGTTCAGGCGTGAGCCTTTGTATTAGTTCTTATAAAAACCGTTGGTACCGATTCCTGTCGTCAGGGTTTTCAGTAAACTACCGTTGGAAGCGCTGTATACATAGGCTTTGCTGTCTCCTGTAAAACTGGCGTCAGAAACGAAAACTCTTCCGTCTATAACATCAAATCCGTATACGTAACCGGTGGTCGTTACCAGTGGTGTGGAAGGAGTGGTCGTGGAAGTGATGTCCATCGCATAGATTTTATTGCTGCTGTTGATGAAGTAGAACTTGTTGGAATCGATTCTTAACCTCTGAGCTTTGGCAATCCCGGTAAGGGTAGTGGTGGTATAAGCCCCTGAAGAAGCGTTGATTTTGTAGATGTATGAATCTGAAGTACCGGAAACAAGTACATAAGCATCTCCGTTATAAGAAACCAGGTCCCTGATAATTCCGGTGCTTGGTAACGTTACCGTCTTAGCTACTGCATTGGTAGAAGGCGCAACGATGGTAATGGTGTATCCGGTAGGCAGTTCGTTATAGTTGCTGTCGTAAGTGATACCGTCTGTCTGCACCACGATGTTTCCGTTGGCTTCAACCACTTTTTCTGCTGCCCTGTCGAAGTTGATGCTTTTTACAAAAGCGTTTCCGTCTTTGTTGTATACATTAAGTTTTTTTACATTCGAGAAGTTATTGTTGGTAACATAATACTGGTTCCCGGAAAAAGCGATGTATCTCGGCCCTTCCAGATTAGCTGTTACCGTAGCCTGCTTTTTGAAAGTATAACGGTTAACAACATCTACTTTATTCGGTACATTGGAAACCAGGTAAGCATTATCGCCGCTGAAACCGATGGTCTGCAATACATTCCCTAAAATCTCATTGTTGTTGTTCTTTCCGTATACCTTGCTTTCCATGGTCACAAGGTCGCTGCTTACAAAAGAGATTTCAGCCGTAGGAGTGGAATAGCCCCCTTCATTGCTGATTAAGATTCCTTTTTCATACGCACCTTTAGGCGTTTCGAACTCCATGTTTTCATCATCGCTACACGCAACGTTAAAAAGCAGTGCCGAAGCAAAGGCAAAAGATAAAATTTTTCTGATGTTCATGATATAAATGGGTTAAATTATTAAAAGTTAATACTCAGGGTAACACTGTAATTCCTTTTGGGCAGCGGATAGTAGGCCACGGTTTTATATACCTGGTCAAAAATGTTATTCACCTTAATGCCAAGTGTATAATACCTGGAAATAGTACCTGAAAGCCCTGCATTCAGTACAAAATAAGGATCAATGGCCTCGCTCCGCTTGGCATTCGCCTCGGTATAGGTAAGCCCGTTGTACAGTCCCTGTACGTACACCCTGACGAAATCATACTGATAGTCAACGGTCCCGAAGAATTTATGGAACGGCACATATACCATCTGGTTTCCGGTATCCAGGTTGGTGGAAGAGGTGTAAGAATAACCGAGTACCGATTTCAGCAGGTGTTTTCCGGATTTCTTTTCATACTCAATGCGGGATTCTATTCCGTAGGATTCTACATTCCGGGTATTGAACGCTTCATAATAGCCTGCAGGCCCCGGAAGCCAGTTGATCATATCGTTGATCCTCATATAATAAGGGGTAACGGAAAGTTGTATTCCAGCAATCATCCATTCATTCCTCAGTTCAAACTGATGCGAAGTTTCAGGCTTCAGGTCAGGGTTTCCTCCCTTCTGCCAGTACAGGTCGTTGAAAGACGGGAACCTGAAATTTTTAGATACGTTCAATCCGATATGGTACCAGCGTGCAGCATCCCATTTCCCCGAAAACGAAAAAAGGACCGGTGAGCTGATGTCCTCGATAAAATCTTTTTTAATACCTCCTTCAAAACGCAGGTTTTGGGAAGCAAAATACCGGACCAGTCCGGCAACCGAACCTACATTCCTGCTGACCTGGCTGATGCCCGATTCATAGCCTTCCCCTTTGTTCACCTGGAATTCCCCGATGATATTTACATTCCATTTAGGGGTAATGAAATAATTGAAGTCATTTTTGACGATGTAGTTTTTCCCTGTCCCGCCGCTGGATTTCGGCTGGTCTATATTGCCGAAATACTGGAAGTTTTCTTCCGTATACGCTGCTTTCAATGAATTCGTCAGCTCAGGCCTGTTCCAGTCCCAGGAGATCAGGCTCCTTACATTCTGGGTTTCATATTTGGTACTGGTGCTGCTTTCAAAAAAAACAGGGTAATGCTGGTCTCCGTTAAAAAATTCAGAGATCCAGGAAAGCTGGTGCCGGGAGGATATCTTATAGGCAGTGGCCAGGTTAAAGCTGGAATTGTTATACTGCCCGTTTCGGTTGATATAGTTCTGGGATTCTTTTACCTCATAATCATTTTCACTTTGCGAATGATTGCCAGATACCTTAACGCTCAACCGGTCATTGCTGAATGATAGCCGTACAAAATTATTGAAGGTGCTGTAGGATGCCGCTTCGGAAAACAGTGAGGCATGGAATCCTTTATGGTAATCCAGGGTATTGTTCAGGTGAATGCTTCCGCCTATGGCCCCGCTCCCGTAGATCACGCTTCCGCCGCCGGCTTTTACATCAATCTGGTCGTAGCCTTGCAGGGAAATGTTATTGATGTCTCCCTGGCCGAGGAAATTGGAATTGATGTTGATGCCGTTCCAGACAAAAGCCGTCTGCTGGGCGGTGGTTCCCCGGAAAGAGGGTGAAGAAACGGCGCCGCGCCCGTTTTCTTTGATGTAAACAGGAGACTGGAAACGCAAGAGTTCAGAAAGGTTGATGCTGTTTTTCTTAAGGTCTTCCGGACTGATCGTATTCACCTGATGAAAACGCTTGACCTTATTCATCTGGCTGTCGAAAATGTACACAGTATCAATGATTTTCTCCTGCCCGAAAAGAAAACATCCGTAAGCCGAAAAGGCCAGTGCTAAAGACTTTTTTATATTCATACTCATTCGCTTTTCCTCCGAAAGCAATAGATTGTTGGTTATCATTCTGGCAGGTCTCCTGGCTTTCGCATTCTGCGCCTTCCCGTGGTAACAGTGGCTGTAGTGCAGAACATTTTATCGCGATTTACAGTTGCGGGGACAGCTCGGGATTTTCATCCGATTCCCTATTAATTCCAATACATTGGAAACCAAAATTTTTGCAAAGATAAACTTTTAAGCTGAAATTCAAAATGATGCAGCATCAAAGAAAATTACTGAGGTACCGGCAGGGTATATGGGCTGAAAACCTAGAGTATAGTTAATTCGATATACTTTAAATAGAATCAGGAGCTTGTTCCAGCTATCCGCTCATACTCCTCGCACAGCCGCACAGGCCGTTCCGCTGCGGGGTAACCGCTGCTATCTGGGCTAGGATGCTGTGCACGATACAAAAGATCGGTATCTATAAAAACGGATTACAAAAATGTGCCGTCAAAGTAAAAGGGGAGAAGGTCTTTGATAGCATCTACCTTATACACTTCATCATTCATGCTGGCGAAGTAGAGCTCAATATTTTCCTGCTGCTTGGTTTCATATTCCATAAGGCTCTGACGGCAGCCTCCGCACGGCGGAATTGGCGGATTGGCTTCCTGGACGATCCTGGGTCCGCCCACCACAAATATTTTTTTTACCCGTACATCCGGAAAATTAGCGGAGATCCAGAATATGGCCGTCCTTTCTGCACAGAGGCCCGAAGGAAACGCCGCATTTTCCTGATTGCTGCCGGTGTGGATTTCCCCATTCTCCAGAAGCACGGCGCAGCCTACCAGGAAATTGGAATAGGGAGCATAGGCTTTTGCACGGGCCTCTTTGGCTCTGTCCAGCAGTTGCTGCTCCAGGCTGCTTAGTTCGCTCCTGTCCCTAAAATAGTCATAACGGATATGGGTTTCTTTTTTCATGGGGTCCCTGAATTAAAAAAGGGGCATAAAATTAGCTTTTTTCGATCACGTGGGCAATAATATTACCTTTTGCCCGGAAATTTTAAATTTAAATTCAGATCAAACCATGTTGTATACACCTATCAAATTCAGAAATGTAGAGCTGAAAAACCGCTGGGTCATGTCACCGATGTGCATGTATTCCTGTGAAGACGGCCTCGCCAACGATTTTCATTTTGTCCATTACGGAAGCAGGGCACAGGGCGGAACCGGCCTCCTGATTGTGGAAGCCACGGGAGTGGAGCCGAAGGGAAGGATTACCAACCACTGCATGGGCATCTGGAATGACGAACAGGCAGAACGCCTGAAGAGGATTGTTGAATTCGTGCATTTCTATTCCGAAAGTAAAATCGGGATCCAGCTGGCGCATTCCGGCAGGAAAGGATCTACCTGGAACAATGTGCAGATCCCGCTTGAGGAAGGCTGGGAAACCATAGCGCCAAGTTCTATTCCTTATCATCCCTCCGAAAGGATTCCACATGCGCTTACCCAAGAAGAGATCCGGGAACAGGTGCAGTATTTTAAAGAAGCGGCAAGAAGGGCAGTGCTCGCAGGATTTGATGTTATTGAAATCCACGCGGCACACGGGTACTTGGTTCACCAGTTCCTGTCACCGTTATCCAATATCAGGACTGATGAATACGGAGGAAGCTTTGAGAACCGCATCCGATTCTTATTAGAAATCGTAGACGCTGTTAATGAGGAACTCAATCAGCACGTAGCCTTATTTGTCAGGATTTCCGGTACCGAATATGCCGAGAACGGATGGGATGTGGAAGACAGCACCCGATTGGCGGCAGAACTTAAAAAGCATTCCGTAGACCTTATTGACGTATCCAGCGGCGGGAATATCCACGGAGCTAAAATTCCTGTCCACCAGGGTTATCAGGTGCCGTTTTCCTCAGAAGTCAGGAACGGGGCGGATGTTCAGACTGCTGCTGTAGGGCTCATTACGGAGCTTGAACAGGCTGAGCAAATCCTTCAGAATGGGGAAGCAGACCTTATTTTCATTGCGAGAGAAATTCTGAGGAACCCTTATACCGCAGTTCAGGGCGCTTTTGAGAAAAAAGAAAGCTGTTTCTTCCCGCATCAGTATGCCAGAGCTAAAATTTCTTCTTAATTTTATCCGGCTTAAAATATCCATATGAAAATTGAAGACTTCATGCTTCCGTGCCCAACCAAAAAGTTTTTTGGTTTCGAATGTTTCGGCTGCGGCGCGCAGCGGGCCATCGTACTGGTTTTTGAAGGAAAGTTTTCAGAGGCGTTCCATATGTTTCCGGCCGTATATACACTGTTGCTTTTTATAGGGACTGTGGTGCTTAATTTTGCAGACCGTAAAAGGAATTATGGGAACGTGCTCATCTTTCTGGCTATTATTAATTCAGTAGTCATGGTATTTTCTTATTTTTATAAACATTTTTTTCAGTACATGAACATTTAACATTAAAATCATAAACTATGGACCAACAGAAATTACCCAATGCAACGGCAGTGCTCGTTTTAGGGATTTTATCAATCGTTACCTGCTGCTGCTACGGAATTCCGGGAATTGTAGCCGGAATCATCGGGCTTGTGCTTTACAAAAAAGACAACGCCCTGTATGTGCAGAATCCAGGAATGTATTCCAATTATAATAACCTGAATACCGGAAGGATATTGAGTATTATAGGAATTGTACTGAGCGTTCTTGCCATTATTTATTTTATTTTCGTTTTCGCCGTAATCGGAGCGGATGCCCTTTCCAATCCGGAACTGATGCAGGAGAGAATCAGAGAGCTTCAGGGGAGATAATCATAACCGCATGCTCAGATAAAAAAAGCCGTTTCAGATTTCTGAAACGGCTTTTTTATATTCAATTAAGCTTTACTGAACAATAAATTTCAGGACAGTTCCGCCTAATTTGAGCATAAACACACCCTGTTCAAGCTTTTTAATCCTGATTGTATTGCCTTGCTCCCGGAATGGTTTTTCAATCGTCTGCACAAGTTTTCCACGGGAATCGTAAATTTCAGCTTTGCTGATATTGGAAGTATTGCCTTTTACCGAGATTTCTTGTCCTGTAACAGGGTTCGGATAAATACGGAGCGTCTGGGAATCTGTTGCCTGATCCTTGCTGGAAGCCATCATGCTTTGTCTGGAAGTTCCCGAATAGCACGTCCAGCTCAGGTTATCAACGGCGACCCTGTTACCGGAGCCCGTATTCACCAGGCTTACGGAAACATTTCCGGAAATATTGATGTTGCTGAGGGTGGTGGTTACCGCATTAGTATTGTACGGCACCGTTCCCACTTTCGTTCCGTTTACCTGAACGTCAAGCGTTCCTGTGCTTCCTGAAAATTTAAGCTGTGTGGTTACGGTAAGTGAGCCTATCCCGTTGGCAGAAGTCCCGGACTGCACCGATCCGTTTCTGATTGTAATGGCTTTACTGGAGATCGTCTGATCTGTCCTGGCATCGGTGGCCGTCCACGTCATACCGCTGTTGCTCCAGTTTCTGGTGGCATAGGTAGACGCATCAGATGAAGGAATAGTTTCGAACGTTTCAGAAACGCAGGTACTGGTTGAAGGCGTACCCCCTCCGGTAGAACCGCCTCCTGATGATCCGGATCCCCAGATCTTATTCACATAGTCCGGATTGTCTATAAACGGATTCCTGTTTCCCTGGAAATTATAGGAAGCGTTATTCCTGTTGATTTCAGCCTGTGACACCGGGTCCTGGTTATGCCAGGCCAGAAGCACATTCAGTTCCCAGGTCTGTAATCCCGGATACGCTGAACTTCCCAGCATATTTCCGGAAGAGAAGGATGAAAGCTTGCTCTGGTACCGCGTTACGAAGTAAAAGATCATTCGGGCAATATCCCCTTTGAACTCATCGATAGGCTCAAATACAGTTCCTGAATAGCCTGAAGAAGTGCTGTTCCCCAGTTTGGACCCGTTTTTCGAAGTAAATGTAGCGGTTCCCACTTTCCCGAAAGGGTAGTTGCTTCTCATGCCGTTTACTTTTCCGTCCGTAGCACGGATAAAATGGATGTCAGAGACCATTGGTGAAGCTTCGTTAAAAAGACTCTGTGGTACAAGATGCTCCCGGTTGTAGCAATTGCCCTCTACAGAATAGGTGCCGCACTGGTTGGTGCCGGGAGTATATTTATACGGGTCCGCTCCGTTCGGTTTTTCCGAATAGATATCCAATATGGACCCGTCGTTTTCGTAATTTTTGTCGATATCCGTAGTTTTATATCCGGTCCACAGACCATTGTAGCCTTTGTCCTGATGCCCGTTGGTGATGATGTTGCTTAACGCCGTTTTCAGCGAAGCTCCCGAAAGGCCATTGGCCGAACTGTAGTACCCTGAAGGAGCCTGTGCATACGCCAGTCCTCCTGCAACGATACAAAATAGTAATTTTTTCATAATAAAAAAGTTTTGGTAAGAATACTGTAATTTTACGAATAAGAAATTACATGATTGTTAATTTTTAAAGTTCTTATGGGAATTTTCCTATTAATTATTATGATAAGAATAATAATTCCGTAAAGTTTTCAGTAAAAACGGTATTCATATACAGAGAGGTCCTTTGCTGAACCTTGACAGGGTTCTGAACCCTGTCAAGGTTGGTCCCTAATCCATCTATCGTAACACTTTTTTATCTCAAAAACGGTCAGGATGTAGACTATAATCTCTGGGCGGATGTAGGGCTGGGTAATGAATAAAAAAATCCGGCGGCTTCGAAGAAGCCGCCGGAAAGGTATATTTGATTATATGATTTCTATTTTCGCTGAGGAGGATATTTCGCCATGATCTCCGCCATGATTTCAGGAATCTGTCTTTGTTTCGCTCTCGGAGAATCCACGGAAATACCGCTTCCGATGCCCTGCCATACCAGTTTATTGGTTTTGGCATCGATAAGGTCTACAATCAGTGCGCCTTCATTATAATTGCTGGACCATGTCCTGTTCATCCCGATTCCCCATCCGAAAGGTCCGCCCCATCCCCACATACCGTAAGGTGATGTGGTATTGATATCGGTCACTTTTTTATGGTTGGCTTTTACATTGATGATCAGGTCAGGATTTTCGCCGGAAGTAAGGCCTTTGCTCTGAAGCTGTCTTGAAAGTTCATTCAGGACACGGTCTTTATCGATGTCATTCAGCTTAAGGTCATCAATACGCAGCTTATAGGTTTTATACGTGTTGAAGTTGGCAGTTTCAGCATAATCTGAACGTACGTTAAAAGGGCTGCAGGAAGTTAATCCCAGAGTCGCTGCAAGCAGAATAAAAATATATTTCTTCATTTTACTTAATTTTTTTATCGTTTTTAATAAATGTATCAGTCTTTTTATCGTATCCGTAAGGACAGTGCCTACAGCCGCTTTTACAGCAATATCCCCTTTTCAGATGAAACTTTTCCGTAAAAACCTTATATCCCTGCTCATTGTAGTAAAAGTCTTCATGCTCTTTGATATCGAAATGGGCCATAAGTTAAATCTTAAAATAAAACTTTTTTATATTTGTTATGATGATAATTGTATGCCAAAAACTGCTGAAGAAGCTAAAAATTAACGGAATAGCACTTTTCCCCTTCATCTTCGTCAGCAGACCCGAAGATAAGAAAAATAAAGTACTGGTCAATCATGAAAAAATACATTTAAGGCAGCAGCTTGAACTCCTGATGATCTTCTTTTACATTCTTTACCTGGCTGAGTATTATTATCATTTATGGAAGCTTAAAAATCCATATCTGGCCTACAGGCAGATTTCGTTTGAAAAAGAGGCCTATGCCAATGAGCACAACCTCGATTATCTTAACAAAAGAAAATTCTGGAGCTTTCGAAAATATCGGTGATCTGCTCACCGGCTATTTCTGCCCTTGCCACTTCCGGTTAAATCATTCTGGGGTCTTCTGGGGAGGAAAATAACGGTCATTGTGCCGGCCTCTGTTATAGGAAATCGCTTTTTCAATCATAAAGTCAAGGTTGGATTGATCAGTGCCGGTAATTGCTTTTTCATGATTAGGTTTGATGGGTTTAACCAATTTAAATATTACCATATCAAATAAATTCAGGAAATTTGCAGGGATGAACATTCCAGACATTCATATCCCGGTGGTTGAAATTCCGGCAGGAAAGAAGGTACAGCTTTTCATGAAAAGGGAAGACCTGATCCACCCCGGCATTTCCGGCAATAAATACTGGAAATTGTTTTATAACATCAACCATTACCTGGACAGGAAACCGGTACAACCCTACCTTATTACATTCGGCGGTGCGTTTTCCAACCATATTGCGGCAGTAGCGGCCGTGGCGAAACAATTCGGTATTCCGGCATTGGGGATCATCCGCGGAGAAGAGCTGCATGACCGGTGGCAGGATAATCCGACGCTTGCTTTTGCTGAACAGAATGGCATGCGCCTGAAATTCGTTACCCGTGAACAGTACAGGAATAAGGATCAGCTTACCGTTTCTCTGCAGGCTGAATTACCCGGTGCGCTGATCATCCCGGAAGGAGGGACCAATGCAGATGCCGTAAGAGGCGTTGGCCTGATGCTGAATCATGAAACCAAAGATTTTGACTATCTTTGCACGGCAGTTGGAACCGGAGGGACACTTGCAGGGATCTCTTCATTCTGTGGAGACCATCAGCAGGTGGTAGGGTTTAAAGTGGTGATTGATAGTTCGCTTGAAGAAAAAATAAGGGTACTGACCTCAAAAAATAACTTTGCCCTGATAGATTCAGCTTTCGGAGGATATGGTAAAATAAAAGATGAAAACATCCGTTTTATCAATGATTTCAAAAGTCGCTACGGAATTCCTCTGGACCCGGTGTATACAGGAAAGATGATGCAGAAAGTTTTTGAATTGACGGAACAGGGATATTTTCCTGAAAACAGCAGGATTTTGTGCTTTCATACCGGAGGTTTACAGGGAATTGAAGGGGCCAATCTGCTTTTAAAAAAACAGAATAGAAATTTAATCACATAAATACATTGAAAAAATGAAAAGACTTGTCTTACTTGTAAGCCTTTTAGTTTTATCAAAATTCTCAGCCCAGACCTGGGCTACCGAAGACCAGTACATTCAGAAGTTTGCTAAGTACGCCGTGGAAGAAATGGAGAAGTATAAAATTCCGGCTTCCATTACCCTGGCGCAGGGGCTTCTGGAAACAGGCGGCGGGCAGAGCCGGCTTGCGCTGGAAGGGAAAAACCATTTCGGCATCAAATGCAAGGAAGACTGGACCGGAAAAACCATGAAGCATACCGATGATGCTCCCAATGAATGTTTCCGTGTGTATGAAGACCCTAGGCAGTCGTATGAAGACCATTCCATCTTCCTGTCTACAAGAAAGTATTATGCGAATCTCTTCAACCTGGATATGAAGGATTACCGCGCCTGGGCCTACGGACTGAAAAAGGCTGGCTATGCCACCAATCCGAGATACGCCTCAATACTCATCAGCAAAATAGAAAAATACAGGCTTTACGAATTTGACAATACCAGCTCTAACGAAGTATGGTACGCCGTCCTTAAAATGTATCCTAACCTGAAAGATGACCGCGCTTTCATGGCACAGCTGGAACCGGAAAAGTATACGAAAAAAGCCAAAGACCCGGTGACGATAAAAGTGCCGTACCAGCAGACTTCCTATGCCCAGCAGCAGAAAAGGGTAGAGAAAATCAAAACCAGGGCTGAAACCTTAAATTCCATCCTTATTAAAAGCCACCCGAACGAAGGCCTGAAATACATCATCATTCCTGAAGATACCAATGTTAAATATATTGCGGAAAAATTCAAGATCAGTGAAAGCAGGCTGATGAAATGGAATGAGCTGGAAAGTGACGTACTTAAAAAGAATGACATTGTTTTTCTGGAATCCAAGAATTCCGCCGGGAATACCGCTACCTATAAAGCCGCCTCCGGTGAAGATATGCATGATATCGCACAGAAATTCGGGATCAGGCTCAGCAAGCTGTATGCTAAAAACAGGATGGACGAAGGCCAGCAGCCTTCCGCGGGACAACTGATCTACTTGATCGATAAAAAACCAAGGCATTAAACCTGGTTATAGTCAACCATGGGGCTGGTTAAGGAGTCCGTTCCGGGCTGCCCATCATAACTAATACAAACCTTAAGGCTGAAGCCTGAGGTTAAACATATAAAGAATAACAGAATGAAATATCAGAGAAGTTCAGCTTTATTCGATGAAGCGTACCAATACATTCCCGGGGGAGTCAATTCTCCGGTCCGTGCATTCAAATCCGTTGGGGGAGTGCCGGTTTTTATGAAATCTGCCAAAGGTGCTTACCTTACCGATGCGGATGGAAATACTTATATCGATTACATCAATTCCTGGGGACCGGCTATTTTAGGCCATACCCATCCTGAAGTGCTGGAAGAACTGAAGATACAGGCCGAAAAAGGCTTTTCATTCGGTGCACCTACAGAACTGGAAACGGAAATTGCAAAATTCATTGTAGAGAACGTACCGAATATAGACCAGATCAGAATGGTTTCCTCAGGGACCGAAGCCTGCATGAGTGCCATCAGGCTGGCAAGAGGCTATACAGGAAGGGAAAAAATCGTCAAGTTTGAAGGATGCTACCATGGGCATTCAGATTCATTCCTGATCAAGGCCGGAAGCGGTGCCGCTACTTTCGGGAACCCGAATTCACCGGGTGTGACCCAGGGAACGGCGAAGGATACCCTTTTGGCAAGGTATAATGATTTTGAGCAGGTACAGGATCTCTTCCGCCATAACCAGGGTGAAATTGCCGCGGTTATTATTGAACCGGTAGCCGGAAACATGGGCTGCGTGCTTCCTGAAAACGAATTCCTCCAGAACCTGAGAAAAATCTGCGATGAAAACGGAGCTTTGCTGATCTTTGATGAGGTAATGACCGGTTTCAGGCTGGCTTTCGGAGGCGCACAGGAATTATTCGGTGTTAAAGCTGACCTGGTTACGTACGGGAAAGTAATCGGCGGCGGGCTTCCGGTAGGGGCTTTTGCCGGACGCAACGAAATTATGGATTGTCTTGCTCCCAAAGGAGCCGTGTACCAGGCCGGAACCTTAAGCGGTAACCCGCTGGCTATGCGGGCAGGGCTGAAAACACTTCAGATCATTAAAAATGACCCTGAGTTTTTCAGCAGACTGGCCAAAACCACGGAAACCCTGGATTTTGAGATTGGAAAAATCCTGAACGAGAAAGGCATTGCCCACAAGATCAACCGTAAGGGTTCCATGATGTCAGTATTCTACCACATCAACCGTGTTTCTAACTTTGACGAAGCACAGGAAGCCAATCATTCCCTTTTCAATAATTTCTTCCACCAGATGCTGCAGAACGGGATTTACCTTCCGCCAAGCGGCTATGAAACTTATTTTATCAGCGACGCGATCAAAGACCGTGAGCTTGATATGACGCTGGAAGCAGTGAGGAAATTTGAGTATTCTTAAATAAAAATATATCAAAAGATAATAATGGTCTTTTAAACATCAGATAAAAATCCCCCGGAATAAAATTCCGGGGGATTTTCGATATGAAGAAAACTAACTATTGTTATTGTAATCCTGCTAAAAGGTTAACTCCGTTTACAGTTGCCCAGGCTCCCGGTGTTAAGGATACTTTGGTTACCGTTGTAGCATTGGTAAATGTTTTAGCACCGTTCGGCGTGAAGGCATAGCCCCAAACTCCTGCATTGTCAGAATTCAGGTACGTCATAGGAGAAACCACAACTTTATTATTGTTTACCTGGCTGTTTTCAGTAGCAGCATCCTGGATTAAAACGGCATATGCTTTCTGGGTTCCGATATTTTTATACCCGCTGATATACACATTGGAGAAAATTCCTGTTCCCTGCTTTTTAAACTGAATCGCTGAAATTTCAGGTGAATTCGTGGTTTCAGGATTGGTATTGGCATCTCTGATTAAGGTAATATTAGAGATTTTAGGAGCCGTATTATCTACGTTGCTTGAAGATTCGATCTCCATCCCGAAGTTTCCAACTCCTGTCTGGAAGGCATACCAGTTGGTGTTGTTCTGCCCGCTCCATGCATCCTGCCAGTCGAAAGAATCGTCATAATTTCCGTAAGAAACGATATTTTTAGCACTTACCGTACCTCCGAAGAATTCATATCCGTCATCAGTACCTTTATAAGTAACAAGGTTTTCCAGGACAGTTCCGGCACCTACTGCATAAAACGTCATAGAGTTGGTTTCTGAAGTACCGTCCCCGATCTTTTTACCTGCATATTCCACACGTACGAATTTCATGGTTCCGGAATTGGAATTGGCGTCGCTACCTCCGTAGTATACGTTGTTCCCATCTTCAGATAAGGCCTGTGTATTCCCGTTAAGTGCTTTGATAGGTGCATTACCGTACAAAGTAATACCACCCCAGTCCCCGGGAGTTTTGCTGGAAGTTGTGAATACGATAGGTTCAGAAGCTGTTCCTACAGCATTGATTTTACCGTCCTGAAGAACAACCAGGCTGCTGGTCTTCGTGGTTACTACATTAAAGGTAGCTCCTGCTTCTATGGTAATGGTAGCATTATTGGTTACTTTAACGATCCCGTCCAGTGTGTAGTTCCCTTTTTTAATCAGCAGGTCTTTGCTGATGGTACCTGATAATGTTCCGCTTCCGCTCAATACACTTTCAGTTGTTCCGGGTGTAGTAACACTGGTACCTTCTCCTAATCCGTCATTAACTTCAATGGTACATGAATGTAAGGCTAATGTTAACACAGCGGTTAACGCTACTAGTGATAAAATTCGTTTTTTCATTTTTATACTTATTTTTTTTATTTATAAATGGTTAGAATGTGTACCCTACGGTAAGATTGAAATTAACTCCTCTGAAATAGTCAGTATACGTATACACCCCTTTGGTGTCCACATCATGGTAGCTCTTATCACCCAGAAGTATTTTATACTTGCTGTTGAACATATTCTGTACGGCAAATTTCACATTCCAGTTTCTGGTCAGCTGGTCCTGGTATACGAAATCCAACTGCGAGAATGGCTTTTCATAGAAATTATCTGATCCTGATGTTCCTACAGCATATATTTTGGATCCGGAAACATTATACACCAGAGAAAGGGTTCTGGTCAGGCTGTTTTTCTTTTTGATTTCGTACTTAAGGTCGGCATTGATCGTATAAGGTGCAGCACCCTGCAGGCCTCTTTTGTGAAGCTGGTCGTTGGTATATCCCTGAGGCCTTTCCAGTAATAATTGATCTTCGCTTCTGTCTACGTTGGAATACATGAATGTGGCATTGGCTCCGAACATAAAATTGCTGAGGCTTTCAGAAATCCTGCCCAGGCTGATGATTCCTTCAAGTTCCACCCCTGCCAGCTGTGCTCTCTTGGCGTTCAGGAATGATACAGTAATCCCGTTGGCATCACCGGAAGTGATGAAAGAACGTTCGATAGCTTTGTCAATCCTTTTGGCAAATAAATTCACAGAGAAAAGCTCTTTGTTGGTAGGGTAGTATTCCCACTTCAGGTCAAAGTTGTAATTTTCACTGTTTTCGATATCAGCGTTACCCTTAATGGTTTCGTTATCCGGATTGATATAGCTGATAGGCATTCTCTCAATAAGGACAGGTCTGGTGATGGTCTTACTGAATGAGAACCTCAGGTTATGCTTATTGTTAAGCGCTTTTTTGATCGCGATAGACGGTAAAAACAGGTTTCTGTTTTTAATGATATTGTCTTTTTTATCAGAGCTTTGCTGCGAATAACGGATCAGCGTGATATCATTCTCATATCTTCCTCCTAACAGGATGTCCCAGGATTCGGAAGGTTTATAATTTAAATTAACATACCCGGCATTCACAAACTGGTACATCATGGATAAGAACTGGGATGCATCAGATCCTTCCTGAAAAGAGAGGTCTCCGTTCATGATGGAATTGTTGAAGGTGGATTGCGGAGTATCTTTATCAATAATATGCTCTCTGTTGGCAATGTTATTGGCTACTCCGAAGATAAATCTGTACGAGTTCTTTCTCAGGTCCGCAAAACCATTGTATCCTACGGAAAACTGGATCGGGTAATCTTTTTTATCTCCTTTTTCACCCAGGAAAACAGAATATTCTCCATAGGCAGAACCGTAGAATCTGGAATTTACATCAAGGTACTGGCGGATCAGGTTGTTGGCCCCGTAAGCAAGATACAGTTTGTCTTCAGGTAAAATATTGTTGTTGGCATCCCTGCGGCTACCTTCAATGATTTTTCTGTCCGGCTGCTGATAATTGTTGATCACATAACTTCCTCCGGCTTTAACCTGATGTCGATCACCGATCTTTTGTGAGGCAGTAAGCTGAAGGTCCAGGAACCTTGACAGGTCCAGCTGGTTCGTACGGAAAAATCCGAGATCTTTATTCTGTACCTGATTGTTCTTATACCCGTAATAATCTTCGATGATATTATTGGTGCTCTGTAAGTACATGGCGTTTAAATTAACATTCGTGCCTCTGTTCTTATAAGCAAGTCCAAGGAGTGTGGAAGACTCCGTTTCGTAATTATACTGCTTTCTTAAAAGGTCATTGTTCAGAACGATGACATTCCCGAAATCTTTGAACTGATTTTTAGCCCCTTCACGGAAAGAAAATTTAGTTCCCTGGTTCAAAGAGAATAAAACAGCCATATTACCGGTTTCACCCATCTTCATTTTCTGAGCCGTGGTAAATCCTATGCTGGAGTTGGGAATCGGTCTGATGTTATCAACATTCCAGGAATCCTTAAATGAATTGATTGATTCGTTAGCAGAAAATTTATAGTTGCTCGGTCTTGAGTCTCTCACCTGATCCGGCAGCCTCCTGTCTCTGCCGTTCAGTCCCAGATAGCCGTTCAGCCCGTCTGCCCCTTCGGCAACCTTGAAGTTATTTCTAAAGGTGCTTAAATTATTCATGCCTACGCTGAATTCCACCTTGGTAAAAGGCTTGTCAATGGTAAGCGTTTCAATATCGAAGGTAGCTCCTGCAAAGTCTCCGTAAAGATTGGAGTTGAATGTTTTATAAATGTTCAGCTTGCCTACTACGTCGGTAGGGAACTGCTTTAAAGCGATAATTTTCTGGAACGGGTTGTTGGATGGAGAACCCAGTCCGTTGATAAGCAGGTAATTGTATCGTTCCTCAAGCCCTCTTACGAAAAGCCCTCTTCCTTCTACGGTGGTGATCCCGGTTACTTTGGTAAGCCCCTGCTCAACATTGGAAATCCCTTTTCTGGAAATCTCCTCTGCACTTACGGCCTGTTTCTGGATAATGGCTTTCTTCTGCTCACCTAATACGGCGGTTTCAGTTTTCCTGTTGCTGTTACCCTGGATGATAACACCTTCAATCTTCTTTTCCTTCCCAACGGTGTCTCTTTTTATTTCCTGAGCATAAAATACGGATCCGGTCAGGAATATGACCGCAACACTAAGATTGCTAATTTTCATTATCTTACTTTTATTTACTAAAATTCTTTCGCTGCAAAGAAATGAAAGATTAACAGGGGAAATGGTTTAGTAAAATTTAATTTTTTTTTAACTAAATATTAAGAATCCAGATTTATTGTTAACTTTATGTGAACGATTACCGGAGCGTTAATCTGTCATTTAAAAATCATTAACTTTGGCACAGGAAAAAATAAAGATGAACCAAAAGAAAATACTCTTAATAGACGACGAACTGGATATTTTAGAGATTCTGTCTTATAATTTGGAAAAAGAAGGCTACGATATTTTCACTGCCACCAACGGTAACGAAGGCATCGAAAAAGCCAAGGAAATTATTCCCGATCTTATCCTGCTGGATGTCATGATGCCTGAAAAAGACGGTATCGAAACCTGCCAGGAACTCCGCAAGATCAAAGAACTTCATAAGACCCTTATTGTTTTTCTTTCTGCAAGGAGCGAAGAATTTTCACAACTGGCCGGCTTTCAGGCTGGCGCCAATGATTATGTGGTGAAGCTTATCAAGCCGAAGATCCTGATCTCTAAAGTCAATGCCCTGTTGCAGCTGACCTCACAGGTTTCAGACAATGCCAAGCTTATTGAAATAGGAGACCTGGTGATTGATAAAGATAATTTCAGGGTGTCTAAAAGCGGCCAGCAATTCCTGTTGCCCAAAAAAGAATTTGATCTTTTGTACCTGCTGGCTTCCAACACGGAAAAAGTGTTCAAGAGAGAAGAAATCCTGGAAAAAGTATGGGGTAATGATGTAATTGTGGGGGAAAGGACCATCGACGTACACATCAGGAGGCTGAGAGAGAAATTAGGCATCAGCACGATCCAGACCCTGAAAGGAATCGGATACAAGCTTATTGTTTAACACCTTAAAAAGGCCTACCTTTACCTTCAACCCATAAATCCTTGTAAAATTGAAATTTTACAGACTTACCCTGCTCGCCTCATGTCTGCTGACACTGGTGATGTTTCTGCTTGTCATTATTTTTGACGCCTTAAAAGATGTCTATGACCAGACCCCGTTTTTTAAGATAGGGCTCCTGATATGCCTTGTTTTTATTTTCATGGTCAATTATGTCGTACTGGAGCTGCTTTTCAGTTATTACGGAAAAAAGCAGGTGCGTGGCTTGTCCCGGATCCTGCCGCAGGAAATTGTGCATGACCAGGATGAAAATATTACCATCAAAGAACTGGGAGAAAGATTTTCCGATCTTAACCAGCGTAAGGTAACCGAGATTGATATGATGAAGGAAATGGAGAGTTACCGTAAAGAATACATCGGGAATGTTTCCCATGAGCTTAAAACACCCCTGTTTTCCATCCAGGGTTATGTGGAAACCCTCAGGGACGGTGGAGTGGATAACCTCACCATCCGCGACAAATACCTGGAAAGAATTGATAAATCCGTTGAAAGGCTTATTGCCATTGTAACCGACCTGGATATGATCAACAGGCTGGAAGCCGGAGAGATCAACCTTACCATATCGCGGTTTGATGTCAACATGCTGATCAAAGAAATTTTTGACCTGCTCGACCTCGAAGCGGAAAAGCACAATACCACATTACAGATCCAGACCCTGCAGCCGCAGATCCTTGTGGATGCCGACAAGCAAAAAATATCACAGGTGTTCATCAACCTGATTTCAAACGCCATTCATTACGCCAACCGTCAGGAAGCGCGGGTCGTGGTAAAAACCAGTGTCCTGAAAAACAAAGTACTCATAGAAGTAATTGATAACGGGATGGGTATTAAGCCTGAGAGCCTGCCGCGTATTTTCGAGCGTTTTTACCGCGTTGAAACGAGCCGTAGCCGTAGGGAAGGAGGATCTGGGTTAGGGCTTGCCATTGTGAAGCATATCTTGGAGGCCCATAGTGAAAATATCACTGTGGAAAGCGTTTATTTAGAAGGAACAAAATTTAGTTTCATGCTTGAAAAAGGGAAATGAATACCCTGAAAATGTATGAAAAAAAAATGTTTTAAAAAATTCTAAAATATTTTTTGTCGAATCTCATTTATTATATATTTGCAACAGAAATTTATCATAATAATAAAGGCAAAAAGTAACTAAAAAACTGATATGGTTTATAAAATCCGCGTGATATTAGATGCGAAAGAAGATATTTTCCGTGATATTGAGGTTAAGGGAAAACAGACGCTATGGAACTTACATTTAGGAATTAAAAGTGCCTTCAGCCTGCAGGGTGACGAGCTTTCTACTTTTAACCTGCTGGAAGATGACGGTACCATTATAAAAAGTGTTCCGTTAGAAGATATGAGCGATGACGGAGACGGCGAGATTATGTCGGATGTATATATCGATGAGGCTTTTGAAACAAAAGGGAATAAAGCCCAGTTTCAGTATGGTCTCCTCGATCTTTGGGAATTTTTCTGTGAACTGGTGGAAGTGATCGAAGAAACCAAAGGTGTTAACTACCCTATTACCGTATACCGTTTCGGCAACGTTCCCCTTAAAGCTCCTGCCAAAAGCGGAAGTGCCGGAGGATCCAAAAAGAAATCTGCAATGCCGTTGCTGGAAGATGATTTCAGCTTTGATGATGATTTCGAAGCCACAGGCAATTTTGAAGAGGATGACGATACCTTCGATGATGAAGAGGAAGATTACAATGATGACATCTTCGATGAAGAAGATGACAACGACGACGAAAAGTAAATCTCTGATCCCTCGGACACGGATACAAGATATAAATCAGAATAGGTTTTCCTGTTCTGATTTTTTTTGCCTGAACAAAGAATCGGGTCATGCCTTCAACGTGCCGGGCATTATTTTTGAATGCTTAATCCGTTATAAATACACACACAATGAAAAACCTGAAAAAGATAGTGATTCCCGTTTCATTGGGAATTATCGGATTGATGCTGCTGAACTCATGCTCCGTTGGGATTCCTGAAGGAGCCACAGCCGTAAAGAATTTCGATGCAGACCGTTACCTGGGGAAATGGTACGAAATCGCCCGGTTCGATTACCGTTTTGAAAAAGATATGGATAATGTAACCGCTGAATATTCCAAAAATCCGGACGGTAGTATCCGTGTCCAGAATAAGGGGTACAATTATGTGAAAAAAGAATGGAAACAATCCGTTGGGGAAGCAAGGTTTGTTAACGATAAGACAGAAGCGAGGCTGAAGGTTTCATTCTTTAAACCGATCTGGGCAGGCTATAATGTTATTGAGCTTGATGATAACTATCAGTATGCACTGGTGGTGGGAAACAACCTGAAATACCTCTGGATCCTGTCCCGTACAACCACCATACCTGAAAATGTGCGTCAGAAATTCCTGGAAAAGGCCAAAAGTATCGGATACAATACGGATGAACTGATCTGGGTAAAACATAATCAGTAATGCACAGGTATTTTAAAAAATTAACCCTTTCAAAATCTATTTTTGAAAGGGTTTCTGGCATCATAGCATAGGGTTTATTCTGTCACTGATCTGTTGTAAATTTTCATAGTAACATTTTGCAGATAGAGACTTTTTCACGTCATTTGTATCAGGAATTTTTCAAGAATGTTGATATGGAAAAAGCGGTTCTGATAACCATCGGGGATGAAATCCTGTCAGGAAATACGGTAGATACCAATTCTAATTTTATAGCTGCGGAACTCAAAGCCATCGGGATTAAAGTCATACAGATCCTTACGATCTCCGATGAGATTGAAACGATAAAAGAAACCTTAAGATCAGCCTTTGAAACAGGAGATCTGGTTATAACCACCGGCGGATTGGGACCTACAAGGGATGACAAGACGAAAAAAGCCTTGGCCGAATTCTTCGATGATGAAATCGTGCTGGATGAGCTGACTTTTGAACACCTCAGGAAATACATGGAGAAACGAGGCCGTTTAGAGATCCTGGAAAGAAACCGGGAACAGGCGTTTGTCCCTAAAAAATCCACTGTTTTCCAGAACCATTACGGGACGGCTCCATGCATGATGATGGAACAGCAGGGTAAACTCTCTTTCAGCCTTCCCGGTGTCCCGTACGAAGTAAAACCGCTGATCAGGGATCAGATCATCCCGTATCTTAAAGAAAGGTTCAGCCTTAACCATATTGTCTCCAGGATTGTTTCTGTAGTCGGGATCCCGGAGAGTGTCCTTGCAGACACCATAGAAGGGTGGGAACTGGCGCTGCCGGCACACATTACCTTATCTTATCTTCCTGTCGGGACCCGTGTAAAGCTCAGGCTCACGGCAACGGGAGCTGTGGAAGAGCTTCTCGGCATACAGCTGGAACAGGAAATCCAGAAATTGTTCCCGATCATCGGTGATCAAATTATTGCCACTTCCGAAGATAAAATAGAGAAAATACTGGCCGAACTGCTGGATGAAAGAAGCATGAACATTTCCACGGCGGAAAGCTGCACCGGCGGAGAACTGGCTAAAATGTTAACCTCCAATTCCGGGAGTTCCAGGTATTATACAGGAGGAGTGATTTCTTATGCCACTGAAAAGAAAACTGAAATCCTTAACGTATCTCAGAAGACCATTGATGAATATACCGTGGTAAGTGCCGAAGTGGCACAAGAAATGGCGGCGGGGTGTCAGGAATTATTCGGAACCGATATTGCCCTTTCTACCACAGGCGTTGCCGGTCCCGGAAAAGGCGAGGATGGCAAAGCGGTGGGTACGGTATTTTATACCATCAGGCTCAGGGAACGGGCGGAAACATTCCAGCTTTTCCTGCCTCATCTGGACCGGTTAGACTTTATGTATTTTGTTTCGCAAAAAATTCTTCAGGACCTTGTCTCCATGCTGATAAGTGCCTAAAGGCCACTGTATTTTTAATTTTATTTTAATAGGTTTTACGGGGCGTTTTCATGCTTTTTGACGTTGCTTTGCATAAAGAAATCAGAAGGTGGAACACTCAAAACAAATTTTTCAGACCGAGAATAAAAAACGCTGGAGAAATGTAAAGTGGGGATCAAGAATTTTTATTTTCCTCGCGGTACTGCTCTTCATTGCACTGGGTCTGATGATGAAACTGGACAGAAGTCCGAAAATCCCTTTTAAAGAAGATTACAAAGCAGTAATTACGGCCAGCCGGCCCTATCTTCAGGAAAATAAAATATCCAAAGAGTATAAAGGCTTCAGGAGCTTCATCTCCGAAAAAAATATCCATACCAATCTTGCCAAGATAGAAAAGGCAAAAGAAGAACGTTTCAGAAACCAGAACCGCAACTGGGCAGAGTTTCCGGGAGGGATCCGTTCTGCATTTTATGTAGCCTGGGACCCCCAGTCGCTCATGTCGCTGAAAAGGAATATCCGGCATATCAACCTGGTATTTCCGGAATGGTTTTTCCTGGATCCGAAATCCGGAGGCCTGAAAACCAACGTAGATCCGGAAGGGTATAAGATCATTAAAAGGGCCGGAGTGGCAGCGATGCCGATGCTCAGTAACAATGCAGACCGGGAGTTCCGCTCAGAAGGACTGTCTAAAGTGCTGAAAGATCCGCAGAAGAGGACACAGCTGATCAATACAATAACCGCCCAGTGCCTTAAATTTCATTTCAAAGGAATTAATGTGGATTTTGAAAGCATCGGGCTGGATTCTGATGAATACCTTATTGCATTCATGAAAGAGCTTTCAGGAACCTTCAGAAAGAACGGACTGATGGTAACCATGGATATCATGACGGATAACGATGATTATAATATCCGTAAGCTGGATCCTTACGTAGATTACTTTGTGCTCATGGCATATGATGAGTATTCTGCAGATAATGACGCCGGACCCGTATCTTCCCAGAAATGGATTGAAGCGCAGACCGGTAAGATACTGCAGAAAACTGCGCCTGATAAAATTATTTTAGGGTTGGGGGCTTACGGCTATGACTGGAGCACGAATACGGATGACAATACTTCCGTGACGTACATGCAGGCCATTACAAAAGCCAGTGCAAGTAAAGCCAAAATAAACTTTGATGATAATACGTTCAATCTGAATTATTCCTATACCGATGCCAAAAACAATACGCATACCGTATTCTTCAATGATGCAGCATCTATCTTCAATACCATGCGCTTCTCCTCGGAATATCCTCTGGCAGGAACCGCATTATGGAGATTGGGAAGTGAAGACAGCCGGGTATGGAATTTTTATGATAAAGACCTTAGCTCTGCGGGAATGTCCAAAATCAACTTCAAAGATCTTGAAAATGTAAAAGGCCAGACCATGGTTGATTATATCGGGGACGGAGAAGTGCTGGATGTCCTGAATACGCCGCACGACGGAAAAATAGCCCTTGAAACGGATCCGAAAGAAAAAATCATCACCGATGAAACCTATAAGACCTATCCCAGCTCCTATGAAGTAAAAAAATACGGCGAGGCACCCCAGAAAGATCTGGTGCTGACTTTTGATGACGGTCCGGATGAAACCTATACCCCTCAGATCCTGGATGTTTTATCGAAATACCACGTTCCGGCAGCTTTTTTCCTGGTAGGGCTGAACGCGGAAAAAAACCTTCCGCTGGTAAAAAGGATTTACAGGGAAGGGCACGAAATCGGGAACCATACCTTCACCCACGAAAATGTGGCCAGGGTAAGTCCGGAAAGAGCTCTGCTGGAACTGAAACTGACACGGCTGCTGATCGAATGCATTACCGGCCACAGTACCATACTGTTCCGGGCTCCGTACAATGCGGATTCAGAACCGACGACCCCGGAAGAAATCATACCGGTAGCACTCGCCAGGAAACAGAACTACCTCGACATCGGGGAAAATATTGACCCTGAAGACTGGCAGCCGGGTATCAAAGCGGATGAAATTGTGAAAAGGGTGATGGAAGGTCTTCATCAGAGGAAAGGCAATATCATCCTGCTGCATGATGCCGGCGGCGATACCCGGGAAGAGACCGTAAAGGCACTCAAAGTCCTGATTCCTGCATTGCAGAAACAGGGGTACCACTTTACCAACCTCGCCAGCATCCTTCATAAAAGCAAAAACGAGCTCATGCCCGAAGTGCCCAAAACCAGGGCATACTATGTTATGCAGCTGAATCTGGTCCTGGCTACCGTGATTTATGGCATCAGCCATTTCCTGGTCGCTCTTTTTACCGTATTTATCGGATTAGGGATCATCAGGCTGTTGCTGATGGCCTATTGGGCAGTACGGGAAAAAAGAAAAGAAAAGGAGAAAGGCCGGTTTCCGGTTCTGGATTCCTACCCGAAAGTTTCCATCATGGTTCCTGCGTACAATGAAGAAGTCAATATCGTATCATCACTGAGCAATCTTCTGAATCAGACCTACCCGAATTTTGATGTGATCATGATTGATGACGGAAGTAAAGATTCAACCTATCATAAAGCACAGGATGCCTTTGCCGGCCATACGAAACTCAAAATTCTTACGAAACCGAACGGAGGAAAGGCCACGGCTTTAAATTGCGGGATATCCCGGACTGATTCGGAATATGTAGTCTGCATTGATGCAGATACCAAGCTCCAGCAGGATGCCGTAAAATTCCTGATGGCGAGATTCCTTAATGCGGCTCCGGAAGAAATGATTGCCGCAGTAGCCGGGAACGTAAAAGTTGGAAACCCGGTCAACTGGCTGACCAGATGGCAGGCGATAGAATATACCACCAGCCAGAATTTCGACCGCCTTGCCTATTCATATATCAATGCAGTTACTGTAATTCCGGGAGCTATAGGAGCGTTCAGGAAAACAGTGATCGATGAAGTGGGAGGATATTCTTCCGATACCCTGGCGGAAGACTGTGATATTACCGTCAAGATGCTGAAAAAAGGGTACCGCATTGTCAATGAGAACAGGGCTGTTGCCGTTACCGAAGCGCCGGAAACCGTAAAACAGTTTCTGAAGCAGCGCTTCAGGTGGACCTATGGCATCATGCAGATGTTCTGGAAACAGAAACAGACCTTCCTGAATCCGGAATACAAAGGACTGGGACTATGGGCAATGCCAAACATCCTGTTATTCCAGTACATCATTCCGTTCTTCTCACCGATGGCAGACCTGATTATGTTTTTCGGACTGTTGTCAGGCAACGGAAGTAAAATATTCGTCTATTATCTATTGTTCCTCTTAGTGGATGCATCACTGGCCATAGTTGCCTTTATCATGCAGAAAGAAAAAATGTGGAACCTTATTTATATCGTGCCTCAGCGGTTCGGGTACCGATGGCTGATGTATATCGTGCTTTTCAGGAGTCTGAGGCGGGCGCTGAAAGGTGAGATGCAGGCATGGGGATTCTTGAAACGGACCGGAAATGTAAAGGAAATCGGGGCTTCCAGGTTATCATAAAAAATTATGGACAGCCCGGTAACAAATCCATAGAAAAATATACTTATTATAGAAATTAGTGTTATCATAATGAAAAAACTGACATTTTCTTTATTTTTATTAGCAGGAGTATCTTCACTAAACGTAGTGACGGCTCAGTCTAAAACCAATACAGCAGCAATGAACCTTACGGATAAAGGACTAGACCTTAGCATGATGGACAAATCCGTGCGTCCGCAGGACGACTTTTACAATTACGTAAACGGAAGCTGGATGAAAACCGCTAAAATCCCTTCAGATAAACCTACCTGGGGAAGTTTCAATAAACTGGCAGATGATACAGATAACAATTCGATGACCATTCTTAACTCCCTTCTGAAAGATAAATTCACAGACGGAACGGAAGGCAAGAAAATTCAGGACCTGTATGCTACGTACATGAATATGCAGAAGAGAAACGCAGACGGGATTAAGCCGATCCAGGCCAACCTGAATAAGATCGATGCCATTAAAAACCTTCAGGACCTTCAGAACTACCTGATCTCTGTAACCAAAGACGGAGAAAACATTTTTTACGGATGGGGTGTAGGGGCAGACCTGAAAGATTCCAATATGAACGTGGTATATCTTGGTGATGCTTCTCTGGGATTAGGAAGAGACTATTATCAGAAAGTCAATGAAAAGAATACTGAAGCATTAGCAGAATACACCAAGTATGTAGCTTCCATGCTGAAAGAACTGGGATATAAAAACGCTGACGCAGCCGCCAAAGGCATTGTTGACTACGAGAAAAGCATTGCACAGACCTACCTGACCAACGAGCAGAGCCGTGACAACACCCTTCAGTACAATCCTGAAACCATGGCACAGCTTTCATCACTGGTTAAAAATGTAGATATTCCGGGATACCTTAAAAAAGTAGGGGTAAACACCGATAAGGTGATCATCGGGGAGCTGGGATACTATAAAAACCTGGATAAGTTCATCAATGCACAGAACCTTCCTGTCATCAAGGATTACCTTAAATTCCACATGATCCACGGAAGTGCTTCTTACTTAAGTGAAAAGATCGGTGATATGAGGTTTGCTTTCTATGGCAAATACCTCAGAGGCCAGCAGGAGCAAAGGGCTCTGAACAAAAGAGGGTACGAGCTGATCAACGGAAGCCTGGGTGAAGCCTTCGGGAAACTGTATGTTGAAAAATACTTCCCTGCTGAAGCCAAGGCTCAGATGGTTGAACTGATCGATTACCTGAAGAAAAGTTTCGCAGTACACATCAACAACCTGGCATGGATGTCTTCGGTAACGAAAGAAAAAGCGATGCAGAAGCTGAATAAGTTCACTGTAAAAGTAGCTTATCCGGATAAATGGAAAGATTATTCCAAGCTGAATATCATTCCTGAATCCAAAGGAGGAAGCTTATACGGCAACCTTCAGAATATTGCAGAATGGCAGTACAATAAAGATCTTGCAAAAATCGGGAAACCGGTAGATAAGACTGAGTGGGGAATGACGCCGCAGACGGTGAATGCCTATTACAATCCGGTAAACAACGAGATTGTATTCCCTGCAGCCATCCTTCAGCCGCCGTTCTTCAATCCTAAAGCGGATGCTGCCGTGAATTTCGGTGGAATCGGAGCGGTAATCGGTCACGAAATGAGCCACGGATTCGATGATTCAGGGGCACAGTTTGATGCAGACGGAAACCTGGTAGACTGGTGGACACCGGAAGATAAAGCCAATTTTGAAAAGGCAACCAAAGCACTGGCTGCACAGTATGACAAATATGAGCCGGTAAAAGGAACTATGGTAAACGGAACCTTTACCAATGGAGAAAATATTGCAGATTTAGGTGGGGTGAACATCGCTTATGACGCTTTACAGATGTACCTTAAAGATCACGGAAACCCTGGCCCGATCAGCGGCTATACCCAGGATCAGAGATTCTTCCTGAGCTGGGCTACCGTATGGAGAACATTATCCAGCGAAAAATATATGATCAATCAGGTAAAGACAGATCCGCATTCCCCTGGATATTTCAGAAGCTTCGGTCCGTTAACGAATGTTGACGCGTTCTATAAAGCTTTCGATGTTAAACCTGGAGACAAGCTTTACAAAGCACCGCAGGACAGAATCAAAATCTGGTAATCATCATCAGTATAATAAGCCGCTTAGCAATGAGCGGTTTTTTTATGCCCTGTCGTTTCAGATGAAATATGGAATATATTTCTAAAAATAAAATACTATGTAAAATAAAATACACTTTAACTGATGATTCATAAAGGATTATTATTCATCAAAATTTGTATATTTGATACGTTGTGTAAATAAAAATTTTTTAATGAAAAAACTGAATATCGGAATACTTGCCCTCTGTGGTATTGTATTTTTAAACTCATGTGGCACCAAGGCAACTGCTGACAAATCCCAGCAGTCCGGAGCTACGGCAGTGGTTGCAGAACCGGTGAAGGAGGAACCAAAAGAAGAGGGAATCAATTTATCCTACATGGATAAAAGCGTGCGTCCGCAGGATGATTTTTTTAATTATGTGAACGGGAATTGGGTGAAAACCACTCAGATTCCATCTGATAAAGCGAGCTGGGGCTCTTTTAATGCATTAAGGGAAAATGTGGATGACAACTCTTTGGATATCCTCAATAAAATCCTTTCTGAAAGCTATTCAGACGGATCTGAAGGTGAAAAAATCCAGAACCTGTATGCATCTTTCATGGATGTTGATAAGAGAAATGCCGAAGGCCTGGCTCCCATAAAAGGCGATCTTGCAAAAATCGATGCCATTAAAAACCTGAATGACCTTCAGAAATACCTTCTGGAGGCCACAAAAGTAGGGGATAATTCATTCTACGGATGGAGGGTAGGCGCAGATATGAAGAACTCCAAAATGAATGCGGTATACCTGGGCGGTCCTGATCTTGGACTCGGAAGGGATTATTACCAGAAAGTAAATGAAGCCAATACCAAAACGCTTGCGGAATACCAGAATTATGTAGGCAAGCTGTTCGGGGTCTTAGGGTACAAAAACTCACCTCAGGCTGCACAGAATGTAGTTGATTTTGAAAAGCAGCTGGCCAACTACCTTTTAACGCTTGAGCAGAACAGGGATGCCAATCTGAGATATAACCCTAAAAACGTATCTGAACTTTCAGGGCTGGTTAAAAACATCAATCTGGCCAAATACCTTAAAGATGCGGGCGTAAATACTGACAGGGTTATTGTCGGGGAACTGAAATACTACCAGAATATGGATCAGTTCCTGAGCCAGAAGAACCTTCCGCTGGTCAAGGATTACCTGAAATACCACCTGATCAACGGCAATGCAAGCAATCTCGATAACAACCTGGAGCAGATCAGGTTTGATTTCTATTCCAAATACCTTCAGGGACAGAAAGAACAGAGGCCGATGAACAAAAGAGGTTTATCGCTTGTTAACGGCGTATTGGGAGAAGCTTTCGGGAAGCTGTACGTGGAAAAGTACTTCACGCCTGAAGCGAAGGCCCAGATGGAAACGTACATTGATTACATCCTGAAATCTTTCAAACAGCACATCAACGATATGGACTGGATGTCACCTGAAACCAAAGTTAAGGCTCAGGAAAAACTATCTAAATTTACTGTGAAAATCGCTTATCCGGACAAATGGAAAGACTATTCCGAGTTAAAAGTGGATGCTCCTAAACAGGGCGCTACGCTTTATTCCAACCTGCAGAATGTAGCAGCTTGGCAATACCAGAGAAGCCTGGATAAAGTAGGGAAGCCGGTGGATAAAACCGAATGGGGGATGACGCCTCAGACGGTGAATGCGTACTATAGCGGATCCAATAATGAGATTGTATTCCCTGCCGCGATCCTTCAGCCGCCGTTCTATAATCCTAAGGCCGATGCTGCCGTAAATTTCGGAGGAATAGGTGCTGTGATCGGACATGAAATTTCCCATGGATTTGACGACAGCGGTTCCAGATTTGACGGGGACGGAAACCTCAATAACTGGTGGACGGATGCAGACCGCAAGAATTTTGATGCCAAAGTAGGCCAGCTGGCTGCCCAGTACAGCCAGTACGAGCCGGTAAAAGGAAGCTTTGTTAACGGTAAATTTACCAGCGGCGAAAATATTGGTGACCTGGGTGGTGTTGCTGTAGCATATGACGCATTGCAGATGTATCTTAAAGACCACGGGAATCCCGGCCTGATCAGCGGATTCAATCAGGACCAGAGGTTTTTCATGAGCTGGGCAACTGTGTGGAGAACCAAATCTACAGACCAGTATATGGTGAACCAGGTAAAGACAGATCCGCATTCGCCTGGAGTTTTCAGAGCTTACGGACCATTGGTGAACCAGGATTCGTTCATCAAGGCTTTCGACATCAAACCGGGAGACAAAATGTACAAAGCTCCTGAGGAAAGAATAAAAATCTGGTAAAGAACTTGCCGGAAGAATTAACATAAAACGCATCGTACTGATGCGTTTTTTTTATTAATTTTTCATAGCTTAGGGATCCTGTAAAGGCTTAATCAGGTTAACAGGGCATTAATTATCAGGAATATCCGATAAAAACCATTCACAAAATTTTGTATGTTACAGTTTTTTTATAAATTTAAACATTGGATTGGTCAGTTATTTGATTCAGATAAAGCCGGTCTACACCAAAATAAGAAATCTCAAAATAACAATAATATGGCAATGTTTAATTACGGCGTTGGCGGAAACGAGGTCAAAGTAGATGCTAACGAAGCTATTCAGCAAATACAGGAGAACAAAACGATGATTGTAAGCCAGCTTACAACAGACGAATCCTATACTCCTGAAATCGTAACAGGGTTAAAGACCGTGGAAGACGTCTTCAGACACTTTCAGCCTACCGTGGCCGTGCAGCACGAAACGGCAGATGGCGATGTAGTGGAAGAGGAATTCCGTTTTCAGAACCTTGGTGACTTCACTCCCAAAAACCTTACCCAGAAATCTGAATACCTTCAGCAGCTGAACATGGAAAAGGAACAGTACAACAAAATCGTACGCCAGCTTAAAACGAATAAAATCCTTCGTAATATGCTGGAGAATGAGCAGACCAGGGCTGCTTTCGTAGAAGTACTGAAAGAAGTGGCACAAGAACTTGAAAAATAACCTAAAGACAACACAATCATGGATAGTAAATTACAGCCAGCCGAAAGCCAGCAACAGGGTCAACAACAGCAGCAGCAATCTGGCCAACAGAAAGGAAACGCGCTTGCGGAACTCAATAAAATAGGCGGATTCGGATTCGTAGAATCTGTAGTGGACGGGATCGCCAATATGAACCCTACCAGAAAAGCCAGAAAAGAAATCTTTCTTAACGACAGCAATAAAGCAGACGAAAGAAAAGAGCTGCTTCAGAAAATAAACCTGTGGGTAAGCCTTCTGGAAGGCAATGAATCAGCCGACGCGATGGCTGACACCTGCAAAAACAAAGCTCAGCAGGCAGACCAGAGCCTGAAAAGCAATCTTAAAAATACGCTGGATGCAGTCCGTATGCTGGAAACCAACTACAGGACCGTAGCCCAGTTCTATAAAAATACCGAACTCGATAAAGTAGATAATGTAAGCATCGTGAATGCGAGCATTGACCAGGTTTCTGACCTGGATAACCCGATCTTTATCGATGCCATCGGCGAAGAATTCAAAAATTACTATGACCGTCTGGATTTGAGGGACAATTACTCCATCCTGGCTATTCCGGGCTATCTGGGATCGAACAAAGTCGTTGAAAAATGGGCCAAGATCTGTAACGAGAATAAGGTCATGATGGTAACGGATTTTGCTAATCTCGATAAACCGGATGACGTAGTAGATCTTTTCCATTCGGCTAACCTTACCGGCGGAGAGCTGCACAGAAGTAACGTGATCATGACGTGCAACTGGCTTGTAGGCCGTGGAAAGGCAGAAGAAGTGGGAGAGGAGGAAAACGTAGAGCTTCCGCCATCTACTTCCCTTGCAGGAAAAATCCATAAGACTCTGATGTCACAGGTAGCTGCAGGTAAAAAACACGGGAACATCAACGAAGTGGATGCCGTGAAATTTGAACTGAAGAAAAGCGAGATTTCCCAGCTGGAAAAAATGGGTCTAGTACCGATGGTTAACGAATATGGTAAAATCATGGCATTCTCTGCCAAAACCCTGTTCACGGGAGATAATATCGGACTTCAGACCTATTCTGTGGTTCGGGTATTCGACTACGTAACCAAAGTACTCCTTGATTTCCTTAACAGGAGAGCCTTTGAAAACTGGAATGCCAGAAACGAGGATGACCTGAGAAGACAGATCGTAACCTTCCTGGACGGGATCAAAGGTCCGGATAAACTAATTGAAAAATTCAAGATCGTACGTTTCGAGCAGGATAAAGTCAATAAAGACAGAGTATGGCTGGATATCCGCCTAACCCCTTATTTCCCTACCAAAAGTTTCGTTATTAAACTTGACGGACATAAAGGAGATGACGGTAACGAATGGGATGCAGAATACACACAGGATTAACTTACCGATACATACAATTAAAACCGATGCCTGGGTGTCGGTTTTTTCTATCTCATATGAAAATCAGCATCAACAACACTATATTCAATATCCTGCCGGTATTTGTCGCCCTCTTATGTATTGGGTGTGAAAAGGAATACCGCAGGCCGGACCATTACAAAGTAGATCTTTTTGCAGATGAAAGGCAGAAGGGCGAAGCTTATGTCATGAACAGAACTGAATGCTTTGATACCAGTGATATGGTCATCAGTACATCTGCAGTAAAGCTGACAGACAGTTCAAAGGGCAGAGGGAAACCAGTCTATATTTATAAAGTAAATAACGGTGAACTCCTCAAAACCACCCGGGATTCTGTTGTGGAATATCCGTTGCAGTTTCTTTCTCCTCAAAGGCTGAAGCTCAGAAAAGACTCTTCCGTCTATGTTTATCTTAAAAAACGGGAAGGATACAGGTTCCTGGCTAAGGAAAAAGATCTTGACTACCAGTGGCTGAAAGGTGCCCCGGTGTATTCCGTCCAGAAAGATAAATAGCGTATCTTTGTACCTATAATTTAGATCATTTCAGCTGTTGGAACATCAAAACAGAACTTCACAATTTCTACATATAGGAAACAGGCTGCTCAGCTGGTACAAAAAAAATGCGAGAGACCTCCCTTTCAGACAGACCAAAGACCCTTATAAAATCTGGATCTGCGAAATCGTTTTCCAGCAGACCAGGATCAGCCAGGGCCTGAACCATTACAACAATTTCATCAGCCGTTTTCCGGATGTACAGACTCTTGCAGCGGCAGATGAGAATGAAGTCATGCTGTACTGGAAAGGCCTGGGATATTATTCACGGGCGATCAATATCCATAAGGCAGCACAGCAGATCATGCAGGATTACCAGGGTATTTTTCCCTCGGAATATGAGGAAATCCTGAAACTTAAAGGCGTTGGTAAATATACGGCTGCGGCAGTTTCCAGCATTTGCTTTGATGGTAAAATGCCGGCTGTTGACGGAAATTTTTACCGTGTTCTGAGCCGGCTTTTCGCAGATGACTATGATATTTCAGGTTCCGGTGCCTTTGCCTATTTCTCAGAACTGTCAAAGCTTATCATGCCCGATAATGTCGGGGATTTTAACCAGGCGATGATGGACCTGGGTTCGGAAATATGCAAGCCTAAAAACCCGTTGTGTCAAAGCTGTCCGGTTAACGATGACTGCCTGGCGTATTCACTCGGCAAAGTATCCGGATTTCCTGTAAAGACCAAAAAAGTAAAAACGGAAAACCTTCAGCTCAGGTATTACTTTGTACACAGGAACGGGCAGTTTCTCATCCAGCAGCGTAAAGATGATTTCATCTGGAAAAAACTCTTCGAATTCCCTCCGGAGATTCCGGAAGAGCTGGAAGCCTATATCGTAGGATTACAGGTCATCGGCCATAAGCTTACCCATAAAAATCTCTGCATAGAAATCTATGAAGTTGAAATGACTTCAGGTGAAATATGGGATCAGTTAATTGCTGAAAACGGGTATCTTGTCACCGATAAGGAAGCTTCCCATGAAAAATCATTTCCCAAACCTCTTGAAACCTATATTCAAAAGTGGCTGAGAGCCTGAAATTTGTCTTCTTAAATCTGAAATCTAATTTGTACTTTTGCAAAATGATTAAAAATATCATTTTTATTTTCGTTTCGGCACTTCTGATATCCTGTGGGAAAGATCCGGTCCCTAAACCCAGCGGCGAACTGCGACTGGAATATCCCGCCCCGACATACCGGAAATTTGAAAATAACTGTGCCTATACTTTTGAATATTCCGATTTTGCCAGGATTACCGATGCCAAAAGGCCTTGCTGGTACTACCTGAATTATCCTAAAATGAAAGCGAAAATCTTCGTGACCTATTATCCGATTAAAAATGATTTTGCAGATCATATCCGTGAGGCGGAGAAAATGGTGTACGAACACACCGTTAAAGCCAGTTCCATTGATACGAAATCTTTCGAGTATCCTGAAAGAAAAGTATACGGGAATTTTTACGAACTGAAAGGGCAGACTGCCTCCAATCTTCAGTTTTATGTGACGGACAGCACCAGGCATTTCGTCACTGCATACCTTTATTTCAATTCCAGACCGAAGCCGGACTCTCTGGCACCTGCAGTGGACTATATTAAAAAAGATATGAAACACCTGCTGGATACTTTTGAATGGAAAAACTGATTTACTTTTAATAATACTTTGAAAAAAATATGAAACTTTTAGTTGTAGGAAGTGTTGCATTCGATGCAATCGAAACGCCATTTGGGAAAACCGATAAGATTTTAGGAGGTGCCGCCACGTATATCGGTATCACTTCATCCATTTTAGGCGTAAAATCCGGAATCGTTTCTGTAGTAGGAGGAGACTTTCCGCAGGAATACCTGGATATGTTTACCGGAAGGGATATCAATATTGAGGGAATCGAAATCGTGAAAGAAGGCAAGACATTCTTCTGGGCAGGAAAATACCACAACGATCTGAATACAAGAGATACACTGGCTACCGAAGTGAATGTGCTGGAAAATTTTGATCCTAAGATCCCTGATTCCATGCAGGATTCGGAAATCCTTCTGTTAGGGAATCTTCATCCCGGCGTACAGCTTTCCGTACTGGAGAAAATGAATCAGCGCCCGAAGCTGGTGATCCTGGATACCATGAATTTCTGGATGGATTCCGCATGGGATATTTTAATGGAAATGATTGCGAAAACGGATGTAATCACCATTAATGATGAAGAGGCAAGACAGCTTTCCGGTGAATATTCGCTGGTAAAAGCTGCGAAGAAAATCCATGAGATGGGTCCTGAATATGTGATCATTAAAAAAGGCGAACACGGCGCATTGCTGTTCCATGACCATAAGGTATTTGCGATCCCTGCACTGCCGTTGGAAGAGGTTTTCGATCCTACCGGAGCCGGAGATACTTTCGCAGGAGGTTTTGCGGCATACCTGGCTAAAAAAGGGAAGGTGGATTTCGAAACCATGAAGTCTGCATTAATCGTAGGGTCTGCCATGGCTTCCTATACGGTGGAAAAATTCGGGACAGAACGTATCCAGGAGGTAAACGAAGCCGATATGTTCAGCCGGCTGAGGCAGTTTAAGGAGCTGACAACCTTCGATATCGAACTTCAGTAAATTATTCTTTTTAAGAAATATTTATAATAAAAAATGAAGTGTAATTCGCTAAGAATTCTAAATTTGCAACTTGTTAAAATTATACAATGATAAATAGACTAAAAGTCACTTTCCTGTTCGGGATGTTCATGATGCTGTTTTCAGCTTCAATGAATGCACAGCTGAAACAGGGAGAACTTGTGGATGGTATTGCAGCGGTAATAGGGAATGAGATCGTCCTGGAATCTGACGTTAACGAGCAGATGAATTATGCCAAGCAGCAGGGGGCATCCAATATTGATAAGTGCGAATTCCTGGAAAACCTCCTGAATAATAAACTTATGGTTTATGAGGCTAAAAAGGATACCCTGATTGAAAACCGCTCTGCGGCGATCAAAGAGCAGGCCAATGCCAAATACAGCCAGATGCTCGCTCAGTTCCCGGATGAAAAAGCGATGCTTGCCGCCTACAAATTCAGGAACGCCTACGAAATGAAAAATGCGATCGAAAAGATTGATACCGATACCTATTATGGACAGGCCAAATACCAGAGGATCACAGACAAGGCAGACGTAACCCCGAATGAGGTAACCGATTTTTACAATATGTACAAATCGCAGCTGCCTGAAATCAAAGATGAAGTTTCATTGGGGCAGATCATGATGTTCCCGAAGCTTACGGATGCCCATAAGCAGGAACTGATCAATAAGCTTAAAAAAATCAAACAAGACATCCAGGGAGGAGAGACGTTTGAGAGCCAGGCCAGGATCTACTCGGAAGATCCGGGTTCCGCATCTAACGGAGGACTGATGAAAAATATTTCCAAGGGACAGATGGTAAAGCCTTTTGAGGCGGCAGCACTGAACCTTCAGGAAGGTGAAATTTCCGATCCTGTGGAATCGGAATTCGGATACCATATCATTCAGCTGGTTAAAAGATCAGGGAAGATCTATGATGCAAGGCATATCCTTCTGCTGGCTACGCCAACTGATGAAGAAGTAGCGACAGCGAAAAAGAAGCTTGACAGCATAAGGACACTGGTGTTAGACGGTAAAATGACCTTTAAGGATGCTGCATTCAGGTTTTCGGATGATAAAAGGACCAAGTTCAATGCGGGACTAATTCCCGGAGCAGACGGTTCCAGCAAAATAGAAAAGGAAACCATTCCGGGAACCATCAGCTATGAGCTTGCCGGATTGAACAAAAATGATATTACCACGGCATTCGAGGATATTGACGAAAGAAAAAGAAAAGTGGTGAAGATCGTTAAGATCGAAGACATGATCCCCGCTCACCAGATTACCCTGGAAACCGATTACGACCGGATCAAGCAGATGGCACTTAACAAGAAGAAAAGCGAAATGGTTGAGAAGTACGTCAACAAACAGCTTCCAACGACCTTTATCTCCATCGACGGGCGCTACGACACCTGCAACTTCAAAGGAGACTGGAAAAAAGAATCCATCAAAAAATAACAGTACAAAACCTTCAGATTTTCCTGGAGGTTTTTTTATGCCTAAAATTCAGATCGTATTTCCTGGAAATTTCTGTTTTTAGTATTTTTACGTCATGAGCAATTTTATAGATTTCAATTCAGCCAAAAAACTCCACGATATGCAGCAGGAACGCAACAGGATTACCGGACTTTTCAACATACAGTATCCCATCATACAGGCAGGAATGATCTGGCATTCCGGCTGGAAACTGGCATCAGCCGTATCCAATTGCGGCGGTCTGGGGCTGATCGGAGCAGGAAGCATGTATCCTGATGTTTTACGGGAGAACATCCGGAAATGCAGACAGGCTACCGACAAGCCTTTCGGGGTAAATGTCCCTATGCTGTATCCGAACCTGGATGAAGTCATCAACATCATCCTCGAAGAAGGCGTGAAAATTGTCTTTACTTCGGCCGGAAACCCGAAGACCTATACGGAAACCCTTCAGAAAGAAGGACTCAAGGTAGCGCATGTGGTTTCTTCCACAAAATTTGCCGTTAAATGCGAAGATGCCGGGGTGGATGCCATTGTAGCGGAAGGCTTTGAAGCAGGCGGCCATAACGGAAGGGATGAAACGACAACTTTCTGCCTGATTCCGAATGTGAAGAAACATATATCAAAACCTCTGATCGCCGCAGGCGGAATCGCTTTGGGAGCACAGATGAAAGCGGCGATGATCCTCGGAGCCGACGGTGTGCAGATCGGGTCCCGTTTTGCCGCTACCCTGGAAGCCAGTGCCCATGACAACTGGAAAAAGAAAATTACCGAACTCCAGGAAGGGGATACCCATCTCACCCTGAAAGAACTTGCGCCGGTAAGGATGGTCAAAAATAAATTCTTTAATGAGCTGGAAGGTATTTATACCACCGGAAGGAATACCGAAGCTTTAATTACAGCATTAGGACGTGCCAGAGCCAAACGCGGAATGTTTGAAGGTGATATGGAAGAAGGTGAACTTGAAATCGGGCAGGTTTCCGCCCTGATTGATGAGGTACTGCCTGTAGAAAGCGTTTTCAATACCCTGCTGAAAGAATTTAACGAAGCAGGAATGCCGTCTTTGTAATGACCGACATGACTGAAAAACTTCTTGCCGTTAATGGCAAGAAACTGCATACGGAGTATACCTCAGTTTTTAAAGGAAGGCCGGTACTGGTTTTCCTGCATGACTCGCTCGGTTCTGCTCAGCTGTGGAGGGAATTTCCTGAAAAACTTTCCCAGGCCGCGCAATGCAACGTCTTGCTATATGACCGTTTAGGATACGGGAAATCGTATCCGATGGAGGACCATTACCGTACAAATGATTATATGGAGCTGGAAGCAGATCTGCTGAACAGCCTCCTGGAAAAGCTGGGCATTTCCGATGCCATTCTTTTCGGACACAGCGATGGCGGGACCATTGCACTGATTGCTGCAGCAAAATACCCTGAAACAATAAAGGCTGTTATCTGTGAGGCAGGGCACATTTTTGTAGAAGATATTACAGTACAGGGCGTAAAGGACGCTTTACAGGCTTACCGCACATCCGATCTGGCTGTACGGCTCCGTAAGTACCATGGAGATAAAGTAGACATATTAGTCAGGGCCTGGACCGAAATCTGGCTGAGTGAAAGGTTCCGCAGCTGGACCATCGAATACCTGCTTCAGGATATTACCTGTCCTTTACTCTTTATCCAGGGAGAGTCTGATGAATATGGCACATTAGATCAGCTGGAAAAGACCGTGAGCCAGGTAAGCGGAACCGCGGAAAAATATATTATTCCGCATACCGGGCATAGCCCTCATAAAGAAGTTCCTGATAAAGTCATTGCTAGGGCAGCAGAATTTATACAAAGGATTTCAGGAGGATAAGCAGCAGTACCTTCCGGATTTGTTATGATCTGAGGTATCTCAAAGTGTTTCCCATTCCCTTCTGATGTTTTCCCTGGCCTGGTGTTCATATTTCATGATGAATTCTTCTGTCTTAAAAATACGGTCCATATCCAGGAAATGGCGGAGTACCTTTTTCCTGCCCGGCCGGTACAGAAAATCCGGATAGATAGAATATTCTTTCCTGATCTTTTCGGCATATTCTTGATAAATGGCTGAGTCTTTACCCAGAACAGACAGATCGGCATCGAGAAGATAATTCGTATCTGCACTGTCAGAACATTCGTGCAACTGCGTGGCGATGATCTGTTCTGTAATCTGCCGGAGAGATGCCGGGTTCAGCTGTAGCTGTCCGAGCCTTTTCTCTGCAAGGGCTGCACTTTTCTTTTCGTTGGATTTTGAGGAGGCATCATAGATCGCATCATGGTAAAATACTGATAGTGAAACCAGGTCGATATCCTGGATGCGATCTCTTACCGAATCCAGTTCCCGGAGCATATGCTCCAGGTGTTCAAGAGTGTGATAGTGCCTGCTCTTTTCTGTGTACAGATTTTCAATTTCAGACCAGAGGTTATCTATCAGCGTATGTTCAGCACTGAACGCCACGCAGGTTTTACGGAATCTTTCCTGTAAAGTCATAGGACTGCTGTAAATAAAAAAGGAACCTTAAAAAGTTCCTTTATTAGCATCAATAGCGGATTTCAGCTCTGCCCAGCCGCCGCCGTTATATCCTTCTTTAAGGCCCTGATTATTCAGGTACTCCAATGCTTTTCCGCTTCTGTTTCCGCTTCTGCAGAAAATAATCACAGGCTTTTCAAGAGAAAGGATTTCATCCTGTCTTTCTTCCACTTCACCCAGCGGGATGTTTTTAGCACCTTCTATATTGCCGTCCATTTCAAGCTCCATCGGCTCACGGACATCGATTAATTCATAATTTCCTGATTGTAATACTTCTGCTAACGACATAATTCTTGTAAATTTTAAAGTTAAAATGATAGAGTAAAGGTAGATGAAATGATTCACGTGCCCAAACCCTAACAAATTTATAAAATAATCTTAGTTTTGCAAGGTGAAATTATGAATTCAAATGCCGAAAAATATTCCCAGCTGATTAAATCCAAAGCCAAAAGCTTCGGATTCCAGAATTGTGGGATTTCGGCAGCAGACTTCCTGGAAGAAGATGCGCGCCCATTGGAAGCCTGGCTGAAGAATAATTTCCATGGCGAGATGAAGTATATGGAGAACCATTTTGACAAAAGGCTCGATCCGAGGCTTTTGGTGGAAGGTTCGAAATCTGTCATTTCACTTTCCTACAACTATTTCCCTGAAGAGAAAATTTCCCCGCTGGAGAATTTTAAGATTTCCAAATATGCGTATGCCGAAGATTACCATGAAGTGATCAAAGAAATCCTTCGCGAAATGGTAGCACAGCTTCAGGAAGAAATCGGGGATTTCGGGTTCAGGGTTTTTGTAGATTCTGCTCCTGTCATGGAGCGGAGCTGGGCACGGAAATCCGGTATCGGCTGGGTAGGCAAGAATGCCAACCTGATTACCAGGCAAAGCGGTTCCTTTTATTTCCTGGCGGAAATCATCTGCGATCTTGAGCTGGTACCGGACCACGCTACCACAGATCATTGCGGAACCTGCCGCAAATGCATGGATGCATGCCCTACGCAGGCTATTGTTTCTGAAAAAATAGTGGATGGCAGCAAATGCATATCCTATGCAACCATAGAGCTAAGGGATGAAATTCCTGTTCATTTCAAAGATAAAATGGACGACTGGATGTTCGGATGTGATATCTGCCAGGACGTATGCCCGTGGAACCGGTTTGCAGCTCCCAACCTTCAGACCAGATTCAGGCCTAATGAAGCCCTGAAAAGTTTCAGGAAAGGAGAGTGGAAAGAACTCACCCAGGAACTTTTCTCAGAAATCTTCAGGAAGTCTCCGGTGAAGAGAACCAAATTTGCAGGGCTGAAACGCAATATAGAATTCCTGGAACAGTCTTCCGGAACTAAGAGCGACCGTATGCCCTTAAAATAAAAATGATTTTCAGCAGACCGGATGGTCACGCAGAAAATCAGCGTTTTTTCTGGATTCTTTTAGGAGCTGTCTTTACTCTTAAGGTGAACCGCTTCTGTGACTTGGATTTTTTATGCATATTATTTCATATTTGATACTTAAATTTAGCTATTTTTCCGATTAAAACAAATAGTTTTGCAAAAAAATGAATATTAAATTCTATTGAACCCATTGTAACATAAATATGAAAAAAGTGTTGATACTCATCCTTAAAATTTTAGCCGGCTTTATCGGGATTGTGGTCCTGTATATAATCCTTGCTCTTGCCCTTCCCTATATAGAAGTCCGTGCAAAAGATGACGGCAATCCTAAAGAGGTACCGGTATATATCTATACCAATGGAGTGCACACAGACATCGTAATGCCGGTGAAAAATGAATGGCAGGATTGGAGTGCAGTTATTCCTTACAGCAATACAAAATCAAAAAAAGGCGATTACAGTTACATCGGTATCGGTTGGGGAGACAAAGGTTTTTACCTGGATACACCTACCTGGGCGGACCTGAAATTTTCAACAGCTTTCAAAGCGGCCTTCTGGCTGAGCGAATCTGCCATGCACTGTACCTATTACCGGACGATGAAAGAAGGTACCGACTGTAAAAAGATCATGATCAGCAAGCAACAGTACCAAGCACTCGTCCGTTTTGTAGAAGATAAATTTGACAGGGATACAAACGGGAATTTCATCTATGTTCCCACCAATGCAGTCTATGGGGATACGGATGCCTTTTATGATGCCAAAGGAACGTACAGCTTTGCCTACACCTGCAATACCTGGACTAATAACGCACTGAAAGCTGCGGGGCAGAAAGCAGCCTTATGGACAGCCTCCGACTTCGGGATTTTTCAGCATTATAAATAATATCCCATACATAAACCTTACAAAGCCATTCTTCCAGAATGGTTTTTTTTATGGCGTATTCTTTAAATATTCAACATTTGTAAGACAATTATCCAAATGGGATAAATATAATTTCACAACATCCCGAATTATGCGAGGGTTGGCAGATAAATTGTATTCTTACACAAAACAGAACTTCACTGATGAAAATTATACATGGACAGATGGATCTTATCTGAAGTTTTAGTTTTAAAAATTTGTTTATAAATATACTTTATTTTAACTTTATTGTATATTTGTATACTAAATGTTCATAGCATGAATATAGACACTTCAATTTTAAAAGATACATTCCTCCTCCTTGAACAGTTTCATACTGATAATTCAACCGGGCAATATACTTCCGACATTGAAGGTTTTAAAAACTGGATTGCTGACTCACAACCTGCGGATAACAAAGCCGATATTCAGATCATTGAAGCAGAATGGGAAGGCAAATCCGGAGGAAGAACAGCAGAAAGCGTCATCAGTACACTGCTGGTGCACCTGAACAGATATGCCAAGGCATACTCAAGGTCAGCTATTTCAGGTTCAGGCTTTGCCACGCAGGAAGACTTCATATTTCTGATTAATCTGAAAGCTTTCGGAGCAATGACTAAAATGGAGCTGATTAAAAAAAATGTCCATGAAAAACCAGCCGGGATTTTAATCATTAACAGGCTCATAAAACAGGGCTGGGCTGAACAGACCGATTCCGAAACAGACCGAAGGACAAAAGTGATCAGGATAACGGAGCAGGGCAAGGAAGCATTGGAAAACCAGATGCAGAAAATCCGGAAAGCCACCCATATTGTTGCAGGAAACCTGAGCAGAAAAGAAAAACTGGACCTGATCCGCCTGCTGGACAAGCTGGATAAATTTCATAACCCCATTTATAACCAGAATATAGATCCGGGAAGCCTTATTGATACCGTATACAGGGAATATCCCTTTGAAAAAAATAATATATGAAAAAGAAAATAGCCATCATAGGTTCAGGATTTTCAGGATTGTCCGCTGCATCCTATGCTGCAAAAGAGGGGCATGAGGTTCATGTCTTTGAAAAAAACAGTAGCGCCGGAGGCAGGGCAAGACAGTTCAGGACTGATCATGGTTATGTATTCGATATGGGACCGAGCTGGTACTGGATGCCGGATATTATCGAATCTTTTTTCGGTGATTTCGGAAGGCAGTCATCGGATTTTTATGAACTGGTTCCCCTGAACCCGCAGTTTGAAATGGTCTTTTCAGACGGAACCATGAGTGTTCCGCAAAATTATACTGAAATGAAAGACCTGTTCGAGAAAACAGAACCCGGAGCAGGCAGGAAACTGAATGAGTTCATGAATGATGCGCAGTATAAATATGAAGTCGGGATGAAAGACTTTGTGAACAAACCCTGCTACTCGTGGTTTGAATTCATGTCTCCTAAAATTGCCAAAAGTGCTCTGAAGCTTGATCTCTTAACCAACTTCCACCGTTTTGTCAGAAAATATTTCACCCATCCGAAGCTGATTATGCTGATGGAATTTCCGGTAATTTTCCTGGGAGCAGCACCCAAAGATATTCCGGCTCTGTACAGTTTGATGAACTATGGAGGATATAAGCTAGGTACCTGGTATCCGATGGGTGGTTTTGCCAGGGTTATAGATGCCATGAAAGAAGTTGCGGAAGATCAGGGCGTACATTTTCATTTTAACAGTGCTGTTGAGCGTTTCAGCATCCATAACGGAAAAGTAACGGCTTTGGCAACTGAAAGCGGCGATGCCGAATTTGATACGGTTATTGCCTCTTCCGATTATCATCATACAGAGCAGGCCTTGCTTCCTGAAGAATTCCGGAATTATACGGAAGAATACTGGAAAAAACGCACATTCGCGCCTTCATGCCTTATTTATTATCTCGGAATCAGGGAGAAGATCGAAGGTCTGAAACACCATACCCTCTTTTTTGAAAACGATCTGGATCTTCATACCCATGAGATCTATACGGATAAAAAATGGCCCGCAGAACCTTTGTTCTATGTCTGCTGCCCATCTAAAACTGACCCGCACGTGGCGCCGGAAGGATGTGAGAACGTTTTCCTGCTGATGCCTGTGGCAACGGGCATAGAGGACAATGAAGAGATCAGGGAACAATATTTCCACGAAATGATCGGCAGGCTTGAAAAACATACCGGTTCAGAAAACCTTCTTTCTAAGATAGAATACAAGAAAAGCTACTGCATCCGTGATTTTAAAGAAGATTATAATGCCTACGAGGGCAATGCCTACGGACTCGCCAATACCTTATCACAAACTGCCGTACTGAAACCCTCGCTCAGAAACAAAAAGTTAAAGAACCTTTTCTATACAGGGCAGCTTACTGTACCGGGACCCGGAGTGCCTCCATCCATCATCTCGGGTAAGATTGCTGCAAGAGAAGCCACCAAAATAAATTGATATGAAAAAATTATTTGATGATCTGTCTTATAAAATAAGCAAACAGACCACCCAGCAGTACAGCACGAGCTTTTCACTGGGCATTATGGCCCTATCTCCGAAAATCAGGAATCCTATTTATGCTATCTACGGATATGTAAGACTCGCGGATGAAATTGTAGACAGCTTTCACGGGTATGATAAGGAAAAACTCCTGGCTAAATTTAAAGAGGATACTTTTCAGGCTTTAGAAGACGGGATTTCCCTGAACCCGATCCTGCAATCTTTCCAGGAAACCGTAAAAAAATATGATATTGACCGTACACTCATCATCCAGTTTTTGAAAAGTATGGAAATGGATCTTCAGAAGATTGATTACGATTCGGATCTTTATAAAGAATATATTTTAGGCTCAGCTGAGGTGGTGGGACTGATGTGCCTGCAGATATTTGTGGAAGGGGATACCAAAGAATATGAAAGGCTGAAGCCATTTGCCATGAAACTGGGTTCTGCATTCCAAAAAGTAAATTTCCTGAGGGATATGAAAGATGACTATCAGGTATTGGGCAGGACTTATTTTCCGGATGTTGATATCTCGTATTTCGATAATTCGGTAAAATCGAGTATTGAAAAGGATATCGAGCAGGAGTTCCGTGAAGCACTGGAAGGCATCAGGAAACTGCCAAGCTCTTCCCGTTTCGGGGTTTATCTGGCTTACCGGTATTATATTTCGCTGTTCAGGAAGATCAGAAGGACATCGGCTGCTAAGATGATCAACCAGCGCATCCGCATTTCCAACGGCAGGAAGATTTCCCTGATGATGGGCTGCTATCTTCAGTATAAAACATCTTTCTTATAGCATAATCTCAACTCAGGAAAAAGATAATGGTACACACACTTGTAAGGGAACAGCAGCTGAACTGCGATATAGAAACCGCATGGAAATTTTTTTCCTCTGCACATAACCTTTCTAAAATAACGCCTAAGGACATGAACTTCATTGTTCGGACACCGCTGGATAATGATGAGATTTACGAAGGCATGATCATAGACTATTATGTATCTCCGCTTTTCGGGATCAAAATGGAGTGGCAAACTGAAATTACGCAGGTTTCGCATCATAAAAGCTTTACCGATTTCCAGAAAAAAGGACCGTACAAGCTTTGGAACCACCACCATGAATTTATAGAAAATGAACAAGGTGTTCTGATGAAAGACAGGGTAGACTATGAACTGCCGATGGGATTCCTGGGAGAGATCGCCCACAGTATCCTTGTGAAAAAGAAAGTGGAGAATATTTTCAGCTACCGCCACCGGATACTGGAAGAAATGTTTAATAAAAAATAACCGTCATGAATTTTCTTATTGTTGTCATTACGTTTTTTACCATGGAAGGCATTACATGGCTCATCCATAAATACATCATGCACGGTTTGCTCTGGAAACTGCATAAGGACCACCATGACCACAGCAACGAGGGCCATATGGAAAAAAACGACTATTTCTTTGTCATCTTTGCAGTGCCTACGATTATCCTGATGTATCTGGGAACCGTACAGGGATTTAATTTTTACTTTTATATTGCCCTGGGAATTACGCTCTACGGAATGGCTTATTTTTTCGTTCATGATATATTCATCCATCAGCGGATCAAAGTGTTGAGGGATACTCAGAACCCTTATCTGCTGGCCATCAGACGCGCTCACAAGCAGCATCATAAGCATACCGGGAAAGAACACGGAGAATGTTTCGGGTTTCTGTGGGTGCCGGTAAAATATTTCAGGATGTATTTTAATAAGAAAAAAGCCTGATATGCAGCAATACACCTATCTACTGATTCTTTTTTTCACCATTATCATCTGTTTTTTATTTTCATTTCACCCTAAAATAAAATTCAACAGACATTTCGGGGCGTTTTTAGGAGGCTCTTCAATGGTTGCCATCGTTTTTATCATCTGGGATGCCTGGTTTACCAAAAGGGGCGTCTGGTGGTTCAATGATGATTACCTGATCGGATCCAGGATTTTAGGCCTTCCTATAGAAGAAATCCTTTTCTTTATCTGCATTCCGTTTTCATGCCTGTTTACCTATTTCTGTCTGGACAAGTTTTTCAGGCTCGACTGGAAACCCGTTCCGGAAAAGATCTTCGTGATTTTCAGTATTGTAGCAGCTTTGGGAATTGCCTTGTATTTCAATGACCGTATCTATACATTTATGACTTTCCTCACAACAGCCATCAGCCTTTTTGTACTGTATTTCATCCTGAAAGTGCAATGGATAGGAAAAGCATCACTGATTTACCTCCTGCTCATGCCGGGCTTTTTAGCCGTTAACGGTATACTGACGGGCACAGGGCTGGAATCACCAATCGTCAATTATACTCCGGGGACATTCATGGGAATCCGGTTGCTGACCATTCCTCTGGAAGATACGGCCTATGGTTATGAAATGATCCTGTGGAATATCTATTTATTTAAAAAATTCTCTAAAAATGAGCAAAGCACAAAAGACGAAAAAGATCAATATATTCTGGTTCAGGAGAGATCTGAGGCTGGATGACAATACGGCACTGCACGAAGCGCTGCAATCCGGATTTCCTGTACTGCCTGTTTTTATTTTTGACACAGATATTCTTGATAAACTCCATAATAAGGAAGATAAAAGAGTAGACTATATTCATCAGGCTGTTACCGGAATGCATGAGGAACTCCAGAAACATAAAAGCGGAATTAAAGTTTTTAATGGCAAACCTATAGAGATATTCAGATCTTTGGTTAAAGACTATGAAATTAATGCCGTTTTTGCCAATAAAGATTATGAGCCGGACGCCATAGCACGAGACAGGGAAATCTCAGCATACCTTAAGAAAAGCGGTATTGAATTTACTACATGCAAAGATCAGGTGATTTTTGAAGAACATGAAGTCGTTAAGAATGACAACAGTCCGTACACGGTATATACTCCTTATTCTAAAAAATGGAAAGAAAACCTGAAGGAAACTTCTATTCAGAGCCATAAGATTGACTATAAAAACTTCTTTCCTTTGAAACAGGAAAAAATGATCACCCTTGATGCCATAGGATTCAAAAAGACCGATCTGGAAATGGTAGAACCTAAGCTGGAAAAGAGAATCATCGCTGATTATGGAGAATACAGAAATTTTCCGGGGATGGACCATACCACTCATTTAGGAGTCGCGCTGCGGTTTGGGACCATTTCTGTCCGTAAATGTGTTCAGTACGCCATTAAAAACAATGACGTATGGCTCAATGAGCTCATCTGGAGAGAATTTTTCATGCAGATTCTGTTTCATTTTCCGCATGTAGTCAGGCATTGTTTCAAAAAGAAATATGAAAATATAGCGTGGCGGAACAATGAAAACGAATTTAAAGCCTGGTGCGAAGGGAAAACAGGCTATCCTATTGTAGACGCAGGCATGAAGCAGCTTAATGAAACGGGTTTCATGCACAACCGGGTAAGAATGATTACGGCAAGCTTCCTGACGAAACATCTGCTGATCGACTGGAGATGGGGGGAAGCCTATTTTGCGGAAAAACTGCTGGATTATGAGCTGTCCTCCAATAACGGAAACTGGCAATGGGTTGCAGGCTGCGGCTGTGACGCTTCACCATATTTCAGGGTATTCAATCCTGAAGAGCAGGTTAAAAAATTTGATAAAGACGAGAAGTACATCAGGGAATGGATCCCGGAAGACTATAATGAAAAACCTATTGTAGAACATAAGGAAGCCCGGGAACGTGCGCTAAAAGTATACAAAAAGGCAGTTTCTTAATCGTTATTCTTCATTATTCAGCCGTTAAGAACTATTTTTAAGGATATTTTATTTTTTCCAGTTTTTAATTACAGTATTGTAAAAATGGGTATAGATAACTGCATGTTCTTTCGGCTTGCGATGTCGACTGTATTGCATGTGAAAATAACGTTTCCCATAAGTCTGCATAAAACTTTTACGCTAATTATACCTTCAGTTCACGAAACATTATTAATTTTGCAGGATGAAAAAAATGATCTCCATACTGCTTTTATGCCTCTATCTGGTTTCCACCAGTGAGCTGTATCAGTTGTTGAAGATCCCGATTCTCATAGAACATTATATTGATCATAAAGAGCAGAACCCCGGGATGACGGTCAATTCATTCTTCAGGATGCACTATGAGCATCCGGTAAAGGATTCCGATTATCAGACAGATCAGAAGCTTCCGTTCGTTTCCCATGCCCAGCATCTTCTGGTCGTATTTACCGTTACGCCGCTGCTTTCTATTTCCTTTTCAGGAAAGCCTGTTCATATCATCCAGTCTGAAGAAACATTTTACAAAAGTATTTTCTATAATAAGGAAATCCTGAATTCCATCTGGCAACCGCCGAAATTTTGTTAATCTTTCCTATTCACTTCATCCGGTACCGTAAGGTAGCCTGAGCATCCTTTTATCCGGTAATCAGGCTGCAACTGCTGTAAATCAGACGGTCATGTCCCTCTGTTGCCGGAATTTCACATTCATACGATTAACAAAATCATTATGCTTACAAAAATCATCGAGTTTTCTGTAAAGAATAAGCTCATCATTGCATTGCTGGTTTTGGGGCTGATAGGAATCGGATCCTATCAGGTTACCCGATTGCCTATTGATGCGGTTCCTGATATTACCAACAACCAGGTTCAGGTAATTACCGTAGCGCCGTCTTTCGGTGCAACAGATATTGAAAGACTGGTTACCTTTCCTATTGAACAGGCCAACAGCAATATTTCCGGACTGAAAGAAATCCGTAGCTTTTCCAGGTTTGGACTGTCCTTAGTCACCATCGTTTTCGAGGATGGAATAGACATTTACTGGGCGAGGCAGCAGGTTGCCGAACGCCTCCAGCAGGTACAGTCACAGATTCCCCAGGGAATCGGAACCCCCGAACTGGGTCCTATTTCCACAGGATTAGGAGAAATTTATCAGTATGTCGTACGTCCTAAGCCGGGATTCGAGAAAAAATATGATATTACGGAACTCCGTACCGTACAGGACTGGATTGTCAGGAGGCAGCTGCTGGGAGTAAAAGGAGTGGCTGAGGTCAGCAGCTTTGGGGGAAAACTGAAACAATACGAAATTGCAGTCAATCCCGACCGGCTTAATGCTTACGGCATTACGATCAATGATGTTTTCACGGCGCTTGAAAGCAACAATCAGAATACAGGCGGCGCATACATTGAAAAAGGCCCTACCGTTCTCTACATCAGGAGCGAGGGGCTTATAGGAAATACGGAAGATATACGGAATATTGCTATTGCGTCTAAAAATAATGAGATTCCGCTGTTCATCAAAGATGTAGCTGAAGTAAAGACAGGGTTTGCCACCCGGTATGGTGCGATGACCTACAATGACCAAGGCGAGGTAGCCGGAGCTATTGTCATGATGCTGAAAGGAGAAAACAGCAATGAAGTAATTAAAAATGTTAAAGCCAAGATCACATCCATACAGAAAACACTTCCCGAAGGGATCGTAATAGAACCTTTCCTGGACCGTACCAAAATGGTGAACAATGCCATCGGGACTGTGGAAAAGAATCTTCTTGAAGGAGCTCTGATCGTAGTTTTCGTACTCGTACTGTTCCTTGGGAATTTCCGGGCAGGTCTGCTGGTTGCCTCTGTTATCCCTTTATCGATGCTGTTTGCCATATGCATGATGAACCTATTCGGGGTTAGCGGAAACCTGATGAGCCTGGGCGCTTTAGATTTCGGGCTGATCATCGACGGAGCTGTGATCATTGTAGAATCGGTCCTGCACAGGTTCAGCCACCATTCAAAATTCAGAAATGTGTCCTCCGTTTCCCAGAACCAGATGGATGCTCTTGTATCCGATTCAGCAGGGAAGATGATGAACAGTGCTGTATTCGGGCAGATGATCATTCTTATCGTTTATCTTCCCATTCTTACGCTTCAGGGAATTGAAGGCAAAATGTTCAAGCCTATGGCGGAGACCGTGGCTTTTGCTTTATTGGGTGCATTTCTTCTTTCTCTCACTTACATCCCGATGATGAGTGCCCTGTTGCTGAAAAAAAGAAGTCTGAAACCTTCTTTTTCCGACAGGATGATGAAGAAAATTGAAGGTTTATATCTTCGTACGCTGTTGAAAGTGCTTAGGATTCCTAAAATAATTTTCAGTATTGTCCTTATCCTTTTTATATCGGCCATCTGGATTTTAAGCCGTTTGGGCGGTGAATTCATTCCCTCTCTCGAAGAAGGTGATTTTGCCGTGGAAACCCGCGTCCTTCCGGGAAGCAACCTGAAAACGACCATAGAAAGCACTCAAAAGGCTGCCCATATCCTTAAATCAAGATTTCCGGAAGTGGAAAAGGTAGTGACAAAAATAGGCAGTGGGGAAGTTCCTACGGATCCGATGCCGATGGACGCTTCCGATATGATGGTGATCCTGAAAGACAAAAAAGACTGGGCTTCTGCAGAGACATTTCCGGAGCTGGCAGATAAAATGACTAAAGAGCTTGAAGAGGTTCCCGGAATTACGGTCAGTTTCCAGTATCCGGTCCAGATGCGTTTCAATGAACTGATGACCGGAGCAAGGCAGGATGTGGTGGTCAAGATTTTCGGAGATGACCTTGATGTGCTGGCCGGAAATGCTCAAAAGCTCGGTAAAATCATTGAATCTGTAGATGGAACACAAAACCTGTATATAGAACCGGTTTCCGGAATGCCTCAGGTAATTATAGAGTATAACCGGCCGGTGATCGCGCAGTACCACCTGTCTGTAGCAGATGTTAACAGGGTAATCAATATGGCATTTGCCGGACAGAGTGCAGGATTGGTCTTTGAAGGGGAAAAAAGATTTGATACAGTCGTACGTCTCAACGCCACTGACCGCAAAAACGTCAGTGATATTAAAAACCTCCTTGTGCCTACTCCTGCGGGAAACCAGATCCCTTTGTCTCAATTGGCGCATATTGAAGTAAAGAACGGACCTAACCAGATTCAGCGGGAAAATGCACAGAGAAGAATTGTTGTCGGATTCAATATCAAAGGCAGGGATGTTCAGAGCATTGTACAGGAGCTTCAGGAAAAAGTCAACCGGCAGATCAAGCTTCCCGCCGGGTATTATATTACCTATGGCGGCTCATTTGAGAATCTTAACAATGCCAGACAACGCCTGATGATTGCGGTTCCGGTAGCTCTGGCGCTGATTTTCGTAATGCTCTTCCTTGCCTTTAATTCCGTGAAGGAAAGTCTTCTTATTTACACGGCTATTCCACTTTCTATTATCGGAGGCGTATTCTTGCTGGCGTTGAGAGGCATGCCTTTCAGCATCAGTGCCGGAATTGGTTTTATTGCCCTCTTCGGAGTTGCCGTACTGAATGGCATCGTGCTGATTTCGGAATTCAACAGGCTGTATAAAAGCGGGATCAGGAATATCGTCCGCATTATCATCGATGGCGGGGAATCAAGACTGCGTCCTGTGCTGATGACTGCCTTTGTGGCTTCGCTCGGCTTTATCCCAATGGCGGTAAGCAATGGTGCCGGCGGTGAGGTTCAGCGACCGTTGGCAACGGTGGTAATCGGTGGACTGATGGTCGCAACTTTCCTTACACTCTTTGTACTTCCCTTATTATATGTCAATTTAGAAAAAGGATTTAAAATGAAAAAGAAAAAAACTTCCCATACTGTTTCTGTGATCATCCTGACAGGCATGCTGATGGCCATCCCGGTAAAATCACAAACTTCCGTTTCACTGGATCATGCCATACAGACGGCTTTGCAGAATAACAGAAACCTCAAAAGCGAAAAGCTGAGGTCAGAATATTCAAAAGCGCTTATAAAATCAGCATATGATATTCCTCAGACTGCGGTCTCTGCCGATTACGGCCAGATCAACAGCGCATATAAGGATATTAAATTAGGGATTGCCCAGAGCATTGCTTTTCCTGCTGTATATGCAAGGCAGAAAAATGTCTATACTGAAGAATGGAAAAAGAGCATGCTGAATGTAGCACTTAAGGAATATGAGCTTAAAAAGGCAGTCAGCCTTACCTTCTATGAAATTCTGTATTGGAACCAGAAAGAGCAGCTGTTGCGTGAAACACTGGCGCTGTATTCGGACTTTCTGAATAAGGCAGACCTGCGCCTGAAAGCAGGGGAGAGCAATATCCTGGAAAAAACGACGGCAGCCAACCAGAAATCTGCTATTGAAATACAGATCCGGCAGGTGCAGCAGGAAATCGCAGTGCTCCGCCTTCAGTTCCAGTGGCTCCTCAATTCCGAAACAGACGTCATTCCTCAGGATGAAAAACTTTATACAGCGGGATTAAAAAACGGCCTGGAACAAAATCCTTTGCTGCAGGCTCTCGAGCAGCAGAAAAATATAGCAGCCCAGCAGACAGCATTGGAGAAAGCGAGGCTTTTACCCGGTTTACAGCTGGCTTATAATCTGAACAGCTTCCGCGGAACCGGGCCTGATGATAAAGTATATAATGCATCACCGCAATTTCATTCCGTACAGCTGGGTGTTTCCGTACCGGTGTTCTCAGGAGGCCAGAAAGCAAGGGTACAGTCTGCTAAGATTGCGGAGACAGTTGCGGAAACAGATCTTCAGAATACCCGCTACAATCTTGAAAATCAATATAAAAAACTGAATGAAATCTACAGCCGTAACCTGGAGATCGTGTCACAATACGAAAGTTCAGAGCTTAAGAATGCTTTTACCATTACCGAGACTGCCCAAAAGCAATTCAAAGGCGGGGAGATTAATTACCTTGATTTTGTATTGCTGGTCAACCAGGCGGTAACACTTAAGAACAATTATGCAGATGTGCTGTGGAAGCTTAATCAAAGTGCGATAGAATTGGAATACCTTACTTTAAACCCTTAGAAATGAACCGTAAAATCTTATATATCACCACTGTCATCCTCTCCGTTGTATCTCTCCTGCAACAATGCAGTAAACAGGAAAAGCAGAAAGTAAAAACAAATGTCCGCACAGATGAAAATGTTGTGACGCTTACTGCTGCCCAGTTGAGAAATGCTCCTGTTGAAACCACTCAGCTTTCCGCAAAGAGTATTTCCACGACACTCAGGCTCAACGGTACTGTTGACGTACCTCCGCAAAACCTGGTTTCCGTAAGCATACCCTTAGGCGGCTATTTGAAATCCAGTACACTGCTTCCGGGAATGCCGGTATCTAAAGGCCAGGTCATTGCAGTCATTGAAAATCCTCAGTTTATACAGCTTCAGCAGGATTACCTTATGGCAAGATCCAAAATGCATTTTGCCGAATTGGATTATAACCGCCAGAAAACCCTGAACCAGAGCCAGGCCAGCAGTGATAAAGTTATGCAGCAGGCCCAGTCTGAAATGAACAGCCAGAAAATCATGATGAATGCTCTGGCGGAACAGCTCAGGCTGATCAATATCAATCCTGAAAGCCTGAAGTCCGGAAATATCCGCAAAAGTGTACCGGTTTACAGTACCATTAACGGCTTCGTAAGCAAAGTGAACGTGAACATCGGGAAATACGTAAATCCTTCTGAAGTTTTGTTTGAACTCATTAATCCCGATGATATCCATCTGAACCTGAAAGTATATGAGAAAGATATTGAGATGCTGAGGCCGGGCCAGCGTTTCGTAGCCTATACCAATGCAGACCCGGATAAAAAGTATTACGGGGAAATTCTTCTGATCAGTAAAGATGTAAGTTCCGGCGGTATTGCAGAAGTTCACTGTCATTTTGAAAAATATGACCATAGCCTGATACCCGGTATGTATATGAATGCTGAAATAGAAACTTCCACCTCTTTTTCAGATGCGGTGCCGGAAGAAAGCATCGTAAGCTATGAAGGAAAAGATTTTGTATTTACAGAAGAAAAGAGGCAGGTGTACAGGCTTACCCCGATTAATGCAGGAGAATCAGAAAACGGATTCGTAAGGATCATGAACCCTGACGCGTTGGCCGGTAAAAAAGTAGTGGTCAGGAATGCCTACACATTGCTCATGAAGCTGAAAAATACGGAAAGTGAAGAAGAGTAGAGGTATAGTTATAATCAATCGGGGATGGTGTAAGATCCGTCTCCGGTTTTTATATGTATATTCATAGGTAAAGTACGCAATACTATTCTGGCATAACCCGTTTAAGATACTAAAGAATCAATTGATATTGATAGCATAACTGATTTCGTAATTTTAATAAAATTATAATTTTTTCAAGCAGATTTCAGATTATTATTTACAAAACATTATTTATATTTGATTTGTGAGAAAACTTGTTTCCATAGTATTGTTGACTCTATACCTCTTTTCAACCACTGAGTTATATCAGTTGTTGAAAATCCCGGTACTCATAGAGCATTACAGGGAACATAAAAGACTGAATCCGGAAATGACCGTCACTGCATTTCTCCGGACGCATTATGACCATCCGGTAAAAGACGGGGATTATGGAAAGGACAGGAAATTGCCGTTTGTGGTCCATTCTAATCCGCTTATACTGGTTTTTACCGTTCAGCCTTATACAGGCCTGGAATTGCGGCACCATTCATTCAAAGTAGCAAAATCAGTTCAAATTCCTGTATATAACGAAGATTTCTGCCGTCAGGAATTTCTGAATTCTATTTGGGAGCCTCCCAAGTATTCCTAGACATACTCATTTCTGTTCTGTAAGGACTTTATTACATGACCTGCAATAGCAATTGCAGGTATCTCTAACTGTATGTTTACTATTTTAAAAAAAGATAATGAAAACAATTCTGTTAGCCTTATGTATGGCTATGTCATTCACTTGCGCCAGAGCTCAGGCGAATTTCGAGGCTGCCAAAAAAGAAGCAGCTGAAAACAATGAACTGATCCTGCTTAACTTTTCAGGTTCAGACTGGTGTATTCCCTGTATAAAGCTCCATAAAAATATTATAGCGTCCGAAGATTTCAAGAAACTGTCAGATGATAAAGTGATCGTCTATATGAATGCGGATTTTCCGCGCAACAGGAAAAACCAGCTTGCTGCTGATCTGAAAAAAGAAAATGCCATGCTGGCAGACCTCTATAATCCGAAAGGAATTTTTCCTTATACCTTACTGCTGGACCCGCATGGCAAGGTAATCAAGACCTGGGAGGGCCTGCCGGCAGAGAATGCTTTGTCTTTCAGCAATGAAATCAGGGCTATTTATCAGCACAAAAAGTAACCCATGCGTAAAGAATTCAGGATACCCCGTAAGCTGATGGGAAATGCTTTCGCGATTACCGTAGTAGCTGATAATGAACAAGCTGCAATGGACGATATAGAAGCTGGATTTTCAGAAATCAGCAGGATTGAAAAACTGTTGACCACCTTTGATGCTGAGAGTGAAACCAACCGGATCAATGCTCAAGCAGGAATTGCTCCTGTTTCAGTTGATCCGGAAGTATTCCAACTCATTGAGAGAAGCTTACGAATAAGCCGTCTTACAGACGGATATTTTGATATTTCTTATGGGGGTATTGATAAACGCTTCTGGAATTTCGATCGCAATATGCAGCAGCTTCCCGATCCTGAAATGGTCAGGAAACATCTGGATCTGGTGGACTACAGGAACATTCTGCTGAATCCGGAAACGGGAACCGTATTTCTGAAAAGAAAAGGAATGCGGATAGGGTTCGGCGGAATAGGAAAGGGATATGCCGCGGAAATGGCTAAAAGAATCTTGGTGAAAAGAGGTGTTGCATCCGGGATCGTTAATGCATCGGGAGACCTTACAGCATGGGGAAATCAGGCTGACGGAAAACCCTGGACTATCGGTATTGCAGACCCGGACCATTCCACTCAGCCTTTTTCATTCATGAATATTACCGGTATGGCATTGGCTACCTCAGGCAACTACGAAAAATTCATTATAGTCGGCGGAAAGAAATATTCCCATACCATCAATCCCAAAACCGGTATGCCGGTATCAGGAATTAAAAGTGTGACGATCTTTTGCCCGAATGCTGAAATTGCTGACGCTATGGCTACGCCGGTCAGTATTATGGGCATTCGTCCTGCTTTGGATCTCATCAACCAGATCAGTCATCTGGAATGTATCATCATCGATGATCAGAACCAGCTTTATTCATCAAACAACATTAATTTCAAATGAAAAATCATTTCATCATAGTATCAGGAGCAGCATTAATCATGGTGTCAACGCTTCTTAATGCCTGCACAGCTGTCAAAGAGTATGACAAAAATAAACTCAACGATGCCGAAATGGTACTGGGAAACAGGGCCATTGAGAAAACGGAACTTAACTTCCAGTCCTACAGAGAAGGCTCTTCCGGTGCCAACGCCGGCAAAGTAGGTGGAGGCTGTGGATGCAATTAAATCGTATGCTGATTAATACATGAATCATGAAAAAAATATTGATAAGCATAATAGCCCTGGCCGGCTTTCTCAACGTTTCGGCTCAGGAAAACACATCCGCTGAACCTACAAAGAAGTTGACCCTAGAAGAGGCTAACCTCGTTTCAAGCTATTATCATCAGGATGGTAATAATTCTGCGGTTACAGGAGGTATCGGGTCAGAAAAGCTCACAGACCTTTCTAATTCCATTGATGTTACCCTGGTACAATACGACAGGAAGCAGCGGAAGAATACATTCGGGATTAGTGCTGCCATAGACCATTATACTTCGGCTTCATCTGATATGATCGATCTCAAAGCCAATTCTTCAGCATCCCACGCTGATACCAGGATATATCCTTCTTTATCATGGAGCAGGGAAAATGAAGCGAAAGGGACTACCTTGATGGGCGGAGTATCTTACTCTACCGAGTTCGACTATCAATCTTTAGGAGCTCACATTGGGTTTGCAAAGAAAACACCGGACAGGATGGGTGAGTTCAGTGCAAAATTCCAGGCCTATCTCGATCAGGTAAAACTGGTTGCACCTATTGAGCTAAGAACGGGTACCGGAAAAGAGCATGATAATTACGGAACCAGCGGAAGGAATACTTTTGCCGTCTCTGTGTCTTATTCCCAGATTATCAACCATAATTTACAGGTGGAAATCCTTGCTGACGGTGTCCGCCAGACCGGATTTCTGAGTCTTCCTTTCCACCGTGTTTATTTTACGGATGGTTCTGTACACCAGGAAGCTCTTCCGGATACCAGGTTTAAACTGCCGCTTGGATTGCGTGCTAATTATTTCCTGGGTGATAACATCATTCTCCGGACTTACTACCGTTATTATACAGATGACTGGGGGCTCAAATCCAATACGGTAAGCATTGAAACTCCTGTTAAGATTTCTCCTTTTGTTTCTGTAAGTCCGTTTTACCGTTATTATTCGCAGACTGCTGCAAAGTATTTTGCCCCTTATCAGCAGCATACTGCATTTGATGATTTTTATACCAGCAATTATGACCTGTCTAAATTTGACAGCCATTTTTACGGAGCGGGAATCCGGATCAGTCCGAAAAACGGACTTTTCGGGATAGAACGTCTGAACATGCTGGAAGTGCGGTATGGCCATTATACCAAATCCGTAGGAATGAAATCGGATATCATTTCACTTAATCTGAGATTCAAATAAAGATGAAGAGATTTCTGGCCATCTTTGTGATTACCTGCCCGTATCTTTTTTACGGGCAGGTGATATCCGACTCTGTAAGGTTATTTCCCGTACCCAAAAGAGAGAATATCTACAGGCCGGATTACCGGAAGACTTTAATTCCTGCGGTACTGATTGGCTATGGTGTGGTAAGCTTGGGTTCTGACGCACTGAAAAACCTCAACAGTTCTACCCGGAATGAAATCGGTGAACACCAGCCAAAACATATCAGTCTTGATACTTATGCTCAGTATGTACCGGCAGCGATGGTATACGGATATAATCTCAGCGGGATCAAAGGGCGTCATAACTTTAAGGATCGTACTATTATTTATGCAACTTCCCAACTGATTTCCGCCTCATTTGTATTGCCTTTGAAATATTGGGTAAAAGAAGAACGTCCGGACGGATCAAACACTCTTTCCTTTCCTTCCGGCCATACCGCTACTGCTTTTTCTTCTGCACAGTTCCTTTTCAGGGAGTATCAGGATGAAAATATATGGCTCGCCGTCTCGGGGTATCCTATTGCGCTTTTTACGGGAATTTACCGTACGCTCAATAATAAGCACTGGGTAGGAGATGTGGTAGCAGGTGCAGGGTTCGGAATTTTAAGTACGGAATTAGCCTATTGGCTGTTTCCTCTGGTAAATAGAATTTTCATGTCAAATGGAAAGAAAAGCGTAACTTTAGTTTATCCGGTTGTGGAATCAAAAAATTTCGGAGCGGGTATCGTTTTAAAATTTTAATATGCACCATCACTTAGAAAAACATTATGTCAACAGGTTAGGATGGCTTCGGGCGGCGGTTCTGGGTGCCAATGACGGCCTGCTGTCCACTACCAGCATCGTTATCGGGGTTGCCGCCGCCCAGCCTGAGCGGAATACCATTATCCTGGCCGCTCTGGCCGGCATGATTGCCGGAGCACTGTCCATGGCTGCCGGTGAGTATGTTTCCGTAAGTTCCCAGGAGGATACCGAAAAGGCTGACCTGGCCAGAGAGAAGAGGGAACTGGAGGAGATGCCTGAAATCGAACTCCGGGAGCTGGCTAAAATATATGAAGGACGTGGCGTAAGCAAAGAAACAGCTATGCAGGTAGCCATAGAGTTAACGGCTCATGATGCTCTTGAGGCACACGCCAGGGACGAGCTGGGCATCAATGAAATTACCCAGGCAAACCCGACACTTGCCGCATTAGCCTCCTTTACCTCTTTTGCTTTAGGAGCGCTTCTGCCGTTTATTGTATCGCTGGTTGCACCCCTTCAGCAGATGGTCTATTTCCAGTATGGTTTTTCCATCATATTTCTGATGATTCTGGGGGCAGTTTCCGCTAAAACCGGCGGAGCACCGGTTGGCCTGGCCATCCTGAGGATCTGTTTCTGGGGTACGGTAGCTATGGGAATCACTGCGCTGGTAGGGCATTTGTTCGGGACTTCAGTTTGAAATCTATTTTAATTGAAACAAAAACTAAGAACCGAAGTTATTCTTTAAATCTTCGTTTCTTTTCTTTATAAAATCCTTTGGACGCATTCCATTAATTTCCTGAAATAAATTTGAAAAATTTGTTCTGGATGCTATGCCGCATTTTTCTGCCAGGGTTTCTATTTTATAATTGAGATATACTTTATCATTATAAAGTTTATTGGTTATGTAATTTATACGGAGCTCACTCAAATATCTGTTGAAATTCATTCCTTTGGATTCATTAACTACCTGTGAAAGATAGTTAGAATTAGTATTGAACTTACGAGCTAATTTATGTAATGTCAATCCACTCTCTATGTATCCGGATTTTTCCTCAAATTCTTGCAATTTGATCATTAAATCGTGGACTATATTTTCGTTAATTACAATTTTTTCATCTTCCTTTAATTTTGGAGAATCTTTTTTTACTGTTAACTGTAAATTACTATTTAAAATTTTTTCTTCCAGGATTTTATAACGAGCTCTCGCTCTCTTTTCACTTTTGTATTTTATTATAAGAACTAATAATAGAATTAAAGCAAAAGTTATAAGTCCGATAATGATCCAAAACCCTTTTGATGCTGCGTCTTCAAGACGTTCTTTTTCTTCTGTTAGTGTCTTGGTATCAAATTCCTTATGAACCTTAGAGGATAAATAGGAAAAATCTCCGGACATGACACTATCTGCCTTTAGAAGTTGTTTAGTATAATAGAGTTCTCGGTCATTATTATTATTCGCTTTATAGTAGTTAATCAGCAACTCATAATTTTCTCTCAGTTCCGGAAGTATAAAGGTCTGTTTCTTAAAAACTGAGTCCACTTTTTGAAAATAAATGATTGCATTGGACGGATCATTCATTTCCATATACGATTTTCCTATGTAAAAATAGTTTACAGTTGCCCAGGCAAAATCATTGATGTGGGTAATTGGCCTAAGAGAAGTCTGCAAAGATTTTATCGCATTAGGAAATCTTTTTTTTCGGTATTCTTCTATTCCCCTCTCTTTCAGGAAATATCCGTACTCCTGATCAAATTCTTTGTTATTCTGGGTCTGTGATATTCCAGTACTGATCAGTGAATCAATCATAGTATAATTATGGAGATTTCTATAACATACTATAACTCGGTGAAGACTGTTATAATAACCTTTTTTATTATTGTAAATAAGGTTTGGATGAACGTTTTCCTCAGATTTTAATTTGAAATTTGTTTTCGCTTCCTCAAAGTGGTTCAATGCTTCCTGATAGTATCCCAAGTAACTTTTTACTACTCCTATGTGATACAATATTCCGTTTTTCAAAAAATCATCTTTTGAATTTTTGGAATATTCATAAGCTTTTAAATATTCGTTCAATGCTGATTTATATTGCTTATAATTAAAATAATAGATGATGCCTTTCCACAAATAAGCATTGCTGATCAAATCATTGTTTTTTGATAATACAGCAGCTGAAATTGCGCTATCTGAATATTTTAATTTATCCTCTTTTAAAGGTGAGAAGAATATTCCATCCTTATATCCCTGCACAAGATGATCAGAGTCATTCTGCTTTTTTGCAAGACGTATATATTTTCTTAAATATGAAAAAGCCCGCTGATCATTTTCAGGGTAATTTTCGTAATTCTGTCTTAATTTGTAATAGACACTGTAATCTTGTTGTTGTGAAAATAATATTTCCGACAACGAAATTAACATTAAAATATAAATTTTTTTCATCCCAATAAGCAAAAATATTAATAACCTTTTTTCAAAAATAACCAAAATAAATTTCAAATCGTTTATAGTAAGATTTTTATAAGATTAATTTACAGAATGCACAGAAATCATGTATTTGTCAGTATATCAAATGGTTAAAATGGTGCTAATTTATTAATAAGTACGTACTTATTTTTTTATTGGTACAACCAAGGTTTTTTATAGCTGTTTAAGTTTGATAATTTCGAAATCAGAATCAAACCAAATCCAACGAGATAACTTTAAAACTAATAACCATGAAAACGATTATCTCAATATTTACAGTTCTATTAATCATTTTATTAAATTCTTGCAGGCCACAGGATGACTTGATTACAGAAACATTTACAGATGAAAACAGGGAAACAGCAGCAACACTTTCTAGAGAGAAGAATGATAGTATACAGGTAACTTCTGTTACAACTGTTGTTAATGAAACACCTAAAATAGATCCACCTCCAAAAAGTGGTCAGCAATGGAAGCATTAAGATTTATTATGTTTATTCATTTGTAGTGCGCAATACAGATGAAAAGATGTTAAATAAATTTAATCTCAATAAATTAATCTCAAAATTTTTAATCATGAAAAAGTTATTATTAGTGGCTACCTTCGCAGTAGCAGGTATTACAGGAAGCATTACTGCCAAAACTTCTGATACTGCAGATAAAAATCTGAAAGTTGAAAGCAAGTGCTACAAAGAAGCTGTAGATGATTTTGGAAATCACTATTATGCACAGGTACCTTGCCCACCAGTTATTATCATTCAAAACTAGAAAAGATGAGGCGGTTTAACCGCCTCATTTTATTTAAATCTATAACCATGAAAAATCTAATTATTATTTTATTAATTATTTACAGCAGTATAAATTTGCATGGACAGTATAAAATCTATTATACTGTCAAAAAGAAAATAAGCAATAAAAACCTTGAAGCTGATGGAGTTTTACAATTTAATGTAAATGAAAAGAAATCTATATTTTATCTTTCTCAATATAAAAATCTTATTAAAAAGAATTACGAAATCAAAGAAAATGGTGATACAATAAAGGTCTTACATAACAATTCAATCTGTCAGGATAAGAAAGGTTATTTTTATGATTACAAAAACAACAGCAGAACCTTATTATTATATGATGTAGTCTGTGATTCTAAGACTTTAATCTCTGATAAAATAAAATACCCGGTCTGGAAAGTAGAAAAGAATTCATTTAAGTATAAACAATGGAATGTATATAAAGCAACTGCAACAATAAATGATCGTAATTGGAATGTACTGTTTACAAGAGATGAACCAGAAATTCAAAATGCAGGTCCCTGGCTCTTTGCAGGCCTTCCAGGGCTTATTGTAGCTGCTTCCGATGATAAAGAAATATATACTTTTGATATCACTAAAATTGAAAAGAATCATAAGACAAAAATTGCGGAACCTAAATTTTTCAGGACTGCTAGTTTTAAACAGTATTCTGATAAAGCTATATCTTCCAATAAGAGAAGAATGACAAAAAAGATTTCCCAGGAATACAATATTCCGGAAAAAGAAGTAAATTTATCAGGCTCTCCAAAGTATGAAACACTTGATTTTATTGAGAAATGAAGCAAATAACATTATTTTTAATCCTGATATTCGGATTTAGTTACGGCCAGAAAACACACCGTTTTATCTATGAATTAAAATTCAAAAAAGATTCGCTTGCTCAGAAATATGACACAGATTATTATATTCTTGATATTTCTGAAAAAGAACAGAAATTTTATAACCAAGAATTTTATCAGAATGATTCAATCAGTCGTCTAAAGATTAACTCAGAATATAATTTTTCCTATCCAAAGCTGCCTATCCGTTTAGTTCATAAAGATGGGAGCTTTTATAATTATTATTCTCAGACACCTTTATATTATCTTTTAAAAACTAAAGATATACAAAATTGGCATATCACTCCGGATAAAAAGAAACTGGATAAATTCACTGTACAGAAAGCAACCACCCAATTCGGAGGGAGAAACTGGGAAGCCTGGTTTACAACAGATATTCCCTTTCCTTATGGGCCGTATAAATTTTACGGTCTTCCCGGTCTTATTTTGGAACTTTCAGATACTAAAGAAAATTTCATCTTCTCATTTAAAGCAAATAAGAATATCAATACCTTTATCGATACCACCAGATATATTGAGACTCAGATTGGGTTAAAACCAACTGAAATATCTAAGAGCCAGTGGAAAAAATTACAATTAGATTATTTTATTAATCCACTTAAGGATTTTGGGGACGGTGGTTTAATTGTTGAAAACGAAAGGGGAGAAAAAGTAAAAGCAAACAGTAGAAACATTATTGAAAATCAACAAAATTATTTGCGAAAATACAATAACCCAATTGAACTGGATATGGCAGTGCAATATCCAGTTCAGAAGTAGATAGGCCAATATTGATATGGTTAAGTTCCGATAGTACTCATATCAAAAGCAATGATTTTTAAATATTACAACACTTTTTACATTAAATACTTTCTTTCTTTTTGGTTATTTATAATTTGTACAGATACCTGATATATTTATTGCTGACAATCTTTTGTCTTCTATTTTTATTAAAAATGAGCAAGACTATCTGTTAGTTTCAAAAACCTTCAGCAACTCCGTCTGCTGTATCACATCATTTTTGCTGCTGATTAAAATGTAGTTGGCCTGAAGCCAGTTGTTTCTTACCAGGAAAAAAGTATAGGCGTCCATAAGTCCTTCCTTGTATTTTTCCTCCGACTTCCGGAAAGATAATTGTTGGTTTTCAAAATTGGCTTCCAATAGTTTGTATTTTTCCTGTGCATTTTGGAACTGAGTTTTAATTGAACTGATGCTTCTGGTTAAATCATTGATAATGATGTCTTTTTCGTAATTGGAATTGATGACGTTGAGCTTCGCCATCTCTACACTGTTTTTTACCTGCAGCCTGTTGAAAACCGGAATGTTGAGCCCAAAAGACAATTGCTGGTTCTTATTGGCCCTGATCTGATCTGAAAAAGCATCAGCAGGCTGCCCCATAATCTTGTTATAAAAGCTGGACCAGGTATAGGAACCATTGAGTGTAGGTAAATAACCGGATCTTGCTATGTCAACATTTTTCTGTTGTACACGAATTTCCTGTAAAATGGTCTGGTAAGCAGGATTCTTTTCTAACAGGTTCTGTACCAGATCCGGATCATTGAATTGGCTGTCTGCCAGATCCTCCCCGGGCATGGTAAAATCAAGGGTGTCTTTTGTTATGGCCAGAGCATTCAGGAGATTGATCTTTGAAATATCTTTCTGGTTCTTAGCTGAAACCAGCTGTTCCTGCATCGTTCCGAGGTTGGCTTTGATGTCATAGACATCGCTTTTCGGCCGGCTTCCGATTTCCACTTCTTTTTCAGTGCGCGTGATCTGGTCTTCAATGCCTGAAATCTGGGTCTGCAGTACATCCAGCCAGCTTTTGCTGTTCTGGTATGTGAAAAACATCTGGATGACATTCAGTTTTACTTCATTCTGGGTACGTTTCATGGCGTATACAGAGCTCTCCTTATTCATTTTTGAAAGAGAAATATTAAGGTAATTCCTCCAGTTGACCAGTTCCCAATTGGCCTGCGCGTACATCTGGTCATACTGTGAATTGATCGCCTCCCGTTGATTGGTATTCTGATTGATGGATGAGCCAAAGCCATAATTCTGGCTCACGCCTGCATTAACTGAGGGCAGCAGCATTCCTTTAGCTGCAGAAATCTGGCGTTCATTTTTCTGAATCGTTACTGTAGACTGCTTAATCAGTGGATGATTGGCAGAAGCATAATCCAGGCATTGTTTAAGGGTCCAGCTCTGCTGAGCTGGAAGAAGATTGATGAATAATATAAAGAATAGTTTTTTCATTGTTTTCATTGGTTTTTGTGTCTAAACCACCCCGTCAAAAATTCAATAGAATTTTTGACACCCCTCCACGGGAGGGGAATTTTTAATTTGTTTTTTTTCCATAGGTTTCGCTACGGCTATGATATTTATCCCATCTTTTTTACTCGTATTTCAGGTATTGTACAGGATTGACTTTGGTTGCCCGGTAAGCTTTGATGCTTACCACAGCGAAGGTGAGGGCCAGTAATACAAGCAAGCTTAGGACATAAGGCCAGACCGGCATATCGATCCGGTAGGCAAAATCCTTCAGCCATTCATTCATGGCATAGTATCCGAACGGAATACTGATTAAAACGGCAATGGTGCCAATAATTAAAAACCTTTTCGTCAGATCCCATATGATGGTTCTATCATCTGCACCCAACATTTTTTTGATAGCAACATCCCTTAGCTTCTGTTCAATGAGCAGTGCTGATAAAGCGAAAAGACCCGATAAGGCAATAATTAAGACCACAGCATTCAGCATCGTAAAGAGTGTTTGCTGCTTCTGGAATTTCTCAAAAGTTTTTGCAAATTGATGATCCACAAATTCAAAATCGTAGGGATAGCCCGGTTCTGCTTTGGTGGTCCAGAATTCTTTGATGCGCTCTAAAGTACCGTTAATGTCATTTTTATCAAGTTTGATCTGCAGGTTGATCATATTATTTTTGGCCCAGTTCCTGTCATAGTTATAAAAGGCTGCGGCATCAATCGGTTTATCCACCCCTGCATAATAAAAATCTTTGGCTACACCCAGGATTTTGTATTTCTTCTTCTCTTCCCATCCGGGAAGAATTTCTCTCCCGATCGCCTGTCTGTTCGTCCAGCCCATTTTTCTGACAAATGTTTCATTCACCACTGTTCCGCTGATGGTGTCGGACGCTTTTCTCCAGTCCAGATCCCTGCCTTCAATTATTTTAATCCCATAAAACCTGAAATAGTTTTCTTCAATTCCTCCTACGGCAACTGTATTCATAACCTTTGTGGTATCAACGGCATATTTTGTATTTGAAGTATTTCTGAGTGGCATCCCGATAGACTGAACGGATCCTGTAACATCCACTACACCCGGAATTTTCCTTACTTCATTCCTCAGCAGTTCATATTTTTTGACATCGTAATCCCTTTGGTGAAAATTGGTTTTTTTAAAGTCGATCTGAATCACCTGGTTACCGTTAAACCCTAAATCTTTATCCATCATATAATTTGTCTGAAGATGGATGATTAACGAGCAGATGATGAAGAACGACGAGATGGCCAACTGCAATGTCAGAATAGAATTCCTGAGCCAGGTACCGCTTTTACTTCGGGCAAAATTACCTTTCAGAGTATTTATCGGCTTGAAAGCGGCTAGGTAAAGCGCGGGAATCAACCCTGCAATCAGTGAAAATAAAGTAAGTAATAACGCGGTACCAATAAAAATATCAGGCCCATCCAGGACAATCTTTTTGTTCAGGAATTTATTGTATTCCGGAAGTATCAGTTCAACCAATGCAAAGGCCACGATGTAAGCCACAAAACAAAGCATAAACGTCTCCAGCAGAAACTGCAGGACTAATTTCGATTTGGAGCTTCCCGCCACTTTTCTCACCCCCACTTCCTTTGCTCTTTGCGAAGCCTGCGCGGTTTTCAGATTGATCAGGTTGATGCCGGACAAAACCAGGATCAGACAGGATAGGCTTAGCAGTATTTTGATTGCTCGATGATCGCCTTTTGAGATGCCTTCTCCTTTTGCCTCCAGTTTTATTTTGGAAATAGGGGTCAGATAAACTTTGGCAGGATCATTTTTATCCACTTCATTACCCCATTGCCTGGATAGGACCGCCTCGTGAAACTGCTGCTGCTCAGACAGCTTTTTTTCTAATTTTTCGACATCGGTTCCGGGCTTCAGCCTGAATAAACCATAAAAGCTGTAGCTCAGCCACTGGTCGTCTTTCAAGTCCTGATTGTCTTTTATCAGGTAATCTGCTTTGAACACGGAATTGTCCTTTGACAGTCTGTATACCAGGGAAACAGTATATAGCGTCCCGTTCTGATCCGTCTTTACCGTTTTTCCAATGCAGTTTTTGTACTCATCTCCGAAAAGCTGCTTAGCCGTATTTTCCGATAAGGCTATCTGACTTTTGTCTTTCAGAGCGTTTCCGGGATTGCCCGCCACAGTTTCAAAAGGGAAAAATGAGAAAAAAGAACTGGAAACCTGTCCGGTAGAAGAATAACTTGAATGGTTGCCGGCAACCAGTTTTACTTTATAATCGCTCCAGATATTGGCTATTGCAAAATCTTCAATTTCTGGGAATTTCTGCTTTGATACATAGAGTTGCGGGTAGCTGGATTGTGTAAGGTTACCAAAGCCGGATGAATGATTCTCTACCAGATAAATGTTTTCTTTATCAGGAATCCAGCCTTCATATGATTTCTCGTCCTGCCAATGGATAAAGATCAGCAGGAAAACACATAGTCCAACGCTCAATCCCAATATATTGATCAGCGTGGAAAGCCAGTTCCTTTTATAATTGATGAGGGCAATTTTGAGCCAGTTTTTTAACATAGTTGATGATTGATAAGTGATGAATGATTAAGCCAGACATCGGATGCTGGAAGATGGAAGCCTGAGTCTCGTTTCTATGAAATTTCCAACGTCCATCAAGCAGTTTCCTGCTACTCGTATTTCAAATATTTCACAAGATTCACTTTTGTCGCTTGGTAAGCTTTGATGCTTACAACTGCGAAAGTCAGAATCAATAATAAAATCAAACTTAGAACGAATGGAAATGCAGGCATGTCAATCCGGTAGGCAAAATCTTTGAGCCATTCATTCATCAGGTAATAGCTGATGGGCATGCTGATCAGAACTGCAGTTAGGGTGATCCAAAGAAATTGTTTCGTTAGTCCGAAAACCAAAGTTCTGTCTGATGCACCAAGCGTTTTCCGGATGGCAACATCTTTAAGTTTCTGCTCAATCATTAATGAAGATAAAGCGAACAATCCTAACAGAGCCACCATCAGAACCATGGCATTCAGGATGGTAAACAGGGTCTGCTGCTTTTGATACTGTTCAAAGGTTTTTGCGAATTCCTTATCGATGAAATAAGATTCAAACGGATATCCGGGTTCCACATTGTTTTGCCAATAAGCTTTTATTCTTTTTACCGTTCCGTCAATATCGTCAGGTTTTATTTTCACTTGGATGTTATAAACATTATATCTTTTCCATTCGGTTTCTCTGTAATGGAAAAATACAATCGGTTCCACAGCTTTTTGGGGATTCATTATATTAAAATCCTTTACAATTCCTATAATATGATAAGGTTTATTGTCAAATCCCGGACGGAGTTCATTTTTGAAAGCCTGATTATCAGTCCAACCGAATTTGTTTACGAAAGCTTCATTGACCAAAACATTAGAAATCGTATCAGAAGCAAGATTCGGATTCAGCCAACGTCCTTTTTTTAGTTTCACATCCATAAACTGGAGGTAATTGTAATCCATAGAACCGTGTTGAGCGTAGATACTTTTGTCCATGTAATCCATGTTGGAATTACTGAATCTCCCGCTACCAGGAACTGCTTCCCCATAGGAAACATCAGCAACACCTTCAATTTTTCTCATCTCATTTTTGACACGCTCATATTTCAGCCAGGGTTTTGCATCATTCTCACTGAAATTAATCAGAAGAACCTGCTTCCCATTATAGCCAAGATCTTTGTCCATCATATATTTTACCTGACTATTGACAATCAATCCACAGATGATGAAAAATGACGAAATGATGAGCTGCAAAGTCAAAATCCCATTTCGAAGCCAAATCCCGTGTTTGCTTCTGGCGAAGTTGCCTTTCAAAGTTTCTATGGCTTTAAAATTGGCTAAATAAGTCGCCGGAATCAATCCTGAAATGAAGGTTACTGCCAAGACCATCGCCAATGAATAAAAGTAAATATGCCAATCATTCATCACGATTTCTTTTTTATAGAACTTATTGAAGCTTGGCAAAAGAAGTTCTGTCAAAGCAAGAGATAAGAGATACGAAGCAAAACAGATCACAAACGTTTCCAATAAAAACTGAAAAATCAGACTGGATTTTGTACTACCGATCGCTTTTCTGACCCCAATTTCTTTGGCTCTTTGAGAAGCCTGGGCTGTTTTAAGATTAATAAAATTAATTGCTGATAAAATAACAATCAACACAGAAAGCGTAAACAGGATCATCAACGTTTTGAAATCTCCATTTCCAAACCAGTAAGCTTCTGCATGGAGTTTCATTTTATCAAGCGGCGTCAGAATACTACCAGTTGGTCCGTACAATTCCAAATATTTTTGTGGTGTAACACCACTTCCTGCCGCATTTATTTTCGCCCGGTACTCAAAAACATCTTTCACTATTTTTTTCTGTACCTCCTCTACATTGGCATTTTTGCTTAGCATAAAGAAACATCCGTAGTTGAAATTGCCCCATTGATCCTTATCATTTTTCATTTGTTCAAATGGCAGGATAACAAATTCCGGCTTGATGAGGCTGTTTTCCATTGGCAATTCGTAAACTGCTGTTATTACATAGTTTTTATTATCAAACTTCACGCTTTCGCCTGCAACATCTGTTTTACCGAAGAGGTTTTTGGCAGCCCCGGTAGAAATTGCTAAAGATGATTCTCCCTTTAGCGCATCTTTAAAACTTCCGTTAATTAGTTTGAAAGGAAAAAAGTTGAAAAAATTACTAGAAACCAACATCCCGTCTTTCTGAAAAACCGTTTTCTTTTTTGCAGTCATTTTATAGCCGACACCTGAACCGTTGAATAACACATAATCTTTGATTTCAGGTATTACTTTTACGGCACGTTCTGCCATAATATAAGGAATAGTTGCGCCGTAAGCGTTATCCTTTTTATTATAAATCTGAGAACCGTAGATGAAATCTTTTTTCGGGTTCCACCTTTCATAGGATTCTTCGTCATTCCAGTGCATCATGATGAGCATGAATCCGGTTAGTCCGACAGTCAGTCCAAACAGATTGATCAGTGTGGAAAGCCAGTTCTTTTTATAATTGATAAATGCAATTTTGAGCCAGTTGTTGAGCATAATTTTAGTTTTTAATTACGGTTGGTAATTATAAATGACAGCGTTGAATGTAACTTTTTGTAAACCTCATAGGTTTCTGAAACCTATGAGGTTTGGATATGGAGAATGAATGTTTTTATATAAAGTTTTTAGCATCCGCTTTTTCAAACACATCTTTTCTCTGCTCGGCAAGTTCTTCGGAGAAGATTTCCCCGTCTTTCATATTCACGATTCTTGAGGCATATCCGGCATCGTAAGAAGAGTGGGTGACCATAGCAATGGTAGAGCCTTCCCGGTGAAGTTCCGCGAGCAGGTTCATTACTTCATTTCCGTTGGAGCTGTCGAGGTTTCCGGTGGGTTCATCAGCAAGAATCAGCTTGGGTTTCGTCACCAGCGCCCGGGCTACGGCAGCCCGTTGCTGCTGGCCTCCGGAGAGCTGCTGTGGATAATGTTTGGCACGGTGGGCAATATTGATTTTATCCATGATCTCTTCTACACGTTTTTTTCTTTCGGAAGAAGAAATTCCGTTGTAAATCAGGGAAAGTTCTATGTTCTCATATACGGTCAGCTCATCGATCAGATTGAAGTTCTGGAAAATGAAGCCGATGTTCTTCTTGCGAAGGTCAGATTTTTTCTTTTCATTGGTTCTTACTGTTTCCATGCCGGCGAACTCATACGAACCGGCAGAAGCGCTGTCCAGAAAGCCCAGGATATTGAGAAAAGTAGATTTTCCGCAGCCGGAAGGCCCCATGATGGCTACAAATTCGCCCTCTTTAATATGAAGGCTGACATTATTGAGCGCATTGGTCTGAACATCTTCAGTCTTATAAATTTTGGAAAGGTTTTTAATGTTGATCATTTCAGTATAGCTTAAGATTTACGGTTTAAAGATTAAGGCCGGAACAATAACCTTTGTTTTTCAATATAGTTTTAATTTTGTTTTTGAATATCCAATACTTCATATTTTTTCAGTTCGGCATAATCTGAAGTAAGTACTTTTTCACCCTGTTTGAGGCCTGATATCACTTCATAATACATCAGGTTTTCCCTTCCCACGCTAATGGCTCTCCTTTCTGCCTTACTGCCTTTAACCACAAAAATCCATTTTCCGCTGGTATCTTTGTAGAAGTTGCCTTTCGGAATCATCAGGCTTTGGACATCGGCAGATAATTTTAATTTGACTCCGAACGTCATCCCGATTTTCAAATCCGGAACCTGAGCTGCAATAAAATTAAGCTCTACGGAAAATTGTCCGTCCTTCACTTCCGGAAGGATCTTGGTGATAATGACTTCATATTCTTTACCGTTGTTATCCAGTGTTCCCTTTATCCCGCTGCTGATTTTATTAATGTAATATTCATCTACTTTGGCGACCAGCTTATATCCGTCCATCAGGTCTATCTTCCCGATGCTCTCGCCGGTGGTCAGGTTCTGGCCGGGTGAAAGGGTAAAAGAGGAAAGCCTTCCGGAAGCCGGTGCCATGACCAGGAAGTTATTTTTATTGGAACGCAGGATGCTCAGGCTTTTTTCCATCTGGCCGATAGAGCTGTTAATGGCTGCCATCTGAGCATTTCTTGATGCTTTCTCATTGTAAGCCCCTTTTTCTACAATGGATTTCCTTTGTTTCTGGTAACTCAGGTTCTGCATGGCCATGTCATAATCCGTCTTTTTCCCGATTTCCGCATCGTATAATCTTTTCTGGAGGTTATATGTCTGCAAAGCTGTGTTATAATCATTCTGGGACTGCAATACCTCCTTATCCTGATTGAACTCCTGGTTCTTCAGTTCCAGCAGCGAACTTCTCATCTGGCTGATCTGCTGCATAATTCCCGTTTCCTGATTCAAGTAGCTGAATTCTGTATTGGGATTATACACCTGTGCAATGGGTTGTCCTTTTACCAGCATTTGCCCGTCCTCTGCAAAAATTTCCTTTACGGCACCGCCTTCCAGGACATTGACCAGAGATGAGTGCAGGGATTGGGCCTTTGCCGTAAGCATCAGCATATCTTCAAATTTACCGTAGGCAACTTCATCAATGGTTATATCTTCAGCCTTTACATTGTAGGTCTTTTTCTGATTCAGGAAATACCATCCGAAAACCAACAGGCCCAAAACAGAGATCAGAATAATAATGATTAATTTTAATTTGGATTTCTTTTTTACTATTTTCGTATCCATAATGGATGTAACTGTTTTACTTATAATAAATTACGCAATGTGGGTGCCGTAGATTTATTTTGGTATAATACACTGTAAATTAGATCGTAATTATTTTTGAATAATTTGAGACTGTTCATTTTCGGACACATTTTGTCCGGAAACGGACAATTTTGATGGATGATCTATGATCTATGATTGATCATGAAGCTAACAATCCGGAAAGCAGATAAGAATTACCTTTATATTGCTCAATGATGAAATAAAAACAATGGCTGAAAAAAATAAAAATACAGGACCGTCTGATGACCAGATGTTGATTTCAAACAAAAAACTGTTTGCCGATGTATCACACCTTATAGAGCAAAGCCGCCAACAGGTAGCTATGCAGGCCAACAGTGCGCTTACACTTGTATTCTGGCAGGTAGGTAAACGGATCATTGATGATATCCTGCAAAACCAGCGGGCAGAATATGGAAAACAGGTTGTACCTACATTGGCTGCTCAGCTTGAAAAACTCTACGGAAGGAATTTTACCGAGAAAAATGTACGCAGAATGATGCAGTTTGCAGAATTTTTCCCTGATATGCAAATTGTCGTTCCGCTGGCACGACAATTAAGCTGGTCTCATTTCTTAATATTAATTCCATTAAAAAATAATGAACAGAGACTATTTTATGCTGAATTGGCTATTGATGGAATGCTCGGAAAACGGGAATTAAGAAAACAGATTGCGAACAAAGCATTTGAGAGGACTGCCATTGCCAATATCCAGGCAGCACAAAACGAAAATATGCCGATCAACACTTTTAAAGATCCTTATGTTCTGGACTTTCTCGGCCTTACGAACGGCTATCTGGAAAAAGATATTGAAACAGCTATCCTGAGTGAGCTTGAAAAGTTCATCCTGGAACTGGGAAAAGGCTTTGCCTTTGTTGAACGCCAGAAAAGGATGATCATAGACGGAGAAGATTTTTACCTCGATCTGCTGTTTTACCACCGTTCATTAAGAAGATTGGTTGCCGTAGAACTGAAGCTCGGTGAATTTCAGGCCAGATACAAAGGCCAGATGGAGCTCTACCTGAAATGGCTCAATAAAAATGAACGTAAAGAAGGTGAGGAAATGCCTATAGGACTGATACTTTGTGCTGAAAGCAGCAAAGAGCAGGTAGAGCTTCTGGAAATGCATAAAGACGGAATCATGGTGGCAGAATACTGGACGGAACTGCCCTCGAAAAAAGAACTTGAAAAGAAACTTCACATCGCCCTTATAGAAGCGAAAGAGCGTTTTGAACGCCAGCAACTGCTGTAATAATTGTATTAAAAGACATGAGAAAAAAAGAAGCCCATATTTTAATTGTAGATGATGATGATGATATTCTGTTCTCGGCTAGGGTCTGGCTCAAAAAATTCTTTACTGAGGTAAGCTGCCTTAGTCAGCCTAAAAACCTGTTGAAATTTTTATCGGAACATCAGGTTGAGGCTGTTCTGCTGGATATGAACTTCCGGAAAGGATTTGAAAACGGGCAGGACGGATTATATTGGATGCAGGAAATCAAAGCTTTGGAGCCGGACCTTCCGATCATTCTTATGACTGCTTATGGTGAAGTGGAACTTGCGGTGGAAGCCCTGAAAAATGGTGCTTCCGATTTTATCCTGAAGCCCTGGAATAACGAGAAACTCTATGCCTCCGTCAATCTTGCCGTTGATGTTTCCCGGAAAAACAAAAAACTCAATCAGTGGGAGAATGTCAGCCTTAAAACCATCCAGTACCAGCTGGAAACCCAATCCGGTATGATGAAAGAGGTGATGGAACAGATTGAGCGCGTTGCTGCAACCGATGCCAATGTTCTGTTGCTGGGGGAAAACGGAACGGGAAAATATGTACTGGCGGAGCACATTCATGAATTATCGGAGAGAAAGAACCAGCCGTTTGTCCATATTGATCTGGGGAGCCTTTCTGAAAACCTTTTTGAGGCAGAACTCTTCGGATACAAGAAGGGAGCCTTTACAGGTGCCCATCAGGACTATGCCGGAAAAATTGAAAATGCACAGAACGGAACCGTTTTCCTGGATGAAATCGGGAATCTTCCGCTTCATCTTCAGACGAAGTTGCTGAGCTTAATTCAAAACAGAAAATTATCCAGAATAGGGGAGAGCAAGGAAAGGCTGCTGGATGTACGGTTTATTTTTGCAACCAATGAAAACCTCAGGAAAGCTGTTGCCGAAAGCCGTTTCCGGAAAGACCTGTACTATCGGATCAACACAGTGGAGATGCAGGTGCCTGCATTACGTGACCGGCAGGAAGATATTCCGTCCCTGGCAGATTATTTTTTAGAAAAGTACCGGCAGAAATACCATAAGCCCGATCTGTTTTTAAATGAAATGCTGATTTCAGAATTAAAAAATTATTCCTGGCCGGGAAATATCCGCGAACTTGACCACTGCATCGAAAGAAGTGTGATCCTGTCCCGGGAGAAAGACCTCAGGCTGCTGATGCCGCAGGACGAAGAATCAGAGAAAACAGTGGTGAATCTCAATCTGGAAGAAATGGAAGAACTCCTGATCAAAAAAGCATTGAAGAAGCACCGTGGAAATATTTCTCTGGCAGCAGAAGATCTTGGACTGTCTAGGGCAGCTCTGTACAGGAGGATGGAAAAATTCCAGCTGTAAAAGCTGAACAAACCCAGCCTTGTCAGGGTTCAAAACCTTGACAAGGCTTGATAAAAATAATGGCCTACATGAATAAACAATACATTTACACCTATCTTTTTATTGTCCTGGCTATAGCGGGAGGCATTCTGGCATTTTATTTTTTTCAGCAGCATCAATGGATCAGTGGCTTTCTTTTCAGCATGATTGGTGTAGGGTGCATTCTCCTTTCACAGGCCTCAGCTCTGGCGTATGTCCATAAAGCGGAAAAACTGCTTTTAGCCATTCAGAAAAAAGATTTTTCCCTTTTTCCGACTAGTGACGGAAACACTCTGGCGGATCATGCTGTGAATCTGTATTATCAGAGCAAAGAAGAGCATCTTTCATTGTCATCATACAGGCTCTTGTATGAGGAGATTCTGAACCAGCTTGACATAGGGCTTATGATTCTTTCGGAAAAAGAGCATGCATGGGAAGTCTTTTATGTAAATCCTGTTTTTCTGGAAACCCTTCAGATCCCGAAATATAATTTTTGGGTATTATACGAAAACAAGATACCCGGTTTTTATCATATTATCGAAGAAACCGGCTATGAAAATTCACAGAACTTTTTTGATATTTCCATCAATGAAAATACGAAGCAGTCCTATTCTTTACGGACTAAAAAAGTGCAGAGCGCCCGGCACCGCTTCTGCATCATCAGCCTGGAATCTGTCCAGAAAATCATAGAACAGAAAGAAAGGCTGGCATGGAACAACCTGATGAAAGTGATTTCCCACGAGCTTCTGAACACCTTAACGCCGGTCAACAGCCTGATTCAGAATCTGGAGTACATCGTTAATCAGGACAGCATAGATCAGGAAGACCAGCAGGATATGAAGGAAAGCCTCATGGTCATTAATGCTAAATCCAAACAGCTGTTGGATTTTGTAGACGATTACCGTCAGGTGGCAGAGCTTCCCAAACCGGTTTTTAAAACCATTTCACTGAAGGCTGTTGTAGAATCTGCTTTGCACTTCCTGAAACCTGTATTTGAAAAGAATAAAATCTGTACAGTCAATATCCTTGAAAACCATTTAATTTCCGCGGATGAAAAGATGATTGAACGCTGCCTGATCAATCTTTATCTCAATGCCGTTTATGCCGTTTCAGAAAAGGACGGGAAAACCATTAAAACAGAGATTAAAATACTCAATAACAGGGTCGTTCTGAATGTGGAAGATAATGGGAGCGGCATCCAGAAAGAAATTCAGGATAAGATATTCCTTCCTTTTTTTACCACCAGAAGCAAAGGGTCCGGAATCGGGCTTACGCTCAGTAAAAGCATTATTGAAGCGCATAAAGGATACCTGAATTATAAACCTCTGGAGCAGGGCAGCCGGTTTGAGATCTGGTTTATAGCGTAAATGCCGTACATTGCTGAAGAAATACTTCAAATGATATCTTTACCTTCTCCCGGAGTTGGTGGATTCAGTGATGGATGTTTATTATTTGCACAGATTTTGTTCTTTTAAAGAAAAATTTAAATAAAAATGTGTTATAACTTTAATAATAAGAAAGTTAGTCTCAAAAAAGCAGTTGAAGATTTAAATGCTGAGGGATATGATGAAAAGGAATTTGTGCTCCACGGCAGTGTGAATGCATTCACCCGGCAGTCTGTGCCGGTCATTCCGGCCATCGTCAATCACCATGGGATAGTATTGATGAATACATTCTGGGGCGTAAAGGAGCATCCGGATGCGCCTACGAAAGGCAAGAACCTGCAGTCTGAAAATACCTACACCTTTTACCGCAAGATAGAGCAGAACAGGTGCCTGATTCCGGCTTCATCCTATTTCGAATATAAAACCGTGTCGGTTCCCGGTAAAAAGACACTCACAAAAGTAAAGCATGAAATGTTCTGGAAAGATAAGGCGCAATTTTATATCGCTGGATATTTCGATGTATATGCAGATGGTAATGTAGGTTTCGGACTGGTCACTACGCTTCCTAACCCTGTTCAGGCGGAAATCCATAACCGGATGATCATCACGCTGGATGCAAAAATGGGCAAAGAATTCCTGGACCGAGCGCCCATTGAGGAATTACAGTACCCCAATTATTCACCTGAACTGTATTATGAAAACCTGGAGCCGGAGAAAGTACCTCTGACTTTGTTCTAACGATGCTCTGTTTTGTTGTAAGTATAATTGTATCCATTCGCTTAAATATTGAGCGCGCTTAAATAATCCGAATTCCCGATTTCCTGAAAGGATCAAGTTCAGGATCATCCGAACTGAGGTCCGTAATTAAAGTGCTGATCCTGTCAGTTTCACAGACTTTGAAAGCCTCACTTTGATGAAGCTTGTTACGGCTTGCCAGTGCTATGGTTTTTTTTGAAGACTGTACCATTACCTTTTTGGTTTCCCCGTCTGTGAGGGAGACAGAAGTAACTCCAAACTCAGGGTTAATGGCGCATGTTCCCATGATGAATGCATCTGCAATGTATTTGGATGCCTCATAGCATGTAGTCAATCCTGAAGTAACAGCCAGGTCGCGTTCATAAGTTCCGCCTAAAAGGATCAGTTCTACATGGTTGAACTTTTGAGCAATAGGAACAACCGAATAATTATTGGTAATGATCCTGAGCGTAATGTCTAAAGGCATATGGGCAACGACTGCACATACCGTTGTGCCTCCATCCATAAAAACAGTCATTCCGTTTTTCAGGAACTGCTGTGTTTTCAGTGCAATGATGTCTTTTTCTTTCGTCAGGAATGATGTCCGGTCATGAAAGGTAAGCGGATCTTTTTCCCTGAGAATCGCCCCGCCCCTGGCTTTGGATAGAAGGCCGTTGCGGTGTAGAATATCAATATCCCGTCGTACGGTATCTTCGGAGACATGCAGCCGGATGGCCAGGTCCTCGAACCTGATCTTCTTTTTCTTATTCAGTTCTTTAAGAATGATTTCAAAACGTTCTTCTTTCAGCATAATTATTTTCTGAATGTATACAGTACGGCTACGATTACAAATAACAAAGCTATGATTTCGAAGGCAAGGTTCAAAGAAAAATGATGGGCAATAAAGCCTAAAAGTGCCGGGCCCGCCAGCTGACCGGCATATCCCATGGTAGAAATGACGGGAATGGTTACAGCAGGCGACAGCCCTTTAATACGGCCTCCTTCACTGAAAAAAACAGGGACTATGTTGGCTGCGCCAATGCCTAATAAAATAAACCCTGCCAGAAATCCTGCAATCCATGGGCTGAATACCAAAATAACAATGCCCACAGCTGCAATAAGACTGCCGCCGACAACAACCGTTTTGCTGTTCAGTTTGCTGATAAGGGAATCTCCGGCTAACCTCATGACTGCCATGGCTACGGAAAATGCAGCATACCCCATCCCTGAAAATTCTGCAGAAACATTTTTATGGTCTCTCAGGAGGATTGCACTCCAGTCCAGCACCGCCCCTTCGGAAAGAAAGGCGATGAAACACATCACCCCCAACAGCAATACCGATACATTCAGCCACTGAAGACGGCTCGTTACCGCTTCATCTTCATTAATATGGGAGAATTTTCGGGTAATTTCTTTTTCAGAAGTATAGTCTAACAGGTTCCTGAACTGGAAAGCCAGGAGAGCAATCAATACCGCGGAAATAGCAACCGCTGCAAAAAGGGGATCCAAGCCTGCTTTAATCAAAAAACCGAGTCCAATGGATCCTAACAGGCCTCCAACGCTGAATAGCCCATGCAGGGAAGACATAATCGGTTTCTTATAAGCGTTCTGCACCTGCACGCCATGGGAATTCATGGCTACATCAATGGTGCCGATTCCGCATCCGAATGCGAAGACTGCGATGCCCATAAGATATACATTCGCAATTACCAGGAGACAGGGAAGAAGAAAGGCCGTAAGCAGCACGGAAGCAAGGATCACTTTCCGGGTCCCGGCCCGGCTGATAAAAAATCCTGATAAAGGCATCGTAACTAAAGCCCCGCCTCCCAACAGGAGTAATAAAAGCCCAAGCTCCGCTTCATTCAGCTGAAGGCGGTCCTTGGCTAATGGAACCATAGGGGCCCAGCTGGAGAGAGCAAGGCCGCAAACCAGAAAAATATATTGGGTCGCGCGTTTTGCTCTGGTGATCATAACATCAGACATATATTATTTTTGTTGCAAAATTAAGCAAATTTGCATTAATTTGCAAAATAACAAATTGTATTTTACGAATTAAACTTTAAAGAATTATGAATATTGACCATATAGCCATTTGGGTCGATGACCTGGAGAGAATGCGGGAATTTTATGTAACCTATTTTCAGATGGTAAGCAATGAAAAGTATATGAATCCCAAAAAAGGATTTACCTCTTATTTCCTCACTTTTGGCGAAAGCAAAACACGTCTGGAACTTATGAACCGGGCTGACATTACAGAAGAGCCTTCCAACAGAGGGTTTCATAAAGGGATCGCCCATCTGGCTGTTTCGGTAGGTGATAAGAAGGCCGTTGATCTTCTTACGGAAAGGCTTCGCGCTGACGGCTATGAAATTGTGGGTGAGCCAAGGACAACAGGAGATGGTTACTACGAAAGTTTGGTTCTTGATCCTGAAGGGAATAACATAGAAATAACTTCATAAGCTGCTGAAGAAACTGGGTTTTTAATGCCTATCTGCTGGAAATACAGTTTTAATAATAGCCGTTCTTTTTAAGAATAATTTCTTGATATACAATATTGATGTATCAATTTTATTCGTTTCGTGTCTCATTTAAGTTGATAAAAATCTATTTTTTTATTAAATTTATAATTATATTAACGGAATAAAAGAATTAGGCATCATTATGAAGAACTATCCTGTCCCTGCCAATGAAGAAGAACGTTTAAAGAGACTGGAGCTCTTTGGTCTTCTGAATCCTGTCAAAGATCCGCAACTTGACATTTTTGTGGAAACAGCTTGCCTTATTACAGGATGTCCCACCTCATTTATTGCGATCATGAAAAGTGACACTCAGACCGTTCAGAGCTGTGTGGGGCTTTCTATAGATTCGATGGAACGTACGAGTGTGCCCTGCCAGTATTCCATTGCGAGTGGTGAGATCGTGCTTATCAATGATACCCTGTTGGATGAAAGGACTTCAGGCAGCCAGATCATGCTTGAGGGAGGAATACGTTTCTATGTTGGTGTACCGCTTATTGATGATGAAGGCTATGCTTTAGGGACCATCTGTGTGATTGATTATAAACCCAGGATCGTTTCAGAGAGCCAGGTCTCAGCATTAAAAAAGCTGGGTGAAGTGGTGACGCGGCTGTTAATGAGCAACAGGAAAAGTATCCAGGCAGAGTATTTTCAGCAGACCTTTACCATCTCTAATAATCTGATCTGCGTTCTGGATAACCAGTTTATGATCAAAGATGTTAATCCGGCTTTTGAAGACGTTTTTTCACTCCATAAAAAGAACGTGGTTAATCATAGCTTTCTTACTTTTTTAGGAGAAGATCAGGAATTACGGCGTGAAATCAGAAACTTTCCGGGTAGCGGAAAAGAATATACCTGTACAACGTCCACCAAAATCGATGACGGCAGCCTGGTAACCGTAGAGTGGTACCTGACACAAAACAACCAATACTCTGAGATTTTCTGTTTCGGGATCAACATTACGCAGCAGATCGAGGAAAAGCGGCAGCTGGAGAGTTCACAAAGGCGTTTTAAAAGCTTTTTTGAAAATGCCATAGGCCTGATGAGCATGCATGATATGGATGGGAATATCCTGGCTGTTAATGAAAAAGGGCGTGAAATGCTTCATTATTCTGCCGAGGAGGTAAAAAAACTTAATCTCAGGGACCTTGTTCCCGAGCAGAACTGGCTTACCTTAAAGCAGTATCTTGAACGGATCAGCCAGAATAAAGAAGATTTCGGAACCATGATTCTGAAAACTAAAGAAGGGGAGGAGCTGATCTGGATGTATCAGAACATTGTGGAAACTGATGATGAAGGGAATCTCTATGTGGTGAGTACCGCACTGAACGTTACGGAAAGAATGATGCTGGAAAAGGATCTGATCTACACCAAAAAGATGCTGGAGCAGACCAGTTCGGTGGCGCAGGTTGGCGGATGGGAAGTCAACCTGAAGAATGATACGGTATTCTGGTCCCAAAGCACCAGGGAAATCCATAAAATAAAAAGCAGCTTCCAGCCGACTTTTGAGAATGCCCTTGGGTTTTATAAAGAAGACAGCAGGGAAAGGATGATGCTGCTCTTCAACAGAGCGGTATCCGAAGGCGTTGGATTTGATGAAGAATTTCAGCTTGTCCGTAATGACAGCGTTGACATCTGGGTGCGCGTAAAAGGAATTCCGGAGTTTGAAGACGGAGTCTGCAACAGGGTGTTCGGAATTATCCAGGATATTGATGTCTTCAAAAAAATGTTCCTTGAGATAGCCAGGAAAGAAGCCATGATGCAGTCGTTTGTTACCTATGTTCCGGTAGCTGTGGCGATGTTTGATAAGGAGCTTAACTATCTTTCCGTAAGCAGCAGCTGGAAGGATGAATTCAACAGGAACGATGTTGATCTTTTAGGAAATAATATTTTTACCATATCCCCTAATATTCCGGATGAAAGAAAAGAGATTTACCGTGCTGCACTTCAGGGGGAAATTTATACCAACGAGGATTTTATAATCCCTGTTGAAGGTCAGGAAGAAACCCAGCATTACAACCTTAAAATAGGGCCATGGTACCTTACGGACCATGAAATAGGAGGGATTATTGTTTCCGTACAGAATATTACCAATGCCGTACATATCAACGACGAACTTAAAGATGCAAAGAGAACGGCTGATCTGGCAAGCAGGGCCAAATCTGAGTTCCTGGCCAATATGAGCCATGAAATCCGCACCCCTTTAAATGGGGTGATCGGATTCTCTGATCTTCTTTTAAAAACCCCTCTGAATGAAATCCAGACCCAATACCTGAACTACATTAATGAATCCGGGGAAAATCTGTTGAATATCATCAATGACATTCTCGACTTTTCTAAAATAGAGTCCGGCAAGATGGAACTGCTCATCGATAAAAGCGATGTGTACGACATGGTCAGCCAGGTGATTAATGTCATTCTTTATCAGTCCCAGAAAAAAAACATCGAGTTGCTCCTGAATATAGAACCGGGGCTTCCGAAAACGCTTTTACTGGACGAATCCAGGCTTAAGCAGATCCTGATCAACCTTCTCGGTAATGCTGTAAAGTTCACGGAAAAAGGGGAAATTGAGCTGAAAGTGGAAAAACTCGGCATGGACGATCAAAATATCACTTTGCGTTTCTCAGTTCGGGATACCGGCATCGGGATTCCTGTGGAAAAGCAAAAATATGTCTTTGATGCCTTCACCCAGGAAAACAGCTCCATCAGTAAGCGCTTTGGCGGGACAGGTTTAGGGCTTACGATATCGAACAATATCCTTCAGTATATGGGAAGCCGTCTTTCCCTGATCAGCGCTCCGGATAAAGGATCCGTATTTTCATTTGATCTCGAGGTCCCGTATGAAATGTCCGATCTGAAAGAAGATGAGGATATATCTATCGGCAAAGTGCTAGTTGTTGATGACAATGAAGCCAATAGGATCATCCTTCAGCATATGCTTGCCTACAAAAATATTGATGCAACGCTGGCGGCCAACGGGATGGAAGCTTTGCAGATATTGCTGAAAGGCGAACATTTCGATGTGATCCTCATGGATTATCATATGCCCGTAATTTCCGGTATGGAGACCATTGAAAAGATCCGGGAACTGTTTAATCAGCGCAAAGAGATCTCGCCACTCGTTGTACTTCATACCTCTTCAGAGGAACATGATATCATCAATTCATTCCGTAAAGAGGAAAACTCTTATTTCCTCCTGAAGCCTATTAAATCTGATGAACTCTACAAAACCCTTAAGCGTGTGTCGCAAAATCACGTAATTGAAACTGTTGCAAAGCAGGATCAGGAAAAAAAGCTGTTGTCTTTTGCCAAAGCGCCTGAGGTATTATTGGTGGACGATAATCCGGTAAATATGGTGCTGAATAATAAGATGATGAAATCCATTATTCCTGAAGCGCATTTAACAGAAGCGGTTAATGGGCTTGAAGCTTTGGAGGCGTGTAAGAGCAATCATTTTTCCATCATCCTCATGGATGTACAGATGCCCGTAATGAACGGCATTGAGGCGACGGCGAATATCCGCCTCCTGCCTGGCTACCAGAATGTCCCTATTATTGGGGTTACCGCAGGAAATGTACTGGGCGAAAAAGAAAAATGCCTGGAATGCGGAATGAATGACTTCCTTCCCAAACCATTGAGGCAGGCAGATCTGATAGAAATGCTGAAAAAACATATGTCTTTCAGTAATCCTGAGGCGGAAGAGGAGGAGCCGATAAAGCCGGAGAACTACATCAATATGGATATGCTGGATGAAAATATCGGTGGTGATGAAGACTTTAAAAAAATCTTTTTGGATCTGATCATTCAGGAGCTCGGACAGGCACAAAAAAATATCGACCAGGCAGCAGCGGAAAAAAATGTTGCTGACATAAGGATGATCCTCCATAAACTCAAGGGCACAGCCGGAACTGCCGGTTTGTTCAGGCTTGCCGAATGCGCACTAAGCTGGGAAAAAAAATCACAGGACCCCATGGACTTTTCATCCATGGAACATGAAATAAAACAACAAATAACAACAGGATTGGAAATCATAAAAAGTTTAATCCCATAAAAATCAAGAGCGATGTTAATTTTGATCGCCGAAGATGATGAGCTGATCATACAACAGAACTGCAAAGGACTAAAATCGGTTTAAAGATGCTCCCTGTTTACGGACATATTATCCTGTATTCTGCTGAAAAAATGATGAGTGCTGGCCTGGAATTTTAGTTGATTTGGTATTTATTTTGTTAGTTAATCAACTTGTTAATGAACAACAAAGCATGAAAAAATTTTGTAAGGGTATATTCATCTGCAGCCTTCCTGTGTTAATGTTTAGCTGTGAATCCGTAAAAAATTCTGCACATAATTCTTCTGTTGAAAACAGAAAACAGGATACGGAAGAATCCAGGAGCTTAATAATATATTATACTTCTGAGATTACTAAAAATGATCTCATCAGTAAAGCAAAAAAATATGGGGTCGATGTTTTTTATTCATATGAAAATATAAGTGCTATAGCTGTTCGTGTTCCGGATCATATGAGTACAGTGAAGGCAGAAAAATTTTTCAGTGGAATTAAAGGCGTAGCCCAGGTAGTAAAAGATTCGCATTCTCAGCTAAACACAACCTATTAGAATACAGTAATTTTAAAAGAGTTTTTTGGATTTTAAAAATTCACAAAGAGAACCCACGCCGTTGTATATACTCTTGGGTATTCAGTGAGTGTTTCAAGACCTCACCCTGCGGGTGTACAGGCACCCTCATTATTTTTTCCAGCTATCCGATGATCAGTTCGATACCGGCCTTTTCTGCTTTGTATTTTATTTTCGTCTGCAACTCATAATAACTCCAGTTACGAAGCACAAATTCCTGTTCTTTTGCAACCCCTGTTTTTTCTTCCTGATTTTTAAGAATGAGGGTACCTGCCTGTTGCCGGATGCAGAAATCGATAAGCTGCCGGCTGTACAGGTGAAGCCGGTGGCTTACATACCGGCGCTCCAAATGTTCCGTTTTATAAAAGGCCTTTTGTTTTCGGTGGGCTCCTTTTCCGGAACGGGCATAAGCAATGCCGTCTTGAATTCTTTTCTGACTTGCCTGGATGGCCAGCCTGCGGTATAGAAACTCTTCTTTTGAGCCAATATAGATGCGCACATGATTGGCTTTTGCTACGATGGGATGTTCTAATGACAGGGAAGCTTCTGCAATGATTTCGGGTTTTAAATGATGCTCTTCTTTTTCAGTTTCAAAGACGGCGAGCCAGAAGATTTTCCCGGCTTTCAGCTGGATCTGGGAGGTACAAAGTTTGATCTCTCCTTTTAAAAGGCGCTCCAGGATCAGGCGTTTATCCGTAAAGTCCTTTCCTAGATAGGTTTTAACCGGAATCGCAAACATATTAAAGCAAAACGCTTTCTTTCCGGGATCATACTTCAGTTTGCTGATGCATTTTACCGGAAGCGGGATGGGGAGGTCTTTTTTAAAGTTCCTCAGCGATGTTGTGCCCTGCCAGTAGTCGGCTTTGTTTTTAGAAAAGGTGGATTGAATCGTCTGGTTCAGGCTTCCCAGGATATCGGTCGGGATTTCTCCTTTAAAACGGTCATAGACCATCCGTGCCGTGGTATTGGTTTTAGAACGTGTGAAGATGCCCATTCCATCTTTGTGTACATCAGCCAGCTTATATTGGATGTCTTCCGTAAGGTAAAAGAAATCCTTGATCATTTCCTGGATATACAGATGGGAAACGATGAAATTAGCCGCCCGGAAACAGCGGTTCCGGTAGCGGTAGAGTTTTTCCCACGCTTCGTTTTTTTTATCGGACGGAAGGTCAATCAGCAACTGGATTTTCCGGGTCAGGGTCATCGTAGGTTTTTCCATGTCAGAAAGATTTTAAACATGGGTCTTCCTCCTGTATGCATTGGTAGGCATGGAGGAATTCCCGATGAACCTGCTTTTCGGACAGGTTGAGTTCCCCGGCAATAACGGTGAAAGACAATTTTTGTTCAACCCTTCTTTTCATGATCTCAAGCTGCTGACGGCTTAGGATATCTGGCTGCTGTTTATGATCGGAAACTTTTTCTTTTGGCTGTTCAAAAGAACTTCTGTTGAGGATTTTCCGAAGGTCATCGATGGCTCTGCTCACCTCATTGCTAATGCCTGTCACGCTGCTTCCCATGGCTTCTGCAATCGGTTTGTACTGAAAACCATAGTCAAGGCAAAGCTCAATCAGGCGTTTTCTTTTGGGATCCAGGACGCTTAACACCTTTCTGACTTCATCAAAATCTCTCTGATCGGATGCCTGGTTAAGCAGGTGCTCCTGATCAAGCAGCGGATCGTAGCCGGCAAGATGATCCTGATCAGTTCCGAACCGTTCCAATGAATGGATTAAGCGGATGAATTGAGTTTTCGGAGCCTTGAAATACGTTATACAATCTCTTTTCAAAACCAGCCGTAAAAAGCCAAGGATATGATCCGGCGTTTCAATAGAATCACGGTGCAGCCAAAGTTTGAGGAAGGTGTCCTGCACCAGCGTTTCCACCACAAAATCATCGTTAAGCATTTGTTTCCCGAACCAGAACAAAAGTCTTTTGTACCGTAAATGGATGTGTTCTAATGAGGAGGGATGGCCTTTTTTCAGCAGTACATAGAGCTGCTGGTCGTTCAACATTCGGGGCAGGGAATCTGTTCTTTTCATAAGCAGTGTTTTTAGCTGAATTATTGCTTGAAGGAACTGCTTCGATCAATAAGATGAATTCTCTGCATCAAAACGCTAACTCACGGCATCTGCCCAAAAGAAAAGGCGTGGAACTCAACTTACCGACCGGAGGTACTGGCATACCAAGCAACGATAAGAGAGCCCACGCCGAAGTCGTGGGCACATTTACTTATCTCTCGTCGCTTTTGAAAAGTGCCAGTTTTCCAGTCGAGAATCTAAGCAATAGCTTCTATATTTCTTTGAACTATCGCAAAATTACTTTTATAAATAATTTATTCCAAATATAATCAAAATAATTTAATTACGGTCGATCGGCCGTAATATTTCAATGGCAAAATATTTCTTTTGTTATATGATTGATATAAACGAGAAGATTTGTTCGTATATAACTAAAAATTGGTTGATTCCCTGGCTTAAAGAAAATAAGTCTCAGAACTCGTTTGCTAAAAATCACGACATTGAAGAAAGTACTGTAAGAAAAATCAAGAGTGATAGTACCTATAGAATTCCTGTTGAAACACTGTATAAAATTTGCAAAGCAAGAAAAATTACTCTTGAACAATTTTTTAAACTTATAAATGAATAAATACCGACGGGAGTTGGTATTTATTATTTTGTAAAAATGCTGATAGTATTTGGTCCATAGATATTACTATTCAGTTTGATTAAATGATTAAGATATTTTTGAATTATTTAATAAAACTAATTTTAAAAATATGGTGATTAATTGAGAATATAAAATTTAATTTATTATTATTATTAATCAAATGTTATATTTGAATCAATAACCATTTTATAAAACTTAATTAAACACATTTTAATATGAATATTTTTAAAATTCAGATTCATAATTTTAGATTGCTAAAGCATTTCTCAATGGATTTGGAAAAAGATCTTTCATTAGTTATTGGGAAGAATAATACAGGTAAAACTTCAATTCTTTCAGTCTTAGACAAATTCCTAAATGAAAAAAGCAAATTTTCATATGATGATTTGAATATAGAATTCAAAAAAGAACTAACTCTGCTTATTGAGCAAAATCCCCCACCTGCTGAATTCGAGCCTACAGGAATCAAGCTCAGACTCTTTATCCAATATGGCGAAACAGATAATCTTTCAAACGTAAGTAGATTGTTGATGGATTTGGATCCGGAAAATAATATTATCGTTCTGGGATTTGAATATACTCTTAATTATACAGATTTTTTAAAGTTAAAATCGGACTTCTTTGTTTTTTCGTCAGATGAAGATTTGAAGAAAGTTAAAGCTCAGGAAAGTAGCTTAGAGTATGAAAAAAGAGATCTAAAAGATTTCCTGAAGAAAGAAATAGGAACTTATTTTAAGATTCAAAAAAAATCATTTGAATATAAGCTTGATACAAAAGATATTAACGAGGAAAATTTTATTGATCTAGAAAAAGAAGCAATAGGTATTAAGGATGTAATAAACTTTAAATATATAAGTGCCAGACGAGATGTTACCAACAAAGATGTTGATAAGACATTATCTAGGCAAACTTCCAATTTATATAAGAAAAAAGAAGACAATAGCGAAAAGAATCAGGCTACTGAAGATTTTAAAGACCAGCTAGCTGGTACGGATAAGGTTCTTACTGAGATTTATGGGAATTTATTTAATGATGTCATTGGCAAAGTAAAAAACTTTGGAGGGATAAAAATAAATGAGTCCGATATAGCTGTTATTTCGACATTACAACACAGGGAGCTTTTAGAAGGTAATACTACGGTTGTCTATACACACGACGAGCATAAATTGCCGGAACACTATAACGGTTTGGGTTATATGAACCTGATCAGTATGATTTTTGAAATTGAAATTATAGTTCAAGAATTTAAAAGGGACAAGGATAAAAAACCAGCGGATATTAATCTTCTTTTTATCGAAGAACCTGAAGCGCATACCCATCCTCAAATGCAATATGTTTTCATAAAAAATATAAAAGAGTTGCTTGGTGATGGTATCAAAAGAGAGGATGGCGAAAATCGCATACTTCAGTATGTTATTACAACCCACTCGTCTCATATTGTGGCAGATAGTGATTTTGATGATATTAAATATTTGAAAATTCAGAGTACTAATAATGTAGTAGCAAAAAACCTTAAAGATTTAAAAACAGAATATGCGATTGATACTGACCAGTATGAATTTTTAAAACAATATTTAACGATTAGCCGAGCTGAGATATTTTTTGCAGATAAAGCTGTTCTTATTGAAGGAGATACAGAGAGAATCTTGATTCCAACCTTTATGAGAAAGATAGATATTGAAGAAAAAGCTCGCTTAGAAGCTGAGGGTGTTAAAGATGATTTTCTCCCCTTATTATCTCAAAATATATCAATAGTAGAAGTTGGAGCATACTCTCAAATTTTTGAGAAGTTTATCCAATTTTTAGGAATCAAGGGAATTATTATTACTGACATAGATTCTAAAGGAGACTTAGGAAAAAGAAATGATACTGGAGGTGTTGTTTTAGAAGCTTGTCCCGTAAGTGCGGGAATTGAAACAAGTAATACTGCCTTGCTACACTTTTTGTCAAGCACTTCTTGGGAGCAACTAAAAGTTTTAGCCGAAGAAGATCGTATTATTTCAGTAGGTACTTCAACGATCTGTTTATGTTATCAGCAAGAGGAAGGTGATTATCACGCAAGAAGTTTTGAGGATGCCTTTATACATATTAATCGAGCTTTTGTCAATGATAAAAGAGATCTTTTTCAAGGATTACAAAACAGAAAATTATTTGATACAGCAACAAATGATGCCTATATGTTAGCTGAAAAGTGTGTTAAAAAGAAAACTCATTTTGCTTTGGATATTTTATACCACAGTGACGAAAATTTTAGTAATTGGCAAATTCCAGCATATATTAAAAAAGGATTATTATGGTTGAAGAAAGATTGAAATTAGAGCCGGAAGTACAAGAGATATTCGAGTGTGTTGATGAAGAAAGAAACTTTCTTTTAAGTGGTGGTGCGGGTAGTGGTAAAACTTATTCATTAGTAAGTGTGATAAGACAATTTATCATCGAAAACCCGTCAGAAAAGGTAGCTTGTATGACCTATACTAATGCAGCTGTAAGGGAGATTGAAGAAAGAGTAAATCACAAAAATTTAAATGTTTCGACCATACACGATTTCTTATGGGACAATATCAAGCACTTTCAAAAAGAGTTAAAGGAAGCTTTGATTTTCTTAGCTAATGACGACAATGTAACTGATATTTCCATTGCTGAAGTAAGTCCGGTACCTGCTGACTATTTTAGTGATTTAGAAAACGGTATTCAGTATAAAGAATTTTTCAGGATTCGTGAGGGTATAATTTCTCACGACGAAATATTAATTGTTGCTAATTACCTTTTTGACAAGTATCCTAAGCTTTGTGATATTGTAAAGGATAAATACAAATGCATCTTTATAGATGAATATCAAGATACAAGTAGACAGGTCGTAGAAATATTCCTTACTCACTTTAAAAATAGTGCAAGAAAAAATATCATAGGTTTTTTTGGTGACGCTATGCAATCCATTTATGAAGATGGGATTGGTAATTTAGATGATTATAAAGGAGATGAAGAGGATGAAGTAAAAGAAGTGAAAAAAGAACAGAATAGAAGAAATCCACAAAAGATTATAAATCTGGCTAATCAACTTCGAACAGATGGAATCCACCAGGTTCCTTCAACAGATAGTACCGCACCCAATATGATCAACGGTTCTGTAAAACAAGGAAATGTTTTTTTTCTATATTCTTCTAATGATGATGTTGAAATAGCTAGACAATATCTCATAGATAACTCCGGCTGGGATTTTAATGATTCAAAAGAAACCAAAGAGCTTAATCTTACTCATAATTTGATAGCGGGAAAGGCGGGTTTCAGGACTCTAATGAATATTTATGATAGTGATCAGATCTTAAAATTTAGAGATAGAATAAAAAAATATATAAAAGAAAAAGCGATAACTACTGACTTTTCAGGTAATACATTTGGTCAGGTAATAGATATACTTCAACAGGGGAAAGTTGGGCGAGAATTGAGTGCTGTAAAGCCTACAGCTGGAATGCAAACTTTCATTGACAATAATGTTGAATTATTCAACTATGCTAAATCATTTAATTATGCTGAATTTTCAAAAATATATGTAAGCAAAGATCAATTACTCGATGATAAAAAACAAGATGAAGACGATGAAAATAAGAAAGGTTCAAAACGGGATAATTTAGTCAAGCATTTATTTAAAATTCAGTCAAATATATCACTGTATAAAAATGGGAAATTCAATGAGTTTTTAAGAATTACGGACTACCGTACTAGAATTCTTAAAATAGCAGACAAAAGAACTTTAAAGGAAAATATTGAAGAACTTATTTATGTTGGGGATAAAACCATTGAAGAAGTAATAGATGATGCTAATGAAAAAGGAATTTGTATTAGTAATAATGATGCCCTAAATTCATTTAAATTAAAAAATGGTTACTTATACAATCGGGTGAAAGATGTAAAATTCAGTGAATTTCAAAACTTATATAAATATTTGGAAGGGCAAACTCCGTTTTCCACTCAACATAAAACAAAGGGTTCCGAATTTGACAATGTATTGGTTATTTTAGATAATGGCAGGTGGAACGATTACAATTTTGAATATTTATTTCTAAATAATGGAACACAAAGCGTTTTGGAAAGAACTCAGAAAATTTTCTATGTATGCTGTACGAGGGCAAAAGAGAATTTAGCGGTTTTTTATCATAATCCGAGTAATCAAGTTATATCAAAAGCCAGACAATGGTTTGGTGATGATAGCGTAATCAACATTTAAAAACAGTTTATATGTCCAAAAAAGGTGGCGATTTTGAAATCATAGCCCTTGATTTTTTAGAAAAAATATTCAGCGAATTAAATTATGCTGTTACTAGAAAAAGAACGCAAAAATCAGGTTCACAAGACGGATATGATAATCTTATAGAGATTGTTGATAGTAGATATAAAAGTTATACAATCTATTCTGAATGTAAGGATTATAAAACAAATCTGAATTATACCCAGGCAATAGAAAAAATACCACATATTATTTCAACACATAAAAATATCGATTTACTTCTATTTATTTCTCCATTTGAAAATTTTTCAAATACAAATGAGAACTCAAAATTAGAAGGCTTTTACCAAACCCTTAGTGAGGGATGCCCAGTAGATTTTCTAATGCCGGAATCTTATGTTGCAGATTATTTTAGACTTTATCCTGAATTTTATGAAAAAGTATATGGTGATGCAATATCAGACTGGGATGCTGAGAAAAGAAATGAATTGTTAAAGAAGTTTGAAAAATTAATTTTCTCTAGCAAGAATTTAAAACGAATAGTAATTAGTGAGAATGATAGAGAGAAGTATATTGGGAAAATTAGCAGAGATCAATTTCATATACTCAGGAATTTTAGAAAATTTCAAGATAGAGGGATGTTTGTTTTTGACAATCCAGATTATCAAATAGATTTAGAAGAACAACTAAATAAATCTGATTACGGAGCAGTTGTTTTGGGAAATCCCGGCTTTGGTAAAAGTTATGTTTTAAAAAATTTTTCAATTGAACTCTGGGAAAGTAGAGAGAATAATTTAAAAATCCCCAAATTTTTAACTTTAAAAGACTTCAACACTGAGAAGTCGTCTTGACTTTTGATAAAAAGCTGTTGACATTTTGGAATAAAAAAAGGGATTAGGAAATTTGTGTCGCTAAACCAAAAAAAATCCCATCCCTTGTACAAAGTACTGAGCAAAGATACAATAGAATTAGAAATCGTTCCTTATATTCCTGTTGGAAAAAGAGGGTTCAAATCCAAAGTACCTCTCTGTGAGATTATTAATTGTATTTTATATAAGCTTAAAACAGGTATTCAATGGTATCTTTTACCGATCTTTCAGTTATTCAGCAAAGAAGTCCTTCATTATAAAACGGTCTTTGGATATTATCGTAAATGGTGTAAAGCCGGGATATGGCAAGCCTGTTGGAGTAGTATTTTACAAAAGAACAGATCAAAAATTGATTTATCCAGTGGAGATGTAGATGGCAGCCACACAACAG
>CAJYLH010000015.1 GCA_913775525.1 uncultured Chryseobacterium sp.
ATCTTTTTAATATTGAAAAGCATTTTGAGCAGATCACAGATTTTTTACATCAATCAGGCATTCCATTGGATGGTCTTTTCCTGAATTTTGATGCAGGATTTGATGCTGAAAATTTACGTAAGAAAGCTTTGGAGTTGGGAATAATAGCCAATATTGCTCCTAATAAAAGAAACTCAGATACGCTTAACAATCATTATTTTGATCATCAATTATACAAAGAACGATATGCTATCGAAAGAACAAATGCCTGGCTGGATAGCTTCAGATCAATACTTAACAGGTTTGACACTTCAATAACAAGCTGGACAGGGTTTAATTATTTAGCGTTCATGGTGATTGCTTTGAGAAAATTTCAAAAAATAAAGTCGAGATGAGTTAATTTCTATTTAATAGATTAAAATTAAGTTTGCATTATAAATTTGATTAATCCAAAATAAAAATTTACTTCAAAAAATAGAAATTTTCTTATTCTCACCACTTTTCGTATTCTTAACCACAATTCCCCTCGTCGGAGGGGTGGATACGGCCAAAGGCCGGAGACGGGGTGGTTATTGAGCAAGAATATAGGTTAAATCAAGGCAACAACATGAAACCACCCTGTCAAAAATTCTTTGAATTTTCGCCACCCCTTCGTGCCGGAGGGAAATTATTATACCGCTGACTATTAAAATTTTAATTATCAACAAACTTTTGTGTCCTTGACTTCATTAAACTTCTGCTTGTAATTGAAGAGGAAGTTTAGACAATTTAGAAATTACCAAAAGAAAAACCACCGGAAAAATCCGATGGTTTAAAAGGTAAAAAAATTATTTTCCAGTGTAATCACTTTCCGGGGCACCAAGATAGCTTGGTTTCAGTCCGCCGGTATCGATCAGGATTTTCTCCAGGACGATTCCCGGTTCCAGCACCCTGAACCGCAGCGTATGCTTTCCGGGCTGTGCAATCTGGTGTTTGGTCATCGATCGGATGATGTGTTCAGATTGCCATCTTCCCAATTCTCCTTTGTAATGGCCGTTGAAATTCACCACCTGCGGTGCCTGTCCATCGAATGAGATTTCGTAGCGCAGACCTTTGTTGTGGTTAAAATTCAACGTCGGAGCCAGCAGCAACTGGACTTCAAATTCACCTTTGGATTCGAAATTCATATCGTATTCCAGATACACATTTTCGTCAGCTTTCGGATAAGCATTTTGCGGAAAAGTCGTTACGCCGGATTTGGTTTTTCCGAAATCGGGAATGACTTCCCAATGGATACGATCCGAATTATGCATCCGGGCAAAATGTTCCGCTTCTATCGAAACATAGCCGTTCTTCTCCTGAAAAACCTTTTCCTTCGGAATATCCACTTCAGAAACGTAGGTTACTTCAGGCATGATATTTTCCTTTCCGTCGGCCCAGGTTTTGTAACCGATCCGCATCTGGTCCATCATGTGCTGCCATTTTCCGCCGGCCAGCACATTGTTGTAATAGTTGTCCAGCTCAGCATTTCTTTCAAAACACTGTTTTACCTGATCGGCATATTGATTGGCCTCAGTATCTTTTTTAGCAGCCAGTTCCCTGTTTTTGGCAACGGCATAATACATTTCGTACAGGTTGCTGCAAGCGTCAATCGGATATAATACCAGTTGGTAATAGGCATCCTGATATTCCGCCGGAATGTCCTGTTTCAAACGCAATGCTTTTAATGCCAAAGCACGGTAATCATTGAGAACCGTTTCAAATTCGTTGTAATTCTCGAGGCTGTAGGTTTTCCAGTTCAGGTTTTCAGGCGTTACCCTGCGGTTGTATTTTGCGTAAGTATTGATCATTTCCGCAATTTCTTTCGCGTGTTTTTCGCCGAACTGCTGAGCCGACCATTTTTCGGTATACTGGAACAGGTTATTGGCATTGAACTGTTTTGGGTTCCAGGCCATGTCCAGGAAAAAGCTGATTGGGAATTCCATCGGTTTCAAGTCACCGACATTCACAACCCAGACCTTATCCACTTTATGCTCGTAAGAAAGGTTCATCTGCTCCCAGACACGCTGGATCGGACTGATGTTGATCCATTTGGAATTTCTCGGTCCGCCCACATAATCGAAGTGGTAATACATTCCGTAACCGCCTTTGTGTAGTGGTTTTGACAGGTCCGGAAGTTTTCTCACGTTGCCCCAGTTGTCGTCGCAGAACAGCAGAATCACATCATCAGGAACACGCATTCCTTTGTCGTAATAATCCTGAACTTCTTTATACAGAGCCCAGACCTGCGGTGTTCTCTCCGGTTTTTTCCCGGTGACATCGGCAATGATCTTCCGCTGGTCTTTCACGATTTTTTCCAGCAGGGCAATATTGGTACCCTCTCCCATCGCCTCATCACCGTCGCCGCGCATTCCGACGGTGACCAGCTTTTCCCAGTTTTTGCTTCTTTCCATCCCGGATCTCCAGAATTTCTTCAGGACATCGGCATTTTTAGCATAATCCCAGACATTCGGGAGGTTGTTTCTCTTGATGTACCGGTGCCAGTCGGTCTGTGCCAGTGCCATCGGTTCGTGATGCGAAGTTCCCATGACGATTCCCATTTCATCAGCCAAAGGACCGCTCAGTGCATCGTCGTCATAAAACGCTTTCCCCCACATCGCCGGCCAGATGTAGTTTCCTTTCATCCGCAGGATCAGTTCAAAAACTTTCTCGTAAAATTTGGAATTGATACCGCCGAAAGTTGCTCTTGCCCAGCTTCCCAGGGAAGGTTCTTCATCATTCAGGAAAATTCCGCGGTATTCCACGGCAGGTTCTCCGTCGGTATAGATTCCTTTTTTAAAGTAAATATTTTCCTTTTTCTCAACCGGAACATCTGCCCAGTAATACCAGGGTGAAACGCCGATCTGCTGCGACATTTCGTAGATTCCGTAAATCGTTCCCCGTTTGTCGCTTCCGGCAATGACAACCGCTTCGGAAACACCGGGAAACGGATTGCTTATGTTTTGAATGATAAATTTCTCATTTTTTCCCATTAGGGATTTTCCGTCAATTTTCTTTTGCTTAATTAAAGCATCGATGGCCTTGCTCTTACCAGCCTCGCCGATGATGATCAGCATTCCGTTGACCCCGGAATTCTGGGAAATGAGATGGGGCTGAATGCCGGTAACTTTCTGGAAATCGGACTGAAGGTTCGCCACTGCACGGAGAATCCCTTTGTCCGAATCGCTGTCCGAGAACAGTGTCAGCCCTGAATTACCCTCTTTCAACACCACCGAATTTTCGGTCTTCACAACAGAAATAAACGGGTCGGCGGCTTTCACCATGGTTGTAAAAACCAAAGTGACCAAAAGAGAAAAATAATTGAATATCGTCTTCATAATCGTTATTTTATCGTATTTATTTAATATTTAAGGTAAACCAAAACTTACCATTCATCGGTTCTGAACGGCGATGCCAGCAGACCTTCTGCGTTTTCAAGATTCGCCTCTTCGGGATTGTTGCTCCATGCATACCGGACGGCCACCGGATTTTTGATTTCTTTGCTGCTGACAATTATTTTATTGCCTTTAATTTTGGCTTCGGCCCAGACAAATTTTTTATCGCTTCCGGCAATGGCAAAATGTTTCAATGCTCCGTTTTTGCTTTTCAATCCTTTTCCTATGTTGTCAAATGAAAGGATAATCGCTGAATTTTCTACTTTCATCGACCTGAAAACGGGGCCGCTGCTGACCAGCTTTTCACCATACACCAGTTTGCGAGCAGCCAGGAACAGGCGTTTGGCCATATCTTTTTTATTAAGCGGATGAATATCATTCCACTCCCCGAGATCATAATTCACGCTCATTGCCGTGTACGGAACCGTCTGTGAGGTTTTAAACTGGGCTTCACGGATCCCCGCCCATCCGCTTGGTTCGTTGGGATCGCTTGTTTTTTCCATAAAGTTGGGAAGCTGAACCAATAAAAACGGCATCCGGTCCCATTGAAATACTTCCCGCCAGTTTTCAATCAGATTTTTCAGTAAACCGGCATAGTTTTCAGACTGACCGGCGTTGCTTTCCCCCTGGTACCAGATAGCTCCCCTGACTTTGTAGTCGCGGACCGGGTAAATCATCCCGTTGTACAATCCGGAAGGCGTATTCCGCAGGTTTTTCAGCTTTGATTTATAATCTTCATCCTTACTCATATCCCGGCCGATGTTGTATTTCCACTCGCCCGTTAGATCAACGACGACTCCGTCTCCTACGATCTTATAAGGCTTATCGCCGACGAATTCACCGTTCCCGAAGTTGGACGTCAGCTGGATCGCAATGGTATTTTTCCCCTGTTTCAATATTCCGCCGGGAATATCATATTTCCTTGGCGGATATGTGTATGAGGTGGCGCCTACGAATTTGCCGTTGACGAAAACCGAATCGCTGTCGACCATGACGCCCAGGTACAGCCGGGCAAACTTCCCGTCCATAGAAGCCGGAAGTTCAAAATTTTTCCTGAACCAAACGGTACCTTTGGCCTGGATGCCGTTGTCTTTCCACCTTCCGGGAACTTTTGCTTTTTTCCAGTCTGCGTCGTTAAAATCCTTCTGATTCCAAAGATTCCTTCCTTTGTCGAGTTTTGAGGAATTGAGTGCAGCCAATGCCTGCTTGTCAATCAGGTCATTGGGAAAATCCTTCAGATGCTCCTGGCTGATCCAACTCTGAATGGCCGAACCGCCCAGACTGGAAACCAGCATTCCCTGCGGAATTTTGGTATGTTCATACGCTTCCAGCGCGTAAAAATAAGCAAAAGCGGTCCAGTTCATCACTTCCGAAGCCGTTCCGGTGAACCATTTTCCACCGGGTGCGATGTTCTCCTGAACGGATTCTACATTGTTCTGAGTAGGGACTTTGAAGTACCTGATTTTATTGAAATCCGAAACATTGATTTCCGGGAAACGGTCGGTTAGCCGGGCAATAGGCGTTTCCATATTGGATTGTCCCGAAGCGAGCCAGACATCGCCCACCAGGATATCCCGGATCGTAATTTCATTGATTTCCATTACGAACGGACCACCTGCTTTTTGCGGTTTCAACTGTACAGACCATTTCCCGTTCTTATCCGGCGAAGTATTGTAGGTTTCATTACGGAACCTAATGGTAATGTTTTCGCCCTGATCCGCCCAGCCCCAGATTTTTAGCTCTACATCACGCTGCAGAACCATTTTATCACTGACCAGATCCGGGAGTTTTATTTTTCCGAACGAGAGCTGATAACTGAAAAAAGCCATCAGGAAGAGTATTTTAAAAATCATGGACGGCCTGAAATATCCGGTTTTCATTTTTAAGATTTATTTTAAGTTATAAATCAGGATTAATGAATAACAAATCCGCCTTTGGACTGGATTTCTATTTTTAATTCCCCGTTTTTATTGATGGTCACGGATTTCTCTGAAGTCATTCCTTTTGAGTCATCATTGATGAGTTTTACCGTCTTTCCGGCCAACATCGGAAGTTTCAGCGTTAATTTCTGAGCGTTGTTTTCAGCATTGACGCCGGCAACATACCATTGGTCCTGATGCCTTCTGGCAATAACGGAATATTTCCCGGGATAGCCGTCGATGAAAACCGTTTCGTCCCACAAGGTCGGGATTTCCCTCATAAAATCAAGCTCGAACTTAGGCGCATCTTCCAGGTTGTTCGGCATCACGGCAAACATCTGAACCGGGTTCTGGAATAATACTGCCGTGGCCAACTGGAAGCCGTCGGTCGTGTAGCGTTTGTTTTTCTCTTTATTAGATTTGGTTAAATACTTGTTCAGGAAAGTTCCGCCGAATTCCATGCTTCCAACCGTATTTCGGATAAACGGATGCAACGCCGCAAAAAAGGCTTCCTGCTTACGGACATCTTCTGAAAAATACAGCATTTCGGAAGCCAGAACGGCTTCACTTCCGGCGTAATTCGGGTACATGACTTCCCAGCCTCTCGGTAAAGTGGCCCCGTGGAAAATGATGGTAATACCGAAATCGTTGGCATCGGAAAGGATATCTTCATACAAGCGCATCGTTTCCTGTTTATCACCACCAAAGAAATCCACTTTCAGTCCTTTGATACCGATTTCTTTCAGCCATTTCATTTCTTTTTTACGTTCGATGGCAGAGCTCATTTTATTCCTCGGACCCATCGGTGCATCATTCGCCGCTCCGTTGGAGTTGTACCAAAGCATAACGCCTACGTTTTTAGATCGGGCATACTGAACCAATTCCCTCATCCGTTCTTTACCGATATTTTTATCCCAAAGCGCGTCCATCAGGATAAACTGGTAGTTCATGGCTGCGGCCAGATCAATAAATTTTTTCTGGTCGTCGTAATTCATGCTGTTGTCCTGCCACAGGATCCAGCTCCAGGTCGATTTTCCGAAGCCGTATTTTTGCGAAGGCGCATACATCGGCTCCACAACATCGAAAGGAACGGTGGTTTCCACAATCGGTTTCAAGGATTCCCCAACGGTAATGGTTCTCCACGGTGTTGTTCCCGGCAGTGAAATGGCCGCACCGGTGCTTCCGAACCCATTGTTTTCCGCCATATTCGGGTACGCCACCTGGTAGAGATTTTTTTCGGATGTCGTATCGAGATGGGATGCGCAGTACAGGCTGTTCACACCGGTTTCAGACAGTAAAATCCAGCCGTTGTTCCCGATATGGAACAGTCCCGGGAAAACATAACCGTAATCCGCTTTTGTTCCCAGTTCCGCATCCGCTTTATAGCCGCTTTCATAGCTTGGGGCGGTTCTCGCGAAACCGGTCATCGGCTTCATCATCGGAGAAAGGAACGTTGTGGTTTGCGAAGGAAAACGGTATCCCGTTATTTCCGACTGTACCACAGCGCTTAAACGGTCTTTCATCGGCTGAAGATCATACCGGAAAGCGATGTTATTATTGCTCACCTGAAAATCTACACCAAGTTGGTATTGGTCGGCATTGGTAAAATGAACGGCCAGGGTATTGGCGTTGTAAGCCACCTGAGATTTTTTGATTTTTTCGTTGGTGTAGGTTTTTGAGACCCGATCCGTTTTGCTGTCGGCAAATTTCAGGTTTTGGGAAAAATCGGATTCGTTGGTTATAAGGCCCAACGGGGATTTTTCCAGCATGGTTTTTCCCTGGAAGGTCAAGTTGTAAAGCGCTTTCCCGTTTTCCGAATAGACGCTCAGTTTCAGTTTTCCGTCAGGGCTCGAGACTTCGGCAACCTGCGCCGTTACGGTATTCATCAGGAGAATACCCAGGGTAAATGATAGTTTTAAAAAAAGTTTATTCATAATCAGTTATTTTCAAGAAAAGTCCAGTAATCGAAAAACATCACATCCTTTGCTGCTTTCCCATTGAATATAAAATACAGGTCGTGAACCCCGGTGATTTTTTCTTTTAATTGGGTTTTCACGGTTTCCCAACGGTCGTCGCCTCCGGTGAGCGGAACTTTTATCGTGGCCACCACCGGTCCATTAAGGCTGTCCAGGTGAACATCCATCGTTACCTCGCTGTTGTGGGTGGTTCCGACCCTTGCGGAAAACGTCGCCGCTCCTTTTTTACCGAAATCCACATTTTTCACACTGGTGTAAGCACCGCTTTTTTTAGCCTTGACAAAAACACCGGCTTCTTTGTTCTGATAGGATTTCACGTTTTCCGACCAGGCGATGGTCTCAGCCTGGTTGAAGCGGTACGGATTCACGGAGGCAATAGCTTTGGTAATTCCATTCGTCATTTTGATAGGCGAAATGGATCCGTCTTTGTTGAATTCCAATTCCTGAACACTGACGGAACGGGTAAATCCGCTTCCGCCGGGCAATGCGCCGTTGTGATAGAAAAAGTAGGTTTTGCCTTTGAAATCAATCACTCCCGGGTGGTTGGTAAAGGATTTCCCTTCGGTGGGCATCACGATTCCGCCGTATTTCCACGGTCCCTGCGCGCTTTTGCTGGTGGAATAACCAATGAATTCAGGGAGCGGACCGCCCGGCCAGAAGAGATAGTACAGGTCTCTCCTTTTGTAGAGCCACGGTCCTTCCTCGTATTTGGTCGGTCTTTCCGGGTTTTCTTTTCCGTCCCTCTTGCCAAAGGATTCAGCGGTCATCGGAACCTCCACAATATCGCCGGAATAGGAAATCATATCCTGATTGAGTTTTACATATTTCAGCTTCGGGTTCCCCCAGTACATATGGGCCTGACCGTCATCATCCACAAAAATGGTCGGATCGATGTCGCCCCATTCGCTCTGTACCAACGGTTTTCCCAGCGGGTCATGAAACGGCCCGAACGGACTGTCGCCCACTGCTACGCCGATCGCGCCTTTGTTATTGGTTTTGGACCACATCGGCACATACATAAAAAATTTGCCGTTTCTTTCCACACATTGTGCCGCCCAGGCATCCCGCTTGGCCCAATCGAAATCGTTATAGGAAAGAATGGTTCCATGATCGGTCCAGTTCACCATATCGTCGGTGGAATAGACTTTCCAGTCATTCATGGTAAACCAGGTAGAATCGTCTTCATCGTGGGTCGTATAGACGTACAGCCTGCCGTTATAGACCATCGGTGCCGGATCGGCGGTATAGTTGGTCTGAATGATGGGATTCTGGGCGAACAGGTTCGCTGAACATCCGATCAGGAGAAGACCGAGTATGGATTGTAGGGTCTTTTTCATATTTTCTATTTCATTTTTTTTGTTTGGGATATTTGAACACTATGCGCACTAAGTTTTATTTTAAAAATTGCATGTATTTAGTTTCACAAAGCCGCTGAAGCTTATAAGAGCGTTTTACCATGGATCTAATGTGAAAATAATTGAAGTTTTTAACACATGAGGCACATTAGATTTTTTAGTTTTAATTATTGCGCATATTTTAGATCACATGAGATTAAAAAATCAAAAATTTTTAAAAGGTTTTGTGTACTTACTTAACATATCACATTCAACTTTACTATGCAGCATCAATATCTTTTGTGGCTTTTGTGGTTAAATGTTCTCTTTTTGGTTTATTTAAACCACCCCGTCAAAAATTCTTTGAATTTTCGCCACCCCTCCGAGGGAGGGGAATTTTTATTCTGTTGATATTTGACAATTTACATTTCATTTTAATTTTCAACACATAAGGCACATTAGATTTTTTTAGTTTTAATTATTGCGTATATTTTTAGAACACATCAGATTAAAAATCTTTGATTTTTAAAAACTTTGTGAGCTTGTTTAACGTATGACATACATCTTTAATAACCGCGTCACTAGCTTTTGTAGATTTTGTGGTTAAGATTTTTCTTTAATGGTTCAAGTCATCTTTTGGCTGCATTACTGAAAATCTTTGATTTTCTTCTTCTGTGATCTAAAATATGCGCAGCGTGTAGAAATCTATCTCATGTATCTTATGTGTTAAAAATTTTGTTGATCAAATTCAGACGTTTCATTTATTTTTTCTGAAAGCTCCAGGAATCGAAGTTGAACAGCTTTCTTCCGGCGGTGATGTTTTTTCCCTGGAATACAAAATAGACATCGTGGACGCCGGAAACAGGCTCTGATATCGTTGTAGTTAAGGTTTTAAAGTCTTCCCAGCCGCCGGTTCTTGGGATTTCGATCTGGGCGATCTTGGTTCCCTTTACATCATCCAGATGAACTTCCAGGATCCCACCATCGATTCCCGCAGCGACCGAAGCTGAAAATTCGGTAGGCCCTTTGGTTCCGAAATCCACTGCCCTGACTTTGATGTAGCCTCCGGTCCGGATATCAGAAACATGGACACCGGTTTTCTTATTTTTGGAAGTGCTGCATTTTTCCGACCAGGCCATGGTTTCGGCCTCGTTTTTCTGATATGGATTTAAGGTTGCTACAGGATTTACTCCTTCTTTGGTGATGGTGATTTTCGGGATGCTGCCGTCAGGATTATATTTAAATTCTTCAATGGCCGTTGAACGACCGTAGCTGCCTCCGTTCGGCAATAAAGCGTTGTGATAGAACAGGTAGGATTTCCCTTTGTAATCGATGATTCCGCCGTGGTTGGTAAAGCTGTTGGTCGGCTGATCGGTCATGATCTTTCCACGGTATTTCCATGGTCCGGCGGGCGAATTGCTTGTTGCGTACGACAGGCATTCCGTTCTGTTGGTCATTCCGGCGTACATCATATAATACTGTTTATTCCGTTTGTAGAACCACGGACCTTCCACATAGACATCGTCGAATTTTTCCTGTTTCTGCAAAACTTCATCGCTTTTTCCGGGCCGCCGCATGCCTCCGAAAGCTTCTACCGACTGTGGAACTTCGGTGATGGGTCCGCTATAGGTAGTCATGTCTTTATTGAGTTTAACATAAAACAATTTGCTGTTTCCCCAATAGAGATAGGCTTGTCCGTCGTCATCCACAAAAGCCGTCGGATCGATATTGTCCCAGGTTCCGGTGGTTACCAACGGTTTTCCCAATGCATCTTTGAAAGGGCCGGTCGGGCTGTCTGAAACGGCTACCCCGATGGCCATATTGTTGTCCACCGTCTGCGCGCAGATGTACCAGTAGAATTTGCCGTTGCGCTCTACACATTGTGCCGCCCATGCCCGGTCTCTTGCCCAACTGAAGGATTCGAGCGAAATCGGAGATCCGTGATCGGTCCAGTTTACCATATCATCCGATGAATAGACATGCCATTTGGTCATCGTATAAAAATCGAATCCCGGCTGGTCGTCTCCCGTGTACAGGTACATTTTACCTTTGTAAATCATCGGTGCGGGATCGGGTGTGAAATGGGTCTGGATTACCGGGTTCTGTGCAGAAGTACAAATCCCTGCCAATAAAAATGATAAGGCAATATATTTTGATTTAAATTGAATCATATTTAATTATTTTGATAAAATAAACTTATAATAAGCTACACCGTGCGCCGGAATCTCTAATGATAATGTCTGATTCGATGTATTGATTTTTGCAACATCCTTCTGTCTCCAGAGATCGCGCACCGTCTGATTTCCTGAAATTCCCAATGTTTTAAAATCTTTATAAGATATTTTCACTTTTTCCCTTCCAAAATTGGCAAAAGCCACCGCTTTTCCGCCGTCTTCAAGGTCTTTGATATAGATTTTCAGTTCACCAACGGTGTCCAGGCAGACGCCCTGTTTCCCCAAAGCATCCTGATTGACGGCAATTACCTCATCGTTGGTTAAAAGGTTTAAGGTAAAATCATCCAGCTTTTCAAGGTCACAGCCGATCAGCAACGGTGCGGAGAATATGCTCCAAAGGCTGATGTGGAGATATTGCTCATCGGGTTTCAGCTTGCTTTGGTGGGGATTTCCCCAGCCGACCACGCCTACGACCAGCATATCCGGATCATTCCGGTTGCCGGGTTTTGCGTACGGAGCGGCTTTGTCCTGCGCAAGCGCAATACTTTTCACGCTCGCCCAGGTATCGGTAATATCGTTGGTGGTACGCCAGGACTGGGCATGGGTTTCATCGCCCCATTTCCAGACATCGCCCATCCCGTACTGGCAAAGATTATAGACAATATCCCTCGGCTGTCCGTAGAGCAGGTCGCCCATCAGTTTGAATGGCCTTACTCCTTTATCCAGATCGCCGCCGCCGTTGAATACCAGTGAAGGAACTTGGCTCGGGTCGTTATCCGGCAGACCGTCGATCACGCCACCGTAGCTGCACCAGTCGTATTTCAGGTAATCGACGCCCCATTGGGCGTAGCTTTCGGCATCCTGTCTTTCGTAGCCGTAGCTTCCGGCACATCCGCCGCAGGTCCAGGGTCCCGGAGAGGAATAGATCCCCATTTTCAATCCGTTGGCATGAATGTAATCGCCCAGGTTTTTCATATCCGGAAATTTGGAATTGGTTAAAATATAACCGTCCTTATCCCGGAACTGCCCTTTGAAAGACGGGTCTTTCCCATCCCGGTTGTATTGCCAGGAATCATCAACATTGATGTAATTCCAGCCATGGTTAACCAAACCGGTTCTCACTAACGCATCCGCTGCCCTTTTTACTTTGTCGGCAGATACTTCGTGCCCGAAACAGTTCCAGCTGTTCCAGCCCATGGTTGGTGTTAAAGCTATTTTGTCACCGCTTTCTATTCTTAATTTTTTTGAAACTGAGCCCTTAGCATTTTTAGCTGATAAAAGGACTTCATAGGTTCCTTTCGTATCTATTTTTCCGGTGATGATTCCGGTTTGAGAATCTATTGTTAAACCTTTCGGAAGATTTTTCGCTGCAAAAGTCATCGGACGGTCTTCTGTTGCCGGAATCCTGAACAAAAAAGGTGAGCCCGGACGGACGCCGTAGATCGCTGCGGAATTGATCTTCGGTACAGCCGAAGGTTTAGGGGTTAAGATATAGGGTTCCGAGGCAATCGGGTTGAAGGTTTCCAATGTAGAAACGCCGGTGGTTTCAAACCGGGCATCCACCCAATCGGCGTGGTCGTAATATGGACCGTTTCCGCCATCTGCAACGACCAGTTCCAGCTGTTTAATTCCCTTCAAAGATACCGAAACCGGCTTTGCCTTATCGCCCAGATGCATAATGCCGCTTGACCAGAGCTTTTTGTTGTCGCCGTAAATTTCAAATTCCACTGCGGGCTCGTGGCCTTTCATTTCATCGTCGATCCCGACCCGTGCTGAATATTTTGTGGCTTTTCCGTCTAATTTAATCAGCAAAGAACTTTCGGCGTGGGTTCCGAATCCCCGGTCGAACATCTTGCCGGCAATCGTCAGTTTTTTTCCGTCCACGGACGTATTGATTCCGGGTTTTCCGTTTCCCTGCGTTGCAATGCTCAGGTCCAATTGGTCTAACCAGATGGCTGTTTGTGCATTTAAACAGCATCCGGCAATGAGAAAGCTGATAACAAAAAATTTAAATCTGAACATTTTTAAAATTTTAACCAATGATTAATACAACTTATAACGATATGTTTTGGCTAAAGCCGTACGCGTTATTCTCTGTGTTAAATGGGCTAAAGCCCATTTCTATTGATATTCCTGAATTCAATATTAATTTTTATTAAATTTCCACCAGTCGAAATAGAAAAGGTCCTGATCTCCTTTGAAAATAAAATAAAGATCGTGGATGCCTTTAGCATCTTTCATGGGGGTATTGATGGTCTTATAAATATCGCCCTCACCTTTTCCGGTAATTTGTACGGTTCCCAGCAAAGGCCCGTCCAGCGCATCGATACGTATTTCTATTTTTCCGCCGTGAAGGGAAGCGGCATTTACATCCAGAGACTGTATGCCTTTAGAAAAATCAACACCCTGTACTTTGATGTAATCTCCCTGATTGATGGAAGTGACAATGATACGATCGGTAATTTTCTTACCGCGGTTGTACGGCTGATTGCGTTCCCATTCCGTCACCATTTCCGTTTTCAGGCCTTCGCTGTATGCCATGGTTTCGGCCTCGACTTTTTGATAAGGATCAAGGTTACCCACTCTCTTTGCACCGTCCGCCGTCCAGAAAGGAAGCTTCCTGATCGTTCCGTCCGCATTATAAGTGAGTTCCGTGACACTGACGGACCGGCGTTCGTAATGTTTGCTCATGGTCTGCATCCTGAGCATATGGTTGAACCCGAATACATAGGATTTTCCTTTGAAATCGATGATCCCGGGATGGTTTCCGCTGGACCGCTGGTCGCCGTCCATGATCACACCACCGTATTTCCACGGGCCAACCGGCGATTTTGCCATTGCATAACCGATTCCTTCAGGACAGCATTTGGAAGCATAGGCCATGTAGTAGATCCCGTTTTTGTTCCATGCCCACGGGCCTTCCTGATAGTGGAAAGGATCAGGTACATCTTTTACCTTGGCAAACGACGGATCTTTCGTAATGGGTCCGGCAAGCGAAACCATATCTTCGTTCAGCTTTGCATACCATAGGTTCGGATTTCCCCAATAAAGGTAAGCTTGTCCGTCGTCGTCAATAAAGACGGTAGGATCAATGTCATCCAAAGAATTTTTAATCAGCGGCTTTCCAATAGGATCCGTAAAAGGACCATACGGACTGTCCGCTACCAGGACACCAATCCCCATATTGTTAGGCATCGGACAGTACATATAAAATTTGCCGTTTCTTTCGATGACCTGGGGTGCCCAGGCTCCGTTTTCCGGATCGGTCCATTTGAAATCTTTCAGGGAAGCTACGATGCCCTGGTCGGTCCAGTTCACCATATCGGTGGAGGTGTAGAGCAGCCAGTTTTTCATTTTAAACCCGAAAGCATCATCTTCATCATGGCTGGTGTAAAGAAAAACCGTGTCTTTGTACACCATCGGCGCAGGGTCTGCGGTGAATTTAGTCTGGATGATAGGATTCTGGGCCAATACAGCCTGAAAGCATCCGAATATTATGGTTGAACTTAAAAATTTCATCGTCATACTTTAAGATTATTTAAAACTTACGTTGATCCTTTTCCCGGAATAACTCACGGTCTTCTGCCGACCATCAGGAAGAATTAAGTTGAAATTTCGTTTCTCAATCATCCCGTTAAATGAGCCTTTCCTGGCTCCGATGGTTAGGGTCTTTGATTTTTCGTTCCAGTGAAAAGGGATTTCGGTGAAGGCTCCTTTTTCGTAGTTGTAATTATCGAATTCATCCTCATACAAAACAAAATCGGCATCCGTTCCCGGATAAATTTTTAACGTGAGATTGTCCCATTTTTTCTCCGTTGCATATTGCACTTCAGGACCGAACGGAATAATGCTTCCCGCTTTTATGTATAACGGAATACTTTGAATATTAACGTTTTTCTGAATTTCCTGACCTCCCTTGTGTTTTTCATTCGTCCAGAAATCAAACCAGTCGGCTCCGGCTGGAAGATAGACCTTTACGGTTTTATTTTGTGTGAAATCTACTTTGGAAAGAGCATTTTCTCCACTTTCCTGTTTTTTGTTCCATCCTTCGTTTTCATCGGTTGTGATGAGCTTTTCGGGAGTATACTGAGCATTGAGAACCGGAGCCACTAAAAATGATTTCCCGAAAAGGTATTCATTATTGATGTCCCATGTTTTTTTGTCTGAAGAAAAATCCATCGATAAAGCCCGCAGGAAACTTGAATTATTTTCAGAAACCTCCCACGAGGTCGAATAAATGTACGGGAGCATGCTGTACCTCAACCTGATAAATTTTTCTATGGCATCATACGCCACATCCCCTTTCTGCCCGAACTGATAGATTTCTCTCGGCACATCGGTTCCGTGGGAACGCATCATCGGGGTGAAAGTGCCGTACTGAAGCCAACGCACGTACAATTCCTGAAACAGCAGGTTTTTGGCACCTCCGTTTCTTTTATAGACTCCGGCAAAGAAGCCGCCGATATCGGAATTGAAATTCGGATTTCCGGTAAGGCTGAAATTCAAACCCGCAGGAACCTGATTGCGCAACATATCCCAGGAAGAATTGACATCGCCCGACCACGTATTGGCCCCGTATCGCTGCTGACCGGCAAAAGCTGATCTTGTTAAAATAAAAACCCTTTTGTCACTCGTTGTTTCGCGTTGGTGATCATAGACTCCGCCTACCGTCATCAGCGGATAGGCATTTCTCACTTTCCGGAATGAACCAAGGTAAGTTTTGGTATCTAAATCTTCCGGTTTCTGGCTGAGATGGTCGGGCTCGGTAGAATCCATCCACCAGGAATCTACGCCGAAACTGAATAGGCCTTTGTTTAAATATTTCCAGTACACGTTCCGGGCTTCGGGATCGTAGGCATCATAGACACGTACTCCGGAAGGATAATTCATATCCGGCGGCCAGACTTCCCTTCCCGATTCCGGCCATGTTTTGAAATTGAAGAGCATTCCTTTCTGATCCATTTCCCGGTACGGATTGGTCATCGGCCCGAATGACGACCAGATGGAAACAGAAAGATGTGCATTCCTGTCATGAATATCCTTCATCATTTTTTGGGCATCGGGAAAATCGGGGCTGATGAAATCCATCGCGTTCCACTGGTAACTGTTTCCCCAATACTGCCAATCCTGGATAATCCCATCTAGGGGAACTTTCAATTCCCTGTATTTTTTCACGACATCCACCAGTTCCTCCTGACTTTTGTAGCGTTCTTTGCTTTGCCAGTAGCCGTAGGTCCAAAGCGGAATCATCGGTACTTTACCGGTCAGATTCCGCATTCCTGCCACGACGCCGTCGGCATTTTTTCCATAAATAAAATAATAATCCACGCCTTCGCCAACTTCCGAAGAGAAAGAGGTTTTTTGTGGTGTATCGGTAAACTGCGTAGGAGAATAGTTATCCCAGAAGATACCGTAACCTTTTACCGACTGGAAAAATGGTACAAAATCCCAGGTGTTGTTCTGGATCATCTTAATATCCGTATTCCGCTGGGACATTTTCCCGTTTTGAAGAATTCCCAAACCGTAGATCGGTTCATCTTTTTCCAATTGAAAAGATTGGGAAAGAGAATAGGTTTGATTTCCGGCATCATTAAACGGTTTAAAATCGCTTCCGGTTTCCTTCAACAATTCTTTTCCCGAGGCTGAGGTATAGGTAATCATTCCATTTTCAGCATTAATCAGAATATTTAAACCATTCGTTTTTAATGAAATAATATTCTTGCTTTCTGAAACTGAAAACTTAGTTTTTTGTTCTTTTTTAATAACCGACAAACTGTTTTTCTCAAATGATTTTCCTTCAGGATATTTAATAATTCTAACCGTATTTTCGCCATACAATTTCAATTCAACATTCAAATTATCGGCAGAAAATTTCAATCCTGAATCTGTTTTCTGATATGATTGCGCACTGAAATTTACCGACAGTACGACCATTGTACCGATTACTGCTGTATTTTTAATATGGTTGAAATTCATGGTGGGGTTTTGTTTAAAACATTAAGAAATTAAGCTTCTCAAATCAAATTGATTTATCAATTTTCTTCATTTTAAATAACTATAAAAAAACACTTAATGCTTTGATGCTTTTTTAAGAACAAAAAAATTTGTTTTTATTAAGTTAAATAAGACAAATTCTCATTCTTTTTTTTTAATGTTTATTTAAAAAGTAGCTGGACAAAGTTGTACAGGTTATTTCTCCAAACCGGCCAGGTGTGACCGCCCGGATATTCGGAGTAAGTATATTTAATGCCTGCATCATCGAGTTTTTTCATCATGATCTGACAGTTTTTGTAGGCGATGTCCTCTTTTCCGCCCATGGAAATCCAGAAATTCTTCAGATTGGAATTGATTTTTGCTTTGTTATCCGTCATAAATTTATATTCGCTATCGGCTACTTCCTGAAGCGACGGCAGGATCCAGCCCGAACTGAATACGCCCAAGGAAGAAAACATCTCTGAGTTCTGAACGCCCGTATGCAGGGTATAAATCCCGCCCATGGACAGTCCGGCCAACGCCCTGTTCGCTGCATCTTTTTTAATTCTGAAATTCGCTTCGGCAAATGGGATCACGGATTCTTTGAGTTCTCTGTCAAACATCTGCAGGTTTCTCGCTCCAAAGCTTCCGAATCCGGCAGGTCCGATATTGGCATCCGGCATTACAACGATCATGGGTTTGGCTTTGCCTTCGGCAATCAGATTGTCCATAATCAGGTTGGTTTTTCCCTGCATGGCCCATCCGCTTTCGTCCTCACCACCTCCGTGCAGGATGTACAGCACCGGATAAGAATCAGCAGTATTTTTGTCGTAGCCCGGCGGCGTGTAAATAAATACCCTTCTCCACGAATTGGTTACTTTCGAGAAGAAATTCTGAATTCTGATATCGCCGTGCGGAACGTCTTTCATGGCGTAATAGCCATCGCCCGCAAACGGCACTTCGATTCCGCTGGCATATCTTCCCATCCCATAAAAGGTTTTGCTGGAAGGGTCTGCCACCGGTACATTGTCAATGACCATCGAATAGTAATGAAATCCTTCGCTTAAAGAATCGGTGGTGGTTTTCCAAACACCGTCCGAATCTTTAGTCAGATCGTATTTTTTCCCAAGATCGATCTGAACTTTCTGTGCTTCCGGAGCTTTCACCCTGAAAATCGCTTTTCCATTGGGCATGATCTGCGGGTACTGTGCGTTTCTGATATTGGTTTCAGCAGGCAGCCCAAGGACCGTAAAATCGGAGAACGAGGTTTTGTCAACCGGCTTGAAGATCAATTGTGAAAAGATGTACAAATCGTTTTTCCAGACTTTGAAATCGTGGCCACCCGGTTCGATATAAAAGATGTGCGGGACTTTATTCTGGACCAAGTAATCGTGGGTCCTTTTGCTGAACGGCATGAGCCCGTCTGCATCACCGCAGGAAATCCAGAGCAGCTTTAATTCTTTTGCCTTTTGAGGATTCGGCAATAAAAGCTGAGGCTCTTTAGTATTAGGAGCGGATGAAAAACCGCCCACCCAGGCAAATTTGTCGATATTTCCAAGCCCGAAGTTCAGGGTTTGTCCGCCGCCCATCGAAAGTCCGGCAATCGCTCTGTTGTCACGGTCCTTTTTTACCGGTAATTTCTTTTCTACGTAAGGAATCAGATCATTCAGTAAATCCTTTTCAAAAGTCGCAAAGGCTTCCACTTTGTCTTTGGCCATGATGTTGCCGGTTGCGCGGTCGTCTTTCATCGCTCTTCCGTTTGGCAGTACCACAATCATTGGGGTAAGTTTTCCCTGTGCATACAGGTTGTCAAGAATAATCTGCGGCGTCCCGTTTTTATACCATTCTTTTTCGTCCCCGCCTATCCCGTGAAGCAGGTACAGTACCGGATATTTATTCCCTTTTTTGAAGCCCGGCGGCGTATAAATCAGTGCTTTTCGGGTTACGCCTACAGTCTTTGAGGGATATTGAATGGAGTCGATTTTACCATGAGGAATTCCGGTATTGGCCACATCAAATCCTGCAGGGGCCTGACGCTGTGTATTCTGGGCGGTGATCGGTACCACGATCAGTGATGCGCCCATGATGAGTAGAGAGGTAATTTTCATTGGTTTTTATTTGTAATTTTTACACTTATTAATTTAGACAAAAAAATAATACCGGGAAGGGTTTATTTTTTATTGTTTTTATTATTGATTTACCGTTGGTTTATTAACGGATGCGTTATTAACAGGACGCTCCTACGGAGCTATGATTTGGCAGATATTGCCAACATTCTGCTACTAACAGGATGCTCCAACGGAGCATTCTTATCATAATATATTATCACACTGTTTTTAGAGAGTCTTAGTGATTGGTTATTTCTCGCTTTTTGTCACAACGCTGACACCCTATCCTGATGATGCCGCCCTTTCAGGAGTTTTTATGTTGTGCTTTTTTGTCATAGGACTACCACCCTATGCTGATGATTTCGCTCTTTCAGGGCTTTGAAATTCTGCCTGGTTACTTATCCTATCTGTTTTTTATAGATTTCATAAGGTTGCACGCTACGGTGTTGATTTCGCCATTTTATGGCTTATGGTGTTTTTTGCCAATGTAACTTTAATATCTAAATTTTCCAGATTATTCAGTTTTTATTTACATCTGTTTTAACCCTGAAAAAATCGACATCCACAAAACCGCTCGGATCTTGAGCATAATTAGGGCTGCACCCTATGCTGTTGATTTCGCCCTTTCAGGGCTTTGAAATTCTGCCTGGTTACTCATCTTATCTGTTTTTCCATAGATTTCACAGGGCTACACCCTATGCTGCTGATTTCGCCATTTCATGGCTTATGGTATTTTTTGCCACTGTAACTTTAATATCTAAAATTTTCCAGATTATTCAATTTTATTTTACATCTGTATTGACCCTGAAGAAATCGACATCCACAAAACCGCCCGGATCTTTGGTGGCATAATTGAAGATCGCAAATTTAGATCCCATAAAAAACCTCCGGTAATCGAAGATCATTTTGTAGTCTTTCGCCATTTCGGTCCAGTTTTTCTGGTCGGTGCTGTAGTAAAAATCCGCCAGATCTTTACCTAAGTTAAAATCGGCATCAATTCTGAAATACACTTTGTCAGTATTCAGAGGAATCCGTTTTTTCTCTTCTTTTTTAACGTCCGTCACTGCTTTGGTTTTGTTATCCAGGCTGACTTCATCAGTCGAAAATACAATGTATTTTTTACCGCCTTCCATAACGACAGACAGAATCCCGGAATCACCGTTGAATGCACTGAACCCGGCCACATCACCGTCTTTCATTCCTTTTACATCCAAGGCTACTACTCCGCTGGATTTCGGGCCTTCCATTCTCTGCGTCAATGTATTCGGTGCAAGGTAAAGGTTGTCCACGATCCTGCTGGCTTTCAGTCTTAAAAATCCTTTTCTTTCGGATAAGGACCAGGCTTCATTCAGCGGATTATGGTTCCACTGCCACTGGATTTTCATTTTATTATCTGAAAATTCATCGCTTTCTACCAGATGGTTTTTCGGCTTGAACGGCGGAAGCGGAATCTCTCCTTTTAAAGGGACTTTTCCGTTGTCACCCAACACCGGCCAGCCGTCTTCCCATTTCACGGGAAGTAAAATCGGAACCCGCCCTACCCCGTTTCTGTCCTGAAAGATCAGGGAATACCAGTTGCCGTTTTTATCATCAATGAGAGCACCTTGCCCAGCATAGGAAAATCCTAAAAAATTGTCTTCAAGCACGACTTTCTTCTCAAAAGGCCCGGTTACTTGATCCGCCCGGTACACTTCCTGACGACGTTTTCCGCCTCTTGGCCAGGAAATCATCATCATGTAATATTTTCCGTCTTTTTTAATGATCTGGTTGCCTTCCAGCAATCCGGTTTCGGAGGCATCTCTCTGGAAAACCTCTGTACCGTCCTGATTCCCAATAATGGTTTTAAAATCCGGGCTCAGCTCAAAAACTTTGTTGGAAGTGAAGACATACACCCGGTCGTCATCGTCAAACAACAAAGACGCATCGTGAAAATGTCTTGTTCTGGTCAACAGCTTCCAGTTTCCTTTTTCGGGATTGTCGGTGACATAGAAATAGGATCTGAAAGGTTCGTCATTCGGGGAAAACAGAACATAATATTTTCCTTTGTGATACCGGATGGAAGATGCCCACTGTCCGCGCCCGTAAACGGTTCCGTTCAGCAGATCGTATTTGGAATTGTCATTCAGAGTTTGAAAAACGTAGCTCGACATTTCCCAATGCACCAAATCCCTAGAATGCATCACCGGAGCGCCCGGCATCAAATGCATCGTGGTGCTGATCAGATAGAAATCGTCGCCGTTGCGGGTGATGGACAAGTCCGGAGCGTCAGCCCAGATGATGGGATTGTTAAATTCTGTTGTCGCTCTTTTCTGAAAAGGGTTTATCTGGGCCGAAAGTGAATTCAGCCCGATAAATCCCCAAAAAGAAACTATATAAAATGATTTTTTAATATTCAAGATTTGAAAATTTTTATTTAAACGCAATGCCCGCAAAGATTTTTTGACTACCCACTGCTTTTTAGATTTAGAAGCAATTCGGCAGGCTCAATATAGACTTCAACTCAGCAAAGCAATGTATCAATTTATTGCATCCACTTTGTACTGATAACCAATTTCTGTTTATCATTGGCTTTATTTCAAATCCTGCTTTAGATTTTGGCTAAAGCCAAATGGATGCTGTTTTTTTGAAAACGGGCTTCCTTCGACAAGCTCAGGATGACGTTGCCCGTTCCTATTGATTATGCTTAATTACTCATTATTAATTCGGTACAATATCGTTAGACAACGTGCTGTATAGCCCGATCAAGCTTCCGGTGAAACCGCCGGCCACATCGGTGGATAAGATGTCTCCGGAAACCGGTCCTCCCAGGTTTTTAAAGCTCTTTCCGTCCACGGTATAGTTGAAGCTGAGGTTATCATTCTCACCCACCACCTGTAGTTTGATAGTCTTTGACAATGAAATTTTTTCACTGGCGATCAGTTGAGATGCTCCTTTCTCTGTTCTTTCCAAAACAATATAATAATCTTTGCCTTTTTTGGTAATTCCGAAGACATAATTGAACCTTTCGCTTTGGTAGCAGGTAATTCCGGCCAGTTCCTTTTCAGATTTCGGTTTGAAATCCAGGGTTACGGAAGTTTCAAAATCTTCATGCTGCAGCCTGTGGAACAAAGCGGAAACCGGAGCCAAAGCTTTGATATTCGTATCCATCGGATTCACTTTTACCCCGTTTTTCGTGGAAGTAATAAAGTTTTCACGCGGCCCGCGCATGGCGATCCAGCGGAAATCCAGGTTTTTATCGGTCAGTTTGTCGTTGTAGGTAAAGTTTCCGTTCGGGAAAAATCCGTTTTGTCCGGTCTTATTCTCGGTTCCTGCCGGCAATTTCAATTTCGGCTTCATTGGTACCAATCCGTTCTGGAATACCGGATAGGTTCCGCTCCAGTCCACCGGAAGCAGGAAGGTTTCCCGGCCTTTGTTCACGCGGTTGTTGACATTTGGACGGATGGCCAGAAATACACCGTACCATTGTCCGTTCGGTCCTTCCACCAGGTCGGCGTGGCCTGCCCAGTCTACTTTTTCCTTGCGGTCTTTCGGGAAATACCGCTGCGTCAGGATCGGGTTATTTTTTGCCGGAACAAATGGTCCTTTCGGGGAATCGGCCATGAAGATCACCTCGCTGTGCCATCCGCCGGTTCCTCCTTCCGCACACATCAGGTAATATTTCCCTTTGTATTTGTATAAATGCGGACCTTCGATCCAGATCGGTTTCTGGGTAATATCGACTCCGGCGTTCACAATTATTCTATCGGATCCCGCTACTACCTGGTCTTTTTCCAGATCGTAATCCCACATTTTAATAACACGGTGACCCTGATACTGCTCGGTTCCCTTTGGCGGCGCATCGTTGTGAACGATGTACGCTTTTCCATCGTCGTCAAAGAAGATCGCAGGATCGATCCCGTCAAAATTCAGCTTCTGTACTTCGCTCCAGCCTTTTGCCGGGTCTTTGGTTTTTACGACCATGTTTCCTACTCCGCCCGCAATCTGCGTGGTGATCATGTAGAACGTGTCATTGTATTTGTTGTACTTGATGTCCGGTGCATAAATTCCCTGGGAAACGCCTCCTTTTTCTACTTTCAATTGAGAAGGTCGATCCAATACGTGGCCGATCTGCTTCCAGTTGACCATATCTTTCGACGTGAAGATCGGAACCCCCGGAAACATGGAAAATGAAGAATTCACCAGATAATAGTCGTCTCCTTTTTTGGTGATGCTCGGGTCCGGATAACAGCCCTGAAGGATCGGCGAATAGAATTCATCCGGTTTCAGCGGATTGTCATTGTATATTTTATCGTTTCCACGGTAGTTGAAATCGGAAAAGGTCTGAGCAGAAATATTGCTCACGCTTAAGAACGCTGCTGCCGTCAGCAGGGTGAATTTGTTCTTGAAAAAATTCGGGTTCATGGGTCTCTTTTTCATATATAAATTTCTTAATTTTTTTGTTTTAAATTTTGAACCAGTTTTTGGTTTTACACAGGCCGCACCTGTGGCTATTGTTGTTGAACCCTTCGGGTTCGCTTTATTTTTAATAGGATTTCATCCTATTCTGATGTAAGCCGTCCCTTCGGGACTTGAATAACTATTATTTAAATTTTGGCTAAAGCCATTTGCTGTATTTATCTTTTGTAAACGGGCTAAAGCCCGTTCCTATTGATTATTTTATTTTTAATGTATAAATTTTTCCGGCCTCCGTTGGGAAGTCATAGATCAATTCGTTAATTTCAACGGGATTCAGTTTTGCCTCTTTTGAGATCAACGGTGCTTTTATTTCCGGGGTATCAAAAAACGGATTCGGATTTTTGCCTTCGGGTTTTTTGAGTTTTACATTTCCTTTAAGCTGCATTTCATTCGGTATTCTCAGCCGGCAGTTTCCACCCAGTGTTGATTTGATGGTCATTTCTTTGGCTTTATGATTTTCCCAAATAATGCTTACTTCGAATCCGCCATAGGTTTTCAGTCCGGAGACGTCGCCGTTTTTCCAATCATCAGGAAGGGCCGGAAGAATATCGATGAAACCATTTTGGGTCTGCAAAAGCATTTCGGTAATTCCCGAGGTACAGCCGAAGTTTCCGTCGATCTGGAACGGCGGATGGGCATCGAACAGATTCGGATAGGTTCCTCCTTTGCTTCCCCAGCCATCTTTTTCTACCAGGGTCAGTTGGTCTTTGATCAATTTATTAGCGTGGTTTCCATCCAGCAATTTGGCCCAGAGATTCACTTTCCAGCCCATACTCCAGCCAGTGGAAACGTCGCCGCGATGGATGAGGACGGTTCTTGCAGCATCTGTCAGTTCCGGTGTGGTGAACGGGTTAATTTGATTGGACGGAAATAATCCGTACAGATGGGAAACGTGACGGTGATTGTCTTTCGGGTCGTCCCAATCGCCCATCCATTCCTGCAGTTGTCCGTATCTTCCGATCTGCATCGGTGGTAATTTTGAAATGATGGTGTTCCAGACCGGAATTTGATCATCATCCATATGAAGAAGCTGTGCTGCTTTTTTGGTTTTGGTGAACAGGTCAAACATGAGCTGATTGTCCATGGTATTTCCGGCAGCCAGAGCACTGCCCTGATGACCCTGCGGGATATTCTCGGGAGACATCGATGGGCTCACAACCAGCCAATGATGTGTCGGTTCTTCTATCAGAAAATCTTCATAGAATTGAGCGGCAGATTTCAGAACCGGATAGACCGATCTGAGGTAATTCAGATCCCCGCTGTAGAGGTACTTATCCCAAAGATGCTGGGAAAGCCAGGCTCCGCCCATCGGCCACATTCCGGCGTTGGCAAAGTCCACCACACCGGTGATCCTCCAGATATCGGTGTTGTGGTGAGCGACCCAGCCACGGCTGTTGTACATGGTTTTTGCGGTTTGCTTTCCGGATTTGCTAAGGTCTTTTACCATATGGATCAGCGGTTCGTGCATTTCCGGAAGTCCTGCTTTTTCGGCCGGCCAGTAGTTCATTTCCGTGTTGATGTTGATGGTATATTTGCTGTCCCAGGCCGGTTTGTTGGAGTTGTTCCAGATTCCCTGTAGATTGGCGGGCTGACCGCCTGGCTGTGATGAGGAAATCAGAAGATAGCGTCCAAACTGGTAATATAATGAAATGAGCTCCAGATCGTAGCTGGTTGCAAAGTTTTTAATCCTGATATCGGTTGGATTTTTAGCTGCTTCTGAAGTTTCTAAGTTGAAATCAACCCTTTTGAAGTATTTCTGGTAAGCCGCAAGATGATTTTTAAATAAGGTTTTAAACGGTTTATTTTGTGCCGATTCGATAAGTTTCCTGCTTTTCAGAACTTCGTCGGTATCCAGTGTTCTGTAATCCGTAAAATTGGTGGCCATTGAAATCAGGATCAGTACTTCATCGGCATCACTTACCGAAATTCCGTTTCCTGAAACCAGGGTTTTTCCGCCTTTGTTGATGATTTTCGCCAGTGCATTGAATTTTACCTGTCCCTGAACGCCATCCAAAGTAGAAGACACACCATCCATCTGCAAGGTATTAGAATCGAGAGCTTTAGTACTTTTTTTAAGTTCGCCGTTGAAACCGGCTGTAAAACTGAGTGTCTTTTTTTTGTCTGAACTTAGTTTAATAACAATAACGTTATCAGGAACAGAAGCAAAAACTTCTCTTTTGAACGTAATCCCGTTGGAAGTAAATGTGGTGGTGGCAACGGCTTTCTCGATATCCAGTTCCCTGTAGTAGTTTTTAGCCTCTTTAAGATCGTTAAAATCAAGGGTAAGATCGCCGATATTCTGATAAGCTGAGCCGTGAAGGCTTTTTGCCGTTAGTCCCCGGTCTGCAAGAATCTGTGCCCGTTTGTAATTTCCGTTAAAAAGGTAATATCTGATGGAATCCAGGACTTTGGGACCGTCCGGATTATCGTTCCGGGAAGGACCTCCGGACCAGAATGTGCTCTCATTGAGCTGAAGCTTTTCTTTGGAAGGATCGCCGTAAACCATTGCCGCAAGCCTTCCGTTTCCGACAGGCAATGCTTCCACCCACTGCTTGGCAGGCTTGTCATACCAAAGCTTGTTTTTCCCGCCTTTCTGGGCAAGGAAAAGTCCGCTTGTCAAAAGACAGATGGTGAATAGGCAAGGTGTAAAGTTCATTACTTTCAGATATTCAGTTTTACATTTCTTTTTGTACTAAAATTGTTATTCTTTCTCTTGTGTTTTTAGTTCTGCCAATACTCTATATGGCTATTACGATTTTTTCCTGTTGATCAGCCGTATGATTCCCCAGGCAGCAATGTAGGACATCCCGGCGATAAAAAAGATGATGTTATAACCGCCGTTGATGTTGCCGGCTTTCTTAAAGGTATCCAGAACAATCCCGATAAAAAGCGGGAAAATAATTCCTGCTGCGGAACCCAGCATTCCACCGAAACCGATGACGGAACTTACGTAATTGTTGGGAAGCTTATCGCCCACGGTAGTCATCAGGTTGGCTCCCCAACCCTGGTGTGCCGCAGTAGCGAAAGCAATAATAATGGTAATCAGCCACATATTGTCGACATATTTCGAAAACATCACCGGCACGACCATCAAAGCAAACAGAAGCATGGTGAGACTTCTCGCCTTTTTGATGTCCCAGCCTTTTTTGATCAGCATGGAGGAAAGGTATCCCCCTCCGATACTCCCAATAGTCGTCCCGCTGTAGATGATAATCAGCGGAATGGACGGTTTCGTAAGATCCATTTTAAACACATCGGCAAAATAGGCCGGCAGCCAGAACATGAAGAAGTACCAAATGGGATCCGTCATGATTTTTCCGATGGCAAATGACCAGGTTACTTTATATTTCAGGATTTCGGAAAGAGGAACTTTTGACTGCTCCTCCGTTTTCCCGTCCTGATCGCTTTTAATGTATTCCAGCTCTTCTTTGCTAAGTTTTTTCGTTTTCTCCGGAATGGAATAGAATCTCCACCACAAAATGATCCATAGCAGACCCAATGCACCGATCCAGACAAAGGTCTGCCTCCAGCCGTAATGGCCTAAGATGAACGGCACCAGAAGCGGAGCAAGGATAGCTCCTACGGTAGCTCCGGAATTGAAGATCCCGGTGGCCAGAGCACGTTCTTTTTTCGGGAACCATTCGGCAACGGATTTGATGGCTGCCGGAAAATTTCCCGCCTCACTGATTCCCAGTGTACTTCTCGCTACTAAAAACCCTACGGTACTTTTTACAAAGCCATGTCCTATAGAGGCAAGACTCCACACAATTAATGAGACGGCATAGCCAATCTTGGTTCCTACCCGATCGATAAACCTTCCCATCGCCAGATAGCCAACGGCATAGGTAGCGGTAAAAGCCATGACGATGTAGCTGTAATCCTTTTCGTCCCATCTGAATTCTTTTTCCAGAACGGGTTTCAGAAGTCCCATCACCTGGCGGTCAAGATAGTTGATGGTCGTTGCCAGAAAGACCAGGGACAGCATAAACCATCGTATATTTTGGTTTTTAGGAGCCTGCATTTAATTTTGGTTAAGTTGTTGTAATAAATCCTTTACTTTTTCCGTCAGCTGTTCCGGAGCCAGATCGACCCTGATCAGTGCGCTTCCCAGCCCAACTGCTACGGCACCACCTTTCAGCCATCCATTAATGTCATCAGCATCGGCATTGACTCCGCCGGTCGGCATGAAATTCATTCCCGGGAATACGGGCTTGATAGATTTGATGTAATTCTTCCCCAAAGCATCCGCAGGGAATATTTTGACCATAGTCAGGCCATGCTGAAATGCAATATTGACATCCGACGGCGTAAAACAACCCGGAATCAGCAGGATATTCTTATCCGCAGAATGGCTGACCAGCTCTTCGCTGATGACCGGTGTGATGATGAAATCGGCTTTTGCCTCTGCATAGTCGTCCAGTTCTTTGGTATTTTTTACCGTTCCGATTCCCAACAGAAGTTCCGGGAATTCCACAGCGGAAATTTCTTTCAGCTTAGTGAAATTTTCCAGTGCCTGAACACCCCGGTTGGTGTATTCTATGACCCGGATTCCGGCTTCGTACAGAGCTTTCACCGTATTTTTTGAGGCTTCAAAAGGCTCATGGTAAAATAGCGGAACGATCTTCTGGTTTTTGATCTGCTGAATAACTGACTGGCTCATAATTGTTCGATATTGATGGTTTCGTTGATGGTATCGCCTTTCACAAAAAGTTTCCGGAAAGCGACTTTTGTGGCATCTTCTACAATCTGACGTGTAGGATGGCCTTTGATTTTTCCGTGGATCAGCGCGGCCATAAAGGAATCGCCGCTGCCTACCCTTTCCTCTACTTTTTCTGAATAATACGGTTCAGATACGTAAAGCTGCCCATGCTCATACAGGGTCGCATAATAATTCACTTCATCACCCTGAGTAAAACGGAAGGTGTTGGCCACCATTTCTACATTGGGATAGGCTTTCTGTATTTCCGTCGCTGATTGTTCTGCCTGCTGTAGCAGGTTTTTATCATTGAAGGTCCCGTCCAGTTCACGGGTAACCGGAATGTCCAGGAATTGCTGGATGGACCATATATTTCCCATCAGCACATTCACGTACGGCATCAGTTCAAGGATTTTTTCCGATGAATTTCTGCCCTGCCAAAGCGCAGCACGGTAATTCAGGTCCAGTGATACCGTAATCTTTCTGGCGGCCGCTTCTTTCATCAGTTCCAGGCATTTCAGGAAGGCATTGTCGCTCAACGCCGGCGTAATGGTGCTGATGTGCAGCCACTGAACATCCCCGAATATTTCTTCCGGACGGAAAGAGGAAAATTCCGATTGCGTAAATACAGAAGGAAAACGGTCGTAAATGACCTGTGCATGCTGCATATCACCGTCCGAGGACAGATAAAATGTCCCGATCCTGCCAGTTCTCTTTTCAGCAAGGACTTCTATTTTTTTATGCTGAAGCTGAGCTTCAAGGTGCTGCCCGACAAAGTTTTCAGGCAATGCAGAAAGCAGTTTTACCGGATGGTTCCACTGAGCAAGCGCAGAAGCCACATTATATTCGGCACCTCCTACAAAAATTTTCATGGACTGTTCGCCAAGCCAGTTTCCTGCGGAATCCGGAGCAAAGTGGAGAAGCAGCTCACCGAAACAAAGTATCTTTCCTGAATCCATCGTTGTATATTCTTTTTCTACCTTTCCGGCTTACACACGGTAAAGGCTATTCTTTTCATTAATTTCACTTTCATTATCGGCAGGAGCTTCGTTTTCAAAGCTCCTGCGGGATAACTTCTTTCATTAGATTTATTCCAAACCCTTTTTGATAGAGCCTTATCAAGGTTCAAAACCCTTACAAGGCGTTGCTCAGAATCCGAAATAGTTTTTTGTATTGTAATAACAGATATCCTGAATGATTTTCCCAACCCATTCTTCATCGTTAGGCAGAAGCCCCCGCTCCATTTCGGAACCGAACATATTGCACAGCAGCCTCCTGAAATATTCATGCCTTGAGAAGGAAAGGAAACTCCTGGAATCTGTCAGCATCCCGATAAAGGTGCTGATCAATCCTAAATTGGAAACGGCATTCATCTGTTTTTCCATGCCATCCAGCTGATCCAGGAACCACCATGCCGCACCGAACTGCACTTTTCCCTTGATTCCTTCTTCATTAAAGTTTCCGGCCATGGTAGCCAGTACTTCATTCAAAGTAGGATTAAGGGTATAGATAATGGTTTTGGCCAACTCATCGTGGGCATTCAGTTGATCAAACATCACGCTCATCCTTTGTGCAAAGTAATATTCGCCGATGGCATCATAGCCTGCATTCACCCCAATGCTTTGGAGCATCTTCGAATTGTTGTTCCGGGTAGCGCCTACATGGAACTGCTGCACCCAACCTTTGGCTGCATACATTTTGCAAAGTTCTTTCAGCAGGTAACCGGATAAGGCTTCAGGATCCGAGAATGTTTTGCGGTCACCTTTTAAAAATTCTGAGAATTCCTGATCCAAAGCGCTGTTCCATTTCTCCGTATCCGGGAAAAACTCGAAACCGTGGTCTGAAATCCGCGCTCCGTGAGCATGGAAATAATTAATTCTTGATTGTAATGCTTCCAAAAGATCCGAAGCTGACCTGATGTTGATTCCGCTCGCGGTTTCAAGCTTCTGAAGGCTTTTTCTATACGCTTCCGCATCACTGAAAGCAATGTAAACATCCGGCCTGAATGCCGGGAATACACCGGTTGAAAAATCAGAGGCTTTGATGGCCTGATGGAATTCCAGGCTGTCTGAAGGATCATCCGTCGTGCAAAGCGTTTCTACTTTGAAATGTTGCAGAAGCTGTTGCGGCCGGAAGGGGTCCGACTGGAGCGCATCATTCATGCTGGAATATACCGCTGCCGAATTTTTTCCGGAAAGGTATTCCGTAATTCCGAATGGGTTTTTAAGTTCAAGATGCGTCCAGTGGAATAAAGGGTTTCTCAACGTATACGGTACCACTTCCGCCCATTTCCGGAATTTATCTTCGTCCGTTGCATTTCCGGAAATGAATTTTTCCTCAACGCCGAAGTTCCGCATCGCCCTCCATTTGTAATGGTCACCGTCCAGCCAGATGGCGGCCGGTGACCTGAAGTTATGATTTTTAGCAATGACATCCGGTTCCAGGTGATTGTGGTAATCAATCACCGGAAGGTCTTTCGCATATCCGAAGTGCAGGTTCTCCGCCTTTGCCGATTCCAGCAAAAACGAATCTCCGAAAACTTCTTTCTGGTTAATGAAATTACTCATTAGTCTCTTTTTATTTTTGACAGACTCTGTTCCTCAGGTACTCTCATCTGTCAACATTAGTATTCAACAGAGTTCTTAAAAACAGGACCCGGATCACCATTTCACAGGGTCCTGTCATATATAATATAAGAAATAATTAACTCAATTCTGATCCGGCTAAACACCGCTGAATGCGCTAAAGCCGCCATCCACAGGTAATAGAGCACCGGTAATAAAGCTCGCAGCATCCGAACACAGGAACTGTACAGCTCCGTTGAGTTCTTCTACATCTCCAAAACGTCCCATCGGGGTTTTAGCAATTACTTTTTTGCTTCTGTCTGTTAACGAGCCGTCAGGATTCAACAGGATGGCACGGTTCTGGTCACCGATAAAAAATCCGGGAGCGACGGCATTAACCCGTATTTTATCCCCATATTTTAAGGCTACATCGGATGCGAGCCATTGGGTAAAATTGGTGATTGCCGATTTTGCCGCCGAATAACCGGCTACCCTTGTAATGGCCGAATAGGCGGCCATTGATGAAATATTAACAATACTTCCGCTTCCCTTTTCTGCCATTACTTTTCCGAAAACATAGCTCGGATAAACCGTCCCGTTGATGTTCAGGTCGGTAACCTCATTCCAGCCTTCTATCTTCATATCGAAGAACGACTGATCCGGAGATAAGGTGGCTGAAGGAATATTTCCTCCGGCAATATTCAGGAGGATGTCTATCCTTCCGTATTTTTCTGTAATTTTTTTTGCGGCTCCTTCAAGGCTTTCAATACTCATAACATTGGCCTCTACGGCAAAGGCTTCCCCTCCGTTGGCGGTCAGTTCCTCTACCCTGCTGTCGAGCGTTTCCTGTTTTCTTCCTAATGCTACAACTGTGGCACCGGCCTCTATGAAGCTTTTCGCAAGGCTGCCCCCCAAAACACCGGATGCTCCGGTAATAACAGCTACTTTATCTTTTATACTGAATATTTCGTTCATTGTATGGTTGATCATTGATGATTGATAATTGATGGAAAGAGCAATTTAGCTTTTTCCTGCCATTTCATTTTGAACGGCAGCCATTACGCCTTCGATCTGTCCTAAAGCCAGCATTCTGCCTAAGAATGAGTAGCCGGGATTGTATCCTTTGTCGATATCATCCGTCAGCAGCCTTCCATGGTCGATCCTCATCGGAAGTTGCGGGTTTTCTTTTTCAAATACACGGACAACATCAATCAGCTTTCCTCTTCCGCCCAGGTGATGTGCTTCTATAAAATCGCCGTTTTCAAAAACGTTGGTGCTTCTGAGGTGGACGAATCTGGTACGGCTAGAAAATTTCTGAGCCAGCGTGGGAACATCATTCTGAAGATTCGCACTTAGAGAACCGGCACAGAATGTCAATCCGTTGTGTGGATTGTCCACGGCATTCAGGAACCAGTTGATGTCCTCTTCATTGGTTACGATCCTTGGCAGGCCTAATAGTGAGTATGGCGGATCGTCCGGATGAACGCACATCTGGATGTCCCATTTCTCGCAGACCGGCATTATTTTCTCCAGGAAATACTTCATGTTCTCCCGAAGCTGATTTTTATCGACCCCATCGTATAAAGCCAAAAGATTATTGAACTTTTCAACCGGGTTCAACTCTCCTTCCTTGATATTGCCATTCACGAATCCCTGTGTTTTAACAATCACGGAATCAATCAGGTCATTGTTGTCTTCCTCACTGAGGGTAGTTTTCAGTTCTTCAACTTTCTGAAGGATTTCCGGTTGATAATCGTTTTCAGCCCCTTGCCTTTTCAGGATATGGATTTCAAAATACGCAAATCTGGCTTTGTCGAAGTACAACGACGAAGAACCGTCTTCCCATTCGTGAAAGAGATCCGTCCTTGCCCAGTCCAGCACCGGCATAAAATTATAACATACGGTCTTTACTCCTGCTTTTCCCAGATTTACCAGGCTCAGAATATAATTTTCTATTAAAGAGTCCCGGTCTTCACCTCCGTATTTGATCGCTTCGCTTACGGGAAGACTTTCCACTACAGACCAGCGAAGACCGTGACTTTCTATGTATTGTTTATATTCCTGAATGGCTTCCAGTGTCCAGACCTGTCCGTTCGGAACATCATGCAGCGCGGAGACTATACCTTCCACACCGATCTGACGGAGCATGTTCAACTGTATTTTATCCTTTTTACCAAACCATCTCCATGTTTTTTCCATAATCGTATCTTAAGTTTTATCATTAAAACAAAGCAGGTGTTTAAGGCACCTACTTTGTGTTGATATGAATGTAAATGTGCTTAAAAATTAATACCCAGGGTTTTGGAATTTAGCTTTTACGTCAGCGCTAACCTCCATGGCATCCAGCTGGCTCTGAGGAATTGGTCTCAGGTAGTGGAACGGCTGAATGGTTCTGGTTACCGTCTGCGGAGTATGATCTCCGTAAGACGCTCCCCCGATCTGGTAAGTCGCTGCATACTGTGCCCATTTCTGTGTACGTACGAGGTCATACCATCTGTAGAATTCTCCGTAATACTCTCTGGATCTTTCTGCAAGGATATAGTCAATCGTAATGCTAGAAGGAGTAGCGGCAGTCATAGCAGCACTGTTATCTGCTACATAGGCTACATTCTGAGCATTGTTGAATTTCCATTTTCCTGCTCTGGCACGGATGACGTTAATCAGGTCTCTTGGGCTCATGGATCCTGAAGCTCCTTTTACAGCTGCTTCCGCTGCGATAAAATAAAATTCAGAGAATTTAGCCACATTAAACGGACGCGTTAAACCTGCGTTAGGATATCCAAGTCCGTTCGGATCATCTGTACGGTAGGTTCCGATCTTCCAAAGTCCAGGATATACGATTCTGTTGATCCCGTTTGGAGCAATTACCCAGTCAGCCCTTCCCGGCAATGTACCGGCTCCTACGCCGTTCTGTCCGGATCCTGTAGGATAAGTCGGTGCCTGAGAATCATCATTCAGGAAGCTTAATATTGCACCTCCCGGCTGTACAGGAAGATTGTTGGCATTGTACAGTACCGGTACAGCAGTTAAGCCTGTCCCCTGCTTCTGCCAGTTTCCTCTGTAGGTCGTTACGAAGGTACCATCGTAACGGGAGTCATTGGTTTTATCTGCAAACGTATTTTTAATTACGCCTAAAGTAGGACACATACGCACCCAAGGACGCCCTAAAGACTGGGCAGCTTCACGCTGTACTGAACTTACCACATCTGTTGAAGCCCATGAAGTAGTCTTACTGCTTTTAATGGCCGTATAATTCCAGGTCTGCATCCACGCGGCAAAGTTATCCGGAGCCCATCCTGAGCCGAATCCCACAGGATCACTTTCATTATAGAATACACTGGACTGGGTATGGTCTGCATACAGCATGCACTCGCTGTTACGGTCATTGGCTCCTGCATTAACATCATAGAATGTAGGCTGTAAACCATAAGATCCCGGGTTGTTGATTCCCGTCATGGCGACATCATATGCCTGCTGGAAATACCACTGTGCATTGTGCCCATCTGGATCCACACGCTGTGCATCCGGATAGGTAGGAATGTTGTTAGGGTTCTGCAACCACCAGCCGTACGTAAGGTATGCTTTCGCCAGGAATAATCTGGCTACATTTTTCGTTACGCCTCCGGTTACTCTCGGTGTGGTTGGCAAATTATCTACTGCCTTCTTAAGGTCAGGGAAAATAGCCTTTGTATAGACTTCCGGAACTGTATTTCTCACTGAAGTTGTCGTCGGCGAGCTGTTGAATTTCAGTTCGCCGGACCCTAAATCCAAAGGTACTCCTCCGTACGTCTGCACAAGCATGAAGTAATCGAATCCCCTGAAGAATCTGGCTTCTGAAATCATGGTTTCCGCGATACCGAATCCCGGCCCTTTCTCAATGATACCGTTGGCAGTATTGATGTAAGGGAATACCGAACCCCATACCATACTCGTAGGAAAGGTAGCGGCATTGATGTTTCCGTTTCCGGACATATCCAGGTCTTTGAAGTTCCCGTCAGCACTCTGTGCGAAAGTAGATTCATCAGTCCCGTTCTGGCAGTTACTCATAAAGTATCCGTTGCCATATAAAAGCCTTAACTGTCTGTATAGTGAAGTGAAACTCTGATTAACACCATCTGCCGTACTGAAATAATCTACAGTGTATATTGATCTGGGCTGTTCATCCAGGATTTCATTACAACCGGTAAATGTCAGCGACATAAATATCGCTCCTAACAACAATTTTTTATTGAAATGTATCATGATTGTACGTATTAAAAAGTTAAGTTAATTCCCATTAAATAATTTCGGGTGGAAGGGTTATTGGTTCCGATCACCAACTGACGTGACTGGTATCCGTTGACAGCCTGGTTCTGGTTACCAAAAGAGTTCGGTTCCGGATCCATTCCGGAGAACTTATGGTATGGAGAGAACAACACTACCGGATTAGTCACAGTGAAATATACTCTGAAGCTATTGATTTTTAAATCTTTCAGGAAATCTTTGTTGATGTTATACCCTAATGTAATGGTACGCAGTTTAACATAAGAGGCATCAAACATAGCCAGTGTGGAAGAATATTTCGGATTGTCTCCGCTTAAGTGTCTTCCTGGACGCGGAAAGTAAGCGTTTGTATTGTCTTCTGTCCAGTAATCAACGTCAACGTTATTTCCTCTACCGGTCATTCTGTTCAGGTAACTTGCTGATCCGTACAGCGTACTGATCAGGATTCCGCCATGCTGGAATGCTCCTACCGTGCTTAAATCAAAGTTTTTGTATGCGAAACGCATATTGAAACCTCCCTGGAATTTAGGAGCGGTATCGAAAATCTGACGGTCAGCAGGACCAATCGCTCTTACCGGTGTCCCGTCTGCATTGTATCCTCCGGTATAAAGGACTTTGATAGATCCTACAACATCTCTCGGATCACCAGGTTCCAGAATACCCATGTACTGGTCTCCGGTCTGCCATAACCCGATGTATTGATAATCATACAAAGCATTGATATTGTGGCCTACAAACCAAAGGTTGGATTCATCTTTATCAATTCCTGAGGCAAGCGCTAAGATTTTGTTTCTGTTGGTATAGAAATTTACGCCTGCTTCCCAGGTAAATCCTTCAGGATTGTCGAAAATCACGCCGTTCAAAGCTACTTCAAATCCTTTGTTTTCCGTTTCAGCAACGTTGGAAATTACGTTGACAAGACCAGATGACATCGGAAGGTTTTTAGACGTCAATAAGTCAAAGGTATGCGTCTTATAATATTCTACACTACCGGAAAGCCTGTTATTGAATAACCCGAAATCTACCCCGTAATTCTGTGTTTTGGAATACTCCCATCCTAAGCCCGGATTAGGAGCCTGAGTTACATACACCCCTGTGCTGCTGCCGGATCCGAAATTATACGGAGCCACAGCCATCTGCCCTAATGTAGAATACGGAGCTACCGCCTGGTTGGATGTTTGTCCCCATCCTGCTCTTAGCTTCAACAGGTTGATCGCTTTGATATTCTGCATGAATGACTCATTCGTTACATTCCATCCTAATGATAATGCAGGATAGGTATGCCATTTATTTCCCGGGGCCAGTCTGGATGATCCGTCAGCACGTAATGTTGCTGTAATCATATACTTATTGTCGAAAGTATACATTACCCTTCCCATAGCAGAAAGAAGTCCGTTTTTAGTATATACCTGATCCTCCGGTCTAACGGTAATATCTGCCTGAGGCGATTGTCCCAGGTTATAATACTGGAAGAAATCAGCAGGTACATTCTTCGCACTCATATAAGAACTGGTGTACTTATTATCTTCTGCAGAATATAAGGCAACAGCATTAATTTTATGTTTCCCGAAGGTACGGTCATAGGTCAGGAGGTTTTCCAATACCCAATGGTATGTCTGGTTGTTTCCTCTGCCGGCAGATGAAGGTCCAAGCGGGTTGGTGTTGAACACCCCTACTCCGGCATAGTTGCCACTGTTGGAAGTACGGTAATCCAATCCTACGTTCAGTCGGTATTTCAATCCGTTCAGCGGTAAAGTGAGTTCACCGTACATATTGTTATAGGAAGCAAAGGATTTGGTTTCGTCAACATATTTATCGCCTAAACTTTCTATGGACTGACGGGTATAAATCCATGTCTGGTCGATTCCTCCTGCCGTAATCATGGTTCTCCTAGGATTTCCATTTTCATCATATGGATTAACTAATGGAGAATATCCAAGAACAGCTCCGGGGTTCAGCCCGTTACCCTCTGATTGAGAATAGTTCGTATTGGTTGTAAATCCGAATTTGAAATTCTTACCTACCTGCTGGTCAACAGCCATACGCAGGGCAAATCGCTCATAATTCTGAAGCGGAATCAAGGCATCCTGTTTGAAATAAGATAAGCCGACATTATAATTTCCACCTTCCGTTCCACCGGATACGCCGATATCATGGCTGGTGATCATAGCAGGCTTATAATATAAATCCTGCCAGTCTGTATTGTTGTTTACAGATTCATGTCCGGTAGTCGCGTACAATGGATTCGAACTGTTAAAAGGAGTAGCGTAGGCACGAAGTTTCGCAAACTTAGGACCGTCCATCATCGGGTATTTAGAAAACAGCGTCTGAACTCCGGTGAAGTTATTGTAGGTGAAACGCGGTTTCTGGCCTTTAGAACCTCTGTTGGTCGTCACCAAAATAACCCCGTTCGCTCCTCTTGAACCATAAATGGCTGTTGCGGAAGCGTCCTTTAGGATATCAATACTTTTGATATCGCTGGAGCTGATGTCACTTAATGATCCTACAAACGGAATTCCATCCAGAACGATCAGAGGATCATTGCTTCCGGTAAGCGACCTTGTTCCACGGATACGGATCTGCATGGAAGCTCCAGGTTTTGTGGAAGACTGTGAAATATCCACCCCCGCTGCTCTGCCCTGTAAAGCCTGGGTAATGTTGGCAGAAGGAACTTCTCTTAGAGCGTCACCTTTTACGGTGGCTACAGATCCGGTAACCGCTTCTTTTCTCTGGGTACCGTAGCCGATGACAACAACTTCCTCTATCTTTTTCTCTTTAGGCAGAGTATCTTTCTTCGCTTGTGAATAAGCAAGGCTGGAAGGCAATAATGCCATAGCAAAAAATACCGTTGCCTTATTAATTTTAATAGGTTTAAATCCTTTCATAATTACTCGTATTTTAATTATACATCCAGGATGAAGAGTTCTGTAACGGCTTCATTCCAAAGTTTTTTGTATTCATGGTTAGATATACATGTTGATAATGGCCTCGAATAATTCCTGCTTGCCGCTTTTCGGCTGTGGCTCCCCTATTTCGTGAGCAATTTTCTGAAGGTCTTCCAGTGTAAGCTTACCTTCCTCAAATGCTTTTCCGCTTCCAAGGTCAAAAGAAGAATATCTTTCTGTTCTCAATGATTTATAATCTGAATTTTCCAGGATATCGGCAGCGACGATCAAACCTTTGGCAAAAGCGTCCATACCGGAAACGTGAGAGATGAAAAGATCTTCGGCATCAATTGAATTACGACGGATTTTAGCATCGAAATTCACCCCTCCGGTTCCTAATCCTCCTCCCTGAAGAATAACCATCCATGCCTGAGCCAGTTCATAATAGTCGATCGGGAACTGGTCTGTATCCCATCCGTTCTGGTAATCACCTCTGTTGGCATCGATGCTTCCTAATAATCCTGCGTCTACAGCAGCCTGTAATTCATGCTCGAAAGTATGCCCTGCCAATGTAGCGTGGTTTACCTCAAGGTTCAGTTTGAAATCCTGATCAAGACCGTAATGTCTCAGGAATCCGATTACCGTTTCCGCATCATAGTCATACTGGTGCTTTGTAGGCTCCATAGGTTTAGGCTCGATCAGGAAAGTTCCCTGGAAACCTTGCTTACGGGCATAATCACGGGACATGGTGAGGAAACGTGCCAGGTGCTCTTTTTCACGCTTCATATCGGTATTCAGAAGGCTCATATACCCTTCTCTTCCTCCCCAGAACACGTAGTTTTCTCCACCCAGTGCAATAGTAGCATCAATGGAGTTTTTCACTTGGGTTCCTGCACAGGCTACTACATCAAAATTAGGATTGGTAGAAGCTCCGTTCATATATCTTTCGTGGGTAAATACATTCGCCGTTCCCCATAAAAGTTTGATTCCTGTTTCCTGCTGCTTTTCTTTGGCATATTCTACTACAGCCTGAAGGTTGCTTTCATACTCCTTCCAGTTTCCTGCAGGTTCTACTAGGTCGATATCATGGAAACAGTAAAAACTGAAGCCCATTTTTTTCATGAATTCGAAACCGGCATCCATCTTATATTTCGCTCTGGAAACCGCATCAGTTCCCATATTCCACGGGTGATGGATGGTTGCCCCTCCGAACGGATCGCTTCCGTCTGCACATAAGGTATGCCACCAAGCCATAGCAAAGCGCGTCCAGTCTTTCATGGGTTTTCCCATAACGATCCTTTCTGCATCATAATAGCGGAACGCCATAGGGTTCCTGCTCTCTCTGCCCTCAAATTTAACTTCGTCAATACCAGGGAAAAACTCTTTCGTTTCTTTTAAAATGTTCATATATATTTATTTTTTGTTTTTATAATCAATAATGCTGATGCCGTTTTCAGGCATATGATTCCCCCTTCCTGCTGATTTTTTCATTATCCCAGGATCAGGTTTTATGCTTTTAATATTCAGGTTTATACGATTTCTTTAAGATGTTCCTGCCATCTGGAGTAGGCTTCTAAATACTGTTCTCTTTTTTCGGTTTCCGGTTCAAAAACGGCTATTTTTTCTAATGAAGAAAAAGCTTCGTCAGAATTGGCATAAAACCCGATTCCTATTCCCGCTGCCCTTGCCGCTCCTACTGCTCCGTCCGTATCATACAGCTCAATGACGGCGTTGCTTACGCTGGAAAGAGACTGCCTGAAAATTGAACTTAAAAACATATTGGCATTTCCGGCACGGATTACGTTGATCTCCATTCCCATATTCCTCATGATATTCATTCCGTATTCATAGGAGAAGACAATTCCCTCCTGGGCTGCACGCAGGATATCTCCTTTGGAATGGATGTTGAAATTGATGCCGTGAATAGAACAGTGCGTATCTTTATTTTCCAGCACCCGTTCTGCTCCGTTTCCGAAAGGGATGATGCTCAGCCCCTTTGATCCGATAGGAGAAAGAGAGGCCATATCGTTCATGTCCCCGTAAGAAGACAATGAAGTGGCGAAATTATGTTTCATCCAGGAATTCAGAATTCCTGTTCCATTAATGCATAGCAATACGCCCAGACGGGTCTGGTCCGCAGTATGGTTAACATGCGCAAAGGTGTTGACTCTGGATAGATCATCATATTCAAGTTTATCCAGAACACCGTACACGACTCCTGAAGTTCCTGCCGTAGAGGCTATTTCTCCAGGGTTGAAAACATTCAGTGAAAGAGCATTGTTCGGCTGGTCACCGGCTCTGTAAGAGATCGGAGTGCCTTCTTTAAGCCCTAATTCACGCGCTGTTTCTGCAGATACGACTGCCTGAACCCCGAAAGTCGGGATGATTTCAGGGAAGAAGCTTGAAGGAATCCCATAGTGATTCACCACATCTTCTGAAATACAGTTGTTTTTGAAATCCCAGAAAATCCCTTCAGACAAACCTTCAACCGTCATTCCGATCTGTCCGGAAAGCCTCATGGCAATATAATCGCCGGGAAGCATGATCTTGTCAATTTTTTCGAAAATTTCAGGTTCATTTTCCTTCACCCAGGCCAATTTGGAGGCGGTAAAGTTTCCCGGAGAATTCAGAAGGTGGGACAGGCATTTTTCAGGGCCTATTTCCTGGAATGCTTTTTCACCGTACGGCACGGCACGGCTGTCACACCAGATGATGGATGGGCGCAGGAGGTTCTGGTCTTTGTCTACCAGGATCAGCCCATGCATCTGCCAGGTAATACCGATGGCTTTAATATCTTCTGCATCCACACCGGATTCATGCATCACAGATTCGTGGGCAAGCTTAAGGTTGGTCCACCAGTCTGCAGGGTTCTGCTCTGCCCAGCCAGGATGGACAGCAGTAATTTTCATTTCTTTTTTAGGGGAAAAGTCTGATGCAATTATTTTTCCACTGGATGCCTCAATGAGACAAACTTTCACAGAAGAACTGCCAATATCGTAGCCTAGCAAGTACATAATTTCAAAAAGTGATTTATTTTATAAGTTTCGTATTGTTTTTCTTGAACACTTTGGCGTCGAATTTATAGTATCTTGCCGCACGGTGCGCTACATTCGTTTCTATTTCATCCAGAGGGATGATGTAGTGGAATGAAGAAATCTTTTTATGGAAGTTTTTGATATCGATCTGTTTTTCACTCAGAGCACTGTACAGCTGGTACAGCTGCCTGATGGTAAATCTCTTCGGAAGCAATTCGAAAATGATGGAGAAGTCTGACTCAATCCATTTCCTGATCTCTATCAGCGATTCGCTGATGATCTTATTGTGGTCAAAAGGAAGCAACGGTACTTTGTCAATCGGGCACCAGTCCACCGTATCATATTTGGTACTATTGATCTTATGGTCTATTTTACACAGAGAAAGATAGGCAACCGTAATGATGCGATCTATATTGTGTTTATACTCCTCGCCCATCCATTTGATATCATCTTTGCTGCTGGCTCTCATAGGGTCGGCAAAGCATTTAAACTGCTTCAGCACCATCTTCTTGATACCGGTCAGTTCGTGCAGCACCCTTTGTGCGGCGTCGTCAACATCCTCTTCACTCAGGATGAGGCTTCCCGGCAGTTTTTTCTGCCTTTCTATCGGTACATTCTCAAAATGACGCTGGGCGAGTAAAATATTAAGCCTGTTTTCGTGGTCAAATCCAAAAACAACACAGTCAACAGAAACATAGGTATGAATAAAGCTTGGTCTCATTTGATTGTTAACATTTACGTAACATCACAAATATAAAAATTCATACGAGAAAAAAAAATAAATTTAATTCTATTACCTGCCAATCAGTAATTTACATATCGATTTTTAATGATAACAATGACATACAAAATATGATAAGGTTATCATATTTTTGACAATATTGGAATGATAACCCGTTCATAAACAGGAATTAAGTTTAAAAAATACACTTAAAAATTTTAATAAAAAAAGGGAAGTAAAAAATGATAAGAAAAATTATAAATTTTATTATAATTTTTTAAAATTAATGTAAAAAAATGCAGTTTTAATGTTAATTACGGATTAAATATCCAATATTTTTTCACAATTTTTGAATGCCAGGAGCGCAATTTCGTCCCATTTCTGAAATATGCTGTCATGATCCGGAATTATCCGGTATTCTTATACAGCAACTGGAAATATTAAGGCAAGTGGTTCAACTAACCAGATCAAAACTTGTACCGCATTTCTGTCGGTTTGTTCAGTATGATCTGCCATTAAATTTTTCCCCACATCAAAGAGTATGTAAACAAAACCGGTAAGATACAGCCTCACCGGTTAAAAACAAAAATTGATATGGATATGATAATTGTGTTTTTGGGTCTGTTCAAGTTACTGGTACAAATTTATATTTATTTAGAATCAATAAAAATAATAAACGCATGATATATATCATGAAAACACCATTAAATGCCTTCCGAAGCCCCATCAAGTTTTTAGAAGATCAGGGAGTGTGTTATTTCAAAGGTTAAAAATGTTTTTTTTGTGTCACCCCTATACTGATCTATTGCTTTTCCTAGAATGATTAATTGTAAAAGCCTGCAATTTCTTACAGGCTTTTCATTCAGTTATTTCTTATCGACTTTGATCCTCTCTGCTCTGTTGGCAATCTCCCAGGCTGTGGTAAATACCAGCTGTGCTCTTTTTTGTAACAGCGGATAGTCTATTTTTTCAGGATCATCTGTAGGCTTATGGTAATCTTCATGGATACCATCAAAGAAAAAGGCTACAGGAACATTGTTCTTTGCAAAGTTGTAGTGGTCAGACCTGTAATACAACCGTTGTGGATCACTGGGATCATCATATTTATAATTCAGTTCAAGATTGTTGGTCTTTTTATTGGCAGCCTCATTAATCACTTTCAGTTCTGAGCTCAGCATTTCTGATCCGATCACATAGACGTACTGTTTTCCTCTGTTTTCCGGGTCATCCCTTCCTATCATATCAATATTAAGATCTACCACAGTATGATCCAGCGGGAAGACAGGATGTGAAGCATAATATTCTGACCCGAACAGTCCATGCTCCTCACCGGTTACATGAAGGAAAAGAATGGATCTTTTCGGTCCATGACCTGCTTTTTTAGCAGCCTGGAAAGCTTTTGCGATCTGCATCACAGCTACCGTTCCGCTTCCGTCATCATCAGCACCGTTATAGACTACTCCGTTTTTTGTTCCAACATGGTCATAATGGGCAGAAATCACGACGATTTCATCCGGTTTTTCGGTACCTTCTATAAATGCCAGGATATTTTCCGAATCCGGGAGACCGGACGCTCCTCTCTCCTTCATGAAGTCTGCGGGTACCTTCTGATAATATGATCCCAATGGCTTTGGGTATGATATCCCAAGGTTTTTATAATAGTCAACCATATAAACCCCTGCTTTTTTCTGTCCTGGACTTCCGGTATCGCGGCCTTCCATTTCATCTGAAGCAATTACATACAGGTTTTTCTTCAGTTCTTCTGCCTTGATGGTTTTGTAGGAAGCCATAAATGCTTTATCAGAAGCAGAGGCAGACTGAGATGCAACGTTTCCGTCAGAAACCTTTGCAGTTCCGCAGCTCACCGCTACAGCCATGGAAAAAAGAGGGATGATCAGTTTTTTCATTTTTAAATAATTTGCCTAAAAATAAAGAAATTTATTTAATTCTGAATGGATGTGTATTTTTATTATATTTGATTTAAATGCATTACGGATGAAAAAAATTTACCGGTTCAGTGATTATTCTTTCTTTACGGACATGTCCGAACTTGCACGGAAAAACAACAGTTTCGACCTTTCGCTGGGACTTCCAGATTTTGACATAGATGAACGTCTGAAATACTACCTAAAAGAATCATCAGAATGTGATGTGCATCAGTATGAACCTCTTGCCGGAAACCCGATGCTGATTCAGAATATCATCCGTTTTAATGCACAAAGAAAGAACATCATTACCTTAAACGAAAATGAGATCAGCATTATTCCATGCGCTACTTTTGCCTTGCATACAGCATTGAAATCCGTATTAAGTCCCGGAGACGAAGTGGTGATCATACAACCGTCGTATTATACCTATGGTCCTTCCGTCGTCATGAACGGCGGAGTTCCTGTCTATTATGAGCCCGAAGATGATTTCTCCACAAACTGGGATCACCTGAAATCCAGTATTTCGTCAAAAACAAAAGCTATTATTATCAACTCACCGCAAAACCCGACCGGGAAAGTATGGAAGCAGTCAGACTGGAACCAGCTGCATCATCTTATTGCCGACCGCAATATTTACCTGATATCAGAAGAAATTTATGATCTATACTGTTATGACGGCGCAGAGCATTACAGTTCTTTCCTTCATCCGGAGCTCAGGAAAAAAACATTCTGCATATTCTCATTCGGGAAAATGTTTCATTGTACCGGATGGAAAGTGAGTTATATGCTGGCCCCTGAAAACCTGACTGAACAGTTTCGCTTTCATCAGCAGTATCTTTCCTATGGAGCCAATGCTCCGGCACAGTATGCACTCGCAAAATATCTGGATGGATTCGATTTTGAGCAGCATCAGAGTGTGATGCAGCATAAAAGGGATCTGTTCAATACACTGATCGCCGATACTCCGTTATGGACGGATCAACCATGTGAAGGAAGTGTTTTTCAGACCGTCAATTTCAGGAATGTATCAAAGACAATGACTGATGTAGAATTCTCACAATGGCTCACTGCTGAAAAGCAGGTAGCCTGCCTTCCCCTATCCGCATTCTATCATTTAAGGCAAAATTCGGACTATATCCGTTTCAGTTTCCTAAAAAAAGATGAAACCATTATCCAGGCTTTGGAGCATCTTAAAAGAGTTTTGTAGAGACAAAAAAAGCACTGCCGAAAGACAGTGCTGTATTGTTAACTATTGAAATTAATTCAATTTCTAATTTCCGGAATTAGAAAGAAAGGACACGGATGTCAATCCTCCTGTTCCTGGCTTTACATTCATCCGTATCATTGGCAACGCAAACCGGATGCTGGGATCCGTAGCCTTCTGCTTCGATGCGGTCTGCTGCAATACCAATCTCCAACAGTTTCAGTTTGGCAGTCTGAGCACGCAGGTTGGATAAGCTTTGATTGCTTTCTTCATTGCCTGTATTATCCGTATACCCTCCGATTTTGATCTTCAGGTCAGGATACGCATTCATGATCTCAGCAAGGTTCAGGAGCTGCGCATCAGCGCCTGCCTTAAGATCACTGGAACCATTTTCAAAATACAGGTTTTCAATAGTAAACCATTGGTCAGGATTCAGAAGGGTCTGATCCTTACGTTTTAGTAAGGTATACATCTGGTAGAGCTGGGTACCGTCTCCAATGGAAATGGTCTTCCCTCCCTTCAGTTTTACCTGCTGTACATTTCCGGTTTCGTATACGAAGTCACCATTTTCATTCAAATGACCTTTGGTTTCCAGCATTGCAGGTGAAATGGCAGGTGATCCTGTTGGCCCCTGAACAGGCTGGCTTGCCACAGTTCCGGTAAGCCGCTCTATTTTGGCAGCTCTCTCCGCTTCAATCTTATCTTTATGGATCACGGCCAATGTAGGCGCTATAACCAGGGAAACGATAGACATCAGTTTGATCAGGATATTCATGGAAGGCCCCGAAGTATCTTTAAAAGGATCTCCTACCGTGTCTCCTGTTACAGAAGCTTTATGAGGTTCAGAACCTTTGTAATAAGTCTGTCCGTTGATGTCCACACCTTTTTCAAAAGATTTTTTCGCATTATCCCAGGCTCCTCCTGCATTATTCTGGAACATTCCCATGAGTACACCGCAAACCGTTGCTCCTGCCAGAAAACCTCCCAGAACTTCAGGACCGAAAATAAATCCAATCAGTAAAGGAGAAATAATGGCAATGGCTCCGGGCATCATCATTTTCCTGATGGAAGCATCGGTAGAAATGGCTACGCATTTTTCATACTCGGGTTGTGCTTTTCCTTCCAGGATCCCGGGTATTTCCCTGAACTGCCTCCTAACTTCCTCCACCATAGCCATGGCTGCCTGTCCTACGGCGGTAATGGCTAATGAGGAAAAGATAAACGGAATCATCCCTCCAATGAATAAACCCGCCAGTACATCGGCACGGTAAATATCAATGCCGTCAATCCCTGCTATACCTACAAAAGCAGCAAAAAGAGCAAGCGCAGTTAATGCAGCAGAAGCAATGGCAAAACCTTTTCCGGTAGCAGCCGTTGTGTTGCCTACTGCATCCAGGATATCGGTTTTCTCCCTCACTTCTTTGGGAAGTTCGCTCATTTCTGCGATACCACCGGCATTATCGGCAATAGGCCCGAATGCATCAATAGCCAGCTGCATGGCGGTAGTGGCCATCATTCCGGCAGCTGCAATGGCAACACCGTATAACCCGGCACACAGATAAGATCCGTAGATTCCGCCTGCCAGTACAATAATCGGTAACAGTGTAGATTCCATCCCGACTGAAAGCCCTCCGATAATATTGGTGGCATGCCCGGTAGATGACTGCCGTACAATGCTGGAGACCGGTCTTTTACCTATGGCAGTATAGTATTCCGTAATAAGGCTCATGAGGGTTCCTACTACAAGACCTACCATAATGGCCCCGAAAACACCCATTTTAGAAAACTCATATCCTCTTAACACCATGGTTTCCGGCAGAAGATAAGTGACCAGAAAATAAGATGCGATAGCAGTTATAATAATGCTTCCCCAGTTTCCTAGATTCAGTGCGTTCTGCACGCTGGAAGTTGAGGAATCCTCAAGATCATTGATCCTGACGAAAAAAGTACCGGCAATAGAAAAAAGGATTCCCGTTCCGGCAATCAGCATCGGTAAAAGGATGGGAGCAAAACCACCGATTGCATCATCCGATATGGTTTCTCTTCCCAATACCATGGTAGCGAGTACTGTTGCCACATATGACCCGAAGAGATCAGCTCCCATACCGGCAACATCCCCTACATTATCCCCCACGTTGTCCGCAATAGTTGCCGGATTCCTCGGATCGTCCTCAGGAATTCCAGCTTCTACTTTGCCCACGAGATCGGCTCCTACATCAGCAGCTTTTGTGTAAATTCCACCGCCTACCCGAGCAAAAAGGGCAATGGATTCTGCTCCCAGTGAAAATCCGGTGAGAATTTCAATCGTCCTCTGCATTTCGAGAGAATCTACGGGGGCATCTGAAGCAAAAATCTGCTTAATGATCAGGAAAAGACCTCCGAGTCCCAAAACAGCCAGCCCGGCCACTCCCATCCCCATAACAGAACCTCCGGTAAATGATACTTTCAGTGCTTTGGATAATGAGGTCTTTGCCGCTTCAGCTGTCCTAACATTGGCTTTTGTGGCAATTTTCATCCCGATGAAACCCGCACAGGCAGAAAAAACCGCACCTACAATAAATGCAATTCCTATCGTCCAGTGGGAATCGGGATTGGTCATGCCCATTACGGCAAGGAGGACAGCGACAATAATAACAAAATAAGTAAGAATTCGGTATTCGGCTTTTAGAAAAGCCATGGCACCGTCAGCAATATATCCGCTGATCAGTTTCATTTTTTCATCCCCGGCATTTTGCTTGCTTACCCATTTGCTCTGAAGAAATGTGTAAACCAAAGCAATAATACCGAAAACGGGTACTAGTGCAAATAGATTCATAGTTTAATATTTTGGTTACAGAAATATAATGAATAATTCTCATAAAATATTAAATCCTGCTGATTATTTCTATGTTGAACCCTGAAAAGCAATACAGTACAGTTGGTAAGTGCCCAGTCATGTTCAGAATTCCTGAATCCATATAACAGAATAGGGATAAACGTTTATTTATCCCTATCAATATATTGGTAAGCCGGAGCAGATTATCCTCCGAACTTGTCTGCGTAATCCTGCTGTGAAGCCTTGATCACCAACTTGGCATGTTCAGCGCCGTAGATCTCCTGGATTCTGCATTTCGCAGGCTCATCCGGAAGGTTCTTGTAGGTTAGGAAATAGTGCATCAACCTGTTTACTTCCGCCTGCGGAAGTTCAGAAATATCTCTGAAATGTCCGAATGCATGGTCATTGATCATGACAGCAACAATTTTATCATCTGCTTCACCTCCGTCGATCATTTTAAAGCCTCCGATAGGAATTGCCTCCATCAGCAATCCGCCTGCATGAATGTTGTGAGAACTCAATACACAGATATCCAAAGGATCATGATCCCCCATCGTAACATCCTGCGCTCCTCTTTCCACAGCCAGCCTCATCACTTCGTTATTACAATATGTTCTCGGAACGAACCCGTATAAAGCAGGAATAATATTGGAAAACTTCTGAGGCCTGTCTACTTTAAGGTATCCGGTTTCCTTATCAATTTCATATTTGATGGTATCTGAAGGAACGATTTCTACAAAAACGTTCACCACATTCGGCGCATCTTCCCCAGCAGAAATTCCATGCCATGGATGTGCTTTGAAATTTGGAATCATTATTTATTTATTATTTTTAAGTTAGTATTAAAATTTCTCTTCGCAGATCTTCCATCGTGGCGGCAATATAATCTTCACCATTGATGTAGTTCATGATGAATACCGTTTTGAACTCTTCCAGGCTCGGATTGTTGTTCAGGTCTTCGTAAGTTTTGTGAAGCAAGGCAATAACGGCTGTTTTAGAATCAGTAATATTCTGCCATGCATTTTTCGTCAGATACAGCTGCTGTGATGCATTGTACTCAAACTCCTCAGCAATGGCTTTCTCGGTAAGGAAAATAAATTCGTGAATGGCTAGGCCCCTGTCAAATTTCTGGATCAGGTTAGAGGGCTTGATCCGCTCCATAAAAAGCGTCATCCGTTCATATGCGTGCGTCTTATTCTCGGAGCCTGATTTTACCGTAAGAAGTTTAAGCTCCTGATTTTTAAGCATGATGTAGGAATGTACGAATTGCCTCAGCAAAACCAGAAAAGGGATTGCAATAATGAGCGCAAATGCATAAGGCAGATATCCAGAAAAATTTGTCATCATTTCAGGACGCAAAATTAGTAATATTTTCTGAATTACAGATGAAATAATGCAGGTCTTTGTGTCACTTCATGATAACAGATACTGTGTTTATCAAAATAGTGATATACAAGGCTTTTCCGCGTTCTGCTTTTATCTAGATGGGGCTCTCCACCATGCAAAATATTAGCATGCCAAATGAGAAGATCACCTTTTTTTGCTCTGAAAATTTCTTTATTAAGACCAAGCTGTTTAACTTTTGCTTCAAGAAATTCCTCATAAGCCTTATAACTTTGTTTGCCAATCTTAAGAGCTGTTCCTTCATTATCATAATCAGAATTCAGGAAATAGGGAAGCTTATGACTCTGTGGGATATAGTGTAGTGCTCCATTATTCTCATCTACATCTTCAAGAGCAATCCATACTCCCAGTAAACCACCAAGAGGATAAGTAGTCATATGAATGCTGTCAGAATGGGTTTTTTGCTGACTTCCGTTAATGAAATTAATACTTTGGAAAAGCTTAGCATTCCCATCCAATAAAACAGACAAGAACTCGAGTAATTTTTCATCGTTTCCAATATTACGAATGATTTCAGAATGGTGAATCGCAAACATCAGTTTTCCTCCATACCGGAATTTAAGTGTTCCATCATTCATCAGCTTTTCAATTTCAGTATTGATCTCATCTGCTGTATTTGTATCTATGTAATTTCTAAGAACTATAAATCCATTTTTATCATACTCCTGCACACTAGCTTTGTTTTCCTCCGATAAATTGCTGTATAAATCTGTACGTATCACCTTCTCAAAATCTATTTTTCTTTCTGAAGGAGGAAGATGTAAAAAATTTTTGCTTGATATGCTAGAAAAATAACTTTTGCGAATGCCAAATTTTCTGTACAGTGGTATGTTATGCTTCAGTTTTTTCTTATTGAAAAAATTGTAAATGACATAAGTTAATTTATAATTACGGATTTGCTTTAACATGCTGTAGATTTAAAACTTTATAAACTTATAAATTTATGAATTAATAATCATAATCAACATACATATCAAATTGGTTTATTAAGAACTCATCTCGACTTTATTTTTTGAAATTTTCTCAAAGCAATCACCATGAACGCTAAATAATTAAACCCTGTCCAGCTTGTTATTGAAGTGTCAAACCTGTTAAGTATTGATCTGAAGCTATCCA
>CAJYLH010000016.1 GCA_913775525.1 uncultured Chryseobacterium sp.
CTGCTGAATCCTTTAATGCCAAAATCAAAAACTTCAGATTGCAGCTCCGCGGAGTGAAAGACCGAACTTTCTTCTTATTCAGATTGACTAAACTTTTTGCCTAGTCCCCAACTTTTGTACCTGATCCCCGAACTTTCTTCTTATTCAGACTGACTAAACTTTTTGCATAGTCCCCAACTTTTGTTCATGATCTATTTTTTATCCTAATTGTCCCAAAGCATTGGTCCCTCCAAAACAAAAAAAGAGACAAATCTCAAAGATTTGCCTCTCGGTAGACCCACAGGGATTCGAACCCCAGATGACTGAACCAAAATCAGTAGTGTTACCGCTACACCATGGGTCTGTGTTTGTTTGTTTCAGTGGTGCAAATTTACAGCTTTTTTCTTTACATGCAAGGGGTTCGCAAACTTTTTTTTAAATTTACTTCACTTTTTATGACGGAAGAATATGGTAAGTAAATTCAATAATCTCAGAATTAATAATTTAGGTGCAGGAGCTGAATTTGAAAAAAAAATTGAAAAATTTTTAGAAGATTGGTTTTCGGATTCGGGTACCGTAGAGGTGCAGACTTCAGGATCAACCGGAGTACCCAAAATTTTCGGGATTGAAAAAAAACGAATGATGAATTCTGCACAGATGACCTGTGATTTTCTGGGACTGAAAGAAGGAGACACGGCTTTGCTATGCCTTCCGGTAGAATATATTTCCGGAAAAATGATGCTGGTAAGGTCCATAATAAGGCATCTTGAGCTTTTCATTTCCGAACCGTCGGTAAAGCCTCTGGAAAACCTGAAACATACTATTGACTTCTGTGCAATGACACCTTTACAGGTAGATCATTCTCTGGATAAGCTTCCGTTGATCAGGAATCTCATTATAGGCGGAGCAGCAGTTTCAGAAAGCCTGAAGCAAAAAATAACCGGTTCTGAAAACCGCATCTATGAAACCTATGGCATGTCCGAAACCCTTTCTCATATTGCCTTAAAGCAGCTTGCTCCGGTAAGCGAGGATTATTTTACGGCTTTTGATCATATTTCCATTTCTACAGATGACAGGGGATGCCTTAAGATCTATGCTCCGGAGCTGAATGAAGAGGTTTTGCAGACCAACGATCTCGTGGAAATTATCAACGCAAAGCAATTCCGGTTCCTGGGAAGGGCTGATCATGTGATTAATTCAGGTGGTGCGAAAATATTTCCTGAACAGCTCGAAGCTTTGGTGAAAAAAGAAATTCCTGCTGAAGTGGTATTCTTAGGGCTGGAAGATGAACGTTTGGGTCAGAAATTGATACTGGTGATAGAAAGTGATGATTCGGATGAAATCCGGAAAAGGATTAAGAACATTCCTTTTGAAAAAAACTTCCACCATCCTAAAGAATTACTGTTCGTTAACGAAATTCCACGTACTCCAAACGGGAAAGTTAACCGGATGCAACTCAAAGATAAAATCAGTCAGGAAAAGAAACATCAATAGATTTCAAATTACAAAAATGGTATGAAAGATTTTTCACGGGAGCTTCAGTTTAAAACGTCACGCAGCAGCGGAGCCGGGGGCCAGAATGTCAATAAGGTAGAAACTTCCGTTACCGTGTTGTGGAATGTTTCCGGCTCAGCATTGTTCAATGATGCTCAAAAGGCTTTGATTTCGGATAAGCTCAGAAACCGGATCAATGCAGAAGGGATGCTGTTCCTTACCGTATCTGAAAGCAGGACCCAGCTGATGAATAAAAATAAGGCAATAGAAAAAATCATAGAGCTCGTCGACAAAGCGCTTGTTATTCCTAAAAAAAGATGGGCTACAAAACCGTCCAAAAGCCAGAAGCAAAAGAGACTGGATACCAAAAAAAAGCTCTCTGACAAGAAAGAAAACCGGCGTTTTAAATTTTGATATTCCTGTAAAAAACTTATTTTTGCCGGAAAATTTGATCATGATAAAAAAACTAATAACATTGGGGATTTTTTCTCTTTCCTTCCTTTCCTTTGCACAACAGAAATTTTCCATTATCCCTTCGGTAGGATATGCCTGGAGAACGGCGGAAACCGCTTCCGGATTGACCAGGGATGAAAAGGAATATGTAAAAGGCCTGAAACATGGAGTTAACTTTGATATTGCAGCATATTATCATCCCAAGGGAAGCGCCAATATTGCCATAGGGGTAAAGTATTCAGATTTCAGTGCCTCCAGCAGCGGGTTTATGACAGCTTCCGATAATAACGGAACTGTATATTCTATTCCTGTCACTACCAAGGATAAGATTACCTTCTTCGGACCGTCCATTTTCGTTTCAAATTATAATGAGCCTTCAAGGCATAAACTGTTTGTTGACCTCGCCCTGGGTGTCATTACGTACACCACAAAAACTACCGCTAATAACACGCCGGTCAATGCCAAAGGAAAAGGGAACAATCTTGGAGTAGATGCAGGGATAGGATACCAGTATATGATCCACAAAAACTTCCTGATCGGTCCTAAACTAGGATTGACGGCAGGAACGTTGAAAAAGATGACCATCAATGGGGTCGCTTATGAATTCGGGGAGAAAGAAAGGGAAGGTTTGCACCGAGTTTCTCTGAGTGCAGCCGCTACATTCCGTTTTTAAGTTTTATCTTTGCAAAAATCAAAAACAATGAGCAAACCGATTACCGAGTTTATAGAAAAATATTACCTGCACTTCAATGCAGCAGCATTGGTAGATGCTTCCAAAGGCTATGTTGCCCACCTTAAGGATGGAGGTAAAATGATGGTTACCCTTGCCGGAGCAATGTCTACAGCAGAATTGGGTAAAATCTTTGCAGAAATGATCCGTCAGGGAAAAGTGGATTTCATTTCCTGTACAGGAGCCAACCTTGAAGAAGACCTGATGAACCTGGTGGCGCATTCTCACTACGAAAGAGTACCACATTACCGGGACCTGACACCGCAGGAAGAATGGGATCTTCTGGAAAGAGGCCTGAACAGGGTTACCGATACCTGTATTCCTGAAGAGGAGGCATTCAGAAGGTTGCAGAAACATATCGTGGAAATCTGGAAAGATGCTGAGGCCAAAGGAGAACGTTATTTCCCGCACGAATACATGTACAAAATGATCCTTTCGGGAGTTTTGGAGCAGTATTATGAAATTCCGAGAGAAAACTCATGGATGATTGCTGCAGCTGAGAAAAACCTTCCGATTGTAGTTCCGGGATGGGAAGATTCCACTATGGGGAATATCTTTGCTTCATACTGTATCAAAGGTGAGCTTAAACCGTCAACAATGAAATCAGGAATTGAATACATGACCTACCTGGCCGATTGGTATACTAAGAATTCAGCCGGAAAAGGAGTAGGCTTCTTCCAGATCGGAGGAGGTATTGCAGGGGATTTCCCAATCTGTGTGGTACCGATGCTGTATCAGGATATGGAAATGCATGACATTCCGTTCTGGTCTTATTTCTGCCAGATCTCAGATTCTACAACATCTTACGGATCATATTCAGGAGCTGTTCCTAATGAGAAAATTACCTGGGGAAAACTGGATATTACCACACCGAAGTTTATCGTTGAAAGTGATGCCACCATCTGTGCACCGCTGATGTTCTCCTATATCCTGGAAAACTAAATCGATCATCCGATATAATATAAGGCGCTTCAATTTTTTTTGAAGCGTTTTTTATGTCTGATTATTTATTGATACTCATAAGCAGGCTGAATACATTTTACATCTTACTTTTTACATGTAATAATGTCAATATGTCACTTTATCCGGATCGGTATTTTTTTTGTGAACATATAGAAAAATTAAAAACAAAAATTATTATGACTAAGGGAAATATTAATGTTTCGGTGGAAAATATTTTTCCGCTGATCAAAAAGTTTCTGTACAGTGATCATGAGATTTTCTTGAGGGAACTTATTTCGAATGCTACAGATGCTACTTTAAAACTGAAACACTTAACCGGGATCGGTGAAGCGAAGGTAGAATACGGAAACCCGAAGATTGAAGTAAAGGTTGATCAGGAACAGAAGACCCTCCGGATCATCGACCAGGGAATCGGGATGACCGGTGAAGAAGTTGAAAAATACATCAACCAGGTAGCTTTTTCGGGAGCGGAAGAATTCCTTGAAAAATATAAGGATACGGCTAAAGATTCAGGAATTATCGGCCACTTCGGTCTTGGGTTCTATTCTGCCTTCATGGTGGCTGAAAAAGTTGAGATCTTAACGAAATCATACAAGGACGAACCGGCAGTACGATGGATCTGTGACGGAAGCCCGGAATTCACACTTGAAGAAACCACAGAAAAAACAGATCGGGGAACGGAAATTATCCTTCACATCGCGGAAGATTCCACAGAATTCCTGGAAGAAAGCAAAATCCGTGAACTGCTGTTGAAGTACAATAAGTTCATGCCTGTTCCGATTAAGTTCGGGACCAAAACCCATACGTTGCCTTTACCTGAAGATGCTCCTGAAGATGCCGTAGCAGAAACCGAGGAAGTGGATAACATCATCAATAATCCTACTCCGGCCTGGACAATTGCCCCAAGCGAACTTGTGAATGAGGATTATATGAAGTTCTACCATGAACTGTATCCGATGCAGTTTGAAGAGCCTCTTTTCCATATCCACCTGAATGTGGATTACCCTTTTAACCTTACCGGGATCCTGTTCTTCCCTAAACTGAACAATAATTTAAATATTGAAAAGGATAAAATCCAGCTGTACCAGAACCAGGTCTTCGTTACGGATGAGGTAAAAGGTATTGTCCCTGATTTCCTGATGCTCCTGCGCGGGGTTATCGACTCTCCGGATATTCCGTTGAATGTTTCCCGTTCTTATTTACAGGCTGATGGTGCCGTGAAGAAAATCTCTTCCTACATCACGAAAAAAGTGGGGGATAAAATGGCCTCCCTGATCAATGAGAACCGGGAAGATTACGAGAAAAAATGGAATGACATCAAAGTGGTTATCGAATATGGGATCGTAACGGAGGAAAAGTTTGCTGAGAAAGCAGATAAATTTACTTTATACCCTACAACCGATGGCAAGTACTTCCTTTGGAGTGAGCTGGAAGAAAAGATCAAGCCTCTGCAGACTGATAAAGACGGTAAACTGGTTATCCTCTATGCTACGAATGCCGATGAGCAGCACAGCTACATCCAGGCTGCCAGAGATAAAGGATATGAAGTGCTCCTTCTGGATTCTCCAATCGTTCCGCATGTCATACAGAAGCTTGAAGGATCAAAGGGAAACGTTTCTTTTGCGCGGGTAGATGCCGATCATATCAATAACCTGATCAAAAAAGATGAACCTGTAATTGCCAAACTTAATGATATCGAAAAGGAATCCCTGAAGAAAGAAGTGCAAGAGGCGATTAAAGATGCCAAGTTCACAGTTCAGCTTGAGGATCTCGACAGTACGGATGCCCCGTTTACCATTACCCAGCCTGAATTCATGCGAAGAATGAAAGATATGCAGGCTACCGGCGGAGGCGGAATCTTCGGTATGGGAGGATTCCCGGAGATGTATAACCTGGTGGTGAATGCCAACAGCGATTTTGCCGGTCAGATTTTAAAGGCTGAATCAGGAGCAGCCAAAGAAAGCCTGATCCGCCATGCGCTCGATCTGGCCAAACTTTCACAGAACTTACTGAAAGGAAAAGATCTTACCGACTTCATCCAGAGAAGTTATCAGCAGATCACCCAATAAAGCGTTTCGGCGAGGCCATTGGCCTCGCCGAAACTTTTAACACATCAATTCCCCTTCATCGGTTAAACAAATCTCCACACTTACTTCTCTTCTGTATGTTGATGATTCCAGCTTCTTTGATATTATATCGCGTCCGCCGAATATCATTTAAATAATATAAAAAGAGGCTGATGGACAGCCTCTCGGTCACTTTTTAGCGGCAATGATGACTGTTTTTACTTTGGCGTAAGAATAGTTTAGCTTTTTTATTTCCGTACTGTCTGTAATCACCTTAAAACTCTTGATCTTATCCTGAGCTGTCAGACGTTTCAGGTCCACCAAATCAGAAACCTTTCCGTCCAGTACAACTATGGTCTGCTGCTTTTGTTTCCTTGCAGCGTGTTCAAGATCAAGCATACGGCGGTTTTGTTCATAATCCGTACTGTAATCGACAACGGGTTGTGAGGATTTTTTACTGCAGTTGCAGAGAAGGGAGAACAACAGGATGGTAATAAAAAAGTATTTCATCGTTTTTTATATTATTTCAGTAAATATAAAAATTTCCAAATGACTGATTAATCTATGCTTAATTCTATAGGATTATAATGTCGGGCTCTTTCCCGGGCTTTTTTCAATACATAACTTAACGTTTCAGGATCTGTAATCAGTTTATTGTAATTATTCGGATCCGCAATTTCTCTTCTTTGATGATCAAATACCTTACTTTTCTGGACAGGTGATGCATGAGGTGACATATTTGCCGATCTACAGAAGTATGTTCTCTTCCTGAAATTGTATAGGGAAAATATATAGTCTTTATTTTCATCAGATACTTCTACAATCAATCCCGGAAGCTTATTGAACTTATACGGCCCGAACGGAAAGGGAATATCTTTGGTAAACCACGCGATCCAGGTTCTGCCGTATTTTTTCGTAACCGCTTTTTGGCAGCGGTATCCGTTTAAAGATTGATGTTCATTAACGATTTGCCATTTGATGCTGTTGGTTTCTTCATAGGTAAAAGGTTTATTGCCAATAGGCAGTGTTACATATAGTTTGCCTGATGTGGTGCCGATACATTCAGGGAAATCAGTGATGAATCGTAGCCCTTCCCAGAAGTCCGTCTTCTCATGGATTCTCTTCTCATACTTCAATGAGTCCTCCACATATTTCTTCATGTTTTTATAATAAGACGCTTTGGTATTGATCAGTAAGGCAAATGTGTCTTCCTGGGATGTCGGGTTTACGTTCTGATCTTTGTAAACCATTTTATAATCTGCTTCGTACAGCACACTGAATCCCTGGGATTTCATAAAAGCTGCAATAATCATCGATGCTGAAAGAAGGAGGCATTGTTTCATTCTCGTAAGAAGAAGTGAAAAGAGAATAATCGAAAGTGGGGATAATCCGGGATACAACTTTTCCGAATGAAGTTCTGAAAGGAAATGCGCTCACGCATCTTGCTGCTCCGGGAAGCTGCTGAAAATAATTTTCTCATCATCTGAATCATTAAATAGTTAGCAGGACAAACTTATCAATATGAACAGCTTGAGACAAGAATATTGATTGTAGATTTGTTGTAAATTTGTTGTGCAATAGATGTACAAATTGTACTTTTATTGTTTTTAAAACTTTATCATGCAAAAGGAAAAGCTACGTTTATTAAGGAAAAGAAAGGGATACACGCAAAAAGATATTGCAGATGCCATTGCCACGGATGTATCCAATTACAGCAGAAAGGAGAGCGGAGATGTGAGAATCATTAAAGATGAATGGGAGAAAATTGCAAAGTTTCTCAATGTATCGGTAGATGAAATTTATGAGGAGGATGAGCCTAAGGTCATCATTAATAATGAACATCCCGTATTCAATGACAATGCTGTTTCTGCGGGAGTGATGACGCAGTTTAACAGCATTTCTACATCTGTCATTCAGAATCTTCAGGAGTACATCGGACTGTTAAAAAAAGAGATAGACCGGCTGAATGAAGAGGTGCAGGAACTGAAAAAGAAGTAGCTGCCTAAATTTCCTTCAGAGGATCCCAGAACAGGGTTTTAAAATTTTTAATTCGTAGATTCTGCACGGTAATTCCTTCTGCTTCAAGCCTGGGCTGAAATTCCGGTACAGACAGGATACCTGAAGCGGAAATTACTCTGTGTGCGGGCACATCTTCAGGGCAGCCGCCCATTGCTTTTCCCACATGCCTGGAGTGATTGGGATATCCTACGGCTTTGGCTATGGCTCCATACGTAGATACACGCCCTTTCGGGATCATTCTGACCAGTTCATAGACTTGCTTTTTGAAAATATCATCCATAGATACGCTGTTTTAAGCTGTGGCTCTTACCGGGTTTGCATTATTTTTGAACTCTGTGTAAGGCAGTATTCCGAAAACGGGATGCTTTACCAAAAGATAAAGTTATGAAAAAATCATTTTTTAAATTCCTGAATAAAGTAAATAAAGCGGTATTGCCTAAACTGAGTGGCAAGGATCCGAATACTTTAACCAAAGCACAAAAAGCTATCCTGGCTTACCGGTATTTTGTATTGGTTAATTCTATGGATTAATGGTTAAAGCAGAAAGAACCGTATACCTATCATGTCAAAAAAAAGACAGCCCTGAAGCTGTCTCTCTATCTGATCCTGAAAACGGTTACTTGTTTTTCAGTTCTTCTTTGATTTTATTTTCCAGTTCTTCTGAAAGTTCCGGATTGTCCTTCAACACATCTTTTACGGCATCACGTCCCTGGCCTAATTTAGTTTCTTCATAACTGAACCATGAACCGCTTTTCTTCACGATTCCCTGTTCTACTGCCTGATCAAGGATTTCTCCGGTTTTTGAAACACCTTCTCCGTACATAATGTCGAATTCAGCCTGTTTGAAAGGAGGAGCAACCTTGTTTTTAACAATTTTAACCTTCACCCGGCTTCCTATAGCTTCATCACCGTTTTTAATCGGTGCACTGGCTTTTCTGATGTCTACCCTTACAGAAGCATAGAATTTCAAAGCATTACCCCCGGTAGTGGTTTCAGGATTCCCGAACATTACCCCGATTTTCTCTCTCAGCTGGTTGATGAAAATAACGGTACATTTTGTTTTTGAAATGGTTGCCGTCAGTTTTCTCAATGCCTGAGACATCAGCCTTGCGTGAAGACCCATTTTAGAGTCACCCATTTCACCTTCGATCTCAGCTTTTGGCGTAAGCGCAGCTACCGAGTCGATAACTACAATGTCAATAGCACCGGAACGGATCAGGTTATCCGCAATTTCCAGCGCCTGCTCACCATTGTCTGGTTGTGAAATAATCAGGTTTTCAAGGTCAATCCCCAGTTTTCCTGCATATCCTCTGTCGAAAGCGTGCTCAGCATCAATAAAAGCTGCGATTCCGCCTGCCTTCTGTGCTTCAGCAATGGCGTGCAGAGTCAGAGTGGTTTTACCGGAAGATTCAGGCCCGTAAATTTCAATGATTCTTCCTCTGGGATATCCGCCAACGCCTAAAGCGATGTCTAATCCTAAAGATCCGGAAGGGATAACTTCAATGGTATTATCCACAGCGTCGTCTCCCAGGGTCATTACAGTACCCTTTCCATACGTTTTGTCAAGTTTGTCAAGCACTAGCGCAAGTGCTTTTTTCTTATCGTCTATATTGCTCATTTGTTATCTTAAATACTGTATCAAATTTACGAAAATTTAGCGTCAAAAACTAGTAATATTTACTTTTGGGCATCGGTATTATAGTTAAAATTATTATAAAAAATGCGTTATTGTTCAGAAAGCCTCAACCGGCTTTATGAGTGCCCGGTTTGTCTGTGGTATTCATTGATTGAGAATGTTTATTTCTGCTGAAGGTAATTGTAAATTAGTGGAAATTAGAGTTTTGTGTGATGCTGTGGTAATCATTAAGTACTTTCATCTGGCTTGCATTGCCTTTCCTGATTCTTTCTTTACGGCTTACCACTGTATCATAGATTTTGTTGAGCGTCCGCTTAGTAATAGGAAATGCTTTTTTCAGCGGAACATCAGGAATCTGGAGCCTTTGGCAAACTTCGTTATCCAGGAGAAACCATGTACAGCAGATATGCAGGTACCGCAGGTTTTTCCTTTGGAAATCATATTTCAGGATAGGGTTTTCCAGGGATTCATTAAGTAAGGAATGGGCAAGCAGGACAGAGTCCTGATCGGCTGAAGGCTGGTTGGAAGTCCACAGGTAAAAATATTCGGTAGCCTGTTTTTTATTATCGGGCAGCAGTGGTTCCGGTATGCCCAGTAAATAGCCGACATATTTCCACAAATGGAAAATACCCAGTTCCTCTTCCTCTGAAAACCGGTTGCCAAGCTTATGCAGGCTGTGCAGGAATACCAGGCTGAATCCAGTATAGGTAGCCATCATATCCCATGAATTGATGGGCTCGCCCCAGTTTTCAGTATCCCATTCTTTATAGTGTTTCTTAATGGAAAGCCGGGCATACGAGTGGATCATTCGGGTTTTAATGGCAAATTCATATCCTTTTGCATGAAGCTCCAGGGCATCATACCGGGTAACGTTCACCCAGAAATCCAGCGTCTCGGAAAGCCTTTTTACAGCTCCCTTTTTCAGGGCACCGGTAATGATCAGCGGTTTATTCAGGTAAGCAAAGTCATAGCCGCCCATCAGGCAGTAATCACGGAGTGATATAAGCGAATCCAGGTTGCAGCGCATGCACAGCTCGGCACCACTTCTGAGGAGGTTATAATCCAGCCAGTCAGGAATCTGCTGGGTTTGCAGGAAAAGCTGCTTCACGCATTCTGGAACATCATCCCGCTCTGAAACCGGATTCCGGATAAACTGTTCGATTGCTTTTGATGCTTCCGGAAACGAACGGGTAAAGTAAATATCTTTTATGACTTTGTCTCCGGCCTCATCGGTATGGTAAGCATACGAAGCAAACTTCTGAAAATGATCAAGGCTGACTTCAGCTCCTGAAAATTCAATAAGCTGCTTGCCATTGCCTTTGGTCCAGAAATGCCTGAAGTGTTCGGAATCTGAAAATCTCGGTCCTGTCATCATACGCTTTCTTTAAAATAAAGGTACAATTTTCACACCGTAACTGGCAATGAGCATTATCATACTAGCGGCTATTATTTACAGGTATCCCCATTCGAAAGCTTTCCTGATCAGCTCCGAACTGTTCCTGGCATCAGCCTTTTTCAGAATGTTTTCCTGTGCGTCCGAACCGTTTCCTGAGAAATATTCAGCATGCCGGAAATTTTACCCGTGGCATACCCTTTTGCAATACAGCTGAGGATTTCCACTTCTCTTTTGGTAAACACTACAGCAGCAGATTTTGAAAAATGGTCTTTTTTGATCCATTGCATCTGGTGGAAATCTTCCCGCCCGTTGATGCCAGAAACCAGTATCATATAGGAATTGTAACGCGTAATGTGTTCAATGTGGGTGTGGATATTAACGGCTTGTAGGAGCCTGCCGTTTTCATCTTTATAGGTATGCAAAGCCTGATGGTGAAAGAGGCCGTAATTGCCTTCGGGAGTCCTCATCCTGAAGCAGTAGCTGGTTTTAAGCTCCTGCTGGTAATCAAAGCCATTGATTTGCTTCATTTTTTCTATAGACATTCTCTCGGCCTCCATCACAAATTCAAGGCCATCAGGATGGATCAGGTCTATGATCTCTTTCAGGTGTACAGGATATTTGCTGAGACCGTGTATCTTCAGGATATTTTCATGATGATGACTGATGGTACTGTCTGCAAAATTGATGACGTAATAATAAAACTTACCCGGGGCAAAGACTTCTCCGATGATCTGTTCGATAGATGGAACAGGCAGTATCCTGTTGTCGTTTTGCAGTATTTCAGGGTAATCGTTCCATACCTCAATAAGAGGATGCGGTTTTTTGGCTTGGGTCAGATATTTTTTAGTCATGGTTAATGTTTTTATAAAATTAATGAAAAATCTCAAAATCACCCTTTTGCGGTATTTTCAGTACCAGAGATGTATTGTAGTTTTACAGTATAAATCATGAAAACTCCATTCTTAATCGCTTATTGTTTAAGAGTAGGTTTTCTGAATACGTTACTAAGCTTTAACCTTAAACTAATAATTATGAGAACAACAACCTTACTATTGCTTTTATTTGGCTGGATAGAAATGACAAATGCTCAAATTAACCAAGATAATTTACAAAAATGGCAGGGAGATAAATTTTCTGATGATATTTATAATCCTATAAATTTTATAACTATTACTGAAAGAATGCCTAAAGCTAATGGATCAAATATAAGATATAAATTTATGTTAAATGCCGGACTTGATTATATTAAAAAAGGTTCTCAGATACACATAGATTTTGATAGAAAGTCCGTAGATGCTTTAGGCCCTAATTGTAAATTACGAGTATTAGCATACATTCAAAGAAAAGATAAAACCATAAAGCCATTAAATGTTTTTGGATTTACTGTAGTCGAAGAAAAATCAGAGAATATTGGATCTATGAAAAATGGAAATCTTTCAAGTTCAAATGATGTCAAATATGTATATACAGTCAATACCAATAAAGAGAACGGAGAATCTTATTCCGGAGAAATTAATCTGGCATGGGAGGAAATTTCAACAGATGACAAAATTGTTTTGCATATAACCAACGAAGCTAAAAATAATACAGGTTTTACAATGGTTCTGGTTTATGATGATTTCGGATGGAAACAAAGTCCAACGGGAGGTTTTAGTTTTGTTAAAATAGCGGAAAAAGAGACACTATCCCACAAAGTGTGTAAGTTAAAAAGTTAGGGCTTGGATTTTATAATCTGAGCCTTTTTTCAAAAATAAGCATAAACTGGTTAAGAACAATACCCCAATTTTGAATAGGCATGGTCCATTTTTTAGTAGCTTCTTTTAATGCGAGATACACTGATTTCATTACGGCATCATCGGTAGGAAAGGACATTTTGTTTTTGGTGTATTTTCTGATTTTCCCGTTGAGATTTTCAATCAAATTAGTGGTATAAATGATTTTTCGGATCTCTAAAGGAAATTCAAAAAACACAGTCAGCTCATCCCAATTATTCCGCCAGGATGCAATAGCATAAGAATATTTGCTTTCCCATTTTGCTGCAAAATTACCCAGAGCAGCTTCAGCCGCCTGTTTTGTTGGAGCGGTGTAAATGTGCTTCATATCGGCAGAGAACTCTTTTCTGTCCTTCCAGACCACATATTTGCATGCATTTCTGATTTGATGGACCACACAGATCTGGGTTTGAGATTCAGGAAATACGGAACGGATGGTCTGGGTAAATCCGTTTAAGTTATCGGTGGCGGTGATGAGAATATCCTCTACACCACGAGCCTTTAAATCTGTGAGAACACCCATCCAGAAGGCTGAGCTTTCATTTTTTCCAAGCCACATTCCCAAGACTTCCTTTCTCCCGTCTCGGTTTAATCCAACAGCCAGATAAACAGTTTTATTAATGACTTTGGAATTTTCCCTTACCTTGAAAACAATCCCATCCATCCAAACGATCAGATACAGATCTTCAAGCGGACGGTTCTGCCAGCTCACCACTTCATTTGCAACAGCATTGGTGATTCGTGAGATGGTAGAGGTAGAAACCTCAAAATCATACATCTCTTTAATTTGTTCTTCAATATCGCTTACACTCATTCCCTTAGCATAAAATGAGATGATAATATTCTCCAAACCATCGATAATGTTGTGTCTCTTTGGAACCAATGCCGGTTCAAAACTACCTTCTCTATCTCTGGGAACTTTAATTTCAGATTCGCCAAATGAGGATTTTATCTTCTTGGTTCCGTGTCCGTTTCTGTAATTTCCAGTGATGGGTTTTTGATGCTTTTCATTATCCAGATGGGTGTCCAATTCTGCATCAAGCATATGTTCTACAGCTCGCTTATGCATTTCTTTGAAGAAAGAGGTTAAATCTTCCCCATTTTTAAAGGACTTATAGAAATCCTTGTTGTTTAATAAGTCTTCTTTGTCAATCATAACTATGTAATGGTTAAAAATAATAAAAAGTTATTTGGCTAAGCCGAACCACTTCGTTAGGTTTCCGTAAAATTTTTTGAGCTATGAGGGCTCAAAATTTTCCAGAATAACTTTTTAACTTACACAGTTAGTGAGACACTACCGAAAAAGAATTTACAGAGTTTTCTCCTGCTGCAAGTATTGGATATACTTTCAGATATGAGCCCCGTAAATCAAATTCTTTTTGGCTGCATTTTTTATCTCCAAGCTTCGGGCCAATGCTGCACGTATTTCAAAATAATGAAAATACTACAATTGGTGCAGGATTATCTGTGTCAACGTTTTACAATATGGTAAGTTTTGGTGGAGGATGGACCATCAATGGAGTTAATCACAATAAACCCTATTTTTCAATTGGGCTTAATTTTATAGAAAGCTATAATACATTAACCGGATTATTGAAGAAGTGATATATAAAAAAACCTTCCATCTGGAAGGTTTTTTTATTACTTATTGCTCATTACCCATTACCCATTACAAAGAAGCTGCATGAATCAGCATATCTACTAATTTGTTAGAGTACCCCATTTCATTGTCGTACCAAGAAACAAGTTTCACGAAATTAGGAGAAAGCATAATTCCGGCATCTTTGTCGAAGATGGATGTTCTCTTATCTCCTACGAAATCCTGAGATACCACAGCATCTTCAGTGTATCCAAGGATTCCTTTCAGTTCTCCTTCGGATGCTTCCTTGATAGCTGCACAGATCTCTTCGTAAGAAGCAGCTTTTTCAAGTCTTACAGTAAGGTCAACCACAGATACGTCTACGGTTGGTACTCTGAAAGACATACCCGTTAATTTTCCGTTCAGTGAAGGGATTACTTTACCTACTGCTTTAGCAGCACCGGTAGAAGACGGGATGATATTGTTTAGAGCAGCTCTACCGCCTCTCCAGTCTTTCATAGAAGGACCGTCAACGGTTTTCTGAGTTGCTGTAGTAGCATGTACGGTAGTCATCAGACCTTCCTCGATACCGAATTTATCATGGATTACTTTAGCCAAAGGTGCTAAACAGTTGGTTGTACAAGAAGCGTTGGATAAAATTTTGATATCGTCAGTAAGCTCTTTGTGGTTTACCCCCATTACGAACATTGGCGTATCATCTTTGGAAGGAGCGGAAAGGATTACTTTTTTAGCTCCGGCATTGATGTGTTTGGCAGCATTTTCTTTATCCAGGAAAAGCCCTGTTGATTCTACAATATAATCTGCACCTACTTCATTCCATTTCAGGTTGTTCGGGTCTTTTTCAGCGGTAACTCTGATCTTTTTTCCGTTTACCACAAGGTCGTTTCCTTCTACAGAAACTTCTCCCGGGAAAATACCGTGTACAGAATCATACTTCAGCATATACGCCATATATTCTGCATTGATCAGGTCATTGATTCCTACTACTTCGATGTTATCTCTTTCAGTCATTGCTCTGAACACAAGACGTCCGATTCTACCAAACCCGTTGATACCTACTTTGATTGTTGACATAATAGTTTGTTTTAATTATAAAAATAATATTAGATTGCTAAGATTTCAGAAATCAGCAAAAGATCTTTATTGATTTCATTATGTTTTTTAATGGCTTCCTCGATAGGGGTAAACACAAGTTCGTTGGAACGCATGCCTGCCATTACGTTGGTCTGTCCGTCCATCAGGCCTACGACAGCACCAAAGCCCAGTCTGCTTGCTAAAACCCGGTCTGCGCAGCTTGGAGAACCTCCCCTCTGGATATGTCCTAAAACGGTAACGCGGATGTCATAATCCGGAAACTCATCTTTCGTCTGCTTGGCCAGGTCATAAACATTCCCCAGCTTTTCCCCTTCTGCAACGACAACGATGCTGGAGGCTTTCCCTGTTTTTTCGGCATTTCTGAAGTTCGCAAACAGGTCTTCCATGCTGTCTCTGGTTTCAGGGATAAGGATATCCAGTGCACCTGTTGCCAATCCGCTATTCAGTGCAATAAAGCCGGCATCGCGGCCCATAACTTCCACAAAAAAAACCCTGTTGTGGGAAGTGGCTGTATCACGGATTTTATCAATGGATTCCATGGCCGTATTCAGGGCAGTGTCATACCCAATGGTATTGTCTGTACCGAAAATATCATTGTCAATGGTCCCGGGAACACCCACAACCCTGATTCCGAATTCTTCGTTAAAGATTTTTGCTCCTGTAAAGGTTCCGTCTCCGCCGATGCAGACTAAACCGTCTATACCCAGCTTTACACAGTTATCGTACGCTTTCTGGCGTCCTTCCTTGGTTTTGAACTCCATGGAACGGGCTGATTTGAGGATCGTACCGCCCTGGTTGATGATATTTTTAACGGAACGCGGGCCCATTTTCAGGAAATCCCCGCTGATCAGGCCGTTATAGCCTTCCCTCACTCCGTAGCATTCTATATGATAATAGTTAGCGGTTCTTACGACCGCTCTTAAGGCTGCGTTCATCCCCGGAGAATCCCCTCCTGAGGTAAGAACCGCAATTTTTTTCACAGCACTCTCTTTCATCTGGTAAAAAATTTCGAACACAAATCTACAAAAACAAGTTCAGATAATGGCAGTAACTGCATAAGACTTTTGGATATTATCCGTTAAAAACTTGTGAAATTTGCAGGATTGAAATATAGGCTACTGTTTTTATTTCTTCTAAATAACCTTCAGGTTAGATGAAGTCAAAATTTCTTTGTTGTAAGTTTTGGGGATAAATTGAACCAATTATGTTTGGTGATGCTTTATTTGAAAATTTTTTACTTGTTTTAATCTTAGTAAGAAACAGATTTCCTGGCTACTATTTTGGTTGCTATTCTTAAAAACATTACTAAGTATTTCAGTCAGGCATTTCCATAGATAATATATTTCGATCTTTTTTTAATTTTTTGATAAAACAGAAAAAGAACAATTTAAAAAAATATTAAATAACTATCTTCTCTATCTTTCCAAGTCATATACTGACTTTTGAATAATTTTTATTTATGTATTAGGAAGGGATTGGATTATTTTATAAATTGATTGAAATAAAAGTAAATAAAAAAATTAACCTGAAACATATTTTATTATTTATGTTATTGTAAATGAGTAATTAGCATTGACTTTTTTTTCACAAATAATTGGAGTTGTTTTATTTCTGAGAATTTATTTTTATATATTTGAGGTAAGCATCCTTGTCTTTCAGACCATATTACTCCATGTAATGTATATGAATTTAGATATTGCTGTACAACGACATATATTCCAAGAAAAAGTAAATCCGGCTATACAATAGATTGTAATTACAATCCTTATAATGCTGAATTTAATTAAAGTTAATTTATAAATATATGATGAATTATAAAATTTTTAAAAGTTTAATACTGATATTTTTATCTTGCAGTTTTTATGCTCAGAATTTTAAACTTAATTATAGACTTACCTATAAAGAAGATTCTTTAAGCTCTGATATAATGAATAAAAATATGATACTTTTAGTTCAGGCTAGTAAGTCAAGGTTTCTAACTGAACAACAATACAAAGTGGATTCACTTAAAAGTATTGGTTCTAAAGTTCCTGCTATGGGGGATAATAGTTTTTCAGTTATTAACTATGAAGAAAGCTTAAGTTTTAAATACTTTTTTTTTATTAAAGACATCTACAGTGTTAAAGAATATATAACACTTGATTGGCAACTAAAACCTGAAACAAGAAAAATAAGTACTTATTTATGTAGGAAAGCAATATTAAAATATAAAGGAAGAACTTGGGAGGCATGGTATACTCAAGATTTGCCAATTCAGGCAGGACCATATATTTTTAGGAATTTGCCTGGATTAATAATTTATATGGAGGATTCTACAGGATCTTATAAATTTAGCCTTGAATCAATAAAAAAAATATCAGATACTTTAAATTTTGAGGATATATATAAAACAGCAATTAATGTCACTGAAAAGCAGCTACAAAAAGTATATTTAAATTATTATAGTGATCCGCTGAGAGAAGTGAAGTCACAAAATATGCAAGCAAAATTTATAGATGAAAAAGGAAAAGAAGTAAAGCCTGATTTCAGAGAAATGACAAAAACAATACAATCTCAGTTAAAAAAGTATAACAATCCAATAGAATTATCAGAGGCAATAAAATATCCAAATTAATTTAAAATTTGAAAAATTTGGATTCAAAAAGTATGACTATAATTTTTTTCAAGTAACTATAAGACAAGTACTATAAAAACAAAAGGATACTTCTAAAAAATAAGCAACATCATATGTAGTGAACAGTTTACTTACCATTTCTCCGTCAGGTACTTCCAGTACCTCTTAGGAACGTGTTGCAAATGCAGTTTAATATTCTTCCGTTCTACAATGTTGGTTCGGGTAAAATACCTTTGCCAAAGCGTTTGGTAGCTTTTTTCCTGATCATGGAATTTCTCTTCGTATTTTTTCAGGTCGATCTTCTCATCCGGGTAGAAGAAATCACAGGTTTCCAGGTCATACAGGATACCGTAATTCCGCCTGAGGTCGTAAATCATCCACTTCTGGTCCTGATACCGGTCTTTGAAATGTTTCCGGATCAGCGGAAGCACATTGAAATCGGGATCGATTTTGGCAAAAAACACTTCATCCTGCATCTTTTCAAAACGCACAAAAGCCGTCATCCGGTGTCTCTCGCGGCTTACCGATTTGCAGATCTTGGAAATTTTCAAAATATGGCTGTCGGCATAGTTTTGCAGGACATTCTCTCCGGGAAAGTGTACGGATTGCCTCACCGCAGATAAAATCAGCTGCTCGGCTTCAGGATCCTCAGACAGGTATACCTTCAACAATTCATGGATGCCCTGTTTTCCTATATTCTGCTCCAGCTTGTTCAATACCCGCTCGGACTTTTCATGCTGAGTGATCACTTCGTGGATGTCTGCAAAAATATTCTCCTGATGAAAGTTTTCCCTGCTTATGATTTCAACATCTTTATACCGGTATTCGAAAACTTCAAATACTGCAGTGAATAAACCGTCGAAACTTCCGTCATAGAGTAGGGTGGTCATTAATTAATGCTGAAATTTAATTTGAACATGTGACAATCTGAAAATTATGGTTAAATCAGTAGCCATGGAATCAGATTTTTAAAATTTCTGAAATATTTTAAACGTAAAGCCCCAGCTTAAATTTTATGGCTTTTGATTACATGAGATTAAAACAAGGTAAGCTGTTGGGAAAACTGATTGTGGAACTTGGATGAGCTTCCCCCAATGATCAGTTTCCTGAAATTTTTGTCGGTCAGATGCCTTAAATAAGCATTACCGGCATTAAAATCAATAAAATATTTAGCCCGGTTAACGGCGGCACCTAATTTCGTCAGGTGATCCATGGTAAGCACCTGGAAACGCCTTGCACTGACAATCTTTTTGGCTGTTTTTACGCCAATCCCCGGAATTCTTAAAATCATCTGGTAATCGGCAGTCTGAAGGTTAACCGGGAACTGGTCAAGGTGTCTTAACGCCCAGCTCATTTTAGGGTCTACCTCAAGATCAAGGAACGGCATGTTCGGATCCAGAATTTCTTCTGCCTTGAAACCATAAAACCTCATCAGCCAATCCGACTGATATAAACGGTTTTCTCTGAGCATGGGAACTTCCGTTGTTAAAGCCGGAAGACGTTTATCCTCCAGTACCGGTACATATCCTGAGTAATAGACTCTTTTCAGGCTGAAGTTTTTATAAAAGTGATCCGCCACTTTAATGATCTGTAAGTCATTTTCATTGGTCGCACCCACAATCATCTGGGTAGACTGTCCTGCCGGAGCAAATTTCGGAACTTTCCTGAAGATTTTCTTTTCATCCTTGTACTGGTCGATTCCCTTCTGGATGTATTTCATGGGATTCAGCATATCCTGACGGTTCTTCTCAGGAGCCAAAAGCTTAAGTCCGCTTTCGGTAGGGATTTCAAGATTAACGGAAAGCCGGTCGGCATACAGGGCTGCTTCCTGCATCAGCTCATCGCTTGCACCAGGGATGGATTTTAAATGGATATACCCGTTGAAGTTTTCTTCCAGCCGCAGCTTTTTAGCGACCCTTACCAAGCGTTCCATGGTAGTATCCGCATTTTTGAAAATACCGGAACTCAGAAATAATCCTTCAATATAATTCCTGCGATAAAAATTAATGGTAAGGTCTACCACTTCTTCTACGGTGAATGCAGCTCTTTTGATGTCATTCGAACTTCTGGACACACAATAGGCACAGTCATAAATACAATGATTGGTCAGAAGGATTTTCAGGAGTGAAACACATCGTCCGTCCTCTGTATAGGTATGGCAAATGCCGCTGACTGAACTATCGCCCAGAGCTCCTTTTTTGTTTTTCCTCGTTCCACCGCTGGACGAACAGGAAACATCATATTTCGCTGCATCGGCAAGGATTTCAAGTTTTTCTTTCAGACGGTCAAAATTCATTCTTTAAATTGAAAATCTTTATGTTAGATGAAATTTATACATCAAATGTAGGGCTAAAATTGACAAATATCAACGTTTTTTGATTGAAGTTATCAACAACTGAAAGTTACAAAATCACTATATTTACGCTTCTTTAACGTTACACTATGAATCATCAACCGGTGGAAGGTTTTTCCAAACTTTCCAAGCAGCGAAAAATAGACTGGCTAATCTCAGAATACCTCAGTGACGATCGTACTTACGAGCAGATCCTACAGCAATATTGGAATAATAATGCCGAACTTCAGAAGCTCCATGAAGAGTTTTCTGAAAATACGGTGTCCAACTTTTACATGCCTTACGGAATTGCCCCCAACTTCCTGATTGACGGAAAGCTGCTGGCCCTTCCTATGGCTGTTGAAGAAAGTTCCGTAGTGGCAGCAGCCTCCAAGGCAGCCAAGTTCTGGATTGATAAAGGGGGATTCAAAACAACCATCATCAATACTGAAAAACTGGGGCATACTCACTTTATATTAAACGTAGAACCGCATAAGTTATTGCATTTCTTCAACTTCAGGCTGAAGAAAAAACTGTTTGAAGCCACGGAAGATATCACCGCCAATATGAGAAAGCGCGGCGGCGGGATCCTGGATATCAAGCTGATTGATAAGACGTCTGAGATGGCGAACTATTACCAGCTGAAAGCCAGTTTCGATACGGTAGATTCTATGGGTGCGAACTTTATCAATTCCTGCCTGGAGCAGTTCGGGAAAACCCTGAAACAGGAAGTGTCAGACAGCAGCGATTTTTCTCAGGAAGAAAAGGATTCGCTCCAGATTGTAATGAACATCCTTTCCAATTTTACCCCGGATTGCATCGTACGAGCTGAGGTTTCCTGTAAAATTGAAGACCTGAAGGATGACAGCGGGATTTCCAATGAGGAATTTGCCCGGAAATTCAAGCAGGCAGTAACCATTGCCGAGATTGAACCTTTCCGAGCGACCACCCATAACAAAGGAATCATGAACGGGGTGGATGCTGTAGTTATTGCTACCGGAAATGATTTCCGGGCTACGGAAGCCTGTGCCCATGCCTATGCCGCAAGAAACGGGAAATATTCATCCTTAACACATTGTACAACCGATAACGGTATTTTCAGGTTCTGGATCGACCTTCCTATTTCTGTAGGGGTGGTAGGAGGCTTAACGAACCTGCATCCGCTGGTGAAATTCTCACTGGCACTGTTGGGTAAACCATCCGCACAGGAGCTGATGAGTATCTTAGCGGTATCCGGACTGGCCCAGAATTTCGGGGCACTCAGGTCTTTAGTGACCACAGGAATCCAGAAAGGCCACATGAAAATGCACCTGCTGAATATCCTGAACCAAATGGGCGCAACTGAAGAGGAAAAACAGCATTTTGTGACATATTTCAAGGATAAAACGGTAAGCCATCATGAAGTGATCAGTGAATTTAACAGATTGAGAGGCCAGCAATGATACAGATCATCCTGTCTGTTGTATTTCTGATTTTCGGTGTGTTTTTAAAGGTAACCCGTCATCCCGGGTTCAGGAGTTCCAAGAGGTTTTCTGTACTGTTCATCATCTTAGGAATGTTAACGCTGACGGCGAAATTAATATTAATCTATTTAGCATCAAAGCAATGAAACAGATTGTTGTATTGTGTACCCTGATTTCCGGATTATGGTTTTCCCAGCAGAAAAACGTGAAAATTACAGATTTGCAGCCGAAATCAGAAGACTTTGTTTTTCCGCTGGTTGCGTATCCGCAGAATGCCGGGGTAGAAAGTAAGATCAATACATTCCTGCAGGTGGACCGGCTGGAACATGTTCCCGGCGGAGCAGGAAATCCTTTTCAGAAGGTCGCGGCCAGTGAAAAGTCACCTTCTCAGTATGTTTATTTTTACAGCTGGAAAAAGATCGATGCTCCGGAAAATATTCTGAGTATGGCTATTGAAGGGGAAGCTTCAGGAGCGTATCCTGAAGGTTTCAGTGCATGGGAGAATTTTGACCTCCGGACGGGAAACGTAATCAATGCTGAAGACCTGTTCCTGCGTACAGCTGTAAAAACAGTAGAAGGCATGATTAAGAAAAAGGTACAGAAAGAAATCAATGATTTCCTGGTTAAATTAAAAGCTGAGAAAAACCCTTCTGAAGATATTCAGGATCAGATTGCCCTTTATGAGGGATGCAATACGGATTATCATATTTCGAGCATCGGGTATTATTTCGGAAAGGATAAAATAACATTTGTCGCAGAACGGTGTTCCAATCATGCCATGAGGGCACTGGATGAGCTGGACAGCCATTTTATTGATTTTTCTTACCAGGAACTGGCGCCGTACTGGACGCCGTATGCTAAAAATTTATTATCAGGCTCCCAGCACGTTGATCAGACCGGCATCAGCAATAAACTGTATCATGGAAAGATTGACGGGAAATATCCTGTTACCGTCCTGATGGGCGAAGTATATGCTGACGGTTCCCTGTCCGCAAAATACTGGTACGATAAGAATAAAAAACTGATTGAGTGGTATGGGAAATTGAAAGGAAACCATATTTCTCTTACCGAAAGTGATCATTACAGCGAGGAAGCCAGGCAATGGATGCTGAAAGGTTTTGTAGAAGCAGACCTGAAGGGCAAAACCATTACAGGAACCTGGCAGGATTATGAAACAAAAAAATATTTAAAACTGGAATTAGAAGAGTTGTAGTATGAAGACACTTACTTTGATTTTTGGTGCCGTTTACGGAATGTTGTCCGTGATTTTGGGAGCGTTCGGGGCACACGCATTAAAGAAAATCCTTTCTGTTGAAAGGCTGGAAAGTTTTGAAACGGGTGTACGCTACCAGATGTATGCCGCATTCTTCCTGCTGATCGTAGGATACATCCTGAAATTTGAAACGACTTCGGAGAAATGGATTTCCATTCTGATGATTGTCGGAACCATTCTTTTTTCTTTCAGCATCTATTTCCTGAGTTTGCAGGATTACCTGGGAGCAAATCTGAAATTTTTAGGTCCGATCACGCCGCTGGGGGGACTGATGATGATCCTGAGCTGGGCAATACTGATTTTGTATTTTGCGAAAAACAGGATCTGATGTATTTCTGACCTGCCCTGGATAACACAGAAGGCAGCAGAAGTTTATTCTGACCCTTTCAGAGCCTTGAGTTCTGAAAGGGTTAGTAGTGATTGAGCAGTGTGCGACTTAAATACTATTCAAGAATGAAAATCAACAGGAGACGGCATATTATTCGTGCTCTTAATATTTTGGACCAGCCTATCCGCTTCAATCCGTTTGTGTTCAGCCGTACTTTTTTCATGTGGGCTATTACCGGGTTGGTCGGAGGAACTATTGCAGGAGGATACTGGATTATCCTGGAATATTTCACTGAGTTTCTGGCTGAATTCCAGGGATGGATGGTTATTCCTACGATGGCTGTCTGCGGCCTTCTGGCAGGCCTGGTCATCCATTTCATCGGCGATCCGGGAGAAATCCATCTCATCGTTAATAACATCAGGTTCAACAAAGGTAAACTGGATCCTAAGAACAATCCTTCCATGATCCTTTCGTCATTATTCTGTGTGGCGTCCGGCGGAAGCCTGGGACCTGAAGCACCACTGGTACAGGTAACGGGTTCTACCGGGACTTGGCTGGGTAAAATATTCCGGCTGAAAGGGGAGGAGCTGCGCTCTTTAAGCATTGCCGGAATGGCATCCGGTTTTACGGCTCTTTTCGGAGCACCGCTTGGAGGAAGCCTTTTTTCACTGGAAATCCTGCATCATAAACATGCCGTTGAGTATTATAAAGCCATTATCCCGGCATTGGTAGCCAGCTGTTTCAGCTATCTTATGTTTGCCCTGATCATTCATTTGGGAATCGGTGCGGCCTGGGACCTGAAAGCCTATCATTACACTGGCGTGTATGATTTTGCCTTTGCGACAGCTTTCGGAATTGTGGGAACTGCATTCGGATGGATTTTTATTTTTGTCGTTAAATTCTTTAAAAGGATTTTTGAATACAGGAAAATCCCCATTTATATCAAGACACTTGCCGGCGGAATCATCCTTGGGATTATTGCCTTTTATTTCCCGTTAACCCGGTATTTCGGACATAATGAAATCAACCAGCTGATCAACGGAGGGTATGCACTGAATTTCCTGATCATCATTTTGGTGTTCAAAATCATTGCCATTGCCGTTACTGTAACTTCCGGATGGAGAGGCGGCTTCATCATCCCTTTATTTTTTGTGGGAACGACTTTAGGACTCATTATCCATCATATTTTTCCTACAGTAGATACAACATTGGCTATCGTAAGTTGTATGGCAGCCATTAATGCCTGTGTTACCAGAACGCCGATGAGCACAACGATTATCCTGGGAACCCTGACGGGCTTTACTTATTTCGTTCCGATCCTTTTCGCGAGCCTGACCGGATATTTCCTGGCACCAAAGATTCCGTTTATCGGATCACAATCTGAAAAGTTATCTGAAGACCAGTAGGGTATATGATACAATAAAAAATTCAGGCTGATGCCTGAATTTTTCTGTTTAAAACCGGAAATTTTCCCTCATCCACTTCAGTTTATTGTAGCTTTTCAAAAACTTATTATTCAGTAAAATGAATTTCTCTTGTGCATCGATCATTTTGTTTTCCCTTGAATTGATCAGGAAAAGCGAACTTTCTCCATTGCTGTAGCGTATTTCCTCTGCCTGGAGCAGCCGCTGGTAATTCGTAAGGTTATTCCTGGCAATGTCAATCTGGGAATGGTAGTTTATGATCTCATTTTTATACGTCTGTATTTTTGTTTCGATCTCCCTTTTTTTCACCTGGGTATCCAGGGCATTCTGTTCTATTTTGAGTTTGGCAATCTGGTAATTGGCTTTCGCTTCCCTCTGGAAAATGGGTATTTCCAGTTTAAGTCCGTACTGAAAGTTATTGTCGAAAAGCGGAAGGTAATCTGCCCGGTAATTTTCCTTATTGAAGAAATTATAGGTAAAGTCCAGTTTTGGAAGGAAGCTTTGCCATTTAAGCCTCCTTTCGCTTTCCAGGATATTCCCCTTCTGAAAATAATACAACACAGACAAATGGCGATTCGGGTTCTGGGTATCCATAGCCTGAACCAGCATTTCAAAATTGCTGAATGCTTCACTGTTCAATGTGTTGTCAGCAGGGTAGATCATGGCCGTCATATCGTACATCTCCTGATTGTCTTTCCAGAGAAACAGCTGAAGGTCCTGCGTAATTTTGACAAAATTCAGGAAAGCATCTCGTTCCTGAAGCTGGAAGCTCTGTAACTGCGAAGCTGCCTCTACCGTATCAATGGCCGGCCTTTCACCGAATTCATATGTTTTTTTTGTTAATTCCAGACGGCTTTTGTTAATGGCGACGGCTCTTTGCTGAAGACGGTAAATCTCGAAATTCTTTACCCATTCCCAATATGTGTTTTCAGCTTCCAGGAGAAGGTCGTTGGTCAGTACTGCCTGCTCTGCTTCTGTCATTTTGAGGGCATACTTAGCCTGTTCCAGCATCGCTCTTCTCTTATCATACAGAAGATTTTTAGCCAGTGGAATAGTAATGCCGAACTGATACAGCCCGCCCTTCGTATCGCTGTTGTTGATTTTCTCCCCATCAAGGTAGTTGTAGCTTCCTGTAAGATCAATACCATACCATGTGGGAATTCCCAACTCAAGATTTTTCTGCCTGTAATACTGTACGCCGTCAATATTTTTTTCTCCGAGCTTTCCTCCGAGCACAGGATCAAAATTACCTCTGGCCCGTGTAATCTCGGATTCCGCAATTTTGTTCTGAAGCTGATATTTGATGGCAAGCGGATGGTAAGCCTTAACGATGGCAATAAATTCCCGGGCAGAGATCCTGAGCGAATCCTGTGCTGAAAACAGCTGACAGAATAACAGGGAAAAGAGAATTATGATGTTATTTCTGCTTTTCATTGCTGCCTGCTTTTTCAGTTTTAACTTCATAATAATCCGGAGGGAATCCGTTGATGTTCCTCCACAGCTCATACCATACCGGAACGTCATTGAGAATAGCAATCCCCTGGGCACCCGTTCCCATTTTAATTTTCGGCGGCCATCTCTTTTCTGTCTTGTCTTCAACGACCAGCGCTCTGAAAAGGCCATTGGTACTGATGTTGCTTTCAACGGCAATCACCTTTCCGGCAAAAATACCGTAGCTGGAATCCGGCCACCCGGAAAATACAATCGCCGGGAACCCGTCAAAGACACACATGACCCTTTGCCCTTCCTTGATCAGCGGTAGGTCTACAGGTTTGATATAAATTTCTACCGCATAATCAGTTGTTTTCGGTACAATGGTTCCGATGCTTTCGGCTTCTTTCAGTACTTCGCCGATTCCTGCCTTGTTCAGCTGAACGATCTGCCCGTCCTGGGAAGCTATGATGAAGTACAGGCCCTGGCGGAACTTGTAGTTAGCCACCTGGTTTTCAAGTTTGGCGATATCACCTTCGCTGCCTTCAATCTGGCCCATGCTCTGGAATCTTTCTCCTTCTGTTTTGCTGAGTTTCTCCGTGTAATCCTGAATGACGGCACTCTGTTCGATTCCCGTATTCACGATTTCCTGCCTGGTCTGGGCCACTTTATTTTCAGATGCTGTTTTTTTGGCAATGGCATTCTGGTAGGAAATGCTGCGCTGCTGGAACTGGGTCAGGGAAACCAGGCCTTCATCATACATTTTTTTCTGTCTTGCATACTGGTCTTCCGAGAGCTTCAGTTCATTGGTAGCGGCTGCAAGTTCGGCTTCTTCACCGGCAAGCTTGTTTTTAAGCTGGCTGATCTTAATCTGAAGCTGGTTCAGTTTAAGGTCTTTTCCCGTAGCAAGTGCCTGAAGCTGGCTGTTGGTCGTTCCTACTTTGGCTTCGTAATAATCCCTTACTCCTCTTTTAGCTTCTACCTGCTGCTGTGTCCTTTGAACCAGCAACGGATCAAAGTAATCATCTTTAACTTCGGAAAGCTGTAGGATTGTATCTCCCTTTTTCACATAATCCCCGTTTTTCACATACCATTTAATGATCTTCCCGGGAATAGGGGAGTTGAGCTGCTGCGGGCGCTGCTCCTGATACAGGGAAGTAACGGTCCCCATCACCTTAATATTCTGGGTCCATGGAAGGAAAAGCACAACCACTGCGGTAAGAAAGATGAATAAAAACCATCTTTTTACCCGCGATTTTTTGTGGATGTTGTATATTTTATCAAAAGACTGAATTTTCATACCTGTATTTTTAAGATAAACTTTTTATCGTTCCGTTTTCCATATGCAGGTGCAGGTCTGCATAGTTCAGAATATCCGGATTCTGGGATACAATCACAATCGTTGTCGTATGTTTGATATTCTGGAGGTGCTGCAGCATTTTAAATTTGAATTTTTCATTCATGCAGTCTATAGGATCTTCCAGCAACAGAATGCGTTTATCGCCCATAAGTGCCCTGAGTAAGAGGATTTTTTTCTTTGAGCTGAATGAAATTTCAGGATCTGTCTCACTGATTTCTGTGAAGAATCCGCTGGTAAAGAGGTTTGAGATGTTCTCTGCACCAATCTGCTCGGAAAGACGGAGAATATCTTCGCTGCTGCTGGTTTCATTGCCCAGAAGAATATTATCCTGTACAGTGCCCTGAATAATCCTCATGTCTTCAAGGTATACTCCTATTTCGCTTCTCAGCTTATTTTTATCAATGTTTTTCAGCGGGATTTTATTAAACAGGATGCTTCCTGCTGAAGGTTCATAAAATCCTGCCATCATATTAAGCAGGAGTGATTTTCCGGAACCCAGCTCACCTGAAATAACCGTAATGCTGTTTTCCCGGATGGTAAAGTTGATATTCTGGAGGATGTGGACATGGGCATTAAAGTTGAAATCCACTTCCTTAAACTCGATTTCAATTCCTTCACCTTTTTGGGAAAGGACAATTTCCCCGTTTTTTTCTTCTGCCAGTTCGGTTACTTTGGTCAGTTTTGCGAGCGATGCGATCACATCATAATAACTTTCCAGGCTGATGATGAGTTTCTCAACAGCTGCCATAATACTCAGAACAACAATTTCTGTGGCTATAAAAGCACCGATATTGAGCTTCTGGTTGACCAGGAGATAAGTACCAATCACCAGCATGGCCAGCGTAATGATGACCTTGAAAGCAATAATGGTTTTGTACTGGATCACCAGAACCCTGAAATGGGAAGTTCGGTGATCGAGATATCCCATAACCCTTTCATCCGTACCTTTCAGGTGCTTTTCTGTTTCCGAATTGATTTTGAAGGTCTTTACTGAAGCAGCTACATCCTCGATCCATGAAGCGGTTTCGTATTTTTTATCGCTTTCATCAAGGCTGGATTTTATTCCGCTTTCCAGGGTAAAGTTAAAGATGATCACCACACTCAGCACGACTAATGCCCCAAATGCCAGGAACCACGGATGGTAAAAAGAAAGCAGCAGGATTCCGAAAAGGATCTGAATGATCGCCGTCGGAATTTCCAGCAGTATTTTAGATATGCCTTTCTGTAGGTTCTGGGTATCAAAAAAACGGTTGACTAATTCGGGCAGATAGTATTTCCGGGTGCTGGAAAGATTGACTCTGGGGAGTTTTTCAGCAAAGGCAATGGAAAATTCAACAAAGATTTTCTGTTGGATCTTTTCGATGATCTGCATGACTTTCAGCCTGAAAAAACCGACCAGCCATGTCCCGATGACGACAAAAAAAATCAGGATATAGATAGATGTTGCCATAGTGGCACCCATCACGAAGCTTACGATGGACTGTATCCCTAGCGGAACGCTGAGCTGCACAAGACCGCTGAGGATAGCATAGAAATAAATATTGGTTACATCCTTTTTTTCTTTGGTGATATACCTGAAAAGTTTGTATCCCTGTTCCCTGGGTGTTGTTTCCATACAGTTTATATGAGGTTAAAGGTTATATGTCGAAGATAGTTAAGCACATATTTCTGGTGTTCTTTCCGTTCTGCATTATCCGTGAGTTTCGGCAGGTGTTCACTGAAAAACTGCTGGTCATGGGCTGTCTCCAGCAGGGTACTGGCAAATGAACGAGGATAGGAAAAGTCCGGACTGGCATCTGAAATAATATCCGCAATAAACCCGCAGAGGCTCTTTAAAGGATTGAATACCATGTCTTTGTTAATGATATCCACATCTTTTACATGATACGATTTGCTGCTTTCCGAAATGACGATATCATGAAGCTTTGAAAGGTTATAATCCTCAATCTGGTCATGTGTCTCATCGTTATGCGTAATGATTTCCAGGATCTTTTCCATTTTCCGGTGCGGATCTTTAATTTCCAGCAGCCTCTGCTTGGAAATAAATTCCAGGTAAGACCAATACCAGTTCAGTATGTAAGTAAGCAACTTATGTTTAGAGGAAAAATACCGGTAAATAGTCGCTTCGGTAGAATTGATTTTCTGGGATAGCTTTTTAAAGGTAAAATGCTCAAAACCGATTTCGTAGATCAGATCGATAGCATTTTTCACAATAGATTTGCCTATGGCACTGGTCTCAGGGTCCCTTAGGTATAAATGTTCGTTGACTCTAAATTTTACTTGAAATTCCATATATGTAACTGACGTATGTAAAATAGCAAAACATATACCAGTTATAATAAAACAATCTTTTAAGATAGTAATACTATTAAATTTATTTTTAAACCTGACATGATTGCATTTACAGATGTTTTAGAAGAAAAAAAACTATTGACTACCAGTTAAACCGGATCTATATTAACAGATATGCCCGGGCTTAATGATTCTCAGCAGTCCGCACTCATTGGTAATGAGTTAAAAGATGAATAAATTCTTTCCTGCCTTATTCATTTTTATTAAATTTGTCAACCTTTAACTATTAAAATAAAATAATAAAAATAATATGAATCTTCACGAGTATCAATCAAAAGAGATTTTATCAAAGTATGGAGTAGCGATCCAACGCGGTTTCGTAGCGAATAACGTAGACGAAGCTGTAGCTGCTGCTGAAAAATTGACTGCCGAAACAGGCGCTCAGGGCTGGGTGGTAAAAGCACAGATCCATGCCGGTGGACGAGGTAAAGGCGGTGGTGTGAAGTTTTCCCCGAATATGGACAAGCTGAAGGAAAATGCACAGAACATCATCGGGATGCAGCTGATTACTCCGCAGACTTCTGCTGAAGGTAAAAAAGTGAATTCTGTTTTGGTTGCGGAAGATGTATATTATCCGGGAGAAACGGAAACGAAAGAATTTTATGTTTCTATTCTTTTAGATAGGGCTGAAGGCAAAAATACCGTAGTATATTCTACAGAAGGCGGGATGGACATCGAGCACGTTGCTGAAGTAACTCCTCACCTGATCCACAAAGAAATCATTGATCCTGCTTTGGGTCTTCAGGGGTTCCAGGCGAGAAAAATTGCTTTCAACCTAGGCCTTGAAGGAAATGCCTTCAAAGAATTTACGAAATTTATCACTTCTTTATACAATGCTTATACAGGAATTGATGCTTCTTTGTTTGAGATCAACCCGGTATTAAAGACTTCAGATAATAAAATTATCGCTGTAGATGCTAAGGTAACCTTAGATGACAATTCATTATTCCGTCACAAAGACTTAGCTGAGCTGAGAGATACGAGAGAAGAAGATCCAATGGACGTAGAAGCAGGTGAGGCTGGTCTTAACTTCGTGAAACTGGACGGTAACGTTGCGTGTATGGTAAACGGAGCAGGTCTTGCTATGGCTACGATGGATATTATCAAATTATCAGGAGGTAACCCTGCCAACTTCCTTGACGTAGGTGGAACGGCTGATGCCCAGAGAGTACAGACGGCTTTCGGAATTATCCTGAGAGATCCGAACGTAAAGGCCATCCTGATCAATATCTTCGGAGGTATCGTAAGATGTGACAGAGTAGCTCAGGGAGTGGTAGATGCTTATAAAGCAATGGGAAGCCTTCCGGTTCCATTGATCGTAAGACTTCAGGGGACTAATGCCGTTGAAGCTAAAAAACTGATCGACGAATCAGGTCTGCCGGTACATTCTGCCATTACACTGGAAGAAGCTGCCAATAAAGTAAAAGAAGTTTTAGCATAAGTGCTTAAAACTCATCATACTATTAACCGCCTTTTTTAAGGGCGGTTTTTTTATGGATTTTCATTTTTATCGGGGAAAATTTGCTATTTTTACTATAATACGCTGTATAGATGAAAATGTATTTATTCTTTCTCGGATTTCTTTTCTTACAATGCCAGTCTCAGAATGCCCTTCATTCAGCAGCGCAGGTACAAAAAATCATGTTTGAAGACCGTACCCATTATTCATTTTCCTTAACAGCAAGGGATTTCCTGATCATAGATTCCCAGGAAAAAATGGACAGCATATTTGCCGCTATTCATCAGAAAAGCAACGGAAAACGGCTGTCTCCCATTCCTGCAGTTATTCCAGGGGAAACCTATATTATAGTACAGCCGGAGCTTAAAAACAGCAATGATGTTCAGATCAATGATATTATTTTAGACAGAAACATACTGATACTGAAAATCAAACCGTTTGATAATCCCGATTTCGGCCGCAACAGCCGCTCAAAACCCAGTATTTTATTAAAGCTTAAGGGGAATATTCAGTTTAAAAACATTCAATGGATCAACTAAATCGAAAATAGAATATGAAAAGCAAGACATTTATTATTTTGGGGTTGCTGATGGCAGCTCACGGTTTCGGACAGCAGAATTACTGGTCAAAACTTAAGGACACCCGTATTAATCCGGAAAATCTGAATCCCAGATGGACGGCTCCAACCACATTTACCCTATATCAGCTGGATACAGATCATATGAAAGCGGAATTGAAGAAAGCACCTCAGCGTTTTTCAAAAGATGAGAGTGTGATTATTAAATTTCCGGATTCAGACGGGCAGATCAGGGATTACATCATACAGGAAGCATCCGTAATGGAACCTGAATTACAGGCTAAATTTCCGGAGATCCGTGCTTATACCGGCTGGCAGAAAAACCATCCGGAAAATACCATCCGTTTCAGCATGACACCGGAGAATGGGATGCATGTGATGTACTTTGATCAGTGGGATATCAGCTACCTGGACAGCTATACCAAAGATAACTCAACATTTATCCTCTATAAAAGGAAAGATCTGCCAAAAAATGACAGGCTTTTTGAATGTCAAGTAGAAGAAGGTCTGGATGATCTGGCAAAAAACGGTTCAACAAGTAAAGCGCCACTGGTTGCAGACGGACAGTTCAGGACCTACAGGCTGGCCCTTTCAGCAACAGGAGAATACACAACTTTTCATGGCGGGACAGTAGCCGGCGCCATGGCTGCGATGGCTACCACAATGACCAGGGTCAACGGAATTTATGAAAAAACAATTTCTACCACAATGGTCATGATTGCCAACAACAATCAGATTGTATATACCAATGCCGCTATGGATCCGTTCACCAATGGTAATCCGAGCAGCATGATCAGCGAAAATCAGACTAATACCAATTCAGTGATCGGGGCTGCTAATTACGATATCGGGCATGTTTTCGGGACCAACAGCGGAGGACTGGCCGGGTTGGGCGTAGTCTGCCTTTCAGGAAATAAGGCAAGAGGAGTTACAGGTTCCGGAGCTCCGGTAGGAGACCCTTTTGATATTGATTATGTGGCGCATGAAATGGGACACCAGTTCGGAGCCAACCATACCTTCAGGGCAGCCACTTCTTCATGCCAGGGTAATGCCAATAATAATACGGCCTATGAACCGGGAAGCGGAAGCACCATCATGGCTTATGCAGGCATCTGCGGCGCTGCCAATAACGTTCAGAATAATAGTGATGCCTATTTCCATGCGGCCAGTGTTTTAGAAATGTATGCCGTTTTACAGCGGGCTAATGACTGCGCCTCTAAAATGTCCAATGGCAATTCCGTTCCCGTTGCAGATGCGGGTGCCGATTATAACATCCCAAAGGGAACGGCTTTTGTGCTGACAGGAACAGCCAGCGATCCTAACGGAGATCCTCTGACGTACCTCTGGGAACAGTATGATAATACGTCCAGTACACAACCTCCGGTGTCTACAGCTACCGTAGGTCCTGTATACCGCTCACTTACGCCGTCAACTTCACCTTCACGCTATTTTCCAGTCCTGAGTTCTGTTGTTGCCAACAATCTGGTGCCTAAATGGGAGGTTACTCCAAGTGTAGCAAGGACACTGAACTTTTCCCTGTTGGTGAATGATAATAAGTCTACAGGAAACCAGTCGGCAAGGGACGCTATGATAGTAACGGTTACCGATGACGGGCCTTTTACTGTGACTTCACAGACAAACAATGTCCAGTATGATGCTTCCGTACCGGCAACCATTACCTGGAATGTTGCAGGAACCAATACCGGGACCATCAATACACAGAACGTAAGTATTCTGCTATCCAAAGATGCCGGGGTAACTTTCAATACAGTGCTTGCCGCCAGTGTAGCTAATAATGGATCGGCAACCGTTAACCTTCCGAATGAAGATATTGCTTCTGCCAGGATTATGGTAAAGGCGGTCAACAATATTTACTATGCTTTAAATACGTCACCATTCTCAATTAAGAAATCAACGCTGTCTGCGGCTGAAACTAAAAGAAAAGCATTTTCCATCTACCCGAATCCTTCTCATGAAGAAGTGAATATCGTGCTGAAAAATGCCCAGAAAGCAGATTATTTTATTTTTGATGCGTCAGGAAGGCTGGTGAAGAACGGAAGTTTTAAAGCAGAAACCAAGATTAGGGTTAACGATCTTACCAATGGAAATTACCTGATCAATATTGTCCTTGATAACGGTGAAAAGATCACAGACAAACTGATCATAAAAAAATAACACCTTATTAAAATCAAAAAAAGCAGCTTTACCGCTGCTTTCTCTATTACTCGTCCTTATTCTTGATCAGTGTATCTGAACCATTGATGTTGATGCTGGTAGGAGTGACGAGCTGGATACCGTCTGCATCAAGGCGTTGTTTTATTTTCATATAAGCTTCGCTTTTCACCTGCATCATATTGGCTCCTATTGCCATCCAGAATTTAGCCTGAAGGTTGAATACCCCTTGCTTTAAATCGGTAAAAATCACTTCGGCAGTATCGTTACGATCAATATTATCCAGGCTTTGAATAACTTCAAGGATACCCTGCTGAGCCTGGGCAAGGTTTTCATCTGCGGGAATGTCAAAATTAAAAATGATTTTCCGCTGCGGAGACGCTGTAATATTGGAAAACGGAGCATTGAAAATGACCTGATTGGGGATATATACTTTTTTACCATCGTCACTGATGATCTTTGTTGTCAGAAAACCGATTTCCGATACGGTACCGGAATTCCCTCCGATAATTACGTAATCGCCCACCTTAAACGCTTTATCGATCCCAATAAGCATTCCGGAAAAAATACTCGATACAAGATCCTTCAGGGCAACCCCCGCAATAACTCCGGCAACTCCCAGACTTCCGATAAATTTCCATAGAAACCCGCTGAATCCCATAATTTCAAGGGAAATAAAAGTTCCCATAAGGACAATCAGGAACCTGAATATACCGATCAGCGTCACGAGTGAGCTTTCTCTTTTGCTTTTCGGAAAGAATTTATGAAACAGTTTTACCGCAACCTTACTGAGGTATTTGCTGGCAATCATGAAAAATAAGAAAACGAGGATTCCTACCACCAGTTTGGGTGTCACTGCGGCAAATTTCAGGTACCAGTTCTCTAAAACGTTATAAACGACATCAATATAACCTAATCCACTTTTCTCCATAGGGTAAATATAATAATAAGCTAAATTTTTAACAAAAATTTTGCCAGTTTCAAAAAGTCTATTAAATTTGTAGACTAACAATAAACAAAATATTATGTCAATAAAACTAGGAGATACCGCGCCAGACTTTCAGGCTGAAACATCAGCCGGGCCTATCCGTTTTCATGAATTTCTGGGAGATTCCTGGGGAATTCTGTTTTCTCATCCTGCAGATTATACTCCGGTATGTACTACGGAGCTTGGGTATACTTCAAAGCTGAAGTCGCAGTTTGATCAACGCGGCACTAAGGTTATTGCCCTGAGTGTGGATGGAGTAGAAGACCATCAGAACTGGATTAAAGATATCAATGAGACTCAGGAAACCGATGTTCAGTTTCCGATTATTGCAGATAAGGACCGGAGAATTTCAGAACTATATGATTTTATCCATCCGAATGCATCTGCGACAGCCACGGTACGTTCGCTGCTGATCATCGATCCGCAGAAGAAAGTAAGGCTGATCATTACTTATCCGGCCTCTACAGGAAGGAACTTTGATGAAATCATCAGGGTGCTGGATTCGCTTCAGTTAGTTGATTCACATAAAATTGCTACTCCTGTCAACTGGAAACACGGAGACGATGTAATCATCCCGCCTGCCGTAAGTACAGAGGATGCCGAAGCGCTGTTCCCGAAAGGAGTAAAGGAAATTAAACCTTATTTAAGGTATACTCCGCAACCGAATATTGATTGATTTGATTTTTTATAGTTTAGTTTTAATTGAAAAATCGCATCGGAATGATTTCCGATGCGATTTTCTTTTGTAATATATGTATATGTGAAGTGAGTGATTATTTTACATCATTGATAACTTCTCTACCCTTTGAAGTTGGAAGGTAGATCTGGAAACCGAGTCCGAAAGTAATTCTGTTCGTATATCCACCGTTACCGAATCCTGCGTTAGCGTCATATTTTACTAAACCTTCAAGACCGATATTCGGAGTGATGAAGTAAGAGTAACCAGGACCGAACCCAAAGTTAAGGCCGTTAGAAGAAGAACCTCCTTTAGAGATTGAAGTACCTCCAACACCTAAGTTACCTTCGAAGAACCATCTTCCGTGATTAAGAAGATTGTCTACTCCCTGTTCTCCCGGGGAAAGATAGTAACGTCCTAAAGCTCCTACGTTATAAGTAAATGTCGTAGGTGAGTTTTTAGCTCCGCTGAAGCCTAAATCTACGTAACCACCGACAGCTACATTGTCCTCAACAAAATAAGCAGCTTTTGGCTGAATGGCAAAATTATATCCACCACCAGTATTCAATCCGAAATTTGCTCCTACTAGGTTACCACCTACCATCCAGTTTCCTTTTTGAATTTGAGCATTCGCAGTAGATACTAATCCGGCTACCGCAAGTATACCTGTAAAGATTAATTTTTTCATAATTTATAATTTAATAGATAATTTATTATTCTAGGTCTTGGGAAGAACAATAAATGTGCCACAACATCAAAATATGAGATTTGACAGGCATTGGCGTGAATCTATCCTAAAATGTTATATTATACTATCTATATGAATAAAAGAATAATGGAGACAATGAGTCCTGCAACCGTGAAAACCATGCCGCGCTTAAAAGCTTTGGTTTTAGGATTGAACATCCAGAAACTTGAGATCACAAAAAAGAACAGGGCAATACCGAAAAAGGTATTCAGCGGAGATAAGGTTTCTTTAGACTGGGATTTGTGAAGCTTGGTCATTTTATCCAGCACAAAAGGCAGTTCTTTTTTATCATATTGAGCCCGACCGGTTCCCGGATGATAGGTTCCCTGCTTAAAATACAGAACGCTGTTTTCCGTTTTTTCAACCTCCAGGTTTTTTATTTTAAGTTCCTTGCCGAGTTCTTTTTCCGATAGGTTTTTTCCGACTACTTTATCATAATGTTTTTCCTTTTTCAGGAAGTCGGTGTCCCGGTATACCAGCAGAACACCACTGATGGCATACACCGCCATGATGCCTGCCAGAAAATAACCCAGATACCGGTGGGTAACACGCATAAAGCTTCTCGTGTCTTTGATCTTATCCATATATATATATAAATTTTTGTTTTTTAATAAGCAGGTGGAAGAAGTCTGCGCTTCTTCCACCTGGCAAAATTAGTGTTATTTAACGATCAGAGTTTATAGGTAAGCGTGAAATAAACGTTTCTCGGCATAATAGGATTAACGGAGTAATTCTCATGGACATTATAGTTCACCACATCAAACAGGTTACCCAATTTTCCCTGGACCGTAAATTTATTCCACTGATATCCTAAGCTCAGATCTATGGTAGTAAATCCGCCAACATCAATCATTCTGGTTACCTGTGACTGACCTTTCACATCATTCCATCCTGCTTTCCGGTCACCCGTATAGAATGCAGTAGCACCAATGACCAGGCCTTTCGCAAATTCAGTGAAGGTATAGAATGCTGAGGCATTGGCTGTAAAAGCAGGCGTTCTTACCAGTCTCTGGTTTTCCACAAAACCGTCATTCGGCGTTTTTGTATAAACGGCATCATTATAAGATACCCCACCGATTAATGACAGGTTTTTAGTTGGGTTCCCGGTAAGGTCCAGTTCCGCTCCGCGGCTCCTTACTGCCCCCGCATATATCCTTAGGGTAGTATCTCCGGTAGGATTGTTGATAGGCTGCGTATATGTATTGTTGTTATTGATCTGGTACACGGAAAGGTTTACAGCAACAGCATTGTTCCAGAGGTTCTTTTTAATTCCCAGTTCATATTGATCTACCGTAGAAGGATCCAGGGCTCCTCTGGTGTAAAAATCAAATCCGGCATTCGGGACAAATGAGTTGGTATAGGTTGCAAATACAGACAGGTTTTCATTCGGATTATATACCAGTCCAACCTTAGGGGAGAATGCATGGTTTTTGGTTTCGGCACTCACAGCAGGAATTTTGGTCCCGGGGATAAATACATTATCACTGGATTCTCCGTTCGTCAGATAAGAATAACGGATTCCCGCAAGTAATTTGATAGATTTGGTAAGTTCAACAAAATCCTGAAGGTAGATCCCGAAGCGTTTGGTAGGAATTCTTCTTCTGTACGATCTGTCAGCTGAAGGCATGGTAACTTCGTTGGTCCAGGCAGAAGGGTTGTTAAGGTATAATGTTCCGAAATTCCCGGAGCCGATGGCATACGTATAATTTTCGGCCTGGCTGTAATCCCCGTCTGTACCCACTAAAAGTTTATGGTTTACTTTTCCGGTTTTGAATTCCCCGTTGAGGTTTACCTGAAGCGAGGTGTAATTCTGTTCGTTGTAAGTTCTTCCTACACTTCTTTTCCAGCTTGGATTCAGGTTGTTTTTGGAAGAGTCGTAGTTCCACTGTATCCTTTCCGTAGAAAAATAGTCTTTAGTATAATTCTGGTAAGAAGCTACAGCGTTTAATGTCCAGTTATTGCTGAATTTATGGTTGAGGATAACATCCGTGGTAGCCTGTTTATTGGTCTGGTACTGCCAGTTGGCACCCAGGAACTGTTTTCTGTCAATTTCTGTAGCCAGCCTGGAAATTCCGGTTGCACCATCCACTACGCTTCCGATACCGAAATCCGGTGTGAACTGATGCTGCAGGTAGTCTCCTTCTACGATAAGCTGTGTATTTTCACCGATATTAAATACAAAAGAAGGATTGAAGTAATGCTTCTTAGACTGTACCACATCCCTGAAACTTTCTGCATATTCATAAGTCCCGTTCATCCTGAAAGCAACGCTTTTGCTCAACGGGCCATACACATCTACGGTAGGTTTGTATGCATTCCAGCTTCCAGCACTGAATCCCAGGGTACCGCCAAACTCAAACCTCGGTTTTTTGGTAATCAGGTTCACAATTCCGCCGGGTCCCACATTTCCGTACAGCATTGCATTGGCTCCTTTCAGCACTTCCACTCTTTCGAGGCTGGTTACTTCAGGGAAAACACCGCTGTTTACTCTGGCTCCGTTTTTAAAGATATTATCATTGGCAAACGTGAATCCGCGTCCCCCGAAGCTGTCCTGTGAACCTCCTCTTGAAGACGTAAGATAAATTCCGTTTACGTTTTTTATCACATCACTCAGCTGCCTTGCCTGTTGCTGCTCAATAATCTCATGGGTAACGATAGAGATCGGCTGAGGGTTTTCCATCACCGTAAGATTCGATTTTGTGGATAAAGGCCGGGCTTTATTCGGATTCCCGGTTTTATGAAGGTTAACATCTTCAATAGTCTGAATCCTGACCGTATCCGTAACGGGAGCATACTTCATTTGGGAATACGCTGCCGAAGACAGGACAAGAAATCCTAAGGTGATAATGATTTTATTCATAGCTTATTTAGAGTGGTTTTAAATAATGCGCAAATGTAAAAAATTAAGAGATTTTATTTAGAATGGTTAAAAATAAAAATCATGATTTTTGTCATGTAGCAATTTGTGTATTGATGGAATGCTTTAAAAGACTCTGAAGACGAAAGTTTATGATATATTTGTTAAAAATTATAGTATGCAATTGGTAAAAGCAGGCCTTTGTGCCTTTGGAATGAGCGGTAAAGTTTTTCATGCTCCTTTTCTGAAAGAGCATCCCGGATTTTTCCTGTCCGCTATTGTAGAAAGGACTAAGAATGATTCTGTGGAAAAATATCCGGATGCCACCATTTACCGTTCTGTAGAAGATATGCTGGAGCAGGCGGATATTGAACTTGTCGTGATCAATACACCCGTGCAGACCCATTTTGAATATGCAAAAAAAGCACTGGAAGCAGGTAAGCATATCATTGTTGAAAAACCATTTACGGTCAATGCTTCAGAAGCGCAGCAGCTGGTGGATCTTGCAGAGGAAAAAGGCCTTTTTATCAGTGTATACCAAAACCGGAGGTTCGACCGTGATTATCTTCAGGTTCAGAAGATGATCAGCGGGCAAAAGCTGGGCAGTATCCGGGAAGCGGAGATCCGTTTTGATCGTTTCCGTACAGACCCGAGCGGAAAGAAGCATAAAGAAAGCCCGGAGCAGGCCGGTTCAGGTGCCCTGCATGATCTGGGGGCGCATCTTATTGATCAGGCAGTACAGTATTTCGGGATGCCGGACAGGATTTTTGCCGATGTATTTTCCATGAAAGGCGAAGCCTATGCCAACGATTATTTTGAGCTGATTCTATTTTATCCCGACAGGCTCAGGGTACGTTTAAAATCTTCCGTATTCAGTAAGGAAGCCCATTATGCTTATACAATTCACGGTGACCGGGGAAGTTTTCTGCAGGAAAGGTCCGATGACCAGGAAAATGAACTTACGGCCGGTGCAGTTCCTGAGTATGGCACTGTATGGACACAGCCTTTGAAGCAGGCCGACGGAATTCTAAATTATATTACCGAGCATGCCGGAACCGAAAGGCTTCTTACCTTCAGCGAACCCGGAAATTATATGAATTATTACCAGCAGATCTATGAATATATGGTCTTCGGATATGCACTTCCATCACAAGGCATAGAGGTTCTGCAGAACATGAGGATTATAGACGCGGCACTTGAAAGTGCGCGGGAAGGGAAGGTCGTTGATGTAGTTAGAAGTTAACAGTATGAGCGAAATTAAATATCTGTAAACGGTTAAATTTCCTGAAGTTCCAGCCAGCGCATTTCATAGCCGTCCAGTTTTTCAGAAAGAGTTTCCAGTTCATCAGAAAGCTTTGAGATTTTCTCATAATCCGATTCATTGTTCAGCTGTTCGAGGATCCTGGCGCGCTGCTGCTCCAGTTGTGGCATTTCCTTTTCTATGGTTTCCAGCTCATGCTGTTCTTTGAAAGTCAGTTTTCTTTTTTTAGGAGCAGCAGTATCCTGTACCGGAATCTGTTGCTTTACCTGCTCCGGCTTGGCAGTCGTTTTTTCTGATGCTCCTTCCCGGCTTTTAGCTTCCCGGTACTCTGAAAAGTTTCCTGAAAAATCTTTGATCTTTCCGTTGCCTTCAAACGCCAGGATATGATCCACGATCCTGTCCATGAAATACCTGTCGTGGGAAACAATGATCAGCGAGCCCTGAAACTGTTGCAGGAAATTTTCCAGGACCGTTAAAGTGGGAAGGTCGAGGTCATTGGTCGGCTCATCAAAAATCAGGAAGTTAGGATGCTGGTACAGGATGTACATCAGGTGCAGCCTTCTCTTTTCGCCACCGGAAAGTTTTGAGATCGGGGCGTACTGCGTCTGATCATCAAAAAGGAACAGCCGCAGGAACTGCGATGCGGATAGGCTCTTGCCATTGGCCAGGGGATAATATTCCGCGACTTCCTTGATGAAATCAATGACCCGCTCATCTTCTTTATAAGTGAGCCCTTTCTGCGAAAAATAACCGAAAGATATCGTTTCTCCGGTCTCAATAGTTCCCGCATCAGCCTTTTCAAAACCCTGGATGATATTGAGGAGTGTAGATTTTCCCGCTCCGTTTTTCCCGATGATGCCTACTTTTTCGCCCCGCTGGAACTGATAACTGAAATCTTTCAGCAATACTTTATCCCCAAAGCTTTTATCGATGTGATGAAGCTCTAGAATCTTGCTGCCCAGACGCTTCATTTCAAAATCCAGTTCCAGGCCCTGTTTGCGGGTGTCTGTCTTGGCTACTTTTTCAGTTTCGTAAAAGGAATCGATCCGGCTTTTGGATTTGGTGGTTCGGGCTTTAGGCTGCCGGCGCATCCATTCGAGTTCTTTCCGGTAGAGGTTATTGGCTTTGTCAATGGTTGCATTAAGGTTATCCTCACGGATCATCTTATTCTCCAGATAGGTGGCGTAAGCGCCATTATGTACGTACAGGTTCCTGTCTTCCATCTCCCAGATGATGTCGCAGACACTGTCCAGGAAATAGCGGTCGTGGGTTACCAGCAGCAGGGTGATTTTCGCTTTGTTCAGGTAATTTTCCAGCCATTCCACCATTTCCACATCCAGGTGGTTGGTAGGTTCATCCATGATCAGAAGGGTATGGCGGTGTTCCGCTCTGGTTTCGGTAAGGAGCTTTGCCAGTGCCACTCTTTTGATCTGGCCTCCTGAAAGCGTTCCCATTGTAGCCTGCAGATCGGTAATCTTAAGCTGGGAAAGGATCTGCTTCATTTCATTCTCCAGGTCCCAGGCTTTATGGGCCTCCATATCGGCAAGGGCTTTCTCAATGAAATCCTGGTCAGTAGATTGGAGCGACTGATGGTAATTTTTAAGTGCTGTGATAGGCGGGGAGTCCAGCGTCATCATGAATTCATCTACCGTAAGCTCAGGAGCATAGTCAATTTCCTGGTCGAAAAGCACCACCTGAATATCTTTATTGATGTTTACCGTTCCGCTGTCGGCAATTTCCTTTCCCATCAGGATTTTCAGCAGCGTAGATTTCCCGCTTCCGTTTTTTGCAACAATGGCAATTTTATCGCCCTCATTGATGTTAAAAGAAATATGTTCGAATAAAACTTTTATTCCGTAAGATTTGGTCAGGTTTTCAGCTGCAACGTAATTCATTTCCGTAAAGATTTCGTAGCGCGAAAATACAAAATATTAAAGTCTGATGCAGATAAATAATCGGCAGGTATTTTTTTACCCGGATTTAATGTAATATTGCATCCTCATATATGCTGCGTCAACTCAAAATCTACCGTAAAGCTGCAGAGCTTCCTGAAAGCTGGAACAGTACGGCAGGCACCCAAAACATTCTGCTTACCCGGGAGTATCTTTCGGCACTTGAAGATTCTGTACCCGATAATATGGACTGTTTCTTTGCAGGATTTTTCCTGAATGGTGAACTGATCGGGGGAGCGCTTTTTCAGTACCTTGATTTCCGGCAGCATTCCACATTCAGGAAGGATGAGGTTTCATACGGAATCAGAAATTTCTTAATCAGGAAAGTCAGCCGGAATATAATGATCCTGGGAAATAATATGCTGACCGGCCAGAATGGTTTTCACTTTGATCTTTCCCGAATATCTTTTGATGAAGCCGTTTCATGGCTTAGTGAAGCGGCTCAAAAAATCCAAAAAGAAGCAGGTAGAACGTCTATTATTATTTTTAAGGACTACAAGCCGGATTTTGCTGCCTTTTTTAAACAGGACATCTACCGGCATTACCATCATTTTTCTGTGCAGCCCAATATGATATTACATCTGCGGCCGGAATGGTGCAGTTTCGGGGACTACCTGAATGACCTTTCAAAAAAATACAGGGGCAGGGCGAAAACGGCAAAAAAGAAGCTTGAAGGGATCCGTGCAGAGGAGCTGGATCTTCAGCAGGTCAGAAATCTCCGGACCAGGATGAATGAACTGTACCTTCATGTCGCTGAAAATGCTCCTTTCAATACATTCTTCCTGGCTGACAACCATTTTGAAAGCATGAAGGAACATCTGGAAGATAACTTCAGGATATTGGGGTATTTTTCAGGTAATGAACTGATTGGGTTCTGTACCCTGATTCTCAACCACGCAGATATCGATACTTATTTCCTGGGCTATGATAAGGGCCTTCAGAAATCCAGGCAACTGTACCTGAATATGCTGCTTGATATGGTTGAATTCGGGATCCGTCAGCGATGTAAAAGAATTATTTTCGGGAGGACTGCCCTGGAAATTAAGTCAACGATCGGCGCGGTACCGGTAGAGATTGTAGGGTTGATCCGGCATAACCATCCGGTTATCAACCTGTTCATGAAAAACGTGTTTTCTTCTGTCAGCCCGAAGATGGAATGGATACAACGGAGCCCCTTTAAAGATGATTAATCCAAAGTCAGGCCTTTCAAAGACCAGGTGCTGCCGTTATAGATATTCAGGTCAACTTTGGTGTTGATACCGTATACAATTCCGTTTTCAGTAAACTGCCAGAAATTCCAGTCTGCGTCCGGAGATGGGGCAGGAACATCATTGTAATTGGCCAGCCAGAGCGGATAACCATCGAACTCACCTTTCAGGAAGTCTTTGTAATAATGGTAATAGGTGTAAAGGATAGGTTTTTGTCCGTATGTTTCTTCAACAATCTTACACCATATCTTTAAATCTTCCACCAGTTTCTCACGGGTTTTCCGCCTCGGAATCTTTTCAATGTCCAGGATAGGAGGGAGGTCTCCGCTTTCCAGTTTCACATTATCCAGGAAATTATTGGCCTGGATTACGGGATCTTCATCTGCCCGGTAAAAATGATACGCTCCACGAACCAGCTGATGTCTTTTAGCCTGTTCCCAGAATTCATCAAAATGCCTGTCTGCGCTGCGGTTTCCCATGGTGGCTCTCATAATGACAAACTCAAGTGGAATGGTCCTGTTGCCGATGCTCAGGCTGTCCCACTGGATGTCTTCTTTATTCTGGTAATGAGAAATATCGAAGCCATAGGTTTTATCAAGGTTATCTGTGATGATCCTCTGGATCCTTGAGGATTCCGTTTCCGTATTATGCAGCTTCCTGTGGGTGAATTTGTTAAAGTAGAGCGCGTAATAGTAGCTTACCGAGTGTTTAAGGTAAAACCCTGTCCCGATCAGGGCTAAAATCAGCACGGCCAAAACTGCTCCGCGGCGGAACAAATAATTCTTCCGTCTGGCCTTATATCTTTTTCCGGCAGTGTTTTTGAAGGACTTTTTCCTAGGCATAAAGTTTTACAAAACTAATTCTTTCACCAGTAAAATGCTAAATAAAATCAGTAAATTTGTCTGCTATGGAAACACGCGAAAAAATCATCATTATCGGAGGAGGATTTGCGGGACTGCAACTTGCAAAGAAGCTTAATAACAAGAACAAAAAAGTGATCATCCTGGACCGGGTGAACCATCATATGTTTCAGCCGCTCTTTTACCAGGTTGCCTGCGGAAGGATAGAACCATCCAATATTTCCTTTCCCTTCAGGAAGATTTTTCAGCGTTCCAGGAATACCCAGTTCCGCCTTACGGAAGTCAAGGAGATAGATACTGCCAATAACAAAGTAATCACCGATGAAGCGGAATTCAGTTATGATAAAGTGATCATTGCTACAGGCTGTAAGACTAATTTTTTCGGTAACCGTGATATGGAAAGCAGGGCTTTCGGGATGAAGAATACCCAGGAAGCCATCAGCATCAGAAACCATGTGCTCATGACTTTTGAAAAGCTGATCCTGGAGAAAAGCCGCAGCGATGACGGAAACTGGAATATCGTGATTGTCGGCAGCGGGCCCACCGGCGTTGAGCTTGCCGGCGCTTTTGCCGAAATGAAAAAGGAAATTCTGCCGAGAGATTATCCTTATATGAATTTTAATCATCTGCATATTATTCTCGTAAGTTCCACAGAAAAACCCTTGGCCGTCATGAGCCAGGAAGCACAGGATAAATCTGAACAATACCTTAAAGAATTAGGGGTGACCTTTCTGAGAGGAGAATATGTGACAGATTATGACGGAGATAAGGTGATCATGAAAAGCGGAAAGGAAATTCCTTCCAATAATGTCATCTGGGCAGCGGGTGTTACCGGGAATGTGGTCGAAGGATTCCCTCTGGACAAACTGGTTAAAAACAGGTATATCGTAGACCGTTTCAATAAAGTAAAAGGATATGATAATATCTACGCCATAGGAGATATCGCCTATATGGAAACACCCAAATATCCGCAAGGCCATCCGCAGGTAGCCAATGTAGCCATAACACAGGCAAGAAACCTTGGCAAAAACCTGTTGAGAAAAAACAGAAGCGAATGGAGCGAGTACGAATATGAAGATAAAGGATCGCTGGCAACTATCGGCAAGCACAGGGCGGTGGTTGATCTTCCGTTCATTAAGTTCCAGGGATTGCTGGCCTGGTATTTCTGGATGTTTTTACACCTCATGCTTATTCTGAGTGTTAGAAACAAGCTTGCGATTTTCTTCAACTGGATGTGGAGCTATTTCAATAAAGATTCATCCTTAAGACTGATTATTTTACCGAATAAGAAAAACGAAACGTTACAATGAGAATTGATATTATAAGTGTACTGCCGGAACTCATGGAAAGTCCCTTCAGGACTTCTATTTTAAAAAGAGCAATGGATAAAGGCCTGGCAGAAGTACATTTCCATCACCTGAGAGACTGGGCAATCAATAAGCATAAGCAGATTGATGATGAACCTTATGGAGGAGGAGCAGGAATGGTGATGATGGTAGAGCCGCTGGACAAATGCATTTCTGAACTTAAGGCTCAGCGCGGATATGATGAAGTGATTTACCTGACCCCTGACGGATTGACTCTCAACCAGAAAATAGCCAATTCTTTGTCTATAAAAAACAACCTGATATTCATCTGTGGCCATTATAAAGGAATAGACCAGCGGGTAAGAGACCTGCATGTGACTAAAGAGATTTCAATAGGTGATTACGTACTTACCGGCGGTGAGCTGGCGGCATGCGTACTGGCAGATGCTGTGATCCGCCTGCTGCCCGGTGTGCTCAACGATGAGCAGAGTGCGCTTACGGATAGTTTCCAGGATGATCTTCTATCTCCACCTATCTACACCCGGCCGGAAGTGTACAAAGGGCTTGAAGTCCCGAAAATCCTGTTGAGCGGAAATTTTCCTAAAATCGAAGAATGGAGGCATGAGGAAGCGGTTCGTATTACCAAAGAAAAACGTCCTGATCTGCTATAAAAACAACCAGGTTGCATTAAATGAGCTTTTTTTTTCATTTTACCAGCATTAAATTTTTCACATAAGAATAATAATCGTTCTTATGTGGTGAATATGTGAATTTTAACTATTTTTTGAGTATAAAAATAGATTATTATTCTATAAAAGCATGTGTTAACATGCTTTTTTGATTTTTAATGATGCTAAAATTAAGCCTAATAATAAATAAAATGAATAATAATTTTTACTTTGATTTATTTTATTCATTGGTATTGTATTTGAGGCATATAAATTTAATATCAATATCTTACCGATTAATGAAATATATTAGAAAAAAAATAATAAATTTACATTCTGAAAATTAAGTGTACGATTTAAGACATGCGTATTAATGCGGCTGTTCTCTTTTTATAATGTAGAAAACTTATTTCTGCCTGATCCGAAACCTGTTTATCCGACTGATCCTACTGCATCAGGGTTAAGAAACTGGGACGAAAGGAAATATAAGAACAAGCTTTTCAAAATTGCACACGTTTTTCAGATGATGCAGGAAAACTTTGGTGAACTGCCATTTATCGCTGCCCTTTCGGAAGTATCCGGCAGAAAAGTTTTAGAAGATCTGGTTGCTATGCAGCCCTTCGAAGGCCGGTACGGAATTGTACACTACAATTCGAAAGATGAGCGGAAAGTGGATGTAGCCATGCTGTATAATAATCTCAAAGTAGAAGTAATAGATTCTGAAGCTATTACCTTCTTTTTTGAAATTAAAAACAAAAACACAGAAAATTACGACACAACGAGAGATGTCCTTTACTGCAAAGTAAAATATGAAGATGAACTGATCAATATTTTTATTGTGCATCTCCCTTCACAGAGAGAGAAAGACATCAACAAGCCTAAAAGGAATATTATCCTGGATGAAGTCTGTAACCGGATTTCAGGCCGGATAAAGGAAGGGGAAAAGGTGATTTTGTGTGGTGATTTTAACGAAAACCCGGATGATGAAAATTTAGTTAAGGTTCTCAATGACAACAGCGGTAAAGAAATGCTGATCAATCCTTTTCAGGAGCTGTTTTACAAAAGAAATTATTCTACTTTTCATTATAAATCTGGATTGCTGTTTGATCAGATCCTGCTGTCGAAATCTTTTTTTGACGAACAAGATCTGTGTTTTCAGAGCGCTGAGGTATTCAGGCCTGAAAAAATCAGCAGCCGGGACAAAAGGTTTCAGGGGAGACCTTTCCGGACGTATGCCGGTACCCGGTATCTGGGAGGATACAGTGATCATTTTCCGGTTTTTATAACATTCAAATAAAATGGAATAAAGGTTTAAGCAAAAACATAAATAGCAAAAAGTAGAACAGATGAAAAATTCAGCTAACACTAGTTATCATTTAGATTCAATCGACAAAGAAATCATCTACATGTTGATGGACAACGCCAAGACTTCTCTGGCACACATTTCTAAGAACGTAGGCATTTCTACCACTGCAGTACACCAGAGGATTAAAAAACTGGAACAGGCAGGGGTAATTGAAAACTCAATTTCTTTCCTGAATCCAAAAAAAATCGGGTATAAGGTAACCTCGTACATTGGTGTATTCCTGGATCAGCCAAGTCACTATCCTGACATGGTGAAGTCCCTTAATGACATTAATGAAGTGGTGGAAGCCCACTATACTACCGGAAATTATACCATTTTCCTGAAAGTCCTGTGCAAGGATAATGATCACCTGATGCAGATCCTGAGCAAGCTTCAGAAACTGAAAGGGGTAACAAGAACAGAAACTTTCATATCTTTGGAGCAGGGTATTTACAGACAACTGAAAGTATAATCACAGACTTATGAACATCGCTCAATATTTGGATTCAACTTATCTTAAAACTCCGCAACAGTCGGGGATTTCAGAAGAAGAAACAGTACAGAAAGACAAAGAACTTGTACAGGAAGCCATAGATCATGGCATTTTTGCAGTAATGATCCGTCCGGAGTACGTTTCGGAAATTAAGAAATATATTCAGGAAAGAAATTCAGATGTTGCGGTGGGAACAGTCATTGGTTTTCATGAGGGGACTTACAGTATTGAAGAAAAACTTGCCGAAGCTTCTCAGGCTATTGAGGACGGAGCGGATGAGTTAGACTTCGTGATCAATTACAAAGCCTATATCCACGGTAACCTGGAACTTGTAAAAGAGGAGTTCCTAAAAGGTACAGAGCTGTGCCTTAAACATCATAAGATCGTAAAGTGGATTATTGAAATCGCTGCCCTTAGTGATAGCCAGATTGCTGATCTAACCCAAAAAATTTCAGGCTGGGCAGAACAGCATTTTGATCATCAGGATCTGCCGCATATTTTTGTAAAATCCTCTACCGGTTTTTACAAAACATCAGACGGCAAACCTAACGGTGCAACCTTTGAAGGAATCCGGATCATGCTTGATCATGCCGGGAAGCTTTCTGTAAAGGCAGCCGGAGGAGTAAGGACTCCCGGGGATGCTGAAAAAATGATCAGTATGGGCGTAAAGCGAATCGGTACTTCATCTGCACTCGCCTTACTCAAGGATGAGCCTGCAGCAGGAGTATACTGACCGAAAGAAAAACTGATACATACAACAAACCCATCATGACGTGATGGGTTTGTTGTATATTATTTATTATACCTGTTCCTGGTAATGGTTATAAAAATCCTGTGTTTCCAGGATTAATGCATCCATTTCAGCGAGGGTGAAAACCTCAAGGAATTTTTTCCTGAATTCTTTAAAGTGAGGCACGCCACGGAAGTAATTGCTGTAATGCTGTCTCATTTCAACAAGTCCCAGGCGTTCGCCTTTCCATTCTGCACTCCATTCCGCATGTTGCTTTACAGCAAGAAGACGGTCGGAAATAGTCGGCTCAGGCAAATGTTCACCGGTCTTAAAAAAATGTTTGATCTCATTGAATATCCATGGATAGCCTATGGCTGCGCGGCCGATCATAATCCCGTCACAGGCATATTTCTGCTTATATTCCAGCGCCTTTTCGGGAGAGTCCACATCGCCGTTCCCGAAAATAGGAATTTCAATATTCGGATTCTGCTTGATCCTGGAAATATGTTCCCAGTCTGCTTCGCCTTTGTACATCTGTGCGCGTGTTCTTGCATGGATGGTCAATGCCTTGATCCCAGTTTCCTGAAGGCGTTCGGCAACTTCATCAATATTGATGGACGTACTGTCCCATCCCAGACGGGTTTTTACCGTAACCGGAAGATGGGTAGAGCTTACTACAGCTTTGGTAAGGCGGACCATCAGGTCGATATCTTTCAGGACCCCTGCACCCGCACCTTTGCAGACCACTTTCTTTACAGGGCATCCGAAATTGATGTCTACCAGATCGGGATTCACGGTTTCCACAATCCTTGCTGACATGGCCATGGCTTCTTCATCACCCCCGAAAATCTGTATTCCCACCGGTCTTTCATAATCGAAAATATCCAGTTTCTTACGGCTTTTGATGGCATCACGAATCAGTCCCTCGGAAGAAATAAATTCTGAATACATCATATCTGCACCGTGCATTTTACACAGCCTTCTGAAGGGCGGGTCACTTACATCCTCCATCGGAGCCAGCAGAAGCGGGAATTTAGGAAGCTCTATATTGCCAATTTTTATCATGGTGCAAATTTACAAAACTTTCACATAATGAAAGATATGATGATTATGTTAAATTATAGAGGATGCAAAAGCTGTATTATGACCTTTTTATAATCGATAAAAATTTAAAAACTTGCCTTTACCTGCATGCTTCCGATGTGAATGGTCCGGTCCCCTGAATTCCTGCCCTCATAGTTGAGATTCAGCTGCAGGAAGGAATTAATGGCCTGCTGGATGAATACACTCCACACTTCGTTTCTTCCCGGTTTCAGGCCATCCAGCATCTGGTTGCCAACAATGCTGAAGCTGTTTCCCGTAAAATCATTGTTAATGAAGGAGAAATTTCCCCTGATTGAAGTTTTCCTCCGTTCCCATTGTATCGTTCCCGTCACATCAAAGGCTTTCAGGAATTCTTCACCATCAAGACGCTGCTTCTGCCGGTAGCCTGAAGAAAGCTCTGCCTGGATGGCATCGGTGAATTTATAAGTAGCTTTTGGCTTGGTTTCAATATTGCTCAGCCTGAAATCCCGGGTAGCAAACAGCTGTGATGAATTCTGTACCGAGTGCACAGAATTTTCCCAGTCCACCCTGAATTCCTTATTGAACCAGTACCCGATATTCAGGAACTGTGAGGTCTGCTGCCGTTCCTCATTGCTGAAATTAGCATTGATCAGATTATCATTGGCAATGAAGCGGTAATTTCCGTTCCATCCGGATTTGTCTGTCGGGCTGAACTGAACCGAGGCGAGGATATTCTGGTTTTTGAGGATCTGGTCCTGGTTTTTTTCAAAAGGGTTCAGGACTAGCACTTTATCTCTCTTATAAAACGAATTCTGTGAATTGAGGGAGATATTGAAATTCCAGCGTTTTAAAAATGCATTTTCGGAATTGAACACTACCGACGGATTCACGAACAGGGCCAGCTGTATTTTGTTTTTATTAGAAGGGATGTACCGCACCGAATTGGTATACACTCTGATGTACTGGGCCAGATCCGAATATTCCGCGATCTCAAATTCATCCAGCTGCTGCACGCCGTCTCCGTTATAATCGGTCCACTTGTAAACTCCCTGTCCGTCTGTTACCTTAATGTACTGGAATTCCCGCTGTGCTTCCTGTCCGTTCCCGAGTTCATAAAATGCCTGCAGGCGCATCCCATTGCGGAAAAGCTGCTGGTTATACAGGATGTTACCAACTACAAAATCATTATTCCTGGAAAGGTCCACATCCTGGTTCTGATAAAAGAATTTCCTGTAGTGCAGCAAAGCATTCAGGGTTGTTTTCTGTGTCTTAATGATCTGGCTTTCTGCCATAAAGCCGAGAATGTTATTCATATTCTGAAGCCGGTTGTCCCGTACGGAATCATTATCCCGCATGTATACCTTGGCAAGGAGTTTTGTTCTGGTGCTGTCACCGATTTTTTTCTGGACAAACACTTCTTTCCAGCTGAAGCTGGTCACATCCATCAGCTGAGTATCATTGTACTTCTTTTCATTGTGTTCCATGCTTCCTCCAATTGCCCAGCTGCCTTTCTTACCGCCATATTCCGTAGAAACGCCCCCTCTTATGAACTTGGTATCCTGTACAATGGAATTGGTATTCAGATAGGAAAGGCTTCCTTTGGTGAGGAACTTGTTTTTCAGCCAGCTGAAGTCCAGGTCGTTTTTGATCCCTTTATAAGAATCTTTTTCATTCAGGTAGTTCACCCTGTAATTAGCGGAAGCGGTAGTGCCCCATTTATTCAGGAAGCTGAAGATAAACCTGTTCTGCGTAATCTGGTTGAACTCCTGCGTTAAGTTGAAGTCACGGGAGAATTCCACATCATTGATCCGGTCCAGAATGTGGAACTGGCGGTCGATATACTGGTATTCGAAGCTTGGTGTCCCTTTCCAGCTGTTTTTCTTGAAGGTCTTATTCCCGAAAACACGCCATGCATATCCTGTATTCTGATCAGCATCTTTAGAGGAGAAAAGGTTGATATCATAGTTGCTTAATGAAATGTCAGCACCTATCTTTCCTTCTTTCAGCAGGTATTCCGTATTGAATGAGTAGACCTGGGATTTCTGAGGGGAAGGAAGTTTTCTTACTGCCCTGTAATCTCCTGCATTAGGTCCTGCATACTGGAATACCCGTCCGTTATTGGTGGTCTGCGTAATTTTGTAATCTCCGAGATTGGCTCCGAAATAAGTGTAGGAAACCTGGTATAAGGTTTCATTCGCATTGGTGGAGAATTCATAATAATTGCCGTTCGGATCCTGGACCAGGCGGTACAGGATTTTATTGACATCATAAGGGGTAACCACTCCGGATGGGGCATACATCAGGTTCTGGTTGTTACCTGCATTCGCCAGGATCTGTTCATCTTCAGGAGAAAGGTTCAGGGACAAAGGAGCGTTTTTATTATCATTTTCCATGAACCAGTTGAATCCCATTTTTAGTTTTTCCCGTGTGTGTTCCACTTTTCCGGTAAAGAGGTACCTGGAGTAATTTCGGTTGGTGTAATTATAGGATATCGTAATGAAATTCTGCTGGAAGATCGGCCTGAAACTGGTAAACGTTACCTCACCGGTATTGTAATTGATGACGTAATCCTGATTTTCCCCGCGCTTCATTAGGATTCCGTCAATGAATACCTGTTCAGAGCCGGAGATCAGCGTAATGAACTGCTCGCCGTTTTTCCCGGTAAGCCGGTAAGGTCCCTGGTTTCCTTCAACACCCTGGAAACGCACCCTGTGGAATTCACTTCGGGCCACGCCCATAGATACATCGACAAATGTTTTATTTTCTTTCCCGAATTGCGTCTGAAACTCAAGGCCCATGCTCCGCCGCTGGTATTTGGCAAAATAATTTTTTGCTTCCACCAGATCCAGGTGCCCGGCCCTTAAGATGGATTTGTCCTTGATGTTGAGTTGCATGTAGATCTTATCAAACTCTTCCAGCGTCTGGGTGTATCCGTCTGCCTGGATAGGAAGGTTGTGATCTGAAATACTGGCCAGGATGGTAACATCTTTAGACAGGCGGCCGGAAATCTGCAGGTCCATGGAACTCTGGACCGACTGCCCCTGGTTGTTCCCGAATGTAATTCCGCGGATAATGGAACCTTTCGAATTCAGTTCACCCAGAAACCGTTTTTTATCATTTTTAGCAAGTACCGCTTCATCCACCACAATCCTGTTGCTTGTCTTTACAAAATCAAGGGTGTCTTTGGAGAAAATATCCTGCTCGAGCCTTGCCGCAAGAATGCTGTCTTTTTTCATTGAGTCGTCAGGAAGGTTGGGGTTTTTCCATGAGAAGACCTGGGCATTACTGAAGAATATGCCTATGAAGAAAAGAATGAATATCAGAATATAGCCCCGCAAGTCCTGTTGAAAATAATTCGTAAAAATACTTAAAAAATCGTTGATATAAGGACACCAGTATTATTAACAAAAAATTAATCTCTTTATTGTTTTACGGTTGAAAAATGCTTTTACTTTTGTCATACAAATTATTAATACTTAAAATTTATACTTATGAAAAAGATCTTTACTACCTTAGGATTAATATCTGCTATTTCTGCAATGAATGCACAGATTGTAATTAATGAAGTTTATGGAGGTGGTGGAAATAATGGTTCTACCTATACAAATGACTTCATAGAATTAAAAAATATTGGTACAGCATCAGTAACACTTACAAATGCAACATTACAATATGCATCTGCCACTGGTAGTTTTAATCAGTATCATACATTGCCAACTATAACGTTAGCAGCTGGTCAAACTTACCTAATTCAAGAAGGGGCTGGTACTGGAGGTACTACTGCCTTACCTACGCCTAATTTCACAGCTACAACAATCATTAACTTTGATGGGACCAGCAATACAAATGTTGGATTGGCGATGGCGGCTGCTGCAGGAAAGATTGTTTTAGCAAGTAATTCAGTTCAAGTAACTTTACCTACAAATTCAAATGTTCTTGATTTCGTGGGATACGGAACAACAGCTAATCAATATGAAGGATCAGGACCAGCTCCTGCGCCATCCGCTTCAAATTCTACAGCAAGAATAAGTGGAGATACAAATAACAATGCTTCCGATTTTGCAGCAGGAGCTCCATCTCCACAACCAACAAGTGGTACGCTAGGTATTTCTGATATTAGAAGTACAGGGGTACATTTCATCAAAAACACCCTTGTTAAAAACGAAAGCCTTACGTTCGGCGCCCAGGCGAAAGACGTTAAGATTTACAATATGTTCGGACAGGTGGTGAAAACAGCTTCTGTAAAAGAAAACCAGTTGTTAAATGTTGCTGAGCTGGCCAAAGGGAACTATATCGTTACCGGTACGGTTAATAACGAGCCGGTTTCTCAGAAAATTTTGATAGACTAACAGATCTGATACTAAACAGATAATATAAAATAGGAGCCGTTCTGAAGAATGGCTCTTTTTATTTGTTGTGGTAACAATCTTAGTACCATCCCCGCCGTGCTGCATTGATTACAGAACCCAGGTTTAAAACCAGAGTATACCTGATGCGGCGTGCATAATCTTTAAAGGATGGCTCGAATCCCAGCGAAGACTGTACAGGGAAGTATATTTCAAGGAAATCAGGAATGATGCGTACTTTTACGCCCGTGTCCCAGATAAACTTGGCCGGTTGGTTTTTATTCTTGTACATTCCTGCATCTGCGTATACATGGAATATTTTCCATACACTGGAATCTACGTTGAATGAAGTGATCCACTGATTGACCGTGCTCGGAATGAATGACTTAAATCCTCCGTCAGCAAGAATAAACTGTTGGGAAAGAATTCCGCTTGTCGCACTTTCACCCAGCAAAGTATAGGAGAAGGCATAGTTGGATACCCTTGATATTCCGTAATTGAAGGTATTGTTACGGGTTTCATTTTTGATGAAGTATCCGGCAAACAGTCTCAGGCTTAATTTCTGTCTCGGGGCAAATTCCCAGCGGTAGAATCCTTCCGCACTTACCTTATGGAAGTCTTCCATCCATTGTGTGCTTACACTCAGGCTTTTTTCATGGATCATCTGGTTATCCGTATAGGCATAGCCGGCACTCCATAAGTTGTATTTGCCATAATCATTTCTTGCGATCATGGCAGTGCTCAGATCCCTTTCAAGATAGTTATAGGAAATTCCGATGCCTCTGCTTACCGTGCTCCTTGGATTTTTCTGGAAGTTGATGCTGGAATATACGGTTGCTTTACGGTATGCCAGTTCATAATCATAGTGAAAGTATGATCCAGAAACTCCGAAGGTCAGACTGCGTATGGTACTTTCTGCCGGCAGGAAAGAGTAGGAGACCCCTCCAGATCCGGTAAGCTTTCCGGTTCCGGTACTGTATGTAGGTGTAACGGAATACAGGAATTTCTGATCAAACAGAGACTGGTTTTTGAAATTCATTCCGATCAGGAATTTGTCATAAGTATTGCTGAAGCGGACCCTGGGATTGATATAAATTTCATTGAACTCCGGATTAGGGATATCTTTAATGAATTTCAGTTTGATTTTACGGGTGTTGGAAAAAATTCCTTTGGTATACAGGAAATTATCCCTAAAGGTGGATTCCGGAAAAATGTAGTCATCATTCAGGGTAATCTTATACACATCAGAAGAAGGTACGGAAGTCAGTGTTGTTCTGCCTTCACCTGTTTCCGTCCAGTATGCTTTTGTTTCTCCGGTACGGGTTTCGGTCTGCAGTTTTACCGGAATGGCGGCATCTGTATTTTTCGAAATCCTGATCTGCAGGGCATCATTTTCTTTTCTGAATCTCTTTAGTTTAAAATTAACGCGGTGCTTCCTGTCCATGAAGTCAGAAAGGTAAGTATTGGTAGGATCTTGTGCTGCAAGCTGCTTCAGAAAGTCTTCCGGATCTGCCTGCCGGTCCGTATGATCCATGATATAGTTTCTGATGACCGCATCGAATTTTGCCTCACCCATTTTATCTGCAGTATAGCTGAACAACGTACCGGTTTCAAAGCTGCTGATGGCCATGTCATTGAAGTTGCTCAGAAGAGTATATTCTTCTTTTACTTTCTGGTCCAGGTTCTGGGACATGATATACTGGTAAGCCAGTCCGTAGCGTTCTATCAGTTTCACCCGGGAAGCATGGAATAGTTTTAAAGGCTTGAATCCTAAAATTTTAGTTTCCGGCAAAGCACCCAGAATCCTGGTTTCCGGATAGAACTTTTTCAGATACTGCATTTCCAGATAAGACTTCAGCCCGTTTTTAAGCCAGTGGTCTTTTTGTTTGTTGGTAATAACGGTTTCATCCAGGACTTTTTTGGCGATGATCCCGAAATAATCCTGGTCTGTTTTTTCCGCATTGGTAAACAGGCGGAATTTAAATTTCCAGAAAGAAATATCATTGTTTCCGAAAAAATCTTCCTTACTCCTGAATTTATCTGAAATGAACAGTTTTTCAGGAATGCTGCCTGTCCTTTCTTTGATAAAGGCAAGGTGCAGGGGAAGAAAGAATTCAAGGTTTTGCTTTTCTTCCGGCTTCAGCGGATAACCGAACTGGATTTCCGTATGGATGCCGTCTGCGTTTACCGTGATCGAAGGATAGTCCTGATCGGAAATAAGGAACTCCGGATCAGAATCCAGATAGCCCCGGAAAGAATTGGCGGATGTTTCAGGAAGGTTGCTTTCGGCGTGGTTGCCTGTGGGAAGACTGAAATTGACGGTCCAGAAAGTATTAAAACTTACGGACTCTTCAATATCGTAATAGTCCCTTTTGAAATTATTGTCCGGATCAAAATGATCCGGAACAATAAAAAAATATTTTAAAGCAATATCGTGCTCAGATGTTCCATAACCGGTAAACCGTTGATCGGGAAGCTGAAGCTGATAATGCAGGTGGAGGGTAATATTCTTACCAGGTTCTAAAGGCTGGGGCAGCGCCAGGAAAATATTTTCACCGGCCGGGCTGTCAACAGGAATGGACTGACCGCCATCGCCTGAAATATTCAGTCCGGAAACTTCACCCAGCTGTTCTTTACGGGCAAAATGAAGGTCATTGTTCCTGTCTTCCAGCTTACGGTATACCAGAGAAGTATTTCTCTTCTGGTAGGCTTTAACCCAATTCAGCAGCTTAACGGAGTCCAGCGGTTTTGTAGAATGATTGTAATACACAATCCTCTGATCAATGCTCATTGTCTTCCTGTCCGGAGAGAGCCTGGCTTCCACACTAATGCTGTCTTTCTGTGCAGATACCTCTGCAATGCCCAAAAGCAAAATAAGACTTATACTAACCTTTTTCAATATCCCGATAAAGTATCAAATATAACTTATTTTGAAGAAATTAAGAAAAAAATTACACTTCCGTAGGATTTTTTTCTAAAGATTGCAGATAAGCGTTCCATCCTTCATTTTTATAATTCAGAGCTGCTTTTTCAGCATCTTCAGCTTTATAGATACCCCTTCCTACAATAATGAAGTCTGTGTGAAGCGTTTTGAATACATGTTCAGGCGTATTGTACTGCTGTCCTTTTCCGTCTCCGGAATCCGCGAGGTTGACTCCGGGTGTAAAGAGAAGGATATCCTCAGGAACTTTGTTCTGGGAAACAGCACCGATAACATTCGGGTGAGACAATGCAATGTTCAGGGCCTCTTGACGGTAACTGTTGGTGGTAAGCGTACCTTTGGATGACATCCCGATGATGGCTACCACCCCTACATTGGTAAAGCAGTCCAGGGATTCAAATCCTCCGATCACCTGTGAGGTCACAAAGTCTGCCCAGTCTGTAATTCTAAACACACCGCTGGTAAACTGAAGTTCCTGCGTATTTCCGATATCGGCAAATTTACGGTCTTCCATCAGTAAAAACTGGTGCTTCAGTGCAAGTTCCTTTAACGGAAGTATGGTTTTCTCATAATCGAAATCGGAGATGATATCGATATGGGTTTTAAGGGCAATAATGTGCGGGCCGGTTTTTTCGGCCAGATCTAATAACTCCTGAGTTGTGGTAACATCGGCAGAAGCAATAAGGTTGGATTTCTTGGCTAATGCAATTTCCAGTAACTTTTTTGAAACGGAATGCTGTGCGCATTTCAGTTTGCTTTCGTAAGACTGTCGGTATTCCTCTTTGAACTGGACGTGATTTCCTTTCAGGAAATCCTGAATCCTCTGTACTTCATCATCTGCGAGCTTACCATCTTCCTTAAGGATAGAGCATACTTCGGATATATTGAACAAAGTATGGACACGGTAGCCTTTGCTTTCCAGAAGCTGCTTTCCGCCCTGTTCACGGTCCAGAACCACTACGATATCGGCTACTTTAAGGTCCTCCTGTTCAATTTCAGCAATCGTTTCTATCAGGGATTTTCCGGAAGTAATGACGTCTTCTACCAAAAGGCAGTTATGCCCCTTCTGATAAATGCCTTCAATCATCTTTTTAGTCCCGTATTCTTTGGCTTCTTTTCTTTTGATGATCAGCGGAATATAGCTTTCCAGTGACATGGCTGTAGCCATTGGGAGAGCAGCATAAGGAACTCCGCAGATCAGGTCGAAATTATCCAGTGGAAGCATGTCCAGAAGATAATTTGCCAGGTTTTTAAGAATTTTAGGATCAGAAGCAAGGGGTCTTAAATCCACATAAAACGGACTTTCTATACCGCTTTTCAGGGTGAACCTCCCAAACTTGATGATGCCGAGTTTGTAGCATTCTAAAAAGAAATCTTTTTTACTTTCCATTATTTATTATTAGATGTTGCAAATTTAAGGATTTGAAAGTGAATAGGGAAATCTGTCCCCAAGGTTTCAATAGACCATCCGGCATTATCTGTTGCAGCAGATCAAGATCATATCCATAAAAAACCATTCCTGTAAGGAATGGCTTTATAACGCTTGTTGCTTTATTTTATAATTTCGGCATCAATGACTTTGGTTGGGGAAGGTGAATATTTCTGCTCTGCTTCCCACAGTAAAAATTTATCAACTTCCTTAATGAGTTTCGGGATGGTGATTGATAAAACAGCCAGGTCATCCATAACACCCAGTACAGGTATTGCTACCTCAGGAAGAAGATCAATAGGAGAGATCACATATAATAATCCCAGCAACGGCAGGATCATATCTATGGATCTGATAGGATAGAGTCCTTTTCTCCACATATTGACCATCCTGAAAATGTCAGGTATTTTTCTGACAAATCCTTTATGATTAATAGCCTCTTTGGCAAGGCTCAGTTTAGAATACTTCATTTTGTCTTCGGTTTATAACGGATTTAGATTCAGAAATTTCGCAAATTCTGTACCAAATAAGTATAAAATTTAGTTAAATCTTATCGGGTGACCGTATCGATGAACCGGTGTACAGACTCTGTATTCCAGTCTTTTGAAGCATCTTCTTTCATCAGGATCCTGCCGTTTTTCCCCAGCAGGTAAGTGGTTGGGAAAACCTTTGGGAGCAGCTTTTCAGAGATCGGGCTCTGTGCAGTGTATACAGGGACAGAATAATTATTTTCCTTCAGGAATTTTCTTACGGCATCTTCCTGATCGTTCATGGCTATCAGCACAAAGTCCACCTTATCTTTTCTGCCTTCATATAATTTCTGGATTGTAGGCCATTCCTGCCGACACGGAGGACACCATGTTCCCCAGAAATTGAGGAAAACCGTTTTATCTTTGAAGTTCTTAAGATTGCTGTCCGGCACATTGATGCCCTGCAGCTCTATATCATAGTCTTCGGCAGGAATGGTCACTGCATTTTCAATCGTTGCTACAGGAAAAAACTGTTCCTGAAGAAAGCTTTTCACTCCCGGTATCAGTACGATACCCGCAATCAGTAGTATAATGACAATATAGATGATTCCTTTTTTCATAGCAGTTCCAGAATTTCCTGCACCGCATCTTTGCCTCTGTTTTTGGCATAATAGATTTGCAGGTCATTATAAAAGTGTTCTTTAGGATAAGCATGCGGATCTGCCTTGTGCTTCATCAGCAATGCTCTTCCGTAAGCCGGCCTCGGGCCCCAGGAAGCTTTTACCTCATCATTCTCATCCAGGATGATTACTTTCGGGATCGATTCCGTACCATTGGTAAGAAACTGGCTGATCAGGCTTTTATCGGAATCCCTGAGGAAAATTTTTACGTCGTTATGGCCTTCAAAGAATTTTACCAGTGCAGGAACTGTGGCGCTGGCATCACCGCACCATACTTCGGAAATAATCAGGATCTTTCCGGTAAACTGCTTGACTTTAAGTTCAGCAAGCTGCTCCGGATCCGGGAGGTATTTTTTCAGTGTCCTCTCAATCCTCTGTAGCCCCAATTCGTAATACGGCTTGTATTCCAGATCATGTTCATTGCCCGGATATTCCAGCCTCTGTTTTCCTATAGCCACATACTCATCAAACGTAATGGCTTTTTCCCAGTAATTTTTCATTACCACAATATTTAAAAATGGTTGATATTTCTTGTTTTATCGATCAGGTATAAATCTGCCAGGACGAAAGCAGCCAGGCTTTCCACCACCGGAACAGCCCGTGGCAGCACGCATGGATCATGTCTTCCCTTGCCTTCCACCATTACGGCATTGCCGTCACGGTCAACACTTTCCTGTGGCCGCAGCACTGTAGCAACCGGTTTGAATGCTACCCGGAAATAAATATCCATACCATTTGAGATTCCGCCCTGGATTCCGCCTGAGAGGTTGGACTGGGTGGTGAAATCGGTGTTGAACAGATCATTGTGGTCCTTTCCGGTCATTTTGGCGCCGCAGAATCCGCTTCCGTATTCAAATCCTTTACATGCATTGATATTCAGCATGGCTTTTGCCAGTTCAGCCTGAAGTTTTGAGAAAACAGGCTCTCCGATACCGGCAGGAACGTTCTTGATGACACAGGTGATGGTACCGCCTATGGTATTGCCTTCTTTTTTTATTTCTTTGATACGGTCAATCATTTTTTCTGCAGTTTCTGCATCAGGACAGCGCACTTCATTCGTTTCCGTAAGAGAAAAGTCCAGCGCCTGATATGGCTTTTCACAGAAAATATCGCCTACAGAAGAAACATAAGCATTTATTTCAACGGTTTTTAATAACTGTTTTGCCAATGCTCCTGCCACAACCCAGTTCATGGTTTCCCGTGCAGAAGATTTCCCGCCACCGCGGTAATCCCTGATACCGAATTTCCGGTCATAGGTAAAATCCGCATGGCTTGGGCGGTAAGACTGTGCAATATGATCGTAATCTTTTGATTTCTGGTTTTCGTTTTCAATAATAAACCCGATCGGAGTTCCGGTGGTTTGCCCTTCAAAAATCCCTGAAAGGAAACGTACGGTATCGCTTTCTTTTCTCTGGGTAACAATAGCGGATTGTCCTGGTTTCCTGCGGTCCAGCTCATACTGGATCTGGTCCTGATCTATCATCAGCCCGGAAGGGAAATTATTGATGATGCCGCCATAAGCCGGCCCATGACTTTCCCCAAATGTGGTAAGACTGAGAAGATTGCCTAAAGTATTCAACATAGATACAAATTTACAGCTTTTTTTTAAGGGAGGAAGCGAACCAAGAGTCTATTGATAGCTTTTTTCGATGGTGTGCATAATCTGCTTTACCTGGCGTTGTTGTTCCGGGGTCAGTTTTTGATGTATAAAACCTTTCCGTATATTCTGCTGGTCTTTGAGCTGAGGAAATACGCCTGCACGGGCATATTCAAAAATATAGCTTTCTGATATAGCAGGTAGGGGAGTATCAAAATTAAAAGGATATTTTTCCGATACATGAAAAGAAAGATTACCGACTTTAAAAGACCTGAAACGGTAATAATGATAGACAGAAGGCCGGTACAGCTGTTGACTTTCAAAATATCCCATAAAACTTCCCGGCCTGAAACTGGGAACCCAAGCCTGAAGTGCCGAAGGAAAAGCAAGGCATCCTATTGAAGCGATACTTAAACCCAGGCAGATGCTGAGTGCACTTTTTCTGCTGATATAGGGTTGGCAAAGGACAAAAAAGACAACAAAAAACACATCAATAAAAAAGCGGTATTGCGCAGAGAATGTAAGGACCAGTATACATTTTATGATAACAGCGATACAGATACAGGTAAATAATCTGTTTTTTCTGATGACCGTATAAATAATAAAAATAATCAGTGTAATGACGAATGAAATATGAATGGCGGATTTGATCCCGGTAAGAAAAAGCCAATGACTGATAGATTCAATCAAAGAGAATTTCTGGATAGCATTATAAGAATACTGCATATCATATGTTTTCTGCACTGCATATTGAGAGGACAGCCTCAATACTTCAGAATCCGGTTTCCAGGATATTCCGAAATCTCCCAATGCTATTGGAAATACAGGGTATCCGAATGTCCACATATTTTTAAAGAAAAACAGGATGAGAATGAAAATACCGAAAGCCATTTTCCTGAAGGAAGCTTTTACAATAAAGATAGTGTACAGAAAGCCCAGGATTGGAAGCCAGATCATAGTCGGTTTTATAGCAAAAACCCACACAGAAAGGCCGAAAAGGACTGCCGTATTTCTATTCCCGTTCAGGATCTCGTTCAGGATGATTAAGGAGATAACCAGGACAGGGAGGTCCGGACTGGGGGATTGGGTAAAGAACAGAAAAAAAGGAACCAGGCAAAGCTGTGCCCAGCTTTTGTTTTCAATAATATACAGTACATAGGTAATAAGCAATACAGAATTGATCCTCAGGAACGGGTCTGCAATTCCTGAAAAGCCTGCCTGGAATATATGCCACACTGACATTTGCCCGAGAATCAGATCCAGGTTTGAAATCCCCTGAACCAGCCCGTAATTATGGAGCCACTGAACGGTGGGAACATAATAGCCGAAATGGTCAAGAATAAAAGGATAGAAGGAACTGCTGAATAGTATGATCAATGTCATCATCAATAATAGCGCACCATCTCTTTTTGATACATAATACAATTCTTTATACAGTTTTTCTTTAATGAAGAAGAATAAACCTGCTGCGATAACCGGCACTTCAGTGTATGTATTTAAAGGGACAAAAAATGCGGCAATCGTCCATGCTAAACTTATACCTGCCATTCCCATGATTATTTTGGCTGCTATTCCCTGTGAGAACCTGCATCCGCAATAATGTTGTATGGCATGACCCAGACCCATGAGGACCGGAAGAATCAAAAGACAGGAAAGGAAAAGTAAGGCCATAAAAAAAGATTGCTTAAAAATAAGCAATCTTTTTATGATGTATGCGAAATGTTAATTTCTAGGAGTTACCCTTCCGTCTTTTCTATCCTGTGATCTACCGATGGTATAACCGGTAGCACCACCAACAACCCCACCAATGACAGCACCAAGACCTCTGTTCTTTCTGCTGATAATGGCTCCCGCTGCTGCACCACCCACTGTACCGATAATCGTTCCTTTAGCAGCCTTACTCATTCCTCTTTTCTGAGTAGTTCCCTGAGATGCACTGCTTCCGTTATTGGCATACGATCCGTTAGATCCGGAATTATAATTCCTGTCTCTGTAGACGGTTCTGGTTTCCCTGATCACTTTAGGAGTAGAAGCAGCGGCTGCAGCTGTTTTAGCTTTCTGAACCTCTGCAATGCTGTCCGCCTTTTTCTGTGTTTCGTAGGCCATCCGCTCTTTTTCAATCGCGAGTTTCTGTTTTTCTATTTCAAGCTGTCTCATCTGAAACTCAATTTTCTGCTGTTCCAATGATTTTTCAGCAATCTGATCATCTTTTTTACAGGCGGTCAGTAAAAAAACTGATACGAGACCTGTGAGCATTATACGTTTCATAATTCAAATTTTTAATAATGGACTAATTGCTTGTGCATATAATCCATACCATATAATTTCAATAATAACGCCAAACATGAGTTAAGTAATGTTAAAATCGAGACACATGCGATGAGTAGGCTTAAGGTTTCCCTTTTTAAAGTTTCACATTAGAAGACTGATAATATAACATTAATTTAAAGATCGGTTTTAATCAGATTCATGGTAATTGGTTACTTTTAAATAACCAAAATTATATAATATGAAAAATCAGATGCTTAAAGTTCTGGCAGTTGCCGGAATATTACCTTTTATGTCAGCATGTTCTTCCGATAGTGACCTGACAACAGAGAATCCTGTACAGCATATGACCGCTGAATCTGCCAGTACATCAAAAGCTAAGACTTACCGGATACGGTATGGAATGATGACGCAAAGCGGTGAGAAAACATTATCCGGGAGTTACGATGTCGGCAGCTTTGTCGCAACCAATATCCACACCGGAGAGTCTTATGATACTTACGCTGGAGGCGGCTTGCAGGCACTGCCTGTTTATATGGAAAGTATTCCTGCCGGTACCTATACTTTTACGGCCCAGCAGGGGCAGGGAGGCTGGGTAGGCTACGGCTCGGTAACGGGTACGGTGTCAGATCAACAGGTGGATTCGGATGGATACATTACAGTATATATTCCGATTGCCTGGGCAGAATAAAAGGAATGTCACGTAATAGCCGAATTGTTGCATAAAATTTTTATATTAGCACTTCTTAATGTAAAAGGTTTGAATAGACCTCATATTTCAATGATGTGCATATTGCAGTTCGATGCATAAACCATACAAGGCTTCACAAGCCGGACAAGTTCTATTCAGGACTTCTGAATAGTTTTTTTCATCATTTGTGTTTTACGGTCTCCTGAAAAGGAGACCATTTCTATGATAATCAATAATATTGTCGAGTATTATGATTTCAAGCATATTATAGTAAATTTTTAGTTTATAATTTTGAAATAACATTGAAAAATTAAACAGTCAATATTCAATCACTTAAAAATTATTATATGAAAAAGTTAGTGTTATTAATGGCCGTAGCAGGTCTTTTTGCTGTAAGCTGCAAGAAACAGGAGGTACAGAATGACAACAATACCATGAGCGATTCTATGAATACTGAATCTATGTCTGACTCTGCCGGTACTATGAATACCATGCCAATGGATACTACAGCCACTGTAAGAGACAGCAGCATGAATCAGAATAATACTTCCCCTCAAGGTACCCAGGGAACACAAGGACAGGGCAGCCAAGGAAGTCAGGGCGGTGCACAAGGTACACAGAATGGCAGAGCAACTCAGAACAGCACGACTAATGCTGCAAATTCTGCTCCTACCGCTTCAGAGTCCGGTACCAGATAAGATTTTTAGACCCCCAATATATATATCCCCTTCCATTATCAAACTCCTCGAAAGAGGAGTTTTCTTCTATATCGGCAATTTCTTTCTGACAGACTTAAAATAATTTTTTTCCTGCTTTTATGACCATGGTCATAAAATTGTGGTATTCTCTTTATTATCTTTGTTATAGAATTAATTGATAGATAAATAGATAATTTACTTCTGTATAAAAAATTTTTTTTTCATCATTTGTGTTTTTGGGGTCTTCTTTATGAAGATCCTTTTTTTGTACCATTACAGCAGTGTTTGTGCTCATTTAAAGCTTACGATTTATATCATGATACATTTACCGATATTATGAATGAATATGATTTGAGTCATATCTCTAAAATAATGGATTTAATAACTTTGATATAGAATCAATCCATTTATATTTTCATCTTTATTTTCTTAACACAAAACTTCCCGTAAAAACGGGAAGTTTATCGTATAAAGGTGCCGGAAAAATAGTATTTGCAGGATCATCAATCCTCATAAATCAGCCTCCCTTCAAAAGGTTCACTCCAACGGATAAACATGCTATCATCAACTCTGGTCATTTCAGGCTGTATCACTTCATATTCTCCGTTCTCATCTCTTTTCTCTACAATAAGATTGGCACCAATTCCTACTTCACCAATATGGTATTCAATCTCATATTCGTTATTGCTATTGTTTACGAAATCATCTTTCGTGAAAATTCTTTGTGGCATGTGTTTGTATTTATGGTTGTTATATTTTTCAACGATGGTTAACGCTGTTTAATCCGTCATCTTAGCTCTTATAAGGCATGATGTTTGCTAACTTCAGGTCACACCAGATACTTTAATATAATGACATCCTGTTATAAGGATCCCTATCATTTTTTATCCCCGCTAACGTCGGGGATTATTTTTTGATGGTATAAAATATTCTTTTGAATTGGTTAAATCCAGAAATTAATTTATATCTGATTGGCTATTCTGATGCTTCCTGTTCTTTTCTGAAGCTTACCACTTCATAATCATCATCGGTGCAGTATTTCTTACAACTTGCATCATCATAAGCTTCAGGGTCTTTGCAGAAATCTTCAATGTATTTCTGGCTCTCATCTGTATTTGCCGGGACAATGATGATATGATAATCTCTCACTATGGATTCATGCGCATTTTCTATGGATTCTTTTTTGTGCGCTACCGCTTCATTATATTTCATAGACTGTAATTTTAGTTATAATTATTAACCAAAATATATGCCTGTCTTGTTGTTTATTTTCCATTAGTGCATAATTGAGATCAATATAACCTATCTTAAAAATTGAAGAGATTCATATTTAATTTAGCTTAAAAAAAAATATGCTAATGAACCGTTATGAAAGTTAATAATATTTATTTTTTTTCATAAGATTATTAGCTTATTTTTACACAAATTTTAACTCCTGTAAATAGCTCATAATATTGTCTATATATGGACTGGGTTAAAAAGATTTAACACTCATTTATTATAATGAATATTACCAATTGCAATGAAATAGAAATCTATAACCCAGGATTTGTACAGGATTTCGGTTACCTGATCGGAATTAATACAGAAAGCAAGAATATTGATTTTTACAGTGAAAATATAGCGGATCTTTTTCCGTTGGAAGAAAGCGTTTTACAGAAGAATATTTATGACTTAGAATGTTTTTCCTCTATTATAAACAGTCCGCAGTTTCATGATGCGGATCGCAACAGCAAAGAAGATATTAAAAACAGCGATAAGATCGAAATTAACGGTAAAGAATACCATATCAGCGTTTATAAACATAAGGATACCCTGTTCATAGAGCTTGAAAAATGCCTCCTGGGTGGTCTGTCCAATAGTTCACTTCTGAAAGGGATTAAAAACCTGCCTTCTCTTAAGAAAGGTAAGGATATCTGGAAAGCACTCGTAAAAAATATCTGTCAGATTACCGGTTATGATAGGGTAATGGTATACAAATTCAACAGTGACGGCAGCGGAAAAGTAGTGGCAGAAGAAAAGCTTGCCACCATGGAGAGCTACATGCATCTGCACTATCCTGAAAGTGATATCCCTCAACAGGCGAGAGCTTTATACCTGAAAAACCATAAAAGAATCCTCAGCGATATCAATGCATTACCGGTGAAAATAATCAGCCAGGTAAAAACAGTGGACCTTACCTATTCCGGGATCAGGGCCATCTCTCCGATTCATATCGAATACCTTAAGAACGGAGGGATTTCTTCGAGTTTCAGCGTTTCTATTATTATTGATGATGAATTATGGGGATTGGTTACCTGTCATAGTACACAGCCGAAACATATTGATCTGGATAACAGGATTCTGGCGGAAATTGCCACATTCATTGCTTCCAATGCTTACTCGTCCTATCAGGCTAAAAAAACATCCCGGTATGAAACTGTATTGAATAAAGTATGCTATGATCTTAAGAAAGAGCTTTTAAAATTCACAACCATCAAGGATTCGCTGATCAATAATGTAGAAAATATAAGGAACGTTTCCGAAACTGACGGATTTGCCGTTATTGCAGATAATACAGTAAAGGCCTACGGTAAAGTGCCTAATGAAAATATCATTCTCAGAATTTATCAGTGGGCAGTACAGAATATCGAAGATAAAACGTATTTTGACGATTCATTCTACAAGAAATACCATGCCTCTTTGGGCTTAGATAAAAACTGTTGCGGTGTGTCCCTGGCTTTTATCAATAAGCAGAATGGTCATCTCCTAATATGGTTCAGGCAGGAATTCAAAGACCATATCTCCTGGGCCGGAAAAGATAAAAAAGAGATTGAAACTTTAAATTTCTATAATGAACAGAAACTGGTGTATTCACCGAGGAAATCTTTTCAGGTATTTTATGAAGAAATATCAGATAAATCCCATTACTGGTCTAGTAAAGACAGGCTGAGGATCAATAAAATCAGGGATCTCGTTAATCATACCATGCAGGAACAGCTTCACAACATCAGCAGAATGAATGATGAACTGACCAAGATTAATGAAGAACTGAACCGAATTAATGATGAACTGGACAGTTATTCCCATACCATTTCGCATGATCTGGCTACACCGCTTACGGTAATGAAGCTGAATGTGCAGATGATGGCCAGGCACAATACGGATGAATACAATATCAAAAAAATACAGAATGTTCTGAGTGAAATTGATAATATGTCCGGAATGATGTCCAATGTGCTGAGGCTGAGCAGGCTGAAATATTCGGAGTATATATTCGAAAATATAGATCCCACAGGGATCATAGAAAAAGTATGTACGGATGCTAAACTCTCATACAATGAAAATGCAGCAATAACCGTACGTAATATTTATCCGGTTACCGGAGAAAAAAGCCTGATCACCCAGGTATTTCAGAATATCATTACGAATGCCGTTAAATATTCTTCACAAAAAGAAAGTGCGGAGATCATCGTAGATTCATCTTACGACGGGAATTACATTCTTTATACCATATCAGATAACGGGATTGGAATTCCTTATCAGTCGAAAGATGAAGTATTCAAAGTTTTCCAGAGAATGGGCAATGCGCGATCTTTTCTCGGCAGCGGGGTCGGACTTTCTATTGTAAAGAATATTATGAGAAAACTCAGCGGAAACGTAGATTTTGAAAGTGTGGAGAATCAAGGGACTACTTTTTTCCTGCGTTTCCCGGCTGTTAAAAGCGCATAATTAATAAAGAAAATAATCAAATATATTGTCTTATATCCCAAAAAACTAAAACCTCAGTTTTGCTGAGGTTTTAACTTTTTAATAGAGACAGAGACATCTTTTTGTTAAATAACTATTTAACTTTTCTCAGGTTCCGGGACATTTGACCCGGATGCCTCATGTTATTTCTTTTGGGAGCAATACCGTGAAAGGTATTGTAAGTATGATAAAGATCTGTAAAATAATAGTCGGCATCGGTTCTCTGATGGTCGTACCAGGAAACAGAATCAGCACCTGTATATTCTTCCGTAGCATACGCCTGCTGAAGATGGACTGTGTCTTTCTGACACCGGCAATATAAATGATCATTTTCCATATGTTCCTGAAGCGTGATTACCCTTTCCTCTGTATTTTCCAGATTCTTAACGGCCTCAAATGTATCATGATCCAATGTGAACCATGGCTCTCCATGATAAAAGAAATGATCGATAATATCTGGATGAATGATATGTTTTTTTTCTACAGGAGTTGCTGATGAATATCCCTGACACTGGGTACAGTATGCGACTTTAATTTTCATATTCATAATTCATGATTTTAGGCGTGTAGCTTATTTATATCAGAAGTTGTGCCAGAAATATCGTCTGTGGAGGCTAAATTTTATTATTTTCTTAAGACTCGGGGAATCATAATCATAAAAAATTCATAAAACCTTTCAGGGGCTGTTTCACAAAGGAAATAATTAATATCTTTGCCTCCGATTCTCATGTTTAATTGAGTTTTCATGGTTATTAGTTTTTGATCCCCGGAGATATCCGGGGATTTTGTTTTTTAACGGAGCTGGTTTAACCCTATGGTATTATTTGTGTTATACATCTCACGTAATACCTGATTATTTTTAAACCATTAAAGACATCGGAATATGAAAATTGAAATTAAAGCACCGGCAGAAAAGTTTACCCTGGAATTTGAGGATGAAGAAACTTTCAAAAAAATCCATAATGAAATTACAGAGGCTCTTATTGATGATATGAACATCAGAGGGGTATTTTATGATAAGGGAGACATTTCCATGATGTTTCCGGCCTTATTGCTGAAAAACAGTGTTATTATCATTCACAAAGAAACATCGGTAAGCACCTCACTTTCTTCGATTGCATCAATGATATGATACTTTTCCTTAAATTATTAGGATAGATTATCATAATTTCTTTAGAAATGTATTCGTTATTTAAGATCCTTTTTCCTTGGCATAATAATTTCACGTAATGTCGCTTAAACAAAAGCATCATGAATGAAAAATTAATGCAGATTCTGGGCTGGATAGCTACCGTAACGGCAATGGCAATGTACTTTTCCTATATTCCGCAAATTAGCGGTAACCTGAGCGGAGATAAAGGAGACTGGCTTCAGCCGTTGGTAGCCGGAATCAACTGTAGTCTATGGGTAATTTACGGACTTATTAAAAAGCCTAAAAAGGACTGGCCGATTGTTGTGGCCAATAGCCCGGGAATATTTTTTGGATTCTTTGCCTTCGCAACTGCCTTATAAATGAAAACCTCTATAATCTGAAATTTAGATTATGCAGTAGATGTTGATTCCATAAGGGATTATTGCTATTAGTATTAGATTTATTATAAGAAAATATAAATAATGTCTCATACATTTATGATCTGTGTATCCAATATTAAAAACCGCTCTCAAAGAAAGCGGTTTAACAAAATAAAATTAATGATTTATTGTCATTAAAGTTTCCTCAGAAACTTTATATTCGCCTTTTTGATAAACATCTTTACTGGAAAGTAATACTTCATAAGTATAAATTCCTTTTGGCAAATTGTACGTACACTCTTTTTCGTCTTTTTGGATGACGAACTCTTTTTTTATTTCCTCATCTTCTATTTTCCCATTGAACTTTATGGTAATCTTCTCATCCATTTTATTCTTAAAACAGAAACTGTCTACCGTTTTTGCATTTGGATCTACAGGTTTTTTGCCGTTGCCTTTTAATGCGATATAGCCTTGTACCAGTATATTTCCAATTGCTAAGCCTTTGTCTAAACCAGACATGGTGGTTTGAGATTTTAAATTTAATGAAAATAGGATGATGGAGAAAAGGAGAAGTTTTAATTTCATATTTTCACGATCAAATTTCTTAAAGTCTTAATTTCATCTTAAATTATTAAGCTATTTTTAAGTGACTTAAATTAGAAATTGAAAAATTAAAAGATAAAATACTAGATGTTTTCAAATAGAATTTCTTCAACTTTACTTTTAAAAACTTCAAATTTGATTAGATAATAGAAGAACCATGAATAAAAAATAATATTCAGAAACATTATGATCATCTTTATTTCATACGATATAAATTCTACTTCAAATAATAGCAATAAAAAGAACACTGCCAAAAAAATAGAATTAAAAATCAGGGTTATTTCGAATCTGATATTATTGAAACCTCCGAGCATTGTCCAACTTTTTTTTTTATGTGAAATTATTGTTGAATTTGAATTAAACTTAATTTCTACTTTAAAAGTTCTATCAACAGAAACAAAAATACTATTTCCTATAATTTCATAAGTATAGTCAAACTGATCAAGAAATTTAATTAATTTGTTCATGATTTTTATTTTATTAATTACCAACAGCCGCCTCCAACAGAATCTTGTCCATGCTGAATAGCACTTGAAATAATAACTGATGAAAATTTAGCGAATCCTCCTAATGCAGCTCCCATAAAAGCTCCCCAAGCATCACCAATCATCCTTTGGTGAGATGGCTTACATTTATATTTCGCAGCAACATTAGTATTGGTACTGGAGTCCTGAGCTTCCCAGAAACGACTACTATATTGTAAAACATCCTCAAAATCAGCTAACATTGATGTTTCGTCTGTGCTCATTTTGTGATTTTTTTTATACTCTTCAATTTTAGAGTTACAGGTAGCTAAATCATAATTATTATCTACTATGTCAAGAATAAAATTACTGTAATTCTGCGAAATTTTACCGTTTTTGACAAAATTATCCATTGTGGTATGCACTTTTGGTAAATATGAGAAGCCAGCTAATTGATTACCATTAAAAAAGTCGACGGTAGATGCTTTAACTTGATCAATAGTAACATTTCCGATTTGACGAGGATAATTTTTTTGGTATATATTAAAAATACGTTCAGTTAGTAATGAGACATCATCATTTTTTTTTAGGGCATCATAGCCATACTCTGAATAATAAGTTCCTAATACATTATTGTGCATTTCTCCAATACTTTGAGAAAAAACAATGCTTGAAGCAAAAACTAGAGATAAACATGCAGCTTTAAATACTTTTTTCATAAATTTTAATTTTAAATGTTTTAATTAATTTTTGTCATATAAACTCTGACATGGGATCTGTGGTAAATTTTGAAGTGCGCACAACAAAAACAAACATTTGTGTTTTTACCTGAAGCAAAGATGTAATGATTCAATAAATTTTACAAATAAGGTATCTCTAAATTGATCAATTTCGAACGATGATAATTCGAAATTGATCAATTCTGATATTCAAAATTCTGAAAATCAATATTTAACATAGTTTTATTTTTTATGATTTTAAGTTTGAAAATTTGTAATTTTGCATCTCTAATTATGCAGAAATTATATCTTACTTTTTTATTATCCTTTTTGCAAAGTTTGTATTTTTCCCAAAGTACAAAAGGCTTTCATATTCCTGATTCTCTGAAAAACAAAAATTTCGATCAGTTAAAGAAGTCTTATGACAAGGTGTTTAGAATAGACAACAGCAAGGCAGAATTATATGCAAATACAATTCTAAGTAAAGGAAAGAAGGAGAATAATAATGATCTTATATTTGACGGATATTATAAAATAGCACATATAAAAGGATTGAAATCTGAAAATGGACATCCTTATGCAGATACATTAATCAAGATAACTAGAAATGTAGATACAAAAGAATATCCTGCAAAAGCATACATTATAAAAGGCATTTTATTTAATTATGATTGGAAGTATAGTGATGCATTAAACTATTATATTGATGCACAAAAAATGTCTAAAAACAAAAATCCGGATCAATTTTATTACATTAAAAAGCTTTTAGGTATTTTAAAAACAGCTACTGAAGAGAATGAAGAAGCGCTTCCTCTCTTTTTAGAATATTATAACTACCAGAAACAGAAAGTAAATACAAAGGACAAGGATATTAAAAGTTATATTGGCTCTATATTTTCTGTAGCAAACTGCTATAGTAAAAATAAGCAATACAAAAATGCTCAAATTTATATTAATCTTGGAATCAAAGAATGTAATAATTTCAAAGATTATACCCATTATCCTTATTTTATCTCTGCTACAGGAATTGCCAATTACTATTTAAAAAACTATAAAAAAGCATCTGATAGTCACTTAAAAGCAGAAAAAAGTTTTATCAAAAATAGTGATTATGGAAATCTGGCGATCACTTATTATTTTTTGGGGAAAATCAATTACGATATTCATAAGGAGGAAATTGCCGTAAAATATTTTATTAAAGCAGATTCGGTTTTAGTACTGTCAAAAGACTTTTATCCCATCACACGTGACGGATATGAAGTCTTAGTAGATTACTATAAAAAAACAGGCGATAAAGAAAAACAACTTAAGTATATTGACAAATTGTTTTATGCAGATAGTATCATCAATAATAGTAAACAATATCTTTCAAAAGAAATTTACAAGAAATATGATACTCCTATATTATTGGAGAAGAAAGAAAAATTGATCAATGAATTAAGTAATAAGAATTCTTTGTTGTATTGGTGCTTAGGAATCGGATTTTTAGTTATTTCTATTTTAGCGTATGTATATATAAAAAATAGAAAGAAAATAAAAGAATATAAAAAACAGGCAGAACTATTACTAGAAAAATCAAAGGATATATCGATAGTTTTGCCTGTCGTAAATCAGGAATTTATAGAAGAAAATATTTTTAAAGAGGAAAAAGTTAAAAGTATTATTCCTGACAAGAAATTACAAGATATAAAAGCAAAATTGGAATATTTTGAAAGTAATAGAAAATTTTTACAAAAAAATATTACAGTTGATGGTTTAGCAAAAGATTTGGGAACAAATCGGGATTACCTTTCAAAGTCGGTAAATGAGCTTAAAAGAAAAAATTTTTCGCAATATTTAAATGAGTTACGTATCACTTATATCGTAGAAGAATTGAATAATAACGAAAGGCTAAGAAAATATACGATAGCAGCAATAGCCGATGAAATAGGGTATAACAATTCAGAATCTTTTTCCAATGCTTTCAAAAAAATAACTGGCACTTTGCCTTCTTATTATATAAAATTATTGCAAGACAAGGCGGAGGTAAATGCCTGAAAAATAATATATTAAAATAGATTTAGGCACGGAATTTACCAATTTCGAGATATGAATTTTTGTTGACCAGAATAAAAAGATTTACTTTGCTCTGTCATTAAATACTAAGAAATATAGATCAAAATGAAAAAAGAGACTAACATTGGAAAAAAATTATCTTTAAAAAAATTACAATTAACTAAGTTAAATCTGATAAGAGGGGGCGATGGAAATGACGGTGGAACGAATGGAGATACTACAAGTAAAAATTGTAAAACAAAAGGAACCGGTCTTGATGATGGAACAACAGTGGCTCCTTAATCTGATAGTCTGACCTAATACTATGAAAACTCAGATTAATTTTTTATTAATGAAAATAACACTATTAGTTTTAGTGTTATTTTCATTAAATTTTCAATCACAAAATTATTATTTTAAATTTCCTGGGAATACAGAGGACCGTTCTTTTGATGATAATATAAAAAGGCTAAATGATGACATCCTAAGAACCTATAAAAACAGTGATAAAATTAAATTTAATGATAATATATTTCGGCTTTATATCCTCAACGAAGATTATAAAAAAGGATTATTTTATTTAAATGAATTAAGAAACTTTCCTAAGTACAAAGGTTTGGATTATCAAGAGATCATAGGGATCCAGTATGAATTATATGCCTTATCTAAATTAGATTCTGAAAAAAGACCTTATAGAGATAAATTTGAAAATATATTTAATGAAAAAATAAACTCTATATCAGATCGGTCTAAAATCTATTTAGGTGAATTTTTCAAATATACACAAGAGACATTAAGAACTGATATCCTTAAATTTATAAAGACGGATATTGTAAATGATAGTATTTCAGAGTCCAATGCAATTAAACTATGTCGTTATTATATTTCTTACATTATTGCAAAAGAGACCAATCATATTGCACTTCCTCTGATAAAAAAAGTAGATCGTGAAGAATACACAATAAATGATAGTGTCATTATAAAAACAAAAAGTGGAAATGAGATTTCTTTAGGATTTTTAAAGTATAAGAAAGGAGAAAGTAAAGTTCCCGCAATACTAAATTTTAGTATTTATAATAGGGGGAGGTTGAACAATAATGAGAGACTCAACTCTTTGAGAGGATATGCAATAGTAAATGCCTACAGTAGAGGAGTTTACTTAAGTCATGATCAAATTACACCATTTGAATTTGAAATAGAAGATGTAAATGATGTAATTGATTGGATTATAAAACAACCATGGAGCAATGGGAAAGTTGGAATGATTGGAGGAAGCTATGATGGTTTTAGCCAATGGGCTGCTGCAAAAAATCTTCACCCTGCTTTAAAAACAATAATTCCTTCAGCGTCAGTAGGCTTCGGAATTGACTTTCCCATGTATAATAATTGTTTTAGTCCTTATATGCTACGTTGGCTAAGTTATGTCGATAAAGAAACAGATTACGAAATTTTCAACGATGAAAAAAAATGGCTTTCTGTGTACAATTCCTATTATAAAAATGGAACTGCATTTAATAAATTAGACAGTATATATGGAAAGACTAATTTTATTTTCCAAAAATGGTTAAAACATCCCTCTTTTGATAAATATTGGAGGTCGAAAATGCCCGATAAGAAGGATTTTGCAAAAATTAATATTCCTGTTTTAACGCTTACGGGTTATTATGATGCTGATCAAAGGGGAGCGATGTACTATTATAACGAACATCACAAAAACAACAAAAATGCAAACCATTATTTAGTAATTGGTCCTTATGGACATAGTGGGGTAATATCAGCAGTAGATGAAGAATATAATGGTTATAAAATTGATTCTATTGCGAAAATTAACATAGAAGAAATTTCTTTTCAATGGTTTGATTATATTTTGGAGGGAAAGAAAAAGCCGGAATTTTTAAAGGATAAAGTAAATTATCAGGTTATGGGCTCTAATGAATGGAAAAGTGCTCCGAAAATTAATAAAATAAGTAACGGAAAATTAAAATTATTTTTAAATAAAACAAAACTGGAAGAAATAGAACCTAAGCTAGGTTATATTTCTCAAACAGTTAATTTTTTAGAGCGAAAAGATACCTTACAAAGTTTTAGTGATGAAAAAATCCTAGATAATAAATTATCTCCGGAATATTTAAAAGACAGACTAATTTTTGAAAGTAATGTTTTTGAAAAATCTTTTGAAATAAACGGCAGTTTTACAGGGAATTTAAAGGTATCTATTAATAAAAAAGATATGGATGTTATTTTAACAGTTTATGAAAAATTATCTTCCGGTCAGTATCTTAAACTATCACATGAATATTTTGCACGAGCAAGCTATGCAAAAGACAATACCAAAAGAAATTTATTACGGCCTAACGTTGTAGAAAATATTCCAATAAAAAATACTTTTTTCACCAGCAGAAAAGTAGAAAAAGGCAGTAAACTTATTGTGGCTTTAGGCATTAGAAAAAGTGCAGATGTACAGATTAACTACGGTACAGGCAAAGATGTAAGCGAAGAGACCATTGCAGATGCCAAAGAACCCTTGGAAGTAAAATGGTATAATGACAGTTATATAGAAATTCCTGTAATGCAAAATTAGCATGTCTTATTTTCCCTATCAATTTTTTGAGGAGTTCATAGTCCGTACTCCTGTATTTTCACGCAAAGATTTTCAGGAAATTTTTAGTAAACAAGAAATTTCAGGAAGCAGACTAAGAGAAATTTGTTCCAATCCCATATTTCAAGAAGCTATTTATCTAGCTTCACCCAATCTCTATGGTGAAGTAAAAAAATGGCTTAATTCAGAAAAACAAATTGGATCAAAAGATTTTGAAAGATTAAAAAACACAATATTAAAATATTACAGCCGGATGAGCACACGGTGTACACCATTCGGCTTATTTTCCGGAGTAGGATTAGGAAAGTTTATTTCAAAAAAATCAGTACCTATCAGGAATGTTAACAATAGAGAATTGGTAATTGACCTTATACGTGATACCAAGCTGGATATGCATTTTCTTGTTTCTCTTGCTCAGCATCTTGAGAGAAGTCCGCAGATTAGGAACATGCTTTCATTTTATCCTAATAATAGTATTTATAAAGTTGGCAACAAAATCCGGTATATAGAGTATCAGTATACAATGGGTAGAAGAGAATACATCATTTCATCTGCACCACTTTCAGAAGAATTGCAACAGGTACTGAACTTTTCCCAGGCTGGTAAAACAATACAGCAAATTACACGGATACTGGTCAATAATGAAATAACAAAAGAAGAAGCTGAAGAATTTATTGAGGAGTTGATTAATAATCAGGTTCTTATAAGTGAGTTAGAACCTAATGTATCCGGAGCAGATTTTTTTGATGTAATCCTTTCAGTTTTGAATAAAATAAATGCTGGATGCGAAGCCGGAATTTTCGTTTTAATTAAGAAAAAACTTGAAGAACTTGATCATACTATAGGAAATTCTATCTCTTTTTACACAGAAATTGAAGAACTTATCCGAACATTTAAAGTAGATTATGAACAAAAATATTTGTTTCAAACAGATCTTTATCAGACAGCCGAATTCAAATTATCTACGGATTGGAAAAAACAATTAAAGAAAGGAATATGCTTTTTAAATAAAATAACTTTAGCACAGAAAGAAATTCAGCTTAGTAAATTTAAAAAAGAATTCTATGAAAGATTTGAAAATCAGGAGGTTTCTTTATTGTATGCTCTTGATAATGAAATAGGAGTAGGCTATCATCAAAATAATTTAGCAGAAGGGATTCATCCTTATTTGGAGGATCTGGAAATTAAAAGTTTAAGAAATGAACAGAATTTACATCTTACACTTGGTTCTGTCCATCGTATTCTAAATGAAAAATTGCAGGAAGCATCATTAGAGAAGCAGTATACAATTGAACTTTCAGATGAAGATTTTAAAGACATTAATGACGAGGACTGGAACGATCTTCCTGAAACAATTTCTTTTATGGCTGAGATTATTTCAGATGATGATCAGGAAAAAATAATACTAAATGGTAGTACAGGAAAAAGTGGTGCCAATCTTTTAGGAAGATTCTGCTCAGAAGCATCAAAGGTCAAAGATTTGACACAAGTAATAGTAGATATAGAAGAAGCATTTTATAAAGACTGTATTCTTGCCGAAATTATTCACCTGCCGGAAGCAAGAATAGGAAATATTGCAAGAAGACCAACTTTAAGGAAATATGAAATACCATTTCTTGCACAATCTGTTTTATCGACCGATCGTCAGATATCTGTAAAGGATCTTTTTATTTCCGTGAAAAATAATAGAATTGTTTTACGGTCAGGGAAGTTAAATAAGGAAATCAAACCATATCTCACTAATGCTCATAATTACTCTAAAAATACTTTACCCATTTATCATTTTTTGGCAGATCTCCAGTTTCAGGATATCAGATCCGGATTGTATTTCAATTGGGGCGGGCTTGAAAGTATATATAAATTTCTTCCGAGAGTAGAATATAATAATATAATCTTATCAAAAGCGCAGTGGAATATAGCAGAAAAAGACGTTGATTTTTTTTCTGAAAAGCATCTATATAAGGATCAATTAATTTCAGAACTCAGAGGCTGGCGACTGAAAAGAAAGATTCCTGTATGGATTCAATTGGTGAAATCCGATAATACCTTACTTGTTAATCTGGAGAATTATGATATGGTATCTATTTTTTTACAAACAGTAAAAAAAGAAAAGATGGTTATTATTGAAGAATTTTTATCCAATGAAAATGATGATTATAAGCGTGAATTTGTTTTTCCTCTATATAAAGTAAAATAAATACACTAAGTAATGATGAAAAGAAAATTCAACCCGGGAAGCGAATGGTTATACCTTAAAATTTATACTGGAGTAAAAACTGCTGATCTTATATTAAAAGAGTTGATAGAAAGCCTAGTGTTATTTTTAGAGAATAGCAATTATATTTTCAAATGGTTTTTCATTCGTTATAATGATCCAAAACCTCATTTGAGAGTAAGGTTTTTGTTAACAAGTACAGAAAATTATAATGACGTTCTAAAAAGTATCGCCGCTTCTCTTCAGGATTTTGTAGAAAGCGGAGAAATTTCAAATATTGTAATAGATTCTTACAACAGGGAGATTGAACGTTACGGAGAAAATACTATGGAAGATACAGAAACATTGTTTCACAGAAATACTAAGCTCACCCTGCAATTTCTGCATTGTAATGATGAAGAAAAGATTATCGTGAGTTTGTTTCTGATCGATCAAATACTGGATAAAATTAACCTCACTGTTCACCAAAAACTCAAATGGATCGGAAATTTTAATAAAGGATTTAAAAAGGAATTTAATGCTGACAAAAAACTAAATTTCCAGTTAGATAAAAAATATCGGGAATTTAAACCTAAATATTTTGAATTTCTTCAGGTAGAACAATTTTTAGAGGTGAGAAACGCTATTATTTCCAATATTGAAGAAAGCGATTTTGAATTGAAAAATATTGTTCATCAGTATCAAAATAATTCTTTAGGAGTGACAGTGCAAGACTTTTTCCAAAGCATATTCCATATGCATATTAACAGGCTTTTTATTTCTAATCAGAGATTATTCGAGATGATTATTTATGATTATCTGTTGAGGTATTATAAAATGACAGCTTTTCAAAATTTTAAATCTTCTTGAGGCGGCACATTGTATTGCAGTTGCTTATAGATTTATGTTCAATTCATGTTGTAAAACGAGACAAAAAAGAAATAGTTGCTTGCAATCCCAAAGCCGCAAGCAGAATAAAAAATAATATGATTAAAATTGCTGTGAAAATTAGTAACTAAGTCTGTTGAGGTTATTCGGTTCTCTATTATAAAAATTATATATAATTTCCTGTTGTTGGTTAATGAAATGATCCACTTTAAATTTCGGATTGATATGCTGATACAAAATCGTTTTGGATTTTAAACTATATGAGTTTATTGAATATATTAATGGGTAAGTTTAGAATTTGATCAAAATGATTTAAAATTAAAAAACCTCTATAATCTGAATCAGATAATAGAGGTTTTAAGAGGTACCTAGCGGATTCGAACCGCTGTAGATGGTGTTGCAGACCACTGCCTAGCCACTCGGCCAAAGTACCGTTTTGAGGTGTGCAAATATAGCGAAATTTATTAATAAACAAAAAAATCTATGCAATTTCTTTCTGTCCAATGCGGTTGATATCGTCTTTTGCCTGTCTTTCAGAGATATAATTTGACCAGTTAATAACCCGCGTATCGCTGAAGCTGTCATGCCACCCTTCCCGTCCAAAAAAAGAAAGAGGTTCAAAAGGAATCACCCTGTACAGGCTTCTCTGTAAAATTTGTTTTCTGTCAGGTTTCTGTCCGTCAACACTGATTACCCTGGTTCCGGTAACATATTTTCCGGGTGTCATGCCCTGGGTATAATATTCCCAAAGGAAAAAATAAACGAAGGCTACCATAGCCCCGATAAAGATATCCCATAAAAAGCCTCCATTGTTATAGAAATAGAAGAACCATATGGAGGTAAAGCCATACAGAAATCCGGAAATAAAGGTTAAAATTACATGGATGATCATTAACACAATCGTATCAATAAGGTTATTGATAAAACGTGTTCCTAACGACGCTTTATTCCGGTCGACAATCAATAAATATTTTCTCATGGTTATAGCTGAATGTTTTATATTCCGTTAATGGTTAATTGTAAGGAGGCACTGATGTCAATGATAGCGGTCATGCCTGAAGGACTTAGCAGGATGATTCCCGGCTGCAGGTTTATGACTTTCCCGGACATCTTTATCCCTTTATAGTATTCTGTATTAAAAGCCTGCTCAATACTTTTCCTGGCGGTAGTTTCCATTTCCTGGGTAGGAATTCCGTATTCTTTTTCAATGGTTTTTATGATCTGCCCTTTGAACAGCAGGGTCGCTGTTTTCTGGAGGATATTGGGTGTTCTGAGATTAAATTTGGTTCCGGTTAAAATGATTTTATGCTTATCGGGATCGTAAACGGGAATTCCGGAAATGAATACTTTACCTTTGATATAGCCTTCTGTTTCCGCTTCTATCATCACCCTGTCTTCTGCATTGTATACCTGTACATTTTTGATTTTTACCGATGATCCCCTGATATCAAATTCCTTATTCAGAAATAAGTTGCGGGCCATTTCCGTTGCAGAAGGATAAGGGATATTGGCGGTGGTCTGGAGCAGGAATCGGTCAGCCAGTGAAGAAGTGGAATTAAAATCCGGCACTGTTCTGATCAACGGTGCTGACTGAGGTTTTTCCCCGGTGAAGGTTTCAGAATAAACCGTTACTCCGATATTGGTATTGATCTGATTGGCAAAAAACTGCAATGGTGTGGTGGTAACATTTACGGGACTTATCTTAAGCCAGGTATGATACTCCTCAGAAATATTGAATGGCTGCGAAAAAGCGTTCCAGGCCATCATGACGTACTGCTGGAGATTCAGCTGCCCGGCAACCTGGCTGTCGATGGTTTCACAGAATTTTTCCTGCTGTTCCTTGAGGCTTTTTTCTACCAATGATGTGATCGGGATCTTGATTCTTCCATAGTCCAGTACCGGTTTCACAACCCAGCGGAAACCATTAGGCTGTGTTTTGGTCCCGAGTGTCCAGTTGTTCCTGAACTGAAGGGTCATATTGAAAGACATGACTGTCTCAAAAGTGGTATTCTGATACGTATATATTCCCAGGGTTCCGATGCCTTTTTCCGCCCATATTTTCAGCGGGACTTCAATGAGGATATTATTGTTTGTTCCTCCTACCAGCCGTATCGGGCGGGTTTTCCAGACTTTTACTTTGAACTGGTCATTCTGATTGTCGGTGTAGGAATCATCTTCATAAATCAGGTCTTTTACCGAAGCATTGATCATATTGCTGATGCCGGCAAGCGGAATGGTAACAGGCAGGGTAATCCCGGATTTAATCTTTGGAAACTGGTAGGTGCCAAGCTGCCGGTCCGGGCCTGTTTGTCCGGATACTGATAGAAAAGCCAATAAAAAAGCAAGTACAGTGAACGTAAATCCTGAATTTTTAAAACAGATCTTCATCTTTATTTACGGTTTGAACATCTTATCAAGTTCTATGGATGCTCCCTTCATTTCTCCCTGCATCGGCGGGCTGGTTTTGGTAATTTTTATTTTAATATAGTCGATCTGGGAAAACTTTTCATGAATCCTGTAGATAATCCTGCCGGCGACATGTTCAAGAAGCCTGGAAGGGATAGCCATCTCATCATGGATGATGCTGTTGATTTCTGCATAGCTTACCGTATCATTCAGGTCATCGGATTCCGAAGCTTTCCACAGGTCCGTGTGGAGTTCTGCATTGATAATATAATACGTCCCAACACTGTTTTCCTCCGGAAGAACACCGTGGTAGGCGTATATTTTGACATCTTCAAGAAATATTCTGCTCATAGGTATGCTTGTGAAATACAAAAATACTATATTTGGGAGGTAAACCAAAAAAATAAATCAGTATGAAAAATTTAAAAAAATTAAACAGACTAGATCTGAAAAGTATCAATGGAGGCGCTACCTGTAACTTTGCTTGTCCTGAAGGACCATACGGACCAGGATTTCCTAAATCTTGTGCGGCTTTCAATGCTTTGCCCGAATGCTGCAAATCCAAAGTCTTGGTAAGTGCAGATTGTTTTGAGCAATAAAAAATGAAAAAGTCCGTTTCACAACTAGTGTAAACGGACTTTTTTTATGATTCTTCTCTACCTCCTATCGGAAAATGGTCTTCATACAGGCAATTCTCAACCTACATCATTGAGTTGTGAGACTAACTCTTTTTATCAGTAAGATTAATCAGTTTAAAAGATTTTAAGGACCATTAATTTTTGAGACTATGTTTTCATCTTCTGCCCAGCAAAAACTTTTTTAATGATTTAAATTCAGGGTCTATCTCAAAGCTTTTCTTTTCTTTTTTCATGAGTTCATCCAGACTGTCAGGCAAAGGAATTTTTGCATGTACTGCCTTTTCTACGATACCTGAAAATTTCACAGGATGGGCCGTCCCTAAAATCAGTCCTTTTTTACCCGGGTTTTCTGCCAGGTATTCTTTAAGCGCGGTATACGCTACGGCACTGTGAGGTTCAAGTACATATTGATATTTTTGATATACCTCCCTAATCGTTTGCAGCGTCTTTTCATCATTGACAGAACTTCCGGAGATCTTTTTCTTTATATTGTCAAACCGATGGTGAAAGATTTCCAGGATCCGTACAAAATTACTCGGATGGCTTACATCCATAGCATTGGAAAGAGTGGCTACGGTATCTTTGAATTTCAGTTCCTGAGTTTTCAAATACTGCGGAATGATATCATTTTCATTGCAGGCTGCGATAAAGTGTTCTGCGGGCATTCCCCTGAAGTGAGCCAGTAATCCTGCACAGAGGTTTCCGAAATTTCCACTCGGAACACTGATCACCGGATCTGTCGTTTGAGTTTTTCGCCACTGTTTTAATGCCAGAAGATAATAGATCTGCTGAGGAAGCCATCTGGCTACATTAATGGAATTGGCAGAGGTCAGCATTAGCTGTGCATTGATTTCTTCATCTGCGAAAGCCTGTTTTACCATGGACTGGCAGTCATCAAAACTGCCGTTAACTTCCAAAGCATGAATATTTTCACCAAGGGCTGTCAGCTGCTGTTCCTGGACATTACTGACTCTGTTTTTCGGATACAAAATGACCACTTCAATACCCGGGGTCTTTAAAAAACCATTCGCCACTGCGCCTCCCGTATCTCCGGAAGTAGCCACCAATACAGTCACTTTCTTATGGTTACCGTTCAGGAAATAGGAGAGGCAACGGCTCATAAACCGTGCCCCCACATCTTTAAATGCCAGGGTTGGACCGTGGAAAAGCTCCAGGATATACATCCGGTCATTAATTTGCTGTAATGGAATCTCAAAGTTGATGGTCTCTGAAATAATTTCCCGGAGGACATCAGAAGGGATTTCTTCTCCCGTAAAATCTTTCATGCACTGAAAAGCAATTTCCGCATCTGAAAACTGATCCAGGTTTTCCATCAGTTCCGGATTGAACTTTGGAATATGTTCAGGGAAGAATAAACCTTTCTCATTTCCCTGACTTCTGATCAGAGCAGTTTTAAAATTGACAACCTCCTTTTTATCTTTTAAATTATAATAGTTCATCATGTTATTTTAATCTTTAATGATCCGGATTCCGGATGGATTTACTCTGGAAACATACACTAGGCTTTCAATGCCTATGCTGTCGTAAGCAGATTTCATGATCTCAGCTATAGTATGGGAAACTTTTTCTTCTTCTGAAAACATGAAAACGGAAGGTCCGGAACCGGAAATTCCCCCGCCCAGAGCTCCGGCATGTAAGCTCTTCTGCTTGATCTCGTCAAACTTCGGGATCAGGATGCTTCTTACCGGCTCAATGATCACATCATTCAGGCTTCTTCCGATCAGGGCATGATCATGATTCTGAATTCCGGCTACGAGTCCGGCAATATTTCCCCATTGCTGAATGGCATCCTTCAGGAAAATGGTTTTCTTTAGAATTTCCCGGGCATCCGAAGTCTTTACCTCAACCTGCGGATGAACGGCAGTGACCCATAAATCGGGTGCATTCAACGGAATAATATCCACCGGGTCAGAAGATTTTACCAAAGTGATCCCGCCATATATGCAGGGGGCAATATTGTCGGCATGGCGGGCTCCTGATGCCAGTTCCTCTCCGAACATCGCGTAGGATACCATTTCTGCCTTCGTCAGGATATTTCCCAGCAACAGATTGGCCCCGACCACGGCTCCCGCGGCGCTTGCCGCGCTGGAGCCGAGCCCGCTTCCCGGTTTTATTTTTTTATGGATGATCACTTCAAATCCATGCTTCAGTTGCAGATGCTCCATAATTTTAAGCAGGACGACACCTGCTACATTTTCAGCCGGCTCTTCCGGTAATCCGAATGCATCCGTATGCCTGATGATAATTTCAGGGGTTTCCAGCCATCTTATTTCCATGTCATCTGCGGGTTCATCAATCGCCATTCCCAGGATATCAAATCCGCACACCAGATTGGCAATGGTAGCAGGAACTTTTAATCTCACTTTTTTCATATTTTCTTGTATTAAACGGAGCGTACGACATCTGCAAATACACCGCTGGCCGTAACATCTGCTCCAGCTCCTGCACCTTTGACTACCAATGGCTGATCAGAATACCTCAGGGTTTTAAAGATGACAATGTTATCCTTTCCATACAGGTGGAAAAGATCGCTTTCAGGCGCAATGTGTTGCAAGCCAACTTTAGCTTTTCCGTTACTGAACTCAGCAACGTATTTTAAGATCTTCCCATTGTTCTTAGCATTGTCGAGCAACATTTTAAAGTGGTCTTCATATTTGGATAGTGCGCTGTAAAAATCTTCTACATTACCATGCATGCATTCTTCAGGAAGGAAGCTTTCGTTTTCAATATCATCAAACTCCAATGCGTATCCCGCTTCCCTGGTCAGGATCAGTATCTTCCTGGCTACATCGGTTCCAGCCAGGTCCAGGCGCGGGTCCGGTTCTGTATAGCCTTCTGCCTGTGCCTCTGCTACAATCTCAGAAAATGTCCGCGTGCCATCATAATGATTAAAAACAAAATTCAGTGTGCCGCTTAATACCGCCTGGATCGAAAGGATCTGGTCTCCGCTTCTCATCAGGTCATTGATGGTGCCGATAACCGGAAGTCCTGCTCCCACATTGGTTTCAAAAAAGAATTTACAGCTGTGGTTTCTCGCTGTTAATTTCAAATGCCTGTAATGCTCAAGGGAAGAGGATGCGGCAATTTTGTTGCATGCTATAATATTCACACTTTTTTTCAGGAGTTCTTCATAGATCTCAGGAACTTCTGAACTGGCCGTAACATCAACGAATACTGAATTCCTCAGGTTACGCGAAATAATTTCAGCGGCAAATTTTCCGGCAGAAGCTTCTTGTCCGCTCTCATCCATCAGCGATAATTCATGTTCGGAAATTCCTTTTTCCGAGAAGAGCATTTTTCGGCTGTTGCAGACTCCGGCAATCCTCAGGTTCATGAGCAGGTTTTCCTTCAGATACTCATTCTGGGCATACATCTGCCGGATCAGTTTTTTTCCTACATTTCCTGTTCCGCAGAGATACAGATGAACCTGTTTGATAACAGACTCAAAAAATTCTTCGTGCATGACATTGAGTGCTTTTTTAACATCTGCTTCCGCAATAACAATACTGATGTTTTTCTCTGACGAGCCTTGTGCAATAGCCCTGATGTTGATTCCGTTATTACCCAGGCAGCCGAACATTTTTGCGCTCACACCACTTCTGCTTTTCATATTTTCCCCAACGAGTGCTACGATGGCAAGTCCGGTCTCGATCATTAACGGTTCCACCCTTTTAAGCTGAAGGTCATCTTTAAATGAATTGTGAATCGCATGTTGTGAATTGTCTGCATCTTGTTCACTGATGGCAACGGTAATGGAATGCTCTGATGAGCTCTGGGTGATAAGGATGACATTGATGTTTTCATTGCTTAAGCAATGAAACAGCTTGGCTGAAATTCCCGGAATTCCTATCATTCCGCTGCCTTCAAGTGTTAACAGTGCAATCCGGCTCATGTTTGAAATGCCAACGGCAAATTCCTGCTTTTCGTCATCTGTTTTTTCCAAATGATGGCCGATCAGCGTTCCTGCTGCTTCCGGGTCGAAAGTATTTTTAATCCTGAGGCTGATGTTTTTAGCCATGACCGGTTGGAGCGTAGGCGGATACAATACTTTTGCCCCAAAATGGGAAAGTTCCATGGCCTCTGCATATGAGATCCGGAAAATAGTTTTTGCCGTGGAAACCAGCCTGGGATCAGCGGTCATCATTCCGCTGACATCGGTCCAGATCTGAAGTTCCTCCGCATCTGCGGCAGAAGCAATAATAGAGGCTGTATAATCTGAACCGCCTCTTCCCAAGGTAGTGGGATTGCCTTTTCCGTCACGGGCAACAAATCCGGGAGCAATGACAACCTGATGCTGATGTGTATGAAAGAAATCTTTCAGGTTTTGTTCCGTCGCATCAAAATCTACTTTTGCATAGGTAAAATTGCTGTTGGTGATGATACATCCGGCAGCATTCATCCAGGTAACATCCAATCCTTCCGATTGGAGCCGGGCAGCGATAATGTTGGAGGAAAGAAATTCCCCGTACGAAGTGATTTTATCTTTGATCCTTCCGGTAAATTCACCCAAGGCATAGATTCCGTTGCACAGGTCTTCAATGGTATTGAACTGTTTTTTAACGAAACTCAGCCATGGACTCTGTTCGAGCACCGGCATCAGTTCTTTCACAAGTTTCAAATGCTTTTCTTCCAGTCCTTTAATGATGTTCAGGTAATCTGCGTCATTTTGGGAAGCTGATTCTGCTGCCTGTATCAGCTGATCCGTTACTCCGTGAAGTGCCGAAACAACAACGACGATTTGGTTTTTGAGGGATTCTTCTTTTATGATATGGCCGACTTTTACGATATTTTCAGCATTAGCGACTGAAGTTCCGCCAAATTTTAAAACTTTCATGATGTGTGATTTAAATGATAGAAAAATGAAATTTTACTCTTCAGAAAAAAGAGTACATGCCTGTGGATGATATGTGAAAAAGTACCCCGTTATGGGGTAGTAATTGTTGTTGTAGCAATAATGGAAACAGAAGATACTTCCGGGATAAAGAAATCCGGAGCAGAAATATCAGTTATGTTTCTTGAAAAATTCATACTTGCTTACGCAAATCTACAAATTATTTTGAAATGGCAATGGAAATCCTTATGAATTTATTATGCTTTGCTGATTTAAATTGAATCGGGTTATTAAAGGTAAAAAATAAAACAATAAAAATAGGCTTTATCAGTCCTTTTACTATTATTTTGTATAAACAAAGTTCTGCTAATCAATAAGCAAATATTAAAGTAAAATGAGATTTATTGAAAAAAATAGATTTAATTTTTTAAATATCAAATATTTATACATAATAAATCTGATTTTTTAGTATAAAAAAGATAAAATATATTTATTTTAATTTTACCTCAATAAAAATATGAATTCTTCATTATAAAATAATTAATTAACATTTATTTCGGTAAATAATTACATTTATGATAATTTTAATTTAAAAAAGTTAAATTATTGTTAATTTTTCTTGTGTGTTTTAATAAAGTTTTACAATTTTGTAACAGCAAATTTAATAGATATGAAGAAACTCAAAATTGGAGTTCTATTACTCGTTATGTCTTCATCCCTAGCTGTTGCTAAAGCTCAGCAAAAGAAAGACACGGTAAAGACAAAAGAGATCGAAGGGGTAGTGATTACTGCATTAGGCATCAAAAGAGAAAAAAAATCTTTGGGATATGCCTCACAGGAAATTAAGGGAAGCGTACTTTCGGATGGTACTACGAATACCGGAAATATTGCTTCTCAATTATCAGGAAAAGTAGCAGGTCTTACGGTTACAACAAACAATAACTTTGGAGGATCTTCAAATTTACTCATTAGAGGAATAAAAACGTTAGGAGGAGGAAATCCTTTAATTGTTATTGATGGTTCACCTGTAAACAATACGTATACCCAGGAAAAAAGTATAGACTATGGAAACGCTCTGTCTGATATTAATCAGGAAGATATAGAATCTATAAACGTTTTAAAAGGAGCTGCTGCATCAGCTTTGTACGGAGAAAGGGGATTAAATGGCGTTATTGTCATTACAACGAAGAATGGAAAAGGGAAAGATGATGGATCATGGGGTGTAACTCTATCTTCTTCTATGCAGATCGGATTTATAGATAAATCCACTTTTCCGGAATACCAGACCAGATATGGATCAGGTTATTCTCAAAAATTCGGAACAAAAGCAGCAGATGGACTGAATAATGCCAACTTTGGTGCGGATGCCTCCTGGGGTCCTAAATTTGATCCGAATTTACTGGTATACCAATGGGACTCTTTTGATCCTACTTCGCCTAACTATAACAAGGCAACCCCTTGGGTAGCAGCTAAAAATGGACCTATAAAGTTTTTTGATAATCCATCTACATTCAGTAATAGTGTTACCCTGGAAAAAGGGCAGAAGGGTAAGAATATTAGCTTTACCTATGAAAACATGATGTCGGATGGCTTAATGCCTAATTCCCATCTGAATAAGAATAATTTTTCTTTAAAAATTAATTATGATCTGACCCCAAAACTTCATACCTCCTTTTATTCCACTATGACTTTACAGGATACCAAAGGAAGAAGTATTACAGGATATTCCAATAATATTACAACAGGTTTCAGACAGTGGTGGCAGACCAATGTTGATGTAAAAGAACTGGAAAGAGCATATTTTGCTAGTGTGGGAGCGGATGCTGCAAGTGCTGCGAATAATTATGGTAATGTAGTCTGGAATAGGAAATCTGCCACTAACGGACTGCCTGCATATTGGAACAATCCTTATTTTCAGGCCTACCAAAATTATACTTCAGACAGCAGATTCAGAAATTTCACTTATGCTCAGGCAACATATGATATCGTGAATAATATTTCAGTTACAGGCAAGGTATCCTATGACAGATCCAATCTTTTGGCTGAAAGCAGGCTTGCAGTAGGTTCCTTGCCTCAGGCTTTTGGGCAGTCCAATAATGCCGTTACATCTGGATATGCAAGACGTGATGTATTGAGGACAGAAACCAATTATGATTTAATGGTAAACTATAAGTTTGACATTACTGATGATATTAATATTTCCGGAGTCGTGGGTGGAAATATCCGTAGAAATTATTTTAATTCTGTCTATGCTTCCACAGAAGGAGGCTTGGTAATCGCCGGAATTTATGCATTGTCGAATACTAAAAAAGCACCGTTGGCCTCCGATGAAAACCAATTTACGACTCAGACAAATTCAGGGTACGTTACCGCTTCGTTCGATTTCTTTAAAAAATTCTATATAGACGGAACATGGAGGGTAGATCAAAGCTCAACATTACCTGCCGGAAACAATGTATACAATTATCCTTCTGTAACGGGATCAGTAATCATGTCTGAAATCTTAAATACTAAAAGCTGGATGAATTTCTGGAAACTAAGAGCGAATTATGCAGAAGTTGGGGGAACGGCAGATCCTTACCAGCTAGCCAATAATTACAGATCTGCAGGAATTTTATCGACAATAGGAATATATAACTCAATTCTAAATCAGCCCAATCCCAATTTAAAGCCTCAGAGATCCAAGGAATTTGAAATAGGAACTGAAGCTCATTTTTTGAAAGACAGGGTTACAATTGACTTTGCTTATTATAAAACAAAGACAATAGATCAGATTATTCCTCTTCCGGTTTCTTCAGGAACAGGATTTACTGCAAAAGTGATTAATGCAGGTAGAATTGATAATACCGGTTATGAGGTACAGTTAGGTTTAGTACCACTAAAATCAAAAGATTTCTCTTGGAATATTGATGTCAACTGGTCTAAAAATGAAAATAAAGTAGTTGACCTGTATCCGGGAATTACCAACCTTTTACTGAATACTTTTCAGGGAGGCGTTTCTTTAAATGCAAGAGTAGGAGAAGCTTGGGGAACATTGGTTGGGGCTGATTATACTTATCTCAATGGAGAAAAAGTAATTAATCCAAAAACAGGTAAATATTTACAGAACCCAAACCAGATTATCGGAAATACTACACCTGACTGGATCGGTGGTATTAGAAACAGTTTGAGCTATAAAGCCTTTTCTTTAAGTTTCTTAATTGACATACGTAAAGGAGGCGATATATTCTCTACGGATATGTATTATGGTTTATCCTCTGGTCTGTACAAAGAAACAGCCATAGGAGATTACAGAGATAATAACGTTGTATTGCCGGGAGTTCTTCCTGATGGCACGCCTAATAATATTGCCTTATCCCAGTTTGATAACGGAAGCTCGATGGGGTATAAGACACAGCCTTCTCGTGAGTTTGTGTATGACGGTTCCTTTGTTAAACTTAGGGAAGCGAGCATCGGATATACCCTTCCTAAATCTTTACTTGCCGGAACTAAAATTTATGATGCCAAAATTTCACTTGTAGGACGAAATTTATGGATTATTCACAAAAACCTACCGTATGCAGATCCTGAAGCAGTAGTAGGTGGCGGACTGAATTCTTACGGGTGGTCTATCGGTTCAATGCCTACTACGAGGGATCTTGGCGTTAATGTAACATTTAAATTCTAAATTGATAAAAATGAAAAATAGTATAAAAATAAGTTTAGTTTCTTTGTGTATTGGATTAGGATTAAGTTCATGCCAAAGCGATTTAACCTCGCTTAATGATGATCCTAAGCATCCATCGATTCTGCCCTCAGAAAATCTGTTGGCCACCGCCTTATACCAATCTTCCTATTATATGGATAATCCAAGTGTGAATTTTAACAATTACAGGTTCTTCACACAACAAATGTCAGAAACTCAGTATCCGGATGAAACTCAGTATAATTTAGTGACCCGTAACCAGCCGCGTAATCATTTCAACAGGATGTATGTATACAGTCTCAATAATATTAAGCAGGCAAAAACTAATTTGAAAAATGAGGTAGAAGCAGACGAGAACGTGCGCAACAATAAACTGGCAACTCTGGAAATTGAAGAAATTTTTATCTGGGAGAATCTGGTGGATACTTATGGCGATATTCCTTATTATGATACATTTAAGCCTGACGAAAATTTGACGCCAAAATACGATGATGCCAAAACTATTTACCTTGACTTAATCAAGAGAATCGATCTTGCTGTTGCGCAGATAAAATCAGGAGTGAACGGCTATGCGCCGGTTTCCGGAAATTATTCTGGAGATCTGGTATATTCCGGAAATATGACTAAATGGAAAAAATTTGCTAATTCTATTAAGCTAAGGCTAGGAATGAATTTGGCAGATGTTGATCCTTCATTATCAAAAACTACTGTAGAAGCTGCTGTAGCCGCCGGAGTTATTTCTTCCGATGCTGAGGCATACAAATTTAATTATGACGGCAATACATTTTCAAACCCTGTTTTTGATAATTTAGTGGCATCCGGCAGAAATGACTTTTTACCAAGTGCCCTAACAATCAATACGATGACTTCTCTTTCGGATCCGAGGCTGGATGTTTGGTTTACTAAAGTATCAGGTGTTTATAAAGGAGGTGTTTTTGGGGAAATAAACGATCCGTATACTGGTTTTTCGCAATTGGGTTCTTATTTTAGAAGTGCTACAGCACCATCGAATCTACTGAGCTATGCAGAAGTAGCATTCTTAAAAGCTGAAGCTGCTGCAAGGGGATATTCTATAGGAGATACAGCGCAGAATCTTTATAATGCAGCGGTAACTGAATCTATGAGAGAAAATGGAGTAAGTTCTGCCAATACCACAGTTTATTTAGCCACAAATCCTTACAACGCTGCAAACTGGAAACAGTCTATCGGAGTACAGGCCTGGATTGCAATGTTCAATAAAGGATTTGCAAGCTGGAATTTTACACGACGTCTTGATTATCCTGTTCTGGTAAACCCTCCTAAATCCAATTTATCTTCTGTTCCTTATAGAATGCCATATTCGGATCAGGAATATGTACTGAATGGGGCTAATGTAAAAGCTGCCGGAGATAAGATAGGTGGTGATAAAGCCACTACCAAATTATTTTGGGATAAGTTTTAAGAGACATTTCACTTAACAGATTCATATTTAAAAATTAGCTCTTAAGCTAACTATGGCCGGAAGACCTCTTCCGGCCTTTTATTTTGGAATAAAAAAATGGTCAGAAATTGATTCCGACCATTTTTATTTTTGAATGATTTATCTTTTTAGAATATATCTTCGATAAGTTATGAAAAAATTACTTGATGCTTTTTGAAAGATCGAGCATAGCTTCAATCGGTTTCAGTGCTTTTAACCTGAGTTCTTCATCAATGATGATTTCAGGGAGCTCATATTTCATGCACAGATACAGCTTCTGCATCGTATTGCGTTTCATGTAGAAACATTCCGAGCAGTTGCAGCTTTCGTCAAATACCAGCGCAGGAATCAAGGTTTTATGCGGCGCGCGCTTTTTCATTTCGTGAAGGATGCCTTCTTCAGTAGCAATGATAAATTTCTGGCAGTCTTCTTTTTCCACATAATTCAGCAGGGCAGAGGTGGAACCGATGAAATGAGCCAGCTTTAATACGGCTTCTTCACTTTCCGGGTGGGCAATCAGCTTGGCATCCGGGTTGTCTGCTAACTGCTTTGCAATCCTTTCCATTGAAAATGCTTCGTGAACAATGCAGCTTCCGTCCCAAAGGATCATGTCACGGCCGGTTTTCTGGGAAAGGTATCTACCCAGGTTTTTATCCGGGGCAAAAATGATCGGACGATCCTTCGGCAGGGCTTCAATAACAGTTTCTGCGTTGGAGCTGGTTACTATAATATCGCTCTCAGCCTTGGTTTCCGCATTACAGTTGATGTAAGTGGCCACCAGGGCATCCGGATACTGTTCACGCATTTTCCTTAATCCTTCTCCCGAACATCCGTCTGCCAGTGAACATCCGGCCATGGTATCGGGAAGCACCACTTTTTTGGTGGGGTTGAGGATTTTAGCGGCTTCGGCCATAAAATGGACCCCACAGAATACAATCATGTCGGCATCCGTGTCTTTGGCCTGTCTGGCCAGCTGTAAGGAATCGCCAAGGAAGTCAGCGATATCCTGAATATCTCCCGGCTGATAATAATGGGCGAGGATCACAGCGTTCTTTTCCTTCTTAAGTTCCAGAATAGCTTTGACCAGTTCGTCTCCTTCCGGAATGACAAAATCTTTTATATCTAAAAATCCCTTTACAGGAATGGCAGATTTGGCTTTTTCTAATGTTTCGGTACTCATATCCACTTAATGTTTTGTTGATCAGAAGTTAGCAATTTGAATTGAGAAATGGTATTTTACCAGGTTAAATTTTGCCCCTCGAATTCTTTTTGAAGCTTGCTTTCTGACTATGCTATAAAATTCCTTATTAACAGTTCTATTTCTTTTTTTGCCTTTTCCAGATCATCGTTGATCACAATCGTGTCAAACTGATCAGCGTAGGACATTTCCTCTTCGGATTTTTCGATCCTGATCCTTATGGTCTCCGCATCATCGGTATCCCTGGAGATCAGCCGTCTTTCAAGCTCTTCAATGCTCGGAGGCTTGATGAATATGGATAGGGCCTGTTCTCCGAAATATTTTTTCAGGGAAACCCCGCCCTTTACATCTACATCAAAAATAACCACTTTGCCCATGTTCCAGATCTTTTCCACTTCAGATTTCAGAGTTCCGTAATACTTGTCTGTGTATACCTCCTCATATTCCACAAAAGCACCTTCTGCGATCTTCTGCCTGAATTCATCCGGCGAAAGAAAATGATAATCTACTGCATGTACCTCGCTTCCCCTGGGCTGGCGTGTGGTACATGATATGGAAAACTGGAGTTCGGATATGGTTTCCAGAGCATGTTTGACCAATGTGGTTTTACCGCTTCCGGAGGGGGCTGAAAATATGATGACCTTATTCATGAATGATAAGAGAGAATTGATGATTAATGTATGTGAACTTTCACTTTTGACCTGATATTTATTTTATAAAACATTCAGGGTCTGCTCCTTAATTTTTTCAAGATCATCCTTCATCATCACCACCAGTTTCTGGATGGCTGCATGATTGGCTTTGGAACCCAGGGTATTGATCTCCCTGCCGATTTCCTGTGAAATGAAGCCCAGCTTTTTCCCGTTAAAGTCTTCGTTATCCATTACTTCCTGATAGTATTTAAGATGCTGTGCAAGACGTACCTTTTCTTCGGAAATGTCCAGTTTTTCCGTAAAGTAAGCCATTTCCTGGTAAAAACGGGTCTCGTCCACATTTTCGAATTCTTTAAGCGACTTCTGGTACCGCTCTTTTACGCTGTTAATACGTTCTTCTTCAAAAGGAACCACCTCAGAAAGGTACCGGTCGATATTCTGTAAATTCCTTTCCAGCTCCTCATGAAGGATTTTGCCTTCCGCTTTCCGGAACTCTTCAAATTTATTGACTGCACCATGAACAATAGCGGCCAGATTTTCCCATTCACCTTCAGTAAGTTCATCAGGTCTTGAAGTGATGGCATCGGGAAAACGTACAGCCATTTTCAGGTATTCGAAATCGGGTCCGTCTGAAGCAACGGTGCGCAGTTCCGCAATATAAGAGTCAATAAGGTTTTTATTGATTTTTACGTCCGTGGTTTCCTGAAGGTTCTCTACGGTAACGTAGCAGTCTACTTTCCCGCGGATGATACGGTCGTTAAGGATTTTCCTGATTTCAAACTCTTTTTCCTTATAGCGTAACGGAACTTTAATATTCAGGTCGAAGCTTTTGCTGTTCAGGGATTTGATATCTACGGAGATTTTTTTTCCTTCAAAAACACCTTCGGCTCTACCAAAGCCGGTCATGGATAAAATCATACTTTTCTATTGTTGTACAAAGATAAACATTTAAATTAGCACGGTGAAATCTGTACAGATTCTATCTGGAAGATATAATAATGAACGTGAACAGATGAAAAATTTGATTTCTGTAGTAGGCCCCACGGGAATTGGTAAAACAAGGCTGGCAATTGACCTGGCAAAATATTTCGGGACTGAGATTGTTTCCTGTGACTCCAGGCAGTTTTTCAGGGAAATGAAAATCGGTACGGCAGCTCCTTCTGAGCAGGAATTAGCGCAGGCAGTGCATCATTTTATAGGCAATCTTTCCATTCAGGAGTACTATTCCATCGGGCAGTATGAGCATGATGCTGTACAGAAACTTCAGGAACTTTTTCTCTCTCTTGATACCGTTATCCTGGTCGGTGGCAGCATGATGTATGAAAAAGCCGTACTGGAAGGGCTGAATGACCTTCCTGAAGCTAATGATGAAAACCAGAAAAAGCTCCAGGCTATTCTTGAAAACGAGGGCATCATAAAACTGCAGGAAATACTGAAAGATCTGGATCCTGTATATTTTGAAGTGGTAGACATCCATAACCACAGGAGGCTTTTGCGGGCCATTGATGTCATCTGGCAAACCCAGACGAAATACTCTGATCTTATTTCCGTTTCTCAGGGTTCCAGGGATTTTAATGTAATTCGGATCGGTATTGAAGCTCCCAGGGAAGCATTATATGAGAGGATCAACAAAAGAGTGGATATCATGATGGAAAACGGACTGCTGGAAGAAGCAAAGGGGCTGGAAGACTTCAGGAATCTGACCGCATTGAATACTGTAGGCTATTCTGAACTCTTTAAATACTTTGACGGTGAATGGGACCTGGATTTTGCTGTTTCTGAGATTAAGAAGAACAGCCGGAGGTATGCCAAACGCCAGCTAACCTGGTACCGGAAAGCAGATGATATCTATTACCTGCCTTTAGGATATAGGGCCAATGATTTTGAAAGCCTGATTCTGCATATCAAAAGCCTGATGAAATGACATCATCATTAAAGCAGAAAATTAATACAGATTCTTAATCTGGGATTCAACGGCAGAAATCAACTGAAATAGTATTCTAAAAATAAAAATGCGGCCCCGGAAGGCCACACTTTCTAACAATATAATTAATAGTTTTGATGCGTTCATTATTTCCATCCGCCGCCTAAGGCACGATAGAGATCGACAATGCTGCTCAGGCGCTGTCTTTTTACGGATGCCAGATTCAACTCAGCCTGCAGGGAGTTTCCCTGTGCGGTAATAACCTCCAGGTAATTGGCCATTCCGCCCTTGTAAAGCATTTCGGCGCTTTTGATCCCATCTTTGAGGGTAGTCACCTGTTCAGAGGCTTTCTGTTCCTGGATCTTCAGGCTTTCATTGGATACCAGGGCATCAGAAACTTCACCTACCGCATTTAAAACCGACTGCCGGAAGGCCAGTACATTTTTCTCCCTTTGGATTTTAGCGACATTCAGGTCCGTTTTTAACTGCCGTTTCTGGAACACAGGCTGGGTAAGCCCTCCCAGTACCGAACCGAACAGGGATGCCGGCATCTGGAACCAGTTGTCAAATTTAAAGGAATTTACCCCACCGTTCGCAGTAATCCTCAGTGCCGGGTACATATTGGCCTGGGCAATGCCTACCATAGCATTGGATTCCAGGACAGCCAGTTCCTGGCGGCGGACATCCGGACGGCGGCTCACCATTGCAGCAGGCAACCCGGCAGAAATATGCTGGGGCAGGGAAGTATCGGACATTTCAAGCGTCCTGTTAACTTTTCCCGGATTTTCACCTACCAGGATGCTCAGTGCGTTCTCTTGAATGGCAATATTCTGTTCCAGCTGGGCAATCAGAAACTCTGTAGATTGCTTTTGGGCAGTAGCCTGCTGAACGCCCAGAGAAGTTGTATCACCGCTCTGCCACATTTTTTCTGTGATGGAAAGCGTATTACGGCTCAGCTCCAGGTTGGATTGCGCGATCTGCATCTGTTTGTCCAGCATCAGCAGATTGTAATAACCTTGTGCAATGGCCGCAACCACTTGGGTCTGGATAGCCTTGGTCGCCTCATAGGTCTGAAGGTACTGCATCCTGGATACTTCCTGCTGGTTTTTGATTTTCCCCCATATGTCCGCTTCCCAGGAAAGGTTGAAGGCTGCATTATAATCTTCCACATGGTTCTGACCGAGGAACAGGTTCAGGCTCTGGCCGTTCATACTGTTTTTTGAGGGCTTTGAAATCTGCGCAGCAACACCGAATCCGATATCCGGATACTGAAGGTATCTGGCCTGCATCAGCCGCTCCTGTGAAGAAGCGACTTGCTGTAATGCAATCTGCAGGTCGTAGTTGTGTTGGATGCCCTTTTCAATAAGTTTCTGGAGGACCGGATCACTGAAAAACTCTCTCCACTGAAGGTTGGCAATACTTGCGGTATCCGCCGTAGCCGTATACTGGAACTGTTCAGGAAGATGAGTCTCCGGCTCTTTAAAAGCCAGTTTAGACACGCATGAAACAGATCCCAATGCTACTGCAAATGTTATAATGATATTTTTTACTTTTTTCATAATGTTACATAGTTTAGTATGGTTTTATCCCGAAATATACTGACGATGATTGACGGTTTACTATTTTTACACATAGTTTTCCTGTCGTCATAAACAGTCTCAGTGGGCTGCAGCCAGCAGTTTCTGCCGTTGAAGCTTTTTCTTTTTTATGCTCGGCATTTTCTCGTGCAGATACTGGAAGATCACATACATTACAGGAATGATAAAGATCCCAAGGACTACTCCGGTAAACATTCCGCCTACTGTACTGATTCCGATGGAGTGATTTCCCTTGGCAGCAGCTCCCTGCGTCCATACCAGCGGAAGCATACCGATAATAAAGGCGAATGAGGTCATCAGGATCGGTCTCAGACGCAGCCTGGATGCCTGTAAGGCAGATTCAATTAATGTTTTTCCTGCCTTTCTCCTCTGAACGGCAAATTCTACGATCAGGATGGCATTTTTAGCCAGTAATCCGACAAGCATGATCAGGCCGACCTGAACATAAATATTATTATCAATCCCCGCTAAGCCTGTAAAGGCAAAGACTCCGAAGATTCCCGTAGGAACGGTAAGAATTACGGCAAATGGCAGGATATAGCTTTCATACTGCGCCGCCAGCAGGAAATAGACGAACAGGATGCTCAGCAGGAATACAAATGCAGTCTGCCCTCCGGTTTTGATTTCTTCACGTGTAATACCGGTCCATTCATAACCATACCCTCTCGGCAGGGACTGCTGTGCTACTTCTTCTACAGCTTTAATGGCGTCCCCGGTACTATAGCCGGGTTTCGGGGTTCCGTTGATCGTCACTGCGTTGAACAGGTTGTTTCTGGTAACGGTTTCCGGGCCGAAGGTCCTTTTCAGGGTTACCAGGGTCTTTACCGGTACCATTTCGCCCAGGTTATTTTTTACATAGATGCCTTCCAGGGAATTGGCATCCGTACGGTAGGGAATATCCGCCTGAGCCATGACACGGTAATATTTTCCGAACCGGTTAAAGTCTGATACAAAGCTGCTTCCGTAATAGATCTGCATCGTCTGCATCAGTTCCGTTACCGACACGCCCAGCTGGTTGGCTTTATCCGCATCCACATCAATGGTATACTGAGGGTTCCCGGCAGCATATGTGGTAAAGGCAAATGCGATTTCCGGGCGTTTCATCAGTTCACCGATGAAAGCCTGCGTAGTTTTGCCCAGCTGTTCAAAAGACCCGTTCGTTTTATCTTGAAGCATGAACTCAAAGCCGGAAACATTTCCGAATCCCTGAACCGTAGGGAAGTTGAAGAAGAAGGCACTGGCATCTTTTACCTGGCCTACCTTACCGGTCAGCGCAGCCGCAATCTGGTCCGGATCTTTCATTTCGCCACGGTCCTCATAATCTTTAAGTTTAATGAAACCCGCAGAATACGGTGATGCATTGGCATTGCTGATAAAATTGAGGCCGTCGGCAACCCACAGGTGATTTGTTGCCTTTTCCCCTTTTACAATGGCGTCGATCTGTTCCGTAGCCCTGTGCGTCCTTTCCAGTGAACTTCCGGGAGGCGTATTGACGGCATACAATACAAATCCCTGGTCTTCGGTAGGAATAAACCCTGAAGGTGCTTTCCTGACCAGGAATACACTTGCTAAAGTAATCAGGGCAAGTCCTCCTACAGCAACCCATTTGTTTTTGATCAGGAATTTAAGGCTGTAGATGTATTTATTGGTCATCTTATTGAAGCTGGTATTGAATGCCCTGAAAAATCTGGCTCCGAAACCCTTTTTGTTTCCATGGCCTTCATCACCGTGCTCAGGATCATTCAGAATCAGGGCGCATAAAGCAGGACTTAGCGTTAAAGCATTTACCGCTGAAATCATAATTGCAATAACCAGGGTGAATGCAAACTGACGATAAAAGACTCCTGCCGGGCCCTGCATGAATCCCACGGGAATAAATACAGCACACATCACCAGGGTGATGGAAATAATGGCCCCGGAAATTTCGCTCATCGAATGCGTGGTCGCCTGGTCTACCGCCATTCCGGTATGTTCCATTTTGGAATGGACTGCCTCTACCACTACAATGGCATCATCCACCACGATACCAATCGCCAGAACCAAAGCAAACAGGGTCAGCATATTGATGCTGAAACCAAACAGCTGGAGGAAGAAGAAGGTACCGATAATCGCTACCGGAACTGCAATCGCCGGGATTAAAGTAGACCTGAAATCCTGAAGGAAAATATACACCACGATAAATACCAGGATGAAGGCAATCACCAGCGTCTCCACGACCTGATGAATGGATGCATCCAGGAAATCTTTGGAGTTATACATGATGATTGGCTTTACTCCTTTAGGCAATGTGGTAGAAAACTGATCCACCTGCTTTTCAATTTCAGTCAGGATATCATTGGCATTGGATCCTGCCGTCTGCAGAATAGCAAAGCCGGACACAGGTTTCCCATCCACTCTGTTGTCCGCAGTATAAGTATAGGAACCGAATTCCACCCTTGCCACATCCTTCAGTCTCAGGAAAGATCCGTCATTATTTGCTTTAATGGTGATATTTTCGTAGTCTTCGTTTTTATTCAGTTTTCCTTTGTATTTAAGGATGTATTCATACGTTTCTTTACTTCCCTGCCCGAGGCGGCCCGGTGCAGCTTCCAGATTGTGGTCTTTCACCGCGGCAAGAACTTCCTGAGGAGACAAGTTGTTGGCAGCCAATCGGTCCGGCTTCAGCCAGATCCTCATGGAGTAATCCCTCGTCCCGAATACCTGTGCCTGGGCTACTCCCGGGATACGCTGGATCTGCGGAATGATATTGATCTTCATATAGTTCTGAAGGAAAAGCTCATCATACTGCTTAGGGTCATCGCTGGTTAAACCCATAAACATAATCATGCTGTTCTGTACTTTCTGGGTAGAAATCCCGGCCTGCACCACTTCCTGCGGAAGCTGGCTCATGGCTTTAGATACCCGGTTCTGTACATTAACGGCAGCATTGTCTGCATCAGAACCCTGCTTGAAGAATACGCTGAGCGTCATCGTACCGTCGTTGCTGGAGTTGGAAGTCATGTACGTCATATTTTCCACACCGTTTACGGCTTCTTCAATAGGCGTCGCTACTGAACGGGCCACAACTTCCGCATTGGCACCAGGGTAGAACGCAGTTACCTGAACGCTGGGCGGGGCAATATCCGGAAACAGGGTAATCGGAAGATTGAATACCGACAGGGCTCCCAGCAGCAGCAGGATAATGGAGATGACGGTTGAAAGTACCGGCCTTTCTATAAATTGTTTTAACATAGGATGGTTTAATTTTTTAATGTTGTTGAAGCTTCAAAAGGCCTACAAAGGTTTAGCTCTTAGAAGGCTGTCTGAAGAAATTGGTTTTTGCTTGATCAAAACGCCGTCTTTCAGGTTACCGATGCCGGTGAATACAATTTTGTCCCCTTTGGCCAGCCCTTCTGAAATGAAATAATAGCTTTCCGTTTTTCCTGATATTTTTACAGGTTTTCCGTTCACTTTCCCGTCTTTTCCTACCACATATACATACGTTTTGTCCTGGATTTCGAAAGTGGATTCCTGAGGGATCACTACAGCGTTGGAAAACAGCTGAGGCATACGGATTCTTCCGGTATTCCCAGTCCTGAGGACCCCGTTTGGATTGGGGAAAACAGCCCTTACGCTGATGGCTCCGGTAGATTTGTCAAATTGTCCGTCAACAATCTTCATCACACCTCGCTGAGGATACAGGCTGTTATCTGCAATAATCAGGTCTACCATCGGCATGCTTTTGAGCTTTTCTTCCAGGGTTGCTCCTGCATAAGTTTTCTGAAAACCAATGAAATCCAGTTCGCTCAGTGAAAAGTACGCGTAGATTTCACTGATGTCTGAAAGAAGCGTTAGCGGATTAGCATCAGTTCTGGAAATCAGGCTTCCCTTTTTATATTGTATTCTTCCGATGTATCCGCTTACCGGAGCGGTAATGGTGGTAAACCCTACGTTGATCCTTGCACCGCCTACCGATGCTTTGGCCTGGGAGGCCGCGGCAACGGCAGCCGCATAATTGGCTTTGGCAGTTCTCAGCTGGACATCGGAAACAACTTTGGCCGCAACCAATGGCTCCAGACGGTCAACTTCTACTTTAGCCTTCTGGATATTGGCATTGGCAACCTGCAGGTTAGCCTGTGCCATATGCATCTGTTCACCGTATGCTCGTGAGTCTATCTTAAACAGAGGCTGTCCGGCTCGCACGTATGCGCCTTCTTCCACATAGATTTTATCAAGGTAACCGTCTACCTGAGATCTGATTTCAACATTGTTTTTTCCTTCCAGCGCAGTTGGGAATTCCTGGTAAACAGTAGCAGGTGAGGTAATAACGGTATATACCGGTAATTCAGGCGGAGGTGGTGCGGCGGCAGTATTTTCTGCTGCTTTTGTGCAGCTCTGCAAAAGAATAATACCGGATAAGAAAAGAATGATCCTGGTTTTTACAGATTGTTTCATAATAAGTTCAGGTTTTTTTAATGTGTGTTATGGATTATAATAGTGTATCTTATTAATTGAATGTTAATTTACCTAACAGTGTTAATTAATAGCGAAAAAAATAATAGCAGGAAAGGGTCAAGTGATTAATGCTTCATGGTGGATTAATATATTATGAGTATTTTAATTGTGTGTTAATATTCCTAACGGTGTTAATTTAGAAGTCAAAAAAAAATTACAATGATTTAATGAAAGCTGAAACAGTTTCATCAAGGGTCGTCTTGTTCATGGTGGATGGGATATCGCTGTTACGCATCATCATAATGGAAATCAATCCGTGTACTGCTGAAAACAAGGCATGAGAAGAGTGGCATGCACTTTCAGGATTAGAGCCTTTTTTCTTCACGATTTCAAAAGTACAGTCATAAAGCATATCCTGGAAAGAAGAAAACTCTTCCTTCATCTGTCCTTTACCGCAGCATTGCATACCAACACCAAACATCAGTTGGTAATATTCCTTGTTTTTAAAAGCGAAATTCCAGTAAGCATCAACAATGGCAGTCAGCTGGTCTTCCGGTGTTTCAAACCGATTTTTAGCTTTGATCAGTTCTTTATGCAACAAATCAAAGCCTTTTAGGGAAATGTCAAATAAAATGGCTTCCTTATTTTCAAAATAATCATAGACTACGGGTGCGCTGTACTCAATGGCGTCGGCAATCTTCCTGATCGACAGAGCGCCCCAGCCTTCGGTTTTAGCCAAAGAAAAAGCCGCATCCAGAATATTGGCGCGTATAGATTCTTTTTCCCGTTGACGGCGTTCGTGTAAGCCCATAATGATTTTACTAACAGTGTTAGCAAAACTACTAACTTTTTAATATAGCCTCCAAATAAATTTTAAATTTTAACAGTTCCCAATATGTTATAAACTTCTGCAAATGTAATTACTGAAAGAAATTTTTATCTTTGCTGATAAAATAAATTAAGATATGGACACGCCCTCAAATATGGTGGAACTAGGCACCAAAGCACCTTTTTTCGAACTTCCCAATCCATCTGCAACCAATGAACTGCAGTCTCTCGATGAACTGAAAGGAGAGAAAGGAACTCTTGTGATCTTTATGTGCAACCATTGCCCTTTTGTCCTTCATGTGATTGACAAACTGAATGAACTGTACGAAGATTATCATGAAAGAGGAATAGAATTCATCGCTATCAATGCGAACAATGCAGAAAAATATCCTGCTGATTCTCCTGAAAAGATGATCGAATTCCAGATTGAAAGAAGATTTGATTTCCCGTACTTATATGATGAAAGCCAGGCTGTGGCGAAAGCATACGATGCTGCCTGTACTCCGGATTTTTATTTCTTCGATGAAAAGCTGGACCTGATTTACAGAGGTCAGATGGATGATTCCAGACCGGGGAATCATAAAGAAGTAACCGGTGAAGACCTGATCATCGCTTTTGAAAATCTGCTGTCCGGAGAACCGCAGGAAGAAATTCAAAGGCCAAGCATGGGATGCAATATCAAGTGGAAATAACAGGCTTCATTTCTAAGCTTACAGGCTGCCCGGTTTTCGGGCAGCCTTTTTTAATCCATAATTTACCGGCACGTTGCCAACACTTATCCACACCCTTATCCACACCGGATTGTGGATAAATATTTAAAAAAACACTGATGATTTAAATTGATATAATGTATTGATATTCAATAATTTGTTGACATGTTTTTGCGTGTTTTTGCATAGAAATGCCTTGTAGTCTTATTCAGAGTTATCCACAATTATCCACAGAGTAATTTATTCAGAAACCAACTCTGGCTTTTACATCTTTTTCAGGATTCATATCAACGTTCACTTTGTTATGAGAAAAGTTTTTCATAAACTCTGAAGGGGTTTTTTCAGTATATTTTTTAAACATCCTGTTGAAATAAGTGACGTTGTTAAAACCGCAGCTGTAGCTGCATTCCGAAATGGTTTTATCCTGGGCCATCATCAGGCAGGCTTTATTGATCCGGTACCGGTTTACAAATTCCGTGAAGGTGATCTGTGTTGCTTTCTTGAAAAAATTGCAAAAGGCGGGGAGCGTAAGGTTAGCCAGCCTGGCTACTTCTTCAATATTGATTTCCCGGTCATAATGATGTTCTACAAAGGTGAAAATATTTTCCAGCCGGGTTTTGTTTTTGGCAATAATAGTATAGGGCATGATTTCTTTGTTCAAAAGATCGTAATCCATGCATTGGGAAAGTTCAAACAGGATTTCCAGCAGCATGAGATATCGTTTGTAACCTTCTGTTTCCACCATCAGTTTCAATTTGGGGAGCATCGCTTTTTTGATCTTACGGTGAAAGAGGATTCCATATTGGGACCTTTCCAGGAGGGCTTTAATGGATCTGGACTCTACTTCCTCTGGTGGAAACTGCAGGATCTCCTCTTTGAACTGGAGTACAATTTCTTCATGCGGATCGATAGAATTCAATCCGAATCCGGAATGCGGTATATTAGATCCGATTAAAACCAGGTCTCCGTCCGTATAATTGCTTTTGTGGTAACCTACATGCCGTGTCCCGCTACCGGCAACCACGCAGACCAGTTCGATTTCAGGATGGTAATGGTATTCCCACCGGAATCCTGAAATCGGTACGGTATTATGCAGGGTGCGAAAAGAGTTCTTTTCATCTGGAATTATTCTCTCAAAAGCAACTTTCATTATTTTAATGGTATTTAAGGGTCTAAAATAATAATTATATTAATATAGTTCAAATATTGATTTACTGTGTTAAATTAACGTTAAGTCAAATGCTTCTATCTTAGCCGGCAAGAAAGTACGTGAATGAAAAATTTCAACATCAAAGCCGTCTTATTTTTAAACTATTTTGTCTTTGCCATCCTTCTGAATTCAGTAGGAACGGTCATCTTACAGGTGCAGCAGAACTTCGGCATTTCCAAATCACACGCAAGTGTCCTGGAAGGTTTTAAAGACCTGCCGATTGCCATCTGTTCTTTTATCCTGGCTTCTTTCCTGCCGAAAATAGGAATCAAAAATTCTATGCTGGCCGCGCTGCTGATGGTCATGTGCATGTGCTTCATCATGCCTTTCGCTAATGCATTCTGGTTTTTTAAGCTATTGTTTGCTGTTGTAGGAGTTTCTTTTGCTTTAATCAAGATTTCTGTTTTTACTTCCATCGGATTGGTGACTGCTACAGATAAGGCGCATTCCAGTTTCATGGGCTACCTGGAAGGATTTTTTATGATCGGTGTATTAATGGGCAATGTGATGTTCAGTCTGTTTACCGATGACCATAATCCCGGATCAACCCATTGGCTGAATGTCTACTGGGTCCTGGGAGGGCTTTCCGCTCTGTCTTTCATTTTCCTGTTTCTCTCAAAACTGGATGAGCATGAAGCTAAAAGTGAAAAGACCGATCTTATCGGAGATGTAAGGAACAGCATCAGCTTGTTCAGGTATAAAAAAGTACTCTTTTTCCTGCTCTGTGCCTTTCTTTTTGTTCTGGTGGAGCAAAGTTTCCAGACCTGGACACCGACTTTTTACAAAGAGATCTTAAAAATGCCGACGTCTATGAGCATCCAGGCCGGAGCGGTTCTCGCAGGAGCTTTTGCCTTGGGAAGGTTTCTTTCGGGATTTTTCTCAAGGAGGTTCAGCTGGATCTACGTTGTTTCTTTCTGTGTGATAGGGTTTGCTATAAGCATCCTGCTGGTGCTGCCTTTGACGCATAGTATTCACATTAGCGCCGGAACCACCTGGCTGAACGCGCCTGTTGTCGTATACCTGTTTCCTCTTATGGGAGGCTTGCTGGCTCCTATTTATCCAAGCATCAACTCTGTCATCCTTGCTTCCATTCCTAAATACCTTCATAGTTCAATGTCCGGACTGATCGTGGTTTTTTCAGCTATAGGAGGGACAATCGGATCGGTAATTACCGGATTCGTATTCCAGGAATTCAGTGGGCAACAGGCTTTTTATCTTTCGCTGATTCCGCTTTCCCTGCTTATTGTTTCTGCCGTAATCATGAATAAACTAAAAATACAAACTAAAAATCAACAATGAACCAACCGCTATATATACATGAAATTCAGGATCTTTTTGATGATGTTCAGAGATCTGAGATTTTTGAAGACCAGAAAATGATGACGGATGCCGTTCCGCTGTTTGCAGTTACCGAAATCAATGAGAAATATCGGACGGAGAAGCAGCTGAAAGATTTCGACCTGAAAAAGTTTGTCCTTTCACACTTTGAATTCCTTGGAGCGAAAGTTTCGCTTCAGAAAGAAGAACACCTGCCGATCAGCGATCATATCGAAAGGCTCTGGGATGAACTCACCAGAACCTCGTATGAAGAAAAAGGGACTTTATTAAGGCTTCCCAAACCTTATATTGTTCCCGGAGGACGCTTTAATGAATTTTTTTACTGGGACAGTTATTTCATCATGCTTGGCCTGCAGGTTTCAGGACGGGTAGATATGATGGAGCATATTATTGAAAACTGTGCTTACCTGATTCATACCTATGGTTTTGTGCCGAACGGAAGCAGGACACATTTCCTGACCCGCTCTCAGCCGCCTTATTTTTCGCTGATGCTGGATCTGCTTTTTGAAACTACTGGTGATGAATCCATATACAGTACCTATTACGGGACGCTGGAAAAAGAATATGCTTTCTGGATGGACGGAGAAGCCCAGCTGGAAAACGGCTCAGCGATAAAACGGGTGGTAAAAACGGATTCCGGGGATGTCCTCAACAGGTATTATGATGCAGAAAATGAACCACGGCCTGAGAGTTATCTGATTGATATTAAGGATGGTAAAAATGCAGGACCGGAATTCTACAGGAATATCAGAAGTGCCTGCGAGTCAGGATGGGATTTTTCCAGCCGGTGGTTTGCTGACGGAGAATATATCCGGACGATTGAAACGCTGAATCTGGCAGAGATAGACCTGAATTGTCTTTTATGGCACCTGGAAAAAACGATTGCCAGATCTTCAGCCCTTCAGCAATTGACTGAAAAGGAAAAACATTTCAATAAAAAGGCTGCTTTGCGGAGAAAACTGATTAATACGTATTTCTGGGACACGGATTCCGGGATTTATAGAGATTATCATACGAAAAAAAATACGGTAACCCCATCGGTTCACACTGCCATGCTTTATCCTTTATTTCTTGGACTGGCCGATGCAGAACAGGCAAAATCAGTTGCAGAAAAAATCAGTCAGGAATTCCTTTACCCCGGCGGACTGGTAACAACTACCAAAAACAGCGGACAGCAGTGGGATTTACCGAATGCATGGGCACCGTATCAGTGGCTGGGCTTTAAATCCATGAAAAACTATGGGTTTCACGGATTGGCAGAACAGATCAGGGATCACTGGTGTGGAAATGTAGAACGGATTTACGGAAATACCGGGAAACTGATGGAAAAATACAATGCCCTGGATACGGAAAGTATTGCCGGAGGAGGTGAGTATCCTAATCAGGATGGTTTTGGATGGACCAACGGCGTTTACCTCAAATTAAAAAACAGTTAATCAAATAATCAATCAAATAATATAGCTATGAGAAAAAAAACAATCCTATTGCTTGCAGGAACTGCTACGCTTTATTTTAATAATGCTTATGCGCAGGAAGTTCCTAAAGACTCTACAAGATCCGCATCCATTGAACAGGTGGTGATTACGGGAAACTCAAATCCTAAAAAGAAAATAGAATCCAGTACGGCTATTTCTACCTTTACCGCAAAGGAAATCCAGAAGCAGAATCCAATTAGTGCGGCTGCTTTATTGCAAAGGGTTCCCGGTTTTGCTGTGGAGACTTCAGGAGGAGAAGTGGGGAACAACCTTTTCGCCAGGGGAATCCCTTCTGCCGGTGCCTATGAATTTGTGCAGGTACAGGAAGACGGCCTCCCGGTTTTTGAAGATGGTGCCTTACAGTTTGCCAATGCCGATAACTTTTTCCGGGTAGACAATTCGGTCAGCAGACTGGAAGCTTTAAGAGGAGGTTCGGGATCTATTTTTGCCAACAATTCACCGGGTGGACTGATCAATTTTATTACGAAGGAGGGCAGTAACGACTTCAGGGGAACCGCAAAGCTGGAAACCAGTACTTATGGGCTGATGCGTACGGATATTAATGTAGGCGGAGCTTTGGTAAAAGACAGATTATTTTTTAATGTCGGAAGTTTTTACAGGACCGATGACGGGATCCGGAAAACAGGATTTAAAGCCAATAACGGAGGCCAGATCAGGATGAACCTGAAATATGTTTTCGATAAAGGATATGCGAAGATTTATTACAAAAAGCTTGATGACCGGAATACCTTCTTCCTTCCGATTCCTCTGACACAGAGTGGGAATGACCTGAAAGAGTTTCCTGGTTTCGATGCCAATTACGGAACCTACAGCTACAGGAATATCAGCCAGCTGAACATCCCTCAGGCAGGCGGCGGCTTTTTCAGCAGGAACCTGGAGGACGGGATTCATCCGAAAGTGGATGTTCTGGGAGCGGAATTTAAATATGACCTCGGCAATAATTTCTCTGTCATCAATAAAACGAGGTATACGAATATCAATATGAATTATACCGGGATTTTCCCGGCAGGCGGGCCGCAGGGTGCTGCTGATTATGCACTGGCGAATGGAATCAGCGGAAATACCTTTCAGTATTCCCTGGTGAGCAACGGTACGGTGGTAAACCCGACCTATGTGCAGAAACTGGGATTCTGGGCTATAGATAAGCAGATGAATAATTTTGTCAACGATGTACAGTTTAACTACAAATTTGATCAGGGAAATGTGACAGCAGGTTTCTACAAGTCCAACTGGAGGGCTCACCAGTACTGGAACTGGAGCAATATCCTGACTACTGCTTCCGACAGGCCTGAGCTCCTGAATCTCGTTGATACCTCATTAAGTCCGAACAGTACAGGATATTCCAAAACCTATAATGGAGTAGCCAATATGTCTTTCCTGCTCAGGGATTCCCAGATTCAGGGAAGCCTGAATGACCTGTACCTGAATCTGGATTATAACATCACCGATAATCTAAGTTTTAACGGAGGGATCCGCTACAGCCGCGATTTTTATAAAGGCTACGGTGTCAATACAACAACGGGTAACCTGAATAATTCAGGCCTGACTACTGACGGTACCCACAGTTTTGTGACTACTACAGCAGATGATAATATGTCTGTATTAGGGAATAAATACACCTACTGGAATTACGATGTGAACAAGGTTTCTTTTACGACAGCGCTGAACTATAAAATCAATACGGAAAATGCAGTTTACGCAAGATTCTCAAATGGCTTCAGGTCTCCCAATGAAGAAGCTTATTATAATAATATGAATAACTTGTCTGCAATCAAACCGGTAACGACCAATCAGGTAGAAGTGGGATATAAATATTATTCCAGGACTTTTGATGTTGCTGTGATCCCATTTTATTCTACCCTGAAGAATTTATCATTTACTGATGTCTTTTCGGACGGAACATCTGAAAACAAGTTTGCCAATACCACCAATATAGGAGTGGAGCTGGAAGGGTACGCAAGGCTGTTCAATAATGTACTTGAAGTGACGTTTAACGGAACCGTGCAAAATCCTAAATACAAAGATTTTACAGGAAAAAATGCCGACGGAACGGCCTTCAATTATGACGGGAATACCGTACGGAGAATGCCGAAATTCTATTTCAATATTGCTCCTGCTGTGAATATTACCAAATCCTGGAGGGCATATGTCAGTATGAATTATTATGGAAAACGCTTCCAGGATGAAGCTAACTCGGATAAAAATACCCTTCCTTCTTTTTCTGAAGTAGGCGCGGGAACATCGTATCAGTTAGGTAAGATCCGTTTTGCAGTAGATGGAACCAATATCTTCAATACAATCGGGATTACAGAGGGTGATCCGAGATCACCGTTAACCGGAGCAGGTGATATACGGATGGCCAGACCGATTATGGGGGCTGCGGTAAGAGCTTCCATTACGCTGGATTTCTAAGGTAAATAATCCATAATAATGTAAAAAACCGCCGGATATATTCCGGCGGTTTTTTGTATCCATACTGAAATTTGATATTTTATCTCACATCGTTTTTTGCTATTTTAAAAACGGATTGTACTGCTTTTCATAGCCGATGGTGGTAGGATTGCCGTGTCCTGAAAAAACCTGCGTTTCATCATCAAGGATGAACAGTTTGTTTTTGATCCCGCGGATCAGCTGTTCGTAATTCCCTTTATACAGGTCAGTCCTTCCGATGCTGCCTTCAAAAAGAACATCGCCGGAAATCATGAATTTCTGATTCTTATGGTGGTACACAATGCTTCCGGGTGAATGCCCGGGAACATGGTAAACAGCGAATGTTTCCCCATCGAGGTCAAGTTCATCGCCTTCATTGATGTATTCAAGGTCTGCCTGGATATGATTAAGATTCATACCGAACCTCATCCCGCTGATCTGGAACATGTCAAGCACTTCCTTATCTTCCTGATGCATGACCACGGGAACTTTGAACGTGTCAAAAGCCCATTGTAATCCCATCACATGGTCAATGTGGGCATGGGTAAGCAAAATTTTCCGGACCTTCAATCCTTTTTCACTGATGAAATTCTCTATGGCTCTGGTCTCCTGTTCATTGCTGTTGCCCGGATCAATCAGCCATGCATTTTGATGTTCGTTATAAAGGATATAGGTGTTTTCACCTGCGAAATTACATACGAAGCCCTGAATCTGAAGCATGATCTAAAATTTTTGATAAAAATACGATATTATTAAGGAAATGCCGATTTTTCGTTATCTTCGTCATAATGAAAACTTTGCGATTCCTTTTACTTTCTTTTGGCGGACTGGTCTTCGGACAGAATATTCAGAGCATCCAGCTTTTCAATCCGCAGACCAATGATGAAACCCCGGTTGTAAAGCTTGGACAGCAATTGGTGCTGAGCTTCGATGATCTTACCAACGCCAGTGAAATTTACCGGTATACGCTTAAACATTATGACCGCAACTGGAATGAGGATAATCTCTTCTTTACAGAGTTTGCCAACGGAAGCTTAAACGGGCTACTGGATAAGTTCCAGTATTCCTTTAATACCCTGCAGTCTTATACGCATTATACACTTACTATGCCCAATGATAAAATGCAGCCTAAGATTTCAGGAAATTTTGAGCTGGTGGTTTATAAGGATTCTGCCGACAGGCCCTTGTTTACAAGAAGGTTCTATGTGGTAGAAAACAATGCCGTATTAGGAGTTAATGTTTCGCGTATTGCAGATGTCAGAAATCCCGATGTCAACCAGAGGGTGGAAGTGCAGGCTGTATCGCAGGGCGGAGACCTGAATTCCAATGTGAATTCCATAAGCCTGAATGTCATGCAGAACAACAATCCGAATATGATGATCGGAAACCTGAGGCCTAGCTCAACATTAGGGAATAAGCTGCTTTTCCAGCAGATGAATCTGGTTTTCCCGGGGAATAATGAATTCTATTATTTCGATAATAAAAATATAGACATGGCAGCCGATATGGTCCGTGCTACAGAAATTAAGGACGGGGTCAATCAGACTTACCTTCATCCGGTATGGGCGTTTCCACTGAACTACCAGTATCAGCCTGATGTAAACGGAGCCTGGTACTACAGGAGGAATGATCTCGGGATTGAGAGGAATGCCGAGCGGGAAGCAGATTATGCTTGGGTATATTTTTCCCTGGATTCAGATCCTGTAGATAAGGAAATTTATGTGTTGGGTGGTTTCAATAATTTTAAGCCCAGCAAAGAAAATATGATGCAGTATGATGCCGCGATTAAAAAATATGTTGCCAGGATATATCTTAAGCAAGGTTTCTATAATTATATCTTAGCAACCAAGGAAGCAGGCGGACCTTTAAACTTTGGAGAAGTAAACGGTAACTTCTGGCAGACAGAGAATCTGTACCAGGCGTTTTTATATTATACTCCTTTCGGCAGGAATTATGACGGCCTGATGGGGTATGGAGAGTTCAGGACGCCGGTGAGGTAGGTAATATTTGGGGGTAGAGTAGAGTGTTTGAGGGTGGGAGAGTTTGACTAAGTGTGACTGATGTCAGATGCCTCAGATTGAAATTAATATTCTGATCCGGCTAATGAAGCGTAAGTTCTCGAAGCTCTATGTTTTAAAGACAGCGGTTATCAGCATATGGTTTTCATCCTCCACGATGTAATGGACGGTTACAGGGAATCTCTGCATGCTGACCGTGGAAATTTCCTGATAATCCTGGATATGATTGGCAGCATTCTGAACCAGGCAGTTAATCGACACTTTAAGTTCTTCCAGGAAATCTGATCCCTGATGTTTGTTTTCCGCATTAAAAACCCGCATAAGAAGTCTTATGTCATTTTTTGCAATGGAAGAAAGTAGCACTTTCATTCAGGCATACAGCTTTTCAAGTTCAGAAATATTTTCGTAAAAATCCAGCTTTGTATGAGGATATTCATTGTGGAACTGGATCCTGTATAAAATTTCATCCCGGTGAAAAGACGGAATAGCCGGACGGTTTCTGGTTTCAAGCCTCTCCACTACTTTTACTAAAGTTTCCAGCAGCTCAGGATGGAAACTTTCAATTTTCTTTTTAATAATTTCAGCCGTTGCATTCATTACTTCCTGTATTTTATTTTTAAATACTTGTTTTACTAGGGTAAAGGTAATGAAAATATTTATTTTTTAAAATTTTAATTCAAATTTATGGGGGTAAAATTGAATTAAGCGATATTTTTCACTAATAATGTTTAAAAATAGAGGGGGTATATGATTTTTTTAATAAAAATATCTTTACTTATATTTGAAGCTGCACTTGAAAACATTGTTGGATTATGATGTAAAGCATATCGAAAAATTAATATAATTAAAAAGAGATTTTATGGCTCATATTTTAATTTAAAATTAAATATCATATCATTTTTTCTTTTTAAAATAAATTTAAAAAGAATGTTACAATTATCATATCGTTATTTACTTGAATTATGGTTTGATTTTTTAATAATTATATTGCTAATTTAGTGTGATTACTTTGTTAATTAATTTTAAAACCAAACCATACTATTATGAGAATTAAATTTATTTTAGCATCAAGTGTTGCGGTATCTTCATTTGTTTTTGCTCAGACTATTCCGTCAAAACTGGTTCCTTCTAAAGATGGCCTTCATGCGGAATTTATGCGGTTTGAAAAAGACCGGCCAGCTTTCCAGGGAAGCCCGGTATTATTTGACGAAACTTCTCAGAGGCTTTCTGCAGCTCAGGGCCGGAAGCTGGGACTTGAAAAAGACCAGCTGGGATATGAAACTTACCGGTTCCAGCAGATTCTTAATGATATCCCAGTAGAATACGGAATGATGGCTGTACAAACCAAAGACGGCAAAATTGTGGGAGAATCCGGAAAATGGATTGTTAAGATGCCTAAAAACCTGGAGAAAAGCGCTAAAATTTCCGAAAGCATCGCTTTACAGAGTGCTTTGTCCTTTGTAGGTGCCGAATCCTACAAATGGCAGAATAAGGAAGAAGAAGATTTCATCAGGAGAGAGTCGGGTGATAAAAATGCAAGCTTTACTCCGAAAGGTGAAATGGTCTATTATTCAGATCCTGCCGATGAAAAAATGAATGATCTGAGGCTGGCCTATAAGTTTGACATCTATGCCGAAAGGCCCGTAAGCAGGCAATATGTTTTTGTAGATGCTAAAGACGGAAAAGTATTAGGCGTTGATGCGATCATCCATGAAGTCAATAGTCCGGGAACGGCTGTCACGGCATATAGCGGAACCAGAAGCATTATGACGGATTCTTATAACGGAAGCTACCGTTTAAGAGAAACCGGAAGAAACGGGGGGACAGCGGTACAGACTTTTGATTTGAAAAAAGGGACCAACTATTCTTCTGCCGTAGACTTCACGGATACGGATAACAGCTGGAATAACGTCAACAGTAATAAAGACCAGTATGCAACTGATGCACACTGGGGGGCAGAAATGACCGTGGACTACCTGTACACGAAATTCGGAAGGAAAAGTATTGATAACAATCATTTTGCTATAAAGTCCTATGTACATTATTCTACCAATTATTTTAATGCATTCTGGGATGGTTCCAGAATGACCTATGGTGACGGCAGTTCTTCGACAAACGGCGGAAAACCTTTAACGGCTTTGGATGTTTGCGGCCACGAAATTGCCCACGGAATGACTTCCAAAACCGCCAACCTGGCATACCAGAGAGAATCCGGAGCATTGAATGAAGGTTTCTCGGATATTTTCGGGAATTCAATAGAACTTTGGGCAAGGCCTACGCAGGCGAGCTGGAAACTAGGAGAAGATTTCAGTTATGTGATACGGGATATGGCTGATCCAAATGCATACAGCCAACCCGATACCTATCTTGGGAAATATTGGAAAGCGACAACAACATCAGGATGTTCAAATCCCAGCCAATCGAATGATTACTGTGGAGTTCATACCAATTCCGGAGTGCTTAATTTCTGGTATTATTTATTGGTAACCGGAGGAAGCGGAACAAATGATAAAGGGTTTGCCTACAATGTTACGGGAATCGGACTGGATAAAGCGGCCGCTATAGCGTACCGGACCCTGACCACCTATCTTACTTCTTCTTCCACATATATGAATGCCAGAACCTATTCTCTTCAGGCAGCAGCCGATCTGTATGGCGCAGGAAGTGCTGAAGTAACCCAGGTTACCAATGCCTGGAATGCTGTAGGCGTAGGAGGCGGAACCTCAGCTGCCGGAAAAATGGCGGCTCCGGATGCGCTGCTTTATACCATAAGTCCAAATCCTGCCACGGATAAATTTACCGTTTCATTTGAAGGTAAGGAAGGAAGCGGCGTAGTGGAACTGATGAGCCTAACCGGAAAAAGGGAAGTTTCAGAAAAGATTAAAATAACAGACGGTAAGAACAGGCTGGAAATCCAGCTTCCCGCCAATATGCTTCCCGGAATGTATATCGTAACGGTAAACGGGCAGAAAGCAGGGAACTTAATTAAGAAATAGTAGTAAACCATGAAAAAGCCACAGGAAATTTTCCTGTGGCTTTTATATTATTGAGAAGCGAAGAATTTATACCAAATAAAATTCATTCAGTTTTTCATCGCATAGGGTTTTAATGACATCAATCCACCGGTCTTCATCATTAAGACATGGGATATAATGGAAATTTTCTCCGCCCGCATGCAGGAACTGTTCCTTACCTTCAACGGAAATCTCTTCCAGGGTTTCCAGGCAGTCGGATACGAAAGCCGGACATACTACGGCTAACGTTTTTACCCCTTTTTTAGGAATGGTTTCCAGGGTTTCATCCGTATATGGCTCAATCCATTTGTCTTTTCCCAGCCTCGACTGGAAGGAAACGATGGTCTTCTCTTTCGGCAGCCCCAGTATTTCAATCACGTCATTGGTGGTTTTGTAGCACTGGTGGCGGTAGCAAAACTGGTGGCTCGGATTATTTTCCCTTGAACAGCAATCGTTAAGATTACAGGTCTTGGTAGGATCGGTCTTATAAATATGCCGTTCCGGAACGCCATGATAAGAAAACTGCAAGGCATCAAAATGTTCAGGCAGTTTTTCACGGATGCTTTCCGCAAGACAGCTGATGTAGATCTCCCTGTTGTAAAACGGCTGGATATAGCTGATTTTTACTCCCGGGAAATTCTTTTTCCTGACTTCTTCCGCTTTTTCAATGACTGTTTCCGTAGTACTCATTGCATACTGCGGATATAACGGGAAAAGAACAATTTCCGAAACTCCCTGATCCACAAGCTTTCGGATCCCGGACTCAATGCTAGGCTGGGCATACCTCATCCCGATTTCTACAGGGATATCGTACCGTTCCTGTAGTTTTTTCTGAATTTTTTCTGTAATAACGATCAACGGGGAACCCTGATCCGTCCAAACCGTCTTGTACGCAGCGGCAGATTTTGCCGGCCTTGTATTCAGGATGATACCCCTTACCAGAAGAGCGCGGAAAATCCAACGGTAATCAATCACCTTTTCATCCATGAGAAATTCATCAAGATATTCCCTCACGTCATTAACGGCTGTGGATTTCGGTGAACCAAGGTTGACCAGTAAAATTCCTTTCTTATTCAACATTTTAATTTTTAATTATGAAACAGAAGTTATAAAATCTGTTACTAATTTAGATACTTTCGCAAAGGTATTACTTTCCAGTAATCCATTGCGGTCAAATTTGCCTTTTATTCCTTTAATTAATGCCTGATGTTTGTCATCTGCTACAGCACTAAGCGTCTTTAAAATCAAGAGCAGCTCTTCATGGCCTTTTTCTCCATGGGCGGAAGCGGTAATCACCGCAACCGGCTTTTCAGAACTTCTTCCGGTGTGTGATTATCCGTTAATGCCGTATCAAAATGAGGGAGGACAGACAGATTGTCATACATCAGAAAATTTACGGGACCTGTTTTTTCCAGTATCTGGTCCATCAGTCTCTGATTGCTTGAATTTTCAGAAGCACTTCCAATAATAATCAGGATTTTAGTTTTGGAAGACATAGGTGGGTATTTTATCCGTTAACTGCTTCCACTCTTTCCACCAGGTCCGGAACAAACTGTTTCAGGATGTTTTCAATACCGTTCTTCAGAGTAGCTGTAGAGCTCGGGCATCCTGAGCATGCCCCCTGTAAAAGCATCCTGGCTGTTTTGCTGTCCTGGTCATATTCCATCAGGGAGATTTTCCCGCCGTCATTTTCTACTGCAGGAGCAACGTATTCATTCAGGATATCGGATATTTTCTGTTCATCATCAGTATAATCCCTGTTGATGATTTTTTCTACCGGGTTTTCATGTTTCTGAGGTTCCAGACGGGAGATTTCACCGCCATTCTGAAGGTACTCGGCAATCAGCGCACGGACACCCATCATCACCTCGTGCCATTCCACAGAATTGTTTCTGGTTACTGCCACGAAATTGTCAGAGATAAAAACCTCGGAAACGAAATCAAATTCTTTGTAAATCGCCTGGGCTAATGGAACCCCCTCTGCTTCATCCCTGGATTTTACTTCAGCAAAACCATCCAGCAGGAGTTTATTGGAGACAAACTTCATTACATTAGGGTTAGGCGTCATCTCCGCATAGATCTGGTACATTTCCTTTTTCTTCTGGAGGTAGATCCTCGGGTTGGCCAGCAATTCGTCCTCGATCACGTTTTTAAGGCTTTCCACCACATGTTCCCACTCTATCGTATCCTGTTTGGCTACAGCCACAAAATTCGCAGTGATAAAAATCCTTTCCACAAAAGGGTAATTGAATAGTTCCTGGGCCAGGGGGATTTCTGATATATCTGAATTTCTGTCCAGCTCTAAAGATCCCGGGATTAACGTGTAATCCGTAACGAATTTCATCACTTTCGGGTTTTCAGTTGGCTCTATAATTATTGTACGCATTTTTTCGTTAAATTTGAATACAAAAATACGCAATTAGAACTTAGGAGTCAGAGATTCGAAATTAGATTTTTGCTATCGCTGCCATTTGAAATGCACAAATACGAAATCCGGTTTCATAATCTGCTCATTATTAAACTTCAACTGAACTATGGCAATTATAAGAGAACTTTTAGGCAAGATTCCTCAGATCGGGGAAGATACTTTTCTGGCAGAAACAGCAACGGTCATCGGAAATGTCACTATGGGCAAAGAATGCAGCATCTGGTATAATGCGGTTATACGGGGTGATGTACATTACATCAGGATGGGAGATAAAGTAAATGTGCAGGACAATGCCATGCTGCACTGCACCTATGAAAAGCATCCACTGAATATCGGAAACAATGTTTCTATCGGGCATAATGCCATTGTGCACGGATGTACTATAAAAGATAATGTACTCATCGGTATGGGTGCCATTGTGATGGATGAGTGCCTGGTGGAAGAAAATTCCATTGTGGGAGCAGGATCGGTAGTAACCCAGGGTACCCATATTAAATCCGGAGAAGTCTGGGGCGGTGTTCCGGCCAGGAAAATCAAAGATATCTCTGCGGCATTGCTGGAAGGGGAAGTAAACAGGATTGCTGATAATTATGTGAAGTATTCTTCTTGGTATAAGGAGTGATGATTAGACTTCAGATTCCAGAGATCAGACTTTATATATAAGGATAGAATTGATGAGGCGAGACCGTTTTCCATATGGGATATTCGACATTTACACAAACAAACAGGCTGTTTCCAACGGAAGCAGCCTGTTTGTTTATAAGAATTCGTGTGTTTACAGGTTATAGATTATGTTGAAGGAACAAATTCGGGTTTGCCGTCAACGCATTTTACAGCTTTCGGGGGCAGTATCATCATGCAGTCTGACATCAGTTTATATTTTTCATTGAACGCTTTTACTTTTTCCGTATAATCATTGATCTTCGGTAAAATTTCAGATTCCATCTTTTTAGGATAAGCGATATAGGCCTGAGGGCCGCCGCATGCTTTGGCTCCTATCGGGCTAAAGGTCCAGTCATTACTTCCGGTACATTCCTCTTTATTGATCTCATTCTGAATATAGGCTTTAAGTTTGTCCAGCTGGGCCTGGTCATATTTCTGGCTGTTTTCATCCACAGGGCGTTCTGCGATATCTTTAGGCAGATTGGCATCCGTATTCTTCGTTGCCGTACAGGATGTTAAAGCCAGTGCAGTGCACAGAATCAATGTTTTTAAATAGGCTGATCGGTTTTTCATGTTTAATTTTTTATCCACATGGTAATTTTCAAAACATATGCCAAGGCCAAAAATCCAATTCATTTCCGTAAATTTGGCAGGCAATGAACAATTATTTTTTCGACTTAATAGAGCATACCAATAGAAGTGTCTTTCTTACAGGAAAAGCAGGAACAGGGAAAACCACTTTCCTCAATGATTTTGTAAAAAAGACGCGGAAAAAGCATATTGTAGTAGCCCCGACAGGCATTGCAGCCATCAATGCAGGCGGAGTCACCATCCACTCTATGTTCGGCCTTCCGCTAAGGACGTTTCTGCCCACTACAGACCGTATCGACGGCAGCATGGCCAACAATATTGCAGACCTTATGCCGCATTTTAAATACCGGAAAGATAAGCTGAAGCTGCTGAGGGAAGTGGAAGTGATCATCATTGATGAGGTATCTATGCTGCGTGCCGATGTACTGGATATGATGGATTTTTCATTGCGGTTCATCAGGAGGAATACCCAGCGTTTCGGCGGAGTGCAGATGCTGTTTATCGGCGACCTGTATCAGCTGCCGCCTGTAGTACGCGATGAACATCTTTTGAGGCAGTATTACAAGTCCCCTTTCTTTTTTGACAGTCATGCCATCAAGGATATTCCACTGATTACCATCGAACTCACGAAAGTGTACCGGCAGTCTGATGAACAGTTCCTGGATATCCTGAATGCCATTCGGGACGGTGATGTGGCCAACATCGATTTCAGTCTCCTGAACCAGAGGTATGATCCCGGTTTCAAAGCAGGGGAAGACTCATACGTATACCTTTGTTCACATAATAAAATGGCGGACGAAATCAATCAGGAGAAACTGGCGGAGATCAAAGTGGATGCTGCTGTTTATGAAGCTAAACTGTTTGGCGAATTCAAGGAAAACCAGTTTCCGAATGATCAGTTCCTGGAACTGAAACCCGGTGCACAGATCATGTTCATCCGCAACGACGTTTCTCCGGATAAAAGGTATTTTAACGGTAAGCTGGGTGAAATTGCTTCACTGGACGAAAATGAGATTAAAGTCATCCTGGAAGGCAGTGAACGCGAAATTAGCGTGAAAAGGGAAGTCTGGGAGCAGAAAAAATATTTCCTGGATACGGATAAAAGCATCAAAGAAGAAGTTCTGGGAAGCTTCGAGCAGTTCCCGGTTAAGCTGGCCTGGGCGGTAACCATTCATAAAAGCCAGGGTCTTACATTTGACAGGGTAATCATAGATGCCGGAAAAAGCTTTACGGCTGGCCAGGTATATGTGGCATTATCCCGTTGCAGAACGCTGGAAGGTATCGTGTTAAAATCTGAAATTACACCTGAGGTTATCTTTAAAGACAACAGGATTCTGCAGTTTCAGGGCGAGACCCATGCCAATGAACATGTAGAATCGATCCTGAACAAAGAAAAATACGATTACAGCATCAGGAAAGTATTGCGTACCTTAGACTGCCTCTGGTTCTTACAGGAAGCTGAAGAATGGAACAAACGTTCCGTAGCGACCAAAAGCATCGACCATGTAAAGGCTAACCAGCTGTATACCCAGATCAAACATGAAATTGTAACCCTTGGAAAAGTTTTTGAGAAGCTGGAAAGGATTATTTTCAAAAAAGTGGACAGCTTCATCAGCCAGCAGGAAGAATGGGCAGAGATTGAAAGCAAAGCCAAAGGCGCCGTAAATTTTTTCTTTACCGAAATCCGTGATAAAATATTCAGTCCTCTGAAAGATTTTTACGCAGAAATAAAAGGGGTAAAAGGCCTTAAACAATATAATGAAGATTTTAAAAGCTGGCTTGAAGATACTGAAGAATACCTGAACAGCCTGAAAGACATTCACCTGCTGGAAACCCGTCTGCTGGATGAAAAAAATGACAAGGAAATCAGTATGAAAATCGCAAAGGTCCCGTCGCAGGTACTCACGTTCCAGCTGTTTGAGGAGGGTAAAACCATTTCGGAAATAGCATTGGAAAGAGGATTAGTGAAGGAAACCGTGATCGGGCATCTGGCCAAGTTTGCAGAACAGGGGCTTTTGGATATTTCAAGGGTAATTACGTCAGATAAAATCAAAACTTTTGAAGAACTGTTTAAAACAGACCCGAAAGAAACCTTGACAGAATGGAAAAATGCACTTCCCAGCCACTTTGAATTCAATGAAATCAGAATTCTGATCAATCATTTCAATTATTTTAAAGAGAAGAGCAGACAGGATAATTAATGTCTACATTGAACGAGGTATAAACTGCTCAGCGATTATAAATTGCTGATCAATCATAATGAGATCATTCTGGGTCATTTTCTTATTTCCAAAGGATGTCATTTTAATATCATGCTTTTGGCATATTTTTTCAGTTTCAGCTAAAAGAGATGAAGGCACTGTTAAAATCTTACCGGATCCTTTTCTGATATTTTTATTAAATACAGAATCAAAATTTTCTGACTTAGATTCAGTATAATCTTCAAATTTTCTCCAGCCTTTGGTAACTTCATAAAAAGATGTCCGAAGGTCTGCAATAAATGTTTCTGAATCTTCAGGTTTTGAATTGATAAAGACTTCGTGCTGGCTCTCATTATGATCCATCAGCAAAGGATGGTGGGTGTAATACCTGAATGTGCTTTCGTTTTTATATTTTAGAAATGCTTCCTTTTTATTATTAAAATCAAAACGCTCAGGTATATCATTAAATTGAACTCATCTCGACTTTATTTTTTGAAATTTTCTCAAAGCAATCACCATGAACGCTAAATAATTAAACCCTGTCCAGCTTGTTATTGAAGTGTCAAACCTGTTAAGTATTGATCTGAAGCTATC
>CAJYLH010000017.1 GCA_913775525.1 uncultured Chryseobacterium sp.
AAAGCTCTCCTGCGCTTACTGATATACTCTCGTTTTCAGTGGGGCAAAGATAGAACCTTCAAACCCCAACTTCCAAATTTATTTAACATAAAGTTCATATTAATTTTACTTTGTGGGAAAAACAGCATGGTAGTAATCTGTAATATCAGTACTTACGGAGGCAGCCGTACTTATCCACAGGGATGCGGAAGCATGGGTAATGGGTAATGAGCAATAGGTAATGGGTAATGGAAGATAATTGATGATTGATCAATGATGAATGATATGTTATGAGTTATAAGTTATGAGTTGTAAGTTTAGTGTACAGGGATTAATGTGCATGCGGACATGTTCATGATAATATCAGTACTTATCAATGCAGAGGCTTTATAATAATAATGATGAAAGGCGATCGTTGTACTATCACAACTTTAAAGTAATATGATGTGAAGATATATATAAAGGATGCTTAGGAATATCTGAAAATTAAACGGTATATCAGAAACAAGATTTTAGATTTTAGATTTCAGATGCAAGACATCAGACATCAGACATCAGATATCAGATATTAGATATTAAAGGTAAAGCATTAAGAAAATAATTATAATTCATGACCCATTATCCTTAATCATCATTCATCATTGATCAATCATCAATTATCTTCCATTGCTCATTGCTCATTACTCATTACCCATCAATTAGTCCACTTCATACTCCAGCTTGATGGTAATATTGGCTTCCTTTTCTTTGGAAGAAGTATTGAACGTTCCGCCATAGGAATAATCTTCATTGGAATTGGGGGCTGTAATCTGAATGACACCTGTGGTTGCTTTTTTAAGGTGTCCAAGGCTGCTTCCGGAATTTTCTGCAATTTTTTCTGCACGCTCGCGGGCATCCTTGGTTGCCGCAGCAATCATTTCCTGCTTCACGGTAGCCAGTTTTGTATAGAAATAAGAAGGTGAAGAAGAAGTAAACTCAATACCGCGGTTGATGATCTCCGTAATATTCCTTGACAGGTTTTCAATTTTTGCTACTTCTTTACTTTCAATAGATACCTTCTGGGTCAGGTTATAGCCGGAAAACTCTCCCTGGACATAATTCCCGTTGGCATCATTATAACTCCTGAACTGCTTCTGGATATCCACCGAGGAAAATACGATCTCATTTTGTCTGATTCCTTTTGAAATAAGATAATCGTTGATGACTTTCCGGTCAAGGGCAAGTTCGTCATAAGCCGATTTTAAATCGACATTGTTTTTTGAAAAGCTTCCGGACCAGGTAATGAGGTCAGAAGTGAATTTTTTGGTGCCCAATCCTGTAACGGCAATGGTATTTTCAGACTTGTTGCGGTTTTTTATAGCACTGCCTAAGATGGCTAAGCCTATAATAAAGCCTAATGCTGCAATCGCTATGGAGATACTACTTTTATTCATGTAATTTGTGATTGTACATTGGTATCGCAGCAATTTTTATTCCGTAATGGATTGATATCAATAACAGATCTGCTTATTGTTTCTTCTGCAGCCGTTCTATATATAAAGGAAGGGTTTCTTCCATCCTAAGCAGGACTCCGGATAAATTTCTGGCTTTAATATATGTCCGGACCTGCGGTTTGACCAGAAATGAGAATTCGATAAATTCAGAAATTCTTTCCAGCGGTATTCCTGCCTTGGTAAAATAATCATCATCTACCCGGTTGCGCACCCAAAGAATATGCTCCTGAAGATCATCATACCGGTACTGCCTTTTCTGCCTCCTTGCCTTTCCGCTGATCAGATCATAAGCACCCTGTACATTCAGCTGCCCAAAAAGCATCGGTAATAAAACCTGTTTTACTTCCGCGGGCTTCTCCCTCATCTTTCCCACGGGCTGCGGCAGCCCTACTGCATCCTGAACAACTTCACCTTTGTTGATCCTGGCTACGGCTCGAGAATCTTTAGACAGGTCTCCACTCAGGGGCTGTACTTTTACTTCTTCAATTTCTTCCGGAAGTTTTGCCATGACAATCACCAGTTGCGAATTGATCCCATCCTCAAGCACTCTTTTGGAAATCCTTTCATATCCTTTTTTCACAAACCTCAGCTCATTATTAACTGAAGCCTGTACTGAAAACATCCCATCTGAATTTGTTGCCGTCTTTTGGTCCGTAGCCATATTAACTACCATAACATTGGCCAGTACCCTGTCATTATCATCCCTGATAGTTCCGGTGACAGTTCCCTGCTGGGAATATAATTTAACAGATACCAGTAGTGTGACCATTAGCAGAAATCCGGTTAACAAACTTTTCATGGCCTATTTTGTGTTTTGGGGAGCACGGTACAATACAATTTTATTTAAAACAGCTCCTTTGAACCGGTTGATATCCGCATCACTGCAATATCCGTATTTTAAAATATTCTTTCTTTCAAAACCGCTTTTCAGGACATAAAGTACGAAATGCTGAATCTGGGATTGTTCAAGTTTAAGGTCAGTGAAAAACTGTTCTCCCAAAGCGGTGATCAGGTAATTCATCAGATCGATATCATCCCATTTATCTTTTATCTTACCAATTGTAAATACACCTTTGGTCACAGGCTGTACAAATTCCCCGGGTCTCGGAGCAAGAATCCTGGGATCTGACTTTTTCGCCATGTAGGCATCAATTTCACGCGTCAGCTTTTCAACTTTCTTTGGCTTGTTAAGGTTTCTGGAATCTATTTTCAGGTTGCCGGTCAGTCCCTGCTTTATCTCCACCTCCTGGATGAGTTCGGCCACCCTGATCAGTGTGATGTTTACCGGCGACTGGATATTGTCAGCAGTTATTCTTCTTGCAGTACGTTCATAGCCGGCCTTTATAAATCGTAATTCATCTCCCTGCCTTCCGGATATCATGAAATGGCCATCCCTGTTAGTCACGACCCTTTCATCTGTCCTGATGTTGATAACGGTGACATCAGGAATTTCAGCACGGTCTTCGGTGACGATTTTCCCAAAAATGTAATCCTGTGCGTGGAAGGTGATGAAAGAAAAGGTAAATAAAATAAATAGTAGTTTAATTTTCACGGATGATTGTTTGATAGCACAAAACTAAAATTATTTTCAGACTAAAAAATAAGTTTAACCAGCGTTAACGCGTTTTAGGATATTATTATTATTTCTGATGCCCGAAAGTGTTAAATAGAACTTGCTTATTGTTAATTTTTTCCTTAAATTATAGCTAAATTGCCTGTTCAATTTTACTACATCACATGCAGAATTCATATACGGTTATTAATGCTTCCGCAGGGTCCGGAAAGACCTATGCACTGGTTCAGCGCCTTCTGATGATCTGCCTCCGGTATCCTTATCAGCATCAGTCGATCAGGAATATCCTGGCACTTACATTTACCAATAAGGCAGCCAATGAAATGAAGGAAAGGATCCTGACATGGCTCGGGAACTTCTCCTCTGAAAAGTTTGCAGACAATGCCGACCTGAAAAATATTCAGAAAGCTTTTGAAGAGGAGGGTTTAAAAATCACCATTGATGAACTTCACGCACGTTCTAAAAAGCTGCTGGATTATGTGCTGCACAACTACTCCACGCTGAATATCGGAACTATTGACCGTTTTAATTCCAGATTGGTAAGAAGCTTCTCTTATGAACTGGGATTAGCTAAAAATTTCAACCTTGAAATCGAGGCTGAACCCTTCCTGATAGAAGCCGTAGATAAAATGCTTGACCAGATTGGTGAGAATGAAGCGATCTCCAGTTCTTTCATGGATTATGTAGATTACAGCCTGGAAAACAATGAGCGGATCAACCTTAATAAAAGCCTTTATGATTCTGCCAAGGAATTCGTTAAGGACATCCACTATGAACATCTGAAAAGCAATCAGAGCTTTGATGACAGCAGCTATGAGGACATCAAGAACAGGATCCGTAAAGAAATTGTGCTGAACAGGAAGCAGGCAGCAGATCTTGCTGCCCAGTCCATAGAACTTTTCCGGTCCAGGGATATTGATGTAGAGGATTTTGCCCAGGGAAAGAACGGGCTCGGAGGTTTTTTCGTCAAAGTGCTGGATTTTTACCAGCAGAAAAGGCCAGGATTCCCTTTTCCCACTACACAGGAAGACTCTGTTGTAAACAATTACAGAAAAGGTGCTTCTTCAAAATCCAAAAATAAGGAGGCCGATATCCTGGACATCCTGGATCAGTTGCTGGAAAACCGCATGAAGCTGATCCTGCTGTATATTGAGACCCAGAAAAAAGAGAAAATTCTTTCCGCCCTGCTGCCCCTTAAGGTTAACAAAGATATTCAGGATGAATTGAAAAAGATAGAAGAGGAAAATGACCTGGTGTTGCTTTCAAAATTCAATATCCTGATCAATGAGAACCTGCGCAATGAGCCGTCAGCTTTTATTTATGAAAAGGTAGGGTCACAGTTCCAGCATTATTTCTTTGATGAGTTCCAAGATACCTCGGAACTGCAATGGCAGAATTTCATTCCGTTACGGGATCACAGCATATCAACAGAGAATACCTCTTTCACGCTGGTTGGAGACCCGAAACAAAGTATCTACCGTTTTCGGGGCGGGGAAAGCAAACTGATGCTGGACATCATCAATAAAAAAGAAAACTCACCACGGGAAGCAGACCTGATGGTGCTGAAAGACAACTGGCGGAGTGCAAAGAATATTGTGAAGTTCAATAATGAACTATACCGCTTCCATTCTGAGATTTTAGAAGAAGAACACCGCAATATTTTCGGTACGGATGCTGAACAGAATCCGAAATCGTCCTTTGACGGAAGGGTAAAAGTCAATCTTATCGAGAACCTTACCAATGAGGATTTTTACAATGATACTTCGGAAAGGATGAGAAAAGATATTCAGGAATGCCTGGATAACGGCTTCCGGTTTTCTGATATCACGGTACTCTGCCGGGGCAATTTCGATATCTTCAGCTACTCGCAGAAGCTGGGCGGACTGAAGGTAATTTACCGGGGACAGGAAACCAATGTCAAAACGATTTCTGAAAAAGGACTGACCCTGGAGCTTTCAAACACCTTAAAAGCCGTCATCGAATTCCTGAAATGGGAATCCAATCCTAAAAACCGGCCGAACCTGATTATGATGATGTACCATCTCAACAGCCTGGGACGAATCCGGATGCCCGACTTTACTTTAGAGATGAAAACAATCCTCGGCATAGAATCCCATGAAGAAGTGCTGGCTTTTCTGGAACTTCACTACGGGATCAAGTTAAAACAGGATATCCTTCCAAGATTCAACCTTTACAATTACATCGAATTTTACATCAATGAATTCTCCTTTGAAGACAGGGAAAAGGATTTCCTGCTGAACTTCCTGGAAATGCTGTTTAATTTCACCCAGAATGCAGGCGCCAGCATCAAAGAATTCCTGAAATACTGGGATGAGGAAGCTTCACAATACACGATTCAGGCATCAGAAAATATTGATGCGATCCAGATCATGACCATCCACAAAGCCAAAGGGCTGGAATTCCCGGTCGTTTTCATTCCGATGATGAATAAAAACCGCGATGCCGAATTCAGCAATTGGTTTGAAACGGGAGCCCACGAATCCTTAAAATCCGTAAACATCAATCAATTCAGTAAAACGCTCGAAGTGTACGACGAGGAGATCCAGCATTTCAACCGCCAGAATTCTTATAAAAATTTCATAGACCGGCTCTGCCTCCAGTATGTGGCCACCACACGGCCTGTGGAACAGTTATTTTTCTACATCCAAAAGGCCAATAAAACCTCCAACCATCTGGAACTGCTCGAATTCCTTCAAACTAAAAATAAGGATAATGCCGATGAATTCGACCTTTATGAAGTTAACCCCGAGATGCTGAAAAAGTATTCTACCGATAAAACTTCAGAATTCAGAACGAGGGATATTCCCAATTTAAAAAATATCAGCGAAAAAACCACATCCATCAAGATTGCCACACCTTCCAAAACCTATCAGGCAAGGAATGAAAAAGTAAAGATCGGGCTTTTCGCCCATGAGCTTCTGGCAAAGATCAATACCGAAAATGATATCGAGCAGGTATTGGAACGCTATCTGCTCGATGGACAGATCACATTCAATGAACGGGATATTATCCGTGAAAGGCTTCATGATATCATCCGTACCCATACGGAGTTTTTTGATGACCGGTGGGAAGTGATCAATGAAAAGGAAATTATGGTTTCTGAGAGAGGCGAAAGCAGGATATACCGCCCGGACAGGATTCTGAAAGGGCCTGACGGGTACATCATCGTTGATTTCAAAACCGGTGAACCTTCAGAGAAAGACAAACGCCAGATCGAAAATTATAAACGGGTGCTGGAACGCTTAGGAAGAAAAGTGATTGATACGAGACTTGTATACCTATAATATACAGGCAGGTTTCGCGGTCACATCACTAATTTTAAGATAGCATACGTTATAGATAACATAAAAAAGACGAATGTTCACAATTCGTCTTTTTTATGTTTAACAGCAGAATAATCTGTGTTATGCTCCTGCATCAGGGGAAAATACCCTTTGGGCAAGCTCTTGATCAAAAAGATATAAAGCTGAAGGATTATCGCATACCATTCTGATCTTCGTTACCAGCTGTGAAGCACTTGCTTCTTCCTCTACCTGCTCATTGATGAACCACTGCAGAAATGAGGTAGTGGCAAAGTCTCCTTCGTCATTTGCATTCTTAACGATATTGAATATGCTTTTGGTTACTCTCTTCTCATGCTCCAGTGCCTTTTCGAAAATATCAGTGGCATTTTCAAATTCATGCGGCGGTTTCGGAATCTCACCGATAATGATTTCACCGCTTACATCATTAAGGTAATCAAACATTTTGTCAGCATGCATAAGCTCTTCTTTGCTCTGCACCCTGAAATAGTTTGCGATCCCGTCAAGATCCCTGGCAGAGAACCAGGCAGACATAGAAAGGTAATACTGGGCAGCGTACTGTTCGTGAGCAATTTGCTCATTAATTAAATTCGCGATTTTTTCACTAACCATAAGTATAAAAATTTATGCCTCAAAATTAAGGATTAATGTCCGTATTCAAAAGTTTAGGCTGAAATAATACAAAAAGGACGGAATAGATCCGTCCTCTTAACACACACTAAAAATCAAAAATTATAGAACAATCACTTCATATCCGGAGCTGGAGTGGTAACGGGCTTCTTCATCATCCTTCTGTCTTTCATAGCCATTCTTCTCTGCTCCATTTTTTCTTTTCTGTCCGCCTGCCACTGATCATACTGTTGAGGCGTTAAAATTCTTTTCATATCTGCATCCATCTGTGCTCTCCTCGCCTTCATATCTTCCATCCTGGCCTGGCGCATTTCTTTATTTTTTTCAAAATCTGCTTTCATGCCGGCCTTTTGTTTATCATGGAGTGCTTTAATCTGAGCTACCTGGGCTTCATTAAGCTTAAGGTCTTTCTGCATCTGGGCCATATGGTCCTGCTCTCTCTGCTGCATTTTTTCTCTCATCTCGGCCCTCTTGGCAGTTCTGTCCTGAGGGGTTGCCTGTTGCGCCATAGCTACGCTTCCCCAACCGATGAATGCTAATGCTAATACTATTTTTTTCATTTCTTTATTATCAATTAATTGTTATACATCTTTTTGATTATTAATAAAAAGAGAAGTTAAACTCTACAATTCATAAAAAATGTTAAAATTAATTACATAAATATCAACAATAAAAAAAAGGACAGCTCATATAGAATCTGTCCTTCACACCACTTAAATATAATACATGAAATTACTTAATTTTTTACCAGGCCGTTCCTGAAACCTGACCCTCCCCTGCTTTCGCTTCCTCTGTTCTGAGGTCTGGGAGCGTTATCATTTCCGGGCTGCCGGAATCCTCCGTTATTTCGGAATCCTTCATTTCTTCTCGGAGCTTCCTCTCTTCTCGGCTCACTGTTTCCTCTGAAGCCGCCATTGTTTCTGAATCCGTCATCTCTCTTCGGAGCTTCCTCTCTTCTCGGCTCGCTATTTCCTCTGAAACCACCGTTATTCCTGAAACTGTCGTCTCTTCTGGGAGCAGCTTCCCTTCCTGGTTCATTATTTCCACGGAAGCCGCTATTGTTTCGTACTCCATTGTTATCTGAATTCCTGAAACCACCGGAATTGCTTCTTATTCCTGAATCTGAGTCGCCTCTGAATCCGTTATTCCTTGTCCTGACAATATTAATGGTAGGATTGTCCTGACGGAACCTGTTACGGTCTACCCTGAAAATATTGATGTTCACATTCCTGTACCGCGGCATAGGCCTGTATCTCGGAACATAATAGGTCCTTCTGTAGTTCTGGAAATAGGCTACCGGATTATATCCGCGGTAATAATTGTTCTGGAATACCACAAAAACCCTTGGCCCCATAATCCTTTCCAGTGCGTAGAAGCGGTCATAATACCACCTGTCCGGATTGTACCTGTAAAAGTTATTCCATGCTGCAAAACTTCCGTACAGGTTATTCAGCTGTATGATCTGGTCTACCTGCCATGGCGAAAGCCTGTTCTGGCGGAAGAATACATTCCAGTTGATGTTCACCACACTGTTTCTGTAGTCATTATAATATCCCTGATAATAATCGTTCGGATAATAATCATTCGGATAGTTATAGTAATAGTCATCAGGGAAATAATTTCTGTCATCATCATCACTGTAATATCCGCCGTCATTCTGGTAGTAACCATCGTTTCCCCACCCGTTATCCGGATATTGCTGGGCAGACGTTAAAGCGGCCCATCCCAAAGCAAATCCCAAAAGTATTTTTTTCATTCTTATAGCTGGTATTGGTTATAAATAATCAGAATTTCTCATTCTATCTTTTGGATATGAATACAAAAAAGAAGTTAAATCTTACGATAAAACTTCTTTAAATTATTTATTAACGAATTGATAATCAAATGTTAATTTTATATTCTTCCGCTATCTTTCACCCAAGAGGCTATTTTCTGATTGAATGACGGTCTATTTTTCAGCTCCTCAACAGTAAGGTGCATCCTGTACCTCCAGTAGTGTGGAAATACAGCAGGATTATTGATCCTTTCCTGGTCCATATCCGGATTGACCAGCTCCGGATCTGTCGCCAGGAATTCCTGAATCGGGAATACCGCTAACATGGCATCCGTATACAGGTGCTGCTTCATAATCATTTCAGCCAGTTCCGGACTCAGTTCATCAGGAGCTTTTCCGTACTGCATCAGCTGCTGATTGAAATACTGCTGTGTAAGATCCGGATTTTCTTTCCACCATTGTCTTAAAGTTGAGCTGTCATGGGAAGAGGCAGTCACTACATTCAGGTATCCTGCATTTTTAGGATTATAGAACGGGATATTGTCTGAAGGCATGCGCTGGACTTTCAGGGCTACGATCGCCAGTTCATCCATTACGGCAGGTACACATTCCGGAACCAGACCTAAATCTTCACCACAGATCAGCATTTTGGTACTGTTAAGGATGACCGGCAGTTTTTCCATGGCTTTCTCAGCCCAAAGCCCATCCTGTCTTTTGAAGAAATAATCCTGATATACATCGTACAGGGCTTTTTTCTCCCAATCGGATAAATAATGGTATGAATCGGTAAGGTATATATTAAACCTTGGATGGTACACCGTTTCTCCTTCGCGGTCTTCTGTTAAAAACAGGACGTTGGCACACAGCGAAATCATAGGTTCCTCAATGGCACTGTTCGGATTACTCCTGAAGAAGTCCGTTAATTTCCGCTGGGTATCGAATGCTTCTTTCAGGGTGTATGTACCATCATCATTACGATTGACAAACTCCAATACTTTGCCGCTGTTTTCCCCAAAATAATTCCAGAGGATCTGGTCATTAATAAATGGCTTACAGTAGCGGTCATAAGAAAACGGAATATGCCTTGACCTGAATTCTTCCTCTGTTATGGGAACGGCAGGATAAAAATACCCTAAAATCCCCTGGGTAGCGGATACCGGCATCCTCCAGATCCTGAAGAATCCGAGGATATGATCGATTCTCATGGCATCAAAATACTTTTCCAGTGCTTTGAACCTATTTTTCCACCAGGTATAATCGTCTGCCTTCATAGCTTCCCAGTTGTAGGTAGGAAACTCCCAGTTCTGGCCCAGTTCCGTAAACTGATCCGGCGGTGCACCGGCCTGGAAATCCATTCCGAACAGCTCCGGTTCTGTCCATGCTTCCACAGAATACCGGTAAATCCCGATCGGCAGGTCTCCTTTTATGGAAATCCCGAGGTTATGGATGTATTCAACGGCATCTTTAAGCTGGTTATGCAATTGGTACTGCACCCATGAATGGAGCATCACGGCATCATAATCTTTGCTTTTCACAGTAAAAAACTGGGCAATTTTTCCTGCAATATATTTTTTATGGGTCTTCCAGTCGTTGAAGTTCGGTGTATGGTATTTATCCCTGAGCACACAGAAAGCAGCATAAGGATTCAGCCAGCTTTCATTATCTTTCAGGAATTTCTTGAAGTTGCGGTCTTTATAGATCTTATCTTTATGAGTACTGAAAACAGCCTTCAGGAATTTCCATTTCCCGGCAATCATTTTTTCATAATCGATCAGCGGCAGATCGTTCAGGGCTTGCTTTTCAGATTCATATTCAGTCACAAGTTCTTCCGGTAACGGAAAATCCAGGTTCTTCAATGAAATGTACTGCGGATGTAAAGCATATACGGAAACGGCAGCATACGGATAAGAATCAGTCCAGGAATAATTGGCCGTCGTATCATTGATCGGCAGGATCTGGATGATGCCCAGATTGGTTTCCTGTGCCCAGTCTCCCAATTCCTTAATGTCGGAAAACTCTCCGACCCCGAATCCGTTTTCAGTTCGTAAAGCAAATACAGGAACGGCAACTCCTGCATCGTGGTACATCTGGGAGAGCTTAAACTTATAATAATGGTTGGCAACAATATACAGCGTATCCTTCATCCTGTTCTGAACTGTATACCGGTTGCCTCCGGATTCCAGATCCACCATTTGCCGGGTTTCCTTGTCGTAGATACCGTATTTGAACTGAATGGGTTCGTCTTCCGGAATCTCAACAGCCGCTTCCCAAATCCCGTAATCCGTTTGTAACAAATGAATTGCCTTTTCAGGATTCCAGCTTCCCAAAGACGACGTGCTGCCGAAGAGGACAATTTGCCAATTCGGATGGTACAGCGGCGCTTCTATGCGGAAAAGATGGGTATGCTTCTTTAATACAGAAACCTTTTCCGGCCGGAATTGGTTAAGCTTATGGTAAAGTATTTTATTATTGAGGTAGTTTTCTGGAAAATTTTTATTGTTCCATTCATCGAAAATAACGAACTCTTTATAATTATGAGAAAAAGCAAGCGTATGAGGAACAAACTCTTCTCTTAGCATGCTACCGCTTTCATGCATGACGCGGTAATGGTAGGTAATGGATTTTGAAAAGTAATCTACCTCGCATTTCCAGGAACCGTTTTCCCCGTAATACATCGTATGGTGCTGAGGTGCTGCATCCTGTTCATGAATGACCAGCTGCAGGCTTTCTCCTATTTTTGTATTGTAACCTACATTAAAATATAGTTTCATTTACATTTTTTTATAAAAATACGGTATAATCCTGAAAAATAAAATTTATTGAATATCAAATAATCATTAAAAAGCCTTTCCAGAATACTGAAAAGGCTGTAATATATCGTGTTGACTCTTTAAATACTGCTATGGCAGATGAATGCCAAGTCTTTAATCGGTAACCAGAATTTTTTTGTTCAGAATTGCTTTCCCGCTTGAATCTGTGATGTTCACCAGATAAGATCCGCTGACCAGGTTTTTCAGGGATACTTTTTCATTCAGCAGGCCATCTTTAACGGAAAGATTCTGCCTGAACAGATTCTTACCTGAAAGATCATAGATACTGACTGTAATATTTCCTTTCACAGCTTTATCACTGATGCTGACGTTGATGAAATGTTCATCCACCCTGGTAGGGTAAACATCAGCATTAAAGGATGGAGACTGAACAGAGGAAGCTCTGTCATGAGCAAAATATTTACTGGCCAGATCATAAATATGAAGGTTCTGCTCACCCGGAAGCTGCTTCGCCTGAAGGTTTTCAAGGTTAACCTCATACAATCCGGCACCTTTTGCACTGGCAATAACGACCCTTCCTTTAGAATTAACCGCAGATCCGTTAACAGAATAATTGTCAGGCAATCCGCTGATTTTTCCCATGAACTTTGCTTTCATTTCACTGGTAAGTATTCTAAATACATTGCCGGAAGTGGAAAAAACATAGAAATTACCGTCTGCATCGGCAATCATATCGCCACCAAATCCTGTTTCGATCGTGGTAAATGAATTTTTACCATTCCCGGAATCGTCTTTAACAATCCCGAGGTCTGTTACGGCATACCGGCTCCCCTGCCTGCTAATTTTGAGAAACTGGGTTCCTGCATTATTCATTGCATAGATATGGCCATCGTAACCGGCAGTCATTCTGGTGATGTGGGAATTGATGTCGCAGGCGGTTACCCTTGCCACGTCATTTTCTACCAGCGTAATTTCTTTGGTTTTAGGATTGAGGATATAGATATTGGACGAAAACATAGGCATATAGACGAGGCTGTTACTGCCTGCGTCATAAGCCAGCGCAGCCATCGTAGTGGCCTGGGCACTGCCGTATGCGTTTTTATCTTCCGAAACAGTACTGTTCCTCGATTGGGCAAACACTTTTGATGTGGCCTCTGAAGTAAAAATCCTCTCTCCGGAAATACCGTTTGCAGCATCTAAAGCCCGGAAGTCACTAAAGGTAATGGATGGAGTTTCTTTTCCGGCGAGTGCAAAAAAATCCTGCTGTGCGAAAGCACCGGCACTCATGAACAGCAAAAAAACAGGGAATAAACGTTTCTTCATAGTATTGAATTTAGATTCGTAAGTTATTTAGTATGCCTAAGTTACTCATTTTTAAGATTCAATTATAAAAAACAGATGAAAATAATGTGATGCTCCCTGTATAGACTTTAGTTAGACTACAAAAGACTTTGTTTCATTCCGGATATTCCAAATAAAAATCCCGCAGGCAAAACCTGCGGGAATATATTGAGGAATGATATTCTTAATTCAGAACATATGATGTCCCTTCCCGTCCGTCTTTCAGTTCAATGCCTTCGGCAAGGAGCTTATCCCTGATCTGATCGGAAAGTTCGAAGTTTTTTGCTTTCCTGGCCTGGTTCCTGAGCTCTATCAGTACTTTTAAGGTCTGATCCAGTTTTTCATTATTGTTTTCTTCAATATTCTGAAGCCCTAAAACATCAAATACAAAGGCATTCAATATAGCTTTCAGGTCTTCCAGTTCTTCCGGTGAAATGGTTTCTTTACCATCATTAAGGGCAAAAATAAATTTTACCGCTTCAAAAAGGTGGGCAATCAGGACCGGAGAGTTGAAATCGTCCGTCAGCGCATCATATGCCTTTCCTTTCCATTCTGAATAATTAAATCCTGAAGCACCCTGATTACCTGTTTTCTCTTTTATCTGTTCCCCGTTAATGATTTTAAGGGCTTCCATCAGCCTGATGAACCCTTTTTCACTGGCCGTCATGGCATCATTGGAGATATCCAGCACACTTCTATAGTGGGCCTGCAGGAAGCAGAACCTTACGATAGACGGGTGGAATGGTTTTTCGAAGAAATCATTTTCTCCGGTAACCAGCTGCATCGGCAGGATATAATTCCCGGTGGATTTGCTCATCCTCTGCCCGTTCATGGTCAACATATTGGCATGCATCCAGTAATTTACCGGAGCGGCATCATTGCACGCTTTTCCCTGCGCGATTTCACATTCGTGATGCGGAAATTTAAGGTCCATCCCTCCTCCGTGGATATCAAAAGTCTCTCCAAGGTATTTGGTACTCATGGCAGTACACTCCAGGTGCCAACCGGGGAAACCTTCTCCCCAAGGGGAATTCCATCGCATAATATGAGCCGGTGACGCTTTTTTCCAGAGGGCAAAATCCTGCGGGTTTTTCTTTTCTCCCTGTCCGTCCAGGTCGCGGGTATTCGCAAAGAGTTCTTCAATATTTCTTTTTGAAAGCTCGCCATAGTTCAGGCCTCTCCTGTTATATTCCAATACATCGAAGTAAACGGAACCGTTGCTTTCATAGGCAAAGCCTCTTTCAATCAGCTTTTGGGTCAGTTCGATCTGTTCTACGATGTGACCTGTAGCTGTCGGCTCAATATTGGGCGGCAGAAGGTTGAACATTTCTAAAACCTTATGAAAATCTACGGTATATTTCTGTACGATTTCCATTGGCTCCAGTTTTTCCAGGCGGGTCTGTTTTACAAACCTGTCGTTGTTGACATCGCCATCATCGGTCAGGTGGCCGGCATCGGTGATGTTTCTTACATACCTGACTTTGTAGCCAAGGTGTTTCAGGCTCCTGTAAATAAAATCGAAGGAAAGGAAAGTCCTTACGTTTCCTAAATGCACATTGCTGTACACCGTGGGTCCGCAGACATACATTCCTACGTTGCCTTCCAAGATAGGTTTGAATATTTCTTTTTCGCCTGAAAGCGAGTTGTATATTTTTAGTTGCATGTGGTAAAATTGAACGATTTAATGATTTAAAAATTTAAAGATGAGTCAAAAATAATTCTAACCACAACAAATAATGGTGGTTACAAAAATTTTGTCTGAAATTTTTTTAAATTTTATCATATGATCCGTATCTGTTAATCTAATTTCGCGTGACTTCCCACATAATGCAGGAATTCCTGGCGGGTAATCGGGTTGGTTCTGAAAATCCCACTCAATTCTGCCGTTATGGTAGAGCTTGCCGTATCTTTAATTCCCCTGCAATTTACGCAAAGATGTTTAGCATCGATGATACAGGCCACATCTTTTGTTCCCAGGGCTTCTTTTAGAGCATCCACGATCTGCATGGTAAGCCTTTCCTGGACTTGCGGCCTCTTGGCATAATAATCCACAATCCTGTTAATTTTTGAAAGGCCGATTACTTCCCCATTGGAAATATAAGCTACATGGGCTCTTCCTATAATGGGCAAAAAGTGATGTTCGCAGAATGAATATACGGTAATATCTTTTTCCACCAGCATCTGGCGGTATTTGTATTTATTGGAAAACGTGGAAATTCCGGGTTTGTTTTCCGGAAGGAGGCCACCGAAAATCTCATTCACATACATTTTAGCAACGCGCCTCGGGGAATCTTTCAGGGAATCATCGGTCATATCCAGCCCTAATGTTTCCATGATCTCTCCGAAAAGATGGGTAATTTTTTCAATCTTCTCGTCTGGTGATTTGTCAAAAGCATCCTGTCTTATGGGCGTATGTTCTTTTCCTGTGAAAATATCATCGTCATTATCCGTAAAATCAACCATTTTTAATTATTTCCGACAAAAATACGGATAATATCTGTTCGCATATTTCGATTTAAATTAAAAAAAATATTATCTTAGAAGTTCACTCGTATAAAAAAATCATGATTATTGTTGAAGAGGTACAAAATGAAAACCAAAAGAGGGAATTTCTTGAATTTCCGGCCAGGCTTTATCAAAATGACAAAAATTATATCCGTCCTCTGGACAAAGACATTGAAGATATTTTTAACCCGGAAAAAAATAAATTTTTCAAAGACGGTTTATGTGCCCGTTTCCTTTTCAGAAATAAAAAACATGAAATAGTAGGCAAAACGGCTGTTTTTATCAACCAGCAGTATAAGCAGAAGCAACCTACGGGAGGACTAGGCTTCTTCGACTGTATCAATGACCAGCAAACCGCCGATTTTATTTTCGATTATTGCAGGAACTGGCTGCAAGAGCATGGTATGGAAGCTATGGACGGCCCGATTAACTTCGGCGAACGGGATAAATTCTGGGGCCTGCTTACCGAAGGTTTTATAGAACCTTTATACGGAATGAACTATAATCAGCCTTACTACAAAACGCTGTTTGAGAATTACGGATTCAAAATCTATTTTGAGCAGCTCTGTTTTTCAAGGCCGGTTTTCGGAGAAGTTTCCAGGGTGTTCACCCTTATGCATGCCAAGCACAAGAGAAACCCTGCCATTTCTGCCCTGCCGATGAAAAAGAACAACCTGGAAAAATTTGCCAGGGATTTCACGGAAGTTTACAATAAAGCCTGGGCAGCCCACGGAGAAGGAAAACAGATGGAAGAAGCTAAGGTCCTGAAGATGTTTAAGACCATGAAGCCCATCATCAACGAGCATATTTCGTGGTTTGTCTATGAAGGCAAAAAGCCCATTGCCATGTGGATGAATATCCCTGACCTTAACCAGTGGTTTAAATACCTCAACGGTAAATTCGGCCTGCTGGAAAAGCTGAAATTCATGTGGGTGAAAAAATTCAGGAAAAACGAAAAGATGGTAGGCCTGGTTTTTGGTGTAGTGCCTGAGTGGCAGAAAAAAGGAATTGAAGGCTACATGATCTGGGAAGGCACACAGCACCTGAGAAAGCATACCGATTTTAAGGTTACGGAACTGCAGTGGATCGGTGATTTCAATCCTAAAATGATCAGGATCGCTGAAAACCTGGATACCACTGTCACAAGAAAACTGGCTACCTACCGGTATTTATTCGATAGGGAAACAGCATTTGAACGACATCCTGAACTCAATTAAAAAATATATTATGGAACTATTCCTTTTACTGATCTTTTTTCTGTTTTTCATCCTTTGTATTCCTGCTGCCGTACTGCTAATTGCCTTTCTGGCAGCCAGAAGCAGGAAGAGAAAACAGGAAGCCCTGCTGGCTGAACTGGGTCCTCCGGAACATTATGCCCTGGTACGCTATAATATGGGCAATACCCAAAACCAGTTTTTCAAGATTAAGGCATTTCAGGGAAGCGGGGTGTTGTATCTGGACGGGCGGGATATTAAATTCGTAGATACCCTGCATCAGAATCCCTACACTTTTCCCATGGACCAATCGTCAATTATCTGGGAGGATGTTAATCTGGTCAATGGCCTTCTCAAGTGGTTTTCAATCTCTGACGGCCAGCAAAAATATTTCTTCAATATAGAAAGCGGAATGTTTATTTTCAATACAGATTCTTCCAAGCCGACCACCAAGAGTGTCTTTGACACGCTGATCAGGCACCAGAATGATTACAGATCCCCTGAACTTCCAGTGTAAATAAACAGTGCTCCGGATCAGATGATCCGGAGCACTTTTATTTGATCCACTTTACAATTAAAATAATTCTGCGGCCACATTTTTAATGTTATCGCTTTTCCCCATAGAATAGAAGTGCAGTACGGGAACACCATAGTTCAGCAGTTCCCTGCACTGGCTTATTGCCCATTCAATCCCGATCTGCTTTACAGCTTCATTGTTCTTTGCATTTTCCACTTCGGTAATCAGCTCTTCCGGCAGGTCTATTTTAAAGACCTGCGGCAGGACTTTCAGGTGTTTTTTGGTAGCAATCGGCTTTATTCCCGGAATGATAGGAACGGTAATCCCCATCTCTCTGGCTTTGTTGACGAATTCGATGAATTTTTTATTGTCGAAAAACATCTGGGTGACAATATAGTCGGCTCCCGCATCCACTTTCTGCTTCAGCCATTTAAGGTCATAATTCATTGATGGAGCTTCCATATGCTTTTCAGGATACCCGGCTACCCCGATGCAGAATTTATTATGCTCGTCACAGGCTTCATCGTCATGCAGGAACTTCCCCCTCCCGAGATCATTGATCTGATGTACCAGATCCATTGCGCTGGAATGACCTCCTTTGGCAGGTTCAAAATATTGATGTCCCTTCATGGCATCGCCGCGTAAGGCCATAACGTTGTCAATTCCCAGGTACATACAGTCTACCAGCAGGTATTCCGTTTCTTCTTTGGTAAATCCTCCGCACAGAAGATGCGGAACGGTATCCACATTATACTTGTGCTGGATGGCGGCACAAATCCCTAAGGTTCCGGGACGCATTCTGGTAATCCTGCGCTCCATCAGGCCATTTCCTTTGTCTATATAAATGTATTCTTCCCGTGAAGTAGTAACATCAATAAAAGGAGGCTTGAATTCCATGAGCGGGTCGATATTGCGGTACAGGTCCTCGATCCCGATTCCCTTCTGTGGTGGAACAACCTCAAGGGAGAACAATGTTTTTCCGTTTGCATTTTTTATGTGGTCTGTGATCTTCATTTTAAATGGCAAGCAACATGCTGCAACTTTTTAATTGTATATAATGATAATATGAGGTAACAATCTGTTTTATAATTGTGTAATAACATTTGTCTAATTTCTGCGGGCTAATCTGCCAGATTAGGTGAAAGCCATTTCCTGGCTTCCTGAAGGCTGCATTCTCTCCGCTCTGCATAATCTTTAAGCTGGTCCTCGGTAATTTTTCCCAAACCGAAATATTTGGCGTGCGGACTTCCGAAATAGTATCCTGAAACGGAAGCGGTGGGGAACATTGCCAGGCTTTCTGTCAGGTACACTCCAATCTGCTCTTCCACTTTTAATAGGTCCCAGATGGTGTTTTTCTCCAAATGGTCAGGGCAAGCCGGATAGCCCGGTGCCGGACGTATTCCTTTATATTTTTCGGCAATCAGTTCTTCATTGCTTAGGTTTTCCTGATTGGCATAGCCCCAGTATTCGGTCCTGACTTTTTTATGCAAAAATTCTGCGTATGCTTCCGCAAAACGGTCGGCCAGAGCCTTTACCATGATGGCATTATAATCGTCGTTGGCTTTTTCGTATTCTCCTGCCAGCTCATCGGTCCCGAAGCCTGTGGTTACACAAAAAGCTCCTACATAATCGGTTTTTCCGGCGCTTTGCGGGGCGATAAAGTCGCTCAGTGCCAGATAATCTTTGCCCTTGGAACGCTGGGCCTGCTGCCTTAAGGTTAAGAATCTAGCTTGCTCCTTCCGGTTTTCATCAAAGATCAGAATATCATCCGTTTCATTGGCATTGGCTTCAAAAATCCCGAAGATTGCTTTTGCCGTCAATAGTTTTTCATCTAAAATCCTTTTTAAAATTACCTGTGCATCTTTGAATAGTTCTTTTGCCTGCGCACCAACCACGTCATCTTCCAGGATGTTCGGGTATTTGCCGTGCAGGTCCCAGCTTCTGAAGAACGGTGACCAGTCGATGAATGGCAGCAACTCACGTAAATCCTGGTTTTCAAAAACCTGGATTCCCAACTGATTCGGAGTAAAGATTTCTTCGTTGTTCCAATCGATTTTAAATTTGTTTTCCCTGGCTTCTTGAATGGAAACATAGTCTTTATCTACCTGCCGATTCAGGAATTTCTCGCGGAAATCCGAGTAGTCACTTTTTAAGTCTGCTACATATTCCTTGTTCCTGTCTCCCAATAATGAACTTACTACATTCACCGCCCGGGAAGCATCGTTAACGTGTACAACAGCATTTTTATATTTCAGGTCTATTTTTACGGCGGTATGCGCCTTTGAGGTGGTAGCGCCGCCGATTAACAATGGGAAATTAAGATTCTGGCGTTCCAGCTCAGAGGCAATATAAACCATTTCATCGAGGCTTGGCGTAATCAGGCCGCTTAACCCAATCACGTCCACCTGGTGCTCAATAGCAGCCTGGATAATTTTTTCTGCGGGAACCATCACCCCAAGATCTACAATTTCATAATTGTTACAACCTAATACAACACTTACAATATTTTTACCGATGTCGTGAACATCACCCTTTACTGTAGCCATCAGGATTTTTCCGTTAGCCGGCTTTGTTCCGTCTTTTTCCGCTTCAATATACGGCTGTAAATAGGCCACCGCTTTTTTCATTACCCGCGCAGATTTCACCACCTGAGGCAGGAACATTTTGCCGCTTCCGAAGAGGTCTCCCACAACGCCCATCCCCGTCATAAGGTTAATTTCGATCACATGCAACGGCTTTTCTGCCTGCTGTCTGGCTTCTTCCACATCCTCTTCGATGAAACGATCAATACCTTTGACCAGAGAGTGCGTGATCCTTTCCTGTAAAGGTTTGGTACGCCATTCCAGTTCCTCAACTTTTTCTTTTTTTACAGATTTGTGTTTTTCGGAGTAATCCAGAAGCCGCTCAGTCGCATCTTCTCTTTTATCGAGAATAACATCTTCTACCAGTTCAAGAAGTTCTTTATGGATTTCATCATAGACTTCCAGCATCGCAGGATTCACAATTCCCATATTCATTCCTGCCTGAATCGCATGGTACAGGAATACGGAATGCATCGCTTCTCTCACGGTATCATTTCCACGGAATGAAAAGGAAACGTTACTTACCCCTCCGCTTACGGATGCATAGGGAAGATTTTGGCGGACCCATCTTGTGGCTTCAATAAAATCGATGGCATTCCTGCGGTGTTCATCCATTCCGGTAGCCACCGGGAAGATATTCAGATCGAAAATAATATCCTCTGCCGGAAAATTCAGCTGATTCACGAGGATATCATACGAGCGTTTTGAAATTTCTATTCTGCGTTCATAGGTATCGGCCTGGCCTGTTTCATCAAATGCCATGACAATGACAGCTGCTCCGTATCTTTTGATGGCTTTTGCCTGTTTGATAAACTCTTCTTCGCCCCCTTTCAGGCTGATGGAATTGACCACACATTTTCCCTGCGCCACTTGCAGACCCGCTTCCAGGATTTCCCATTTTGATGAATCAACCATAATCGGGATCCGGGCAATATCCGGTTCGGAAGCTATTAAATTTAAAAACCTGACCATAGAGGCTTTACCATCAATAAGCCCGTCATCAAAATTGACATCCAGGATCTGTGCACCTCCTTCCACCTGATGCCTGGCAATATCCAGTGCTTCGGCAAATTTTTCTTCTTTTATTAATCGTAAGAATTTTTTTGAACCGGCAACATTGGTTCTTTCCCCAACGTTGATAAAATTACTTTCCGGTGTAATAATCAGAGGCTCAAGCCCTGATAATCTTAAATATTTCATTAATATACTATTCTTCTAAAATATAATATGCGTTATTCGCATTCTGCTTCAGCAAGTCTACATGCTTACCCAGTGCAGTGGTAATCGGAAATCTTTTGTAAGCCAGACCGTGCTGATTTGAAAAAGCTTCTATTTCTTCCGTGATTTCGTTATAATACATATAACTGTAGTTCGGGAACAGATGGTGGGCCACATGGAAGTTGAAGTTGCCCAGAACATTCCTGATGAACCAGTTGTTATTGGACAGGTCATTGGTCACTTCCAGCTGATGGCGCAGCCAGCTGAACGGCAGCCCGTTCTTTTCATCCAGCTTCGGAAACGCATTGTCAGGCAGCGGATGAAGCGGCAGTAATACAAACAAGGCAAAAATACTTGCTGCAATCACCTGTAAAAACCATGCTCCCAAAGCCAGGCCCAGGGATACCTTAAAGAACAGGACCGGAACTGCAATCTGATAAAAGAAGTAAAACAGCTTATAAGCAATCATTTTCACTTTTTCCTTAACCGGGATCGAGCCCTGGGTCTTCAGTATCACTCTTTCGTTGTCGAAAAAATCCCTGAAATCCCTGATGAACATCCAGTTGAACAGGTATAGCGGATATACCAGGAAGAAGAACCTATGCTGATGCTTCTGAATCCCTTTTGCCTTAATCCACGGGACAATTAATAGTAGCCCGCTCTGCTCAATATCCGTATCCCAACCGTCTACATTCGGGTAGGCATGATGGCTGGAAATATGCCGCTTCTTCCAGATGTATGAATTGGCTCCCACAAAATCAAAGATCTGCAATACTGCTGAATTCAGCTTTTTGCTTTTAAAAATATTATTGTGCGCTGCTTCATGAATAAGATTCAGGTAAATCAATACCAAAGAAATTCCCATCAGGACAAAGCTCAGAATATACACCCATGGCCTTTCCGCATTCATCAGCGCTAATGCATACAACCCGAAATAAACCAATGGCAGGATGATGGCTTTAAACTGAATGTACAGGTCCCTGTTTCCGGGAATGGATTCTACTCTTTTGTTCACTCTTGTTCTTAATTCACTAAACAATTTTGCATCATCTGAATCTTTTAAGTAAATAGGCTTTTCCATAATATTGTTTGATGTAATTAGCGGTTATTAATCGTTTAATAGCTAACTTCATCCAACAAAAATCATACAAAACGGCCTATTTTTCTCGGGGTATATGCCTTTACCATTTCAGCGATGGCATGAATATGATCCGGTGTGGTACCGCAACAGCCGCCAATAATATTGATCAGTCCTTTTTCTACATATTCCCGGATCTGCTCTGCCATGAATTCAGGCGATTCATCATACTGTCCGAAAGCATTCGGCAAACCTGCATTCGGATATGCTGAAACATAAAATTCTGAATTATGCGCCAGGGTTTCAAGATACGGGGTAAGCTGATTGGCTCCCAAAGCGCAGTTAAAGCCTACACTTAACAGATTAAGGTGAGAAACAGAGATCAGGAATGCTTCTGCTGTCTGTCCGCTCAATGTCCTTCCTGATGCATCGGTAATGGTTCCGGAGACCATGATCGGAATGCGCAGGTTCCTCTCGTCCTGAATTTCATCAATCGCAAAGAGTGCTGCCTTGGCATTCAGCGTATCGAAAATGGTTTCTACCAGCAGGATGTCTGATCCCCCGTCCAGCAGCGCTTCGCATTGCTGTTTATAGGCAACCCTGAGTTCTTCAAAAGTAATGGCCCTGTATCCGGGATCATTCACATCCGGGCTTAAGCTTGCCGTCCTGTTGGTGGGGCCGATGGATCCTGCTACGAATCTCGGCTTTTCAGGATTTCTGGCTGTATATTCATCACAGGCTTTCCTGGCTATTTTAGCTGATTCATAATTCAGCTCGTATACCAGATCTTCCATATGGTAATCCGCCATGGCAATCGTAGTCCCGGAAAATGTGTTGGTTTCAATAATATCCGCACCGGCTTCCAGGTATTTTTTATGGACCTCTTCTATAGCATGCGGCTGGGTGAGTGAAAGAAGGTCATTATTGCCTTTTACCGGATGTTCCCATTTCCTGAACCGTTCTCCGCGGTAATCTTCTTCCTCAAATTTATACCGCTGAAGCATCGTTCCCATAGCTCCATCAAGGATAAGGATCCTTTCCGAAAGCGCTTTGTACAGTTGTTCTGAATTTTTCATTTTTTCTGCTTTTTTTCGCAGCCTTGTCAAGGTTTTGAACCTTGACAAGGTTGCAATAATTAAATCAATGCCTGTCTTAAATCGTTAATAATGTCATCCACATGTTCCAGCCCCACAGAGCACCGAACAAGACCTGCTGTAATTCCGACTTCATTTCTTTCTTCCTCTGTTAATTTTGAATGCGTTGTGGAGGCCGGATGGGTTACGATGGTTCTGGTATCCCCTAAATTGGCAGAAAGCGAGCACATTTTGATGTTGTTTAAAAAGTTCCTTCCGCCTTCGATACCGCCTTTAATTTCAAAGGCCACGATATTCCCTCCCAGCTTCATCTGTTTTTTTGCGATTTCATAACCCGGATGGGATGGCAGGAACGGATATTTCACCAGTTCAACATTCGGGTGGCCTTCCAGGAATTCGGCCACTTTTAAAGCATTTTCGCAATGCTTTTCAACACGGATAGCCAGAGTTTCCAGGCTTTTGGACAAGACCCATGCATTGAAAGGAGACATGGCAGGACCTGTATTTCTAGCAAACAGATAGATTTCACGGATGAGGTCTTCCTTCCCAACGGCTACACCGCCTAACACGCGGCCCTGACCGTCAATCAGCTTGGTAGCGGAATGTACGACAATATCTGCTCCGTATTTTACCGGCTGCTGCAGGTAAGGGGTGGCAAAACAGTTATCCACGATAAAGATCAGATTATGCTTTTTGGCAATCTGCCCGAAAAACTCCAGGTCCAGTACTTCAATAGCAGGATTGGTAGGGGTTTCAAGATACAGCACTTTGGTATTAGGCTGAATATACTGTTCTACGTTCTGTGCATCGTCTGCTTTGAAATAGGTAGTTTCAATATTCCACTTCGGAAAATATTTCGTGAACAGGGTGTGGGTGGAACCAAATACCGACTGGCAGCTTACGATATGATCGCCCGCATTCAGCAAAGCGGCAAAGGTTGAATAGATCGCAGCCATCCCTGTCGCAAAAGCATAGCCGGCTTCTGCGCCTTCCATTTTAGCGATCTTCCCGGTAAATTCCGAAACATTCGGGTTTGAAAACCGGCTGTACAGGTTCTTGGGCTTTTCCTCTGCAAAACTGGCCCGCATATCTTCCGCATCTTCAAACACAAAGCTTGATGTTAAAAAGAGCGGGGTTGAATGTTCATCAAACTGGGTTCTTTCCGTTTGGGTTCTTATGGCAAAGGTTTCAAAATTTTCCATAATCTATTTTAATTTACCAATGGAACAGTTTATCAATGGAACAATGAAATGCTAAGAAGCTGAGCATGACATTCAAAATCATTGGTAAACTGCTACACTGCTGTATTGTTATATTATTATTTCGTTTCACTTACTCTCAAAATATCTCCGAATACCCCTCTTGCCGTAACCTGCGCACCCGCACCGGCACCCATGATGACAATAGGGTTTTCTCCGTAGCTCTCTGTATAGATTTCAAAAATGGAATCCGATCCTTTCAGCTGTCCTAAGGCAGAAGTAGCCGGTACTGAAATCAATTGTACATCCAGCTCTCCCTTATCTTTCTGAAGGTCGCCGTGAAGGTCTCCTACATACCTCAGTACATAGCCTTCCTCCTGATTTTCTTTAATTTTCTGGTATTCGTCATCCAGCTCTTCCAACCTGGAAAGGAATTCTTCTTTTGAAACCGAAAGCAGGGCATCAGGAACAAGATTCTGGATCTTAATATCATTAAATTCGTTGATGAGGTCTAATTCTCTTGCCAGGATCAGCAGCTTTCTGGCTACATCATTTCCGGAAAGGTCCTCTCTGGGATCCGGTTCTGTATATCCTTTCTCCAATGCTTCGCTGATGATGGTAGAAAACGGATTATTGCGCAAAGAAAAATTATTGAATACATAGCTCAGCGTCCCCGAAAAAACCCCTTTAATCCTGGTGATGTTCTCTCCTGAAAGGTGAAGCAGCTTAATGGTATCGATGAGTGGCAGGCCTGCCCCTACATTGGTTTCGTACAGGTAGCGCCTGTTATTTTTATTCAGGGTATACCTCAGCTTTCTATACTCTTCGATTGGCAGGGTATTGAAAATCTTGTTGGACGATACCAAGTCGAAGCCGTTTTCTGCCAGTACATGATAATGTTTTACAAATTCTTTGCTGGCAGTATTATCTACAACGATAAGGTTTTCCAGCTGATTTTCTTTAGAGAAACTAATCAATTCCTTGACATCTGAAGTATGTTGTGCCGTAAGTACCTCATCATTCCAGTCATGGCCAAATCCTCTTTTATTGAAGGCTATTTTTCTTGAATTGGCTACGGCTACCACTTTCAGATCGATTTTTTTTCTCCTTCTGATCTCCTCTGATGATTCAAGTACCTGCTGTATGAGGGTTTTCCCGACGTTTCCATGGCCGATAATGGCAAGATGAACCGTTTTCGGTTTTTTTGAAATTTCAGATTCTATAATATTCTTTGCTTTTTCATCCTGTGAAGAAGTCACCACGATATTCACCCTCTTTTCTGCTGCATTCTGGTTGAGCAATAAGGGGAATACATTATTCCTGGCCAGTTCGGACAGCACTTTATTAAAATCTTCCGTTACAAAACCGAGCACGGAAACGTTATTGATGCTGTAAATCTGGGAAACTTTTCCGGATTTCCTTTCGGATTCAAATTCATCAATCAGGCAGTTGACAGCCTTTTCAGAGTCATTCTCGTGCACCAGGATGGACAGGCCGTTCTCAATGGCCTGCTGCGAAATAACCCCTACACTGATGCGCGCCAGGGTCAGCGCTTTAAAGATACGTCCGTCTATCCCGATTTCCCCCAGAAAATCTTCTCCTTCAAATTTAATGATAGACCTGTTTTTCAGGAATTTTATTTCGTTGGCATTATAATTCTTCATCGCTCCAAAATATTTTTAATGATCGTTTGTAATTGTTGGTATTCCATCAGGAAGGCATCGTGCCCGTGAATGGACTGTATCTCATGGTAACAGACTTTTTGATGATGGTCGTTAAGTTTTTCAAAGCACATCCGCATTTCTGATGCAGGAAAAAACAGATCGGTATCCACAGCAATCAAATGGATTTCTGCCGTAATTTCCCTGATTCCGTCTTCATCAGCATTAAGATTCATCAGGAGATGGTTCATGAGTTTATACGATGACAAACTAAACCTTTCGTTAAGGGCATTCCCATGGTAAAGCAGCCAGTCTTCGGATTCTAAACGCTGTTTCTCTTTGTTAAAACCATTTCTGAATCTATTATTTAGTGATTCCGGGGTTCTATAGCACAGCATAGCATGGATCCGTGCCTTCTGTAGAGGCTGGTCATTTTGGCTCAATAAGAATTTCTGCACCAGGCATTGCGCGTGGAGCCAGTCGTGTGTCCTGTAATCACAGGCAATAGGTATGAAGATATCTGTAAGCTGAGGTTTAAGCACCAGCATTTCCCAACCGATCCCTCCTCCCAGTGAGCCTCCGATAATGGCATACAGGCGATCAATGTTCAGGGCATCAAGACCGTGCAGGAAGATACGTGCTATATCTGCGGGAGTAAAGTCTTCATAACTTTCTACTTCAAACCCATCATATCCGTTCCCGGGAATGTTAAAACAGAGTACAGTACAGGTATTGGTATCAATCACTTTATTTTCGCCGATCAGCTGTTTCCACCATCCGCTGTCACCTGAAACGTTTGAATTGCCGGTAAGGGCATGATTGACTAAAATGACAGGTGCGGAAAACAAGTCTTTTCCGAAAAGCTGATAGCTTAGCGGAATAGCATATTCCCTTTGGGAAGAAGTACGATAAGAGAGGTTAATATGTAGCAGTTCCGATTTCAATTCTATTAAAGTTTAATATCATTGAAAATGCCACAGGAAATGGCTGAAAGAACTTCAGTAAGTTATCTGTCCAAAAATCATTTGGTAGAACGTAGCACCTTCTTTGCTTGCGCAAAGGGTTGCTAAGGCATCACAGGGTCTAGTCCCTCAGCCTTTCTTGATAACATTTTCAATATTTAAATGAACGTAGTGCAAAGATAGGTTTTTATTTCATATTTTCAAAAAAATATTTTTTCTTCATCAAAAAACCTTTCTTATAAGCAATCTTAACGGAATGTTAACTATTTATTCAGATAGAAACAATTGGAATTATTTTTCAAAAAAACTAACTTCGTAATGTAAAATGATCATATGATTGCTGAAAAACAAAGATTAGAGGATAGTAAATGGAAAAACTGGGGACCTTATGTAAGCAACCGTCAATGGGGTAATGTAAGGGAAGATTACAGTCCTAACGGAAATGCATGGCATTTTGCCAACCATAACAATGCCGAAAGCTATGCGTACCGCTGGGGTGAAGAAGGCATTGCCGGTATTTCAGATACCAAGCAGCTTTTAAGTTTTGCCCTTTCTTTCTGGAACAAGAAAGACAAGATGGTCAAAGAACGGTTTTTCGGTTTGAGCAATCCTCAGGGAAATCATGGTGAGGATATCAAAGAAGTATTTTATTATCTTGATAATACACCAACGCACAGCTATATGAAAATGGTGTATAAATATCCGATCAATGAATTCCCATATGATGACATCCTCGCAGAGAATGCCAGAAGAAATAAGAAGCAGCCGGAGTATGAAATTTTTGATACCGGGATTTTTGACCAGGATGAGTACTTTGACATTTTCATTGAATACTGTAAAGCTGACCATCATGATATTCTGGTGCGGGTTACGGTATGCAACAGAAGCGACCGCGATGCCCCTATTATCGTTATTCCTACCGCATGGTTCAGAAATAACTGGAAATGGGGATATAATGATTATAAAGGACAGCTGACTGCTTCGCATGAGGGATGCATTGACGTTCACCACGACAGTATAGACATCAAAAAAATCTACTCCAGGAACATCAATGCAGAAAGCGTTTTCTGTGACAATGAAACCAATACACCTAAATTACAAGGGGTTGCGGATTCCGAAAAAACCTATTATAAGGATGGTATTAATCATTATATCATTCATAAAACCCCTACTGTGAATCCGGAAAAAAGGGGAACAAAAGCGTCTTTCCTGGTGGATGATACCATTAGTGCCGGAGCATCTAAAACATTTGACTTCAGGCTGTCTCCTGAAGAGCTGGATGATCCATTCAGGGATTTTGATGACGTATTTGCTGCCAGAATTACTGAAGCGGATGAATTCTACCATGAAATCCAGAATGATGTGGTTGATGAAGATGAACTTAATGTACAGCGGCAGGCTTTTGCCGGATTGCTCTGGAATAAACAGTTCTACCATTATAATGTCGGTAAATGGCTTAAAGGAGACCCTAACTATGATGCGCCGAGGGATTTTAGTAATTATGTAAGAAATACGGAATGGAACCATCTTCACAATAAGGACATCATTTCCATGCCGGATAAATGGGAATATCCGTGGTATGCGACATGGGATCTGGCCTTTCACTGTGTGCCATATGCCCTGATTGATGCTGAATTTGCTAAAGGACAGCTTCTCCTGCTTACCAAGGAATGGTATATGCATCCCAACGGACAGCTTCCCGCCTATGAATGGAACCTGAGTGATGTAAACCCTCCTGTCCATGCATGGTCGTGCTTCAGGGTTTTTAAAATTGATGAAAAACAAAACGGAAAACCGGACCTGTTATTCCTTGAAAAGGTCTTTCAGAAACTTCTTCTCAATTTCACCTGGTGGGTGAACCGGAAAGATAAAAACGGAAAAAATATTTTCGGTGGCGGATTCCTGGGGCTGGATAATATCGGTGCCTTCGACCGTAATATGGTTCTTAAGGACGGGCAACACCTTGAGCAGGCTGACGGAACGAGCTGGATGGCAATGTATGCCCTGAATATGATGCGTATTGCCATGGAGCTTGCGCAATATTATAAGGTCTATGAAGATATGGCCATCAAGTTTTTCGAGCATTATCTCTATATCGCTGAGGCGATGGAAAACCTGGGCGACGGAACCAAGGGGCTCTGGAATGAAGAAGACGGATTTTTCTATGATGTTCTGCAACTCGGAAACGGGGAAAGTGTTTCACTGAAACTGAGAAGCATTGTGGGTCTTATTCCATTGTTTGCAGTGGAAATCATTGAACATAAATTGCTGGAAAACATGCCTAATTTCCGTGAAAGGATGGATTGGGTACTGAAAAACAAACCGGAACTGACTAAACTTGTTTCCCACTGGGATGAGGAAGGCCAGGGAAGGAAGCATCTGATGAGCATCCTGCGCAAAAACAGGCTTACCAAAGTACTTGACCGTATGTTAGATGAAAATGAGTTTCTGAGCACCTACGGGATCCGTGCGATGTCTAAGGTCTATGAAGAAAAACCTTTTGTGTTCTCCGTACACGGAACGGATAATGTTGTATATTATACACCTGCTGAAAGTGACAGCCGTATGTTTGGCGGAAACAGTAACTGGAGGGGCCCGATCTGGTTCCCGATTAACTTCCTTATTGTAGAAAGCCTGCAGCGTTTCCATTACTATTACGGAAGCAGCCTGAAAGTGGAACTTCCTACCGGAAGCGGTAATAAAAAAGACCTTGATGAAGTGGCCCAGAATATCAGCAACAGGCTTTGTTCAATATTCCTGAAAGATGATACAGGGCAACGCCCATTTAACGGAGGGAATACGAAATTCAACCATGATGAACATTTCAAAAACTATATTATGTTCTACGAATATTTCCATGGAGATAATGGCCGTGGCGTTGGTGCATCACATCAAACAGGCTGGACAGCTACGGTAGCTAAACTTATGAAACCAAAGCTCTCCGTTTAATCTGCATTAAAATATATTATCAATACCAAAACTGCCTTGAAATTTTAAGGCAGTTTTTTATTTACAACAAAATAAATGTACAATAAACACTAAACAAACACAGGGCTGATATTACTTATTTTTAATATTAATCAGAAATAAATTTTGAATTATCTTCAACAAATACCTACATTAGCATAACAATTTAAAAAATAAATCTTCTATGAAAGGAAAACTATTCCCTATTGCGGGCATTGCTCTTTTAAGCCTTGCCTTCACTTCCGCTAAGGCACAACAATACCAGACTATACCCTTAAGCGGGTTTAATGCTGATGTTATTGCCAATGGTGTAGGATCTTCTGCTGCTTCGACCAACAATGATGTAGATGGTGTAAACTATGCATTTGTTTCTAAGGATTTCCAGCTCACGGCATCCAGCACAGCATTGACTTACGGACTTCCCACTAACGGACTGATTAATTCCGCAGCAGCATCACCGGCAGGATTGAGCTATCAGCTGGCTTCCTACAGTGGAAACAACTCATTAAGGCTATTGAATGTAGGTGATAACGGTACTTTAACATTTACAACCCCTAAGGCAGCAGTCAACCTTTACATGCTGGCTTCATCCGGAAGTGGTGCAAGCAAGGTAGATGTAGTGGTTAATTTTTCTGATACTACATCACAGACTTTTTCAGCAATAGATATTTCAGACTGGTATGGAGGCAGTAATTTTGCCATCCAGGGTATCGGAAGGATCAAAAAAACGACGGACGATTTAGAGGCTGACGCATCCAACCCGAGGCTGTATCAGATTCCTCTGGCGATAAGCGCTGCAAACCAGTCCAAAACCATTCAGAGTGTTAAAGTAACGAAAGTACAACCACTACCATCTGGTACTACTGTAGGAAATATCCCTAATATCTTTGCATTCTCGGCAGATGTATACAATTCCTGCCCTATGCCTACCAATTTGGCTTCCACAACGACGATGACCGGCGCAACCATCAACTGGACAGCCCCTTCAAGCGCTCCGGCTTCAGGGTATCAGTATTACATGAGTACTTCTGCTACGGCACCTACAGCCACAACCACACCTACAGGAAGTACAGCAGCAGGAGTTACCACTGCTACGGTAGGCAGTTTAACTACCGGACAAACCTATTATTTCTGGGTACGTTCAAACTGCGGGTCTACACAGAGCTACTGGACAATGACCCAGTTTACACCCGGACAAGTATCCGCAACTTATACTGCAGGGGACATCAGTACGTTATTTGCCAGTGCTGCATCGATTACCACTACATCCACTACTACCTGTCCCGGAGCGCTCACAATCAGTGTGCCTGCAGGTTACAAGATTAAAGCGACCAATGTTTCATATACCATGTCAACGGCATCTAACGGATACATGGAAGAACAGAGAAGTATTTTGGCGTGCACAACCAATAATACAACAGAAACATCTGTAACATCAGGCTCAGGAGGTTCAGGAGGTACATATTCTTATAACAGGACCGGACTTACACTGGCCAATAACCTTACCGGAAATGTTAATTTTGAACTGAGAGCATGGAGAACCTACGGAGGCTCGGGCTGCAATGCTACGTATAATAAAGTAGACAACAATACGTTTAAAATTACCGTAACTCTTGAACCATTGCAATTAGCGACCAGTGAAGTTAAGGCATCCGCCAGAGAGCGTATCGCTTACCCTAACCCATTTGTGGATGCGGTTACTATTGAGAAAGCAAACGATGTAAAAACGGCAACCATCACAGACCTTTCCGGCATTACGGTAAGAACCATAGAAAAACCGGCCTCTACATTACATTTAGGAGATCTGAAGACAGGCGTTTACATCCTGACTTTAACCATGAAGGACGGGGCTGTAAAAAGCTCAAAAATGATCAAGAAATAATAACCTGTATATAATACACAGTGAAGAACCCGGGCCATTGCATGGCCCGGGTTCTGTTTTATCGTTATAAAAAGATCCGTCAGACTTTCTCTCCGTTGACGGACACTTCATAGCTGATCGCTACATTCGGTTCCAGAGTTTTGGAGACTGAACAGTACTTTTCAAATGACAGTTCCGCTGCTTTCAGGGCTTTCTTAGGATCAATATTTCCTTCCAGCATGAACTTAACGAGGATGGATTTAAAAGGCTTCGCATCTTCTACAACAATCCTTTCCCCTTCTACTTCAGCAGAAAAGCCGGTAATTTCCTGTCTCTGTTTCTTCAGGATAGAAACCACGTCAATGCCGCTACAGCCGGCCACAGCCATCAGCATGCTTTCCATGGGAGATACTCCCTTAGCTCCCGGTTGTGTTGTATTGTCCAACAGAATAGAGTTCCCTTGGGCATTGGTACATTGGAATAAATAATCATCATTAATTCTGTTCAGCGTTATTTTCATTGTTCTGATTTTAAGGTAATACAAAAGCAAAATTGGTTTGTCCTGCTTATACAGGCAAAGTTAGAGAATTCCTCTCGCTTTTATCTCAAGGTATTTGTTGATGACATCAACATTCAGGTTTTCAGGTAGGGTATATACCGTGTAAATTCCGTATTTACGAAGTTCCTGAATGATCAGCTTCTTTTCAAACTCAAATTTTTCAGCTACGATTTCATCGTATATTTCCTGCATACTTTCAGGATTGCCGTTCAACAAAGTCTGCAGTTCTCCATTCTTAAAGAAGACGATGACCAACAAATGGTTCCGGGCAATTCCCCTGAGGTATTTCATCTGCCGGTTCAGGCCATCCAGCGTTTCAAAATTGGTAAAAAGCAGGATCAGGCTCCTTTGATTCAGGGTGTATTTAACATCCTGGTAGAGGCGGCTGAAATCACTTTCAAAGAAATCGGTTTTAATATTGTACAGGGCTTCTGAGATTTTTCTCAGCTGCCCGGATTTGTTGTCGGCCGCAATTTTGTTCTCCGTTTTCTTGGAAAAGGTCATCATTCCCGCGCGGTCTCCTTTTTTAAGGATGATGTGTGAAAGTGCCATAGTTGCGTTGATGGAATAATCCAGCAGGCTCAGCCCTTTGAACGGCATCTTCATGGTTCTTCCGGTATCGATCAGCATAAAGATACGCTGCGATTTTTCATCCTGAAACTGATTGACCATTAACCGGTTAGTCTTTGAGGTAGCCTTCCAGTTGATGGTCCTGATGTCATCACCGGGAACATATTCCTTAATCTGCTCGAATTCCATGGTATGCCCCAGCTTCCTGATCCTTTTGATCCCGCCCAATAAAAATTCGCTTTGCAGGGCCATCAGTTCATATTTTCGGAGATGGATGAATGAAGGGTAGGCAGGCAGCAAAGCGCCTTTCTGGAATGTGAACCGCTTGGAAATAAAGCCTACCGGTGATGAAGCATATATATTCAAATTTCCGAAGCTGTATTCTCCCCTTTCCTTAGGTTCGAGAATATACTGGAAATACGTATTCCTTCCGGGCTCAATCTGCTTTTCAATCAGGAAATCCCTTTTCTGAAACTGAAATGGTATTTCATCAATCACTTTTACGTTAAGCGTAAAATTATAGTTATTCCTGATGTCTACTTTCACAGGATTCTCATCGCCATTGGACAGTTTTTCCGGAAGGATCCTCTGGGCTGAGATCCCATTTTTCGCATTGAACAGCAGAAGGCATTCTACCATAGCCGTAAAAAAGCAGAGTAAGAGAAGGATATGTGCCACCCACATTAAGAACGGAAAGAAAAATGCAAAAACATACAGGATCCCCACTCCGATGAGCGCGAAAAAAAAGCGTGTATTGATATAGAGGTTTTTCATTTTTCAAAGGTCGGTTTGTAGGCTATAAGCATACATTAAATTAAGTCTGCAATTATTATAAAACAGCAGGAAAAGGGTAAGTATAAATGATTCTGGCGTTCGCAATACAGTTCTCCCCGCTTCCGTATTATCTTGGAATCTCAATTCCCTCCAAAATCTGCCTTATGATTTCATCAGCCGTTAGCCCTTCCATTTCTCTTTCAGGCGATACAATCACCCGGTGTCTCAGGACAGCATAACTGGCTTCTTTAATATCTTCCGGAGTTACAAAATCCCTTCCTCTCAGAGCCGCAAATGCTTTTGATGCAGTGAGTAATGCCAAGCTTGCCCTAGGAGATGCTCCCAGATACAGGAATTGATTTTCTCTTGTGTTGACGGTAATTTTAGCAATATATTCTATCAGCTGGGACTCTACAATGATTTCCTTCACCAGTTTCTGGTAGTTTTTCAGCTGTCCGGCTGAAATAACCCGGTTTACCGCTTCTGTTTTGTCTTCAGCTTTGTTGTGGTGTTGATTCCTGATGATTTCGATTTCCTGTTGAAGATCAGGGTAACTGACATTAATTTTAAACAGAAAACGGTCCAGCTGTGCCTCCGGAAGCCTGTAGGTTCCCTCATGTTCGATAGGGTTCTGGGTAGCTACGACCAGGAAAGGCTCTTCCATCGAATAACGCGTTCCATCCATCGTGACCTGTCTTTCTTCCATAACCTCAAACAGCGCTGCCTGCGTTTTTGCAGGGGACCGGTTGATCTCGTCAATCAGGATGAAGTTTGAAAAAACAGGACCCTGCTTAAATTCAAATTCAGAAGTTTTAACATTGAATACCGATGTTCCCAGAATATCTGAAGGCATGAGGTCCGGAGTAAACTGAATCCTGCTGAATCCCACATCAATGGTTTTGGCCAGCAATTTAGCTGTGATGGTTTTGGCTACTCCCGGAACGCCCTCAATAAGTACATGCCCGTTAGACAGCAGTGCTGCCAGGAGGTGTTCAATCATACTCTCCTGCCCGACGATCACTTTTGAAATTTCATGTTTCACTTTCTCCAGGCTTGCCCGAAGTTCGATCATATCAATTCTTGTCTCAAACTGATTGTCATTGTTATCCGGTAAGGCAGGCTGCCCGGATTCCGGATTCAGGTTTTCAATATTGTCCATATGATATTTTTTTCTGCAGCGGTGTAGGATGTCCGGCGATCCATTATTCTACTTTCGCGCTGCTATTGTTATGTTATTTTAAAATCTTATCCAGAAGTGCATTCATTTTCGCGAGGTCTTCCTTCATCACCGCAGCATAGGGGTCCTGCCCCTTCTTAATGAGCGCAACGGCTTCCTGAATCATTTCTATAGGCTTCCCGGTTTTCAGCTGAAGTTTTTTAATAAACTCCTCATCCAGATGCTGGGTATCTATCAGCAGGTCCATCCTTACTCTGTTCAGGAAATACTGTGCTTTTTTGCCCATCATATCGTGGAAATCGCCCTCCTGAAGATACAGATTCCCGATGCTCCTGATAAAGTCAACGGACGTATTCTTCAGTGGCTCTACGACCGGGATAATCCGCTGTTTCCTTTTTACATTAAATAAGATGAACAGCAGCATTCCGCCCAGGAATACCCACCATGCATATTTCAGTGCAGGATTAGAGAGGATGAACCGCATGAAAAACTGCGATTTCCCGCCGGCACTGCTTTCAATAAACCATACCGTTTCCCGGTCTTTAAGGTAAGAGAGTACATCTTCAGCATATTTGGTATTCCCTCTTTTCAAAAGGTAATAGTTGGTCAGGAAAAGTGGTTCACAGTGAACATATACGGTTCCTTTCCCAAATTTGGCCTTAATGAAATTCACCTGATCCGAATTGTTTTTTTCAACCGTTTTCCCCAGGACTTCAACACCGGGCTTTATGAAGGTAAAGCCTTTACCGGAAGGAAACTTGTCCAGCTTTATGAAATCATTCTGATAGGCCTTATCGGTAAGTTTCAGCACATTCTGTTCTTCGAAAGACAATTGCGAATCATAAAACCCGATACTGTCTGATATTTCTTTTGGCATGCTGCTTACAATCAGCATGGCATCTGCTCCTTCACTGACCTGGTCCAGGATTGCTTTCCAGGATTCGGCGTCTACACTTTTCTCTATGATCAGGATATTATGACCGCCTTTTGTATGTTCATTATAATAATCATATGGGGTCTCTTCTATTTTTTTTAGATCATTTCCGAATAGTCCTTTGGCTTCTTTACCGAATACAAAAAGCCCGAAGGGTGATTTTTTATCGACATCAAAGTTTTTACGCCAGTCTGTCGTTTCTTTTTTATTCACTTCAAACAATGCCAGGATCACCATGATGATGATGAAGATATAAGCATATATTTTGAAAGTTTTGTTCATGTGGAAACAGGTTAGATTACGGATTAAATGACTGGTACTGTTGCCGGAATTTCATATAGCTTTCCCGGTCAATACTGAATTCACCATACCATACATAGTCAAAAACATATGAAAGTGCAGAGAAATCACTTTTAATATGAGGCGCTTTAAGCTCTGAGACATAATCTTTATTGGTCTTCTCCGGATTCCAGACAATCAGTTTTTTATCACTCAGTTTTTTCAGGGCAAAAAGGAACTGGTACCGGATAGCAGAACGGAAATCACCCGCTGCTTCAAAGTCGGCGATACTCTTGGGAAAATTAATTTCATGAATGTTTTCATGAAGCTCTTCCTGATTGATCTGAATCTTGCGGTTTTTCCTGCTGAAGAAAAAGCCCCCGTTCTTTACCAGGATATACCGGATAATAAAATACAGCAGCAGCCCTACCAGGATGATCGCAAATAGGCGTATCAGGATCCCCGCTATATTTGCAGAACCGGAGAATACCTTTTGGCCGAAGATTCCCTGCAAGATCCTGTAAATTTTAGCCATCAATTTCTGCCAGAATGATTCTCTGGGCTTCGTTATGGAATAATCAAATTCACTCCCTTTGTACCGTTGCTGAAGATTGGCCCGGAATTTTTTAGGGTATAATGTATTTTCAGTAACAGGATTTTGTACGAGCACAGAATCTGCCAGGTTCATATTCCTGTAATGCCCTGTATTGAGTGAATCCACATAGGCTTCCGCTGCAGGAGGCATGCTGTCCCGTTCCTGAGCAGATGCATACCCGGATGAGCAAAAAACCAACAGGCAGATCAGGACTTTATTCATGTGTTCCGATGGTTTCAATTTCTGCGAGTTCTGTTTTCTGATGCAGATCTGTCCTGCTGTCATAATACATCAGTCCGGAATTTACATACTGCATATTCATCAGCAGCAAAGACATCAGCAGTGATATGCCGTATATGACAAAAAATAAAATACCCAATCCGCTTCCGGCCGGATCCTGCTCGAATTCAGCATTGGAAGGGGTAGTCGTTAATTTTATAAAAAAGATGACCATAGGTATAGCCGTAAAAATACTGATGACCACCTGGCATATAATTGCCATAATCAGCGTGGCACCCCAATACTTCCAGTATGGCGAGCCCTCTCTTCCGTTACGGTAAGAAAACTGTGAACGGACAGCATAGCTTAAGCTTTCAAAAAAACCTTTATCGCTATTGAAATAATCATAGCATAGAAAATTAATGACATTCACCAGGGTCGGTACAATGAAAAGCAAAAGAATCAATCCTACAAAAATCAGGATCAATGCATAGGATATCATAAAAATTACTAACGCTACAGGTATGACCAGAAAGTTAAGTCCTGCATACAGAATCATAACCTTTTTTATATTGGCTTTAAAATCAGCCATCATATCATCCGTACCTATTTTTTCCTGACCCTGCGAAACCCGTTTCATATAAAACACGGGAAAAAGGAAATTAATGATCATCAAAGCTGTTGAAAGCAGCAGCAGAAAAATTCCGATAACAATGAATACCGCCAGGTTATTCTGATAATACTGCTCAAAATAATAGCTCTGCCCGCTGATGTTTGACCCAAAAAGGACCCCGAAGAATTCCCGGAACCCGAAAACAATGACCACAATCATAAGGATAAGAAGCAGGCCGTTCAGAAGCATGTAATTCCTGAAATAGTTTCTCCCATATTGTTTGAAGAAACTGAAAGTATCACTGATGAAGGATCCGAAGTCCCTTTTTTTATACAACTGCATCATGGAAGTGGTGATTAATTTTTTTATTGACAACAGAAGGGTAAACGAAATAGTAAAAACCGATGACAGCCAATGAACCGAAAATAATGATTAGGTTCAAGACAAGCGGCATCTTCAGAGCATGCCTGGTAACATACCCCTCAATAATCCCTGCACATACTGTAAAAGGCACTGTACTCAGGAATATTTTGAATGAATCCCTGAAGCCGTTCTTAAAAGACTGAAACCTGGAAAATGTTCTCGGGAAAAGGATGGATGCGCCCAGGATCAGGCCGCACATGGCTTCCACTACCATAGAAAATATTTCAAAGACGCCATGAAGCCAGATGCCTCTTGCGCTGTCCTTCAAAGCTCCATAATCATAAAAAAAGTATTGGAAAGACCCAAGCATCACACTGTTCGAAAGCAGGTGATAGAGTGTTCCTATCCCGGCAAAAATTCCGTAGATATATAATTTGGCTCCTACACCGATATTGTTGAAAATAATTCCTATTGTGCTGCCCCATGTAGATCCGCTTTGATAGACCCCAACTGCGTTTCCTTTCTTGATGTTCTCAATGGTTTCGTTCACATAACCTTCCCCAAGGATGATATTCACAAAATCTTTATCGTAGATGGAAGATATTACTCCAATCAGGGTAAACAGAATGAAAAATACAAAAGCATACACGAGATACCTTCGGTACTGATATACCAGCAGCGGCACCTCGGTACCAAAAAAATATGTGATCCTGTTCTGTTCCATTCTCCGGGTCTTATAGATCTTCTGAAAGATCTGTGAAGAAAGGTGATTCAGGTATACGGTGGTGTTGCTTTTGGGATAATATGTCTGGGCAAAAGACAGGTCGTTAACCAGGTTGATATACAGTGATGAGAGGTCATCAGGATTTTTTTTGACTTTCCCCTGAATAACCTGTTCAATTCCCAACCATTTTTCTTTATTTTGTTTGATGAAATAAACTTCTCTCATAATTGTAAGGCTAAAATAATAAAAATTATGTCTCAAATTGCGATTAATACCTCACAAAATGTAAATATTAATTTCAACACGGCCAATGTTGGAGAAAGGATGCTGGCCTTCATTATAGACCTGCTGATCAAAGTGGCTTACGTCATTGTAATCCTGTATGTTTTCTTCGGTTTATTTGATTTGGGACGCTTATTGTCCGGGATGGACCGATGGTCTGTCATAGCGGTGTATATAGCCCTTACCTTTCCGGTGTATATTTATCCTGTTGTACTGGAAAGCCTGATGGAAGGCCAGACTCCGGGAAAAAAGCTGATGAAGATCCGGGTGGTAAAAATCGACGGATACCAGGCCAGTTTCGGCGACTATATGATCCGATGGGTTTTCAGGCTCATCGATACTTCTTTTGCAGGCGTTATCGGCCTGATCTCAATGATCGTGTCCAAAAATAACCAGCGCCTCGGGGATATGGCTGCCGGGACCGCTGTTATCTCACTTAAGAATAACATCAATATTTCCCATACGATCCTGGAAAACCTGAAAGAAGATTACCTTCCTTCTTTTCCTCAGGTGATTGCGCTCTCCGATAACGATATGAGGATCATCAAAGACAATTTCCTGAAGGCTGTACGCACGGACGACCGGCAGGTGATCAACAGGCTTTCCGAAAAAATAAAAAGCATCCTGAAACTGGATATCGACCATTCTAAAATGACCGAAAGGCAGTTTATCAATGTCATCATTAAGGATTATAATTACTATACGGGAAAAGACAGCTGATGCAGAAAGTGAATCGTGAATTTTGCTCCGCAAGTCAATCGGGAATCTTTCCTGCATCCAAAATTGACCAGCGCAGCGGATTGACCATTGACGCATTCACAACCTTAGCCAATCGTGAATTTTGCTCCGCAAGTCAATTGGGAATATTCCAGCATAAAATTGACCGCGCAGCGGATTGACCATTGACGCATTCACAACCTTAGCCAACCGTGAATTTTGCTCTGCAAGTCAGTCGTGAATATTCCAGCATAAAATTGACCCCGCAGCGGATTGACCATTGACTCATTCACAACCTGAGTCAATTGTGAATTTTGCTCTGCAAGTCAGTCGTGAATCTTTCTTGCATCCAAAATTGACAGCGCAGCGGATTGACCATTGATCATTAAAAATCATCATATACTGCTTTTCCCGGTGCAGTTTTTGTACTTTAAATGTAAAATAGAGATATGAGGACCGAAAATAATAAATCAGGTAATGGCGGTGTTATCACGCTTAACAATGACATTAAAGAAGTAGGAAGGCTTACCTATACCGTTTTTCCTGAACAGAACCGACTGGTTATATCCTTTGTTTTAGTTCATCCTGAATTTGAAGGAAGAGGAATGGGCAAATTCCTGGTAGAAGAAGCCATTAAATTTGCACGTGAAAACCAATGGAAAGTATATCCGCACTGTTCCTACGCCAGGGCAGTCATGAAGAGAATGCATGATGTAGAAGATGTCTTTTTATCTGCCTAAGACTTCCTTTAACAAAATTTCTTCTATATTATCCGGATAATCCACTTGATAATGAAAGTCTGAGGCTACCCAGTCTCTTATTTCCCGCTCCTTTAGCACTTTGGAATTAGGGATTCCCATTTTATCCAGTGCACAGGCATTGCATTCCTGTTCGTACTGGTTATGGATTGGGATAACAAATAATTTCTTATCCATGAAAAGCGCCTCTGCAGGTGTTTCGAATCCTGCATTGCATAAAATGCCGTTGCAACTTTCAAAATATTTTAGGTACTGCTGTTCATCGATGGGAAATACTTCAATATTTCCTTCTGTAAATGCCTGAGGGGCATACCGGGAAAAGACTTTCCATTGTACAGGAATATTCTTCAGGATACCGATGATATTCTCATCAGAATAGCTCGGAAGATAGACCAGGTAATATCCTTTTTTTTCAGGCTGAAGATTCCTTATTTTTTTTCTGATAACCGGTTTTTTAATACCTGCATGGTAAGGTTCAAAATGGAAGCCGATGCACCTTTTGAACGGAGCGTAATATCTGAGGACCAGTTCCCCGAAAAAATCTTTCTTTGCCGGTTTAGGCGTCTCTTTAAAGCTCATGGAAGCCTGATGGCTGAGCCCGATCATAGGAAACCCCCTGATCCTGCATATCCAACTGGTCAACGGCTCAAAATCATTGATGATAAGATCATACCCGGAAAGATCCAGAGACCGGATTACCCGGGCTGCTTCAAGAAAATTGTTCCTGCTAAGGGTTTTAAAGTAGGACAAACCGCCGATCTTATTGTACAGCAACGAAATTCCGCTATACTGAAAGTTAATTTCAAAATCAGCCTTCAACTGAGACTGATGTCCGCTGATCAGTGTATCCACAGAGGCATATTTTTTAAGGATAGGCACTATTTCCTGAGCTCTCGCCATATGCCCGTTTCCGGTGCCCTGAAATGCGTACAGGATTTTCATGAGGAAAAGCTGGTTACAATTTTCATTAACTCAGCACTGTTGATATCCTGGATTTCATCATGAACATCATCTTTAAGAAGGTGTTTATGTTCTTCGTAATGGAAAATCTTCCATTCTCCGTCATGGTATTCGAGAGCAGAGAGGTTTTCTATCCAGTCCCCGGAATTAAGATATACACAGGATCCCTTCTTACTAACAACTTCGCGCATCTGAGGCTGATGGATATGTCCGCAGATTACATAATCATAATGATTGTCTATAGCCAGTTCTGAAGCGGTTAGCTCAAAATCTCCGATGTACTTAACTGCTTTCTTTACATTGTTTTTGATTTTCTTTGAGAATGAATATTTTTCCCGTCCCATTCGTTCCAAAAACCAATTGACTACATTGTTGATTACAATCAGCAGGTCATACCCTTTTCCTCCCAATTTGGCGATCCATTTGGAATGTTGTACTGAAGCATCAAAAACATCCCCATGGAAAATCCAGGTCTTTTTATGGTTGATGGTGAGGCAAAGCTTATTGCATACTTTAAGTTTGCCTAATTCGAAATCGGTGAATTTCCGGAACATCTCATCATGGTTTCCGGTGATGTAATATACATCTGTGTTTTTTGTAGCAAGTGAAAGTATTTTTTTAATCACCTTCAGATGCGGCTTAGGGAAGTAAGACTTTTTGAATTGCCAGATATCTATGATATCACCGTTCAGGATCAGCGTACCGGGCTGAATGGAATTAAGATACCTCAGTAACTCTTTAGCCTTACATCCATAAGTTCCCAAATGAACATCCGATATCACAACTAATTCAACGTTTCTTTTCATACTTATGCAAAGAAACTAATTGAAAATTAACTGTATATGAATGCTATATTATATTTTTTAAAAGGCGCTCATCATATCTTCCGTGATCTCCATATTATGGTACACGTTCTGTACATCGTCATCCTCCTCAAATCGCTCGAGCATTTTCATATTGGCCTTGAACTGTTCCTCCGTTACTTCTTTCGTGTTATTTGGGATTCTCTGCAATTCAGCGCTCTTCGCTTCGATGCCCAGTTCATCAAGCTTGTGCGACAGGGATCCGAAATCTTCAAAAGCCGTGGTAATCATCACTTCTTCTTCATCCTTTTCCACATCTTCTGCTCCACCGTCGATCATTTCCATTTCGAATTCATCCCAATCCATTTTGATCTGAGCCAGATCAATCGTGAAAATCCCTTTTCGGTCAAAGATGAAGGCCAATTCCCCATTCTTTCCGAGATTACCATCGAACTTATTGAAAACCGCTCTTACATTGGCTACTGTTCTGGTGGTATTATTGGTGGTGCATTCCACAAAAAATGCCACACCTCCCTGTCCGTATCCTTCATACGTTACCTCTTCATAATTTTCAGCATCTGCGCCGCTTGCTTTTTTTATCGCTCTTTCTACATTGTCTTTCGGCATATTAGCTCCTTTCGCATTCTGGATGCATCTTCTCAGGGCAGGATTGGATTCAGGATCCGGACCCCCTGCTTTTACTGCTAAGGCAATGTCTTTACCTATTTTGGAGAATGTCTTGGCCATCTTGTCCCAGCGGGCCATTTTAGAAGCTTTTCTATATTCAAATGCTCTTCCCATTTTTATGTATAATTTTTAACAAAAATAACTAAAAGTCCATGAAAAAAAAATACCTCCAAAAACTTGGAGGTATTTATTATTTAGAAAATTTGATTATTTTCTTTTTTTAACTACTTTTTTCTTAGTAGTTTTTTTAGCTGGAGCTTTTTTAACCGGCTCATCTTCATAATCTTTCTTCTGCATTGTATTCCATTGAGCATCGTCTTCAATAGCTGTTACCACTACTTTTCTGTCTGCTTGTCTTTCAGCATCTGAAGCTGTTGCAGGTACAGTAGCTTTAGCTTTACCAACACCTACAGATTTAAGAGCGTTAGGATCTACACCTCTAGCATCTAAAGCAGCAACTACAGAAGCAGCTCTTTGTCTAGATAATTTCAGGTTATACACCTCAGAACCTTTAGCATCCGTTCTACCTTCTAACAGATAGTGACCTCCATCTTTCTTGATGATTTCGGCAGCTTTATCCAATGCTGGTTTAGATTCAGGCTTGATAGTAGCTTTGTTGAAGTCGAAGTAAACGCTTCTGAAGTTTTCTTCAATTTCAGTAGCAGATACACTCTTAGGCTTAGGACATCCGTTGTATTCTGGAAGACCTGGAACAGTAGGACAAGCATCATCTTTATCTAAGATACCGTCACCGTCTGTATCTGGCCAAGGACAACCGTTGTTTTCTGCAGGACCTGCAACTGTAGGACAAGCATCATCTTTATCGATTACACCGTCACCGTCTGTATCTGGCCAAGGACAACCGTTGTTTTCAACTGGACCAGCTACATCTGGACATTGATCGTCTTTATCTGGAACTCCGTCACCGTCTGTATCAGGACATCCCTGGAATTCTGGTAATCCCGGAGTATCAGGACATAAGTCATCTTTATCTAAAATACCATCCTTATCTCTGTCTCTGTTTCCGAATCTGAATAATAGGGAAGCAGAAGCCTGCCAGAAGTTAGCAACGTTAGATTTGTCTCCAGGAGTGGAAACATAATCTCCCTGAATACCTAAACCGAAGTTTTTCGTTACCCAGAAGTTAGCTCCTGCACCGGTAGAAACTGTAAAGAAGTTCGCTTTACCGTTTTCGTTACCATTGTCACCGTTAGGCACCATATAACCGTTAGCATCCATTCTAGGGAATGTAAGCGACGTGTAATCGTGTCTCAGGTAGTTAGCACCCACTCTTAAGTAAGGATCAAACCAAGATTCTTCGTTCCAAAGGATACCAGCTGCTTTAGCCTGTAAACCAAGACCTGTCATAAGGAAGAATTCTTTCCCCATATTGAATCTCTTGTTCTCAACGTTCCCTACGGAAGTCTGCCAGTCTACTACGAAACCTTTAGCAACGTTTCTTGCTACGGTAAGTTTAGATAGCGGAGGTGTAATAGAGAAGTTGTTCACGTTGAACATTGTCTTCGTAAGATTGTTAGCAGAGAACGTATTACTGAAGTTGTTTCTCTGCGCCATATGGTTTTCCGCATGAGCACCAACCCCGATCAACCACGGATTGTTGGTAGTCTGTGCGAATACAGTAGAGGCCACAGTAAGCGCCAATGCTGAAATTCCTAATTTTAGATTTTTCATAGAATTAAATGATTAAATAATTGATAATGCAAAATAAATATAATTTTTCTTTATACACAAAGTTTTTCAGCTGAATTTTAACTTTTCTTTAATACTCTGTCGAGGTTCCGTTTATTTTCTCTATCTTTTATGCTTTCCCTTTTATCATAGAGTTTTTTACCCCTTCCTAGTGCAATTAACACCTTCGCTTTTCCCCTGTCATTGATGTATAACTTAAGGGGTATTATGGTGTTCCCGGCATCCTTCAGTTTCTTTTCAAGCTTCTGTAATTCTTTTTTGTGCAACAGCAATTTCCGTTCCCTTTTTGTTTTGTGGTTGTAAAAAGTGCCTAATTTATATTCATCTATCATCATGTTGATGATATACAATTCCCCGTCTATAAACTGACAGAAGGATTCTGTAATCGATGCTTTGGAAGACCGTAAAGATTTTATTTCCGTACCGGTTAAAACCATCCCTGCTTCCATCTCCTCAAGAATTTCATACTCGAAACGGGCTCTTCTGTTGACTATACTGACTGTCTTTTCAATCTTCATGATCCTAAAAATTTCTTTAATGAAATATATGAAAAATACGGCTTATTTAAAAACTTGACTATTACATTATTACGATTTACCCAAATTCTTTTCGTATTTTTGCGCCAAATTTACAAAACTATATGTTAACAGTATCTAACTTATCTTTACAATTCGGGAAAAGAGTTCTCTTTGATGAAGTAAACATTATGTTTACCAAAGGAAACTGCTACGGGATTATCGGAGCAAATGGTGCAGGAAAATCTACATTCCTTAAAATATTAACAGGGAAGCAGGATCCGACGACAGGGCATGTATCGCTGGAGCCGGGAAAAAGAATGTCGGTACTGGAGCAGGATCACTTTGCTTATGACCAATACAACGTTCTTGAAGCGGTTCTGAGAGGAAATAAGAAGTTATTTGAGATAAAAGAAGAAATGGACGCTTTATACGCCAAAGAAGATTTCTCTGATGAGGACGGGATCAAGGCTGGCGAATTAGGGGTTATTTATGATGAAATGGGTGGATGGACTGCTGAATCTGATGCACAGACCATGCTTTCCAATGTAGGAATTAAAGATGATATGCACTGGCAGATGATGAGCGAACTGGAGAATAAGGACAAAGTAAAGGTCCTTCTGGCCCAGGCGCTTTTCGGTAATCCGGATGTACTGATCCTGGATGAGCCTACCAACGACCTTGACATCGAAACCATTTCATGGCTGGAAGACTTCCTTGCGGATTATGAGAATACGGTGATCGTAGTATCCCACGACCGTCACTTCCTGGATACCGTATGTACCCATATCGGTGACCTTGATTATGCAAAACTGAACCTGTATACCGGTAACTACTCTTTCTGGTACCAGGCTTCCCAGCTGGCCACCAAACAAAGGGCACAGGCCAATAAAAAAGCGGAAGAAAAGAAAAAAGAACTTCAGGATTTCATTGCGCGATTCAGTTCCAACGTAGCGAAAGCCAAACAGGCTACCGCAAGAAAGAAAATGATCGACAAGCTGAATATTGACGATATCAAACCTACTTCCAGAAGGTACCCTGCCATTATCTTTGAAATGGAAAGAGAAGCGGGAGATCAGATTCTGGATGTCAAAGGTCTTCAGAAAACAAAAGATGGAGAACTGTTGTTCTCGAACATCGATTTAAACCTTAAAAAAGGGGATAAAGTTGCGGTACTGTCCAAGAATTCACTGGCAATTACGGAATTTTTCGAAATTCTTGCTGGAAACGTTGCAGCAGACAAAGGAAATGTTGCCTGGGGTGTTACCACGACTCAGTCACATATGCCTCTAGACAACACCCATTTCTTCCAGGAAGATTTAAGCCTGGTAGACTGGCTGAGACAGTTTACGAAAAATGATGAAGAACGTCATGAAGAATTTATGAGGGGATTCCTGGGAAGAATGCTTTTCTCAGGGGATGAAGCGTTAAAATCATGTAAAGTTCTTTCAGGGGGTGAAAAAATGAGATGTATGTTCAGCAGGATGATGCTTCAGAAAGCCAATGTCCTGTTGCTGGATGAACCTACCAACCACCTGGACCTTGAAAGTATCACGACCCTGAACAACTCATTGTCCAACTTCAAAGGAAACCTTTTACTGGCCTCCCATGACCACGAAATGTTATCCACAGTGTGTAACAGGATCATTGAACTGACACCTAAAGGAATCATCGACAGGGAAATGACCTACGATGAATACCTTGCTGATAAAAAAGTAAAAGAACTGAAGGAAAAGATGTATTCTTAATCCTGAATTCTTGAAATGTACAGAACCTCAAAAATATTTTTGAGGTTTTTTTATGTCTTATGTCGTGATCTTATGTATTTCTTTTGTTTATCTTAGAATAAAATTAAAGTATGAAAAACATATTGCTGCTGATCATCTTTACTGTGTTTTCCGGGGGTGTACATGCCCAGGAAAATGATGTCCGTTACCAGCCAAAACCCTATGTTGAAATCAGGCATCCCGAATGGTCTAAGAACGCAACGATTTATGAAGTCAATATCAGGCAATATACCCGGGAAGGGACTTTCAAAGCTTTTGAAAAACATCTTCCGCGGCTGAAGAAAATGGGTATCGATATTATCTGGCTGATGCCCATCCACCCGATCGGAGAGCTTAACCGGAAAGGTACTCTGGGCAGCTACTATTCTGTAAAGGATTTTAAAGGTATCAATCCTGATTTCGGTACTTTAAAGGATTTTAAAAACCTGGTCCGCAAAATACACAGTATGGGAATGTACGTGATCATCGACTGGGTGGGGAATCATTCCGCATGGGACAATCCCCTGACCAAAGAGCATCCGAACTGGTATACAAAGACCCGGGAGGGAAATTTCCAGCCCACGCCATGGTATGACTGGGATGATGTGATTGATTTTGATTACAATAACCCTGCTTTCAGGAAATATATGACTGAGGCCCTCAAATACTGGGTTTCTGAAACGGATATAGACGGCTACCGGTGTGATGTTGCAGGATTTATCCCTGTTGATTTCTGGGACAATGCCAGAACAGAACTGGATCAGTTAAAACCTGTCTTCATGCTTGCCGAATGGGAATCGAGGGATCTGTATAAAAAATCTTTTGACATGACGTATTCATGGACGCTCTGGGACAAAATGAAACAGGCCACCATTGAAAAGAAAGGCGCTCCGGCACTGTTTGAATATATGGCCCATGATGTCAACAGTTTCCCTTACGATTCGTACCGGATGACCTTTACCGATAATCATGATAAAAATTCATGGGAAGGAAATCAGTTTTCTAATTTCGGAGACGGGCTTGAAGCCGCCATGGTCTTTTGCAGCACTGTCAATGGAATGCCATTGGTGTACAGCGGTCAGGAAGCCGGTCTGGACAGGAGCCTTGCTTTTTTTGAAAAGGATCCGATTGTCTGGAAAGATCATAAATTTGCCGGTATTTATGAAACTTTATTCAAACTCAAACATACCAATCAGGCACTGTGGAACGGCCATTGGGGCGGCGAAATGGAACGGGTTCATAATGACAACATGAATCATGTGCTCACCTTTTACAGAGAAAAAAACGGAGATGCAGTAATGACCGTCATCAATTTTTCCGGTCAGGATGCAAAGGTGAATCTGGATACAAAATATTTTAAAAATACTTACAAAGAACTGTTTTCCGGTACGCCCTACATCATATCAGGAAACGAAACTTCTATGAAACTTAAACCGTGGGAATACAGGGTTCTGGTTAAGACAAAATAATTAAAGAGACTGCTAAGCTGATGTATATAATGTTATCCTGACTGAAATCGTTTCGTTATAGCCCAATCCATTCACATTAAAACAGTTAACGATCTGAGCATTTAAGCATTTACAATATCAGCCAAAGAAAAGCAATTACTGTATGTTCTTAACCTGATTGTTAAAAAGCACCAGACAGGCTAACATAGCCTTCTGAAACAAATGAAAGCAAAAAAAATTTCCCTATTTTTGTGAAATGAGTCAAAAATGGATTTACAAGCCTGAACCCGATGAGGAAATCGTGGATGGACTAAGTTCGTCACTTGGTTTTGGAACTTTTGAATCTAAACTTCTCGTACTCAGAGGAATTGATAATTATCAAAAGGCCCGGGAGTTTTTCAAGCCGAACTTAACCGACATCCACAATCCATTCCTGATGGCAGATATGCAGAAGGCTGTTGAACGCATTGCTACTGCCATCGAAAACGGAGAAAAAATACTGATTTACGGAGATTATGATGTGGACGGCACCACTGCCGTAGCCCTAGTATACCTTTACCTCAGCAAAATTGTCCAGAAAAAATACCTGGATTTTTATATTCCTGACCGGAATTCCGAAGGATATGGTATTTCAACAGAAGGCATCGATTTTGCCCGTGACAACGGATTTTCTCTGATCATTGCGCTTGACTGCGGCATCAAGGCGATTGATATGATTAATTATGCGAAGGAATCCGGAATTGATTTCATCATTTGCGACCATCACCTTCCGGGAGAGGAAATTCCCGATGCCGTTGCCGTTCTGGATCCTAAGCGGACAGACTGCCGGTATCCTTTCAAAGAGCTTTCCGGATGCGGAGTCGGTTTCAAGCTCTGCCAGGGACTGAATACCATTTACAGGATTCCGGAAGCTGAACTGTTTGAACTGACGGACCTCCTTGCTATTTCCATTGCCGCCGATATCGTATCCATGACCGGTGAGAACCGTGTACTGGCTAAGATGGGCCTGAAAACACTCAGAAAAACCCGCAATCTCGGACTGAGGCTGCTGATTCCGGACGATAAGCTTTCTCATTTTGAGATTTCCAATATTGTTTTTGAAATCGCCCCAAAAATCAATGCTGCCGGGAGGATTTCCCACGGCAAGGCTGCTGTTGAACTGATGGTTTCCGATAACCTGAAACACGCGCATCAGATCGTTAGCGACATTATGGACCTGAATGATGAGAGGCGTGAGCTGGATATGAATTCCACCCTGTCTGCGCTGAACCAGATCATTGAATCCCAACAGGAAAGCCGGCTGACCACCATTGTATACCACCCCGAATGGAACAAAGGTGTTATCGGCATCGTTGCTTCAAGGCTTATTGAAACCTATTACCGCCCTACCCTTGTTTTTACGGACGGAAATAATGGCGAAATGGTGGCTTCAGCAAGATCTGTTGCCGACTTTGATGTGCACGAAGCGCTGGACCTGTGTTCAGAATACTTCCTGAAATTCGGCGGACACCATGCTGCTGCAGGATTATCTATGGAAAAGGAGAAATTTGAGGCATTCAAGGAAAAGTTTGAACGGATTGTATCAGAAAAGATCAAAGACCATCAGAAAGAACCTTCGATTACCATTGATTCGGAAATCCATATTGATGAGATCAACCGGGAGTTCATTAATTTCCACAGGAAACTGGCTCCTTTCGGACCGCACAATATGAAGCCGATCCTGGCTTTGACCAGGCAAAAAGTTTCCGGGTATATCAAAACCATGGGGAAAGACAACAATCACCTGAAGTTTTATATCAAGCAGGAATCTACGGGAAGGAATATTGAATGCGTAGGTTTCAAGCTCGGTCAGTTTGCCGACGATTTCAGGACCAAGAGTTTCGACCTTGTCTTTACCCTGGAAGAAAACCACTGGAAAGGCAATGTGACCCATTACCTTAACATCAAGGATGTGAGGTTCAGGGATTAAATAGAAATCAATGACACCAATCCCGATTTGTGGATTATATTAAAATATTAATCTGTATTGATTAAAACGATTAGCGTTTTATCGGAATACAGCCTCCTATCAGACCCATGAAAAAAATCGGTTTATTTTTCGGATCCTTCAATCCTATCCATATCGGCCACCTTATTCTGGCCAATTATATCCTGGAAAATTCAGACATGGATGAGCTGTGGTTTGTGGTAAGCCCGCAGAATCCTTTTAAAGATAAGAAGACCCTGCTCAGCGATCATAACAGGCTTGACATGGTTCAGCTTGCGGTTAAGAACTATCCGAATATGCGGGCGTCCAATATCGAGTTTTCTTTACCAAAGCCCAGCTATACTGTAGATACACTGACCTACCTTCATGAAAAATATCCTGATCACTCTTTCAGCCTGATTATGGGTGAAGATAACCTCAGCAGCCTGCATAAATGGAAGAATGCAGATCGCCTTGTGGAAAACCACCACATTATCGTTTATCCAAGACTATCGGAAGGACCTAAAACAGAGTCGGCATGCAGCAATCACAGTAATATTTCGCTGATTGAAGCCCCGGTGATCGAATTATCGGCCACGGAAATACGGGCCATGATCCGGGAAGGAAAGAATGTAAGGCCGATGCTGCCGCCGGAAGTCTTCGAATATTTGGACGGAAGCAGTTTTTATAAGTAATTTTACACCAAAAGGGTTTAAGCGGAAAAATAGTTTCAGCTCCTCAAACTTTAATTCTGCCATTATGAATTTCATCGAAAAATTTTTCTCAAAATATCCACAGGAAAAAGTGATCAAATGGTTTAAGCAGATTTGTCTTGCAGAAGCCGTTTCCTGGTTTTTCCTATTTACCGCAATGACCTGGATACGGATAGAACCCAATGGAGTATTACCGATTATTTACATCAGTACAATCGGCAGCATTCATGGATTCTTCTTTTCACTTTATCTTCTGCTTTTACCCTCGATAAGAAAAATCTATCTCTGGGATGATGAAGACAGTGTTTTCTCATTGATTGCAGCCTTCTTCCCTTTTGCAACGATCTGGATCGATAAAAGTCTGGCCCGCTTTGACAGAGAGTAAATAAAAAGGACCGGAAAGGTCCTTTTTATGTTAAATGATTACAGATCCCTTTTAACGTGTCCGGTTGCCGTGAGCGTATGGCTTCCGGATGTGTTCGTATAGGTACCGTTAACGGTAAAATCAATGTAATCCCCTACCGTTCCGAAGGAACTTATGTTAATCATCATATTTCCGTTACCCGGAAGAATATCTGCTCCTGCAACTACTATTAAATAATCGGTAGTAAAAGTTGCTGCAGCTCCCAGCATATTGTTCTGTACAATGGAAAAATACGGACCGGCAGGATTCATTGAGCTTATTTTCAGCTGCTTTACAGGAATGTTGGGTGACGAGGAGGTTAACCCTGACCATTTTGCATCAAAGGATCCTAATACGGTAACTATAGTTTGATTATCTATTTTGTAGCTAATGAATTCACTTGTAGAATTGCATACGGTAATATTGCCTAAGTTCATCAGGTTAGCGGTAGCCGTAAATGTAACTTCATTAGTCGTCTGCAAATTATTGATATCAAGTCCTTCATAAGTAAACTGCGGATTTCCTGTACAGGAATAGGTATTGAAAGTGAAGTTGCCAGCGTTATCAACAGGAACCGACATATACTGGAAGAAGTTTCCGGCTCCGCCAGTTTTAAACACTACATAACCATCTGTTACATTCGCATTCGCACAGGTTTTCAGACTTCCCTTAATTGTATAAAGCAGTGAAGGTGGTGTCGGTAATAGGATATCCGGTAACACAATAGTACTTCCGGCTGTAAAGGGGCCTATATTAGCCGTATAGATCACAACATGGCAAGCGTCATATACTTTTAACGTAAGTATTTCCCCTGCCGGTACAATGCCGGATACCATCCCGGTATTATCTGTGCTGCCATACACTTCATAAGCCTGCGACATTCTTTTTAATGTTACTACAACATTCGATAAAGCCTGTCCGGAAGAGGTTTTAACATGAACTTTAACAGTGGCCTGAGGAAACTGTATATCACAGTTCCACCATGAAAAATGGTTTACAGCTCCCACATATGCATTTCCGACTTTTGATGCAGTTCCTTCTTCATTCCACATCCCTGTTGTTTCATTATATGACCAAAGCGGAATAGTGGCAGGTGAATTTGACATTTGTGTGGCATCAATAGGAACAGTAATTTCAGCAGTATGCCCGTTGGCAATCTGAAGGTTCTGTCCCGAGCTCCCCGTCAATTGCACATGCAGCATCCCGAAGGTTTCCATTACCCTTGCATTTCCTGTTGCATTGGTAGCCAAAAAGGATCCCGGCATCAGTTCGTTAAGATAGGTATTGGATGGTGCAAGATGATACAGTGATACCTTTACGTTTCCCGAATAAGCATTTCCGTTAGCATCTTTAAAACTTCCGTCAAATTTTACTTGGGTGCCGTCTGGCAGAGCAACTGTAGAAGCAGAACCTGCAGAAACTGCTGCCGTTGTAGTAACGGGGATCATCATGATGTTAATCCGGTTCATTCCATCTGTAGGAACCATTACCCTTGATGCATTCACATATCCTGCTTTCGTCACTTTTACATGGGCAAAATTTTCACTGACCGATACATTCTTGAAAACAAATAACCCTTTGTTGTCAGTAGTGACTGTATTTGATCCGATACTAACCGTAGCACCGGAAACAGGCATTCCGCCGGTATCCAGAACTACACCCTGAAAATTCTTCTGAACCGCATTACCGAAATTATAGCTTGATCCCGGATTTGATTCCTCTTCGGGAGATTCTGAGAGATATCCGTCTTTACAGGAGAATACAAGCAATAAAAGCAATAATAATAAGTAGTTTTTCTTCATATAAAATTTATTTAAGTTTTCCCTAAAGTAAGAATAATCATTATAGCCTAACCTGATTTCTAAATTATTTATATACTCATGTAATATTTCGCCGCTTACAATTGTCTTTTCAGTAGACCATTATCAATAGCAAATTTTTTAATCTAAAATTTATGTTCTGAAAATCAACAACTTGATTCAATCACTAAATATTTTAAGTACTTTGTATTGCATGATACTAAAATTAATATATATCTTTGCAATGTTAGATAATAAAAAATACAAGCTATTAAATAGATTTACAATCATGAAAACAACCATTCTCATTGCTGCCATATTCTTCACCGGTTTTACTTATGCCCAGGAGAAAAAAACGGATTCTGTAAAAACCAAGTCCATTGATGAAGTTACCATCACGAAACAGGTATTTAAAAAACAAAGTGACCGTTTTGTTTATGACGTAGCAGCTTCACCGGTATCGAAAGGAAATACCACGTTTGACCTTTTGAAACAAATGCCCCTGTTGTCTACCACAGATGATAAGACACTGAAAATTGCCGGAAAAAATAATGCGTTGATCTACCTTAACGGAAGAAAGACCAATATGGATGCGGAATCGCTGGTACAGTTCCTTAAAAATACCCCGGCTGAAAACATCCAGAAAATTGAGGTGATTACGGTTCCGGGAAGTGAATATCAGGTGGAATCATCAGATGGCATCATTAATATCATCCTGAAGAAAAGAATGAGCGACGGAACCAGCGGCACCATGAGAATGTCCAACAGCCAGAATAAATACAATGCAAGCCAGGCGAGTTTTTCTGTCAACTACCGTAAGGATAAATTAGGCATCAGCTCCAGCCTCAGCGGAGGAGAAAATATTAACCCACAGTCCTATATCCTGAAGAATGGAACAGGCAATATCAGGAATGAGTCCGTAGGAAATATTGATGATCCCAATAAAAATATCGGAGGTTACCTGAATATCGATTATCAGCTGAACGATAAAAGCAACCTTGCCCTTTCATGGAATTCCTGGGCTAACAAGAGCTATAATTCTACAATCGACCTTTTAAATACCATCACCCAGTATAGCAACGGAAACCTGATTTCCACCAATTATACCCGCACCAAGAATAAGGAAGATGCCCGAAATTACAATAACTCAGTCAACCTTAATTATGAGCTGAAGCTGGACTCCCTCGGAAGCAAGCTAAATGTGAATGCAGCTTACCTCAACTATAAAAGGTTTCAATACTCTGATAATAAAACCATGCTGCCGGGTGCTGCCAATGACTTTTCACAGATCAGTAAAAAGATCATCCAGAATATCCCGCAACGCATCAATAACTTTTCCGGAACAGTAGATTATATCCAGAAATTTAAAAATGATTTTACATTCTCTGCGGGCGGTAATTTCAACAAGACCAAAACAGATAATGATACCCGGAATACCACCTTCAGTTACAGCTATAATGATGACGATACATTACTGAATACACAAACAAAGGAAGATCCGAATCACTTTATTTATGATGAAAACATTTATGGCCTTTACGTGACCTTCGAAAAGAAATTTTCTGATAAGTTTTCCGGAAAAGCCGGTGCCCGATATGAAATTACCAGCAGCCTCGGGACCTCAGATAATGCAAAACAGCCGGAATACCAGAGAATTGAACGTAACTACCAGAACCTGCTCCCTTACCTGAGCTTCAACTATGCCATCAATGATAAAAACAATCTTTCCTATTCATTTTCAAGCCGGATGAGAAGGCCGAGCTTCTGGGAACTGAATCCGGTAAAAAATATCATCACCGAAAACAATTACACCCAAAACAATCCTTTTGTAAAGGCAGCGTCTACGTATAACCAGGAACTGACCTATATGTATAAGAATTCTTATTTCCTGATTTTAAACCACTCCTTGTTTAAAAATGTTATTACCCAGGTTCCTTTGCAAAGGACCTATATGGAAAACAATATTGAAAAGGTACAGCTGGCCTACATCAGGACCAACTTCGGGAACAAGCAGGAAATGTCTGCGATGGCCGGAATCCAGAAAACATTCTTTAAAGGCTACCTGACCACGAACTTTAATGCGGGATTCCAGCATAATATCAATAACGGGACACTGAATACAGATCCTACTACGGGACAGGTATTCGACACCTATACCAATACAACGAAATCTACGAGTTTAATGATCCAAACGAACAATACGATCCGGCTGGACAAGAACAAATCCTGGTTCCTCGGTGTAAATTATTTTTTCGTAGACAAGCAGCAGATCGAGCTTGGATTGCTTAAAAACCTGATGAGCCTTGATATCAGTATCAAAAAAACCTGGAACGACTGGACCTTTGCCTTAAACCTTGAGGATGTACTGCGTACCAATATTGTAGAAATAGAAGATACACAGGCAAACGGGAACTATAATTACATCCGTAACGACCAGTACAACAGAGGAGGCACCTTCAGCATCACCTATAACTTCGGAAATAAAAAGGTGAAGAAAGTACGGGACATCGAAGGAGCTTCCGATGCCATCAAGAGCAGAACACGGTAAGAATTATCATTCTTCATATCAATTATTTTGTTATGACCTGTCGGTGAATTCCGGCAGGTTTTGTTATCTTTAAGAGTATGGAGAGAAATATCATTTTTATAATCGGATTGGTTCTGGCTGCTTTTCAGATCGGTTGTAAGGAAAACAAGATAACAATGGGGAGTGATGCCTCATTTATTAAAAAGGAAAATGTTCTTTATGCTGAAAACAGAAATCCTGAACTGACCATGGACCTGTATATTCCGGAAAAGCATTCCCGTGAAAATAAAGATGTATTCATCATCATCCATGGCGGCGGCTGGCGCGGTGGCAATAAATCTGAACTGACATTTTTTACGCTGTCCATGATGAAAAAATTTCCGCATTCCGTTTTTGCCAACATCAATTACAGGCTCGCGTCAACGTCAAGATATGCATTGCCCAATCAGATCGATGACATCCGGGCTGCTATGAATTATGCAGAGAAAACACTAAACTTTCAGCCAAGATTCATCCTGCTGGGAAACAGTGCAGGAGGTCATCTGTCTATGCTGTATGCATATAAGTCCGATCCTGATAAGAAGGTAAAAGCGGTCATTACTATTGTGGGGCCTGCCGACCTGTCGGATCCCGGATTTAAACGTTATGATGATTACTCTTTTCTTGAAAGCCATCTGGTAGATCCCAAAGCAGCTCATGGATCACCGATGGCATTTGCCAGTCCTGTGGCCTGGGTCAGTTCCCATTCTGCTCCTACCCTTTCTTATTACGGAATCAATGACCAGGTGGTTACCTTTACACAAAAAAACATCCTGGATTCTGTGCTCAGTAAAAACAAGGTTCTTCATGAATCCTATGAATTTTCCGGAGGACATTCTGATTGGTACCAGGGTAAGAACGGGGAATTTCTTATCGGGAAAGTGGAGGATTTTTTGAAGAAACTTTAATATAAGTCCAAAATCTTAAAAGATAAAACCATCGCTGTGAGTGATGGTTTTTTTATATGATTCTATGTTCAGTCAATTAATATATTACTCCGATTTCACAATTTCTGTGCGCTCCGAAATCCCATTGGCGTTAAATGCTTCAATCTGGAAATAGTAGGCATCGGTACGGTCTGCTCCGGTAAAGAAATATTCGTTCTTTCCATACACCATGATGCTGCCATACATTTTGTCCGGGGATTTGCCCCAGGAAATGACATAGCCGTCCGCATCAGGATTTTGCTGCCATTTCATCCAGATGCTTCTTCTTTCCCCATATTTCTTGGGATCTGCTCTTAATGGGACAAAGTTCTGTACTTTAGCAGGAACAGCACCCGGACCTTTTCCGAAGACCCTGAATCCGCTTAAGGCAAATTTTCCGGTCGGCATTTTCAGGTTTTCCATTTTCAGGAACCGTGCCTGTGCAGGCTTTTCAAGCTCTATATAATCGTGAGGAACATCTTTGGTATTTTTGCTTTTATCTACGATAACATGCCATTTTTTACCATCGCTGGAACCGTAAATTTTATACTGATGCATCTTTCCGAGTGTTTTACCCATAAATTCTGCGTCCTGGTCCGCATAATTGATCTGGATCGCATTGATGGTGGATACTTCACCCAGATCAGTCTGGAACCACTCCCCTGAGTTGCCGCTTTTGGCGCTCCAATAGGTTTTTATATCTTCATCTACAGCATAATTAGGCTGATATCCGCCTAACGTAGATGATACCTGTACAGGCTTATTGTAGTTCAGGAGCATCCATCCAGCAAACAATCCTTTGGAAAAATCTTTTCCCTGGGCATACTGAGGCAGGTAAGTAGGATAATCCCCATACGCTGTGTTGCAGTACATCACATCATCTTGATCAAATCCGGCCGGCCAGATGCCTAATCTTCTCTCGAAATTATTTTTGGTGGAAATGAATATCGTGGAGATATGCCACCAGTTTTTATAGTTATCTTCAAAAGTAGCTCCGTGCCCTGCCCCGCGTGCAAAACCTCCGGGCTTATAGGAAAACGGATTGTGCTGTTGGTATTCAAACCCCTCCAGAGGATTCTTGCTGACATATACCCCATCCGAATAGCCGCTGAATTCAGTAGCCGGCGCACCATACTGCATATAATATTTGCCGTTATGCTTGGTCATCCAAGCTCCTTCCACAAAAGGCTGCAGGAAAACATTATCATTATATTCCCCGAAACGTTCCCAGCCATGATCTTCAGGCTTCAGTCTCACAATAGGTTTTACAAACCCTTCAGACTGAAGAGTTTTTACTTTCACTTCAGTCCCTAGCAGAGGCCATTCGTTGCTGGATCCCCAGTAGAGGTATAATTTATTCTTATCTTCATCATAATGAAAAGCAGGATCCCAGGCACCGACTTTAAGCGTATCTACCGCTATTTTCCAGTCGTCTTTGGTAGGGTTCGTACTCTTCCAGACCGGGAAATCCTGTTCCCAGGTAGATCCGAACACATACAAGGTATCTTTCATTTTCCAGACGGCAGGTGCATTCAGGTCATGGATGTATTTATTGTCCCTCAGGAATTTCCTTTTTACGAATTTCCAGTCGAGCATATCGTCACTGTACCAGTATCCCTCCTGATTGGTAGAAAACAGGAACAGTTTGTTTTTAAAATTGACAATCACCGGATCTGCTGTAGCCCGATGTTTCCCCTGTTTTGAGAACACTTCAAACGGGGTATATCCGTAATCGATATTGATGGGGTTACAGAATGTTTTCTGCTGGGCCTGTGAGAAAAAACAAATGCAGATACCCAGGCTTACCAATAGCTTTCTTATCATAACAACATTTTACATTCTTACAAAGTTAGTGTAATTTTTTAAGCCGTTCCTGGCCTGTGATCATGAAAAATGTTCTGAATACAGGGTATTCAGAACATTTAAATTATTTTTATTGACTTATTTTTTCGGCAGGAAAACCTCAGCCAGCATGCATCGGGCACTGCCTCCGCCATTCACTTCGATGGTATGTAAATCCGAATAAATGATTTCGCAATATTTTTCGATCGCTGAAAGCTGGTCGTTGCTTAATGAACGATACGCCGTTTCGCTCATGACCAGGAACTTTTCACCATCCTTATTCTGTACCTGAAGCATATTTCCGGCAAACCGGTGCATCTGTTCTTCCGAGATTTCAATGATTTCCTTTCCTGAATTCTTGATGGTCTCTATTACCTTGGCTCTTTCCAGTTCATCATCGATGCAATCCAGGCAGATCACTACAAATTGATCTGCAACACACATCATTACATTGGTATGATAAATTGGAAATCTTTCTGAACCCACAGTCTGATAAGAATGAAAAACGACCGGAGTAAAGCCATATTTTCCACAGAATTCCCGGAACAGGTTTTCATCCAGCCTCAGGGAAACCGAACCGTAAGCAATTTTGTGGTCGTGGTCAAAAATCATACTTCCTGTTCCTTCCAGATAATGCCCCTGAATTTCCGGAAATGACCAGTCATCAATCTCAGTTACCTGAAAGCCCTGGTTTCTGATGCTTTCGATAATATCTTCGCGCCTTTCCACTCTTCTGTTGGTGGCGAACATCGGATACAGGACTACCTTTCCGTCCCGGTGGAAACTCACCCAGTTATTCGGGAAAATAGAATCCGGCGTATGAGGTTCTGCCGTATCTTTTATGGCAATCACAGTGATTCCTTTGCTTCTGAGTTTTTCTGCAAAAGTTTTGAATTCTGCCAATGCCTTTTCCTGGATATCCAGTGCTTTCTGCTCGATCTGGAAATAATTGTTTTCTGCCGTTTCCGCATTAAAACCGAAGGCTATTGGTTCTATCATGAGTACTGTATCTGTTGTCTGCATTTTTTTTGATTTGAAATTTAAAGATTGAAAGATTAAGAGATTAAATCTTCTGTATTTTTACTCTCTCACTAACGGCATCGTAGAACACCTCAGCAGGCCTCCCATTTTTGAGATCTCACGGTAAGGGATTTCTTCTACAGTCATTCCCCATTCATTTCTGAGATAGTTGTTCATACGGGTGAAAGACCGGTCTGAGACCACCACGTCAGGAGCAATGGAAAAAATGTTCGGGAACATTTCAAACATTTCTTCATCATTGATGTGGAAGCAGTTTTCTTCACCGAAGATATCAATGATCAGTCGGTAGTCACTTTCATCTACGAATCCGTTCTTGTAAATGATGCATTTATCCTCTCCTACCGGATTAAATGTGCAGTCCAAATGCAAAATACCTTCATAAGGGATCTTGTCATTTTTTCTCAGCTCAAGGTCAATGATCCTTTTCTTGGGAAAATATTCTTTGAGGATTTCGATGGCATATTCGTTTGTCCTTGCCGTTTTGTAGCTCCGGTAATCTTCACTGAAGCATGTGCCGATAAAGAGGAAGTCATCCCAAACAATAACGTCTCCCCCTTCAATGTGCGCGGTTTCCGGGAGATTGATGATTTTTCTCCATGCCACTTTTTCAAACACTTTCTGGTAAGCGTCCTGCTCATCTGCCCGGTCTGCAATCACATTGGAAATGATCATCTTGTCATCGATTACAAAGGCTACATCCCTTGCAAAGACCTGATTATAATGCTCGATAATGCTCGGGCGGAGTACCTCTACATCATATTTTTTAAGAACGGCCTCAAAGGCGTTCATTTCACTGATGATATCCTGCTCTTTCGGATAGATGTTATTTTGAATGGAATGGTATGACTTGGCATCATAACTTTCGTCCAGGACAGGGACTGGGCCCATTGAATTGGGCTGGCCTAAAACCACTGTTTTCAGTCTTCCCGTTTCATTTTTTATATTTAGTTTCATAGGAATTTTATGGAAAATACAAATATAAGTAAAGGGCTGAACCCACAAAACTTTTGTATTTTCCCGGTACTTTAATTATTTATCCTGTAAAATAAAGCTATGCAGTTTTTACTTCGGAGAATTCCTCAATAACAATTGTTTTACCCTTTTAGACCTTACATTTTCAGATATTTTTAATAATATTCCGCATTGCATAAAATAAAAAAAATTTCATATTGATTATTTTCATAATTTAGGGATATAGTTCAGAGGGGACTATTTTCATTAACATCAAAACCAAAAACTATGAACAGAAAAAAAGAAGTGCTGAAGAATGCACAGAAATTAGACAGAACCCATCAGAAATCCATTTTGGGCGGTGTAACAGCACCGGGAAGACGCTGCTGTGAGTATGATGACACAACAGGACAATGTACAGTCTGGACTTGTACAAAATGCTATTGTCCTTAGATAAATTTTTAATAAAGAAGAAGGCTGCCGAGCGGGCAGCCTTTCTTGTATATGATCGGGATATTATCTGTTGGTAATATCGATATAGTCTCTTTTCTGAGCTCCCTGATATACCTGTCTCGGTCTTCCGATAGGATCTCCTTTCAGCCTCATTTCTTTCCATTGGGCAATCCATCCCGGTAATCTTCCTAAGGCAAACATTACGGTAAACATTTCAGTAGGGATTCCTAATGCACGGTAAATGATTCCTGAATAGAAGTCTACGTTCGGATACAGTTTTCTTTCAACGAAGTATTCATCTTCAAGCGCTACTTTTTCCAACTGCATGGCAATATCCAAAGCTTTGTCCTGGATTCCCAGTGCATTCAGGATGTCGTCTGCTGCCTTCTTGATGATTTTTGCTCTAGGATCGAAGTTCTTGTATACTCTGTGACCAAAGCCCATCAAACGGAAGCTGTCATTTTTATCTTTGGCTTTAGCAACCCACTTGTTAACATCTCCACCATCTTTCTCAATCAGCTCAAGCATTTCGATTACCGCCTGGTTTGCACCCCCGTGAAGTGGCCCCCAAAGAGCTGAAACCCCTGAAGCGATAGAAGCGAATAGACCGGTATGGGCAGAACCTACCATTCTTACTGTTGAAGTAGAACAGTTCTGTTCGTGATCCGCATGAAGGATCAGTAATTTATCCAATGCATCTACCACTACCGGATTCATTTCAAATTCCTGGTTAGGAAGTCTGAAAGCCATTTTGTAGAAGTTTTCCACATAGTTCAGGCTGTTATCTCCGTGATTAAGCGGCAATCCCTGGGTTTTTCTGTACGTCCATGCACAAAGGTGAGAGAATTTGGCAATCAGCAGTTCGGCTGCGTGATCCATTTCTTCTTTAGAGTTTACATTTACTGCTTTAGGATTGAAAGCAGTCAGTGCAGAAGTCATGGAAGAAAGAACTCCCATAGGGTGCGCAGAGCGAGGGAAAGCATCGATGATTTTTTTCATCTCCTCTGCGATAAAGTTGTATTGTTTAATATTATTCTCAAAAGTCCCGTATTGATCCTGAGTCGGCAACTCGCCGTGCAGTAACAGGTACATTACTTCTGTAAAGTTAGATTTTTCAGCAATCTGTTCGATAGGATATCCTCTATAGAAAAGCTCTCCCTGATCTCCGTCCAAATAAGTGATTTCGCTGATGGTGGCTCCGGTATTTTTATATCCCAGATCCAATGTGATCAGACCGGTCTGGTCTCTTAATTTTGAAATATCAATTCCTCTGTCCCCGATAGTACTATCCACGATGGGATATTCATACGAATTACCGCCGTAATTCAATATTACTTTGTTGTCTGACATTATTTATTTTTTTTCTAAATATACTACTTATTACAAAATACGGCAAACAAAAAATTTCGCTTGCCGTTATTTATAAATTCGATTTATTATCTTTTAATTTTGAATGCATCCAATCCCGGGAATACTGCTGTTTCTCCCAGAGCCTCTTCAATTCTCAATAGCTGATTGTATTTAGCCATCCGGTCTGATCTTGAAGCAGATCCTGTTTTGATCTGTCCGCAGTTCATAGCAACTGCAAGGTCTGCAATCGTAGAATCTTCCGTTTCACCGGATCTGTGGGACATTACCGAGGTAAACTTATTATGCTGAGCCATCTGTACAGCAGCCATAGTCTCGGATAAAGAACCGATCTGGTTCACTTTAACCAGAATTGAGTTGGCAATACCTTCATTTACTCCTCTGGATAACCTTTCTACATTGGTCACAAATAAATCATCTCCTACAAGCTGTACGCGGTCTCCGATCTTATCGGTAAGCATCTTCCATCCTTCCCAGTCATTTTCCTGCATACCGTCTTCAATAGAAATGATCGGGTATTTCGCAGCCAGTTCAGCCAGGTAAGATACCTGCTCACTGCTTGAGAATTGTGCTGCATCGGCAGTCTGGAACTTCCTGTAATCGTAGATCCCGTCTTTGTAGAATTCAGAAGCGGCACAGTCTAATGCTAACATAATGTCGTCACCAGGCTTGTATCCTGCTTTCTCAATCGCCTGAAGCAAAGTATCCAGGGCATCTTCTGTTCCTGAGAATGTAGGAGCAAAACCACCTTCATCACCTACGGCTGTAGATAAGCCTCTTGAGTGAAGAATGGATTTAAGGCTGTGGAAAATTTCAGTTCCTTTTCTCAATGCATGAGAGAAAGAATCTGCTTTTACCGGCATGATCATGAACTCCTGGAATGCGATAGGCGCATCAGAGTGCGATCCACCGTTGATTACATTCATCATCGGAACCGGAAGTGTATTGGCATTCACTCCTCCCACATATTTGTATAATGGCATTCTAAGCTCTGTAGCAGCCGCTTTGGCAGCCGCTAATGATACTCCAAGAATGGCATTGGCACCCAGATTTCCTTTATTGCCCGATCCGTCCAGGTCAATCATGATCTGATCCAGAAGATTCTGGTCGAAAACCGGAAGGCCTACCAATTCAGGGGCAATGATTTCTCTTACATTTTCTACTGCTTTGGAAACTCCTTTCCCCATCCATTCAGAACCGCCGTCACGCAATTCAACTGCCTCATGTTCGCCGGTAGACGCTCCGGAAGGTACTGCAGCACGACCCATCGCACCGCTTTCCGTGAATACATCTACTTCTACTGTAGGATTTCCTCTTGAATCCAAAATTTGTCTCGCTTCTATGTAAGAAATGTAACTCATTGTTCTATTTTTTATAGTTTGGACAAATTTAGTGAATTTTTAAATTTTCGGGTTATTTCCGGGCTTATTTATAGAATAGGTGTAAGTTAAATTTTAGTTAATTTTAGAAATCTGTGTCTTGATATTTTATTTGAAATCAGTAGAGATTGTATTGGGCTTTATCTTCCGGGGTAAGCGTTTTGAATTCCTTTATTTTCTTTGTTTCCTGTTCCAGTTTGCCGGCTTCCGCTTTTGCCTTTTCAGCCTCTGCTTCTACGGTCTGCGAAACTTCTTTCTGCAAATTGGTAATTGCTGACACTACAGTGTTAAAGCTTGTCCAGTAAGAATCTCCCTGACACTGCTCTTTAAAGTTTATGCAGTGTTCTTCAAGCCTGTATAAGGCATCACGAAGCATATTGACGGGTGCCGTTCTTTCTCCCAGTTTGGACAATGTTTCAGTAATTCTGGTAATCTGCTCCAATGAAACATTTTGTCCGGAGGGTATCTGTGCTGCCAGTTTGCTGGTCAATTCCGTAGTAGTTGCTATGGCGGCATCCGGCTGGACTTCTGAAAGGATTTTATTGATGTTGCCATTGCTGTCAATATTCAGGACAGCTCCTCTTCTCATTGCATCATAAGACATCTGATAATTAGAATTTTTATTTTTAAGTTCCATTAAAGTTGCCTTATGCGTTGTATTGCAGGATGCTGTCAAGAGTGCTGCAACAGCTAATATACATAGTGTTTTCATATTGTTTATTATTATATGGATTATTATTTTTTAGGGGATGGCGCAAGCAATCCTGCCAGAGCACCGATGGAACCGGAGGCAATCGCGGTGAAAATTGTCACCAGCTGCTCTTCAAGCGGGATTTTGTTAACAGAAATAATAATGAGGCCGGTAATGATAGAAAGTACGGACATCCCCAGAGCGAGCACAATAATCCTGTAAATCCAGGAATCTGTATCTTTAGGATTGGTGGTGGCCAGACTTTCCGCTGCTCTTACAGGATCTTCTTTAAATTCCTCCTGAAGTTTCGGATTGTTGTTCAAGGCTGCTTTAAAATCGTCGAAGGTGTTGTCAATGGTTGTTTTCATGATGATAGGTTTTAAAGTTTACATCTTCAAAGTTCTGATTAACTTACACAGCCGTCAAGTACCCGAAAGGGTGATTTTACCCATCAAAAAACAGCACCATAATAAGTGGTGCTGTCTAATATTGACTGTTGGAATTTTTATAAAGTGATTCTGAAAAAAAGATGGGTCCCGTTTTCAGTACTAATTTCGCAATGTCCTTTCTGTTCCTGCATTCTGCGTTTCATATTGCCCAGCCCATTACCTTCACCAGTCAGGTTACCGATTCCAATCCCGTTATCGGAAACTTCCATGATGAATTCCTGTTCATCCTGGCTGAAAGAAAGATGTAAGCGGTCTGCCCGGCTATGCTTATACGCATTATTCAGCGCTTCCTTGAGGCATAAAAACAGATTCCGCCTTTGCTCGGTTGTGATAATAGTTTCCTTAACGATATCTTTAGTTTTGATATCAAGGAGAATGGTTGTTTTTTTCAGGAAGTTTTGGGCATAGAGTTTTGCATATTCAGTAAAGCCTCCCAGTGTATCATGTTCAGCATTCAGGCTCCAGAGCATTTCGCGCATGGAAATATTCATCTCTGCAGAAGTTTTCAGCAGTTCATTAAGATCTGCCTGCAGCTCAGGATCCCGGATTTTAAGCTTCAGGAATTCCGCCTGCAGTTTGAGGGCTGAAATCCCTGCTCCCAGATCATCATGCATATCATGGGAAATCCGTTTGCGTTCTTCCTCAATGAGTTTCTGTTTTTCAAGTTCTTTTTGAAGGAGCTGGTTCTGGTGAACAGATTCTTTGAGTTGATTTTCTTTAAGATAGAGAAGCTGCTTTCTGTTATATATCAATACAACAAAGATTATGAATCCCACGAATAAAAGCACTATAACTATAGCTAGAATATACGTACTCTTAATTATTTCGGGTAGCTCTACTTTTAGAAAGGCGTTCATATTTAAGTAAAGAAATGAAAATTAAAATGTACAAAATAATATTTACTATATTGAAGTTTGTTTTAATAAAACTTAAAAACTCTTTATCTGTTTCGTAAAAATAATACATTGGTAAACAGCGAAATATCCCAAAGCAAGCCCAAAGTAAAAATCCTGAGCTAATCCAAAAGTTTGGATCAGAAAAAATTTCATCTTCATTAACAGTCATAATCTTATTACAGAACCAAATTATTGAATGACTTATCAAGAAGAGCATTACTATAACTGCTATTTTTTCATCAAAATGTAGCCCTGTAACCTTAGTAAAAAGCAAAATGAAAATTAGAAAAATGATCAATATTACTTTAGAAATGATTTTGAAACAATGGTTTACAATATTTGAGTAATAAAAATAAAAGAAAAGCAAAACAAAAATTAAATATAGATTATACTGAATTCCCACTGTTGTATTGTTATCGAGATAATCAACGATAAATGAAAAGCTTTCTACAAAGACTGTTATTAAAAGATAAAAGAAAATATTATTTTGGGAAGAAAAACCATATTTTCTTCCCAAAATAAATGCTTTAAAACAGACAAATATTAATATAATATTGTAAATATAATTTAACAACAAAATTTATGGCTTTAAATTTCCTAGATCGTAATAACCTTCATAAACTTTTGCATAAGTCTGATTGATATGATGAATTCTGTCTTTATCATTTACATAGGTGAATAATGTAATTCTATTTTTTTTATTCATACTATCAACAACACATCCAAGTTCTAGTGTTATATCATGCTCAAAGCCATTAAATAGAAATATTTTTTTCATGCTATAGGTAATATATTCTGTAAGCATGGAGTTTTGAATTGTGCTGATTCTGTTACCAATTCCTTGTTTATAAGCTGCTGTAAGACTACTAAAGTCAGAAGACAATCTATCAAATTGAATGACTTGTCCATTTTTCAACAAATATGCGCTTTCTTTATTAAGGTCTAAATTAATATCTTGTCCTACAGTACTTCTGAAAGTCTCAGTATCTGAAAACCTAAATACAATACTCAATTCCCCATCGTCATCAATAAAAAATATATGCATGAACTCCTTATCCCAATTCTCCCCAATAATTCTATTGAGCCAATTTTTACTGATTAAGAATGAATCTTTAAATGCAACCTGCGCATTATGACATTCATCATTAAGCAATTTTTTGGCTTCGTCAAATAAGTCTACAGGCACAGGATCATTAAAAAATATATTCAGATAGTTTTTAATGCCCAGAATAAACTCACTATCACAATCTGCATTTTCAACTGCAGTAATTACTTGTCTTTTAAGTTCATCACATGATAATTCTCTTTTTGTTTCCATGATTCTTAGTTTTTAAAATGGTTAAATTTATTAATGGCCTCCACCTTGTTACTGACGTGGAGTTTTCTGTAGATATTCCCGACATGTTTTTTTACGGTATCCATGCTGATGCATGTCTGATCTGCAATTTCTTTGTATAAAAGTCCCTGTGACAATAATTGCAGGATTTCCTTTTCGCGGTCTGTAAGTTCATCGAAGCCTTTGATTTCAGGAAGCTTTCTTTCAAAGTGGCTCAGCACTTTCCTGGCAATGGTAAAACTCATGGGAGCACCGCCGTTATAGACGTCGCGGATAGAAGAAATAATCTTGTCCATAGTTTCCCCTTTTACCAGATAGCCCATAGCTCCGGCTTTAAGAGAAGTAAAGACTTTTTCATCGTCCTCAAAACTGGTACACATGATGAATTGGGTTGCGGGCATTCCCTTTTTAAGCTGCTGAATAATTTCAGTGCCGGAAATATCCTGTAACTGGATATCCATCATCACTACATCCGGAGAATAGGCGGGAAGGTTTTTCAAAGCCTCATTGCCATTGAAAAACTGGGCAACGACTGTCATATCATCCTGGTAATTGATGATCTTTTTCAGGGCATTGTTGTAGTTTTTTTCATCTTCTACAATGGCAATTTGTATGGTCATGGCTGTGTATTAGTTTCTCTTAAAGTTAAGGTATTCCTGCAATATATGATTACTTATACAGCGAGTTTTGTAAACGGGATCAAAAATCCCATAACTTTCATATCGCCATCTATGTTGGTGGAGCGTTTCTTCTGGTAAACTCCGTCTCCTTCCCTGAAGCTGCCGTTTCCGGTATTCCCTTCTACAGTCAGCATCTTGTCACCCAGAAACTCAGTTACGATCCCGGTATGCCCGTTACTGGTATTCCCATGGCGCCAGATAATAATTGCCCCCGGTAAAGGCCGGTTCCTGACCCTTTGCTCATCTGGTGTGTTTTGCCAGACCGTAAGGCAGTGTTCGGATGAAAAGACAGGTGATGTAACCCCAAGTTTATGCTCTACATAGCTAAGCATGCTTTCTATAAACGCCATACACCATGCTTCCCCGCCTGCATAATTGTCTACGGTTCTCTGGCAAAGTTCCACAAAATAACCGCTGTTAACCCCTTTTTCCATCTGACCTACACAGGCTTCCGCTGCATAAATGAATAAAGAACGTGCATCTCCTTCTCTCAGCGCATACTGTGCTGATCCGTTATTTTTAAGCTTATCGTCTATAAATGCAATAAGTTCCGGTTTAATATTTCTCATGGCCGTTACTTTTTATCGTTGCATAAGTGATCACCGATACTGATGATCATCGTAATGGATCCTTTTAAAAAAGGATCTTTTACGATGGACTGCAAAAGCTTGAGCCCTTCCCTGGCAGAAGGCCAGACCCCACAGAAATTAATGCTTTCAGGATTCGATGTAAGTGATACATCCTTGATGTTTGATTTCGTTATCATAGTAATTTTTTTTAGTTGCCTACTCTGTACAGTTTTCAGCTCCCCTGTTTTCTTTCTGTAAATTTCAGGTTATATGCATTAGCAGTCAATTACCCTTTTGTGTTATTTTGAAAGAGTTTCACGGCAATTATTTTGAGCAGGTATTTGATATAATGAGTATATTTATACAAAACAATTTTATATGAAAAAACACGTATTCATCGTAACTTCATTTGCGGTGTCGTCTCTTTTAAGCTGCAAAAAAAATGAAAGCGGAAATAAAAGTATTATCAGGGAAGACAGTTCTTCAACAGTCATTACGGATAACAACGGGAAGATTGATTCTTCCACAGTACATTCCTCTACAGTAGAAGTAGATGGTAAGAAAGCGGTAAAAACAGATTATGTTTATAAAGCCACAGACGGCACACTGGTAAAGGTGGTTTTCGCAACAAATCCACAGGAAAGTACGGTAGCGATTACCAGCAATAAGAAGACGTTTACGTTGAAGAAAACGGAAACTAAAGGTGATGAAACCGTATACAAGAAAGACGATATGACGGCGAGGGTAAAAGGAGACAGCCTGCATCTGGAGCAGGGCAACAATGTCATAGAGCTGAAAAGAACGAAAATATAAAGTTGTCCGGTTTTCAGGAGGATACCTTAAACAAAAAACCATCCGTGCTCCGGATGGTTTTTTTATATCTGAATAGAATATATTATTCTTCAGTTTTCTCTTCTGTAGAATCAGCAGCTTCAGCCGTTGGCTCAGCAGCTTTTTCTTCCACTACAGGAGCTTCAGCAACTACAGCTTCTTTTTTAGCTGATGCAGATCTTCTGCTTCTTCTTGTAGTCTTCTTCTCTTCAGCATTAGGATTGTAAAGCTCGTTGAAATCTACCAGCTCGATAAGGGCAGTATCTGCAGCATCACCAGGTCTGAAACCAGTTTTGATGATTCTTGTATATCCACCGTTTCTTTCAGCGATTTTAGGAGCTACTGACCTGAACAGTTCTGTAACAGCCTCTTTACTTTGAAGATATGAAAAAACAATTCTTCTGTTGTGTGTAGTATCTTCTTTTGCTTTTGTTAATAGGGGCTCAACATATACTCGTAAAGCTTTTGCTTTAGCTACAGTAGTGTTGATTCTTTTATGCTCAATTAGAGAACAAGCCATATTAGAAAGTAAAGCACTTCTATGAGAAGCTGTCCTTCCTAAGTGATTGAATTTTTTACCGTGTCTCATTATTAATTATTTATCAGCGTCTAACTTATATTTTGCAACGTCGAAACCGAAGTTAAGACCTTTTGAATGCACTAATTCTTCTAGTTCTGTCAAAGATTTTTTACCAAAATTTCTGAATTTCATCAAATCAGACTTACTGTAAGAAACAAGTTCACCTAGAGTTTCTACTTCAGCGGCTTTCAGACAGTTCAGGGCTCTTACGGAAAGATCCATATCTGCTAATTTAGACTTCAGTAGTTGTCTTGTATGAAGGGTTTCTTCATCGTACTGGATGGATGCTTTTACGGCTTCGGTTTCAAGCGTGATTCTCTCATCGGAGAACAGCATGAAGTGATAAATTAATATCTTGGAAGCTTCGGTTAAAGCATTCTGAGGACTGATGGAACCATCAGTTTCGATATCTAATACAAGTTTTTCGTAGTCTGTTTTTTGCTCTACACGATAATTTTCAATGCTGTACTGCACTTTCTTGATAGGCGTGAAAATAGAGTCAATGGCAATGGTACCTACAGGTGCATTGTTTGACTTATTCTGTTCTGAAGGAACATACCCTCTTCCTTGTTCTATATTGAAAGTAATTTCGAAAGTTACATCACTGTTTAGGTTACAAATCACTAAATCCGGGTTCAGCACCTCAAATCCGTTGATTGACTTCCCTAAATCTCCAGCAGTAATAACCGTCTGACCTGAAACCTTAGCAACCACCTGCTCGCTGGCCTGGCCTTCTGCTACAGCTTTTAATCTTACCTGCTTAAGGTTAAGAATAATTTCGGTAACGTCTTCGATTACTCCTGGAATAGTTGAAAATTCGTGCTCTACACCTTCTATTTTGATAGATGAAATAGCATATCCTTCCAGAGAAGAAAGCAACACTCTTCTCAAAGCATTACCGATTGTAAGCCCGAAACCTGGTTCTAAAGGTCTGAATTCGAATTGACCTTTAAATTCATCAGAGTTAAGTAAAATTACTTTATCGGGTTTTATGAATTGTAAAATTGCCATATTATTGGGTTGAGCAAAAATTTGATTAAAAAATTATTTAGAGTAAAGTTCGACGATAAGCTGTTCCTTGATGTCCTCCGGAATCTGGATTCTTTCAGGAGCAGAAACGAAGGTACCTTCCTTCTTCTCATCGTTGAATTGTAACCACTCATAATTTGACTTGGAAGCTAATGAATTGACAACCACTTCAAGAGACTTGGATTTTTCTCTTACTGCGATTACGTCACCTGCTTTAACCAAATAAGAAGGGATGTTCAGGATCTCACCGTTCACAGTGATGTGTCTGTGAGAAACCAATTGTCTTGCAGCAGATCTTGTTTTAGCAAACCCGAATCTGTACACTACATTGTCTAATCTGGATTCGCAAAGCTGTAAAAGAACCTCACCGGTTACGCCTTTGCTTCTGTGTGCTTTTTCAAACAGGTTAGCAAATTGTCTTTCCAGGATTCCGTATGTATATTTAGCTTTTTGCTTTTCAGCTAACTGAACTGCGTATTCAGATTTTTTAGCACCTCTTCTTTTGTTAGGACCGTGTTGTCCCGGTGGTTGGTTTTTTCTTTTTTCGAAGTTTTTGTCATCTCCGTAGATTGCAGCACCAAACTTTCTCGCAATCTTAGTCTTAGGACCAATATATCTTGCCATAATGGATAAATTCTAAAAATTAAACTCTTCTTCTTTTTGGTGGTCTACATCCATTGTGCGGCATAGGCGTCACATCAATGATTTCGCTAACTTCAATTCCTGAATTGTGGATTGATCTGATGGCAGATTCTCTACCTGCACCCGGACCTTTCACGAACACCTTTACTCTTCTTAAACCAGCTTCGTGAGCTACGTTAGAGCAATTTTCAGCTGCCATCTGAGCAGCAAATGGAGTATTCTTTTTAGAACCTCTGAAACCCATTTTACCGGCAGAAGCCCAAGAGATAACCTCTCCGTTTTTATTTGTTAAAGAAATGATGATGTTATTGAAAGAAGCCTGAATATGCGCTTCACCAATAGCTTCAACTTTTACTTTTCTTTTCTTAACTACTTTAGTTTGTTTTGCCATAATTCCTAACGATTATTTACTAGCTTTTTTCTTGTTAGCAACAGTTTTTCTCTTTCCTTTTCGGGTTCTAGAGTTATTTTTCGTTCTCTGGCCTCTTAAAGGTAGTCCAAGTCTGTGACGTATTCCTCGTTGGCATCCTATGTCCATCAATCGCTTGATGTTCAATTGCACTTCAGATCTAAGCTCTCCCTCCACTTTGATGTTTTCTGAGATATAAGTTCTGATGGCAGCCAATTCATCGTCATTCCATTCGTTGACTTTCTTGTCTTCGCTGATACCGGCAGCTTTAAGGATTTCGGAAGAAGTACTTCTTCCAACTCCGTAGATGTAAGTTAAACCGATAACACCTCTTTTGTTTTTTGGTAAATCAATACCTGCAATTCTCGCCATAATTTAATATTAGCCTTGTCTTTGTTTAAATTTTGGGTTCTTCTTGTTGATTACAAACAATACACCTTTTCTGCGTACGATTTTGCAATCAGCACTTCTTTTTTTAATTGATGCTCTAACTTTCATTTGATCGTATTTATTTTTCAATAATAGCCAAATGGAACAGCATTCCATTTGGCAATCATTTAGTATCTGAATGTGATTCTCCCTTTGGATAAATCGTAAGGGGACATTTCTAGTTTCACCTTATCACCAGGTAAAAGTTTAATATAATGCATTCTCATTTTACCGGAAATATGCGCAATAAGTACATGCCCATTCTCCAGCTCTACACGGAACTGGGCGTTGGAAAGAGCTTCCGTAATAACGCCGTCTTGTTCAATATGTTTTTGTTTCGCCATAAATTAATATCCAGTGGTTCTTGACAATTTAGACTGCATTAAGCCATCATAGTGATGGTTCAGCAGATAAGTATTAATCTGTTGAACGGTATCTAAAATTACGCCCACCATAATTAACAGTGATGTACCACCGAAAAATAGGGCAAAGGCGTCTGTCTGAACAAAGCTTCCATGTACAATTGCTGGAAGGACTGCAAAGATAGACAAAAATATTGCACCCGGCAAGGTAATTTTTGATAAAATATCATCTAAATAGTCAGCGGTCTCTTTACCGGGTCTTACCTTCGGTACCAAACCTCCGTTTCTTTTCAGATCATCTGCCATCTGGTTTACCGGGATGGTAATTGCAGTATAGAAGAATGAAAAGATAATGATCAATAGCGCAAACAGCACATTGTACTGCCAGCTGAAAACATTTTTGAATCCTGCAAGAAAAGTATTGGATTCGTCCACTTTGGTTAACAACCCCGGTACGAACATCAGTGCCTGGGCAAAGATGATCGGCATTACTCCGGCAGCGTTCACTTTTAACGGGATCCACTGTCTTGCTCCCTGCATAAGATTTCTGTTAACACCTCCTCTTGCTTGAGCTCTGCTTACATACTGGATCGGGATTTTCCTTACGGCCACGGACAAGACCACTGCCAAAAGAACCACAATCATCCAGAATAATACTTCAATAAGGATCATGATAGATCCCATTCCTCCTTTTCCGTTCTGAACCGCCATTTCCTGTACGAATGCTTCCGGAAGCCTGGATAAGATCCCTACCATAATCAGGATGGAAATACCATTCCCGATTCCTTTGTCGGTAATCTTTTCACCAAGCCACATGGCAAATACTGAACCGCCCACCAAGATAACAATACTTGGAAGCCAGAACATAATGGAAGTTGGCTCTACATAATATGCAGACTGGAACTGAGTATACGGTAAGAATAATTGAGTAATAGAAGTTAAGTAAGAAGGGGCCTGCACAAGACAAACTCCGATTGTTAACCATCTTGTAATCTGATTCAATGTATTTCTACCTGACTCTCCATCTTTCTGAAGCTTCTGAAGATAAGGAATAGCCATCCCCATCAACTGAACAATAATAGAAGCAGAAATATAAGGCATGATTCCTAACGCCATTACGGAAGCGTGGCTGAAAGCTCCCCCCGTAAACGACGAAAGCAAGCCAAGGAGACCTGCTCCTTGCTTGTTACCGCCCTGACTTTTATAATGCTCTAAGAGATCTCCCACTTCTGCAAGGTTAATTGCAGGAAGGGAGATATAAGATGCGAATCTATACACAAGGATAATCCCAAGAGTAAAGAGAATTTTTTCTCTCAGTTCTTTAAGACTCCAGATATTTTTAAGTGTTTGTATAAATTCTTTCATTAGTAATAATTATAAGGTAATTGCTTTTCCACCTGCTTTAGCAATAAGCTCTTCAGCAGATTTAGTGAATTTGTCAGCAGAAATTGAAACCGCAGATTTCAATTCTCCTCTCCCCATAATTTTCACTAATTCATTTTTAGAAGCCAATCCGTTTTCGATCAAAACTTCTTTCGTGATGTCACCTGTAATAGATTTGTTCTCGATTAAAGTCTGGATAGAGTCCAGGTTGATGGCTCTGAATTCTTTTCTGTTTACGTTTTTGAAACCAAATTTAGGTAACCTTCTCTGTAAAGGCATCTGACCACCTTCGAAACCGATCTTCTGAGAGTAACCGGCTCTGGCTTTTTGTCCTTTATGACCTTTTGTAGAAGTACCTCCTTTTCCACTACCTTGTCCTCTACCAATTCTTTTTGAATTGAAAGTTGATCCTGCAGCTGGCTTTATGTTATTTAAATTCATTTTTTTATTGATTTAAAGATTAAATAATTTAAAGATTAAAAAAATTCCGGCTAATATAGAAAGAATATTTCAATCTTTTAATCTTTCAATTTTTTAATTATTTCTGAACTTCAAGTAAATGACTAACTGCAGCTATCATTCCTAGGATAGAAGGAGTAGCTTCATGTTCTACAACTTGGTGAAGTTTCCTGAATCCTAATGCTTCAAGCGTTCTCTTTTGGGTTTTCGTTCTTCCAATAGCGCTTCTTACTTGCTTTACTTTGATTGTTGCCATTGTTTTATATATTAACCGTTAAACACTTTAGTTAGGGAAACTCCTCTCATTCTTGCGATCTCTTCAGGTCTTCTGATATCCAGTAACGCTTTGAAAGTAGCTTTCACCACGTTGTGAGGGTTAGAAGATCCTTTAGACTTTGAAAGGATATCATGTACACCAGCTGATTCCAATACCGCTCTTACCGCACCACCGGCGATAAGTCCTGTACCGTGAGAAGCAGGTCTCAAGAAGATATCAGCACCACCGTATCTGGCAGAAGTCTGGTGAGGAATGGTGTGGTTCATTACAGGAACTTTTACCAGGTTTTTCTTAGCATCTTCTACCGCCTTAGCAATAGCAGAAGCAACTTCCTTAGATTTCCCTAAACCAAAACCGATCGTTCCCGCTTCGTCTCCTACAACAACAATTGCAGAAAATCCGAAAGCTCTACCTCCTTTGGTTACTTTTGTTACTCTGTTTACAGCTACGAGACGATCTTTAAGTTCTAATCCTCCCGGTTTTACTCTTTCTATATTATCTAGTCCTAACATATTTTCCGAAATTTAATGATTAGAATTTAAGTCCTCCTTCTCTCGCACCGTCAGCAAGAGCCTTAACTCTTCCGTGGTATACGAATCCGTTTCTGTCGAATACAATATTTTCAATTCCTGCAGCGATGGCTTTGGCAGCAATAGCCTTACCTACAGCAGCAGAAATGTCACTTTTAGTACCGTTAGCTTCTACTCCTTTCTCTCTTGAAGAAGCTGAAACTATAGTTTTACCACTTTTATCGTCGATTAACTGAGCGTAAATTTCCTTATTACTTTTGTATACAGATAATCTTGGCAATTCAGAAGAACCGGAGATTTTTCCCCTTACTCTTCTTTTGATTCTTATTCTTTTTTCTAATTTACTTAATGCCATAATACTTATAATTTATTAAGCAGATTTACCAGCTTTACGTCTAACATTTTCACCAACGAATCTTACACCTTTTCCTTTGTACGGCTCAGGCTTTCTGAATGATCTGATTTTCGCAGCTACCATTCCAAGAAGTTGCTTATCGTAAGACGTTAAAGTAATAATTGGATTTTTACCTTTTTCAGTCAATGTATCTACCTTTACTTCACCTGGAAGTTCCAATACGATACCGTGAGAGAATCCTAGCGCCAGCTCAAGTTTTTGTCCTGAGTGGGAAGCTCTGTATCCTACCCCTACTAATTCAAGTTTCTTTTCGAAACCTTCTGATACCCCAACGATCATGTTGGCGATCAACGCTCTGTATAAACCGTGAAGCGCTTTGTGTTGCTTAGAATCAGATGGTCTGTTCACTGTAAGTTCACCATCGTTCTGTTCTAAAGTAATTCCTGCAGTAAGCTCCTGGGAAAGTTCTCCCTTAGGACCTTTAGCCGTTACTACACCGTTGTTTTCAGTAATAGTAATCCCTGCTGGAATTGTTATAATTGCTTTACCAATTCTTGACATTTTCCTGTGATTAAAAATTAATAAACATAGCAGATTACTTCACCGCCTACTTTTTCTTCTCTGGCTTTCTTATCAGTCATTACTCCTTTAGAAGTAGAGATGATAGCTACACCCAAACCGTTCAGTACTCTTGGAAGTTCCGTAGAACCTTTGTACTGTCTCAAACCTGGTCTTGAAGCTCTCTGAATAGACTTAATAGCAGGCTTGCTGGTTTGTTTGTCGTACTTTAAAGCGATTTTGATCGTTCCCTGAACAGCGCTATCCTCAAACTTGTAGTTTAAGATATACCCCTGATCAAATAAGATCTTAGTAATCTCCTTTTTGATTTTCGATGCAGGAATTTCCACCACTTTGTGGCCTGCGCTTTGTGCGTTCCTTACTCTAGTTAGGAAATCTGAAATTGGATCTGTTACCATTTTTCTTTTTAAATTATTGGTTGAAGACAATCAGTTTTGCAAAGACTTGAAGAATAAAATATCAGACTTCAGAATGCCTTGGGTCTGATATTTTTATCTTTAGTATCTGAACAACTTAATCGTCCGGATTATTGTGTGATTACCAACTGGCTTTTTTAACTCCCGGGATCAATCCGTTGTTGGCCATTTCTCTGAATGTTACTCTGGAAATACCAAACGTTCTCATGTATCCTCTTGGTCTACCTGTCAGTTTACATCTGTTATGCAGTCTTACAGGAGAAGCATTTTTAGGTAATTTCTGAAGTCCTTCATAATCACCAGCTTCTTTTAAAGCCTTTCTTTTATCAGCGTATTTAGCAACTAACGCTTCTCTTTTGCGCTCACGCGCTTTCATTGATTCTTTAGCCATTTCTTAGTTCTTTTTGAATGGTAAACCGAAGTGAGTTAATAATGCTTTAGCTTCTTTATCTGTTTTCGCTGTAGTAACGAAAGTGATGTCCATCCCCTGGATTTTTTTCACTTTGTCAATTACGATCTCAGGGAAGATGATCTGCTCAGTGATCCCTAAGTTGTAGTTTCCTCTACCATCGAAACCGTCAGCTTTGATTCCAGAGAAATCTCTGATTCGTGGCAATGCGGAAGCAGTAAGTCTGTCTAAGAATTCGTACATTCTGTTGGCTCTTAAAGTAACTTTAGCTCCTACAGGCATCCCTTTTCTTAATTTGAACGCAGCCTCATCTTTCTTAGAGATGGTACCAACTGCCTTCTGACCAGTGATGTTTGTTAATTCTTCTACAGCATAATCAATAATTTTCTTATCTGCAGTAGCATCACCTAAACCTTGTGACACAACGATTTTCTCTAACTTAGGTACTTGCATTACTGACTTGTACCCAAATTCTTCCATCATTGCAGGAACAATGGTTTCTTTGTATATTTTCTTGGGTCTTGCTATATATTCCATGTGTTCTTAAAAATTATAAAGTTTCACCCGTTTTCTTATTGACTCTTACTTTCTTATCTCCTTCGATTTTGTAACCTACTTTGATTGCTTTTCCGTCTTTACCAACTAAAGCAACGTTTGAGATATGAATGGAAGCTTCTCTTTCAACGATTCCTCCCTGAGGGTTAGAAGCTGAAGGCTTAACGTGTTTTTTAACGATGTTAAGTCCTGCCACCACAACTCTTGGGTCTTTTCCTTCTTTTTTGATCACTTCAATAACTTCACCAGTCTTACCTTTGATTTCTTTTCTACCGGTAGTAATGATTACGTTATCTCCTCTTTTTATTTTTAACTTTGACATTTTCTTTAAAAATTTTAAAATTAAAGTACTTCAGGAGCTAATGAAATGATTTTCATATATTCTTTGTCTCTCAACTCACGGGCAACCGGTCCGAAAACACGGGTTCCTCTCATTTCTCCTGCTGCGTTTAGCAATACACAAGCATTATCGTCGAATTTGATGTATGAACCATCTTTTCTTCTTACTGCTTTTTTAGTTCTTACTACGACAGCTTTAGATACCTGACCTTTTTTAGCGTTTCCGGATGGTGTAGAATCCTTGATCGTAACTACGATTTTATCACCAACTGAAGCATATCTTCTTCTGGTTCCTCCCAGAACTCTGATCACCAATACTTCTTTAGCACCTGTGTTATCAGCAACTTTTAATCTTGATTCTGTTTGTAACATTACTTAGCTTTTTCAATGATTCGTACTAATCTCCATCTCTTGTTCTTGCTCAAAGGTCTTGTTTCCTGGATCAGAACCGTATCTCCTTCGTTGCACTCGTTGTTCTCATCGTGTGCGGTATATTTTTTCGTTTTCAAAACGAATTTACCGTACATCGGGTGTTTCATTCTCATCGTTTCACTAACAACAATGGTCTTTTCCATTTTATTGCTGGAAACCACTCCGATTCTTTCTTTTCTTAAATTTCTATCCATTGTAAAATGAAATTATTGTTTGTTAGTTAACTCTGTATTTAGTCTTGCGATTGTTTTTCTCAAATCTCTGATTTGAATCGGGTTTTCAACTGGGCTGATTGCGTGAGCCAATTTCAGTTTAGAATATTGAGCTTTTGCTTCAGTTAATTGAGCTTGAATATCACCCGCGCTTAAATTTTTAATATCAGCTTTTTTCATTGCATTCAAAGATTAAAGAGGTTTAACAAAATCGTTAGCAACTATGAATCTGGTCACTACCGGTAATTTCTGTGCTGCAAGTCTTAGGGCTTCTTTCGCTACTTCGTAAGGAACACCTCCAACTTCGAACATAATTTTACCTGGTTTTACTACAGCTACCCAATATTCTACGGCACCTTTACCTTTACCCATCCTTACTTCGGCTGGTTTTTTGGTGATCGGCTTATCCGGGAATATTTTAATCCACAGCTGTCCTTCTCTCTTCATATATCTTGTCGCAGCAATACGCGCAGCTTCAATTTGTCTTGCGGTAATCCAAGCACCTTCTGTAGCCTTGATCCCGAAAGTTCCATAAGCAAGTTGACTACCTCTCTGGGCATTCCCCTTCATCTTCATCTTATGAACTCTACGGAACTTGGTTCTTTTTGGTTGTAACATAATTTCTAAATTTTAGATTTTAGATTTTAGATTTTAGATTTTTTTTAATTTTAAAAAAGTAACGGTAATTTAAAATTCAAAATTTCTAATCTAAAATTTTAATTATTATTGTTATTGTTGTTATTCTTTCTAGGCCTTCTGTTATCTCTGTCTCCGCCTCTGTTTCTGTCTCCTGAAGGGCCTCCTTTCTTCTGCTGTCCCACTAATGGAGAAAGCTCTCTCTTACCATATACTTCGCCTTTCATGATCCATACTTTCACACCCAGTCTACCGTAAGTAGTGTGTGCTTCAGCCCAGTGATAATCGATATCAGCTCTGAAAGTAGACAATGGGATTCTTCCTTCTTTGAAAGATTCGCTTCTTGCCATTTCAGCTCCGTTCAATCTTCCGGAAATCTGAACTTTGATTCCTTCAGCACCCATTCTCATGGTACTTGCCATAGCCATCTTAACTGCTCTTCTGTAAGAAATCCTGTTTTCGATCTGCTTGGAAATGCTGTCCGCTACCAATACTGCATCAAGTTCAGGTCTTTTGATTTCGAAAATATTGATCTGAATATCCTTACCTGTAAGTTTTTTCAGCTCTTCTTTCAGCTTATCAACTTCCTGACCTCCTTTACCGATGATTAATCCCGGTCTGGCAGTAGTGATGGTTACGGTTACTAATTTTAATGTTCTTTCAATATAAATTTTTGAAATACCACCTTTAGATAATCTTGCTTCAAGGTATCTTCTGATTTTGTAGTCTTCCGCGATTCTGTCTCCATAATCGTTTCCGCCAAACCAGTTAGAATCCCATCCTCTGATGATTCCTAATCTGTTACCAATTGGATTTGTCTTCTGTCCCATACCTTGATTAATTTTCTTTTGTACCTAAGATTAGTGTAATGTGGTTTGATCTCTTTCTGATTCTGTACCCTCTTCCCTGCGGAGCCGGTCTCAGTCTCTTCAATTGTCTTGCACTGTCTACAAAAATTTCTTTAACGATAAGGTTAGCCTCTTCGATATCGGCACCTTCGTTTTTCGCCTGCCAGTTGGCCATTGCGGAAAGTAAGACTTTCTCTAATTTGTTAGAGGCATCTTTCTTAGAATATTTTAGTATGTATAAAGCTCTGTCTACTTCAACTCCTCTGATGATATCAGCTACCAATCTCATTTTTCTCGGAGAAGAAGGGCAATCATTATGTAAAGCTTTTGCTACATCCTGATTTGTTAATTTACGTGCTAATGCACTTTCTCTTTTTCTTGATCCCATGATTATCTGCTACCTTTGTTTTTGTTACCACCATGACCTCTGAAAGATCTTGTTGGAGAAAATTCGCCTAACTTGTGACCTACCATGTTTTCTGTAACATATACAGGGATAAAAGATTTCCCGTTGTGTACAGCGATAGTTTGTCCTACGAAGTCCGGAGAGATCATCGATGCTCTAGACCAAGTTTTGATAACTGTCTTCTTACCAGACTCTATATTTGCCTGAACCTTCTTATCTAAAGTATGATGAATGAACGGTCCTTTTTTAAGTGATCTTGCCATAATTATTTTCTTTTAGATACGATGTAACGGTTAGACACTTTGTTTTTCTTTCTTGTTTTGTAACCTTTAGACGGCTTACCGTTTCTAGATCTTGGGTGACCTCCTGAAGAACGTCCTTCACCACCACCCATCGGGTGATCTACAGGGTTCATTACTACCGCTCTTGTTCTTGGTCTTCTACCTAACCATCTGCTTCTACCAGCTTTACCGGATACCGTTAACTGGTGATCTGAATTGGAAACGGAACCAATCATAGCCATACATTCAGTAAGGATCATTCTGGATTCTCCTGAAGGCAATTTGATGATCGCATATTTTCCGTCTCTTGAAGTTAACTGAGCTGAAGAACCCGCACTTCTTGCTAAGATCGCACCTTGTCCAGGCTTCATCTCAACACAAGAAATTACCGTACCCAATGGAATGTTTTTCAATTTCATTGCGTTACCTACGTTAGGTTCAACGCTTTCTCCTGAAACCACTTTCTGATCTACTTTGATACCGTTTGGAGCGATGATATATCTCTTCTCTCCGTCTGCGTATTCTAATAAAGCGATAAATGCAGTTCTGTTTGGATCGTATTCTACAGATTTTACTGTTGCTTCAACGTTTGCTTTGTTTCTTTTGAAGTCAATAATTCTGTATTTCTTTTTGTGTCCACCTCCGGTGTAACGCATGGTCATTTTACCTGTTTGGTTACGTCCACCTGACTTTTTAATACCAACGGTTAGAGATTTCTCTGGTTTGTTGGTAGTAATTTCCTCAAAATTGTTTACAATTCTGAATCTCTGTCCCGGGGTGATAGGTTTTAATTTTCTAACAGACATTACTATTATTTATAATTAATAATTAATTTACGGCAAAAATATCGATAACCTCACCTTCAGCAAGTTTGATTACCGCTTTTTTCAATTTGTTCGTCTTTCCAACCTGAAGACCTTTTTTAGTGTATTTTGAAGAAACCTTCGGAGCATAAATCATTGTGTTAACGTCTGCTACTTTTACACCATAAGCTGCTTCTACAGCCTTTTTAATCTGGATTTTATTCGCTCTAGGATCTACTAGGAAAGAATAAGAACCTCTTAAATCTGTAAGGTAATTAGCCTTTTCTGAAATAACTGGTTTAATAATAACTGACATGATTTATTTCTTTAAATTTTCCTGGAATTTTTCAACTGCACCTTCGAAGAATACAATCTCACCTGCATTAACCAAATCGTAAGAACTTACTTCATTGAAGTTCATCACTTTTGTTTTAGGCAAGTTTCTTGAAGACAAATACACATTCTTGTTAGCTTCAGGAAGAATGAACAAAGATTTTTTACCGTTCAATGTCAATGCATCTAACAAAGTAATGAAATCTTTAGTCTTAGGAGCGTCTAGGCTCATATCTTCTAAAACTCTGATGCTGTTATCTCTCATTTTCTGAGATAAAACAGATTTTTTAGCCAATCTCTTAAGTGCCTTGTTCAGTTTGAATCTGTAGTCTCTTGGTTTTGGACCGAATACTCTACCTCCACCTCTGAAAGTTGGAGACTTGATATCCCCGTATCTTGCAGAACCAGATCCTTTTTGCTTCTTAAGTTTTTTGGTAGAAGCTGTAATTTCGCTTCTTTCTTTTGCTTTATGAGTCCCCTGTCTCTGTGCGGCAAGGTACTGTTTAACTTCTAAGTAAACCGCGTGCTGATTTGGCTCAATTCCGAATACTGTTTCGTCTAGAGTTACTTTTCTTCCGGTCTCTTTTCCTGATGTATTTAATACTACTAGTTCCATTTTCTGATAATTACATAAGAATTTTTAGCTCCCGGAACAGCACCTTTTACTACTAAAAGATTTTGTTCTTGATCCACTTTTAATACCTGAAGGTTTTGTACAGTTACCTGCTTACCTCCCATTCTTCCAGCCATTCTCATCCCTTTGAATACTCTTGAAGGGTCTGAACCAGCACCGATAGAACCTGGAGCTCTAAGTCTGTTGTGCTGACCATGAGTTGCCTGCATTACACCTCCAAATCCGTGTCTTTTAACAACACCCTGGAAGCCTTTACCTTTTGAAGTTCCTGTTACGTCAACAAATTCACCTTCAGCGAATAAATCAACTTTTACTTCTTCTCCTACTTTTACTTCATCAACGAATTCTCTGTAGAACTCTACCAATTTAGCTTTAGGAGCAGAACCAGCCTTTTTGAAATGACCAGCTAACGCTTTACCAACGTTCTTCTCACTCTTGTCATCGAAACCCAACTGAACAGCTTTATAACCGTCCTTTTCAAGGGTTCTGACCTGTAAAACCGAGCATGGACCAGCTTGAATAACTGTACAAGGAATGTTTTTCCCGTCTTCGTTAAACAAAGATGTCATACCGATTTTTTTACCAATAATACCTGACATTGTTTATATAATAATAAAATTTATCTTCTAATTATCACCACTTTCAGGAAGTCTGAAGTAATTTCTACGTTTGATGTAGGCATACTACGCCCCTAAAATGAGTGTGCAAATTTATGGATAATTTTCAAACTGACAAATTTTTACTATAAAATATTTTGATTTTTAGTGATTTAGAACTTCGAAGCTCTCGCTGATAAAAATTGACAGCTCATTTATTTGGATATTAATTTTTTTTTGATGATCGCCAACTGTTTTTTAAATTCAGGCTTCTCTATGTTATTCTTATTTTTATGAAAGCATACCCGGGATCTCCTTAGAAAAACCAGACGCGACAAAGCCTTTATTACGGTGCAATTTTTGATGTGGTAGCTTAAAAAAAGCTATGAAAAAATTCCTGAGCATTGTATCATTATTTGCCTGCTTGCTGTCTTATGCACAAGCTAAAGCACCTTTTACCGGGAAAAGAGATTTCGTTATTGAGGATGGCTCCAATGGATCCGGAACTCCTGCCTATTACGTCGATGTAAAAAGCAATGGAGATGTCCATTTTGGTTTTATCCAGGTTAACCAGGCAGACGGGAAAGAAACCAAAGAGGAGATGAATGCAGGGAAATACAACCCAAAAGTTATGAAAGTTCACTTCAAGACGTATAATGAGACTTTTTATGTAAAATTCGATAAAGACAAGATCTACCTTACCGACGCAAAGGGAACGGTTAAAAAGTCGGATGATTGCTGCCCCGTTTCCGAAATGGCAGAACTGAACTGTCCCTGCTCAGGTAAGCTGTACCGCTAAATGAGAACATTAACACTTTTTTGCCTTGCTCTACTGACCATGGTTTCCTGTTCAGACAAAAAGAGCCATCCCTATACTTTCTATTACTGGAAGACCAGACTCAAGCTCAATACTGATGAAAAAGAAGCATTAAACCAGGCAACTGCGCCTTATCTGTATGCACGATTCTTTGACGTGGATCAAGTGGGAGGCAGAATTCAGCCGGTAGGAGTCATGACAAGAGACCATAGTTTTGCTACTGATAAAAAACTGGTCCCTGTCGTATTTATTACCAACAGGACGTTCCTGCATATCAACCGCGATGAAATTTCTCTGCTTGCAAAGAATATCAACCATCTGTTTCAGGCTAAAACCTCCGAATACCATCTGAATACTGCCCCCGAAATCCAGATCGACTGTGACTGGACTGCCGGGACGCGGGATGACTACTTTACGTTCCTGAAAGAATTGAAGCAGCTGTCCGGAAAAACTATTACCTGCACCCTGCGGCTCCATCAGGTTAAAGATAAGAAGCAGGCCGGTATTCCACCGGTGCAGAAAGTATATCTGATGTGTTATTCCACCTCCTCGCCATTGGAAAGCTCAGATAAGAATTCAATTCTTGATGTCAATACGCTGAAAAATTACCTCGCAGACATCGATCAGTATCCGGTTGGAAATATTGACGTAGCGCTTCCGATTTATTCCTGGGGAATCGTAACCAATCACCTGAAAAAACACCGGCTGATTAACGGACTTTCCCAAAAGGATCTCAACAACAGACATTTTAAGAAGATTTCTGAAAATGAAGCAGAAATTGAGCAGGATGGATTCTATTTCGGCAGTTACCTCAGTAAAGGTTTCAGGATTAAAGTAGAAGAGATTTCGGATGAGCAGCTTCGGGATGTTGTCCGTTTCCTCAATAAAAAAATCCATGGGTTCACTATTGTTTATTATCAGCTGGACCATCAGTTTATCAAAGGACAAAATTTTAGTATATAATTTTTCAGTAAGCCTTGTCAAGGTTCAGAACCTTGACAAGGCTGCCGTTAATCAAAACACCATTTATAAAATGAAAAAATACCTTCTCTCACTTGCTGCTGTATCTCTGTTCTGCACATCATCTAATGCCTGCGCCTGGTCTGATCCCGATTACGAGTATTTCAACCTATTTACACAAAGCATTATTAAGGACAAATCTTACCTGCCTTTTCTGCACAGTTATTCTACCAGGTTCTATACGGATTTCAAACCCTCCGAAATCCCGGATGAAAATATTGATGCCTGGAAGCGGTTTTTCAATAATCAGTTTTCTTATGCGGAAACCCATTACCTGGTCAATACAATGAGCATCAATGATCTTAATGCGCTGAAGAAAGGAAATGCGTCACATCCGCTGCTGGTAAAAGCAGGACCGGGTTTTTACCAAAAATACAGGGAAGCGGTTGATTATCTGATCGAAGCTAAATATCTGGAGCCTTTTATGCGCGTCAAATATGTAGCAAATCCCAATGCATTCTTTTATAATGAGCCACAAAATACTCAAAATGCCACTGACCTGGATTATCAGAAAACCATTTCTGCGCTCACTTCCCTGTACCGTGCTGCCCGTAATCCTGAAATCAAACAGCGGTACGGCTATCAGCTGGTGCGGTTCAACCATTATACCAGGAATTATGATGCTGCTGTGAATGCCTTCAAAACCTATGTACAACCTATCCGGATGAAAGGTGCACCCTACATCATGGCTTTGGACCAACTGGCAGGAGCACAGCGCGGACTGGGACTGGACAGTGAAGCCAACTGGAATTTCTTCCAGGTATTCAGAGACAGCAGGAGCCGAAAAGAATCAGCTTTTGTTTCCATGAAGCTGTCGGATACGGCTTCCTTCAATAATATATTAAAAAGGGCACAAACCGGCGAGGATAAGAATATGGCGTATTTCCTTCTGGGATATGATGATTTCACGAACCCGATCCCGGTGATGGAAAAGATGTATGAAATCAATCCGGATTCAGAGATCCTGAAAGTGATGGCTGTAAGAAGCATCAATGAACTGGAGAGGAGTTACCTTCCGATTTACTATTATAATAACCATAATACCACAACCGTGACCAGCTCTTCGGACGCAACGGGAAAAGACCGTACCGCTCCTGTATCAGCACCTAAAAAGAAAGAACTTTCGTTCTGGCAGAAGATTGTCAATTTTTTTAAAAATCTTTTCAGCAGCAAGGAACAAAGTGGTTCTGCTTCCGGATCAGGAAAGAATGACGATGAGCTGCTTAACAACCCTGACAGGATCCCGGTTTTCACAAAGAATAATTATGAGTACGACCAACAACAAAGGGACTTCCTGGATGACTTGGAAAAATTCACCGATAAGGCAAAAGGAAAATCCGGTGATGAATACTGGCAGATTGCCGATGCCTACCTGAAGTTCCTTAAAAAGGACTATCAGGAAAGTACCCAGATCCTGCAATCCATCAAAACCTCCAACCCGGAGTATCAGGAACAGATCCGGAGGATGAAGCTGCTGAATGACATTGTTTCACAACCCAGGATCGATGCAGATTATGAAGATACCCTGATGAACAATTATGCGGCTTATTTTAAAGAACAGCCTGATCAGAAAAAGGACAGTACCGCAAATACGGATTATTACGGTGCCACGCCTTCAACAAAAGATTTCCTGAAAGATGTACTGGCGAACCGGTATTTCCTTCAGGGTGAAGACGGCAAATCTTTCCTGATGAGCAATAAGCTTTCTGATCTGCAGTATGGCCCGGACCTGAATCTGGTAAAGAAAGTGGAAGCTTTCTACCGTAAACCTGATAAAACCGAATTTGAAAAGCAGATTATTGCTAAAAACCTGGATGATGTAGGTAACATCGATGCTTTCTTTGCTTTAATATATGGTGACCATGCGATGAAATCGGGAGATTTTTCGAATGCCAAAGCCTACTATGCCAAAGCAAAGGATTTTTCAGGTATCCCGAGGATGGAATGGAGCGATCAGGCCAATACCCCGGTGCCGATGAAGTATACGGCTACCGCTTACAATGGATTCAGCAATATTCCGGATCTGGTATTCGGGCACAATATATGGGTAAGTTATACCAGCAATCCGCAGGAAAGCATGGAAGAAGAAGACCATTCAGCATTTCCTTTTATCAAACCTTCCATGAATAAGCTTGAACTTGCCGATGCCCTGCTCCGGCTCAAAGAGATCGGAAACGGAAAAGGAGCACAGGCCGCAAAGGCTAACCAGCTCATCGGGAACCTTCTTTACAATACGTCTATCCTGGGATATTACAGGCAGATATTTGTGATGGACCTTGACAATACCAACGGCGGAAAATATGATTTCCAGAATGTAAAAAACAAAATAAGCTACCAGTATTATTACAAGAACTTCCCGGACCTGTCTTATCTTGAACCTGACCATTTCGATCTAGCCATCGGATATTACAATAAGGCACTGAATCAATCAGCCGACCTGGAACAGAAAACGAGGATACTCTTCCAGATGGCCAGCGCAGAGCAAGGTAAATATTACCAGTATGAAACCAATAACACCATAAGTACAGATTATTCAGATCCGAAATGGTCTGAAAAGGAAGATGCCCGCCAAAAGCAACTGAACGAGATTAAAAATCAGAAATACAGAACCTATTTTACTGTCTTGAAAAATCAGTATTCCGATACCCGAACGGCCCAGAAGCTCATGGGAAGCTGTTCTTATTTTGATTATTTTATGAAATAAAAACAACAAAAGGAATCATTTCGATTCCTTTTGTTGTTCCTGCTGTTTCAGCCACTCTTCATGTTTTTTCCTGAACAGTTCATCCTTATGGTCCTGATTCCGCTGTGCGGCATCAATAGAATGTGAGGCATGGATATCTTCATCTTCTTCAGCAAAATCAGCGAGTTTTTCATAGTAGCAGTGCAGTTGATCAAGCTCTTTTTCCGTCAGGTCTTCAATATCTACAATCCTATTGCTGGCTTTTTCATTGGCGGCAATAAGTTCATTCAGTTTGATCTGGATCGCCTTGGAGTCTTTATTCTGGGCCTTCTGAATTAAAAATACCATCAGGAAGGTAATAATGGTCGTTCCGGTATTGATGACCAATTGCCAGGTTTCAGAATACTTAAACACGGGACCGGAAGCTGCCCATATGATAACAATTAAAGTTGCTGCGATAAAAGCAGACGAGCTGCCGGTAAATTTTGTTGCCCAATTTGAAAATCTTTCAAAAATATTTTTATTTGAACCGTTCATTTCTATAGATTTAATATAGTAATCACAGCATCAAAAACTCCGCCGAAGAACCGGCTTTAAGGTTATTTTAATGGATAATGCATTGCTTTATCCACTTCAATCGGGTTATTGTTTTTCCGTATGTTTTGCTGCATCTTTTCAGAAAGTTCTTTCAGTTGTTCCGGGCTTTTTACTTCTATCCCCATCACCATGAAACGGGCATTGGGATTGGTATTATTTTTAAGTTGCTCCTTAAATTCCCGAAGCGGGTCACGGTAACTGTCCAGCATCAGCTTCCTCAGTTTTGCCTCCGGTATCTTTATTGGTTTCTGCCCTGCAAAATTTTCAAGGATACTTTGTGTGTCGTAAGTTTTTGCTAACCGGTAACTCTTGACCAATGTAAACCTGAAATTATCCTGATCATCATAAACTTCGAATACCATTCCCGGCAGCCCTGTGAATTTATACGGCCCTTCGTTCAGCCCGACATCTTTGGTAAACCAGGCCGTCCAGTTCCGTCCTCCGAATCTTGTGGTGGCCTTCTGTACGTGGTACCCGCCCATCTCTTTTGTTTCGTTGAGCAGCTTCCAGGTAATTCTGTCATCGGTCTCTGTAACGAAGATATTCTGTACCATAAGGTAGTTCTGGTTGATGGTGGAGTTTTTCTTTCTGATCACTGCAGGCGTATCATCCCACATGATATTATCTTCGCCTTTGGTCTTATTGATGGAATCTGTAACAACAAAGTCGTAATTATAAAACTTGACTTCTTCAGGATTGACGTCCAGTACCATACTGACTTTTCTTTTTTCCGACGCTGTGGAGTCGGTTTTAAAATGATATTCATAGATGAAACGGTGGGTTTGTGCACTCATGGAGAAAGTCAGCAGCACAAACACAAAAAGGAAAATATTTTTCATAATATAAATCTTTCCGCAAAGATAAACATTAAAAAGAACCTTGCAATACATAGTATTGTATTAAATAGATTTTATGAAATAAAAATCCGCTCCTTTTCAGGAACGGATTTTATATAATCACGGCTTAAGTGCACGTTATCACACTTTAATTTCAACATCTACACCGCTTGGTAGCTCTAATTTCATCAGAGCATCCACCGTTTTAGAAGAAGAAGAATAGATATCCATCAATCTCTTGTGAGCAGAAAGCTGGAACTGTTCTCTTGCTTTTTTGTTTACGTGCGGAGACCTCAATACAGTGAAGATTCTCTTGTTGGTTGGCAATGGGATCGGTCCGTTTACCACAGCACCGGTAGCCTTTACCGTTTTTACGATTTTCTCAGCAGACTTATCTACCAGGTTGTAATCGTAAGATTTAAGTTTTATTCTGATTCTTTGTGACATTTCTTGTACTTTAAAAAATTAACCTTTTGCTTTAGCAATGATATCTTCAGCAACGTTTTGAGGGGTAGCCTGGTACTTCTCTAATTCCATAGAAGAAGTAGCTCTTCCTGATGAAAGGGTTCTTAGAGTTGTAACATATCCAAACATTTCAGAAAGTGGAACTGAACCTTTGATTACTACAGCACCGTTCTTTTCTTCCTGACCGCTGATGGTACCTCTTCTCTTGTTAAGGTCACCGATAATGTTACCCATATATTCTTCCGGAGTTACAACCTCCAGTTTCATAATAGGCTCCATAATTACCGGCTTGGCAGCACGTCCCGCTTCTTTGAATCCTAATTTAGCCGCCATTTCGAAAGAAAGGGCATCAGAATCCACCGCGTGGAAAGATCCGTCTTTAAGAACAACTTTAATACCTTCAACTTCGAAACCAGCCAAAGGACCGTTTTTCATTGCAGCTTTAAATCCTTTCTCAATAGCAGGAACAAATTCCCTAGGAACGTTACCCCCTTTGATCTCGTTGATGAATTCAAGACCAACTTTACCTTCTTCTGCAGGTCCAAGTTCAAATACGATATCAGCAAATTTACCTTTACCACCGGATTGTTTTTTGTAAACCTCCCTGTGCTGGGCAACTTTTGTTAAGTTTTCTTTGTACTCTACCTGAGGCTGTCCTTGGTTTACTTCAACTTTGAACTCTCTCTTCATACGGTCAACAATGATATCTAAGTGAAGCTCACCCATACCAGAGATAATCGTTTGTCCGGAAGCTTCGTCAGTTCTAACCGTAAACGTTGGATCCTCTTCAGCCAGTTTAGCTAAAGCGTTACCCATTTTATCCTGGTCAGCTTTAGTTTTAGGCTCAACAGCGATACCGATTACCGGATCAGGGAAAACCATTGATTCAAGAACAATAGGGTTTTTCTCGTCACACATCGTATCACCGGTTTTGATGGACTTGAATCCTACCGCTGCACCAATATCTCCTGCTTCAATATATTCTACAGGATTTTGCTTATTAGCGTGCATCTGATAGATTCTGGAGATTCTTTCTTTATCGCCTGAACGGGTGTTCAGGATATAAGAACCTGCATCCAGTCTTCCTGAATATGCTCTGAAGAATGCCAGTCTTCCCACGAACGGGTCGGTAGCAATCTTAAATGCCAATGCAGAGAAAGGCTCATCTACTGATGGCTTTCTTGTGATTTCAGCGTCAGTTCTAGGATCCGTACCTTTGATATCATCTTTATCCAATGGAGAAGGCAGGTATTTACATACTGCATCCAGCATAAACTGTACTCCTTTATTCTTGAATGAAGAACCACAAGTCATTGGGATAATAGATAAATCGATGGTAGCCTTTCTCAACGCTTCGTTGATTTCTTCTTCAGAGATTGAATCCGGATCTTCGAAGAATTTCTCCATCAAAGTCTCATCGTAGTCAGCCACAGCTTCTACTAATTTCTCTCTGTATTCCAGAACTTCAGCTTTCATGTCTTCAGGAATTGGCACTACCTCAAAAGTAGCTCCTTGTCCTGCTTCATCCCAGATGATCGCTCTGTTTTTAATTAAGTCTACAACACCTTTGAAGTCTTCTTCAGCACCGATTGGTAAAACGATTGGAACTGCATTGGATCCCAACATTTCTTTTACCTGCTTTACAACATTCAAGAAATCGGCACCCTGACGGTCCATTTTGTTTACGAATCCCATTCTTGCTACTTTATAGTTGTCAGCAAGTCTCCAGTTGGTTTCAGACTGAGGCTCTACACCGTCTACGGCAGAGAATAAGAATACAAGACCATCCAATACCCTTAAAGATCTGTTTACTTCTACAGTGAAGTCAACGTGTCCCGGTGTATCGATGATGTTGAAGTGGTAAGGTTTAGTATCTGCAACAGGTTTACCTTGATCTGTTGGAAAGTTCCAAGAACAAGTAGTGGCAGCAGAAGTAATGGTAATCCCTCTTTCTGCTTCCTGCTCCATCCAGTCCATTGTAGAAGCACCATCGTGAACCTCTCCAATTTTGTGGTTTACCCCTGTATAGAATAAAATCCTTTCTGTAGTGGTTGTCTTACCGGCATCAATGTGAGCGGCAATACCAATATTTCTAGTATATTTAAGATCTCTTCCCATTTCAGATTAGAATTTGAAGTGTGAGAAAGCCTTGTTAGCTTCCGCCATTTTGTGAGTATCAGATTTCTTTTTGTATGCAGCACCTTCTTCTCTTGAAGCAGCTAAGATTTCGTTAGAAAGTTTAAGTGCCATAGACTTATCGTTTCTTGCTCTTGCATACTTGATTAACCATTTCATTGCCATAGAAATTTTTCTGTCAGCTCTGATTGGCATTGGAATCTGGAAGTTAGCACCACCTACCCTTCTTGAACGCACTTCTACGTGAGGCATTACGTTAGTAAGGGCATCTTTCCAGATTTCAAGGGCAGTCTTTTCGTTCTCCCCTTTTTTGTTTTCTACAATTTCTAATGCATCATAGAATATTTTGAATGCGATTGACTTCTTACCGTCAAGCATCAAATTGTTTACGAATCTAGTCACCAATTGATCATTAAACTGAGGATCTGGTAACAACGGTCTTTTTTTCGCTTTTGTCTTTCTCATTGTTTCTGTACCTTATTTAATGATTATTTTTTCTTTCCTTTAGCCTGTGCAGCTGGTGCTTGACCTGGCTTAGGTCTCTTAGCTCCGTACTTAGATCTTCTTTGTGTTCTTCCATTTACACCTGCAGTGTCTAATGCACCTCTTACGATGTGGTAACGTACTCCCGGTAGGTCTTTCACCCTTCCGCCTCTCACCAATACTATCGAGTGCTCCTGAAGATTATGTCCTTCGCCCGGGATGTAGGCGTTAACTTCTTTACCGTTAGAAAGTCTTACCCTTGCAACTTTTCTTAGTGCAGAGTTAGGTTTCTTCGGTGTGGTAGTATATACTCTCGTACATACACCACGTCTTTGTGGACAAGAATCTAGGGCAGCCGATTTGCTCTTCTTGGCAAGCGTGGCTCTTCCTTTTCTTACTAATTGTTGAATAGTAGGCATTTAATTGCTTTTTATTTTAGGGTGCAAAAATATGAATAATTTTTTAACCTACAAGCAGTTATATGTAAATTTACTTTAATAATTAAAAATTATTTAATCTTCCTAACTCATTCATCCATAAGAATTACCTGTACATTTTTGTTCCATTGAAACTGCCTGATACGCTTCTGCAAAAGGGAGTGCTGATGCGGATCTATACTATAAACTGAAACCTCAGCTCTTGCAGAAGTTATTTTATGACTGATTTTCAGGACCGCTGCCTTTTTCCAGTTTTCAGGAATATGCCCCTGAAGCCACTCATCATAGACAATGGCCAGATCATAGTGGTGATCATTGCCATAACGGATCAGGAATTCTTTAAAGGATTCATCAAACTGCCTTTTATTTTCATTAAAAGGAATGGTTTCTTTTGAGCCGAGCCCCGCAATATCAAGCAGATGAATATCCGTATAATAGGAAATGGCACCGATATCATTGGCGATAACTTTAGAGTCATTATAATAGGTATGCAGAAACCTGGCCGATTGTATCTGCTGTTCATAAATATTCCTGCCGCCATTATCCAGCATCAGATGGGCATATCCGGTTTTATAGAGCAGCAATGCCACATTACCAAGAACCAGTACTGCTATAAGTTTCCGGCTTCTGAAATTCCTGAAAAATCCTTTGAGCTCCGGAATTATTACCATACAGAACCCGGCAAGTATGTAGGCTTCATAACGGAATATGCCTTTCAGGTCTGCGAACAGGGCGTGGCAGATCATCAGCAGCGAAAGGACAATGAGAAAAAAACGATCAGAAAGGATTTCTTTTACGGTTTTATTTTTCATGTCTTTTATAATAAAGACTACAACTAATAGAATAGGAAGAAATCCTGTCTTATAGAAACTGATGTTACAGAGAAGATGATCAACAAGAATTATTTTAAGCTGTCCAAACAGCCCTGAATCAAAGCTCAGCCTGGTTCCTTTTACCAGTATTGAATTAGGGAAAAAATAGCCGTCCTGGAGATAATTCCACCAACAAAAAATAAGGATAGGAATAAAGCCGGCAAGAATGACAGCGAAAGATTGTTTCCATTTTCCGGTCAATGCCAGTAAACCGCTGAGAATAATGAAGTAAAACATGCTTTCGAACCTCACCGTTCCCATCAGCATCAGGCTTGCGTAAAATCCTACCGTCTTATATACAGTATGGTGCGGATTATGAAAACAGAAGATGCTGATCATGAAAAGCAATACATGAAGTATATGTTCCATCCCGGACAATACCTGCAGATGCAGAACAGCAAACAAAAAGGTGAACAATGTTGCCAAAACAGCAGATTTTGCCTGACTGAAAATCCTGGAAAACCATGCATTCAGGCAAAAGATAACGCCGACAAAGCATACCGCATTAAAATACAGGGGAATCTGATCGTTATTGCCGAACACAGAGATAAACCTGCTGATAAGATAGGTGAACAGTGGTGATGACGACGTGGATGAAAATGCATATTGTGTAATTCCCCAAACTCCATGAAGCGCAAAATTTTTAGCCATAGCCAGATGAATATAGGCATCATCAATAAGATAGACATAATGGCCGTCGGTCTTCGCTATTGAATTTACATAATAGCCTGCGCATATGGCAGAACATATCATGAATGATATCAGGAAACTTTTTGCACCTTTTGAGAAGGATAGGAACATTTTTTGAACGAATATTAGAATATCAAAGATAAGCATCATCAATTACTTTTAAATACAGCTTATGAAATCTGTTTGTTAAATTTGTATCTAATAATAAACCGCTTAATACAACACTATGAAAAACGCAAGCATTATCGGACTTAATGAGGCCGACTGTCAGCAAATTGCAGACAAACTCAATGTGCTTCTGGCTAACTATTCCGTATTTTATCAGAATACCAGAGGCTCACACTGGAATATTAAAGGAGACCAGTTTTTTACCCTGCACCCTAAATTTGAAGAATTATATAACAGCCTGGTTCTTAAAATCGATGAGATCGCAGAAAGGATCCTTACGCTGGGTGCTATTCCTGCCCATAATTACTCCGATTACCTGAAGGTATCCACCATTCAGGAAAGCACGGATGTAAGTGATGCCACCGTAAGCGTACAGAATATTCTGAATTCATTTAAAGTGGTGATCGACTTACAGAGAGAACTGCTGGATATGACTGAAAAAGCTGGAGACGAAGGAACCAATTCGCAGATGAGCGACTATATCACAGAACAGGAAAAAGAAGTATGGATGTACAATTCTTATCTTGGTAAATAATCATCTTTGGATCAGCAAAAATTAAAAAAATCACCTTACATTTAAGGTGGTTTTGTTTTTAATACCTATATTTGCGTATAATTTACACAATTATGAATGAAGTACGATTGAATTCTATCCTGGATAATGATTTCTATAAAATAACCATGCAGAATGCTGTGGTGAAATTATTTCCCGGATCTATAGTAAAATACGAATTTATCAACCGCGGCAAACACCAGTTTCCGGAAGGTTTTGATCATGCTTTAAGAGAGGCCGTTAACAAATTGGCTGAACTTAAACTGACGAAAGAGGAAAAGAAATATATGGCAAGAACCTGCCCTTATATTGACCTTCCATACCTGGATTTCCTTGAAGGGTATCATTACGATCCGTCTGAAGTAAAAATCCATCAGGAAGGGAGTGAACTTTCTGTGGTTGTGGAGGGGCTCTGGTACAGGACGATCCTTTGGGAGGTACCCCTTCTGGCGCTCATCAGTGAATTGCATTATGAAATGAACCACATGGAACGGGATTCCAACGAGGTCGTGATGAATAAAACCATTGAGAAAGCTGATTCCCTGGCAAGACTGGGCGTGACTTTTGCAGAATTCGGTACCCGGAGAAGGCATTCCTACAAAGTACAGAACCTGGTGATGGAGGCTTTGACACAGAAAAAAGAATCTACCTTCATCGGAAGCTCCAATGTTCATTTCGCCATGAAGTACGGGGTAAAGCCTATCGGCACACACGCCCATGAGTGGTTCATGTTCCATGCGGCTGAATATGGGTTCAAGACGGCTAATGATCTTGCTCTGGAACACTGGGTCGATGTATACCGGGGCGATCTGGGAGTAGCACTTTCAGATACCTACACAACAGATGTATTCTTCCAGCAGTTTGATAAAAAATTTGCCAAACTGTTTGATGGTGTGCGCCATGACAGTGGAGATCCTTTGGAATTTGCCGATAAAACCATTGCCCATTATCAGAAACATGGAATCAACCCTTTATTTAAGTATATTATTTTTTCTGATGCCCTTAACCTGGAGAAAGTAGAGGAAATCACCAACTACTGCAGAGGGAAAATCGGGATTTCCTTCGGAATAGGAACCAACCTGACCAATGACGTAGGATTAAAACCTATGAATATCGTGATGAAACTGATTGGGGTACAGGCTCCGAACCAGGAATGGATCCCAACCGTAAAGCTTTCCGATGAACACGGAAAATATACCGGTGATCCTAAAATGATCGAACTGGCCAAGGAATTCCTGAGAATAAAAGAATAGATCCCGAGCATTAACACTTTATAAAAACAGGAAATATAAGCAAATCCTCTTTCTTTTTTCATACATTAGCTGTAATTCGTCAGCATGGCTTTGTGCAAGAATGTGATGCGAATAACCAGTAACCATTAAAATAATATTTTATGAAAAAACTTAAGTTAACGAAGCTTTCAAGACTAGCGCTGAAAGACGTTTTTGGAGGCGGAGGAGATTTGTATCCTGCTTTGGAATGCTATTCGAGCAGGGATTGCAGCCATTATGGTGAAGCTTTGATCATGTGTCCGGACGGAACAACATCGATGACCAATTACAGCTGCATGGGCGGACACTGCATGCTGAATACCGGATCCTGTGCTCCGGAGGTCCCTTCTCCCGTACCGATACCCTAAAAAAAAATTGAGCTATATAGTAAAAGTGAGCTGTTGGGCTCACTTTTACTATATTATAATATATCATTCCCGTTACATTCAGATCTTACCTAATTTCTGCATCAGGATCGCTTCCATCTTTTCATATCCTTTTGCCGTTGGGTGAATTTCATCTTCGGTGTATGTTGTATCCAGCCCGTTCCTTGAATCTTTCATTTGGGAATGATAATCCACATAAGGAATATGATTCTTCTCCGCATAGCTTTTGATCATTTTGTTCAGGGCGATCACCTTTTCTGCCGGATGCATATCTTTTCTCCATCCGAAGTTGTAAGCTGGAAGCACAGAACAGAGAACAACCTTGATCTGATTGGCCTTTGCCAGCTCCGCCATAGAAACTATATTTCCGAAAACCTTGTCTAAAGAAATCGGCCCCTGGTTTTCTGCAATATCATTGGTCCCGGCAAGGATAATCACACGCTTCGGCTTTAATTGAATGACATCTTCCCTGAATCTTAAAAGCATCTGGGATGTCACCTGTCCGCTAATCCCTCTTCCTACGAAATTATTCTTTTTAAAAAAGTCCGGATCAGTCGAAAACCACCCTTCCGTAATGGAATCTCCCATCAGAACGGAATTAGGTATTATTTTTTTGGATATGATTTCCTGGTTTTGTTTTTCATACTTCGCATAATTGGCAAAATCCTGTGCGGAAAACAATGCCGAAAATACAATAGCAGTAAGGGTTAAGAATTTCATTGGACTTTATTTATATTTTGATCAAATGAAATAACGAAAAATTAATCGATCATGCAACTAATGGGTAAAAAGAAAACCCAAAACAACAGGTTATTTCCGAAGAAATGCTGTTTGACTCAAATTCATAATTTTAAATGGATCACAGAGATCATTATCATGATACAGGTTTATGAATGATGTAAAAATTACGGTTTCCCGTAAAAAGAATCCATTATTCTTTTTGTAATTTTGGGCTATGGAGATGACCTATTTGATTATCGGATGTATTGCAGGAGGGATTACCGGCGCTGTTGTGGCCTATTTTGCGCTGAAATCGGCCATGATTTCACGAGGCTCCTATGATACCCTGAACAGCATATATATTAAAAGCCATTCTGACCTGGAAAATTCACAGCTGAAAATACAGGAACTGGTACAGAACGCCAACAGGGAAAAAGAGCTTATGCAGCAGCAGGCTGACCTGATGAGTGACCTGAAAAATGAGCTGGCAAAAATTTCTGCCGAACACGCCTCGCTGAATATCCAGTTTCAGGAACAGAAGCAGGCAGGGCTGAAGCAGGTTTCCCAGATTGACAATCTGCTGACTGAAAAGCAGGCTATCTTTGCGAAAAATGCTGAGCTTTCCGCCATCAACGAAAGCCTGCAGCAATCCCTGGAAACCCAGAAAAAAGAAATTGCAAAAATACAGGACGAAGCGAAACTTCAGTTTGAAAACCTGGCGAGTAAAATCCTGGAGGAGAAGACAGAAAAGTTTACGCTTCTTAATCAAAACAACCTGAAAACCATCCTTGAGCCTTTCCAGGAAAAGATCAATGACCTTAAGAACCGTGTCAATGAAGCGTATGAGAAAGAAAATAAGGAGCGTTTTTCATTAGCTGAAAAAGTAAAGGAACTGGCGGAACTAAACCAGCAGATTTCCGAAGATGCCAAGAAACTGACGCGCGCGCTAAAAGGTGAGAGCAAAACCCAGGGAAACTGGGGTGAAATGATCCTGGAGAGCATCCTTGAGAAGTCAGGACTGACAAAAGGTCAGGAATATTTCCTTGAGCATGAGCTCCGGGATGGGGACAACAAAGCACTGTTCTCGGAATTTTCCGGTAAAAAAATGAGGCCGGATGCCGTCGTAAAATATCCGGATGAAAGAAACGTCATTATAGATTCCAAGGTTTCCCTGACTGCATTTACGGAACTGGTGGATGAAACGGATCAGGATGTGTATATCATCAAACTGAACCAGCACCTGTCATCCATTAAGAACCACATTCAGCAACTGAGCCAGAAAGCCTATGACGATTATGGAAAATCCCTGGATTTTGTGATGATGTTCATTCCAAGTGAACCGGCTTACATTGCTGCAATGCAGGCAGACCAAAACCTTTGGAACTATGCTTATGACAGAAGGATCCTGCTGCTTAACCCAAGCAATCTGATCACTTCCCTGAAGCTGATTGCGGACCTATGGAAGCGTGAATACCAGAACAGGAATTCCATGGAGATCGCAGATCGCGGTGCGAAGCTGTATGACAAATTTGTCGGGTTCATTGAAAACCTGGAAAAAGTAGGCAAGAACCTTGATTTGGCCAAGAACTTTTACAATGATGCCTACAAACAGCTTTCCACCGGGAATGATAATCTGGTGATCCAGACCCAGAAGCTCAAGTCACTGGGGATTAAGAATAAAAAGGAATTACCGCAAAGCCTTATTGACAGTGCTTATATATCAGGGATACTGCCAGAAGAATAAACAACGTTTATATACTGTGATGTCCGGCTGGTCCGGACATTTTTGTTGAGGAATACCTTTACGGATACTCATATTTTTTGTATAATTTTGCAGCATGCTCATAGAAAGTTTACAAAACGATAAGATAAAAAATATATCCCGTCTGCTTACCGATAACCGGTTCCGCAAGAAATCCGGGCTTTTCACAGTGGAAGGCCAGCAGGAAAATGAACGTGCCATTCAATATGCATACGAGCCTACAGAATTTTTCATCTGTGAGCCTATCTTTAAAGGAAATGTTCCCCGATCCGGAAAAATCCATTATGTAAGTGACAAAGTCTATGAGAAAATCGCATACCGTGGAACATCAGAAGGCATTATTGGCGTTTATGAAACCAAAGAACCAGCACTTGCTTCATTTGCGCCTGGCGATCAGTCTACCGTAATTGTTGTGGAAGGCATTGAAAAACCGGGCAACCTGGGCGCTATCCTGAGAAGCTGCGAAGCATTCGGGATTGATGCGCTGATCGTAACGGATGGAAAAACGGATTTTTACAATCCCAACGTTATCCGCTCCAGTGTAGGATGCCTGTTCGGAATGCAGGTTTTTCAGGCCGGAAATGCTGAAGTTCTGGAATTCCTGCACAACAATCGCTTTAATCTGTATACGACCCTGATGGATGAGACGGCCGAAGATATCTATATCAGGGATTTCAGGCAGAAATCTGCGGTCCTTTTCGGCACGGAACATTCCGGGTTAAGTGAGTTCTGGATCGGGAAAGGAAAAAACACACTGATCCCGATGGCCGGAAGTATCGACTCACTGAACCTCAGCAATGCAGTTGCCATAACCTGCTATGAAGCCTTAAGGCAAAAGAAGCAACAGTCTTAGAAATAGATATACATCAGCTAATAGTCGAATGCATATCATTTTCGGTATACGACAGAATAGTGGTAGAATCTGATTCAACCTGTGCCTCTTTAAACGTTACAGGGGATCAGTCTCAAAAGTTGGGGGGGATATTTTTAGTTGGTGTATCTTTGTGTTATGGTAAGCGATCACGAACTACTTAAATTATTACTTCCTGAATTTTTAGTGGAACACTTTAATATTCTCAAAGC
>CAJYLH010000018.1 GCA_913775525.1 uncultured Chryseobacterium sp.
TGGATAGCTTCAGATCAATACTTAACAGGTTTGACACTTCAATAACAAGCTGGACAGGGTTTAATTATTTAGCGTTCATGGTGATTGCTTTGAGAAAATTTCAAAAAATAAAGTCGAGATGAGTTCAAATTTATATTTTTTCAATCAATTCCAGATCCAAAATTTCAAAACCCATCATTCAAAATCTAAAATCTAAAATTTAAAATTCCTCTCCTTATTACTTATTCCCTTCTTCTTCATTATGCTGAAAACCAATCGCCCTTCTCGGTTCTTCCACGATCCTGTAGGCATCAAGTTCAGTTTTAAGGCTGTGGATCCTGTACTGAAACTGGTCTGAACTGTTGATGATGACATCTTTGAGAAAAGAGGCAATCTGATCCAGGTATTCTCCGGTGAGTTTTCCGGCAGCATCCCTTAGTGCTCCGTCAAGGACATTTTTATCAATTTTTAGATTTTCATTTTTCGTTTTATAATACAGGTATTTGATGCGTTTTTTCAGGCTTTGGGTAAAGTCGATCAGCATAGTATTGCTGAACACCTTCATTTTTGAGGCCACCTCATCCCAGAACGGGATCTGGTCGGCTTTGTTATTTTTGAGGATTTTATACAGCAATGACGTTTTTTCCAGGTTCCTGGTCATCGCATACAGGATAATTTCTGCCCGTTCTGCTTTATTAGGCGGAAAGATGGGAATCAGAACATCAAATCTTCCCGGAGACATGATTTCTTCATCAATATCTGAAACGGAATTTGCAGAACCCACCATCAGCATATCTTCCTGCTCAAACTTTGAAATATGGTGCAGGATAACTTCCTGGGTTTCCAGGTTGCAGGCCGCTACATTATTTTCCGGCTTTCTGGCCATCATGATGGTGTCAAAATCATCCAGGAAGAGCAAGACCTTATCCTGTTTCATCGTAGTAACCAGGAAATCATTGAAATGCGTTTTGCTTCCGTCTACAAACGATGTTCCCAGGTAATGTTTTTTTACTTCTTTGAATTCATAACCGATGATTTCGGCAATTTTTTTGGCCCAGAAAATCTTTCCGCTTCCCGGAGGTCCGTACAGAATGATCCCTGCCGGCTTATGGATGCCCCAGTCTTTGATCTGCTGCGGATTCAGGAATGGTTCGAGTACCGCTGAAATATAAAAGAACAGGTCCCTGTATCCGATAAAATCTCTTTTCTGGAGGCTTGTGGTATTTCCGAAATAATTATACACAAACTGGTAATTCCCGCCCAGCTTGTTATCAATCCCATAGCTTGACACCGACGATTTAAAAAAGCCGTTATCAAAAATGTTCGGATTGATCTCTTTCATGGCTTCCTCCACTTTTTCCTGCGGCTGGTTGATCTTCTCAGCAATCTGTCCGGGGGTTTTGGCTTTATCAAGGTCTTTTTCGTACCGCCTCAGAAAATCAATATGTTCACGGGCAAATTTTTCAAAATCCTCTTTCACCTCAAAATTGGTGCTGATGCAGTTGGCCAGTTCCAGATCAAAATCCTGGATAAACTGTTTAATGGCTTCTGCTGATACGTCAAGCTCCTGAGCAAGTTCAATCAATTTCATAAGTCAGTCTAATTACATTCTGTATTCAACGCATCGAAATTTAAGCCAATTGCATACAGCCGGCACAGATGCTTTGCAAGATAAATATACAGATTTCCCTACAAATTCCGGACAGGCATCTTTCTAAAGCTTTATCAACGTAAAATATAACCAGGTTTGACGCATATTAAAAATTGGTAAAATTAAATGCTGTTATGGCAATTATTATTACCTTTCCGGAGGATTGTTTACAGACTCTGTAACAATCCCCGGCCTGTTGAGACTAGTATAATGTAAAACGAATTACATGGAAAAAATTTTATCGGTCAAGAACCTGACCAAAAAATTCAAGAGAGTTGTCGTAAACAACATTTCTTTTGATGTGGAAAAAGGAAATGTGTACGGACTTTTAGGCCCGAACGGCAGCGGGAAATCCACGACCTTCGGTATGCTCCTTTCCACCATCAATCCCACCAGCGGCGACTGGTACTGGTTCGGAAAAAAAGGTACAGATCCTGAAACGCTGAAAAAAATCGGGGCCATTATTGAACAGCCCAATTTCTATCCGTACCTGAGTGCGGAAAAGAACCTGAAGATCGTTGCGGAAATCAAAGGAACGCCCTACGAAAGGATTGATGAGGTTCTGAAAACGGTAGGACTGCTGGAAAGGAAAAAAGACGCTTTCAAAACCTACTCCCTCGGGATGAAGCAGCGCCTTGCCATTGCTTCTGCTTTACTGAACAATCCCGAAGTGCTGATCCTTGACGAGCCAACGAACGGCTTGGATCCGGAGGGCATCATCCAGATCCGCGACATCATCACGAGCATAGCCAAGCAGGGCATTACCATCATCATTGCGAGCCACCTGCTGGATGAGATCGAAAAAATATGCAGCCATGTCATCGTGCTGAAAGAAGGAAACTCCATCTATTCCGGCAGAGTGGATGAAATTACCAGTAATACAGGATATTTTGAGTTGAAAGCGGATAACAATACCCTTCTGCTGAGCACGCTGGAAGAACTGCAGTGGTTCTCATCCGTGAGTATGGAAGGCGAACTGATCAAGGCCCAGATCCGGGAAGATGCGTCTGTTTCGGCATCATCACTGAATCAGAAACTGGCGGAAAAAGGAATTTTCCTATCTCATCTTACGAAAAAGAAACTGTCTCTTGAAACCCAATTCCTTGAACTTGTAAAAAACACGAACCATGCTTAAATTATTAAAACTCGAATATTATAAAAACCTGGCCTATAAACCTTTTAAGGTCTTCAGCATCCTGTATTTTGCCATACTGATCGTATTTCTGTTCATCGGACTGGTAGATTTCGATCTTTTCGGAGGGAAAGTAAATCTTAAGGAGCAGGGAATCTACAATTTCCCGGAGATCTGGAACTTCACCACCTGGATTGTGGCTTTGCTGAAAATTTTCCTTGGCCTCATCATCGTGTTTTCCATCTGCCAGGAGTTCAGTAACAGGATGTTCAAGCAGAACACCATCGACGGGCTGAGCAGGGAGGAATTTATTACTTCAAAACTGCTGACCATTGCGGTTTTCACCATTATTTCAACATTGATCGTCTTTGGTATTACGCTGTTTTTAGGATATCAGTATTCCAATACCACAGAATCCAATAAGGTCTTTGCAGAGATGTTTTTTATCGGAAACTATTTTGTGAAGCTCTTTACTTTTTTCTGTTTCCTGATGTTCCTTTCGGTTCTGTTGAGAAAATCAGTATTTGTTTTCCTGGCTTTCTTTGTATTCTGGATTTTGGAAATCATCCTGACAGCCGTAGAAAGCTATCAGAAAATACATGGTCTGAACGCAGTACAGAGAAATGAAGTTATACAGAATGACTTTTTCATTACCAAGCTATTGCCTCTTGAAAGTATGTCCAGCCTGATCCCGAATCCGATGGTAAGGCTGAATGCAGCTAAATTGCTGGGTATGAAATATGAATTCCACTATCCTACCGAAAGCCTTATTGCCTGTTTGGTATGGTGCGCCATCTTTATTTTTGCTTCGTACTGGATTCTGAAAAAAAGAGACTGGTAATTATACCAATACCTTTATCAAGATACAGGAAGTGGCCCGGATCGGGTCACTTTTTTAATGGTCTGGTTTCAAATGATATTCAAAAGCCTGTACATCATTGGCGGATGAAATATTTTGTTATCTTTATCAAAAATGAAGACGATGAAAAAGATCTATTATGTACCTGGGCTGATCAGTGCTTTGCTTATTCCGCTGTTGTTCTGGTATTATGGAAACCAAAGGGTTCATCCGCAATATAGGGTAATTGATCTTGGGCTTCCGGCAAAAGTTAAAAAGGGAATGGAAAATCAGCTTAATACTTTTGAGCCGTACCGCAAATGGAAGTATAAGAAAATCACAGTAAAACCGAACACCGCTTTACAAAACCAACCGTATTATGTTTCAGAATTAAAAAAACTCCAAGCCAGGAATGAAAAAGAAACGGGGATTGAATTTGTGATTAATGACGACAATACGTATCAGGATTTCATTGCTTTAATTGATGCCATGAAGTTAGCGAAGCAGGATACCTATGGAGTGGACGTTGAAAAAACGAATCATTTTTTTGCTGTCTATGAATACAAAGATCCTCACAGGTCTGAAAGATATGGTGGATGTGTAGCAGGCGGTGAATTCACGCCGGAAAAACCTGTTTTACATGTTTTCAGGCCTGAATCATTTATCCAATATCTTCCTCAACAGGCATATTATGTCCTGTTTGGGTTTTTATTTTTTCTGAATATTTCAATGCTCAGCATTAAAGAGAATATTCAATTGAAAAGAAAGTCAGCATGAGAAGAATGTATTATGTGCCCGGGCTGATCAGTGCTTTGCTTATTCCGCTGCTGTTCTGGTATTATGGAAACCAAAAATTTAATAATATAAATGTCCGCATAATCGACATTTACCTTCCTTTTAAATCTCGTAAAAGTCAACAACTTCCTTATGAGCAAAATTCATATGATAAACAAATACAGGTTTCGCCGCAGTATGGAAAAGAACACATAGGATTATATGTATCTGGAATCAACAGCATAAAAAATAAAAAACAGGCATCAGGAATTGAATTTATTTTGAATAATGAAAACACTTATGGTGATTTTGTAGCTCTTCTGAATGCCCTAGAAATAACCCACTATCCTGATTATTATCTAGATCTTGACGGTAGCGGGCATTTATATGTTATTAATGAAAATTCTTTAAATGTCTTACCGGTTGCTTATAATGATGATTTTATCCGGTGTGGCAATGATTTTTTGGATTTCTCCCCGGAATATTTTAATGCTCATCTTCTAAAAGGTATTTCAAAACTGGAATATCATCTAACTCAGCTCCCATTACCGGCAATGCATATTTTATTTGCATTTTTACTATTCATTAATGTATCCATGCTCAGTATCAAAGAACGTTTCCTGCTCCGGCAGAAATAAAAAAGACTGCCTTTCGGCAGCCCCCTCTTCACTTTACTTCTTATCCAGTAATGTTATATAATCTCCGTACCCCTGTTTCTCCATCTCTTCTTTTGGGATGAATTTCAGCGATGCACTGTTGATGCAGTATCTCAATCCGCCTTTATCCGCGGGTCCGTCATTGAACACATGGCCCAAATGCGCATCCCCTGTTTTGCTTCTTACCTCAACCCTTGTCATTCCATGGGACCTGTCCAATTTTTCTTCAATCAGTTTTTTGGTGATCGGTTTTGAAAAACTTGGCCATCCGCATCCTGATTCAAACTTATCCGTAGAGATGAATAATGGCTCTCCCGTTGTGATGTCTACATAAATACCGTCGCGTTTTTCATCCCAGTATTTATTCTGAAATGCTCTTTCTGTACCGTTTTCCTGGGTAACATTATACTCCTCGGCGGTCAGTTTCTCCTTCAGCACCTTTTTATCCTGCTTCTGATATTTTGTTTCTTTTTTAGGCGGGTTGGCATTTCTGGCCATTTCAAACAATCCCGGCTCAATGTGGCAGTATCCGCCCGGATTTTTGTCCAGGTAATCCTGATGGTAATCTTCCGCCCTATAGAAGTTTTTCAGCGGAATGGTTTCCACCAGTACTGGCTTGCTGTAATTTCTGGCCAGCTTCGCTACTTCAGCTTTTACCACAGCTTCCGTTTCTTTATCTGTTGAATAAATTCCCGTTCTGTACTGGTCTCCCCTGTCATTACCCTGCTTATTCAGGCTGGTGGGGTCAATGGTTTTAAAATACAGGTCAATCAGAAGTTTAAGGTCTACCTGCTCCGGATCATATTTCACCTTTACGGTTTCCGCAAATCCGGTGGTATGGCTAACTACTTCTTCATAAGTCGGGTTTTCCTTATTTCCGTTAGCATATCCTACTTCCGTTCCCACGACTCCTCTCACCTGCTGGAAAAAATGTTCCGTTCCCCAGAAACATCCGCCCGCAAAATACACTTCTTTTACATTTCTATTGTCCATAATGGTCTCATTTTCTTTTTTAACAGCAGGTTTCTTTTTAGAATCTCTGCAGCTGGTGGCAAATACCGCAATTCCCAGGAATATTCCGAGAACAATCAATACGCTTTTCATCTTTATTTTCTTATTCATTTTAATTTTTTGGTCACTGACTCACGTTGATTAGATTGCAAATTTCCGACAAAGTTATTTCTGTTTTCACTGATCCTGTCTATCAGAATCATAGCTCCGGGACATCTGCAGATCTGTATTCATATACGAAAAACAGGGTTCAGCGGTTTTCTGTTTCACCTGTTTTATAATTTGGCTAACGGTATCGTAGCGTGATCATGTTTTTGATCTCCTGATTTTCAACTGCTCCTTTCATCTAGCCTCGATTGAAGCCTCTGTCTGAGCTCATTTTTCTGATTTCGGGCGGCGGCAAAGCCGCCGCCCGAAATCAGAAAAATAGCGAGTGCGGAAAGCGGGAAACAGCTCCAAATAATATGCCTCACCTCAGATTATGGTTTCCCTTATTTATGTACGGGTTTCGGTAAAAAATCCTAAATTTGCATTCTATCGAAAAACGCTCAAAAGCAAAGCAATATAAACTTATGACATCACAAGAGATCCGTCAGAAATTTTTAGACTATTTCAAAAGCAAAGGACACCTGATCGTCCCTTCAGCACCCATTGTACTGAAAGACGACCCTACCCTGATGTTCTCTAATTCGGGAATGACGCAGTTCAAAGATTTTTTCCTGGGTTATAAAACCCCTACGGCACCCCGTATTGCAGATACGCAGAAGTGCCTCAGGGTATCCGGAAAGCATAATGACCTGGACGATGTAGGCCGCGATACGTACCACCACACCATGTTTGAAATGTTGGGCAACTGGTCTTTCGGGGATTACTTTAAAAAAGATGCTATTGCTTTTGCCTGGGAACTGCTGACGGAAGTCTACGGAATTCCGAAAGAAAACCTGTATGTGACCATTTTTGAAGGCGACGCTTCCGAAAACCTGGACAGGGACCAGGATGCCTATGATTTCTGGAAATCCCATATTTCGGAAGACCGGATCATCAACGGAAACAAGAAAGACAACTTCTGGGAAATGGGAGAAAGCGGCCCTTGCGGCCCATGTTCCGAAATCCATGTGGATTTAAGGACCCCTGAAGAGAAAGCTCAGGTTTCCGGACTGGAACTGGTGAACAACGACCATCCGCAGGTGGTGGAAGTATGGAACCTGGTATTCATGGAATTCAACAGAAAAGCGGATAGGACGCTGGAAAAACTTCCGGCCCAGCATGTGGATACGGGAATGGGCTTTGAACGGCTCTGTATGGCACTTCAGGGCAAATCTTCCAATTATGATACCGATGTTTTCACACCGCTGATTGCCAAGGTGGAGGCTCTTTCCGGAAAAAAGTATACCGGGATCCTGGAAGATGAGAAGGATATTGCCATCCGCGTAGTGGTGGACCACATCAGAGCGGTTTCGTTTGCTATTGCCGACGGTCAGCTGCCTTCCAACGGAGGTGCAGGATATGTGATCAGAAGGATTTTAAGAAGAGGTATTTCCTACTCATACCGTTTCCTCGGCATGAAGGAACCATTCCTTTACCAGCTGGTAGCTGTTCTTCAGGAACAGATGGGCCAATTCTTCCCTGAACTTGAAAAACAGGGCAAGCTGGTGTCTGAGGTGATTAAAAGTGAAGAAGAATCTTTCCTGAGAACCATAGAGAACGGACTGATCCGGGTAGAAAAACTGATCCAGCAGACGATTGCAAACAATACTCAAATTTTACCGACTGAAGAAGTCTTTGAATTATACGACACTTACGGCTTCCCGGATGATTTAACAAGAATTATTGCAGAGGAAAAAGGGTTGACCATTGACGAAGAAGGCTTTAAAGTGGCGCTGAATGAACAAAAGCAGCGCTCAAAAGCCGATTCTGCACAAAAGGTATACGACTGGGTAACGCTGGAAGAAAAACCTGAAAACTTTGTAGGCTACGACCAGTTTGAATCTGAAACCTATATCACCCGATACAGGAAGGTAGAAAACAAAGACGGTGAATTCTACCAGGTGGTGTTAAGCGAATCTCCTTTCTATCCTGAAGGCGGAGGCCAGGTAGGTGATAAAGGCGTTCTGGAAAATGCTGTAGAAAGCTTTGAAGTACTGGAAACAAAAAAGGAAAACGGACTGATCATTTCCCTGATCAACGGGCTTCCGAAAGATGCGGGTGCTGTTTTTTACGCCAGAGTGAATACCACAGACAGGAAGAATTCCCAGGCCAACCACTCCGTAACCCACCTGCTGCATGAAGCGCTAAGAGAGATTTTAGGAACCCATGTAGAGCAGAAAGGGTCTTTTGTAGGTCCGGATTACCTTCGCTTCGACTTTTCGCATTTCAACAAGATGACGGAGGAAGAACTGGCTTCGGTTGAGAATAAGGTGAATGCCAGGATCAAAGAAAGCATCGCCTTACAGGAATTCAGGAATATTCGGATGAAAGAAGCGATGGAGAAAGGCGCTATGGCTTTGTTCGGCGAGAAATACGGTGACAGCGTGAGGATGATCCAGTTCGGGAGTTCGAAAGAGCTTTGCGGGGGAACCCATGTGAAAAATACCAGTGAAATCGGCCATTTCAAAATCGTTTCGGAAAGTTCTGCTGCGGCAGGAATCAGGAGGATTGAAGCTATATCAGGAGATAAAGCGGAAGAATACTTCAAAAACTTGGAAAAACAGGTGGCTGAACTATCCCAGCTGCTGAAATCGAAAGATATTGTACGGTCTATTGAAAAGCTCATCGAAGACAATACGGCATTGAAATCCGAAGTGGATGCCCTGAAAAAGGAAAAAGCCAAAGGAGAAATCGGCGACTGGAAGAACGCTTACGAACAGAAAGGCGATAAGCAGCTTCTGGTGAAGAAAACCTCCCTGGATGCCGGTTCAGTAAAAGACATCGTATTCCAGCTGAAAAGGGAAATCCCTTCATCTGTTACTGTTATCCTTTCTGATGCAGATGGGAAACCGATGATTACGGTGGGAGTTTCGGATGACCTGGCTTCAAGCTATCAGGCAGGAACCATTGTAAAAGACCTGGCCAGGGAAATCCAGGGCGGCGGCGGAGGAAACCCGGGTTTTGCCACAGCTGGAGGTAAAAACCTTGACGGCCTTGAAAATGCCTATCAAAAAGCATTGGGCATTTAATCTGCTGTAAAGAATAGTACAAGATTGGTGTAAATCTATTTTACATCGACCACTTATATATCAGCTGTATCTTACCGGTACAGCTGATTTTCATTTTAACAAAATATTATATTTTTAGGTAGGGTTTTGTAACTATCTTATTGATAGTTTTGTCTTATTAATAAAAACTTAATGATAAAACTTTTATGCTCGCTATTTCTGCTATTCAATGCGACGGTATTCAGCCAGACCCAATTCCGGGTGCTCAACAGGGCTAACAGGCAGCCGGTAGCCAATGCAGCAGTATACTGTGATGATAATCTGCTCGGAAAAACTGACGAGGCAGGCCTTTTATCCGCCAAAACAAAATGCAGAAAAGTAGACATCCTGGCCAGCAATTTTGAAGACGCAACAGCGGACGTCAGGAAAACAGTCGAGATCGCTTTGATTCCCCTATCCGAAAAAAGGGATAATATCGAACGGGTGATCATTAATGACAAAAGCGATCCAAGAGCATTGAGAATCCTGGATGAGCTGAATAAAAGAGCTAAAGAAAATTCACCTAAATCCCTGGAATCCTATACATTTAAAGCCTACAGCAAACTGTCTATCGATGTAGATAAAGATTCTGTGGATACCTTCAAGGATTTTATCGCGACCCGCAAAGACTCGCTTTCCAGGGCCGAAGACCGGAAATTCAAACAGAAAGACAAAGAAAAAAAAGATTCCCTGTTGGCGGAAGAATTTATTAGTGCGGCTGCGGCCAGCCAGATGTTCCTCTGGGAAAAAGCAACGGAGTATAAGTTCTCCAGAAAATTCGGTGAAAAAACCAATATCATAGACAACCGGATGTCAGGCTTCAAGAATCCGATTTACGAGGCACTGGCCATCAACATTTCCAATCTCGACCGGATACCGCGCCAGCTGAGGCCTGAAAACCGGGACCTGTTCAATTTTTACCTCTCGGATACCATACAGCTGGACGGCAGAAAAACGTATGTGATCAAATTCAAGGAAATCACCAATAAGAAAAAACAGAACCCGAGGAAATTCAACGGTAAAATATATGTGGATGCCTCAAGCTTTGCCCTGAAGAAGTTTGAAAGCACCAGCAAGAAACTCAATGAAGGCAATATTGTCTCCGTCTGGAAGCCAATTGATAATAAATGGTTCCTGGATTATGAAGACATCAAGGTAAAAATGGGGGACCAGACCTATGAAACCTCTAAAAAGGACAGTACCAAAACAGGCGAAAAACCGAAATTCAATAAGAAATCATTCGGAAATTACCTGTATGTGAAGAACCGGTTTTTCGGGTTCCAGCTGAACGACGAGGTAAAACCATCGGATTTCAAAGGATATTCCCTTGAAGTGAAAAGTTCGGACGGAAGCCAGCTGAGCCAGTACAGGACGGACAGCCTTACGGAACGTGAAAGTGCTACCTATACCAAGATAGACCAGTTTGTGGAAAAGCACCAGTTTGAAAAGAAACTGAGCTTCCTCACCCAGCTGCTGCGCGGAAACATCCGGTACAAAATGATTGATTTTGACATTACCAAGTTCTACAGCTACGACCAGGTTCAGGGACTGCGTCTGGGAGCAGGCGTAAAACTCAATGAAAAGTTCAGCAAAACCTGGTCTCCGGATGCTTATTTCGGATATGGCTTTAAAGACAGCAAATTCAAATACGGATTAGGACTTGATGTAAAACTGTCTGATAAAAGGACTTCCGTTTTCCGGATCGATTATGTGGATGATGTATTTGCGGCAGGAAGGTTCAGCAATGCCATGTGGGATCTTCCGATGAAGCTGTCGGACATCAACATTGACATCCATAACGGAGCGTTTTACAAAAACCGGAAATGGGGAGCTTCATTCTTATATGACCTTTCCAACTCCCTGAGCATGAAGATTGCCGTAAACAAGGAAAAACAGCAGGCCCTTTTTGATTATGAGTATAAAGACATGGGTAACCATTTCGATAATTTCAGTACTACCCTTTCCCTGAAATTTGCCCCGAATGACAAAAACATCATGACGCCAAGCGGAAAATTCACTTTCGAAAAAGGTTATCCGCAGGTGTATGTTAACTTTGAAAAAGGGATGAAGACTTTTGGCGGCGACCTGAATTACAGCCGTCTGGATGCCCTGCTGATCCATCAATTCCGTACTCCGGCGGGATTAACCAATATCAAACTTTTCGGGGGACTTTCTTCCGGAACGGCACCGATCTGGAAAAACTTTGAAATTGCAGGACAGACTGACCGCAACAACAACCATTGGTATTCCAATATCGGCAGCCCTACCAACCTGGGATTCACGACCATGCCGGCAGGGACTTTCTATACCGATAGATTTGCGGCGATACGCCTTTCACAGTCGCTGCCCTTCAAGTTTAAGACACTGGGCACACGGTATTCCAGCATTGATGTAGAATACCAGTCTGCGATAGGTAATTTCAGGAACAGCAGCGATCATCAGCGATTCGAGTTTATGGTACTGGATCATTATTACCAGGAAGCAGGGCTGATCTGGAACCGGTTTTTAGGCAGTAATTTCGGGATTGGGTTCTCCTACCGGCTTGGCTATTACCGGACCCCGGAATTCAGCAATAATTTCGGGATAAAAATAAAATTCAACGCTTTCGACCGTTAAACCATATCAACTGCCTATTCCGGGGCAGTTTTTTTATGGTCCGGAATTCAGAAGGAACAGCATCATTTCCCAAGCAGTTTTCCGGTGCAGCAGTCTTTCTATTTTGATCGGTTCTAATTATTGACTTTCCCTTAACACTGGTTATTCTTTAATAAAGTAAAGTTCATGTACCTCTTCCCTGTTTTAAAATACAGTTAACAATAGACCTTTAGTTTTGCATCATCGAAATAAAAATGATTATGAAAATTTACAAAACTATCGGTGCCTTATTCCTGGCGGCGACCATCTTTCAGAACTGTAATGATGACACAACAGACAGCAATGAAAACCCCGTAAACCCGAACATCAAAATTGAAAACTTTTCTAAAGAGCCCGCATTTGCCTATGCGATGAGCGGCTTTGAAAACCTTACCATTACAACGCTGATTTCCAGCTCCGATGTCCTTGCCGGAAGCCCGAACTTCGTTTTCGCCGGTCAGCCGGACGGGATGGGAATCATGAAGGACCCGAGTTCAGACGGATACCTGATGATTACCAATCACGAAATCACCAAATCGGTATCCAGAGTATACCTGGACAAAAGTTTCAGACCGGTAAAAGGGGAATACATCCTGAACGGAATCGGCGGAATGACCAGATTGTGCTCTGCAACACTGGCGACTGTAGCGGAACATGGCTTCAGCGCTTTCCTTACGGCAGGAGAATCCGGTGAAGAAAGTATGGTGCATGCGCTAAACCCGTTATCACCGGCTTCCCAGGCTGCAGATCAGTCAAGGGTAAAGCCCGCTTTAGGAAAAGCATCGATGGAAAATGCCGTTCCGCTTCCTAAAGATGTTTCCAACGGCAAAACCTATATCCTGATTGGTGAAGACCAGTCTTTCAGCTCTTCCCACCAGTCTGCCGGGCAATTGATCATGTATGTTTCCGATACCCAGGGCGACCTGAACAACGGAAAACTGTACGCACTGAAAAGAACCAACAGCAATTATACGGAGACTAATATGACCAAAGGGAACCAGTATGATGTGGAATTCGTAGAGATCCAAAATGCCAAATCGCTGACAGGTGCCCAGATCAACCAGAAAAACATCGATAACAATGCCATCCGTTTTTCAAGAGTAGAAGACGTAGATTACAGAAAAGGGGCCGGAAAAGGAAGAGAAATCTACTTCACGGCTACCGGGGAATCTTCGGACGGTGTGAATCCTAAAGCCGGACTTACCATGTGGGGCAGAGTATACAAACTGGTCCTGAATGAAAGCAATATGCTGACCGGAAAGCTTGAACTCGTCGCGGAAGGAGATTCCAGCCCGGGAAGCAACCTGATCAACCCGGATAACCTTTGTGTAACGGAAAATTATGTATACATCCAGGAAGACGGCGATTCTTACTACCCTGCCGCTACCCACGATTCGTATATCTGGCAGCTGGACATCAAAACGAAACAGTACAAGCCATGGCTGAATATGAAGCACAACAGGAACGATGCGGCATGGCAGGCGTCCTACAACCAATCGGGCCAGCTTACCAAGCTTGGATCATGGGAATACGGAGCGATGGTTGATATCTCAGACATCATCGGGGTTCCTAACACCTTTGCCGTGAACATCCACTCGCACACCTGGCAGAAAGATGCGTTCGCCAATGCAGACGGTGCCGGAGTAAACACTAATAAGGAAGGCGGACAGATCCTGATCATCAGAAACGTTCAGAAATAATTGTATCATTCATTAATACAGAGTATCAGTAGGAGAAATTCTATTGATACTTTTTCATACGTATGAAAATCCTTTTAAAATACCCGTTATCTGTTTTTCTTTTCATCACTTTTGCCGTATTCGGGGCTTTGCAGTGCACACAGAACCAGCAGCCGGTTAATGACGACCTTGCTGAAGTAAAGAAAGACATTTTCAGGATCAATACAGACTTTCTGAAGCAAACCAATGCACTCATCACAACAGTAACCGGAAATCCGCAACAGGCTGATCTTCAGAAACAATTTGAGACACTGAGAACCACCTATAAGAAAATGGAATGGGCTGTGGAATATTTCCTTCCCCAGACCGCCCGTTTCATCAACGGCCCGGCTTTGCCCGAGATTGAGATGCAGGAGCATGTGGAAATAGAACCCGAAGGGCTCCAGGTGCTGGAAGAGCTGCTGTACCCTTATGATCCGGCCAATAAAAATGAGGTTATCCGGATGCTGAAAAACCTCACCAACAAAAGCAATGCAATCAAAGTCAACTTCCAGGCCATCACCATTTCCAAAGACCAGGTTTTCGATGCGCTGAGGCAGGAAGCCTTCCGGATCTCCAGCCTGGGGATTGCAGGATTTGATACTCCGGTTTCCGGGACCTTTTTAAAGGAAATGCCTTATGCACTTGATGCTGTTAAGAAAACGCTACAGCTGATTTCCACAGAACGTTCGAAGGAAAAATCACTGAAACAGATCAGCAGAGAGATTGAGGCTGCCAACATTTACCTGAGCCGAAATCAGGATAAAAACAATTTTGATTACATCCGCTTTATTCCGGAACACCTGAACACCATTACTTCGCTGATGATCGATTTCCAGAATCAGGAAAAGATCCCGGCCATAGAAGTGACTTCGGCACTGAATAAAAACGTCCGCACATTTTACTCCAAAAATGCTTTCAACCCGAATGCCTTTGTTCCCGGAAAACAGTTTGAAATATCACCTGAGAAGGTACAGTTAGGCAAACAGCTTTTCAATGATAAGATCCTGTCTGATAACAATACACGGAGCTGTGCTACCTGCCATGTTGCTGAAAAAGCCTTTACGGACGGCATGGAAAAATCCATGTCACTTACTGATTCCCCACTGAAAAGGAATACACCTTCCCTGAGCTATTCCGCTTTTCAGCACGGACAGTTCTGGGACATGCGAAAAGACGACCTTGAAGGGCAGAGTTCGGATGTAATAACCAATAAAGAAGAGATGCACGGTGACCTGAGCAGGATTATTGCCAAGATCAACAGTGACCCGCAATACCGTACTGCCTTCCGGAAGATTTATAAAGGGAAAAATGCGGAGATCTGGCAGCTCCAGAATGTGCTGGCAAGCTACATCCGGTCGCTGGCTGCTTTTAATTCTGATTTTGACCGGTACATGTGGGGAGATAAAAAGGCAATGACGGAAAGTCAGAAAAAAGGATTCAACTTGTTTATGGGAAAAGCGCAGTGTGCCATCTGCCATTTCCTTCCGCTCTTCAACGGTACGGTTCCGCCGAACTACACCAAAACCGAGCAGGAAGTACTGGGCGTGGCTGAAAATGCTTCCAATAAGATCCTGGACCGGGATCCGGGAAGGGGTAAATTCCATGAAACCGTAGCATTCCTTCAGCATTCTTTCAAGACCCCTACGCTCAGGAATATCGGAAAAACAGGCCCCTATATGCACAACGGGGGCTACCGGACATTGAAAGAAGTAATGGAATTTTATAATAAAGGCGGAGGAAAAGGTTTCGGGCTGAAAGTCGATAACCAGACTCTTTCAGATGCGCCGCTGAATCTTTCCGACAAAGAGATTTCAGACATCATCGATTTCCTTAATGCATTGAATGACCACTGAATATAGATCCCGGACTTTCCGGGATTTTATTTTTCCTGTCTGTGATTCTCCCCGGGAAAACTTTTTCAGAATCAGAAATATGCTTAATTTTGATCCGCATTTATGAAAAGGATCTTATTTTTTATATTTTTCATGGCCTTTATTCTGGGTTACTCACAATCAAGAATCAGGGTTATTGATGATATAACGAAAGCTCCCGTCCCTCATGCAGCAATATCCTGTAATAATGCCGTCCTAGGTTATACGGACGATGACGGCATCCTGGAATTTACAACGGTATGCAGCCGCATTGAAGTACAGGCAGACCGGTACCACAGTGAAAGTGTAAATGCAGAAAAATCGATTCAGGTTGCACTGAGAAAAGGTTCCGCAAAAACGACCGATATCGAAGCGGTGATTATCGAGGATAAAAGTGACCCCCGGGCGCTGGAAATCCTTAAGATGGTAGAACGGATGTTCAGGGAAAACTCTCCCAAAAGCCTGGATTCCTACTCCTATAAATCTTATGAAAAGGTTTCCATGGATATTGATGAGGACAGCCTCGTGCAGTTCAATGAAATCTTCCGCGATCAAGATTTTATAAAACGCAAAAGGAAAAAAGATTCCCTAAGCACTATTTCCGCAAGAAACATCTTTTCCAAGAGCAAGCTCTTCCTTTGGGAACGGGCGCAGGAATTCCTCTATTCAAAAAAATACGGTGAAAAGATCAACATCCTGGATAACAGGATTTCCGGTCTCAAGCAGCCAATTTATGAAATGATTGCCCTGCAGCAGAGCAACCGGGACAATCTTCCTACCCAGCTGAAGCAGGAAAACAGAGGGCTTTACCGGTTCTTTTTAACGGATACCATAACCATGGACGGAAGGAAAAATTTCGTGATCCGTTTCCGTGAGGTCAATTACAAAAAACCGGACCGCAAAACCCGGTATAACGGCGCCATTTATATCGATACCGAAACCTACGGCATCAAGAAAATAGAAAATTTCAGCAAAAATAAAAGTGACGGGATTATTACCAGCGAATGGACGTATTTCAACAACAAATGGTTCCTCGCCCACGAAACCGTGAAGCTGAAAATGAGCAGGATGCAGATGCGGGAAGGAAAAAATACGGACGGAAAAGCATCTAAAAATGAAAAAAGGAGCTTTGGCACCTACGCTTTCCTGAGCTCCCGGTATTTTGACTTCCAGTCTCCTATCGAAACGAACCGGGAGGCTTTCAAAGGCTATACCTTTTCGGTAAAAAATGCAGACGGAAAATCCCTGAACCTGTACCGCACCGATCCATTGAGCGTACGGGAAAGGAATACCTATGCTACAATCGACAGCATCGGCCGGATTTACAACATCGACAGCAAGGCCAGGATACTCACGGCACTCCTGAACGGACAGGTACGGGTAGGCGTGATGGATTTCGCCGTAGATGAGATCGTAAATTATAACTTGTACGAAGGATTCAGGGTAGGATTGAAAGCGAAAGTGAACGAGATCTTCAATCCTTACTTTTCACCTGATTACTACTTCGCCTACGGATTTAAGGATGACCGCTGGAAATACGGCATCGGGCTCGATATGAAAACCACCCTGGAAAAAAATGCGTTCTTCAGGGTTGAATATTATGATGATGTAACGTCTTCCGGAGAATTCAGCAGAAGGCTCTGGAGCTTTAAGATGCGGACCATGAATTACGGAAACAACCTGAATAATGATAAATATTTCCGGTATAAAGGGGCCTCAATATCCTACCTGAATGACATTACGAATGGGCTTACCCTGGCTTTTGCAGCCAGGCGCAACGACGAGGAGGCTATGTTTAACTACCAGTTTCGGAACAGGGGATCTTCCTTTGACAATTTCAATACGCTGCTTACCCTGAAATTTTCACCGAATTCCACCAATATCATGACGCCGCAGGGGAAATCGCTGGTTGACCAGAAATATCCTGAGCTGTACTTCAATTACGAACAGAGCTACCATCTGCTTGGCGGTGATTTCAATTACACCCGCTTTGACGCCCTCTTCGTTCATAACTTTAAAACTGTTCTGGGAACCACAGGCTTCAGGCTGTACGGCGGACTGGTATTGGGTGATGCCCCGATCTGGAAAAACTTCACAATGAATGGGCTGGCTTCCCCGAGCCGCGATATCAACTTCAACCTTACCTCCTACCTGGGTTTTGCCACCCTGGAAGGCGGTAAATATTATAACGACCGTTTCGTGGCGTATTATTTTACCCATAAGCTGCCATGGTATTTCAAAAGCTTCGGGCAGAATATCTCGAGTTTTGATTTTGTGCTCAGGGGAACCATCGGATACATGAAGCATCCGGAATACCACCAGTTCCGTTTCAGGCAGCTGAACCGCTTATACCAGGAAGTCGGACTTGAATGGAACAATTTCCTTTCGAGCTATTTCAATCTGGGACTGTTTTACCGGGTCGGCTATTACACCACCCGGAATTTCAAGCAGAATTTCGCCATACAGTTCAAACTCAAACTGCTCGAATTTTAATAGATACAGAAAAGAAATCAACAATATGCAGAATATCACCGTAAAAGCCGAACAGTTTTTTGAATTGCTTAAACTGAAAGATACTTCCATGTGGGAAATTTTCGCCCAGATGATCGACGGCAATGAGAAGGAACTTATTTTCCTGGATCATGAAGACACCATCCTCTTCACCTATATTCTTCCCTCAACCACCGAAAAACTGGAAGAAGACCGGAAAGAATTCGCAAAGGAATTTGCGGATAAGCTGGCAAAGTTCAATTAGATATTGTAGTTTGATTATAGATTTTAGATGAGAGATGAGAGATGGATAGATAATAGATGGATAGATTGTAGACGGATAGATAATAGACCTAATAGAGGTTTTATTGAGATGTTTATTCCTGGAGCTCAAAATTTAAAATTCATAATCTACAATCCATCCTGCTTCTAATATCTGAAATCTAAAGTCTGAAATCTGATATCTTACATCTAAATATCTTTTAACCTCCCATCTATCACCAATCAGTCTATCATCTATCCGTCTATTATCTATCTGTCTTTAATCTTTAACCTCCCCTCTTCTACTCAAAAACTCATCCACCGTTTTTTTCGCTTCGGCTACGTCATGTACCCGGAGGATTTTAGCGCCCTGCTGAAGTACATTCAGATGCAGCTTCTGGGTTTCTTCATTGATGTCCGAAGGAGATTTACCGAGTGGCTTGTAAATGAATGATTTCCTTGAAATGCCAATAAGCAAAGGAAATCTTCCGAACCCGAGATAACCGGCTTCCTCCAGCAGCTTCATCTGGTCGTCCACCGTTTTTCCGAATCCGAATCCGGGATCTAAGATGATATCATGGATCCCGAATTCCATCAGGGCCCTGGTTTTCTCCATCAAATAGCGGTTGACCGCTAAAGTAATATCTTTATACTGTATTTTCTGATGCATTGCTGAATACTCCGGGTTACTATGCATAACGATATACGGAAGCCGCGTACCGGCCACTTCCGGCCACATGCTTTCATCAAACTGGCCTGCCGAAATATCGTTAACAATATCAATACCTTCGTTAAAACCAAACCGTACCGTAGCCCCATAAAACGTATCCAATGACACCAGAACGTTCGGAAATTCTTTTTTAATCTCAGAAATGATGCTTCCTATCCTCCGGATTTCTTCTTCACTGCTGAGAAATTCTGCGCCGGGCCGGGTAGACTGCGGACCTATGTCGATGATTTCAGCACCTTCACGGGTGAGTGTTTCCGCATGCCGCAACGCGGAATGTATTGTATTGTATTTCCCTCCGTCCGAAAACGAATCGGGTGTAAGGTTCAGGATGCCCATGATTTTCGGCATCTGTAAATCGATCAGCCTGCCGTTGCAGTTCAAAAAGTGATCACGCATAAGTCCGGAGATTTTGGAAGTACAAAAATAGAAAGTAATTTTAGATGAGAGATAAGAGACAGATAGATAAGAGATAAGAGATAAGAGATAAGAGATGATAGATAATAGATAATAGATAATAGATGGATAGATGATAGACATAGGAGAGGTTTTTATTGAGAGATTTAATCCGGTATCTAGGGATAACCTCCATGATCCAAAATCCATATTATATATCAATACTATAACTGCTAACCCATAATATCTGAAATCTGAAATCTGAAATCTGACGTCTGATATCTGATATCTAAAATCTAATATACATAACACCCCATCTATCACCAATCAGTCTTTAATCTATCCATCTATCATCTATCCGTCTATAATCTATCTGTCTCTTATCTCTCATCTAAATTCAAAATTTAAAATCCCCCATTCCCGCTACCTAAAACCTATTTTGTATCTTTGAAAGATTAAGAGAATTTATGTTAAAGACTTCAGTACAGTTTCAGAAGGTCGTTGCCGACTGCCGGGATCTTTTCAGCAAAAAGTTACAGGATTACGGAGCGGCCTGGAGGGTGTTAAGGCCCAGCTCGATAACCGATCAGATTTACATTAAAGTCAACCGGATCCGTACCCTGCAGATGACCGATAAAAAGATGATTGATGAAAGCGAGGAAGATGAGTTCGTGGCCATCGTCAATTATTCCATTGTCGGGCTGATCCAGCTGGAAAAAGGGATGTCCAATGATTTCAACGAAAACAATGAGGAAATCATGAGCCTGTATGACCGGTATGCCAATGAGGCCCGTGTCCTGATGGAAAAGAAGAACCACGATTACGGGGAAGCATGGCGTGACATGAGGATTTCATCCATCACAGACCTGATTTACCAGAAAGTACTAAGGACCAAGCAGATTGAAGACAACCAGGGAAAAACAATTGTTTCCGAAGGCCTGGAAGCCAATTATTTCGACATGCTGAACTATGCGGTCTTCTGCCTGATCAAATTCTCAGAACAAGCACAGGAATTCCAACCTAAAACTATTTAATATGATCAAAGGTATATTGCGTTGCATCATCGCGTTGATTTTCATTCTTTCAGGCTTTGTAAAAGCAGTGGATCTGGTGGGGTTTTCGTTTAAGATGGAGGAGTATTTCTCCCCTGCTGTTTTCAATATGCCTTTTTTTGAAAAGTTTGCCCTGCTGTTTTCCATTATTGTTGTTGTACTGGAACTTTTGCTGGGATTCATGCTGCTGCTGAAGCTAAAGCTCAGGTTTACCCTTTCAGCGCTTATTGCACTTTGTGTATTTTTCGGGTTCCTTACATTCTATTCCGCTTATTTTAATGTCGTGACGGACTGCGGATGTTTCGGTGATGCGATTAAGTTTACCCCTTGGCAGAGCTTCGTGAAAGATATTGTCCTGTTAGCCGGGCTCATTATCCTTGTCGTCCTGTACCGGAAAGAATTCAGGAAAAAAGACGAATATAATTATACGGTTACGGGAAGATCATCAGCAATGTGGAAGTATGTCCTTTTAGGGCTGTTTTCAATCGGTATGATCTATTGTATGGCACAGGGAATCATGCACGAACCGATCATTGATTTCAGGGATTATAAAATAGGCACTGACCTGAAGCAAGAAAAAATTAAAATCAATAAAGACCCATCTGAATACAAGACTTTTTACACCCTCAAAAACCAGAAGACCGGTGAAATACTTAAGGTGAACCAGGATGATTATATCAATGATAAAAAATACTGGGACGCAGGATCACCCTGGAAAATCGAGGAAGGGAAGAATGAATCTGTCCTGGTAAAAGAAGGATATAAATCCGAGATCGTGAAATTTAAAATTGAAGATCCTACAGGAATGGAAATCACTGATGAAGTGATCAATGCTCCTAAAGCCATCCTGGTTTTCTCTTACCATCCCAAAGACGTTTATCCGGAACTGCTTGGGAAAGTAGAGCAAAAAGTAAATGCACAGAAAGGAGTTTTGGTATACGGGGTTTCCACGGATCCCAATACCTTTAAAACCATTAAAAATACTATGATGGACGGCACGGCCATTAAAACCATTGCCAGAAGCAATCCATTTGTCCTGATTTTGCAGAACGGGAAAATTGTGGATAAGCAGCCTGCGAAAGATTATGTAAAATGAGGCGATGAGTTGTGAATGGTCAATTTTGCTGCGCAGGTGAATTTTAAACAACATAAAAATTCACTATTCACCCTAAGGAATTGACGATTGATAATAATAAGTGAGTAGTGAATGGTCAATCTTGCTGCGCAAGTGAATTTTAAACAACATAAAATTCACTATTGACCCGAAGGAATTGACGATCGACTACTGATTATAAAATATATAACTTTAAATAATACTACATCATAATGCAAAAATCAAATAAACCGATTGCCGGTTACCATTTATTAATGATCCTTTCTTCCGTTGACGGAGAATTTGCTCCTGAAGAAGGCATGATCGTGCAGCAGTACCTGGCGGATGAATTTCCCTTCAGGACGGAACTGGATGACGAGCTTGACACATTGGCTATGCTGAAACCCGAAGAATGGCAAAGCCATTTTGAATTTCATGCGGGATGCTTTTATGAGGATTCCACAGAGGAGGAACGCAAAAAATTCATTCAGTTTGCCAAAACCCTGATTAAAGCGGATGATAAGGTAAGCGATGAAGAACACAGCTATTATACGCTGCTGAAGAAAACATGGAATATTTCCTCTAATTAATTAAGAAACAGATCAGCAATATCAGACTTTACCGTCTGCCACACCTTGCTGATGTATTCAATACCTGAAATATAATTTCTAAATATCGACTATGAGAAAAAAGATCGTAGCAGGAAACTGGAAAATGAATAAAAATGTCATTGACGCACAGCAGTTGATGGTACAGTTGCTAAGCTATAAAAACAACCATACTACCCAGTGCGAGGTTTGGATCGCGCCGCCTTCATTATACCTGATGATGGCCAGGGATATCTTTGAAAAGGATGAAATCGGTGTTTTTGCCCAGGATATGAGCGAACATGAAAGCGGAGCTTATACGGGAGAGATCTCGGCTGAAATGCTGGAATCCATTGAGGCTACCGGATCACTGATCGGGCATTCAGAGAGAAGGCAGTACCATGGTGAAACAGATTCACACTGCAACCGCAAAATCAAGCTGGCCCTGGACAAAGGTCTTACACCTATATACTGCAACGGGGAAACACTTGACCAGAGAAAAGCTGGCCAGCATCTGGAGGTGGTCAAAAACCAGACGGAAGTAGCCCTGTTCACCCTTTCTGCAGAAGAGATCAAAAAAGTGGTGATTGCCTACGAACCGGTATGGGCCATCGGGACAGGCGAAACAGCAAGCCCGGAACAGGCACAGGAAATCCATGCTCACATCAGAAATACGATAGCCGGAAAATACGGGCAGGAAGTGGCTGATGAAGTATCTATCCTTTACGGAGGTTCTGTGAAGCCTGACAACGCCAAAGAAATTTTCTCCCAACCGGATATTGACGGCGGACTGATCGGCGGTGCCGCATTAAAGCTGGAAGATTTTTCAAAAATCATTGAGGCATTCAATTAAGGAATGTACAGCATAAAAAGCCCCGGCGGAACAAAGTTCCGCCGGGGCTTAAAAAAATCTAATTATTACTGAATATCCACTACATACATCGTTCCTTTATCTACTTTTCCTGTTTTAGGAAGTATTTTAGCTTTAGGGTTCCCATTGCCGTCATCCACAATTCCGAAATCGTCATCGTTAAAGACTGCAATTTTATTGTTTCCTAAATACACCAGTCCTTCAAACTTGTCGTGTTCATAGCCTATTTTAGACACCAGGTCTACGGCAAGCGTTTTGGAAACCGGCTTCAGTCCGGCCGCTGTAATTTCAGCCCAGGTGCATTGCTCCAGTGCCTTTCCGTTGATCAGCATTCCATTGACAGCACTCAGGTCTGTTCCGTTAACATCAGAAGCTCCGGACAAATTGATCCTGTATACTTTTTTGATTCCGCCCTGTGATCCGAAATTTCCGTCTCTTTCAATAACCAGGAATTCCGTACTGCTCAACGCGGTGATATCACATACGGAATCCGAAGCCCCTCCATCCTGTTGATATAAGAACTGTTTTGTCTGTCCGCTGGCAATATCAAAAGTAACAATCCTGATTAACGTCTTATTGGTGGCAAGACTTTTAGACGGCACATACATCATAGATTGTATGGTGCCCACAAGTGTTTTTCCGTCCGGAGTGATACACAGTCCTTCCATTCCCCTGTTTGCCCTTCTCTTGGCTAGAACGGCAGGCAGTTTTCTGGTTCCCGTATTCACACCGATAGGGCTGATTCTTTCCAATTCCACCCCATCTGCACTGTAATGGACGATATGCGGGCCATATTCATCAGATACCCAGAATGTACCGTCTACTGCGGCCACAATGCTTTCACTGTCCATTCCGTAAGTATCCGTTCCCAGCACATTTCCGTTGGCATCATATGCTACTTCCCCTGTACTTCCCATTCCTGCAGGATTCGGAAGGCCGGTAATCGGCTGGCCGGAAGGATTTTTAAGTTTGATGTATTTCAGCACTTCGATATTGCCCTCTGCATTGATTTTAAAATGCATGATGGTAGGACTGAAGGAAGGGACCAGGAATTTCTTTCCGTTAAGATAATCGGTATTCGGGCCACGGTCTGTAATTACATAAAATTCTCCTTTTCTGGTAGGATGTGCAGCCGCTCCGGAACCAAATCCTCCGTTAATGACGTCTACCCCATTAACAGTCGCCATGGTGGTAAAAGGAAATTCCTGTGGCAGTTTTGAATAGTTGACATCCTGAGTATTTGTATTATCATCATCTTTACAGGCCACTATGGCAGTAAGCAAGAATGCAGATAGCAGTAATCTTTTCATAGGTTTGTATTCTGACCGCGAAAGTAGTGATGATGTATGAACCTATTGTAAACAAAATAATAAGTCTTCCTTAAATATACTTCCGGAATGTAGAAAGAATAGCGCTAATTTTTAATTAAAAAACTTCTTGATAATTATATTTGAAGTATAAATCTGGCATCATAATGCTTAAAAATAAATTTAAATATTTCACCCTTTTATTCAATTATAAAAAAAAATAATTCATTTAAAATAAATTAAAATAAAATATTTAAATACCTCAACGGAAATATGATAAAAAAAGCATCATTTTAACAATCATAATTATTATCAATATTATGATAACTTCCTCAAAATCTTTGCGTTTTATACTATATTTAGGATATTAATCTTTAATTTTGCAAAAAATATAAAAATATATGAAAAACTTTATTTCGGTTATCTGCTTTTCACTAACAACAACTTTGTACGCCCAGGTAGGTATTAATTCCCCCGCTCCAAAAGCGACTTTGGACATTAATAAATCTGCCACTTCCCAGCCTGAGGGTTTCCTTACCGTACGCCTGTCCGGTACTGAACTGGCTTCCCGTGACAACCTGTACGGTGCAGATCAAAATGCTGCCGTAGTGTACGTAACGGCTGCCCCTTCATCTTCTACTTCTAAAACATCCAACGTTACCACTCCAGGATTCTATTATTATAATAACGGAATCTCTAAATGGGTAGGCCTGACGATGCCTAAATTTTTCTATATGCCTTCTATTCTGTTTGACACCACTTCACTGGGAGCCAAGACGAAGGATCTTTACCAGTTATATTACAATCAGTTTACGGCACCTCAAGCTTCCAGTACCGGAGCTGCAGGAAAAATTCCTGTTCTGGGCAAAAATGACCTGGAATACTATATTACCTATTATGATACCAATGTATTTACCAACGTAAGCATCGATGCCAACGGACTGATGAGCTATACCGTCAGCAACAATGCCACTGATGCAAGTTTCATGAATATAGTATTTGTTGTAAAATAATAGAACGGTATGAAACTTCAACATCACAAAACCGTAAAGCTTTTTGCTTTGGCGGCCATGTCTGCAGCCGGCATTTTGGTTAACGGACAGTTTACCATCACCAACCCGCTTACTACCAGGGATATGACCGGAATACGCGTGGGAGATAATGCCTATCTTACTGCGGCTACAGGAGTAGACCCTAATGGCGCAGGCTGGCTGAGGCTTACTGAAGCAAAGACAAACCAGAAAGGATTTATGTATGTTACCCAAGGATTTCCTACCACTCTTGGAGTCATCGCTGATTTCGAATACAAAGACTGGCGTAACATCGCAGACGGATACAACGGCGCAGACGGATTCTGTGTTTATCTGTTTGACGCTTCCGTAACAGATGCCAATTTCAAACTGGGAGGCTATGGAGGATCTTTAGGTTACGCCACCTATAATAACCCGGCAGGAACCACAGGATTATCCGGAGGTTACTTAGGATTAGGCCTAGATGCTTACGGAAATTATGCCAACAACGGAGAAAACAGAAACGGTTCTGCCCCGGCAAATACCCTTACCTCCGGAATGCTACCGAATGCTTTTGTGCTGAGAGGTCCAACCAGTGCTACCTATAACAACTCAAATGTTTACCTGACCAGCACACCACTGGGTGACAGAAGCGGTACCGTAGATGCCATCCGCAAGAGAAATGAAATTGATTACAATACCATTACTGCCACGAGACCCGCTGACAATATTTTTTACAGAAGGGTTCAGGTAATCATTACCAAACCCGGAGCAGACTATGTAGTGACTGTAAAATGGAGAAAGGAAAATCAGAGCGATTTTACCCAGGTAATGAACTATACATTAAGCTCAGCTACCTATCCTATTCCAAGCAATCTAAAGTTAGGGTTCTCTGCTTCCACAGGTGGCGGGTTCAATTTCCAGGAAATCAGGAACATTATCCTGACCACTCCGGGCAACTTAAGGGTAGACAGCCGCTCCGACAGCTATTTCACCTGTAATGAGCGTACTTCCCCGATAACATTTAAGATTGAAGTGACCAATGACACTGATGCAGCGCTTAACAATATCAATTTCAGCGGAAAGATCCTGGATGAAAACAATAACCTGGTAGATACGTCTAAATTTAAGATCACCAGCCTTTCCTATAACAGCGGATTTACCAATTCCAATCTTCCTACATCCAATTTCACCACGAATGAAATTAACGGTGTGGTAGGGTTGGATGCAAAATCCTCCGGAATTGTTACCGTAACCGGGCAATATTATAAAAAAGGAATCGGGACCAACAAAAGCTTTAAAATGGTTTCCAATGTTTCCACCAATCAGGTGACGGATACCGATCCGACCAATAACACTGCATCTACGGTAGTAGAAGTGCGGAAATGTTCGGTGATCAGCAATCCGATGCTTCCTTCTAACTCACAATAAAGAATACAACATATTCCAACTAAAAAAGCGCACTAACCAGTGCGCTTTTCTGCTGTATGATCAGCAATTATTTCTTTTCTGTGGATCTCTGCAGAACCTCATCTACCATTCCGTAGTTTTTAGCTTCTTCAGAAGTCATCCAGTAATCCCTGTCAGAAGATTTCTCAACCCACTCGTAAGTCTGTCCTGAATGGTGGGCGATGATATCGTACAATTCCTGCTTCAGCTTCAGCATCTCTCTAAGGTTGATTTCCATATCGGAAGCTACACCCTGTGCACCTCCGGAAGGTTGATGGATCATTACTCTTGAGTGCTTTAATGCGGAACGCTTGCCTTTTTCACCGGCAACCAGAAGAACGGCTCCCATGGAAGCGGCCATTCCGGTACAGATGGTAGCTACATCAGGTTTGATGATCTGCATCGTGTCATAAATACCCAATCCTGCATAGACGCTTCCTCCAGGAGAATTGATATAGATCTGAATATCTTTGGAAGGATCTGCGCTTTCCAGGAACAACAGCTGTGCAGTGACAATATTGGCCACCTGGTCATCGATTCCGGTTCCCAAGAAGATAATCCTGTCCATCATCAGACGCGAAAAAACGTCCATCTGGGCAACATTCAACCTTCTTTCTTCCATGATGTACGGCGTAAGGTTGGTAGGACCATACATTCCCATATACTGATCGGTAGCCAGACCGCTGTTTCCTAAGTGCTTTACAGAGAAATCTCTGAATTCTTTGTTAATGTCCATATTTCTATTGTATGTATTAAATCTTTTTCAGAAAGTAAATTACAACTTTTGTTCCTAAAATTTTATAGGACTTTTTGTCACAGGAGACCAGCCGATCTTTTCGATGATCTGCTTGGAGAATTCATTCAGCATCATGATCTTCTTTATACAGTCAAAATAGGTATCCTGATCGCCGTCCCTGCAATCTTCCAGGCTGGCCGTCAGTTTCCGGATCATAAAATGAATATAGTAATATTTATGAATAAGGATATTGGCTTCCACCTCCGAGGCGACATGGTCGCCCAGCTTGGGCGGGAAAATATTACGCGTGGTCCAGTCGCTTAATTCATCCGGCGTGATGAGCGCATCCGCCACTTTCAGCGTAATATCTTCGTCCATCAGGGTAATAAAAAAATTCCCGGAACGGAGTTCATCATGTTCTATGCCTTCGCGGATGTTGTCAATAATCTTTTTATTGGTTTCAATCTGGAATTCATACTGCTCCTCTTCAAAATGGTGGAGGATTTCCTCAATCACAGTCACTTCGTAAGGTTCCTGCTTTTCATTCTGGCGTTGAAGGACCATATCGCCGAACATGAGCATCGTGTCAATCAGTTTATTTTCCTGATGATGGATGTTAAACTGTACGGAATCTGTTTCTGCCACAGGCTTATCCGGTACCACTTCCAGCTTGACCGCTTTCTGGGCTTCTTTCTGCTGGTGGACGTGCTGGTGCTGGCTATGGGTTATCTGCTTCTGCACATCCAGCTCATTGAACAGGCTCTGTTCAGACAATCCGAACTTCGTGGATACCTCCTTCAGGTAGACTTCCTTTTTAAGCGCATTCTGCACAAAAGATACCGATTTCACGATATTCCGGATGGCTTCTGCTTTTTTAATCGGATCATTACCGGCCTCTTTTAACAGGATTTCAGCTTTGAAATCGATAAAGTCCGTAGCTTCATTTTCAATGAATTTTTCCACATATTCCTGCGGATGCTTTCTTGAAAAAGAATCCGGGTCGTCCCCTTCCGGGAACAGCAGGACACGGATGTTCATCCCTTCTGTCAGCAGCATGTCAATGCTCCTGAAACTGGCTTTGATCCCGGCATTGTCCCCGTCAAACAGAATGGTAACATTTTCCGTGAGCCTTTTGATCAACTTGATCTGCTCAGTGGTGAGGGAGGTACCCGAACTGGCCACTACATTTTCAATTCCTGAAAGGTGCAGGGAAATCACATCCATATACCCTTCCACCAACAGGCAGACATTTTTCCTGGAAATAGCCTGTTTACCCTGATTGAGACCATACAGCACATTGGATTTGTGGTAAATCTCTGTTTCAGGAGAGTTGAGGTATTTGGCTGTCTTGACGTTGTTCTTTAGAATACGCGCCCCGAATCCTAATACCCTGCCGGAAAAACTGTGGATAGGGAAAATAACCCTTTCCCTGAAACGATCTACCCCTGCCGGTGTGTTCTCCGGGAAAATGGAAAGTCCGGATTTCTCCAGGATTTCTTTGGAATATCCCTTTTCCAAGGCATATTCCGTGAAAGCATTCCGCTGCTCGGGCGAATATCCCAACTGGAATTTTTTAATGATGGCATCACTGAGTTCCCGTTCCTTAAAATAAGACAGTCCGATGCTCTTACCTTCTTCAGAATCCCATAAGATATCCTGGAAATAACTGTTGGCTACCTCGTGAATTTTATATAACTGGTCTTTTTCTGTCTGGGCATGTCTGGCTTCTTCAGAAAAATCCTGCTGGTCTTCCTCGATTTCTATTCCGTATTTTTTGGCAGCATGGCGAAGGGCCTCCGGATACGTGAAATTTTCAATTTCCATCAGGAAAGAAATGGCCGTCCCTCCTTTTCCGGTAGAGAAATCCTTCCAGATCTGCTTGCTGGGTGATACCACAAAGCTGGGGGTCTTTTCATCATGAAACGGGCTGAGCCCTTTATAGTTGGCTCCAGCGCGCTTCAGCTGAACATATTCCCCGACAATCTCTTCTACGCGGATCGTTGAAAAAATTTTGTCTATACTCTGCTTGGAAATCATGCTGTAAAAATAAGTATTTTTATAACCTTTTCAATATCGGATACAGAGAATAAAAGGAGAACATCCTGTAAGTTGCTTGCACTCATCCGTTTTCCTGAAAACTTTTTAGTCGTACAATATACCTTCGGATCTCAACATCCGGAAATATATTCAATTCCGGTTTTATCAGATAATCGGAACCCTGAGTTTCATTATTACATAAGTATCCTAAGCGGTTGCTATTTTTAACATCAGAAAATGTTTTTATTCATTAATTTTACAGACTTAAAATTTAAACCATGGTATTTAATATAACTACCTATGATGAATGGCAGGACGTAGCGGAAGCCATCCTTCCACAGCTGAAACACAATATCCTTTTGCTGAAAGGCAACCTCGGTGCCGGAAAAACAACTTTTACCCAGTTTCTCCTGAAAAACCTCGGAACCAAGGACGAAGTGAACTCTCCCACATACTCTATCGTTAATGAATACACCACTGCAAAAGGCAAGATTTTCCATTTTGATCTTTACCGGCTGAAAAGCATTGAGGAAGTCTATGATATCGGTATGGAAGAATATCTGGACAACAGCTACCTATGCATCATAGAATGGCCGGAGGTATACGAAGAAGACCTGGACGGGCTGGATTACCATACGATGACCATAGAAAATACCGGAGACAGCAGAGAAATTTTATTCGAGTAAATATTATGTATCTTTGCTGCATGAAAGTAATGTATAATTAAGATCTGTAATACATAATTTATTTTAAGGATGAGTACTACGAATATTTTTACTCCTTTTACTGAAGAAGAATTAATGCCTAAAGACGAAAAGCTGGAAGTCGTGAAAAAAGGAAGGCAGTTCAGCATCGGGATTCCCAAAGAGACCAGCCTTCATGAAAGAAGGACCTGCATTACCCCGGATGCCGTACAGGTTCTCGTAGAACACGGTCATGAAATCATTATTGAAGCCGGAGCTGGGGAAGGCTCATTTTTTACAGATCTGCAATACTCCGAATCGGGTGCAAGGATCACTCAGGATCCCAAAGAAGCATTCGGCCAGGACCTGGTTTTAAAAATCAATCCTCCTACAGAAGACGAAATAGAATTCATGCGCCCGAATACCTATCTGGTTTCAGCGCTTCAGATCAACCTCCGGGATAAAAGCTATTTCCTGAAACTTGCGGAGAAAAAAATCAATGCCATTGCTTTTGAATTTATCGTTGACGAATACAAACAGCTTGCCCTGGTCAGGCTGGTCGGTGAAATCGCTGGTACCGTTTCTATTCTCTATGCTTCGGAACTGCTGGCTTTGTCCAACGGGCTGATGCTCGGCGGACTTACCGGAGTACGACCTGCGGAAGTAGTGATCCTAGGTGCCGGAATTGTAGGGGAATTCGCGACCAAAGCTTCCATCGGACTTGGCGCAAGCGTAAGGGTTTTCGATAATTCATTATCCAAGCTTAGAAGGCTCCATACAATTGTAGACAGCAGGGTTCCTACCTCGATCATAGATCCTAAGGAACTTAAAAAAGCATTGCGCCGCGCAGATGTAGTTATCGGTGCCCTTCCAAGGCTTAATATGACTCCCATTGTCACCGAAGACATGGTGATGAGCATGAAAAAAGGAAGCGTTATCATAGACATTACCATCGATAACGGAAAAGTGATTGAGACATCCGAGCTGACGAATATGGAGAATCCTTACATCATCAAACATGGCGTCATCCACTGCGGACTTCCTAACCTTACTTCAAGGATGCCGAGAACCACCACAAAAGCCATTTCCAATTTCTTCCTTTCCTATATCCTCAATTACGATGAAGAAGGCGGCTTCGAAAATATGCTTGTCCGTAAAAATGAAATGAAACAGAGCCTGTATATGTACAAAGGAAGGCATACCAAAAAAGTAATCTGTGACCGTTTCGGACTTACCTACCACGATATCAATCTTTTAATTTTCTGATGAAAAAACTGAAATTCTATGCCATCGGCCTGGTCCCGGGATGCCTGATTGTCCTGTTTATTTTAAACAAGAAAGGGGCGAGCTGCAGCGGCTATCTTCCCAACAGCCGTGTGATTGCAGAAACGCTTTCCAAGGAATTCAGGTATTCCAATGGATTCTCTGAAGAGATGAAGTCGTATGGCGTAACAGAAAAATTCCTGAAAGACAGCATCATCACGGAAGGAAAAGTTGACTTTGACAGGAGCCATGCGCAGAATAAGCCTTGCCCTGATTACCTGCTCTCCTATCCTGAAAAAAGTCCGGTATATGAAATCACTTTTGACAAATGCGCAGAAACCGCAACCATGAAATCGCTGAAAAAGATCAGATAAGCCGGATCAGCTTTTGACCCCTAATTCTATGGACGGCAATTACTACATGATTCAAGACTACCTGATTTTTATCGGTGTTTTTGCCATTTTCCTGTTTGTCAGTGTAAGCATCTACCTCATTTCGTGGAATAAAAGGTATAAGAAGCTCAATAAAAAGTTATCGGAAACCAATAAAATTATTGAACAGCGCCTGAATGAAGTGCAGCTGGAGCATATTGGCACCAAGCTGAATCCGCATCTATTTAAGAACATCCTTAATTCCGTGCAGTCCCATGCCTACCAGACCTATATGTCGCTGGATAAGCTGGCTAACGTCCTGGACTACATCCTGTACGAGAGCAATACGCGTTTTGTCAGCCCTAAGGAAGAATTGAATTTTGCGCTGAGCCTTATTGAGATCAACAAGATCAAGATCAATCCGCTATTCGATTTCAGGATAAAATTCAATGTGAATAAGTCTGATACCATGTATGAGGAAAAGGTTTTTGCCCCCCTGATTTCGGTGGATCTTATAGAAAACGCTTTTAAACATACCGATTTTTTAGCTCAGGACTGCTTTATTGCAGTTCAGATCGAGCTTGAAAACAGGGTTTTCAGCATGAAGGTCAGCAATAAAGCCTCAGAAAAAAACACCTTGGAAAAAGAAAGGAGCGGTTTCGGGAGCCAGTCACTGGATCAGAGGCTGAAAATGATCTACAACAATTATTACCACCTCAGCCGAGGTTCAAAAAACGGTATCTTCACTGCCGAATTAACCATCAATTTAGGAGAATTTTATGATCAGATGCGCTATTCTTGATGATGAACTTCTGGCCATCAGTTACCTGAAACTTTTATGTGAACAAATTGAGGATGTAGAAGTCATCAAAGCTTTCAATGATCCGAGAGCCTTCCTGAACGAAGTGAATACCCTGGGCTGCAATGTCTGCATCCTGGACATCGAAATGCCGGGAATGAACGGACTCCAGGTAGCAGAGCTGATTTCAGGTTCGGTCAGGATCATCTTCACCACAGCATACAAGGAATATGCTGCGGAAGCTTTTGACCTGAATGTAGTAGACTATGTCCGGAAACCGATCAAGAAAGAACGGCTGGTCCAGGCTTTTGATAAGGCGAGGGACCTCATCAGCCAGTCCCAGAAAAAAGACTTTATAGAATGGAACACCAACATCGGCAAAACCATTATTTTCACAGACCAGATCGCCTATATCAAAACTTCGGAAATCGACAGCCGGGATAAGGATATTACGCTTAAGGACAGTACTGTGATCGTCCTTAAAAACCTGAGTTTTAAGAATCTCCTGGACATCCTTCCGCCCAAAGATTTTGCCCAGGTCAACAAAAAGGAAATCATCGCACGGTCTTCCGTTAAAGTATTTTCCACCAATGAAATCATCACCTCGATTCCGGCGGAAAACGGTCACTTCCTGAAATTACAGATAGGGGAAACCTATAAATATGCCCTGTTGGAGATGTTTGGAAAGTAGGTTATTCCTTCCTTAACCATAATATTTTTTCCCTAAACTGTGTCATCCTGCTGGTTTTATCTGCATTAAACTTCAGAAGCATACCGGTTCATTGCAGAAACCGCCACTTTCATTACAGCCGCTACTTTTTAAGGCTTTCTGTCTGTATTTTGCCGGAATGAAATCATCATCAGTAATCAATAAACTTTTGTGTACCGCAACCGTTCTGATTTCCAGCCTCTGTTTTTGCCAAAGTACGGAGACTGAAATAAAAGCCGCTTTTTATGACGGAACCGTTGTTGCCGGATATGCAGATCATGGCGCTTTCGTGAATTGTACAGGGCCGAATATCAGCCTGAAAAATAAAAACCTTAAGCTGATGCTCGGGATGCTTCCTTCCCTGAGGATTAAAGAAGACCGTGCTGAAGGAACCAAAAACAGTATAATCATGCCTACATTGGGTGCAGGAATGACTGTAGCGTATAAAAGGCTGGCGGTACAGATTCCTTTTTACTACAATACCAAGACCTCTTCGCAGAACGGTTCCTGGAAAGTCGGGATCGGACTGGGATATTCTTTCAGGTAATTTTCATTACATATTTTACGGCATTGGTTACATTTTGAAAAATTCAATAGCCATCATTTTAATATTCTTTAGAAATTTACACTTTAAAATTAAGGAACTATGAATCTGGGAAAATATAAGAACATTATCTTCTACATCAGCACCATTGTATTTTTTTCATGCCTGATGTACTGGTTTTTCATAGAAGGAAAAACTTTGGAGATCGGTGAAAATATCGCTGCTCCCAAAACCACGGGCTCAACCATGTGGGAGAACTTTACCGATTCCTTTTTAACGAATCTCCACCATCCTCTGGCCCTTCTTTTAGCCCAGATTGTCACCATCATCCTAGTGGCGAAACTTTTCGGATGGATCTGTGTAAAACTGAAACAGCCTTCCGTTATCGGGGAAATGATTGCAGGTATTGTGTTGGGGCCATCCCTCTTCGGATTGTATTTCCCGGAACTATCCGCATTTATTTTTCCGAAGGAATCATTGCCGAACCTGCAGTTCCTGAGCCAGATCGGCTTAATACTCTTCATGTATATCGTGGGAATGGAGCTGGACCTGAGCGTACTCAGGAAAAAGGCTCATGATGCTGTTGTCATCAGCCACGCGAGTATCATCTTTCCCTTTGCTCTGGGTGTAGGCCTTTCCTATTTCATTTATAAAGAATTTGCTCCGGACGGCATACAGTTCAGTTCATTTGCGCTCTTTATTGCCATTGCGATGAGTATTACTGCATTTCCGGTCCTGGCCAGGATCGTCCAGGAACGGAACCTTCATAAAACAAAGATCGGGACCGTGGTGATTACCTGTGCTGCAGCGGATGATATTACGGCGTGGTGTATCCTTGCAGCGGTTATTGCTGTGGTAAAAGCGGGGTCTTTTTCAGGATCTGTATTTGTCATACTCATGGCTATCCTGTATGTTTTCGTAATGATCAAAGCGGTGCGGCCGTTCCTTCAGAGGATCGTTGAAACCCAGAAAGGAAAAGGCTTTATCAGCAAGGCTTTAGTAGCAGTATTTTTCCTGATCCTTATTATTTCTTCTTACGCGACAGAAGTCATTGGTATCCATGCATTATTCGGTGCCTTTATGGCTGGGGCCATCATGCCGGAAAATGTAAAATTCAGGAACCTCTTTATAGAAAAAGTAGAAGATGTTGCTCTTGTCTTACTCCTTCCGCTGTTCTTTGTATTCACCGGATTAAGAACACAGATCGGGCTGCTGAATGATCCTCACCTCTGGAAAATAGGCGGTTTCATTATCCTGACAGCCGTAACCGGTAAATTTGTGGGCAGTGCACTTACGGCAAAATTCCTTAAACTCAGCTGGAAAGACAGCCTTACCATCGGAGCATTGATGAACACGAGAGGACTGACGGAGCTCATTGTACTCAATATCGGATACGACTTAGGCGTATTAGGACCGGAACTGTTCGCCATGCTGGTGATTATGGCCCTGTTTACTACATTTATGACCGGTCCGAGCCTGTACCTGATCAATTACCTGTTCAAAGGAAAGACTTCCATGACTGAAGAAGATGATCATGGAAATGATAATACGAAGTACAGGGTGCTGCTGTCATTCGAAACGGCAAAATCCGGCAGTACCTTATTAAAACTGGCTGATAACCTTACCCGGAAAATGAATGGGAATAAAAGCATTACCGCAATGAACATTGCTCCGGTTGACGAACTGCATGCATTTGAAATAGATGATTTTGAAAAGGAACAGTTTAAGTCCGTGGTCGAAACTTCCCAGGACCTGAACCTTGAGATCACGACCCTGTTTAAAGCGTCTACCGATATGGAAAGCGACCTCACCGGGATCTCCAACAAAGGGAATTATGATCTGCTCTTGATGATGCTGGGGAAATCCATGTACGAAGGAAGTCTGCTGGGCCGGCTGCTGGGTTTCACGACCAAAATTATCAATCCGGAAAAGCTGCTGAACACCGTAAAAGGAAAGGGAAATATTTTCAACACCTCTCCTTTTGATGACTTTACGCTGCAGATCCTCGACAAAACGAATATCCCTGTAGGGGTGCTGGTTGAAAGAAATTTCAGTTCTGCCGACCGGGTTTTCATCCCGATGTTCACCCTGAGTGATTTCTACCTGCTGGAATATGCCAAAAGGCTGATCAACAATAATAATTCACAAATTATCATCCTGGATGTTACCGGACAGATCCGAAACAATATTGAGGTCAAGGAACTTATCCGGAGCATTGAACAGGTGGCCCCGAACCATATCACCCTGTATAACGAGAAGAAGATTGAAAAGGAATTCCTGCAATCCCAGGACCTGATGTTGGTCAGCAGCAAAAGCTGGAAGAGCCTGATTGACACCAAAAGCCTGTGGCTGTCAGATATTCCGTCAACATTGATTATCTCAAACCCTTAGGAGTCAATGGTGAATGGTCAATTTGCTGCGCAGTCAATTTTGCTCTGCAAGTCAATTACCGGCAAACACCATTCACCATTGATCCGGAGGAATTCACCATTGATCATTCGTCAATGGTCAATTTGCTGCGCAGTCAATTTTGAATAGCAAGTCAATTACCGGTAAACACCATTCACCATTGACCCGAAGGGATTCACCATTCACCAACCAGTTAATCGTCAATTTGCTGCGCAGTCAATTTTGCGTAACAAGTCAATTATTGGCAACCATCATTCACCATTGACCCGGAGGAATTCATCATTGATCATTCGTCAATGGTGAATTTGCTGCGCAGTCAATTTTGTATAACAAGTCAATTATTGGCAACCATCATTCACCATTGACCGGAAGGAATTCACCATTGACCAACCAGTTAATCGTCAATTTGCTGCGCAGTCAATTTTGAATAGCAAGTCAATTACCGGTAAACACCATTCACCATTGACCCGAAGGGATTCACGATTCACTTTTTTAATTTCAATTAAAAAAAATTACCTATCTTCGCTTTGTGTTAATCAACAACAGAACATATTATTACGGAATTTTTAGCCTCAGAAAGGGATAAGGATTTCTATATGCATAACTCAGAACCTCGTCCCGGACGGGGTTTTTTATTTTTTAATCAGGATGAAAATAAGTATTATAGGAGTGGGATTAATTGGCGGCTCCATCGCATTAAAACTCAAAAAGAAAGGAATTGCCCAAAGGATTCTGGGCATTGATCAGAACGAGCAGCATCTCCGGCAGGCTATTGATCTTGGAATTATAGACGGGGCAGCAGACCTGGAAGAAGGTGTTAAAAATTCTGATCTCATTATCCTGGCGATTCCCGTGGATGCAGCCCGCAGGCTCCTGCCGGACGTCCTTGATCTTGTTTCCGGGCAACAGACGGTAATGGATGCAGGCTCTACCAAAGCAGGCATTGTGCATTCAGTACATGATCATCCTCAGCGTGCACGGTATGTAGCATTCCATCCGATGTGGGGAACAGAAAACAGCGGCCCGGGATCTGCAGTTGCAGAAAGTTTTGCCGGAAAAGCCGGCGTGATCTGCAATAAGGAATTATCCGCTCAGGATGCTTTGCAGACCGCCGAAACAATTATAGAAGCCCTTGAAATGCATCCCGTATATATGGATGCGGAAGACCATGACATCCATACGGCTTATATTTCCCATATTTCCCATATCACTTCCTACGCTCTGGCCAATACGGTACTTGAAAAAGAGCGGGAAGAAGAAACCATCTTCCAGCTGGCGAGTTCCGGTTTTTCCAGCACAGTACGCCTTGCTAAATCACATCCCGAAATGTGGGTGCCCATTTTTAAGCAGAACAGAGACAATGTCCTGGATGTCCTCAATGAACATATCAGCCAGCTGAGGAAGTTCAAATCGGCGCTTGAAAAAGAAAATTATGATTACCTTGAAGAACTGATATCCAACGCAAACAAAATCCGCGGAATTCTGGATAAATAAAAAAACTTTAAAAACACCATAATGACACAAAAAGATCAGGCTGACATCATCAGCAAGTACATCGAGGCATACAATCATTTCGACATTGATGGTATGGCCGGCTGCCTCCACGACGATGTTATTTTCGAAAATATTTCCGGAGGAAAAACAGGATTGAAAACCGAAGGATTAGAAGCTTTCAAAACTCAGGCTGATACGGCGGCGGCCTATTTCTCTTCCCGCCATCAGGCTGTTAACCAATGGATTTTTTCTGATGAAAGCGTCACCGTTTCCATCAGTTATGAAGCTGTATTGGCCACAGATCTTCCTAACGGAATGGAAAAGGGATCGAAACTCAGCCTCAAAGGAGAGTCTGAGTTTACGTTTTCAGATGGTAAAATCATCAGGATTACAGACCGGAGCTAAAGAAGATGCCGGATTAACATTCAGGGACATTTACCGCAATCGCCAGTCCGCCTTCAGAGGTTTCTTTGAAACGGTCGCTCATGGCCTGTGCGGTTTCCCACATCGTCTGAATCACTTCATCAAGGGTTACCCTTGCTTTGGCGGGATCACTTTCCAGCGCAATATTGGCTGCGGTTATCGCCTTGATGGCTCCCATGCTGTTTCTTTCGATGCAAGGAATCTGTACCAGCCCTTTGATAGGATCGCAGGTTAAGCCAAGATGGTGTTCCATAGCAATTTCTGCGGCCATCAGCACTTGGCCCACACTTCCCCCCAGAATTTCGGTAAGACCTGCGGCAGCCATCGCCGAGGAAACACCGACTTCAGCCTGGCATCCGCCCATGGCTGCGGAAATAGTCGCATTTTTCTTGAATAATGTCCCGATCTCTCCCGCTACAAGTAAAAACCGCACAATATCATCCTCACTGGTAAAGGGCGTAAATGCCTGTGCATACATCAAAACAGCAGGAATAACGCCGCTGGCGCCATTAGTCGGTGCTGTAATAATCCTTCCGAAGCTGGCATTTTCCTCATTTACGGCAAGTGCAAAACAGGCGATCCATTTGTTGATGTTGGTGAAATTTTCTTCTGCGTCCACTACCAGTCGGAACCATTCATCAATATTTTTATAGATCTTATCTCCTAAAAGTTTACGGTTGATTGCCGCTGCCCTCCTGGAAACATTCAGGCCGCCCGGCAGCACCCCTTCTTTGTTAACACCTTTATAGATGCATTCTTTGATCTGCTGCCAGATATACAAGGCTTCCTGGCGCGTTTCTTCCTGGCTTCTCCAGCTTTCCTCATTCATCAGGATAAGGTCTGAGATTTTATCCAGGCCTAACTTCTTGCAGTATTTCTGGATGTCTGCGGATTTATGGCACGGATACAAAGTACGCACACAGTGCTTTTCGATCGATTTCTTTTCCTGGCTCATAATGAACCCTCCGCCTACGGAATAGAAATCCTGGATCAGCTCGGTTCCGTCATTGAAAACAGCCCTGAAGATCATCCCGTTCGGATGGAATTCAAGGGACTTCTGCATGTTTAATACAAGATGATAGCCGTATACAAAAGGAATTTCTTTCTCACCACCCAGGTTGAGTACCTGTGTAGTTTTGATCCTGTCAACCTCTGCATCGATTTTTGAGGTATCGATGGTTCTAAAATCTTCCCCGTTCAGGCCGAGCATTCCGGCAATATCGGTTCCGTGTCCGATCCCGGTCTTAGCCAATGAACCGAAAAATTCAAGAAATACTTCCTGTACATCCTCAATGGACCTTTCCCTCTTTATAATCCTGATAAAGGCAGCTGCTGCATTCCAGGGGCCCATCGTATGAGAACTGGAAGGCCCGATGCCTACTTTAATAATTTCAAAAACCGATATAGATTCCATATGCGTAATTCACCATTCCTTCCGCAAAGATACATGATAAATTGACATGGAGAAGAGAGAATTTTGCTGTGCAAGTCAATTTCCCGTGCAATGAATCCTGCGCTGAAAGGCAATTGACAACCAACATCATTGACCATCCGTGAATCGTCAATCTGCTGCGCAGTCAATCGTCAATTTTGCATTGAAAGTCAACCTACGACCAACAACCAACACCATTCACCATTGACCCGAAGAAATTCACCATTGACCATCCGTGAATCGTCAATTTGCTGCGCAGTCAATAGTCAATTTTCATTGAAAGTCAACTAACGACCAACACCATTCACCATTGACCTGAAGGAATTCACCATTGACCATCCGTGAATTGTCAATCTGCTGCGCAATCAATAGTCAATTTTCATTGAAAGTCAACCTACGACCAACACCATTCACAATTGACCCGAAGAAATTCATCATTGACCATCCGTGAATCGTCAATTTGCTGCGCAGTCAATAGTCAATTCCTATACTGCAAGTCGATTTACGACCAACACCATTCACCATTGACCCGGAGGAGTTCACCATTGGCCATACGTCAATCGTCAATCTGCTGCGCAGTCAATAGTCAATTTTGCATTGAAAGTCAACCTACGACCAACAAAGAAATTCACCATTGACGATCAATAAAGCCGTTCCCCATGCTGGGAAAGATCAAGGCCATCATTTTCAGATTCTTCCGAAACGCGGAGGGTAATGATTCTGTTGGTCACTTTATACAGGAAAAGTGATCCGAAGAACGCAAAGGCTGAAACCAGGATAAGCGCCATCATGTGATGGGCAAAGACTTCGATTCCGCCATGCAGGAGGCTTGCGTTTTCACCGTGTGCGAAAATCGCCGTCAGGATCATTCCCATAATCCCTCCTACTCCATGACAGGCAAAAACATCCAGGGTATCATCAATTTTTTTCAGGGCTTTCCAGTTGACCATCAGATTGGAAACAACAGCAGAGATAAACCCGATGAATATGCTCTCCGGGATGGAAACGAATCCGCAGCCCGGAGTAATCGCAACCAGGCCTACTACTGCCCCGATGCAGGCCCCCATAGCCGAAACGCTTCTACAGTTGATTCGGTCAAACAGGATCCAGGTCATCATCGCGGAACCGGAAGCAATGGTAGTAGTTCCAAAGGCCATCGCTGCCGTTGCATTCGCACTCAGGGCAGAACCTGCATTGAAGCCGAACCATCCGAACCAGAGCATTCCGGTACCTAAAAGTACATAAGGAACATTGGAAGGCTCATGATGAGGATTTTTCCTGTTTCCCACGACCATGGCTCCCGCCAATGCTGCAAATCCGGCGCTCATATGCACTACGGTACCGCCTGCAAAATCTTTTACTCCGAAATATTTATTGAGAAGCCCGTCCGGATACCAGACCATATGGCAGAGCGGTGTATAAATGAACAGGCTGAACAGCACCATGAACAGGAGATAGGAAATAAAACGTACCCGTTCTGCGAACGATCCCGTAATCAAAGCAGGAGTAATCACAGCAAATTTCATCTGAAACAGGGCAAAAAGGATAAAAGGAATGGTGGATGCCATCATTTTATGGGGCAGCACACCTACCCTGCTGAAAAAGGGATAACTCAGTGGATTCCCGATGATCCCGTAATGCTCGCCATTCACTGTGAATCCAAGGGAATCGCCGAAGGAAAGTGAAAAGCCGACAACTACCCATAGAATGGAAATGACTCCCAGCGCAATAAAGCTCTGGAGCATTGTCGAAATCACATTCTTCTTTCCGACCATACCGCCGTAAAAGAAAGAAAGCCCGGGAGTCATCAGAAGTACGAGCCCTGCGGCAGCCAGGATCCACGCAACATCTGCCCCCACAATCTTATCTTCACTTAAAAATTCACCTGTATTCGGAAAATCTACGATTGGGCTCCAGAAGAGTCCGCCAATCGCTACCAGGGTGATGATGGAAAAAGAAACAATCCATTTTAATCCTACTTTCATAAAATATGTATTTTACCCCTGCAAAATTACATATAAATTTCATGAAAATATATTTTATTTAAACACACCCCCTAAATTTTAATATAAATTAAAAACAAAATTATGTTTTAAAAATATCAGCCAGTATTTTTGAAACCTCTTTTGGCCTTGTAGCAGGAAAAAGATGGGTACCCTCTTTAATGATATAATCCGGACGTGAGTTCTTCAGAGGGAAAACCAGATCACGGTCTCCCATAATCTGGATAACATCAGGATCCTCTTCTGATTTCCATGCGGCAATCTTCTCCACAGACCATTTGAGATAATAGGGATCGCGCACCTGAAAGTACCGGACAAGATTGGCATTATTGAAATCAAAGAATTTACGCACTGCCGGGAATGCCTGCGCTGCTGCAATATCAAAAAACCGTTCCGGAAAGAACCTGACCACCCCGGTCAGCTGGCCGGTCTTTATCAGTCTTGATTTTTCTTTATGGGATTTCAGGCTTCCCAGGATCACCACTTTCCGGGCAGGCTTTATTTTATGGATTTCCTGGACCATAATCCCGCCAAAAGAATACCCGAGAAGGAAAAAAGGTTCCGTTGCATCTATTTTTTGAGCCATCCGACTGACATAATTCGGGAACGGCTCATTCCGGAACGGAATGAGCCAGTCAATAAAAACCACCTCCAGATGTTCGGGAAACCTAAGCTTTTCGAGCACTTTAAAGTCTGCGCCCAGCCCGCTTACCACATATATTTTCATAGGACTAAAATAATAAAAAAGGACGGCTTTAAAAAGCCGTCCGTCTCTGATCCTCTCCGGGTTACCACCGGATTATTTCTTTTTAACAGGAGTCCTGTTTTCGTTGTCCAGCTTTTCTGTGGATATTCTGAACTGGATATCCATTTCGTTTTTAATAAAGTAGTCTTTCAGGGAAGACTGGTAGAATACCTTGAAATCCCTTCTGTTCAGTGAGAACTTCGCAGACTCTATAACTACCGTAAACTGTGTAATATATACATTTGCAGGGAAGGAAATGGTCTTTCTTACTCCTTTGATGGTTACATCACCGTATACTGTTGAATTGAATTCACTATTGGCCAAAGGAATGATCTTTGTCAGATGAAATTTAGCAATCGGGAATTTTTTCACATCGAAGAAATTGGAGCTTTTAAGGTCATTGGTAAGCTTGATCTGATCTTCTTCTGAAACATCACCGGCCATCAGGCTTCTCATATCGATAACGAATTCCCCGTCTACCAGTACCGTTTTATCAAAAGTAAACTTTCCGCTTTTCAGTTTTACCGTCCCGGAATGTGATGAAGCTACAGTCTTAACAACTTTATATCCCCACCACCTGATCTCTGAAGAAGTAACTTTTACAACCTTGTCTCCTTTCTTCTGAGCAAAAACAAACGACATGCCGACACACATCATTACAAGCAATAGTAATCTTTTCATTCTTTTTTATTTACAATTCAACAAAAATAAAAAAAAGTGTAGAACTTCTACACTTTTAGCAATCTTTTTTTGATTAAATTATTTAGCAGTTACCTTAACCAGCATATCGATATCATCTTTTACAAAAACATCCTGCATGGTAGATTTGTAAGCTACGTCAAACTTCTGTCTGTCGATGGTGAATTTGTTGGACACCAGGCTCACAACTCCTTTGCTGTAAGAAATTTTAGCCGGGAAAGATACCGGGTTGGTTTTTCCTTTTACCGTTAAATTTCCTGTAACAAGGCTGTTGTAGATCTTGTCGTTATTTTTCTTAACAGAAGTGATCTTGAACGTAGCGGTAGGATATTTTTCAACTTCAAAGAAATCACCATTCTTCAGGTGACCATTCAGCTTCCCCTGGTACTCTCCGGAAAGATCAGTGGAATTAATTGAAGTCATATCCAGTACGAACGTTCCTCCTACCAGCTGGTTTCCTTTCATCACCATGTCTCCTGACTTCACTTTTACCGTACCGTCATGAGAACTCGCCTCAGATTTCGCTACTTTATATCCCCACCAGTGAACATCAGATGCCACTACTTTTTTTGTCTGTCCGAAAGCCAGTCCGCCGGCTAAAACCGCTAATAAAAATATTTTTTTCATTGTTATAAATTATTTCTTTGCTAATTGCGGTGGCAAAGGTAACCAATGGTTCTCACAGATGGCGTTGATGTACATCAATAAATCCATGATTTTTATCCATAACACAAAGAAAAAGCTCCGGGATTCCGGAGCCGTATGTTTTAATCCTGATGATAAGCGGTGTAAAGTACTACACCATTCAGGCTGGTATTATCGCTTTTTACAAGGTAAATCGGAATATCCTTCAGCATATGTTCCATTTTATCACTGATCTTGAATTTTTCATAGAACTTATCGTTATCAAGATATTCACGGATCATCTGAGGAATATCTCCTGAAATGAAGAGGCCTCCTGTAGCCTTAAGCTTTAACGTTAGGTTATTGGCTTCACGGGCCAGGAATTCAAGAAAAGTATCAATAGCGATCTTGCAGATCAGCACGCCTTCTTCAGCAGCTTTATACAGCTCCTGTACAAAATTGCCATTGGAAAGACGTTCTCCCAATCCTTCCGGCTCAGGATGCCTTTTAACATCTCTCAGGAACCGGTAAATATTGAACAGCCCGTCTTTCGAAAGGACATTTTCCCAGCTTACGATCCCGTAAATATTGTTCAGGAACTGGTAAAACTCCACTTCTACATTGGTTCTCGGGGAAAATTCGGAGTGTCCGCCTTCGGTAGCAAACGGACGCAGATACTGACCGTCAAAGAAATATCCGGCTTCACCTAAACCATTTCCAGGGGCCAGGATAGCTACGTTTCCTTTTTCAAGATGGCCGCCGGTGTACACCGCTTCCAGATCTTCATCGCGGAGCAATGCCATACCATATGCTGATGACTCAAGGTCATTCACGAGCTGTATATTTTCAAATCCGAAATCCCTGCGGATTTCCTCTACGTCCAGATTCCATCCCAGACGTTCCGGGCTGCTCTTTCCGTGGATAACCGGTCCGGGAACCGATATTCCGACACGGCTGATATCAGTCAGGTTATTTTCCTGAATGAATTTCCTCAGGATATCAGAAAAAGAAGCATAGTCCTTGGTGGCATAGCTGCTTTGCATTTTCATTTCAATGCCTTCATTAACGGACTGAAAATATCCTATGGTACTCACGTCCTCACGAAGGTTCGCTCCGATAATGGAAATATTATTATTACTGCTGTACTTTACACCCGGTAAATACAACGGAAATTTCGGATTCAAGTTCATAATCACAAATTTTATCAAATATAACAATTGTTTTTGTAAATCCCCGATATCAAAACAAAACCTTTCCAAAATAATGAAAAGGCCTGTCTGATAGTTTTTTATATTAAATCTAACTACTTTCCTAATGCGATATTGTAGGCAAAACCTACCCCGATATTCCCTACGTTGTAGTCCTGTCCAGGTAAATCTCCGTTACTTCCTACAAATACTTTCTGATACTGTACAAAGAAGTTCCAGTCTCTGTTATGGTACCCGATTTCCGGTTTAATGTAAAAACCTCCGTTCGGCCTGCTTACTGTACTGTTGGAAGCTACCCTGTCATTTCCTACCAGGATACCGTATCCCAAATCTGTCCCGAAATAGAATCCCGTCTGTTTAGGATAGATCCTCAGCAATGCCCCTACAGGAATTACACCAACATCATTATTATCGTATCCGTTATCATTTTTAGCGAAATAATGGGTATATCCTGTAGCAATCCCCAACCCAAATCCAGGTGTGATAAGGTTCTGGTAAGATATATCAACTCCTACAGCAGCGGAAAGGTTGTCTGAAGGAACTGCTAAACCAACATTTGCGCCTACCTTAATCATATTATTCATCTGTGCACTTTGTGCGCTGAGTACGCCTGCCGTTAAAACGCCAGCCAGTACGATGGCTTGTTTAAACATTTTCATAACTGAGATTTTAAAATTTCACGAGTATGAATTTGTAAAAATCGTGCCAATCAGGGCTTCCGGTAAGCCTTTGCAATAGGGACAGGCTGCAAGACCATGTTTATCAGCAAAATAAAATTAAAAAACTTAAATCAATGTTTAAGTTCAGATTAATAAATGTGAACAAAATATTAAACTTTATTTATTTCCTTAACTTTTACCAAGGATTCCAATCCAAAAAATAAAATCCAGATGGCCGCATCTTCCCTGCTTAATAATAAACATCTCCTCTGGCGTGCCGGATTCGGCCCTGCTGCCGGGCAATATGCTCATCTTGCCGCAAAAGATACCCAATCCCTGCTGGCGGATTTGTTTAAGAGTTATAATTTCACTGAAATCCGGTATGCCACGCCAGACCTGCCGGATACACCGGCCAATATGATGGACAGCCAGTCTGCCGCCGACCGGAAAAAAGAAATGCAGAAAACCTACAGCAAACAGAACAATGAGCTGAATCTTGCGTTCCTGGACAGGATGATCCATGATGAAGATCAACTGAGAGAAAAGATGGCTTTCTTCTGGCATGGGCATTTTGCATGCCGGGTAAATAATCCCCAGTATAACCGGCAACTGCTCAACATAATTAGAAAAAATGCATTGGGAAGTTTCAGCGATCTCCTCTTTGAGGTGAGTCAGTCCCCCGCTATGCTGAATTTCCTGAACAATCAGCAGAATAAAAAAGACCATCCCAATGAGAATTTCGCCCGTGAAGTCATGGAACTTTTTACCATGGGACGCGGCAATTATACGGAAAACGACATCCGGGAGGGAGCAAGGGCTTTTACCGGATGGAGTTATGATAAGGAAGGAAATTTCCAGGAAAAAGTAAAAGTTCATGATGAAGGTGTAAAAACCTTTCTGGGAAAAACCGGTAATTTCAACGGAGCCGATGTGTTAAACATCATCCTTGACCGGAAGGCTACCGCCCATTTTATCACGGCTAAAATCTACCGTTTCTTTGTGAATGAAAAGATGGATGAAGGTGTTATTGACGAGCTGAGCGAAGGTTTCTACCATTCGGGATATGACATTCAAAAACTGATGAAAACTATTTTTTCATCATCATGGTTTTATGACCGCAGGAATATGGGCAACAGGATAAAATCCCCGATTGAATTGATGGCAGGAATCTCACGGACGCTTCCGATGACGGTACAGAATCCAGAAAACCTTATTGTGTACCAGAAACTGTTGGGCCAGATGCTTTTATACCCGCCCAATGTATCCGGATGGCCCAGTGGAAAATCCTGGATCGACAGCTCCACGCTGATGCTGCGGCTCCAGATTCCCCAGATCTGGTCAGGCTTACGCCCGCTGGAATATACGCCGCGACAGGATGATGATATTGATATGGGCATCAAATCCAAAGAAACGGCACTGAACAAGATGTTTAAAAATCCGAATATCGTGATCGACTGGCCGCAGGTGGAAAAGATCTTTACCGATAAGCGTTGTGAAGACTATCTGATCCAGAATCCGGCTTCTTTGGATATGAATACCGTACAAAGTTTCTCTGACCGGAGCATAAAAATGAATATCATCAACCTGATGTCCACACCGGAATACCAGCTCATGTAAATCCTCCAAAAAACCATCTTATGCTAATCAAAAGAAGAGATTTCCTCAAAATAAGTTCACTGGCTACCGCCTCTTTCATGATGCCTAATTTCCTGAAAGCCATGACGCTTGATAATGCCCTGGAAGCAGATGACAAAATACTGGTTGTCCTTCAGTTTACCGGTGGAAACGACGGGCTGAATACCATTATTCCCGTACGGAACGACATTTATTTCAGGGACCGGAAAAGTATTGCCATACAGAACTCACTGGCGCTGAATGATGAAGCGGGCATCCATCCCTCCCTTGCTTATTTCAAAGAACTGTACGACAATGGTGAACTCTCCGTATTGAACAATGTCGGTTATCCGGATCCCGACAAATCACACTTCAGGAGCATGGATATCTGGCAGTCGGCCAGCAAAAGCAATGAGTACCTGGATACGGGATGGCTCGGCAGATACCTTGATGAGGAATGCTACCGCTGCGAACGCCCTACTCAGGCCCTGGAAGTTGACGATATGCTGAGCCTGGCCCTGAAAGGAGAAAACAACAAGGCTTTTGCATTTAAAGATCCTAAAAGACTGTACCAGACCAGCCAGGAAAAATACTTTACATCACTGTATGATCATCACCATGATGATGAAACGGTATCTTACCTGTATCAGACTCTGGGCTCTACCATCAATAATGCAGGGTATATATTCAAAGAAAGCCAGACGAAGAAGACTGACCAGACCTATCCCGGTTCCCAGCTGGGAAAAGATTTCAAAACGGTAGCTTCACTGATTAAATCTGACATCAACACCAGGGTATATTATCTTTCCGTAGGCAGTTTCGACACGCATGTAAACCAGAATGACCGCCAGCAAAAACTTTTTGATGACATCAATGCATCGGTGCAATCCTTCGTCAAAGATCTAAAGAGCAATGGTTTATTCGATAAAATCATGCTGATGACCTTTTCTGAATTCGGGCGCCGGGTAGCCCAGAATGCCAGCAACGGGACAGATCACGGGACAGCCAACCAGATGTTTTTTATCAGCGGCGGGCTGAAGAAAAAAGGCCTGCTGAATCCGCTTCCTGACCTGCAAAAGCTCAACGAAGGAGACCTTATTTATTCGGAGGATTTCAGGAAGGTATATGCTACGATTCTTAAGAACTGGCTCAGGGCAGATTCTTCCAAGGTATTGGGATGGAAAAACGGTATTTATGATTTTGTTTAATACAAGAAAGAGGCACATTTGAGATGCGCCTCTTTTTTGTAATCAATTCAGTACAACTTAGCTCTGAACAGGGATCTGTCTGGCATCTTCCTGTTTTTTGTCCAGTTTTTCTGATATCTTTTTAACTATGTATTCGATAACAATCGGTGCTACAATAGCTACCGCGGCTTTAAGGATTCGTGATCTCATAATTTGATTTTTATTCAGTATCCATTACAATTTCCACGCCAATTTCTCAAAATCCAGACATATCATCAATAACGAAGCACTATAACACGATAAACACCGATCAGTATACTAACAATCTCCTCATTACTCATTACTCATTACCCATTACTCATCATTTATCGCTCATTCTCTATTTCCAGCTTATTATAATTCCGGCTTCCCGCTCTGAATTTTTCCTGCAGCCTCAACCTCAGCTTTCTCGGTTGGTGAACGATCAGGCAGTCTCCGAAACCCAGAAGCAGTCGCTCCAGTTCGTAATTGACCTGTACACAGATTTTAAACAATGTTCCTTCTTCTGTTTCGCTGATGATTTCCTGGCTGCTATGCAATGGTTTGGTTTTTACATACGGCGTATTGGACGCATCCACGAAAAAAACCACATTCTTGGGCTTCAGGGTTTCGGATACCGTAACGCCTATCACATCTTTGAAATAATCGTCGCCATCCAGATGATGGTCAATGTAAGCAGCTTGTTCATCCGTCTGTATATCTTCCATCCTGTCTAAGGCCAAATTGTAAATTTTACCTTTGTACAGGCAGATGAGGAACCATCGGTTATTGTATTCTTTCAACAGCTGCGGATGGACCGTAAAGCTGTTGGCTTCCCTGGCCGTAAAACTTTTATAGAGGATGCGCAACACTTTTTTGCCTGCAATGCTTTCATACAGGATATCAATATGTTCAAGTCCCCGGAGCTGTTCATTCTTATCGAGGTGTATAATTGATTTCTGATGGGTGGAATGGATGGAATCTTCCAGTTTCTGGATGACCCCGTTCATCTCCTTGAACATGGAGAAATCCTTGAACTGCTTCAGGATCTGTACTGCATTGTTCATGGCTTTCAGATCGCTTTCATTCACGGAAATATGGTGGATGCTGTAATCGGGATCGCTGTAGCGGTAGTATTTCCTGTCGTAGACTTCAATCGGTGCTTCATAGCCGAACTTTTCGCTCCGCATATTCTGAAGGTCCAGCTGTACGGTCCGCCTGCTGACGTAAGATTCTTTGCCTTCAAATTCAAATAAGGCTTCCGAACAGGCATCGATCAGATCTTCAAGGGTATATTTCCTGTACCTGTTCTTCAGACAGCGGTCCAGGGTCTTGTAGCGGATCAGGGCGTTTTTATTGGATGACATGGTTTCGGTGTTAACAATTTGGGCGTGTCCCTCAGGCCTGGTGGAGGCCATTGCTTTTCGGGCCGGGCTGTTTCGGGCTTCACTTCGTTCCGGTCTTTGGCGCGGCGCTTTGCGCCGCGCCAAAGACCCCTCCTTACAGTCGGGCCCTGCCCATCCCTCACGCGGGGTGTAATAACAGGAGGTGTTCCTCCAAACCTCATAGGTTTTTAAAACCTATGAGGTTTAACAACTCTTTTAAGGGTACATCACTTATTTACGATGCAAAGCTTTTCCTTCAAAGGCAATTCCGTCCCAGCCGTACTCCATGAAATTCCGGATGTTCTGGTGGTCGGTTCCTTCAGGGTTTTTCAGGACATCCTCACGGTAGAATTCCCCGAACAGGTTAAGGGTCTCTTCTTTTGAGAGACCGTTCAGCCGGGCAAAGCTGAATACCTTGCAGGAACCGTTATTCTGGCCGGCTTCATTAACGGTATTGCCGTTGGTAAATTTTGAAGGGGTAAAATCGTAGTGTTCATCAATATAGGCAATAACCTCTGTGAACTGAATGGTTTCCGGTGCGTTTTTTAATTGTTCTGGTAACATAAGCGTTGATATTTGGGGCAATGAGCAATAAGCAATGAGCAATGAGCAATGAGCAAATCTACATGATGCGTCTGTTATGTACCCGCTTCCGGTAAAAATAATTAAAAAAAATCATCTGCGCAAAAACATTGCACACTTGCATATTTACTTTGCACTATCAAAATGAAAAACAAAATGGAATTCAACGGAAATCATTTAATCGAACGCGGTTACAGACCTGCGCAATGGTTTAAGGATGCGATTCAGTACATCAATGATCATCAGCTGGACGAGAGCCAGATTACCACATACCTGGAACAGTTCAAACAGCCGGAACAGCTTCCGCTCCATGAAACGCCCAAAGATTTTATTATTAATATCAGGGCTGAACATGAAAATGAAACCGATAATGTGGAAAAAGTAATCAACACCATGAACGTGCTGATGAAAACGCCTACCCTGACCGGAGGAGCCATTATGCCGGACGCCTGTCCTACCGGCCCTGTCGGAAACATTCCTGTAGGCGGTGTCGTAGTTGCAAAAAATGCGATCCACCCGGGATTCCACAGCGCGGATATCTGCTGTTCGGTAATGCTGACGGACTTCGGGAAAGCAGATCCTAAGGCTGTGCTGGATGCCGCCCATTCGGTAACGCATTTCGGATATGGAGGAAGGCCAAGAGGGGAACAGATGCCGATGTCGCAGGCACTGATGGATGCATTCAGGGAAAATGACTTCCTGAATGACGAAAAACTCATCAGCATTGCCCGTTCGCATATGGGAACGCAGGGCGACGGAAACCATTTCCTATTTGTCGGAATCTCAAAAAACACCGGAAATACCATGTTAGTCACCCATCACGGATCAAGAGCTCCGGGCGCCGCCCTGTATGATAAAGGAATGAAAGTAGCCAACAGGTTCAGGATGGATCTTTCACCGGAAACCCTGAAAGAAAACGCCTGGATCCCATATGATACCGAAGAAGGAAAATCGTACTGGGAAGCGCTGCAGCTGATCAGAGCGTGGACCAAAGAGAACCATACCTCGATTCACGATGCCGTTCTGAACAAACTGGCCGTTGAGCAACAGGACCGGTACTGGAACGAGCATAACTTTGTCTTCAAAGATGGCGACCTGTTCTACCATGCGAAAGGAGCCACGCCGCTGGATGATAAGTTCCTGCCGGACATTACCGGACCAAGACTGATCCCGTTGAATATGGCGGAACCGGTACTGATCGTGAAAGGAACAACCAATGAAAGGAACCTGGGGTTTGCACCGCACGGAGCCGGAAGGAACTTCAGCAGGACACAGCATAAAAAATCACTGGCCCATAAGACCATTGAAGAGGTTTTTGCAGAGGAAACCCAGGGACTGGATGTCCGTTTCTTCACCAATGAAATCGATATTTCCGAACTTCCGACCGCCTATAAAAGTGCAAAGAACGTAAGGGCTCAGATCGAAGAATACGGATTGTGTGAAGTCCTGGATGAAGTGATGCCTTACGGGTGTATTATGGCGGGAGACGTACAGAAAAATGCGCCGTGGAAGAAAAAGAAGAAATTCAGAAAAGCATAAACTAACATAAAACTAATGACCGGCCTTGCAGACGTGAAAGTCTGCGGGGCTTATGAAAACCTTTCATAAAGCAGGGGCAGTAGCTCAGATGGTAGAGCAACAGATACTTTCCGCCATTGGCACAGGAAGTTCCTGTAAATTGTGTGTCGCAGGTTCGAGTCCTGCCTGCTCCTCAAAGGTACAAGGCAAAGGGAGTTCCTATAATCGGATATACTCCCCGCCTTTTATAGATGATAGGTAAAAGGAGTTCCTGTATATTCACTTTAATGAACCTACTCCTCACTTATTTTTAAAACAATGAAAACACTACGATTATTTAATGCGGTACTGGCAAAAGAATCTGATGCAGAAGCTTTTATTTCGGAAGATGGATATATCATCGAACCTGGTGCCGTGTGGGCAAGAAGAGAAATCATTTCCCACTACACCAAAGAAAAGCTGAACGGAAACGATCTGAACAGAACCTTTTATAAATCCTGGCAGAAGATCAGGGAAAGCACAAGATTTGAGCTGTTGTTTGATCAGATCAGGAATTATATTTCCACTTATGGAAGTCATTTTCAGAGCGAAATGTATATTCCTGCCGGTCTGTTCAATGTCCCGGATGTAAAATTGAATTTTAAAGTCATTAAAGGATATACTCCATCAGAAATGACGGAAAAATGCCTTTCCCTGCTTAGGTCGGGCATTGCCCTGAAGGAAGATACGGTAGATGATCTGCTGTCTGTGCTTTATCATGACCTGGAGTATGATTTTACGGGAAAAGAAAACATAAGGAACAAAGAAGCCGTGATAAAGATCGCTGACCGTTACAATATATATCCTGAAGACCCGGTTGAATTTTTCCGGTATGTGATTTATAAGACAACACGGGAAACACTGTTGATCAAAAATGATGATTTGATCAACAGGATCAAGCAGAGCAACTTTAATCCATCCTATCTCTTTGAAAGTTTCGGAACTGAAAAACTGGCTCAGATTTTCAACCGCTTCAAACCTTTGTTTCTAGCCTACAAAAACAGAGCTGCGAAAACAGTGAACAAAATTTCTAAGCTATCTAAGGTACATCATCAGCCTTTGGTTTCAAACCCGCTGAACACTGCAACGAATATTGCATTGGAAAACAGTGACCTGCACTGGCTGGAACATGCTACCCCGTTTGCTTTATTCAGAGCATTGTCTGCATGTTATTCAAGGATGTATGGCCAGGATACTTTTGTATACAGGATCCGGAACGGAAAATCGTGGACAAAAAAATCAGCGGCTAGTTCAGTGAATGAACAGAACTATCATTTTATTCTACGTTTTTTACAGTCAAAATATAACCTTTCCGGCAAAAAGTTTTACTTCCCTGAAGGAGTTGAATTTGCATTGCCTGCTTCGGAAAAAATGTTCGTAGGCAATATCCCGTCCGGGACAAGATTCTATGGAGAGAGGCTGGCTGTCGGGATTTACTGGGAAAATTCGTGGGGAGCCCATGACCTCGACCTTTCCGGGCTGAACATTGCCGGAAAGATCGGCTGGAATGCAGCTTATAAACAACACGGAGGCCAGCTGATGTACTCAGGGGATATGACCAATGCACCTAGCGGAGCCGTGGAATATCTTTATGCCGACAGAAACTTTGCAGAGCCTACACTAGTCATGAATAATGTTTTCAACGGCAGTCCCGACTGTGGATATAAAATCATCATAGGAAAAGGTGACGGTATTTCATACGACTATATGATGAACCCGAACAGCCTTTTTGCAGAGGCCAGGTGCCAATCTGTCCAGAAACAGACCATTTTAGGACTGTTCATGCCGAAAGACGGGCGGCAGTGCTTTGTACTGCTGAATTTCGGAGCGGGACATTCCCACGTTTCCGGGAACAACGAAGTTTCCTGCATGGCAACGAATGCATTATACCAGCAATGGTATGAACCGGTATCCTTTAACCAGCTGGTGCAGGAACTGGGCGCAGAAACCGTTTCCCTGAAAGAGGAAGCCGATTTTGATTTTTCTCTGGATAAGCTGGAGAAAGACAGCTTCACGGGAATGTTCAGCTTATAAGATCTGATTAAAAAGGTTATGAGGAGAGGCAAAACTTCTGGCACCAGTCCAAATTAGCAAATTCTTAAAAACATAAAAATCCTGAAAATTTTCAGGATTTTTATGTTTACTGGTTTACAGTGCTTGCTTATCTGTTTGTACCGGTATTCACCGTTCCACTGGTATTGAGTGTACCGCTTGTTCCGTATTTTACAGGACTGTTGGTTCCTGTTTTTAAAGGTCCGGTACCGTTATTCAGGGTACCATTAGTGTTCATGGTTCCGGTAGTTCCGTTATTCAATGTACTATTGCTGTTTAACGTGCCATTCGTTCCGGTATTGAGGGTTCCTGTGGTTCCGGTATTTAATGTACTGTTACTGTTTAGTATACCATTGGTTCCGGTGTTGAGGGTTCCTGTGGTTCCTGTATTCAATGTACTGTTGCTGTTTAACATACCATTAGTACCATTGTTCATCGTTCCTGTACCGCTGTTCATCGTTCCGGTATTGGTTTTGGGTGTTGTCTGCGCAGATACCGTGATAAAACCGCCTGCTATCAATGCTGCTGCTACGATTAACTTTTTCATATTGTTGTAATTAAATTGGTGATAATAGGGTACTTGCAATTATCGTACAAAAGATTTTGATGTGCTGAATTTTTTAACTTGATTTATCATTCATTAAAACAAATTATACCACTGACATCATAAAAACTACTGACCCTTTTCCTGAAAATTCATTCTGCCACTTAAATAATGTAATGATGATAAACTTAAACCATTAAGTATACAAACCGGGTGAAAAGAATATTTTTAAACTCCCAGATTGTGATGTTCATTCAAATGGTATTTATATAATAATGTTCAGTATTTCAGATGATTATTTCGATGTTGAAAAGATTAAAAGATTTTATGGAAAGTCTTCCTTCCGTCTTCGTAAATAAATGAAGCAAGGATGGATCCGTAAGCTGATCTGATGAAGCAGATACCGACAAGCCTCAATGTTTTTGATGCTTTTTCCTGCCTTTAAACATAGGAAGTCTGGAAAAGTGTGCTTTAAACTTCAGGACAAAAAATAAAAAACAGTCTGCGCAAAAAGACTGCGCAGCATGCCTTTTATTTTGTACCATATAATGCAACAATGACACCTAAAATATTAGAAAAACTAAAGGAGGTTGAGGAAAAACACGGCATAGAAATACTTCTTGCCGTAGAATCCGGAAGCAGGGCGTGGGGTTTTGCTTCGCCTGACAGCGATTACGATATCCGATTTATCTACCGCCACAAAAAAGACTGGTACCTTTCCCCCTGGGATAAGGATGAAACGATTACCTTCATGACAGAAGATGATCTCGATGGATCCGGCTGGGATCTTCGGAAGACTTTTCACCTTCTGCTGAAGTCAAATGCCGCTTTGCTGAGCTGGTTCTATTCGCCGATCGTATATCTGAAAAACGAGAAATTCTACAGGCTGTTTAAGCCTTTGGCCGATGAATGCTTCTCCCCAATAGCCGTTTCCTATCATTACCTCAGCATGAGCAAGAAATACCTGGATGCCTGCCGGAACGATGAAGTAAAGCTGAAAAGCTATTTTTATTGCCTCCGCACGGCCCTGACCGGAAAATGGATCGCAGAAAAAGGTACCATCCCGCCGGTCTTGTTCAGCGAATTGCTGGTACTGACGGATGATGCCACGAGAATGAAGATAGAAAATTTAATCGCCTTAAAAGCAACTAAAGGAGAATCGTATGACCATCCGAATGACTGGGACCTTTTCGGATGGCTGGAGGACATGATCAGAGAGAATGAAGAAAGATCCAAATGCCTGAAAAGCGGGAATCCGGATAAGACTAAGATGGAGAATGTGTTTAGGGAAATACTCATGAATTAAAAAAAACACACGAAAAAATCCTGTCGCATCGTCTCCTATATATAAGGAGTGTAGTTATTGAAGCCAATACTGCCTGGTATTCCGGACTTTGTGTCTTCGATACGGAGAAGGTGGAAGCTACCATGGCAAGCTGTATTAAAAATTAAATTATGGAAATGATCATCTTCACCGGAATTCCTGCAAGCGGAAAAAGTTCCTTCTATAAGGAGCTTTTTTTCAATTCGCACTTAAGGATAAGCATGGACCTGCTGAATACACGGAATAAAGAAAACAAACTGTTGCAGTATGCCTTTGAAACCCAGTCGAAAATGGTGATCGACAATACGAATGTCACCCGGGAAAGCCGTAAAAAGTATATAGAATCTGCAAAACAAAATCAATATGAAATCATCGGATATTTTTTTGAAAGCAGCATTCAGGATTGCCTGGAAAGAAACCTGAACCGAAAAGAGGCCATCAATGAAATCGGAATAAAAGCCAAATACAAAGACCTGGAAAAGCCTGGATTTGAAGAAGGCTTTGATAAAATATTCACCGTTAAAATCGTCAATAACACTTTTGAAATCTGTCCTTATGAAATTTGAAGAAACAGAAGCCGTCATGCGCAAAAACGAAAGCCTTTCGGAACAGTTTATCCTCCCCGGAAATTATATCGTCGTACGGCTGGACGGAAAAGGCTTTACGAAACTGACCAAAGAAAAACTTACGCTGGAAAAACCGTTTGATGAAAGATTTGGTAAAGCAATGATTGATACGGCAAAGCATCTTTTTAATACCGGTTTTAAAGTCCTCTATGGTTATACCCAAAGCGATGAAATTTCTTTGCTGATTGATCAAGACGACCAGACCTTCAGCAGGAAAACCCGCAAACTGAATTCTGTACTGTCCGGTGAAGCCAGCGCCTTTTTCAGCCTGCAGTTTCAGGAACTCTGCGTCTTCGATTGCCGTACCATAGCGATTCCCAACCGGGAAATGCTGCTGGATTATTTCTGCTGGCGGCAGGAAGATGCACACCGGAATTCCCTTTCCGCCTATTGTTATTGGACTTTACGGAATAACGGCTACACCGCAAAGCAGGCCACCCGAAAGATCGAAAAAATGACCCAGACCGAAAAAAATGAACTGCTATTTAAGTACGGCATTAATTACAACACGCTTCCATTATGGCAGAAACGCGGCGTCGGGATTTATAATAAAGAAGTCCTGAAGCCGGGTTTTAATCCGGTAACGAAGGAAGCGGTGGATTGCCTGAGGAAGGAATTGTTTGTGGAAAAGGAATTGGGGATTCGTGGGGAATATAGGGAGTTTTTAAGAAATATTTTTTAAAATTTAAATTAACTTCTATATATAATATTAATATTGATATCAAGGAATTACAAACATTGGTAGATATGAATTGAATTAAGATAATTCTTATCAATAATTATTGATATATTTAATATTTGCTATTATTGAGAGATCACATACGCAGAGTTATAATAGATTTGATTATTTAAAAATGAAAATAGTAAGACCAAAAATATTAGGGACACTTCAGATTAAAATAGCTATTGCAGGTAATTATATTGTTGAAAATGGAATTAATAAACCACCTAATAAAATACGAATACCATGCAGTAAGCATGAAGATGCACTCGAAATTATTGACCGATTAAAAACAGCTAAACCAGGTGCTATCATTCATATTTAGATCATGATCATTTCCACTCTCAAAACCAAAAACCTAATCCTCTTCGAAGCCATCTCCGGCAGCCGGGCTTTCGGGCTGGCGACGGAAAATTCCGATACCGATATCCGGGGCGTGTATTATCTGCCGAAAGAAGATTTTTTCGGGCTGAATTACGTGCCGCAGGTGTCCAATGAAACGAACGACATTACCTATTACGAAATCGGGAGGTTTATAGAACTGTTGCAGAAAAACAATCCGAATATCCTGGAAGTCCTGGCCAGTCCGGAAGAATGCATCCTTCAGAAACATCCGCTGATGGATCTTCTGAAGCCGGAAGATTTCCTGTCGAAATTGTGTAAAGATACCTTTGCAGGATATGCCATTTCACAGATCAAAAAGGCAAAAGGCCTGAATAAAAAGATTGTGAATCCTATAGACAAAGAAAGAAAATCGGTTATGGATTTTTGCTATGTCCTGCACGATCAGGGTTCGGTACCGTTGCGTCAGTGGCTGCGGGAATGTTATTACAGAGGACAACGCGGGCTTCTACAGGAAAAATGCGGACTTGTCAGCATTGATCATACCAAAGGCATGTTTGCGCTTTTTTATGATGAGTCCGGGGATCTCGGTTACAAAGGGATCATCCGGCATGAAGAAGCCAACCAGGTTTCTGTATCATCGGTGCCGAAAGAGGAAAAGCCGCTGGCGTACCTGTTCTGTAACCTTGATGCCTATTCCACGTACTGCAAAGACTACCGCGAATACTGGAAGTGGGTCTCGGAAAGGAATGAGGAGCGCTACCAGGTGAACCGGAAGCACGGACAGAATTACGACAGCAAGAATATGATGCACACCATCCGTTTGCTGCAATCCTGCGAACAGATTTTTAAGACCGATTCGCTGGATATCCGTGTAGCTAATCGGGACGAACTCCTTGACATCAAAGCCGGCAACCGTTCGTATGAGGATGTAATGAAAAAAGCGGAGGATCTCATCCGGTCCATTGAGCACCACTATTCAACTTCCCGGCTTCCCGAAACTCCGGATTTGGAAAAGACTGCAAAAATCCTGGTAAACATCCGGGAGGGACTGTATACAAACAAATAAAGCTTCTTTCGAAGCTTTATTTTATATGGGTGTAAAAGTATTGATTATTTAACCAGTTTGATATCAACCGCAGAAAATCCTTTCGGGGATCTTTCCTTCTCGAATGATACTTTATTCCCTTTCTTCACCATTTCAGTACAGTTGTTACTGTGGAAGAATACATTTTCTTTCGATTTGTCTTCCGTGATAAAACCATAGCCTTTTTCGCTGAAGAAGGTAATAATTCCTGTTTTTCTGATTTCTTCCGCCTCAATAGGAGCAGCACCCAGCTGGATGTTATCCAGATCGATTTCAGCTCTTTCGGTGTTATCCGGTGGTGTGGAAGTCAGCTGACCGTTCGCATCTACGTACATCAGCATGTCATCAAGGCTTTTGCCTTTGTTGTTGCTCGTCTTACGCTCTTCACGTTTCTGAGCTTTTTCTTTTGCTTTTTGAACTTTTTTCTTAAAATTTTCTTTTTTAGAGAAAGAATCCGCCATATATTATAATAAAATTTAATTGTTTCTGATAAAAATTTTCGTCTTCCGAAAAGAAATAAAAAGCGGTGTACTGCTTTACTGTCCTGCTTATTGCCGTAAAATCAAACGAAACTGTATTAAAATCCGTCAGCTGTACAAACAAAAACCGAATGAAGAAAAATGGAAATTCTAAACCGTTACAGAGAAAAGAAGGTTTACACCTTTTTATTTGTTTTACAAATGTACGAAAAAATACTGTACCATCCTATTTCAATGAATTGAAATTCAATTGCTTTTTTCATTGGGCGCTATAGTCCTGCTGAATGTACTATAATAACCGCATCTTAAAAGCAAAGTTCAGGAGGAGGGTTTTAATTGCCTTTTAATAACAATACTGTTTGAATCCTCACGGAAATGAACTATACCGCTCCAGGTGCTGCAATAATAAGCAGGATAAATATTTCCTGAAAACAAAAAATCCCTCAAAAAAATTGAGGGATGTATTATATTTCAGTTAAGAATCTTATGCTTCTTCTGATGATGGGTTCTGGTCTCCCTGAGGCTGGTCGCCTTCAGGTCTTCTTTCCCTGTCCTGTCTTCTTTCTCCTTCAGGCCTTCTTTCTCTATCTCCTTCAGGTCTTCTTTGTCCTTCCGGCCTTCTCTGCCCTTCAGGTCTGTTAGGCCTGTCAGATCGTTCAGAACGCTCCGGCCTTCCCTGTCCTTCCGGTTTTGGAGGTCTTGGTAACAATACTTTTCTTGAAAGCTTCATTTTCTTACGGTCATCGTAACCCATGAATTTCACTTCCACTTCATCCCCTTCATTGTAAGGCACCTTATCCAGGCGTGACCATTCGATTTCAGAAATGTGAAGCAGTCCTTCCGTACCTTTGGCAATGGCTACGAAAGCTCCGAAGTCCATTACTTTTACCACTTTACCATTGTATACTTCGCCTACAACTGGTACGAATGTGATTTCGTTGATTTTCGCGATCGCTTCATTGATTTTCTCTCTGCTAACCCCGGAAATCTCAATCCTTCCGATTTCGCCCACTTCTTCAATAGCAATAACGGTATCCGTATCCTTCTGCATCTGCTGGATGATTTTCCCTCCAGGCCCGATTACTGCTCCGATGAAGTCTTTAGGGATCTCCATCATCACCATTTTCGGTGCGTGAGGTTTCACATCTTCTCTCGGCTGTGCAATAGTTTCCGTGATTTTATTTAAGATATGAAGTCTTCCGTCTTTAGCCTGCATCAGCGCCTTCTCCATAATGTCCATGGAAAGCCCCTGGATCTTGATGTCCATCTGACACGCGGTGATTCCGTCTGCTGTTCCCGTCACTTTAAAGTCCATATCCCCAAGGTGGTCTTCATCACCCAGGATATCGGAAAGTACCGTGAATTTTCCTGTTTTAACATCGGTTACCAATCCCATTGCAATTCCGGAAACCGGCTTGGCAATCTGAACACCGGCATCCATCAACGCCAGGGTTCCGGCGCAAACCGTTGCCATGGAAGATGAACCGTTGGATTCCAGGATATCGGAAACGATACGGATGGTATACGGGTTTTCTTCAGGAATCATGTTAGCCAAAGCTCTCTGAGCCAGGTTACCATGTCCTACTTCTCTTCTGGAAGTTCCTCTTAGAGGCCTTGCTTCACCGGTAGAGAACGGTGGGAAGTTATAATGAAGGAAGAATCTCTCGTCATAGTTAACCATAACACTGTCCACCATATTGGCATCCTTAATGGATCCCAACGTTACAGCGGTTAAAGACTGGGTTTCCCCCCTGGTAAAGATTGCGGAACCGTGTGCTCCAGGAAGGTAATCGATTTCGCTCCAGATCGGTCTGATGGTTTCAGGATCACGTCCGTCCAGACGGATTTTGTCATTCAGGATCATGTTACGCATCGCCTCTTTTTCCACATCGTGGTAATATACTTTGGCGAACGGAGTCACTCTTTCAAGCTCTTCCGGATGATCCACATACTGTGCTAAAAACTCATCAAGAACCGCTTTGAACTTTTCTCCTCTCTCCTCTTTTGCTGAAGGTGTTTTAGCAACTTCGTATACTTTATCATACGTTTCTTTCCACACTTTCTCACGGATGGCTTCATCGTGGTTTTCGTGGTTATATTCTCTTTTCGGTAAAGATTTACCTACTTTTTCGGCTAATCTCTCCTGAGCTTCTACCTGCTTCTTGATTTCAGCATGGGCAAACTGGATGGCTTCCAGCATTTCAGCTTCAGTAATTTCTCTCATCTCCCCTTCTACCATTACGATAGAGTCTTTAGTGGCTCCTACCATGATATCAAGGTCGGACTCTTTAAGATCTGCATAGTTCGGGTTGATAGACAGCTCACCATTGATCCTTACCACCCTTACTTCAGACATCGGTCCGTTGAAAGGAATATCGGTAATGGCAATCGCTGATGATGCCGCAAGACCGGCAAGGTCATCCGGAATCGACTGTCCGTCGTAAGAAATCAGGGAAATCATAACCTGTACTTCCGCATGGAAATCTTCCGGGAACAAAGGTCTTAACACCCTGTCCACCAAACGCATCGTTAAGATCTCCTGATCGGAAGGACGCGCTTCTCTCCTGAAGAAATTCCCAGGGATTTTACCGCCTGCATAAAACTTTTCCCTGTAGTCTACCGTTAACGGTAAAAAATCTACACCCGGGTTGGCTTCTTTATTTGCGACAACAGTTGCTAAAAGCATTGTTCCGCCCATTTTTACGACAACAGATCCGTCAGCCTGTTTAGCTAATTTTCCTGTTTCAATAGTGATTTCTCTGCCGTCTGCAAGAGTAATCAGCTCTGTAATTGCTTGAGGTACACTCATAAATTGTTTGTGTTGCACTCCGTATTGAGTGCTTTTAATGATTATATTTCGTCTAAAATTCGTGTGCAAATTTAATGTAATTATTTGGATAAAAGGGCGTATCGGGATCAAAATCCTTATGAAAAGGGTCCATCGCTTGGTATTTCAATAAGGTGAGCCAGCATTTTTTTGTCTTGGATATACGCTTGATATCTATTGAATATACCTTCATGAGCATAAAAAAAGCAACCTCTTTCGAAGTTGCTTCTTTAAAAATCTTGTATAGATTATTTTCTCAGACCCAGTTCAGCGATAATCGCTCTGTATCTTTCGATATCTTTTTTCTTAAGATAATCTAATAAACTTTTTCTCTTACCTACCAGTTTCACCAAAGATCTTTCTGTGTTGAAGTCATGACGGTTAGCTTTAAGGTGCTGAGATAAGTGATTGATTCTGAAAGTGAAAAGAGCAATCTGTCCTTCAGCACTTCCTGTGTCCTGTGCAGATTTCCCGTGCTTTGCGAAAATTTCTGCTTTTTTTTCTGTTGTTAAGTACATTCCAATATTGTTTAATGATTATTATGTAACGGCTGCAAAAGTACAACTATTTTTCCATTCCGCAAACATTATTGATGCCGTAAATCAAAACTGATAGAAAAAAGTGTTAAATATTTCTTAATAAACTATATGGCAATTCATGAAAAGGCAGTAATTTTGCATACAGTTACAAATGAGAAAAATTATATTCCTTACGGCCTTCGCATCATTCATTATTATTGGCACTTCTTATGCAAAAGCTCAGAAAACAGCAGATGACAAAATAAGGAAGGTGCTGTATTTCAATCCGGAGGTAGAACCTGATATTGAAGAGATTAAAGAACCCACGAATTATGCGTTCTTTAATGCGGTATCAGATAACCTCAGCGGATATCGAAGGAATAAAATGCTCAAAACCGAAACCCAGATCCCTTTCGACAGCATCGACAAGCAGACCATATCCGATTACTGCCTTAATAATAATGCAGATTTTGCGGTGGTTCCCAAAGTAAAATACTTCAAGGTAGGACTTGGAAAATACGTTTTTTCCAACCAGGTGGTGGTCAGCATGAAGCTGTACGATTCGGAGGGTAATTTTATTACCGAAAGCGATTATGATACCTACCGCAAGAACATGCGCCTTCTGGGATCAGCTGAAAATTCCATTAAAATCGGGACCAATGGTGCTATCAAGGATATCCTGAAAAGCCTTAAAAAAATCAAGCCTTCGGAAGAGACAGGATTTTAAAATCGATCCGGCCTCCATTTCCTCATCAAAAATATTTTTTCTTCTTTACTCATCGCCTTCAATCGCCGTCCGGCAGCCGGAAAACTCACATCCGACTATTGATAACCATTACTTTACGTAACTTTTCCAAGTCACATTTCAGCGAATAACAAAAAATTTTTATTATCTTGGCTGGACATTAATCCAAAACAATATGAAAAATTTAAAGAAGCTCAACAGAGCGGAGCAGAAAGCCATCAACGGCAGCGGCCTCCAAAGATGTACCGAAAATTATCAATGTCCTGGCGGTTCCTGCTGCCAGCGCGTATGTGTCCTTTACTCTTGTCCTGAAGTGTAACCAGAAACAAACTAAATCCAATGAAACATTTAAAAAAACTTACGCGGGAAGCACAGAAAAGCATTAACGGCGGAGACCGTAACAAATGCATCGACAATTCAGACTGTGTTATAGGATGGTGCTGCAACAGGATGTGTGTGGCACAGGCATGCCTGGAACCTTAATAGGAGCTTGCCGGCTGCTCATGTCGCCGGCAAAATCTAACTTTATTAAAAACAAACTAAAAAAATCCAATGAAAAATCTGAAAAAACTTACGCGGGAAGCACAGAAAGCCGTTAACGGCGGAGCCATCCAAAGATGCTCCGACATTTACCACAATCCCTGCACTACAGGATGGTGCTGCAATGGGGTGTGCCGTCCGTATGCCTGCATAGAACCTTGATTTCAATAGTAAATATTTTCAATTAATCCGGAACACCTGCGTAGAGCAGGTGTTCTTTGTATTGGATATCGTAGGTGGCCGGGAATTGTTTTTCTTTGCAGTTCCTTCCTCAAACCTTTAATTAATCCTTAAATCTTCGCCATTGTTGCCCAGTTCTAAAAATTTGAATTATTTTTGCGTATCTAAAAATTCCAAGCTTTGAATTCCAGAGACGAAATCATATTTAATCCTGCCGATATTGCCGAAACGCTCAGCAACCTTCCTGCTGACGAAAGGCTGTTGGCATTCCTGAAGGTTTCAAAGCAGTACAAGGCAGAAGTTTTCTCCCACCTCAATCCTGACTTCCAGGAAGAAACCATCCGAAGTATAGGAAGCGATGAAGTTTCGGAGATCCTCAACGCCATGACACCGGATGACCGTACGGCCCTGTTTGAAGACTTTCCGGATGAACTGATCAAGTATTCCATCAATCACCTGAATCCTCAGGAAAGACGGATTGCCCTGAAACTGTTAGGCTATGATTCGGATTCCATTGCGCGTCTGATGACACCATACTATATCCAGATCCGGAAGGAATGGACGGTACAGCGGTGCCTCCAGCAGATCAAAAAGGTAGGAAAAAAGGTGGAAACCATGAATTATCTCTATGTAGTGGATGAAAGGAACCGCCTCATTGATGATATTGCTATCGGCACCCTGTTGCTTGCCGAAGAAGAAACTCCCATTTCAGAAATTACAGACAACCACTTTGTAGCGATCACCACCACCACCACAAAGGAAGATGCTGTGACCTACTTTGAAAAATATGACCGCGGCGCACTCCCTATTATTACGGAAAACGGTGTTCTGGTAGGCATCGTCACCATTGATGACATTTTAGACCAGATCGAACAGCAGAATACGGAAGACATCCAGAAGTTCGGGGGACTTGACGCACTGGATCTTCCCTACACCCATACGTCATGGACTGAAATGATTCGTAAAAGGGCTACCTGGCTGATCATCCTGTTCATTTCGGAAATGCTTACCGCTTCCGCCATGGGGTATTTTGACAAAGAAATTGAAAAGGCCGTGGTGCTGGCATTATTTGTCCCGCTGATTATTTCGAGTGGCGGAAATTCCGGTTCACAAGCTGCCACACTCATCATCCGTGCGATGGCCCTGCAGGAAATCACCCTGAAAGACTGGTGGTACGTCATGAAAAAAGAAATTGTCTCAGGATTGTGCCTGGGCGCTATATTGGGCGTGATAGGATTTATACGCATCATGCTCTGGCAGAAAATAGGTTTGTTTGACTACGGGATCTATTGGGTATATGTAGGGCTGAGCGTTTCCGTTTCACTGATTGCCATTGTACTCTGGGGGACCCTTTCAGGATCCATGATTCCTTTTGCTCTGAAAAAACTCAAGCTGGACCCTGCTACCTCTTCCGCTCCTTTTGTAGCCACCCTTGTGGATGTAACGGGACTGATCATCTATTTTACCGTTGCCGGACTTTTCCTAACCGGAAAACTTTTGTAATTTTAGGCAAAGTCCCAAAATATGAATGTTATTTCCCTTGTGCCTTCGATCACTGAGGCACTGTTTGATTTAGGCCTGACAGAAAACGAGATTACCGGAAGAACAAAATTCTGCATCCATCCGGAAGGTCAGGTAAACAATATCCCTGTTATAGGCGGAACCAAAAACCTGAATCTGGAAAAGATCAGAAGCCTGAAGCCGGACCTGATCATCGCCAATAAGGAAGAAAACACCAAAGACCAGGTAGAAGCCCTGATGGAGGAGTTTAAAGTGGTGGTTACCCATGTAGAAACGGTAGAGGATAATTATTACCTTCTTAAAACGTTGGGAAACCTTTTCGACCAACAGGAAAAAGCCCAGCTTTTCAACCTGAAAATTTATGAAGTGCTGGAAAATGCTCAAATAAACAGTCCGTTAAAAGCAGCTTACCTGATTTGGAAAAATCCATATATGACTATAGGGTCGGATACTTTTATTCATCATATCCTTCAGGAAATCGGATTTGAAAACAGCTTTAAAGACCGGACACGGTACCCTGAAATTACCGTAGAGGACCTCGCCGGTACGGATATCATTATGCTGTCCTCCGAGCCTTTCCCGTTCAGGGAGAAACATGTTGAAGAATTGAAAGCAACTTATCCCGACAAACCCATCATGATTGTGGACGGCGAAGCATTTTCCTGGTACGGGACACATTTGGCAAAATGCGGGCAGTATTTCAAAGACCTTATTGCTGAAGTGGAATCTTTAGTCCATTGATTTCTTTATCTGAAGTCTTTTCTTATCCGTTATTCCGCTAAATGTCATCCATCATTAGGATTAATTCCATGTTGTTTTAAATAAAAAGCTCCGGTCCATCAGGAACCGGAGCTGTATGTATGCACGGAAAGGCAATTACAAAATCTTTGAAACTTCGTGGCACAGCCACTCCAGCATTTCCAGGTCTTCTTTGGTAAAAGGATCCAGGGTATGCGAATCGATATCGATCTGGCCGATGTTTTCCCCGTTCTTGAAGATCGGGACTACAATTTCCGCTTTGGTATCAATGGAACAGCTCAGGTAGTTATCCTGCTCATGAACATCCGGCACCACAAAAGTTTCGTTGGAAATAGCTACCTGCCCGCAAATTCCTTTTCCGTAAGGAATAATGGTATGGTCCGTTGGTGCACCTACGTAAGGGCCCAGGATCAGTTCGTTTTTATCTCCGTTCTTAAAGTAAAACCCGGTCCAGTTGAAATATGAAATTTCCTGGTCCAGAAGATGACATACTTTTTCAAGCTTTTCTTCGGTATTGTGTTTCGGACTTTCAAGGATGGACGAAAGCCTTTTTTTTAATTCTAACATAATGTTTTTTTTAAGGTTTAAGAGAATTGTTTTAGGGAAAGTTCTTCTTTATAGCCGAACATCCCGCGCTCTTTGATCATTTCCGCAACGCCTTCCGGTACCTGGGATTCCCAGCCTTTTACATTGCAGGCGATTTTCTTCAGGATCTCCCTGGAATAAATTTCCAGGTACTCCGGATTATAGCTGGTAATATCTACGATACGGTTGTTGTGTTTGAAATATTTGTAGAGCTCTTTCAGGCTTTCATCCACTTTCAGGTTGGACGAATCCAGCAGCTCGTGGGTTTCAGGGTCTTTGTAAGGATACAGGTATACCCGCATGCCGTTACGGAAGAATTTCCCGAATGCTTCCAGGATGCCTCCGGAAAGATTGTTATAGTATTTTTCATCGAATACCATCAGCATATTGTTTACGCCCATGGCCACACCGATGTTTCCGTTGGTATGGGTGGCAAAATAATCGATCAGCCTGTAGTATTCGGAGAAATTGGAAATAATCACCGTATATCCCAATTTCCCAAGAACATCTACCCTGTCCATAAAATCCCTTTCGTTGATGTCGCCGTCCGCCCTGAGGTTGGAAATGGTAATTTCAATCAGGACTTCGGTTTCGTCATGGGTGCAGGCAGCGTCTTTCAGGAACATATCCAGCCCGTTGCGGAGCATGTCAATATTCACTTTGGTTACAGGCCTGAAACTTCCCCTTACTGCAAAAATATTTTTCTTGTACAGGACATCTGCGGGAAGCATATTATTGCCTTCGGAATTGAAGATTACGGCATCGGTCATGCTGTTTTTCACCAGCTGTAAAGACATCAGCCTGTTGTCTACATAAGAAAAAGCCGGCCCGCTGAAATCGATCATATCAATTTCCAGGTTGTCCTTGGCTATATCGTCGTACAGGGATTCAATTAATGTCCTTGGATTATCGAAGTAATGGAAAGCCCCGAAAATCAGGTTCACCCCGAGGTTCCCTAAGGTTTCCTGCTGCAGGGTAGCATCGTTTTCCTTGAATTTTACGTGGATCACAATTTCATTGTAATCCTCGTTTTCTTTCACCTGGAAACGGATCCCCACCCAGCCGTGGCCTCTCATGGTCTTGTCAAAATTAATGGTCGTTACCGTATTGGCGTAGGAAAAGAACTTTCTGTCCGGATTGTTCTCCCTGGAAATCCTTTCCTCGATCAGAGACACTTCGTAGCGGAGCATTTTACGGAGCCTGTTCTGGGTTACATACCGGTTCTTGACTTCTTTTCCGTAAATGGCATCACTAAAATCCTTGTCGTAGGCAGACATTGCCTTGGCAATTGTACCGGAAGCCCCTCCTGCTCTAAAAAAGTGCCGCACAGTCTCCTGCCCTGCTCCAATTTCCGCGAAAGTACCATAAATAGTAGGATCTAGATTAATTGTTAATGCTTTTTGTTTAGGAGTTAGTTTCTGATACATTAGGACATTAAATTTTTGCGTAAATTTACCAAAATTAAACCAACCTCAAAACAAAATGAAGTTGAAATTTTTAGGAACCGGCACTTCGCAGGGCGTACCCGTTATTGGCTGTACATGCGAGGTCTGCACCTCCGGAAATCCCAAAGACCAGCGCTTCCGTGCCTCTGTGATGGTAACGACGGAAGAACACCGGAAAATACTGATTGACTGCGGGCCGGACTTCCGCCAGCAGATGCTGCTGAACCATGAAGCCAGTATAGACCTTGCCCTCATTACCCATGAACATAATGACCACGTCATCGGTCTCGACGATATGCGCCCCCTGATCTTCAGGAGCGGAAAAGACATGCCGCTGTACTGCCATCCGCGGGTCGGGCAGGAAATTAAAAAACGCTTTGCTTACGCTTTTACGGATGTCCGCTATCCCGGCGCTCCTGCTTTTGAGCTCCATGAAATCGGCAACAGTCCGTTTACCGTTTTAGATACGCTCATCACGCCTGTAGAAGTCATGCACCATAAGCTCAGCATCCTCGGATATAAATTCAAAAACCTGGCTTACATCACGGACGGAAGCTTCATCTCGGATGCTGAAAAGGAAAAACTGAAAAACCTGGATGTCCTGATCCTGAATTGCATCCGTAAATTTGATCCGCACCCGGCCCATTTTATCCTGCCGGATGTTATTGAGCTGTTTGAAGAACTGCAGCCCAGGCAGTTGTTTTTAACCCATATCAGCCACCATTTCGGCCTGTATGAGGTGGAAGAACCGCTTCTTCCGGAAGGCATCCACCTGGCTTATGACGGACTGGAGCTGGAATTTTAAAGAAAAGTTGACAAAAAAGTTTTTAAATCTTAAAAAAGTTTCTATATTTGCACACCAATTAAAAGCACGGTAACACCAGCCCAGGTGGCGGAATTGGTAGACGCGCTGGTCTCAAACACCAGTTCTTAGGAGTACCGGTTCGATCCCGGTCCTGGGTACAATACCGGAAAGAGGTGATAATTCACTTTCTTTCCGGTTTTTTTATTTCTTAATTGTTTCTCGAATCACTTCCATTGAATTGTAATACTTGTAGGCTTCCTGTATTCTTTTATCCATTTCCATTATATTCAGATACCTGTTTGTATTCGCCAGGCGCCTCGCTGGTAACCGAACAAAAGACTATAGCTATATCAATATCTTTAATAAATAGAATTGTAATGGAATGCACGAGCGTCACACTCTCGCAGACGAAGGAAACACTTTCCAAGTCATGGTTCTATGCTCTAAATGGATTTAAGACTTTGGCAGTAGCTGATGAGACAAGCCAACCTGAAGTTCGTCAAAAACAATTATATTTGTTTAATGGAAACCCATAATCTTACAGGTGCTATTGCTGCACTCATGGATGAATATAAAAAGGCTATTGACGAGCTGATTGCGGTCATAATTCCCATCAGCCCGCGTCAACTGACTAAAATCATTGAGCCAAAAAGTTCAGATCCGGACTGTATTTCCATTCAAACTATTTTAACACATGTAACCGCCTCAATGTTCAGTTATGCAGTGTATATTGAAAATTAAATCGGGCTGGAAACGGTCAGGCCGGAACGGTTCCAGTTTGACCATATCTCCCCTTATATCTTAAAACTTAGGGAAGCGCTGAAATATAACGTGGACTTTTTCACCAGAAATCCAGATATCACCCTGGAAGAGTTTGATCAATCGAAGAAGATAAACACACTATGGGGACAGCAATACGATGTAGAACAGATGTTGGAACATGCCATTGTCCATATTTTAAGGCATCGAAGGCAGATTGAAAATGCACTGGTTAAGATGGAAGCTGAAAAATAGAAAAATAAATTACCATTCGCAGGAAATTAAATAATCCTGCTGCAGATTTACAGAACCGTTTTGGCCATAATCGGCTATCCATTGGCAAGCCTTTCTTATCTGTAAATTTTTACCACAGTATTCGTGGTTTACAGTGAAATCAAACTTTCTAAGAAATTAATAATTTATATTTCCTCCTTTATATCTAATTTTTCAAGCCTGTCTTTACAGTTTTTGAAGTTTTACTCTTACTTAAATAATAATCGGTATCCCTGAAAATGGTTTGTTTACCGGCTTTTAAAGCACGCCAATTAAACTTTTCCTTTCCGTATTCATAATCAAAATCAGGATAGATTTCTTCATACTCTACCGGAACAACTATTTTTCCTAAATGATTTATTACCCCGCTTTTTCCGTTTAGGCTAACAATATAACTTTCATTTAAAGACGGTTTAATATCATCATACATGATTTTCATGATTGCTACCCCTCTCCTTACCAGTCCTTTCTTATTATTTTTTAATAAATAGGCATCGTGATGGTTTAAAACAATGGAGTCAATTTCTTCATTGGTAAAGTGTAATATTTTATTTTCCTGAAAAAGAGTGTAATTGTGCCTGGTTTTGAAAGAAATATTTTCGTAAAAATGATGATCAATTTCATAAGAATTACAATCCAAGAGTGATTTAGCAAAAGGTTTAATTTTTATATGGTTAAGGCCATCTGTTAATCCCCAAAGATTGTTGTCCTGAAAAGGTTTAAGAGGACTTTTTTCGCATTGAGCGTAAACAGACAGATTGCTGAAGAATATTAAAAATATAAGAATGATTCGCATTAACTTTTTTTGCTAAGATATATATTTAAAATCAGAGGGATTTATCCATGGTTTTTTAGAGATCGTTTTTCGGGACCGTTTGTACAGCTCAAAAATTGCCGATTTTTGGTTACAGGGATGTTAATAATTTATATACTGAAAACTTCCAAAAGCATTTTTAATCGAAGCTGTAATGTAAGAGTGCACTCTTTCAAGATCGATGACCAGCATCAGTTATATAGCCTTCTTCCCTATGATAAACAGTACGATTGCAGAGGCAATGACTACAATTTCATATACAAGTGTAAAGAAAAACCCATTGATATCTGATGCAGCAAATTCAATTTGAAATAACCCATTTCCCGCTCCATCAAATCCCAAAGTATGCAACAGAATGTTTACTGTTATGTGAAGCACGACGGCTGTCCAAATTGATTCTGTGTAATCAATGACGGCAATAAAAAGCAATGACATTGTAAAAGTTGTAATAACCATACTAAGTCCCTGCATCGTCAATCCGAGTCCAGGTAAATGGAAGAGTCCAAATAATAATGAAACCAGAAAAACCGCACCTGTTTTTCCAAAAATTTTGACAGCCGAAAGAAACAAAAAGCCCCTAAACAGTAACTCTTCAAGAGTATTGCCCAAACCGTAAGAGATAATATCAATACCCAAAACAACTTTTGAATCATGATTTCTTATTATCTCAAAGGGGTAAATCAGATACAAAATTCCCCACATCACTGCTATCAATAAGATACCAAGAACACCTCCATTCAAATAGTGTTTTAGTGATGCTAAATTAAATTTCAGGATATCCCTTTTCAGGTGAGTCTTTTTACTGAACTTATTATTTAAATAATACGATATGATCACAAGACCCGTTAAGATTACTGAACGAATGAAAAAAGGTAAAAAATGATATCCGGAGAAACCGAGCTGCCCCCAAAGATTAATTGTCCAGATAAGCGTTCCTATCACTATGAATACAGCAAAATGGAATAGTAAAACTTTATTTGATGGTGTGATATTCAATTTGCAGAAGGTTTGTCATTGTGGTTAACTTTAAATCTATGTACTTCGTAAATATAATCTTTTATTAATCACCGGAACTTTTGATGTACTGATAAAATTTATATTTTAAGTTTTAAAGAAGGTATTCTTTTTTTAGATTCGTTTTTAATTATTCCCGGATTTGATTTTCTCTCTATTGGTATCAACACATACAAAATCAAAGGCTTCCCACAGGAAGCCTTCGACACACCAAATCACAAAATATTAATATGAAAAAAATTTATTTATAAAGCTGTTGCAGTATAGGTTATGGTTTGCGTATATGTTCCGGCCGGTTTCCCTAAGATATCAGAAGATGATGATTTTGCCGCAGGAATCGTGTAGTCCAGGTTCAGGGTCAAGGCACTTCCCAGCGGAGCATTGGAGACTAAAGTCTGATCCGTTGCAGATAAAACCACAGCGCTTTTTGTTCCGCCCATAGTTCCTGAAGCAGCAGCGGCTTTGATGGTCAAAACATTGACAGGGATCAGGTTGGTTCCGTTAACGAAACTTGCCCCTCCTGCTTTTACTTTCACATTAAAGTTCTTCGTTGAAGTCACTTTCAAAGAGTTGGCTTTGGTAATGGTCTGGTCAGAGTTGTAGTCTGCTGCGGTAGCATAGTTGAAGTCAACCGTATTCCCGATGGATGTACTTCCTGCGTCAATAGAGATGACATCATTCAGGGTAATATTTACCGTTGTGGTAGCAGTTGTATTCTGCGCCTGGGCATTATTCGTTCCTAAGATGAAAGCTGTGATCGTTAAAGCTGCTATGGCGATGTGTTTTGTCATGATCGTATTATTTTATTTTTTTATTATTGATTAATTGTCCTCTTTTGAACAATACAAATCTACGGCGGCGATAAAAGTTTCTTTGTAGTGAAACATGGAAGTTGATGTAGTAAAATCACTACAGGATGATTCATTAGGCGTAAACAAAAAAAGCCCTCAACATTTCAAAGTGTTGAGGGCGTGTATAAAATTACTGTTTGTTTTTATTGTACCGCTGCTCTGGCCTGTTATACATCTACTGGGATGACGTTTGAACCACTTACAACATTTGCACCTTCAGATTGACTTTTACATAAAATTTTTGGAGGAATTGACGACTAAACTACTGGCACTTTTATATTAATTAATCATTACGATATTTAATAGCTATCGGTTGATGCAAACGTGGCGCTCACGCAAACGAGGAGGAACTTTCAGTGTCTTTTTTTAATTCCGGTATCTTCCTTCTACACCTGAAAAAGCCTCTATTAGTTATTAGCAAATCTGTTGTTAGAGCAACCATAACCTAAGCTTTCAAACAGCAGACATTTACCTGCCCGCTGTCTTTTTAATAAACGGATCGAAAGACAGGCCCAAATTCACATAAAATGCTGCATGTGGATTTGCCTGGAAAATATACGACCCGTACGATGCTGATTTCTCGAATAGTCTGCTCTTCATCATGCTTTTCGCCCCCCCCTTAAATGTTGCAACAAAAGAATGTCCAAGATAGTGTTCATACATCAGTCCTGAATTGATCTCAATCTGCCGGAATTCATATTTTTTATTTGTATTGTCTATATTGTAAAGGTAGAATGATGTCATGTTAAGCTCACTACCGATGGATAGTCTGCTGTTTTCAGTTATTTTTTTTCTAAGGTAAACGTTCTTTGGCAAAATAACATCGGCGATAAGGCCGTTACTGAATTTATGCTCATAAGTAAGTATCGGAATAACCGGCGTCTGAACAGTAGGATCTATCGCAACCAAAAGCCCGGCAGTCATTTTGGTCTTTGCATCGGCTTTCAATACCATCGTTGCCGTTGCTATTCCTCGCAGTCTCTCAAAATGCTGTTCACTTCCATCTACTGAAGCACTTGCCGAATAGATCATCATCTTATTAAATAATTTTGAAAAATAATTTAAAGTCAGACCTTCGGAATGATAATGATAATCTCCCTTCCTGATGAGGAACCCGTTACCTGTATGGTCATACATTTCTGTGTTTGCCGAAATATAGCGGTAGTTAAGGTTAGCGCTCAATACAAATTTTTGCTTTCTTATCAAATTGATATTCGCACTCATTTTTGCACGATAGAAATCTTTTACTTTGGCTTCCGGTAGTTCCTTGTCTCTTAATTTTGAAGAAAAAGTGTAAGGTGTCAACTGATTATATTCTATATTCAAAACACGTGTAATTGGAAATTTCTCAGCGATATAGACCATCGTTTTTGTAGATGCACTGTCCTTTTTCTGTGAAAGATATACTGTGTTGATGATAACTGTTGCCAGTAAAGTTAGTTTTGCTTTCAAAATATAAATGTTTATTTAACGGTTTGGACCTCTGACTGTAAGAAATTAAGGCTGAATATTTCATCATAGATCTTCTCAAGTGATTGAGCGTTGATCATTTTTTTCAATGATCTCAGATTGTCAGTCCCACAATTGCTGATCACAACAAGCCATAAGCCTTCCAGCTGCTCAAGTTTTTTTAGGTCAGCCAGACTCGCACTGGAATAATATGCCCGTGCTGAAAACAAGTCTTGATAATCGCAAAAGATAACGCCTTTATTTGCTCCCGAGTGTTGTATGATATTGACTCTATACCGCATCCAGCTGACGATCTCAATAGACGGATCATAAGATTCTATAAAACGACTCAAATCTGCAACCTTTGTGATCATTTTTTCCTGTTGTTCTGCTGACAGACAGGAATGTTCTATTTTTTCTGCAATTTTTAGAAAACTCTCAACCTCCATAAATCATGATTTATGCAGCAAAAGAAAAATATTTTAGCAAACGTTTTCATTTTTTTATACCAAACCCTGCTGAGGCTCTACCAAATCCTGTTATTTATTTTTGGTATGCTGAAACATATGTTTTGTATAAATTTTCTTATGTACTATTGCAAATGACCTATTTTTGTAAGGAATCATTTTTATGAAAGCTTATCACTACAATAAAAACAGTGGCATTATCAACTTTTTGATAGATGCACGTTATCGTGTTCTCAGGCATATTTTACTTTTGATATGGTTGTTTTTGCTATTGGCCAATGACAACTTTACTTTCGAGTTTACAGAAAACTACAGGTACTTTCTATTCCTAACCGTTTTTTTGACCTTTGTGATGATGATCTATATCAATATGTATGTAATTGTCCCTCTTTTTTTTTTCAAAGGAAGGTATTTTGCCTATGTTCTTACGGTATTACTGCTCTGTATACTAGGGTTAATATTTCTCACTTTTATTGTAAGAAATATTTTTGGGGAGTATCATATTAATACTATGCGTAAGCCATTTGAGATCAATGAATATTTTGGAAGTGCAAATTTTGTGATGCTACTCATCTTATTGACGACAACTATAAAATTGCTACAGAGATGGATCAGGGATAGCACTAAAATGTCAGAATTGAAAAACCTGACAATGACTCTTGAACTAAACGAACTGAAAAATCAGATCACGCCGCATTTTTTGTTTAATATGCTCAATAATATAAAAGCACTGATCAGAAACAATCCTTCTAAAGCTACTGATATTATCGTACGGTTATCAGACCTGCTGAGATATCAGCTGTATGAAAGCAGCAATGAAAAAGTAAGATTACCTTCCGAGATTAAATTTATAACCAATTTTTTAAGCCTGGAGAAAATAAGAAGAGATCACTTTGAGTTTACTATTCAAACAAATAATTCATTGTCTGATCTGCAAATGGTCGAGATACCGCCTAACCTCTTTATGCCATTCGTTGAAAATGCGGTCAAGCACAGTGCTGATATAATGGAAAATGAGAGCAATATCAGTATCATGTTTTCCATTACCGAAAAAGAAATATATTTTTCCTGTATTAATTCGGTATCTGAAGCTGAGGTGATTCAGAATCTTTACGGAGGCCTTGGACTGAAAAATATTACCAGAAGATTACAGCTTTTATACGACAACGATAACTACACGCTTGATATTTTACCTTCACCCAATCAATATGCCGTTAACTTAAAAATTCCCATATGAACTGTATCATCGTAGACGACGAACCACTGGCCAGAGAAGAACTGCATTCGATGTTACAAGAGATTTCCGGTCCCATGGTCATCGGAAGTTTTTCACATACTCTGGCTGCAGAAAAATTCCTTTCAGAACATAAAGTAGATCTGATATTTCTTGATATACAAATGCCTAAAATGACCGGATTGGAATTTGTTGAAAAAATACCCAAAAGCAGCCTGGTCATTTTCACCACGGCCTATCCTCAATATGCGTTGGAGAGTTATGAACTTGATGCTATAGATTATCTATTGAAACCTTTTAATAATGAACGGCTTCAAAAGGCAATTGACAAAGTTCAGCATTACAGCGATCTGTTAGTGGCCCACAAAGAAAATAGCCTGGAAAGAAGTACTTCGGAGTTTCTGATCATCAAATCTGAGAAGAAATTTTACAAGGTCAATTTTTCAGACATCAGATATATTGAAGGTTTAAAAGATTATGTTTTGATCCATACCACCTCACAGAAAATAATAGCCGCTATGAACCTTAAGACCATTCATCAGAAAATTCCTTTACCATGCTTCATACGAGTAAGCAAGTCCTATATTGTCAACAGTGATCATATTATCTCATTTGATAGTTATTCAGTCAGCTTGAATGACGCGGAACTTCCGATTGGTGAGATATACAGGGAGAATTTCCTCAAGACATTTACAAATGGACTCTTATAAACATCTGATATAGCCACCTGGATGATTTATCGCAAAGAAACTGATAAATAAATCATAAAAATTTATCCTTGGTTTTTTATAGGTTTTTGGAACCGGTGACAATCCCGGATGCAACCGGATGCAATCTCCCGGAATCGATCAGCGGATTGTTTTTATCCAGGTTAATTTTTACAAGATTATAGTTTCAGAAATATCTGAATTAAGTTTCTGGAGGTCTGATACTTTTAAAAAGATATGAAACGACTTTATAAACTTACTGAATGTTGGTTGTGATGTATTCATCAGATTCAAACGTCCAAAAACATAGATTCTGCCTTATCGCTGGCAGATCCCGGATTTGATTTTCTTTCTATCAACACATACAAAAATCAAAGGCTTCCCACAGGAAGCCTTCGACACACCAAATCACAAAATATTAATATGAAAAAGTTCATTTATAAAGCTGTAGCGGTATACGTTACGGTTTGCGTATACGTTCCGGCCGGTTTTCCTAAAATATCAGAAGATGATGATTTTGCCGCAGGAATCGTGTAGTCCAGGTTCAGGGTTAAGGCGCTTCCCAGCGGAGCATTGGAGACTAAAGTCTGGTCCGTTGCAGATAAAACCACCGCGCTTTTTGTTCCGCCCATAGTTCCGGAAGCGGAAGCGGCTTTGATGGTCAAAACATTGACAGGGATCAGGTTGGTTCCGTTAACGAAGCTTGCCCCTCCTGCCTTTACTTTGACATTAAAGTTCTTGGTTGAAGTCACTTTTAACGAGTTAGCTTTGGTAATGGTCTGATCAGAGTTATAATCTGCTGCGGTTGCGTAGTTGAAGTCTACCGTATTTCCTATGGCTGTACTTCCTGCGTCTATAGAAATAACATCGTTCAGGGTGATGTTTACGGTGGTAGTAGCAGTAGTATTCTGAGCCTGGGTATTATTGGTTCCTAAGATGAAAGCTGTGATCGTTAAGGCTGCTATGGCGATGTGTTTTGTCATGATAATATTATTTTATTTTTTATTCTTAATTAATTGTCCTCTTTTGAACAATACAAATCTACAGCGGCGGTAAAAGTTTCTCTGTAGTGGAACATGGAAGTTGATGTAGTAAAATAACTACACGTATTCGTTAAAAGAAAAACCCTCAACACTTAGAGGTGTTGAGGGCCGTATATACAATTGCTGTTTGTTTCTATTATACAGCTGCTCTGACCTGTAATACATCTACTGGGATAGCGTTTACGGTAGTTACAAAATTTGCCCCCTCAGGTTTGACTTTTAAATCAAAATGTTTGGAGGAAATGATGACTAAAGTACTGGCGCTTTTATGTTAATTACTACACTTAATAGCTCCCTACTAGTACAAGCTTGACGCTCGTGGCCAACAAGAAGAATTTGTTTATTAGTCCTTTTCATTCCGGGATATAGGAATGCAGGAATAAGGCTTTAGACACTTCGGTTAAAGCCTGAAAATATAGAAGACAAACCGGAAGTTAGGTATCTGCTCTCTGCCTCCAGTCGAAAATCAATAGCAGCATAAGCATGTAGAAGGCTATGTATTGCTTGTTTGGACGAAGGTTCGAATTCCTCCAACTCCACTTAAAACTATGTAAATTAATTATTTACAGGGTTTTTTATTTACAGGTGCTAATCTAGATACTAAAGATTTTATAAATAAAAGATATGTTTGTTACATTCAATTAAATTCAAAACGCTTTTAAGGTTATATGGTTTTGATTTATGATTCAAAATAATTTCTTCAATGTCTTTCCTTAATTTATTAATATAAAATAAATCTCCTCCCACCTTAAGAATTTGATTTAAATTTAAATAATCTAATTTTTCTAGTACATTTTCGCAAAATTCAGAATCGTGATTTTGGCATATGCCAACAATTGCTTCGGTTGATAATCTAATAGGTGAAAAATGTCTGCCTGCAAAGTATTTTTTCTCATTGACTAAACCAAGTTCTAAAATTTTAATTAGATCATCAATTGCATTTCTATTTGAATAATTCTGCCAAGTAGCATAGTTGAAATTATTATCAATACTCTCGTAGTGTTTAGGGTTACTTTCAATAATTTTTCTTAATTTTTTAAATCCTGCATCACTATTTGCCAATATTAGATTTTTGATAATATTTGTCTCCTCCATTATCTTGTTATTGACAAGAGTGTCATAATTATCTATGAGATATTTTTCAACAATATCAGTTTTATTTTGTTTAATTATCAAATTCAAAACAAAATCTAATATATATGTTTTAGGATGTAAAAACTTTATATCAATAATTTCCTGAAGAAATTTCAAATCATTACTGTACAATAATTCAATAAGTCTTCTTGCATAATAATCACTATCTGCCAGCAAAAATTCTTTCACCTTTTCTTTAATATCAAACTTTACAACTCTTAAATCAATATTATTATCAACAAAATACTTTATGTAAGAGTATATGCTATTTTCATCTTTTGTTTTGTGGATATTTTCAATTATTCTTTCAGTGATTTTATCTTGAGTTACAATTCCCGATAAAAAATCTAAATCCATATTTTCCATATATCTACTAAGCCAAATCATATTTAGTAATAACACTTCATCTAAATTAAACTTGAAATATTTTTGTAATTTGAAGATAGTCTCAAAAGTTAAATAGTCTTTCTCTGACCACACATCGTTATCAAGCATATACCTAGAATATGCTTCATTTACTTTTTCGGTATTTGCAACACACCAATTCTTAATGTAATTCTCTTGACTTTCTGATACCACTATGTTTTGCTCATTTTCCTTTGGCAAAGCACCTAAAATATCATTAATAATATTGAGGTCATAATTTTGAACATATTGAGGTAAATCATCAACACTTAAAGATTCCGTACGTTTGATTTCTTTCCTGATAATTTCCCATAAAATATCTTTCGCATTTACTGTTACATTTTCCCTTAATTTATCATTATTGTGAAAAACCTTGTAGAACTTATCCATATCTTTATAGGTAAGCTTGTTTTTCTTTTTGAAATCAAATATTTTTACCATTTGTTTTTGAAGCTCCTCCCTATCGAATAAAACATCAAATTCTCTCTGCTTATCTTTTTTGTGAAATTCAGCAAAACGTATTATTTTTTCTTTGTCAATCTTATCTAAAAATTTATATCTTGTACTAGATTCAATTACATTTTCAAAAGCAATGCTCAAATCAATATTTCCGTGACTGATAATATTTCTAAAACCTTGTAAAAAATCTATATTCAACTTTCCATCATTATATTTCTGAGCAATTTGTGGGAAAAATTCTTCTCTCACGATTTCAGCAAGGAAACTTTTCTGAGAATAATTACCAGATAGCAAATTGAATACTTTAAAAAAAACTTCTTTTTCTATTTGGCAAGATTTAATTAAGTCCACCAATAAATCATCTTCATAATATCTTATTTTATCACCAAGAACAGCATCTGAAATAATGCATATCAAATCATCATAAACTTCAGAATCTTTAACAAATGTTACTTTTAATTGCTCTAAAAAATCCTTGATAAGACTTTCTCTTATTTCGTGATTTTTATGTCTTTCAATCAAAAATGAATATATTTTAAGTAAGGATTTGGAATTTTTTATTTTTTTAAAAACACCGAAAACGCTCTCCTTTCTCGAGATTACATTTCTTGTATTTGAAGGATAAGTCCATTTTTTTTCACCGATAGATTTATCTAGAATTTCCAGGAAATAATCTAAATTTGATTCAATAAGTTCTACAGGAATAGTATAAATAATCGCATCTACAACATCTTTACAGTCATAAGGTTTTAATTGATCAAGTACATTTTGATAGAAAGATAAATTCTCTTTTAATTTAGAATTTTGGATTAGTTTTAAACTATCGTGGAGTAAGAAGATATTTACTTCATTATCATTTTTAAATTCCTCAATTACTTGTAGAATAAGCTGCTCAATTGCTTCTATTTGAACATCTGAAAATGACATATGGGAAAGTAAACTTACAGCTGAAATTCTCGTTCTATTGTGTAGCTTTTTATCTTTTGTCTTTTCAATCAAATAAGTAACGTTCTTTTCAACATTCCCAAAATTTGCTATTTCAGAAGAATTATCTATCCAAAGAGTATCATTAATACAATTATCTTCAAAAAATTCTTGCAAGCATTTTATTCTCATCTCATCCGAAATTCTATCATAATCCGCTTCAAATATGAATTGAATATCATTTTCACTAATCCAATCAATGAGTTCATTATAAATGGTTTCTGATAGATCCAAGTTTAGTAAAAAGGACACTACATTAATCCAGGTAGGATGAATTTTGTTTAAATTACTATCGATTCTAATGAAATCAATTATCTCTTCAAAACTTAATGTCGCTAATATCTTCGCAACGAAGTATTCTTGAATGTTTTTATGTTCAAAACTCCAAGTATTATCTAAGCTTTCTTGTAAAAATGGATTTTTAAAAACATCTAAAGTCTTACCACAAATTGCTGAAATTTCACTTTTAGTAACTACTGTTTTTTGCATTGCTTCCATCGATAGAGCAATCTTTTTTGATGTTTCTAAAATTTCGGTTAAATCGAATGACGAATCATTTCTATACTTAATATTTTCATCCTCTTCTAAACGACCTTGAACATACTTTTCGATCAATTTAGATCTATTAAGCAATATTTCACCTGTCTTTTTATAATGCTCACCTAACAAAACCAAGTAAAAAGGGTTTTCAAGAATATCTCGATATTTCCAAAAATTAAATCTGCTATCAGTTCGCAAATCAAGATTATACTTTTTTAACAGGAACTGAGCAGCTAAGCCTTCAGAAACTTCATTGAGAAAGCATATTTCAAAGCCAAACAAATCTTTAACATATTTGTTATAGATACTCGTTCTACAACTTAAGACAAACTTAAATCTATTACGCTTAATTAAATCAGCATTATCAGTAATAAAACTCCGTAGTTTATTTGTAAAGTCAGTAATGTTATGAACTTCGTCTAATCCATCAAGAATTACAATTAAATTTGAAATGTGTTTGTAATCTTTTGGCAATAAACCCTCAATTTTTGTATCAGAACTCATCTCGACTTTATTTTTTGAAATTTTCTCAAAGCAATCACCATGAACGCTAAATAATTAAACCCTGTCCAGCTTGTTATTGAAGTGTCAAACCTGTTAAGTATTGATCTGAAGCTATCCA
>CAJYLH010000019.1 GCA_913775525.1 uncultured Chryseobacterium sp.
GCCACACAACAGCCTTGCGAGGTGGTGAAGCGGTTGGCTATCAGGGTAGGAAAAAACGCAAGACGACCAATGCTATATATCTGACTGATAGAAACGGTTTGCCCTTAGCCATGTCAGTACCTGTTTGTGGAAATCATAACGATCTTTTTACTATTGAAAAGCATTTTGAGCACAGGTTTTTTACATCAATCAGGCATTCCATTGGATGGTCTTTTCCTGAATTTTGATGCAGGATTTGATGCTGAAAATTTACGTAAGAAAGCGTTGGAGTTGGGAATAATAGCCAATATTGCTCCTAATAAAAGAAACTCAGATACGCTTAACAATCATTATTTTGATCATCAATTATACAAAGAACGATATGCTATCGAAAGAACAAATGCATGGCTGGATAGCTTCAGATCAATACTTAACAGGTTTGACACCTCAATAACAAGCTGGACAGGGTTTAATTATTTAGCATACATTCTGATTGCTTTGAGAAAGTTTCAAAAAATAAAGTCGAGATGAGTTCAATAGATTGAACCTGTTTAAAATTATTTAAGAAAGAGTTTTCCAGAAAATTAGCAATTTACATTTGCAAAAAAAGAACTAAAATCCGGAACTCATACAAAAAGATAAACTGGAAAAATGGATTCACCCTTTTTAAGTAAAGGCAAATTAGGATTTTCCACGAGATTTAATTTAGGCAAAATCTTTAAATTCATTATAAAACGATTGAAAAACAGAAAAAAAATAATAAATAATTGTTAAAAAACCTAATTTTGTAAAAAAATATAGTACATGAATATTTATCATTACATATTTCATATTCTTTGTCGACAGTAACTATTAAATCAACTTGTGGTAACATAAATTTTCATTTACAATTTCAGATAAAACATGACATTTATAATTTTTTTTAAGAAATTACTCTTTCTTTTTTTTGTTATCAATATAATCTTTATTCAAGCCCAAAAAATTACTGTAAAAGAAATTGATACTTTGCAAATGAAAGCAAGTAAAGTAAGATGGAATATGGGGGATTATAAAAAAGCGCTAACGCTTCAAAAAGAAATTATTATTAAATCAAAAAAAATAAATTACAAAAAAGGAGAAATTAGAGGTTATCTAGAATTTTCACAGACTTGCTATGGGATGAATATGCTGAAGCAATGTTATTATTTCTTGAATATAGCTAAAAAACTATTGAAAAATTTTGATGATAATTCTTTAAAATCACATTTATATCTTATTTATGGAATGTATAATTATAAACTTCAAGGACATACACAAGCCTTAATAAATTTTAATAAATCGTTGTATTTCGCTTCCCGAATTGAGGATAAAAAACTAGCTGAAAGACGTAAGCAAAACGTATATGATTGGAAAAGATCAAGTTTTGAATTTCTTAATCAGATGGATTCTGTATATAGTTATGAAAGAAAATGTATGGTTTCACCAAAACCCATGCTATTTATAACAATTGCAAATAGGCATTTAGAAAAAGGAAGAGTTGACTCTGCGGAATACTTCATTGATATGGCTAACAATTTAGTCAAATCTGTTAATGCTCCTATGGAAGGAAAATGCAATGTTTTAAAAGCTTATGGAAGATTATATATCTTAAGAAAGCAATACGAAAAATCTTTACAGTATCTTTTTGAAGCTCTTAAAATAAGTAAAAAAATGCATCTTAAGAATAGGGAGAGAGAAGTTTATAAACTGATTTATGAAGCATATAGAGGTCAGAATAATATAGAAAAGGAAAACGAATATCTTTTTAAGTACTCGTCACTTAATGATAGTTTGAATGAGATTGAGAAGAAAGTCATAAATCTTCCAATAGAAGATTTTTTTAAAGAAGAAGCTCATAATCTGAAAGAAAGGAAGAAAAAATTATACTATTTTATAGTATTCATTATTCCTTTGTCTATGTCATTAGTATTTGTTTTAAAAAGAAATTCGAAAAACAGAAAAGAAAAGACAAAAAGTATTCTAAACGAAAAAGAACAAGAGTTAAATTTTTTAAAGCAAAAGGTTGATGAAAATAGACAATATGTACTTTATCTTGCAACTAAGAACGACCCCACATTTATCATAAAATTCAAGGATGTTTATAGTGATTTTTATGAAAAAATGTTATCGGAATATCCCCAGCTTAATATTAATGACATGAAATTCATTGCGCTTATTAAATTACTTTTTTCTAATAAGGAAATTGCTACCTACACAAATGTTTCTATAAGAACAGTAGAATCTAAAAAGTATAGAATCAGAAAAAAATTAAATTTAGATGCTAATATAGATTTTAATGAATGGATAATTAATAAGTAAATACTTGTGATAGTCAAAACCTAATTTGCTGTGACAACCATATTTTTAGGTAATGATATACTTAAGTGTCCCGACAGTATCCTTATCTTAAATTATGAATTTTAGTATTAATCAAAAAATGAACTAGCTTTATCAGAGGCACTTAATACTTTGCATGATCGGCTTTGGCTTAGAAAGCATTTCTTTGGTACATTACAGTATTTTATTTTCAAAACATTACCTAAAATCTGAGTGAAAAAGGAAATTATTATTACAATGTTGTAGCGGAATTGAAACAGAACTTCACCGGAAATTTAACTAATATAGAATACGTGATGAATACTTTAAATTACACTTTGATAACCTTAGAGCATTAAAAGCTATTGTAGAAATCTATAATTGACATTTCTTTCATCATCCTTAGATAACTACAAACCAAAAAATCCCGGCCACAGCCGGGATTTAACTTTTAAAATTTAAATTACTTAATCTCCACCGGAACGGAGATTTTATCCCAATCCATGGTGAAGCCGTTGTTGTTGATTTTGTAGACCAAAGCTTCCTGGGTGGTTGGTAAAGCCTTAGTTTTTACGTCTACGCGTAGAGCGTCTTTGGACTGTTCGTACTTGTAGGCGCCCCATTGTTTGGCTTCCTTGTTGAAGATGGCGGTCCAGGTTCCGCTGGCTTTAGGGATCAGGAAAAAGCTGTATTTCCCGGCCGGCAGTTTTTTGCCCTGAACGGTGATGTCTTTATCCGTTTCGAACGTGGTGGCTTCATTGGCACCAGCACGCCATACTTTATCATAGGCTTCCAGGCCGCCCCAGATGGTACGTCCTTTTACGGATGGGCTGCTGTAGTTGATGGTGATGTTGGCATCTTTGATTTTCCCCGTCGCCGTCATCGGTGGACTGGCCGGTTTCTTGGTTTCCTGTGCAAAGGCATTGACAGAGATCGTCATCGCCGCAACAAGAACGGTCGCTGATTTTAAGATGGATTTCATACTATTTTTATTTGTTTATGTATTATTGTTAATCGTTTACGAATGTACTGCTTTCTTCTTACATCTGCTTCAACTTTTTTACTGAACCCCAAAGTAATAATAAACTGTCATCTGTGTAAATCTGTGGGAGGGGTTTTAACTACAAAAGTCACTGATGCACTAAAAAGTTAATACGATGCTATAAAAAAGCGCACAAAATTTTTAAAAAATCTTTGATTTTTAATCTGATGTGTTCTAAATGTTTTCAAGCTATTCAAATCATCTCTGTGACTTAGGTGTTAAGAACTTAAGGGCTCATCATTCATCCACCTAAAGATATCTTTTGTGGCTTTTGACTTCGGTGAACCTTTGGTTTATAGTTTAAATTAAACCAGCTTCCTGTTAAACAACAACCCGATGGCAGAAAATAGAATTACCGCCGCAGCCCCGATGACGTTCAGCCAAAGGAAAGAAACGATGTCCAACTGGTAGATGGCAATCACCGTGATTTCCGCTAAAATGGCGGAGACAAATACATTCGCCCCGTTGATCTTTTTAAAGTAAAATGCGACCAGGAAAATCCCCAGGATCGGACCGTAGAACAAAGATCCCAGCACATTCACCGCTTCAATCAGGGAACCCATCTGTGTGGCAAACATCGCGATGGCGATGGAAAAAATCCCCCAGGCCAGCGTATGCAGGCGGCTGTACTTCAATTCGGTTTTTTCATCAGGCATTTCTTTGCTGAATATCAGATGGACATCTTTTAAGGAACAGGCGGCAAGGGAATTCAGCGCAGCCGAAATGGAGCCCCAGCTGGCCAGGAAAATGACGGCAAACAGGAGGCCGATCATGCCGACCGGCAGCGTATTTTTTACGAAATACAGGAAAATATAATTGGTATCCGTTTTCTCCGCGTTGTAGTTGGATTGGTTGATCGCCTCCTCTACCCTGCCATGAAGCGCTTTGACCTGGGTTTGCGTGTCTTTAAAATCCTCAATGGCTTTGGTAAGCTGTGGAGCATGCGTCTCTTTCAGCTTTAGAATTTCTTTCGATTCTGCATTGAATTTGACCTGTAAATCCCGGTGCTCTTTTTCAAACGCCGCCGCCTGTTGAGGCTGTGCTTCCTTCAGGTTCTGATAAGAGCGTTCGTTGAAATACACCGGAGCCGGTTTCAGGGAAAAGAAGGCGAAAAGCAGAGCACCGATCAGGAGGATGGCAAACTGCATCGGGATCTTCACCAATCCGTTCAGCAGCAAACCCATTTTGGCGTTGGTATTGTCTTTAGCAGTGATGTACCGCCCAACCTGGCTCTGATCCGTCCCGAAATAAGACAATGCCAGGAAAAAGCCTCCGATCAGCCCGCTCCAGATATTGTACTTGTCCTTCCAGTCGAATTCCGTGGTGATGACGTTGAGCTTTCCGGATTTCCCCGCCAGATACAGCGCATCTTTAAAACCGATGCCGCCCGGCATATCCTGAATCAGCAGATAGCCGGCAAAAGCCATGGTTCCCAGAATGATCAGGAACTGTAGTTTTTGGGTATGGGCGATGGCTTTGGCACCGCCCACGTAAGTATAAATCAGCAGGATTCCGCCTGTCAGCACATTGGTGAGGTAAATATTCCAGTTGAGGACACTGGCCAGGATGATGCTCGGCGCATAAATGCTGATTCCCGTGGATAAGCCCCTGGAAAAAAGGAACAGCAGCGAGGTGAGCACCCTTGTTTTTTTATCGAAACGGTTTTCCAGGTATTCATAAGCAGTGTACACATTCAGGCGCTGAAAAATCGGGATGAAGGTGATGCAGATCACAATCATCGCCAATGGCAGCCCGAAGTAATACTGAACGAAGCGCATCCCGTCGGTATACGCCTGTCCCGGTGCCGAAAGAAAGGTAATGGCACTGGCCTGTGTCGCCATAATCCCGATCAGGACAATATACCACGGCATTTTGCTGTCCGCTTTCAGGTAGGAGGCGTTGCTTTTCTGGCCACGGCCGATAAATACGCCATACACCACCACAGCCACGAGGGTACAAATAAGAACGGCCCAATCGATGTTGCTCATGCCCAGAATTTAGTGAACCAGTAATACAATATGATCTGCAATACCAGCGCAATGGCTAATAGCAGGTACCAGAGAGTCCAGTTTTTAAGTCGCTTACCCATCAGTTTTTCTGTGCAGATAAAAAGTTCATGAACAAACGTGCCGCCCCGGTATTTCCGGCAGGCAGCTGCCTGAAGAAGGCCAACGGGGTGTAAATAAAATTCCCTTTTCCATATTTTGCATACAGCGTGGATCCCTGCAGCGGCTCTTCACCGGTGTCGTGCATTTCGAAAAGCGGTTCATACGCTGCATCCCATTGGTCAGGGAAATAGGCGCCGCGCTCCTGTACCCAGCCTTTAAAATCATCGGGGGTAATTTTGTTCGGGAAGTTGAGCAGTTTATGAGTTGGATTTAAAAAGGTAACGGCAGCATGCTCTTCAGTCACCCGTTTATTGGCAATGTTAAATGGGTACATTCCCAATTGATCGACCGTTTTATCCTGATTGGTGTTGTACTGCATCACCAGGTTCCCACCGGCTTTTGCATAAGCCCATAAAAAAGGCATCCAGCGGCCCAGCTTTTTCTCTGTATTATTCGCACGAATCCCCAGAACAATAGCATCATATTGCGATAACCTGTCACCCGATGCATCAGCGTTGCCATAAAAATCTTCGTCTTTCAGTACATCCACCTGAATGCCGGCGATACGCAGGAACTCAGGAATGAAGTCGCCAGCTCCCTGGATGTACCCTACTTTTTTAACCGTCGAACGGATATCGCCTTTCATCACAGCCACCGTTGCCGGTGCAAAATATTGTAACGAAGGCAAATGCGGGTACTGGATCAATACCTGTTTTTTGTTGTACGTAATTCCGCCTGCAACATAATCGGCATCCAGCTGCAAACGGTTTGAGCGTATGGACGTAAGCTTCGCTTTCGGGATTATGCAGTCAACGGTAATCTCTTTCCCTTGGATTGAACTGATATCCGCACCGCCTAACCGTTCCCCGTTGTACATGAGGTTCAGCTTACCGTTGCTGAACTTTTGATCTGAATTCACGTTCAGGGTAACACTCAGATGTAGATCTTCATTGTCTTTGACCAGATACAGCGGTTGGGTAAATTTCAGTTCCAATGCCGGAACCACGCGCAGGGCTTCCACCATATCACCACGAACCGGGTCTAATTTCTTGAACGATAAAGGAAGCTTCACCTGAAATTTTTCTCCACCGATTTTTAAATCCAGCATCACATTCAGCGGCGATTCTGCCTCCGGTAAACCGATTAAGGTATCATTCGGAACCGAGAAAGTCGCTGCATTTACTGCCGGTTTGGCCAGCCAGTACGGCTCCGTAAGCGCCGCATCAGCCGGGATCCGGATGTCATGCCCAATGGTGATCAAAGAATCTTTAGCCAGTTTCCTGTTGAGGTTTTCCGACTGATTCAGCCATTGTATATTTTCCAGGATAACCGGGTTATCAGCCCTTGAAATCAGGTTTACTTTGAAATTGTACTGATTCCCGGCAACCGCTTCAGGCTGGTTGGTCACCGCCTCGCCCATAAATCCGGCACAGCTTAAGATGATCCGGTCCAGCGATTTGATTTTATCTTTTTTAAGTTCAGGATCCTGTAACGCCATGACCTTTTTGCGCAGAGCCAGCAAAGCTGGTAAGCTGAGATCAGGATTGTTGAAATTAAACGCTGCAATAATTTTGTCTAAAGCTTGGTCGATATCTGCATTTCCTTTGGACGTCCAGGTCTTCGTAACCCCATCCAAGAGGGTTGCTTTGGCAGGCTCACCGGCAACATGGGAAAAATACTCTGTCCTGATTCCGGCGACCGACTGTGTTCCAGCACCCTGGCTTTTGTGCAAACTCCTGCTTAATCCGGCCAGTTCGCCATAGCCCATTCCGAGCTGCGCATCATATTGCCCAACCGTGACTTTCAGTTGGTTTTCAGCAGTGGTATTCACGGCACCAAACCGGAAGGTATTCCATAATAACCGTTTCGGCTGCCAAACATTGACGTACCTGAGCTGGTCCGGGAAAGCCGTTTTATCGCCGGCGAGCTTAAAAGCTTTTTCCGCCACCACAGCCGAAGCTGCATGCTGTCCGTGCCCTGCCGCCGCTGTAGGAGGAAACCGGCAGATGATCACATCCGGACGGAAGGTACGGATAACCCAAACCACATCCGCAGTAATGCTGTTTTCATCCCATTGCTTAAAAGTATCGGTGGTGTTTTTAGAAAACCCGAAATCAATCGCCCGGGTAAAAAACTGTTGCGCACCATCCAGCTTTCTTGCCTCCAGGAGCTCATGCGTCCTGATCAGCCCTAAGGCAGCCCCCTGCTCCGTCCCCAGTAAATTCTGTCCGCCATCGCCTCTGGTTAAGGACAGGTAGCCCGTTTCCAGGTTCTGGTCGTTGACCAGCCAGGAGAGCAATCCTGTATTCTCATCATCCGGATGCGCCGCCAGGTACAATACTTTCGGCAGGTGCTTCAGGGTTTTGAGTTCGCGGTACATTTCAGATGATTTGGAAGGCCGGACCTGCTGGGCCGAACAAAGAACCGTAGAAAAGCCAAGGATACAGCCAAGGAATACTTTTTTGAACATTTGAATTTGCTTTGCGGGGCAAATATAAGTAAATCATCTTTCTTTCAGCCTTAAAAGAATAAGACGCTGAATTTTACAAAAAAGCTATTATTTTTTTTGAACTAACAAGGCAAAAAAGATTTTAAACACTTAAGCTATTTTAAGTTTTATACTTCGCTCATATGAAGTGCACTAAAATGTTTAGAAAATTAAAACTTTTGTGACTTTTGTGGTTAAGTGTATTAAACCACAAAAGGCACAAAAGCTTAAACACTTAAGCTATTTTAAGTTATATACTTTGCGCATAAGAAGTGCACTAAAGTTGTATTGAAAATCAAAGATTTTCTGCATACGTGAACTTAAAATTAACGCAAAGTTTATTGATTATTCTGCTTTATTATAAGTGGGCAAAGAGAGGCGACCTTGTCGCTGATGAAGCGTATGCTTTATCCATACGCTTTGGCGAATCAACGGAGTTGATGCTGTACTTTGCCCTCTTACAATCAACAGGTTTATAAAATAAATCTTTGCGTCAGAAAACTATATGACTACTTGTACACTCTCTTCCCAATCTTTTATGGACGTTTAAATTTCGGATCCTGAATGGCTTTCCGCCCTGTTCTTTTCTTTCCTCCGCTGAAGAATAAGGTGTGCGGCATCCAGCATTTTAACCGTATGGATGTAAGGCATGACAATATTGCTTTCCGGCAGGTTTTTAAAGGCGCCCATCGAGAAATAAATGATTCCGGACATAAAATAATCAAATTCCTTAATGCCGTATTCGCTGAATGCCTTTTTGAACACCAGCAGAGGGTTCCGGTATTCCTTCTCCGAAAGCAGGCCCAGGACCGATGGCGCAATCTTTTCCGGCCGGGTATCGACCGTCCATTTCCTCTCCTTCTGCATCACGAGATGTCCTGCCCGGATCAGCAGCCTCATCGACTGGTGAAACTGAAAGATCACCGCAGGATCTTCGCGGATCCAGCTATGGTTCCTGACGGCATACTTCATAATCTTGCTGAGCATTTCTTTGGAAGCATCCAGCGCATTGAACTGAAAAAAATGTTCCATCAGCTGCACCCCGAAGCCTTTCCCGTTGGTCCAGAACCGGTCCTCGAAATCTGTCTTTGTATTTTTCATGGGTTTGTATTTTTTTATAAATGTAGGAAAAAATTACAAACATTCGGATTTGAGTCCGAGATTTTTATAAGAATATGTAATTTATTTGTTTCCATGACAGAAGCAAATAGAAAAATTGTTGAATTTATAAGGGATGAATGGGTTATCCCTATGAACAATAACAGCAAATTTGCAGTAGAACATAATATAGATGAAAAGACCGTTAGGAGAATAAAAGACGATGATGATTATCAGATTGCCCTTCTTACAATAATGCGAATCTGCCATGCTAAAAATTTAACTCTTGCCAGCTTTTTTAAAATGGTTGGAATATAGATACGTAAACAATGTAATTGATTAATCCTGACGAGAGTTGGGATTTTTTTATGCTGAAATCTACCAAGTAATTCCGTATAAATACTGATTGGAAATTTTAAGAAGGTTTTTATTTTTGGTTTTTACGGAAATCCGTAATAAAAGAAATAGTTCAGCCCCTATATTTGAATTTTAAATAACATTAAACGAAACACCTAATTTTATTATTATTCAAAGTTCTATGTTAAAAAGTACTTCAAAATTGGTGATTAACCTACTCCATAAAATAGCTAGATAAGGTTATCTTATAGAAGACTTATAATGAAAATAGAACAAATGTGATGGAAAAGTTAAGTTTTGAAGATTAGGATTAATTCAAAAGAATATATAAAATGTTTAAGGTTTATCCAGAATAGTGATTTGTGAAATTAATACAATTATCACAATAATTTCATTTAATCTTTATGCCTTTAATATTGTTATAAAATTAATTATAATTACAATATATTACTTAATTTATAATAAAATGCTTCATAATTTAGAGCATTACCAATTTATTATATATGTAAAAATAACCATTAAGAAAGTAAAAAATGAACTATGATATTGATGAAAAATTGTTAGGTTCCGAGAGTGATGTCGAACAAAAAGTTATCTACCCATTATTAACAAATTCTTTTCCAATTGGTTTAGAGTTTACTCCAAATGAAATAAATACAAAATTATTCTTAAAAAAAATTAATATAGACAAAGGTGCAAAAGCGCATAATTATTATCCGGATTATGTAATTATATCCCAGGGGGTGCCATCGTTAATTATAGAAGCAAAGAAAGTTGGGCAAGATTTAAATGAAGCCTTTAGAGAAGCGAGATTATATGCTACTGAAATAAATTCAATGCATATTGAAGAAGTAAATCCTTGCAAATTTATTATTGCATGTGATGGAAAAAAATTACTCGCTGGATATTGGAACTCTCAACCTTTATTTGAAATTGAAACTTCATCTTGGAATGAAGTTAATAATGATTTTAGCAGGTTTATAGAACTTTTTAATCATTCAGCTATTAAAAGCCATTCAAAAGAAGTTAATGATATTCTACGTAAAAATACTGTCTTTACTAAGCCATTATTTCAGCTGGGGGGAAAATATTTAATTGATCAAGAAATTAATAATTCATTTGGAGAAAATATTGCGATTCAATATAAACATATTTTTAATCCTGAAATGGAAGGAGAAAAAATTGATTTAGTTAAAAATGCCTATGTAGTTGTTGATAAACATGAATCACATATTAATCCAATTGATCGTTTAATAAGAAAAAAATTAAATCCATTTGCGACAGATGCAACTTTAGTGCAGAATACAGAAAGTCCAACTGAAATTATTGAGAAATTAAAAACTATTAATTCATTTAATAATCAAGTTCTTTTATTGATCGGCAGTGTCGGTTCTGGAAAATCTACATTCACTACATATTTAAGGGAGGTTGCATTAGATGAAAATTTATCACAATCGTTGGTATGGATTACTATTGACTTAAATAATGCACCAGTTAGTTCTGAAGAAATTTACAGATGGCTAAAAAAACATATTTTAGAAAACCTGAGATCGACTTTTAAAAAAATTGATTTTGATTCACTTGAAATCATTAAAGAAGTCTTTGAGGAAGATATAAATAAATTTGAAAAATTAGGAGGACTATTAGGGAAAGGTTCAGAAAAGTATAATGAAGAACTCTATAAAATTTTGCAAGATTGCATTGCTAATACTGAAAAATTCATAAATGGAATTATCGAAAATTTTATTTTGAAAAATAATAAAAATTTGATTATAGTTTTGGATAATTGCGATAAAAGAACATTACAAGAACAACTATTAATGTTTGAAGTAGCAAACTGGATTAAAGACAGTATTAATTGTATAGTCTTTCTTCCACTACGAGACACTACATATGACCATTTTAAAAATGAGAAACCTTTAGATACTGTTGTTAAAGATCTAACCTTTAGAATAATTCCTGCATCGCTTGAGAAGATTCTATATTCAAGAATAAAATACGCAACAAGGCTCAATGAAAAGCTGCAAACTGGTCACTATTTTTTAGATAACGGAATGAAAGTATTTTATCCTAAAAGTGAAGAAATATATTATTTAAGAAGTATATTAAAGTCTCTCTTTCAAAATAACTTTTTTAAAAAGACAATGATTGCGCTTGCTGGAAGTGATATACGAATAGGAATAGAAATTTTCTTAGATTTCTGTAAAAGTGGTCATATTAGTGATTCTGAAATCTTTAAAATAAAACAAAGTGGAGGCAATCATGAATTACCAAACCATTTAATTAGCCGTATTTTTTTAAGAGGTAAAAAAGTTTATTACAAAGACGAGAATTCAAGATTGAGAAATCTGTTTAACTCTGATCCTGCAGACAGAATTCCTAATCCGTTTTGCAGAATTGTTATATTAAGATGGCTAAAAGATAAATACAGAGAGAAGGGTCCAACTGGCATATTAGGGTTTCATTCAGTTAATGATATGAATAAAGAATTAGCCAGAATTGGCTTTGACAAAAAAAATATTTTTTATGAATTAAAATTCTTAATACGACAAAAACTCATTATTAGTGAAACACAAGATGTTAATAATATTGATAATGATGATCTAATTTCGATAACAACATCAGGGAGAATCCATTTGGAAATGATTTATAATGTAGATTACATAAGTTCATGTAGTGAAGATTCCTGGTTTAATAATAATGATATTAGCTTAAAAATTAGAAGTAATATGTTGAGTAGAAATCAATATGCACATTTATCAAGACTTAATACCTTGGAAAATGCTGAAGAATTTTCAATCTATCTTAGCAATTACTTTGACCAGTATTTTAAAAAATATTCTGATATTTTCAACACTAGATATTCAAAACCTATTGATTACCAAAGAATAGCCGACTTAATTGATAATTCAAAATTTAAAGAGCAAACTAATGGTAATCTTTTATTAGAAAATGGATCAATAAAAATTGGAACTATTAACAATATTGAGACTTATGGATTATTTATTAATTTGCCTGACTCAAAATATGTAGGTTTTATTGAAAGTTATAAATTAAAAGGTTATAATAAACTCAATTTCGACATCGGAGAAAAAATTTCTGTTCAAATTATTAAATTTAATACTTCTCACAATAAATATGAATTAGAATTATATGATGAATCTAAAACATGAAATTTACTTAATGAGTTATAAAATGATAAATTTTAAAATTTGTTACTTGAAAAATATATTAACGAATTTAATATATCTAAGGAAAACCGCTTTAATATTAAAGCGGTTATATTATTAAATTAATTCTAAATATAGTTATATTTTGTTTTTGATTTCAGCTCTCAATTTACAGAGATATTATCAAATATCTTTTTGTCCAAGTAGTAAGCTATAATAGATATAAGAAATCAATCTCTATAGAGTTAAAACTGAATTCTAAAATTTATTCTATATTATTTAGAGTAAAGAATTTCCTAATATTTCTCATCTTTTTTTTTTTGTTAATACTTATCTTTTTTTAAATTCTACAACTAATGACAAAAATTACCTAGGATGCTATCATTTAATTGTATAAGCGAAATTATAGCTATATAGCGACAAAACTTGTCGTATTATTTTTAATTTTACCTTTCTATTCACACTTTAATCCATTTTTATTAAAAATACATAATCCAATCTATATTTTTCCATGTCAACTCAAAACACATCAATTAATTCAGAACTCATAAGCATAAAAATGAATTTTCAAAACAAATATTAGCTCAGGGTAAATAATTTTACACAGCAGAATTAAGAACTACTTATTCTTCTTAATTAAATCACGAGTAAGATAGATGTAATTAAACATACAAAATATTGCAATTGCCCCGAAAATATGCCATAAATTCGTCCCGAAACCAAACCCTCACCATTTGCCGCCGATGACCCATTCTAATCCAAAGAAAAGATATTGCGCTTCATCCTGATGTTGAACTTTTCATTAAACACTGCTGGATTAAAATGAATGCTTTCGTACTCACGTTGAACGGTTTTTTTAGCTTCTGCCAGGCTTTGCCTGTTTTCCCAGATGGCTATGGTCATTATGGTGAACCTGTCTGATTGGTCAGTATTGATGATCACTTCATCTTTTACAAAACCTTTTAATTTCTGGATCAGTTTTCTGTTGTAGTCTAATTTACTTTTAAATTCTTCGTAGGATTTTGCAGGGACTTCAAATTCGTCAACAAAATAAACCCAATCTTTTTTTGCTGTATATTTAGAGATAAAGTCGGTGGGGATTATGCCTAATTGTGTAAAAAAAGAGAGCTTGTCGGGTATGGCTTTGCTATTGATAATTTTACTATTTTCAAATTCATAGATGCTGACTCCCTGTACGGTTACTTTTTTATGGGTAGCCGGTATCTTCTGATATTCGCCCAGATGGCTTCCTTCCCAATCGTATATGGTAACCACATTATTACCGTCTTCAAAGATCTCTTTAATGGTAAACCGGATGTCCGGAAAGGCAGATAACAAGGGTTGGTTCATGTTCTTAAAGGTCTCCAGATAGCTGAGATCAATATATTGTTCAAGAGCTCCGGTGTGTTTCTGGTTTAAATAGGTTTGATACATTCCTGTAACCACCTCTTTGTTGGAAATAGTAGCCATAGCGTTATGGGTTGGGGTTTTGATCTGGGAATACAACGTTTTTGCAGCTGTGATGCATAGCAGGAGGATCAGGAAATTGATGTGCTTATGTATCATGATGTGCTTTTGTTTCATACATCCTTTTTAAGGGGAGATCAGCGAATCGTATTTTGATGCAAATTGACCATTTCAGATAAAAAAAGCGTGGACGTAACGTTCCATTACCCGGACACATCGTGCATGAGTTTTGAACGGTATTGTTGGGGAGAAATGCCTATTATTTTTTTAAACAACCTGCCGAAATAAGAAGGATCGTTAAAGTTGAGTTGGTACGCTATGTCTGATACAGACAGGGAAAAATCCTGCAAATACTTTTGGGATTGGGTAATGATGAACTCCTGCATGCACTGTCTGGCAGATTTGTTCCAGACGTTCTGAATGCAGCGGTTCAAATAATTGGATGAAATATTGAGCATACGGGCATAATCGCTGATGCTGTACTGCTCCAGATGGTTTTTATACAACAATTCCCTGAAAGAAATGGCAATATCAAACTGCCTTGATAATCCTTTTTTTGATTCCGAAGATGTAAGCAGCTTTATGAGCAGCGCCTGAAAAAGACAGGTGATGATCTGTTCATCCGGCATCGGTGTTTTCAGTTCCTGAACGAGCAGGCGGCCCATATGTTCGATAAAGCTACTGTCATCATGGCTGAGCCGGATGATGGGCGCTGCGGTAAACAGTTTGATACAATAAGGGTACGCTTTGGTCTGCTGTACAATCTGATCGTTAAAGGTGATATAATATCCTCGTACATCCGGAGACTGACGCAATAATGACGTGACTTCCCCCTGCAGGACCAGCAAAGCCTGATGGGCAGATACTTTCTTGATTTCATTTCCCACCTGCTGTTCAAAGTTCCCGTTGGTAGCAAACACAATGAAATTGAAATCAGCTTTCAGCAGCGGTGTGGGCGTAACCAGATTTTTTACCGATAGATCATCCATATCATAGATCTGGACAGGCGTTTGCAGGTACCGGAACTCATCGGGGAAATTCCGGATATAGGCTTTTGTGAATTCTTTAAATGTGATGCTGGTATTTTCCACGCTATTGTTTACCTGTAATTAAACCCTGTTCCTGATGAGTTTCAATACTAAAATCCCGCAGTGAACTCCCGGTTTTCTTCCGTAGGTAACGGGTTCATCGGCATAGCCCTTTGCTAGTTGCTTACGGGCATTCTGCACAAAGTTCAACACGCTTACTCCTGTTGAACTTTGGGCAATGCCTGACAGAAGCACATCAGCACTCAGGCAAACTTTTGCTGGCGGGTTGCAAGTGTTTAGTAGTCGTAATATTTATTTAACCAGTTCCGGAATTCTTCATCATAGGTCTCCTGAGCGTTTTTGACAATCTCATCCGGATTTTCTGTGGTTTCGATACCATATTTTTCTAAAACCCATTTTTTGTATTCCTCCGTTTTCTCAGTGGGCTCATACTCATCTTCATCCTTATAATAATAGATGTCGTCCCAGCCGATAGCGGGTTCCACATCAAAGGTTAAAATCTGCAACAGTTCCCGGATGTTTTTGGCGATGATATGAATCCCGCCTTCGCTTCCAAAGGCCAGAACCGGGGCCTCGCTTAAATTTTTATGGTTGTTCCGTACCCAGAACGCATACGTTGAGCCGCTGCCGTCTGCCATGGCAAATTCTATGATGGAACCTGTAAATTCTTCATCATCCGAATATCCGCTTATCCCGCTTTTATCCGAATAATCCCGGCCGATATAAAACTGGTCTGCAAAATTTTCATCATCGGCAATGGAGTTCTGGAACTTCACCAGTTCCGTTAATTCTTCCGGGATCTCAAAATTTTTGAAGTTCGCTTCAAATGCACTTATATTAACCATTTTCTGACTGTTTTTAATTGATCTGATTTATACTGTTCCGGCTTTCCTGCCGGCTTATAGCTTTATATTCGGCATCAACTCCGAACTGAATCCCCTCCTATCCTGAAAGCAAATCAATATCAATCCCCAAAACCGTATTCTTTGGCCAGCTGTCTGATCGGGATGGATTTATGTTCAGGCATCAGTGATGCCTGGGTTTAAATACCTGGTCTAAAATAGGAAAAAAATGCACAGGTTCAGCCACAAATTATGGAGTGCGTTCTTACTCTGAGGCATACTCCCCCATTCTTTTCAAAATCACTTTCCTGAGTCTGTCTTCATGCTGATCGCCCCAATTTCCCAATGCAGCAATCACGGGAACTAAGGTTTTGCCGAAATCGGTGAGGAAATATTCCACTTTCGGCGGAACCTGGGCATAGATGGTCTTTGTCACAAGCTCGTGCTCTTCGAGTTCTTTCAGCTGGATGTTTAAAACACGCCTGGAAGCATCCGGAATCTTACGCTGCAATTCACTTGGACGCAGGTGCCCCTGATGGATAAAGCATAAGAGGCGGATTTTCCATTTCCCGTAAAGGACCTCTCCGATCAGGTCGAGGCCACAGTTTAAATTCAAAGGTATTTTTCTTTCTTGCATATACAAATCTAACCCAATGGACCCGTTTGGACAATAGGGAAAAAATTTTCCCTATGCGATTCGGTTTTCCGTTATTGCCCGGAACAGGGATACTTCGGAAATTTGTATCAAAGAATTAACAATGGAGAATCAATTCAACTACAACAATGAACTGCAGGGTGCAATTGCCCTGGTTACCGGAGGAACCAAAGGAGCCGGAAAAGCCATTGCAGAAAGGCTGCTTCAGGCCGGAGCAACGGTGATCATCAGCGCAAGGAACGCCCCCGAACAGGAAAACAGCAGCCTGCATTATATTCCGGCTGACCTAAGCCATGCCGCAGGAACACAAAAACTGATTGACGAAGTGCTGTCAACCTACGGCAGGCTGGATATCCTTGTGAACAACCTCGGTTCTTCATCCACACCGGCCGGCGGTTTTACCGTATTGACGGATGAAGACTGGGAATCTACCCTAAAGGCCAATTTGCTTGCGCCGGTCCGGCTCGACAGGGGATTTTTGCCGCAAATGATCGCGCGGAAAAGCGGTGTCATCATTCACATCGCATCCATCCAGGGCAAATTGCCGCTGTATGATTCCACTTTGCCTTATGCCGCCGCAAAAGCAGCATTAAGAAACTACAGTAAAAGCTTATCCAACGAAGTCACGCCCAAAGGCGTCCGCGTACTGACAGTTTCCCCGGGATGGATCAATACGACCGCATCGGAAGCCTGGCTGGGCGAAATGGCAAGAAACGCGAACAGTACCGTAGAAGAAGCGCAACAAAGTGTCATGGATGCATTGGGTGGAATCCCTTTCGGAAGGCCGGCTGAACCGGAGGAAGTAGCCGAACTGGTTGGGTTCCTGATTTCCCCGAGAGCCCGTTATTTAACCGGAACCGAATTTATCATCGACGGCGGTACAGTACCCACCGTTTCATAACCCTACAATACAATATCATGAATTTACCCCACGCAATCTCAGAATTAATAAAAGCTCAAAATGAATTTGACAGTACAGCATATGCCAACTGTTTTTCCGACCATGCAGATGTATTTGATGAAGGCAGGACCCATCACGGAAAAGCAGCAATTGAACGCTGGATCGATAAAGCCAACCAAGAGTATCAGGCCACTATGGAACCCGTAGATTATGATGAAAAGGAACATATCCTGTCCGCGAAAACATCAGGAAACTTTCCGGGGAGCCCGATTCTCCTGAAGTATCATTTCCAACTGTCTGACGGGTATATTTAGTCCCTGAAAATAAGCGGTTGATATTTTAGTAACCCTATACCTGAAACCATTTCAGCAATTTTTGGGTCTGAATTGATAAACAAATGGTAACCTTCTGCTGAAAGGTGACCATTTTTTATTGAAGAAAGAGAAAGGAAAACTATCCCGCAGTCCAGCCCCCATCTGCTTTTATCACATCTCCGTTAACAAATGAAGAATCGTCAGAGGCAAGAAATAATGCTACCGCAGCAATTTCCTCCGGTTCCCCAATCACCCCCTCACCCACATTCATAAGTGCTTTATATCCCATCTCGCTAGGCTCTGTAATCGTTTTGGTAATATTGGTATTGACGCCTCCCGGAGCAATAGCGTTGCAGCGGACTTTTCCCATCCTGCCATAAGTTGCTGCAATATTTTTGGTAAGTCCTACGAGGCCATGTTTTGAAGCTACATAAGCGGCGCCTCCTCTGGTACCGAACAGTCCGCCCACCGATGCATTATTGATAATCACACCGCCATTTTCCTGTTTTTCCATGATCTTGATGGCGGCACGGGATGCCTTGAAAGGCCCTGTCAGATTAATCGCCAATATCCTGTCCCAGAGTGCATCGTTTACCTCTGCAACAGTTTTGAAATTGTCCATTATCCCTGCATTGTTAACCAGAATATCCAGAGTACCATACCTTTCTACTGCCGTAGCTATCATCTTTTCAATATCGGTTTCCTCTGTCACATTCACTTTTACGGCAATGGCTTTACCTCCCGCCTGCTGTATTTGTGCCGCAACGGCTTCCAATGCCTCAAGATTGATATCAGCAAGAACCGTACGGGCTCCCTCTCTTGCGAATAATTCTGCGATGGCTTTTCCCATTCCTGAACCGGCCCCCGTTACGATGGCTGTTTTGTTTGCTAATTTTTGCATACTGTCATTTTATAAATTAAGGATTTGTTAAATATCTACATCAGGAAAAAAAACTCCGGTCAACGTTTGGGTCTGATGATCATCCTAAGAGGCAGATCCTTCGTCATATAAGCGACTCCCCAGTTGTACAGGGTTCTAATCCTGTTCCGGTAGTTGACGAGTGACATCAGGTGAACAAAAATCCACATAAAAGAGGCCATAAAACCGTCTACATGTATTGTTCCCGGCAGATCTGCCACGGCTTTGTTTGCCCCGATAATCGCCATAGAGCCTCTGTCTTTATACCGGAAAGGAATCAGTGGCTTTCCGGAAAATTTTGCTTTCAGATTATTGGCAAGGTTCAATCCCTGCTGCAGTGCGGGCTGTGCCATCTGAGGATGCCCGTTCGGATAATTTTTGTCTGTTAACTGCAAACAGGCATCACCGATTGCAAAAATTCCTTTGTGCTCAACAAGTTCATTATATTCATCTACCAAAAGCCTTTTCCCGGGTCCATATGCAGTGGCCGGCAGTCCTAAAAATTCCTGGCCGGTAACTCCGGCTGCCCAGATCAGGCTTTCGGTTTCAATACTGCTGCCGTCTTTCATTGTCACTTTTTGACCGTTAAAATCGCTTACCTGAACATGTAATAGCACGGTTATTCCCATGGCTTCCAATGATTTCAAAGTATATTGCTGGGATTTCACACTCATCGGCATAAGAAGAGCCGGAGCACCGGCGATGAGATAAATTTTTACCTGATGGGCAAGATGCTTAAGTTCCGGATAGTCTTTCGGAAAAATATGGGTCCGCATTTCTGCAAGCATTCCTGCCACCTCTATACCTGTTGGTCCGCCGCCTGCAATCACTATGCTTAACTTTTTTTCCAGTTCTTCCTTATTCTTTAAGATGGAGGCCTTTTCGATACGCTGAAGAAGGATATTTCTCATGTTCAGTGCATCTTCCAGTGTTTTCATCGGAATTGCATTCTTTCTGATATTGTCAATACCGAAATAATTGGACTCCAAACCGGCAGCAATAATCAGGGTATCATACTCCAAATCGCCATCGGAGAGGACTGCCTTTTTTTCTGTATGCTTTATTTCCACCAGTTCTGCCATTCTGAACTGTACATTACGGTAAGCCCTCAATAGTTTTCTGAAAGGATAGCTGATGGATGAGGGTTCCAAAAAACCGGTGGCTGCCTGATAAAGCAAAGGCGGAAAAAAATTATAGTTGTTTCTGTCAACCAGTGTTATTGAGCATTGATCGTTATTTTTCAGGTTTTTAATGACACTGATGCCGGCAAAACCGCCACCAATGATAATTATTTTTTCTTTATTCATTGTTTTCATTGCATTTTAAAGCGCTGTAAGAAAATGTTTCAGGCCGGAAACCATTTCTTTTTTTTTTACATCAATTTTTACAGCCCAGGCTCTGACTGCAGGTTGCTCTTTTCGACCACATACTGAAGCAGCAGCAGGCCCCCTGATAATTTATTTTATTGATGATCATCCATACAATTTTTTACGGTTAAAGAGAATTCGATCGTAAGCCGGTTCACTATACAAATTTGAGGGAAGGAAATTCACCATAAAAGGTCTTTTTATGGCTGATATTGGTCTGAAATGAAATACATTACGGTAGTATATCTGCCCCAAAGTGTTAACAACCTGAAGATTATTAATGATTCTGATTATCTATGCCGCATCAGCTATTCCATACGCTACCCTATTACCATACTTTGTCTGCAAATACAATTAAAATCATACGTACAAACATTTTGCTCATGTCTTTTTTTATGAACAGCTTTGCGCAGAAACATCGTGATACTTTAGCATGTGAACAATTACAACACGTACAGGACTTAAAAAATGGTATCGCCCAAAAAGCCTGGAAAGACTTTGACAATAACCAAGCAGCCCAGGTATATTTTACTGACTCATCCAGTTACTTTTTTAATGCAGATACCAGGATTTTGCAGAAGGTAACAAAAAAGACCAGCCCGCTTAAGGGAATTGACTTGTTTAAGACCCAACGTATTGATGAAAACCCGTTTCACATGTAGACAGCTATAAAGTCTACCGATAGTACAGTGTTGTATTTTCAGAAACCTGTTGTGATGTTCAGCGACTTTAAAACAGCAAGGGAAAAAGTAAGTGACCTGCAAAGTCTCCAGCAATGGGCATCCATGGTGGTTCACGAGCTTTTTCACACATATCAGTTGCAACACATCCCTACGCTTCAATACAGAAATCAGGTGATCCATTTACGCGGAAGTCAATTGCAAAAATTATATGTTGAGCAAAAATGGTTTGCGGAAAGCATACAACTTGAAAATAACCTGCTGATTGCTTTATTAAAGGTAAAATCCGGAAAATAACTGCGAAAAGGATTGTAACAGTACCTATCCCTCCGCGATGCGAGACAGAAAAAAGCAGAATCCCTTCTGAATGATTTCAGTACCCATGAGAACTTTTATGAGAAAATTGAAGGCAGCGCCAAGACGTTGAACTGGCTTTATTGGAAAACTACAAATATTTTCCTGAAAACACATATCTTTTAAGAGACGATCCTGCCTGCAAAAAGAACGCTTATCAGAATTTTAAACCGCATGAAGAACCCTGGCAATACCAAACGGAGGGAATCAATTACTTTTATTCCACAGGATATCATTTATTCCGAATCCTGGATAAATTAAAGGTTGACTATCTATCAAATTTATTCAATACCCATGATACACCGTACGGAATATTAAAAGCCTATCTAAAATATAAAAACAAATTTAAAAAGCATCCCATATAAAATGGTCTGTCAAAAAAATCATCTGTTAATGTACATAAAGAAGTACCTGGTCTTTTTTATGAAGTCCTGCAAGGTGTACAGGAACCAGCATCTGAAGTTTATTATGTTCTTTTTTTATGATGACCGTCCTAAAAAGTATATTCTGACCGCTTGGTGCCTGCCTGCACTTATCTGTCTTATCAAGGTCTGTGTAGATTTATATAGTTCAGATTCAAACTATTTATTATAGTTTTACGAAATGAAAATTAGTCCACAAGAGCAGCTTTCTAAAGTTTCCAGGCTGATAGAGACGATGCGGGATATCAGAAAGATAGTGCGTACACAGTTCATGAAGAAAATGAAGGATCATGATCTTGACCTGACGATTGAAATGCTGGAAGTACTGTATATCCTCTGGAACCAAGATAACGTCAACCAACAGGAAATCGTAGATAAGACCAACCGGAATAAAGCCAGCATCACCTCTCTCATCAGTAATATGGCTGCCCGCGGCCTTGTGCAAAGAAACTCAGATCCGCAGGATAGGCGGAACAAGCTGGTTTCGCTGACAACCGAAGGTGAACATTACCAGCAGAAGCTGATTCCCTTGCTGGAAGAAGTCTATGCACCTTTACTGTCATCAGAGATGATCCGTGAGATTGAGCAGACAACCGGCCAGCTTCAGCACATCCTGCAAACGCTCAGCGAATGAGCTGTTGCTGAATAACGGATGCCTATTTTAATATCAGCACCGGGCGGCTTACATTCTGGTAAAGTGCCTCTGAAATGCTTCGATTGGCCATATGATAGAGAAAGCTGTGTTCTCCGGGTAGAGCAATGATAAGATCCGTCTCATGCGACGCCGCAAAAGAAAGTATTCCCTTCACAATGTCTTTACCGAAAGAATAATGAATGCTGTAAGGTATATTTTTCAGATAACCCTGCACGTACTTTTCCCAGACCTCTTTATTCTGGTCCCTCACATCCTTGTTCCCTTTCGTATCAATATAAAGCAGCATAAGGTGATGATTCTTATTTTTCATAAATGACTTGTAATCCGAAAGCCTCTCCAGGTGATCTGCACGGCTGATATCACATGGAATAAGGACATTGACCACATCTTTAAAATGATATCCTGCGGGAACGATGAGTGTTTTAACCCGGCTTATCCTTCCAATGCTGATGATATTTTCTGAAACAGTACTTTCATTATTGCCCGCCTGATCTTCACTTCCCAAAATGATCAATTCAACTGTACGATCTTCTATCAGACGGTTATTGATGCTGCGCAGCAGGGTAAGCTGACTGATAAACCCGGATACGGTATGGCTAAAGCCTGTTGTTTTGATCAGGTAGTCCAAACGGCTAAACAATGCTTCTGTATATTCACGGGCACTGTTAACGGTTTCTTCGTTCACTATAGTATAACCCTCGGAAATATTGATGTAGTCAAATATAGAATCATATGTTTTCATAAGCATGATATGATCATAGCCATATTTTTTAGCCCATTCCGCGGCAAATAAAACTGCATTTTCGGTTGTCGCCGTTGAGTCAACCGGTACCAATATTGTTTTCATAACTGATGTATTTTTCTTCGCCTTCAACAAGTCAGATGTCAGAATGATGCACAAGGATCGTATTCGGTGTTGCATTTTAAGAGATCAAGATCTGTGTTACAGCACTAACAAATATAATGAATTAGTTTAAATTCAAACTAATTTTCACGGACTTTAATCGAGAAAGATTAGGGTTCAGAATGCTTCCGATGGTTAAATCAATAATGTCAGGCAACAGAACTGATGGCTATGCTCTATCTGCTTAAAAAGCTTTTTTTTAAGTTTTGAATAGATCCCCGCTCTTTCTCATGGATTTTATCAATCCAACTTTTTATCGTTGATACCGATACCGGAAATTTAAAAATCATTTTACTTCAGGTCTGGAAGATACACGTGTATGATCAATCTTCCCTGGTAACTTCCACATCCGTAAAATGGCCTGATGTTCCCGGCCCGATCCATAGCCCGATACTTCCTCGCAGATCTTTGCCCTGCTTCAGGTCATTGACGATCAGCGTAGGTTGCGAAGCTCCGTTGACATACAGCCTGGCCGTTTCATCCTTCAACACAATTTTCACTCTGATCCATTCCGCAGGAAGTATATCCACATAGGCCTCATACATTCCCGGTGTTTCTTTTCTTAATTTCTCCCACGGATATCCCGGGATAGAAATATACTGGCTGGAATGGTTCCTGCGCAGCTGATCATCCGCGCGGCCATTGGTAGGACGTAAATAGAACACTTCCATTTTAGAGGCATCGGAAGCCGCCCTGAATGCAATTCCCACAAACCCGCGGGCGGTTGACGCGGCATTGGCAAGCGGCTGCCCGGAGACCATAGCTTCAATGGTACCGTTATGGAAGTCAACATCTTTTAAAATCGCTACGGTCCTGTCTCCGTCAGCCTCACCTTTTACTTTCAGGGCTAAAGCATTTTTGCCTTTAAAAACAGATTTTTCGGGAGTTACCTGAAACGGAAGTACATCAGTTGGAAGTATCGTACGGTTCTGTGCTGTGCAGTTGAATCCGGACACCAGGCTTAACATGAAAATAATCAGCAAATTTTTAGTCATGACGGAGATAGAATTTTGATGCCTCTAAAATAAAAAATAATCTGTTCAAATACACATTACTCATGCACCTGACGTGATCCATTCAGAAAATAATGATATCTGCTGATCTATTTTAAGTTTTGACTTATGCAGGCCAAATTTTTCCTCAATAATTACTGCCGGTCATCAGAAGAACATGCATTTGATGTAATGGGAGCTTTTGGATATTGACTTTAATGAACAGTCTTTCATCATTATTCCTGTTGCGATATCCGGTACATTCCGTTTTATACTTCTTCAGTTTAAATTCATTATCTTGGGGATTAATTTCCAAAAATGAACATACTCTTAGTAGAAGATGACGAAAGAATAAGCAAGTTTCTCCTGAAAGGCCTGGGTGAAGCCGGCTATCAGGTGAGCCTGGCAGAAAGCGGCGAATCGGCGAGGGAAATGATCAGCTCCTATGATTTTGAGGTAATTTTGATGGATATTATGCTTCCCGGCTTAGACGGGATACAGCTGACGCAGATGATCCGCTTCAAAGAAATCCATACCCCTATCCTGGTTTTAAGCGCGCTGAACAGTCCGGATGACAAGGTAAAAATGCTGGATATAGGGGCGGACGACTATCTTTCAAAGCCATTTCACTTTGACGAACTGCTTTCCCGGATTAAGGCCCTTACGCGGCGCAATAAATTATCATATCAGAAAAGTTCAGAGCTGTTACATTGCAGGAATATCACCGTGAATAAGGAGCTTCATACCGTTACTCAGGAAAATACTCCGGTCAGCCTGTCTCCTACAGAATACAAACTCCTGGTCTTCCTTCTTGAAAACAAAAATAAAGTCCTCAGCCGCACCCAGATCCTGAACGGTGTCTGGGGAATCAATTTTGACAGTACCACCAATGTTGTGGATGTCTATGTATCGTATCTTAGAAATAAAATCGATGAATCACAGGGACAGATTATATATACCGTAAAAGGGGCCGGATACCTCGTAAAAGACTGATATGACATTAAGAAACCGTTTTACAATCATCTCCAGCCTGTCGTTCGGTGTCGTTTCAATCATCACCTTTATGATCATCTTTATCGCCTATTACGACAGCACGAAGATCTCCTATTTCGACCGGCTGAAAAACACGGCGCTGATCTCTGCTATTTATTACCTTGAGAAAGATGAGCTTCCCAAAACGATGCATTCCCAGATCAAAAAGGAATACAACCACCTCATCCAGAACCGGCAGGTAGCCGTGTACAACCAGAACAATGCAGTAACCTTCGGGATGAACCTCGATGATGAAAACATTACGCCTGAGTACATCAGTAAAGCCAGAACCGACGGAAAGGTACAGTTTATGGCGGATAACAATTTCTATTACGGAATTTATTATCCTGATAACCAGGGAAACTTCGTTGTGTTCGTCAAGTCTTCCAGCGATTCATTTTCCTCCCAGATCATCAGGCTTCTCATTATTATGCTTTCCGTACTGGCTGTAGGACTGCTGATCATTTATCTGCTGAGCAGATATCTTTCCAAAATCGTTTATAAACCGGTATCTGATGTCATCCGGCGAATCAACAGTGTGGATAATACCGATATTTCGCAGGCCATCACCTCTACCCATACGCATGATGAAATCGATGAGCTGATCCGATCCTACAACAGGCTTCTCGGAAGAATCGGTGAAAACATGCTGCTGCAGCAAAACTTCATCAATTATGTTTCCCATGAATTCAAGACGCCGCTGGCCGCCATTTCGGGCAACCTGGAGGTCTTTGCCCAGAAAGAACGGTCACCGCAGGAGTACCAACAGGTAGCGGAAGAAGTCCTGGAAAATGTCTACGAAATCGAAAGCATCCTCAACAACCTGCTCCTGATGTCCGGACTTTCGAAAATCGAGAACCCCCACCAGCCGTTCCGCATTGATGAGGTAATCTGGAAGGTTCATGAAAAGCTCCAGAACCACCGCCACCGGAACCATGCCACGATTTCCGTAAAGCTTGAGGTGACGAATGCTTCCCTGCTTGAATACCATGGTAACGAAACGCTGCTTTACCTGGCACTGTATAACATTGTTGAAAATGCTCTGAAATACTCGGAGGACAATCCGGTAATCATCAGGATTTATGAAAAAGGCGGACATCTGGCGGTCGATGTTCAGGACTTCGGTGTAGGGATTGACCCGGAAGACCTTCTGAAAATCACGGAAACGTTCTACCGGGGCAAAAACGTAGGTGCGGTAAAAGGGAGCGGCATCGGATTATCCCTTTCCGAAAGCATCCTGCGCCATCATGATATTGGAATGACCATCCAATCTGAATTGGGAAAAGGGACTCTTGTATCGTTGATCTTTGATAGGGATCTGACTTGAGATTTTGTCTGAGTTTTACCGTTTTTTGAACTGGTTATTCTTAAACCACCCCGTCAAAAATCCTTTGAATTTTAGACACTTCTCCAGCGGAGGGGAATTTTTAGACTTTTGATTATCATGGGTTTACAATTCATTAACTTTAGATTGTAGTTGATTATCCGATAGGCAGATGAAAAATGCTGTATTCTTTTCTAACGCAAAGATTCCATTTTCTTTCCGTATACTATAAGGAGGCAAAGAGGTGATCAGCAGGCTGATCTGATGAAGCGGGCGGATCAACGTGCGCTTCATCAGCGGCTTTGCTGCTTTCCTTGGCTCCCTTAAAAATAAGCGGAATGCTCATTATGCTTTGCATTTAATTTTATGCATTTTTAAATATCAATAGAAATGGGCTTTAGCCCATTTGCACTACGACGCATAATGATCGGCTTTAGCCGAAACCTACCTTAAATTTCGATTGAAGCCGGTCTAATGACAATCCTCTCATCCATCGGGCTAAAGCCCGACGCTATTGATAACCAAACAATAGCTTATAAACCATACAATTAAATTCATCGATAAAAAGACGAGTGATCTCACCATAACCGCAAAAAACGTCCAACTTCCAGCACCCCTCTCCCAGCCTACCATACCTTCTAACCAAACTCTAATCTTGGATTAACCGGATTTTAATGTTACTAAATATTCCCTCTAATCTGCCGGAAATAACTTTGCAGCCTAAATAAAAGGCTTTGAAGAAAATTATTTTTACGATACTCTGCATTCCGCTTTTTGCGTACGCTTCCGCACAGGTAAGCGATACGATTAAAATCAGCAGATCCGAGGCAGAGTCCGCATTCATTGAGAGAAACATAGACCTTATTGTCCAGAAGCTTGAAATTTCCCAGGCGGAAGCCCAGGTATTACAGGCTAAATACTGGCCGAATCCAACTTTAACCGTAGATGAGGTAAACCTCTGGCGCACCTATGATATCGAAGCACAGCCTGCGCTCATCGGCAACTGGGGAAAAAGTTCGCAGATCTCGGTGCAGGTTGAGCAGGTGATCAAAACCGCCGGTAAAAGAAGGAAAAATATCGAGCTCCAGAACATTGAAGTGGACGGCGAGAAATACGAATGGCAGGAAGTGATGAGGGAACTGAAAAAACTGCTTCGCAACACCATGACGGAAATGGTTTATAACCAGGAACTGCAACGGTTGTACCGCAGCCAGATCTCATCCATCACAAAACTGACGGCTTCCTATAAAAACCAGCTAACTTCCGGAAACATCAGCAAAGCTGAATACATCCGGCTGAAGGCACAGGAAGTGGAATTCCGGAAAAAACTCGTTTCCCTGCAACAGGAAGCGGAAGAATACCAAACGGAACTGAAAGCATTGCTGATGCTGCCAGCGGACCGGTATGTCTTCATCAACGATCCGCTGAAACAGCCTTCCGGAAATTTTTCCGAGCTTGATCTTAATCAGTGGATGGCCGAATCCGCCGAAAACAGGCCCGACATCCTGCTCTCCAAAAACCAGGAAAAGCATGCCCTGAAAAACCTTGAGATACAGCATGCCCTGAAAACCCCGGACCTGACCTTTTCGGTAGGCTACGACCGCGGCGGAAATATCATGAAGGATTTCATAGGCGTGGGCGTAGCATTGGATCTGCCGGTTTTCGACCGGAATAAAGGCAATATTCAGGATGCAAGGATTGAAGTTGATAAATCAGGCTATGAAACGAGAAAAAATATCCTGAAGTCACAGAATGAAATCAGTTCCGTATACCAGAATTACATCAGGACGAAAAAGATCTCCGCCGAGCTGGATGATGACTATGAAAGTACGCTGGATTCGCTGCTGGTCAGCCATGAGAAAAATTTCAGGCTGAGGAACATCAGCATGCTGGAGTACATGGATTTCCTGGAAACTTTCATCGACAATAAAATCATCATTCTCGATACCAAGAAGGAACTGAACGAATATTTTGAAAACCTGCAATATGCAGTAGGAAAAGACCTTTAAGAAAATGAAAACAAAAAATTATATGGCCGCTTATGGCTTTCCCTTCCTGCTGGCGCTTTCGGGCTGCTCACAGAAAGATAACCCGGAAAAGAAAGAAACAGCAGTCTACTGCATCAGCCCCGAGCTTAAATCCAACCTAAAACTCGCTACCGTTGCCATGCAACCTATCGAAGAGAGCATCACGCTTACCGGTGAGGTGGAAAGCAATTCCGACCGTACCGTACCGTTTGTCAGCCTCGTAGACGGTGTGGTAACCCAGACGTTCTTCTCACTGGGCGACCATGTCTCCAAAGGCCAGGTGCTGGCCAGCGTGAAAAGTGTTTCCCTGAATGAAATGCAGGATGATACCCAGACCCTGGAAGCCCAGCTTGCCGTGGCGAAAAGAAAGCTGGCCTCGGTGGAAGCGATGTTCAAAGATGATATCGCATCCCGGAAAGACCTGGAAGAAGCACGGTCTGAAGTGCAGATCCTGAGGTCCAACATTTCCAAAACCCAAAAGAACATGCAGCTGTATTCGGCCGGGAAAAGCGATTTCCTGATCAAATCGCCCGCAGACGGATACGTCATCGAAAAAAACATTTCCAACGGAATGCCGGTTTCAGCGGGCGGCGACAAGCTTTTCACCATATCCAACCTGGATAAGGTATGGGTGATGGCGAATGTGTATGCCACGAATATGCGCCATATTTACGTCAACCAGCCGGCAGTCATCAAAACACTGGCGTATCCTGACGAAAGCTTTACCGGGAAAATAGATGCAGTATCCCAGGTTTTTAATGAAAACGAAAGGGTGCTGAAAGCTAAAATCGTGATGGATAACAACAACATGAAACTCCGCCCGGGAATGTCCGCGGATATCGTGCTTCCGATCAATTCCCAGAATGTAAGTGCCCTTGCCGTCCCGACCAAGGCGCTGATCTTCGACAATAACCAAAGCTATGTGCTCGTCTATAAACAGGACTGCGACCTGGAAGTGCGGCACGTTACCGAGATCGTTTCAAACAATACTGTCACGTATGTAGAAGGCTCATTGAAAGAGGGCGAGCGCGTCGTAGCGACCAACGGCCTCATCATCTATGAAAACCTGAAAAATAAAACCGTTAATCCTACCAAATAATGCGAAAATTCGTTCAGAATATGGTCTCCTTCTCCCTTAAAAATTCCCTGATTGTCCTTCTGGGAACTTTTCTGCTGCTGGCCGGAGGCATCTATTCTTACATCCATACACCCATCGAGGCCTTTCCGGATGTTACCAATACCCGGGTCCGGGTGATTACCCAGTGGCCGGGAAGAAGTGCCGAGGAAATCGAAAAATTTGTCACCCTGCCCATCTCCAAAGAGATGAACACAATCCCGAGCAAAGCTTCGGTGCGTTCCATTTCGTTATTCGGGCTGTCTGTGGTTACAGTGACGTTTGATGACCATGTCGATGATTTTTATGCTCAGCAATACGCCTCCAACCGGCTTGGCAATGTAGACCTGCCCAACGGTGCCGATTTCAGCATCGAGCCGCCGTCCGGGGCCACCGGGGAAATCTATCGGTACATCATTAAAAGCAAGCTGCCGATCAAGGAAGTGACTTCCATCCAGGACTGGGTGATTGAAAGGGAGCTGCTGGCAGTTCCCGGCGTGGCGGATATCGTCAGCTTTGGTGGGGAGGAAAAAATTTATGAAATCAGGATCAATCCCACAGAGCTCCAGAATTATGATCTCTCTCCTCTTGATGTGTACGAAGCCGTATCCAGAAGTAATGTCAATGTCGGTGGTGATGTGGTCTCCAAAGGCGACCAGGCATATGTAGTGCGTGGGATCGGGCTTCTGGAAAGCAAAGCAGACATTGAAAATATACAGATTGAAGTCAAAGGTTCCACGCCGATCCTGGTGAAGCATATTGCGGAAGTGAAAGTTTCGGCCAAGCCGAGACTGGGCCAGGTGGGCTATAACAAAGAGGATGATGTGGTGGAAGGCATCGTGATCATGCTCCGGGGGGAAAACCCAAGTGACGTGATCTCCAGGTTGAAAGACCGGATTGCCGAACTTAATGGCGGCGAGCTTCCCGGCGATGTACAAATTGTTCCGATCATCGATCGTACAGAACTGGTGAACACTACTGTGCATACCGTAACCAAAAACCTGATTGAGGGAATTATCCTGGTATCCATCATCGTTTTCATCTTCCTGTACAACTGGAGGACGACGTTTATTGTAGCGTCGGTGATTCCGCTGGCTTTCCTCTTCGCCATCATCATGCTGAAAATACAGGGATTACCGGCTAACCTCATCTCCATGGGCGCGCTGGATTTCGGGCTTCTGCTGGAAGGAACATTAGTCATCGTAGAGCATGTCTTCGTCGCGCTGGAACATAAAGCCAAGAAGATCGGCCTCGAACGGTTCAACAGGATGTCAAAGCTCGGGATCATCAAGAAAAGCGCAGGAAGCGTGGCCAGCTACATCTTCTTTGCCCTGCTGATCCTTATTGTTGCGCTGATGCCTATTTTCTCTTTCCAGAAAGTGGAAGGGAAAATGTTTTCGCCGCTCGCATTTACATTAGGATATGCCCTGCTGGGCTCACTGATCCTGAGCCTGACGTATGTTCCGGCGATGTGTAAACTGTTGCTGACCAAAAATATCGAAGAAAAAGAAAATGTGATTTCCCGGTTTTTCAGGGTGAATGTGTACCGGTTGTATACCTTTGCAGACCGTCACAAAAAAGCGTTCATGATTGGTTTCGGAGCTTTACTGGTGATCTGCGGCCTTAAGTTTTCCAACTACGGTTCGGAATTCCTGCCAAAGCTGAACGAAGGCGCGATCTATGTGCGCGCTACCCTTCCGAACAGCGTCAACCTTGATGAATCCGTAAGACTGACCAAGGAAATGAAAAAGACCCTGGAAAATTATGATGAGGTAAAATTCGTCATGACCCAGACCGGCCGGCCTAATGACGGAACCGACCCTACCGGATTTTTCAATATCGAATTCAACATCCAGCTCAAACCGGAAGGTGACTGGAAAAACAAAGGTTCCAAAGAAGACCTGCTGGAAAAAATGCGGGTCTCGCTGGAGAAATATCCAGGGATCAATTTCGGTTTCAGCCAGCCCATCCAGGATAATGTGGAGGAATATGTTGCCGGTGTCAAAGCGCCTCTGGTGATCAAAATTTTCGGGAACGACCTTTTCGAGCTGGAAGATTATGCCAATCAGGTGGCCAATTCCATTAAAACGGTACCGGGAATTTCGGATGTGAATGTTTTCAAAAACATCGGGCTGCCGGAACTGAGGATCCAATTGCATGACTCCAAGATGGCCAAATACGGGATTTCCACCGCCGACGCTCAGGCGGTCATTGAAATGACTATCGGAGGCCAGGCAGCGACGAAGTTTTATGAGGAAGAACGAATGTTTGATGTTACGCTCCGTTTCGAGAAACAGTACCGGGACAATCCGGAGAAAATAGGCAACATCCTGATTCCGACCAAAGACAGTAAAAAAGTCCCGCTGAAGGAAATCGCCACCATCGATTACCATACAGGCCCGTCGTTCATCTACCGTGAAGGCAGCAGCCGGTATATCGGTGTCGGATTTAATATCGAAGGCCGTGACCTGGGAAGTACGATTGAAGATACCAAAGCGAAAGTGGCCAAAGACGTCCACATTCCCAAAAAGCATAAGATGACCTGGGCCGGTGAATTCGAGAGTAAGGAAAGAGCTGCGAAACAGCTGATGATGGTGGTACCCGTATCGCTGATCCTGATCCTGATGCTGCTTTATTTCAACTTCGGGAATATGAAAGACACGCTGATCTCGTCAGTTACCCTCGCGTTTGCGTTCATCGGCGGATTTTTGTCCCTTTGGTTTACCGGGACTATTTTCGGGATCTCTGCCGGTATCGGCTTTATCATCCTCTTCGGCGTGGCTACTATCGACGGTATCGTGCTGATCGGCGTCATGAAAGAAAACCTGCAGAACAAAATGACTCTGAAAAAAGCGATTTCGGAAGGTGTTAAAAGCAGGATCCGCCCGGTGGTGATGATCGCACTGATGGGTTCTATGGGACTTTTTCCGGCAGCGATCTCCAACGGAATGGGATCTGAAATCCAGAAACCCTTAGCCATTATGATTGTTGGCGGACTCATCATCTGTATGGTCCTTTCCTTTACAATACTGCCGCTGGTGTTTTATTTTGCCTACAGGAAGAAGTACGCCAGCTGACCGACTTGCTTTTTCTTTATTTTTTCTATGCCGGATGCATTATGTATCCGGTTTTGTTTGTGAGGTAAAAAGATTTTAAATTCATTAAAATTAAACAATAAGTTTAATTAAATATTTTTGTTTGCTGAAACCAGTATATCAGAAAACAGACCTATGGATTGAATCAGGGTTTATTATAATTATTAATGTTCGAAATCTTAATACAACATATTCAGCAGAAGGTTGACCTCAGCCGGAAAGATATTGCATTGCTGAAAACCTTTTTCATTCCGAAAAAGCTGAGCAGGAAAGAGTTTTTATTGCGGGAAGGTGAAATCTGCAATCATCTGGCATTTGTAAGCAGCGGAATCCTTAAGTCATTTACAAGCGATGAAAAGGGCCGGGACAGGATCTAGTCATGGTCGGAATTTCTTCCGACCATGACTAGATGCCTATGCAATCCTCTCATTCAACCTGTTGGGCATGCAGAGTCAGCTCATGAAAATCAACAACACTCTTGTTGATTACGCCATGGAACAGCTTGGAAATGACCAATCGACTGAACTGGAATTTTTCAGGATCAGAAAATCCGTTATATCGGGAAAGATATCGCCGAAGCAGGCACAGGCAATGTACCGGTCGCTGCTCAATAAGGCAGGTAATAAAAACTGGACCTGGACCGGCGTAAAGGATCACAGCCGTATTGATTCTTACTTCGATCCGTTCGGGAACCTCTCACTGAAAGACAGGATAAGGTTTGAAACAGCACGGGAATCTATGAAACTTTCGCATCAGAAAGAGTTTCAAAATCAGATCGATCTGATTGATCAGGGACTGACCTTTTACAAAAAGTCAATGCTTCATTTCTACATTGAAAAATATTTAAAGTAATTCAAGGTTTAAAATGATATTCAATGATTAGCTCTAAAAGTGAAATTAATGACTTATCGGATAAGCACAAAAAATAGGTATATCGCTACAGAAATAAATTTCACAGCTCTATACCCAAATTAAATCTTTAAAATGATATTGGATTACAATTTATTTCGATCAGGCAACATACTCCCCTTCCTCATCTTTATGCCAGAAGGTAACCCGCTTCGCACTGACTTTTAATAAGCATATCCCCGGTGTGTCAATACCTTCCGGAAACCACTGCTCGAGGCCGTCTACCCATTTTTCCTGTAAAGTTTCTTTATCTTTAACAACTGTTGCGGTACCGTAGCATTCTATGAACAGCATATCGTCAGTCTGATACACGAGGCTTACTTTATTATCCTTCTTAATCTGGTCAACTTTGTTACTGTCTTCGAACGTAAAGAACCAGGAATCCCCGTCGTATTCCACTTTGCCGTTATTGCTCATCGGCCTGGAATGAGGAACCTGCCTGCCGTCCTGGGTTACCATCATGCAGAAGTCCAGGTCTTTCATTTTTCCTGCAATGGTTTTTAATGATGCTTTTTTCATGTCAATTTTTGTTTGTATTGTTTTAGTGACTATCTATTAAGAAAGATTTGGTGCTATCTTCTGTCAGTTTTCAGTACCGGGTTCCTGCCATTTTAAGGGTATAAGAATACGGTATTGTCATACGTAACCAAAAGGTGTACCGATATATGAATAATGTAAAATGCAGAATCAATACAATTAATGCCGAGTCATTTCTCTTCCTGGAAAACCGTTCTGTACTGGAAAAAGAATACAAGATTAACAATCACGTTCTGATCACCAGGAATTTCCGTACCCTTCCTTCAATTATATTTTATCTCGAATTTGTAAAAGATATCAGCAAATACTAGGATATCTTTTCCAGCATGCAACTCTAACAGGTACTCATAAGATCACGCCAACAATGATTTCAAGTTTAATCTATAACTGGAAAAATGATCATTCTGAATATAATGGCTAAGCATTACAGCTGTTTAAGCACGATATTCTCTAATCTTTCCAGTCTGGCAAGAATATCTGTCAACGTACTGTTTTTACTTGCAGAAATGTGGCCTACTATGCTGTACAGCAGCTGATGGCTGCCACTTTTTCCTGACTGTTCATCAACAAAATGAAGGTATCCGTTACCATCAATCCATACGCTTTGTGACGCGTGACCGGCTTTTTCCAGACTTAAAAATAATAAGTCTCCATCGGTATAATGGGATTCCTGGTTAGGGTATTTTTTAAACTCATGAATCAGATCAATATTTGCTAATATTTTTTGCAAAATATTTTTCTGTACGGGACTGCCGTCTTTATAATACAGGACTTCTTCCTGCCTGTCGGTCTTTTTATCAGACTCAAACATTAAACGGTCTATATCGGAAACACTTGCCAACTGATTGACCTGTAATATTTCAGTCAGCAACTTATCCAGATCAAGGTTAAAGTGATTGGCTACTTTAAGGATGGTTTCTATTTTAGGCTCTGCCCTGCCTTCTTCATAAGAGCTGATCACCCCCCTGTTCAGATCAAACAAATCGGCAAATGCTTTCTGGCTCAAGCCTTTTACCTGTCTTATTTTCTTAATATTGGTTCCGAAAAAACTCATAAGCCTATTTTTTTAGCAAATATAAACATTAAAATAAAATTATGCTAAAAATATTTGCAATTATCAAATTTTGATTTATATTTGTCTTATACAATTTGAATAAAAATACGATCATGAAAAATCAAATATTCAGAACGGTTAAAGAATGGTTGTTAGACTATGAGTTCAACATCACCCTGGAGGATGAGGCTCAGAGAATCTTAATCATTGAAAAAGAATCCAACGGAATCAAAAATATGATTTTGATTATTTCTGATTCCATCCTCATTATGGAGCAGTTTCTTTTTGAAATTAAAAATCCGTCGGAAACCATTTACCGGTCATTATTAAAAAAGAACAGGGACATCGTACACGGTGCGTTTGCACTGGACCAGACGGGCAAAAGGGTTATTTTCCGGGATACCCTGCCTACTGATAATATGGCACAGAATGAAGTAATGGCATCCATTAATTCACTGGGAATTCTGGTAGGGGAATTCAATAATGAAATGATTGAAATGAGTAAATAAAATCACTTAAAAAAAAATCAAAATGAACATTTTTGCACGATTATTCAAAATAGGAAAAGCTGAGGTCCACTCGGTGATCGACGGCTTTGAAGACCCCATCAATCTGACTGAGCAGGGAATCAGGGAAATGAAAGAACAGCTGGTTAAAAGCACAGAGGCGCTTGCGCAGCTCAAGGCACTTTCAATAAGAAAGAAAAATGAAGCAGAAACTGAGCAGCAGACCGCCAAAGATTACTACAATAAAGCTGTTATCATAGTCCAGAAAGCAGAGAATGGTGAAGTGGATGCAACAGAAGCTGACCGCCTGGCCAAAGAGGCCCTGAAAAAACAGAGCTCAGCTCAGGAAAATTCGGTACACCTTGAAGGCGAGCATGCAAAGCTTCATGCTGAATGCGAAAAGATGCAGGGAAACATCAACAACCTGAAGTCAAACATTTCTAAATGGGAGAACGAACTGAAAACACTTAAGGCAAGAGTCCAAGTAAGTGAGGCGACCCGCGACATCAATAAAAAAATGACCCTTATGGACACCGGAAGCACGGTCTCCATGCTTGAAAAGCTGAAAGAAAGAGTCATCCAGCAGGAAGCCCTGGCAGAAGCCTATTCCGATATATCCAACGCAGGAAAAACAATTGATGACGAAATTGATGCCGTTGTCAATAACTCTGACATACAGGCTGAAGATGCCTTAAAAAAATTAAAAGAAACCCTTAAAAAGGACTAAACGATGACCTTTCAGGAATTTTTGGACGTCGCATTCTCACCCGTAAATACTGTTTTGAGCGTACTGCTTGCCATGACGGTAATTTACTGGCTGTTTACCATCCTGACGGGTTTGGATATTGACATCGGTATTGATTCGGATCTGGATGCAGACCTGGATGCTCCGGATGGACATATACACCTTTCGGACGACCCATCCATGTGGCTGCAGTTCCTCAAGTTCCTGAACCTGGATATTGTGCCCATGGCTTACTTCCTGACCATCAGTCTGCTGATCTCATGGCTGATCTCTTTTTACCTTAATTTCTACCTTCCGCTTCCGACATGGCTGGGTGTAGTAATTCTGATTCCCATTTTGATTTCCAGTGTTTTGGTCACCAGGATCATCTTAAAACCTCTGACTCCGTTTTTCAGGGAGATCAACCATAAAGGTGAGAAAGCCTACGATTTTCTTGGAAGGCAGGGAAGGCTAAAGTCAGGCATCCAGGGAGATAAAATAGGTATGATGGAACTGTTCATCGGAAATGATCCTATGACGCTTATGGTAAAGAGCAAAGGCGGTAAACTGCTTGAGCACGGAGTATACGTGATGATTGTGGACGAAGAGCCTCATAAGCGGATATATTATGTAGAACGGATCATTCAAATCTGAGAAGTGCCATGTTATATATCTTCTTCATCATACTCAGTACGATCCTGAGCATGCTTTGCCATGCCTGATCATATAAATATATTTTCAAATAATTAAACTTTAAAACTATGAATTTACCATTAATTACAGGGATTATTGTTGCGGTAATCGCTTCAATCGGATTAATTTTCTGGGTGCTGTCCATGTACAAAAAAACCGTACAGGGCATTGTTATCCTCAGGACCGGATATGGCGGAACAAAAGTATTTTTCAATGCCGGGATCGTGATCCCGATTATACACCGGATGGAGTCTATGGACATTTCCGTAAAAAAACTAGAAATTGCCAGAGAAGGAAGAGCCGGCCTGATCTGTAAAGACAATATGAGGGCAGATATCCAGGTGGCATTCTTTATCCGGGTGAATAAATCGGTGGATGATATCGTGAATGTAGGACAGACGATAGGCTGCCAGAGGGCATCCGATATCCATACGCTGAGAGAATTATTCGAAGCTAAATTTTCGGAAGCACTGAAAACGGTAGGCAAAAAGTTTGAATTCATCGAACTGTATGAAGCGAGAAGTGAATTCCGTCAGGAAATCCTGGATATCATCGGGACAGACCTGAACGGATATGTCCTGGATGATTGTGCGATCGACTACCTGGAGCAGACTTCCATCGAAAGCCTGGATAAAGATAACATCCTGGATTCAGAAGGGATCAAAAAGATTACGGAATTAACCGCTACCCAGAATATCAAAGCTAACCAGGTGCGCAGAGATGAGGAAAAAACCATCACCAAGCAGAACGTTGAGGCGAGGGAAGCCATTTTAGAGCTTGAAAAGCAGCTGGCTGAAAAAGAAGAATCCCAGAAAAGAGAGGTAGCCAACATCAAAGCACGCGAAAACGCCGAGATCCTGAAAGTCAATGAAGAAGAAAGGCTGAAGTATGAGACGGTACGTATAGCGACCGAAGAAAAACTTCAGATCGCCGAAGAAAATAAACTGAGACAGGTGGTGATTGCGGCTAAAAATAAAGAACGTGCCGACCTGGTTGAAACAGAGCGCGTGCAGAAAGATAAAATGCTGGAAGCCACAGAAAGGGAAAGAATTGTTTCCCTGGCCCAGATTGAAAAGGAAAAAGCGATCGAGCTGGAAAAGAAAAACATCCAGGATGCCATCCGTGAGCGTTTAACCATGGAAAAAACAGTCGTAGAAGAACAGCAGGTGATCAAAGATCTGGAAGCCTTCAAGACAGCGGACAGAATGAAGCAGGTAGAAATTACACTGGCCAACCAGGAAGCCGAAAAGAAGCTGATTCAGGAAACAAAAGCTGCCGAAGCAAGGAAATTAGCGGCTGAAAAAGATGCCCAGAAATACGTCATCGAAGCCCAGGCGAAGAGGGATGCAGCCGAAAAAGAAGCGGAGGCCCGTAAAATAATCGCTGACGCCAAAGCCAAAGAAGAAGCCACAGTGGGATTGTCTGAAGCCCAGGTCCTTCATGCAAAAGCCGACGCTGCCGAAAGACAGGGAATTGTGGAAGCTGTGGTCATAGAGAAAAAGGCAGATGCCATTAAAAAAGAAGGCATCGCCCAGGCAGAGGTCATCAAAGAAAAAGCGCTGGCAGAAGCTGCCGGAATTACCGAAAAGGCAGAAGCCATGAAAAAGCTGAATGACGCAGGAAAAGACCACGAAGAGTTCAGGCTTACCCTGGCAAAAGAAAAAGAGGTGGAACTGGCCCAAATCTCCATCCAGAAGGACATCGCCCAGGCTCAGGCTGAAGTATTGTCGCAAGCGTTCAAGTCTGCAAAAATTGATATCGTAGGTGGTGACAACACTTTCTTTGACAATGTGGTCCGCCAGGTTTCGGCAGGAAAAGGATTGGATAAATTCATCAGCCACAGTGAAAATGCGCAGCTGGTGAAAGAAAACCTCTTAGGCGACGGTGAAAACATTATTGAAAAAGTAATGGGAATGGTTGATAAATACAACATTTCATCTGAAGACATCAAAAACATGAGCATTGCAAGCCTGATCTTTAAGCTGAACGGCGTAGCCGACAAGCAGGAAAGAGGCCTTCTTGACAGGGCGATGGACATGGCAAAAAATTTAGGGATTGACCAGAAGCCTATCAGATAAAGTACAATTAGTTATAGGGTAAACTCTCATTGTTTTCTTTTATGATACTCTGAGAGTTTTCATCCTGCCTGATGTGACCGAAAGCATTGCAGCACAAAGGTGACAGCCTGAAAAGGGCAATAACATTTTAACATCTTATACTATGTCAGAACAATTACATTCAGGGACATATGAAATCATACAGAGCCGTCTGAACGAGCAGAAAAGCGACCTTATCCAAAGGCTTCAGAAGCTGAATGAAAAACGTAAAGAGATTTTCGGCGGAGTCGATTTTTCACTCATCGCCAATGAAAGGATCTCTACGGATCATACCTGTGTCGCCAAAGATATTTTTTCACTGGATCATATCCTGATTTTCGGGTCCAATGCCCATCTGGGCTTACAGACAGAAATCAACATCACGGATGTTTTCTCAGTCTATACCATCAACAATGGCCGTTTCGAACCCCAGGATGCTTTCTTAATACATGACGAAACGTTTATTGACGAGTTTAAAAACCTGTACAAATACTACAGGAATACCTTTTTTGCACGTTTCCATTTCACTGAAAACTATCTGTATATGGTTTTCCAGCTGTCTGAAAGCCCTTCAGACACCAAAGCGTTCAAATGGCTGATCAAAGATTCACGGCTTACGTATGTGGACTCACGGAGTGGATCCGAAGTTAGCTATCCGCCGCAGCATGATTTTGTATGGACAAAAGCAACCAGGGATATGCAGCGAAGCGGGAAATTCCCACACGTTTCCCTGGCAGACAAGGTCTTTGTAGAATCCATAGGCGGTGACCTGACGATAAAAATTGAAGACAATACCGATACGGGCAAGGGGATTTATTCCGAAGATGTCACTCATAAAGACCAGAACCTGGATGATGCGGAAATCCATTTCTGCGACCTGGACAATCTTGTGCTCTTCAAAATCAAACCCTACCAGGAAGCGGAAAGATATTTCATTTATAATCATAAGGAAAAAACAGTTTCAAGGGTTGATACCTTGAAACACTCGGCCGTCCTGCTTCCGGAAAACCAGGGCGTCCTGTTTTCAAACGGATATGCTTTGCAGACCGGCGGACTCAAGGTTATTTCCCAGGATGTTAACCGGCTTCATTACCTGAAAACCGTCCAGGAGCCTAACGGTGAAAATTTCATGTATGTTTTCTATGATGACAAAACGAATAATTACCAGCTGATTTCCTACAACATCATTACCCAGACGATTGAAACACCGATCCGGTGCAGCGGCTATACGCTGCTTAACGACGGAAAACTCATATACCTGCGGGAAAGCCTGGAGACCACCAAACACCACCTGGCGCAGATCTGGCAGACACCTTATGCCAAGGAACTCCTTCCGGATACGGCTCAGTCAGGCACACTCCTCTATAAGATTGGCAATAAGGATATTGTACGGGTTATGGCGGAAAGCCAGGAACTGATTACCCTGCTCAATAAGAAAGATTCTTACAGCGGACTGTATGATGACATCGTAAAACTCTCTACCACGATTTTAGATGCCTACTACTTCCTGGACCAGGAAGAGGTGGAAAGCCTCGACCGCCCTCTGAAAGAAATCAGGAATATTGCCCACTCTGCCATCAACGAATATGAGAAAGTCGTCGAGCAGAAGAAAAATACGGGCGAAGCGATTGAAAAAATAAAATCGGACTGTGAGAAGGTGTTAGATGATACCAAAAGGATTCACTATACCCAACTGACAGAATACATCGATATGCTTTCCCGCATCAGGGCACTGCGCGGTGAAATTACCGGGGCACGGGAACTGAAATATGCAGACTCGGCTGTTCTTGATGCACTGGAAGAATCCCTTGCTGCAAGATCGGAGGAACTCTCCGGTGCTTGTGTGAACTTCCTTCTTCAGGAGGATGCACTTCTTCCCTATCAGAACAGGGCCAATCAGATCTCAGAAGCTATTAACAATATACAGAAAGCCGTTGAATCAAAAACGATTGAGGAAGAAATCAACAACCTGTCCGGGCAACTTGAACTGCTTGTAGATATAGTTAATAACCTTAAAATTGAAGATACTTCACAGTCAACTCAGATCATTGAGAATATTTCGGTCATTTTTGCAAGACTGAACCAGGAAAGGCTAGAACTGTCCAAGAGGAAAAGAGAAGTTTCAGGCAAAGAATTGTCTGCGGATTTCCAGGCTCAGATGACTTTATTTGACCAGTCGGTCATTAACTTCCTTGAACTGTCCCAGACACCTGAGAAATGCGACGACTACCTGACCAAACTATCCATCCAGCTGGAAGAAATGGAGACGAGATTTGTTGATTTCGATGAATTTGTTCAGAAAATCGGTGAAAAACGGGAAGAAGTGTACGGCCATTTTCAGAATAAAAGAGTTCAGTTGACCGAAGCCAGGAACAGACGCACCCAGCGCCTGTATGACTCTGCCCAGCGGATCTTAAAATCTGTTCAGACCAAAGCGGAATCCTTCGGTTCCGAGAATGAGATCAACGGCTATTTTGCTACTGATTTAATGGTTGAGAAAGTCAGGGATCTTTCAAGGCAGCTGATGGAGCTGGACGATTCTGCTAAAGCGGAAGAAATTCAAACCGTGCTTAAGACTTCCCAGCAGGAATCAGCAAGAAAACTGAAAGATAAAAAGGAGATCTATGCAGACGGAGACCATGTGATTGCATTAGGGGATTATAAATTTGCGGTCAACCGTCAGAAGCTAGACCTCACCCTGGTCATGAGGAATGCGCAGTACTATTATCACCTTACAGGAACGGCATTTTATGAACCTTTGCACTTTGAAGCCCTTTCAGAATATAAGGAAGTCTGGAATCAGGAATATATTTCGGAAAACGATCACGTGAAACGTTTTGAATATCTGGCATGGAATGTCTTTTCGCAAAATAAAGGCATTATTTCTGAAGAAAATAACCGGATAGCCATTCAGCAGTTCATGACGGAACACTTCGGGGAAGGCCTGGTAAAAGGGATCCACGATGAAGATGCACTGACCATCGTTTTAAAACTCCAGCAGATGGCCAATGAACTGGGCCTGATGCAGTATACTTTTAAAGAAAGGGCTTTAGCGCACCTGTTCTGGTATTTCCTGAATACGGAAAAAAAAGTCTATTACCAAAAACAGTTTGAAGCTGCAGACCTGATTTCCACATCGTTTACAACCGATAACGGTTTTCTGCACCTCACTAAAGAACTGTCAGAGGAGCTCAGGTCATTCGTTCACCATACCCAGCTGTTTACAGGCGTTAATGAAGTGAATGCAGCTGTTTATCTCAGAAAAGAAGATAAGATGGCATTTCTGGTTTCAGAAAAAGCAGGCTCATTGTATGCAATGTTTTTAAAAGACCTGAAAGAAAAAGGCAAAGACCTGGAATTTACCGACCAGCTGAATGGATTAAAGCAATACCCTGCGGCGTGTTTCTCCATTGCAGAAAGTGCCCTGAATGCTTTCTTACAAAACACTGAGACAGAGTTTGACGATGATGTTAAAAAAGAAGCAGCCGTTTTCCTGGTAACACAGGATTTTGATGCTAAAAATATTCTCCATACCAGTTACGAAACCGTTTTGAAGGACCTGAAGTCCTTGGAGAAAGATGCTGATTATCCTTTAAACTATTACGCTTTCACTTCCCGCTTATCCCATTTTAACGAATCGATTGTCCCAAAATACAGACAGCTTCAGGAGCTCAAGGCAAAATGGGTACAGGAAAAAAAGAAAGCTCTGAAAATTGACACATTCAAATCTCAGGTCTTAAGTTCTTTCGTAAGGAACAGGCTGATCAATGAAGTGTATTTTCCGCTGATTGGAGCTAATCTGGCCAAGCAGCTGGGGACAGCAGGCCATGACAAGCGCACCGACAGGATGGGCATGCTGCTTCTGGTCTCCCCTCCCGGGTATGGAAAGACAACGTTGATGGAATACATGGCAGACCGGATGGGATTGGTTTTTATGAAAATCAACGGGCCGTCAATTGGTCATGATATCGTTTCCACAGACCCTGCTGAAGCAAAAAATGCCGGCGCCAAACAGGAACTGGAAAAATTAAACCTGGCACTGGAGATGGGTGACAATGTCATGCTGTATCTGGATGACATCCAGCACTGCAATGCTGAATTTTTGCAGAAGTTCATTTCGCTAGCGGACGGACAGAGGAAAATTGAAGGCATTTACAATGGCGAGAGCAAAACATATGACCTGAGATCAAAACGGTTCTGCCTGGTGATGGCCGGAAATCCTTATACGGAAAGCGGAGAAAAATTCAGCATTCCTGATATGCTGGCCAACCGTTCCGACACCTATAACCTGGGAGAGATTTCAGGCAGCAAGGCGGAATTGTTCGATTTAAGCTTAATAGAAAATGCCCTGACCTCCAATGAATACCTTAACCGGTTGACACAATACGGAATGGAAAATCTTTACCACCTCTATGACAGCATCCAAGCCGGTTCACTGAATGTAGACCTGACAGGAAATTTCAGTCCGAATGAAATTTCAGACTTCAGGAAAGTACTTGAGAACAGTCTGAAAATAAGGGATATCGTCCTCAAAGTCAATAAACAGTATATCGCTTCCGCAGCAATGGCTGATGAGTACAGGAATGAACCCCCCTTCAAGCTTCAGGGCTCTTACCGGAATATGAATAAGCTGATGACACAGGTACAGCCGATCCTGAAAGATGAAGAAGTCATTCAGGTCGTATTGAATCATTACCAGAACGAATCCCAGACCTTAACTACGGGAGCGGAATCAAACATGCTCAAGCTGAAGGAAATGATGAACCTTATTTCTGAAGATGAGGCTCTGCGATGGAATGAAATAAAAAAAACATTCCTTAAAAACAAAAGTATAAAAGGTTTTGGCGAAAATGACCGGATGGCCCAGGTGATTGCCATGCTGGCTCAGTTCAGCGAAGGCCTGACCGGAATACAAGAGGTTTTAAAAAAGAGCTGAGAAGATTCTTTTATGAGATCAAAAAACTGCACATTCAGTGCAGTTTTTTGATTATTGTGGGTTCTAATAATTTTCATTCTGTTATTCATGATCAATCAACCAATACTTCTTTTCCCAATATTGATTATGCAGGCAGTACTTTTGAAGACTGGATTTTTAAGGTTTCTTTGAGCCAACTTCATAGTAACGGAGAGTTTTTAGGATTTCCACATGATTACAGTCGGATATTTTTTAGTTAGTACTAATACATCCATTTTCTTTTCTGGAAGGTCACGGAACGCATAGAGATAAAATAATCTGAGCCCTCCGGGTCTTCTGTTCTCGCCGGTGATATTTCAAGCTATTCTTAGCAGAATCACCGTTTGGAACTGCTTAAACAGTGTTATATCAGAATAACCTGATTCGTGCACGGTCAGGAAACAAATAGCACACAAAAAAAAGGATGACCGACTGTTGATCAGGTCTCTCAGACCCCTCTTTTTTAAGGTAATTCTAAGGCATGTAAGCTGATTATTCCCTGTTCATCTGGCTTAGCGCATATTCTTTCTGATTTTAATGATATTTAATTCATTGAAGATGAACAGATAAGATTTGCAATCACCTGTACTCCCCCTGTTTTCCCCATTTAATAGTCATTTGCGGCTTTATTTAGCCCTTAATTTGCCTATCTTTGCAAAAATTTTATACGCTTTATAATGAGAAGAAATTTACTTCTGGTCATTCTTTTATCGACAGGTTTTAGTAAGGCCCAGGTTGGGATCAACACAACCTCTCCCAGAACTACTTTGGACGTAGCTCCAAAAAATACGGATGGGACTACAGCTGAGGGTGTTATTGCTCCGAGGCTTACCGGAAATCAGCTTTCTGCTGCGGATTTAAAATATACTGCTGCCCATGCAGGGGTTATTGTTTACGTCACTTCAGTACCCTCGCCTCTTACTTCTAAAACCACCAATATTACCGCTCCCGGTTATTATTATTTTGATGGCAGCGTATGGCGCGGAATGGGTGCGCAGAGTACGACCACGACGCTGAGTATCAGTTCTGTGATTGATCCGAATATCCTGGGTTACGTACCGAGCAATACCGCCACAGCAGGCAGCAGTGCTCCGTCTACCATGAATGTTAACGGGATTACCGCTACCCGTACCGGTATTATCAGTTATAATGGTCACAGCTATGCTGCTTATTCTGCTGGCGCTGCCGGAATTACCTGGTACAATGCGTATAATGCGGCTAAAAGTATGGGCGGTTATCTTGCCACCTTTACCACTGATGCGGAATGGCAACAGGTTGAAACCAGCCTACTGAGTGCTACAGCATTTGATAGCCAGCAAGCATGGATAGGCTTTGCGAAGTTTTCCTGGTTTGCCGGAGCTGCACTCACCCCGGACCCGGAAGAAAAATGGATTACGGGAGAACAGCCTTTACATGACTATAGTGCCGGAGGTACCAGCGCAGTGAGGAAATCCAACTGGTTCAATACCGGAGAACCCAACAACTCCGGCGGAACCGAAGGATTCGTTATTACTTTATCTAAGAACAGCGGCGGCACAAAAACATACGGCGGATACACCTCCACACATACCTGGAATGATGTGGTCGCCAATTCGGCAAATACCACAGGATTTATCGTAGAATTTCAACAGTAAATAGAAATGAACAAATATTTATTATTACTGTCTTTTGCAGGATGCAGCATCAGTCTTTCTGCGCAAATGGGTATAGGAACTTCCAATGTCATTTCTACTTTTCAGGTAGATGCTTTGAAAACTGACGGAACCACCCCGGAAGGAATCGGAATGCCGCGACTTACCGGTGACCAGATCAAGAATGCAGGACCGAAATATACGGCAGCCCAGGCAGGTGCTATCATCTATGCGACTTCAATTCCAACGGCTGCCGATACCAAAACAGCTAATATCACATCGGAAGGATGCTATTATTTCGATGGCAGCATCTGGAGAAGCTTAGGTGCTGTAACCAACACGACAGTACTGAGTTATTCAACATCAGTAGATTCCAACATTCTGGGTTATGTGCCCAGTAAGACAGCAACCGCATCATCTGCTCCTGCAACGCTTACGATCGGCAACAGCACCTATACGAAACAGGGCAACATCAGCTATACCGTAAACGGCCATACGTATACCGCTTATTCCGGCAGTGGCGCACTGAGCTGGTTTGATGCCTATAATGTGGCTAAAAACATGGGCGGGTACCTGGCTACTTTTACTACGGATGGTGAATGGCAATATATAGAGCAGAACCTGTTAAGCAATAATACCGTTTTCGATAGCCAGAGGGCATGGATTGGCTTTGTGAAATTTTCATGGGAAGCAGGATCGGCTCTGACTCCGGATCCGGAAGAGAAATGGATCACCGGCGAGCAGCCTTTACATGATTATAGTGAAGGAGGTCTTTCAGCCGTCAGGAAAATAAACTGGTTTGCCAGTGCTGAGCCCAACAATGCCAATTCAGGCGAAGGCTTTGTCCATACGTATGGAAAAGATGACAATTCTACTGTAGTAAAAAATGGCTATACTTCTATCCATCCCTGGAATGACCTTCCGGCTAATAATGGAAGCATTACGGGATTTATTATAGAATTCCAGCAATAAAAGAATTCTGTTTTCTAAAAAGCATCTTCGTCAGCAGCATTGTCTGATAAAAGTTCCCCGGATCATTCATCCGGGAAATTTTTATCAGGATCAAGCTGTTTTCAGGATATACAGATTAGCTTACTATGATCTTTCCTGATTATTCTGTTTTTCTAAAATATAAATGTCTTGAAAATTATTTAAATCCCGTATCCTAAGAATCAATCGGTTAATGAAACTGGTCTACTATTTTATCTTTCAGGTCTTTACATATAATCTTCTCAGATGCCTTGCTTCCTGTTCATAGGATCGTTTTTCCCTGCGCTGCTGCTTTAGGATCTTCTTCTCGGCACGGGTCTCCTGACAGAGATCTTTTTAACTTCCATAAAGTATTTTACCATTAAGCTGATCATCATACATTAAACCACTTATGATATTCTAAGCATCAGATCGTAGGGAGCGCCATTATGCATGCTTTTTGAATACAACAGCACTTGTATTCAATCCTGCTCAAAAAATATCAGGGATTTCTGATGTACATGAGTATATGAAGCCCATCAGATATCATATCCATCATGCTTTTTCCTGCCTAATTAAGTTCTATAGCATTGTTATTTTCTTTATACTCATCCTGTATTTTCCTGGTTCTCATCTTTTCATATTCCGCATCAGAATAAGAGCTTCCGTCAGGTAAAGTGGTTGTAATGCTAGTAACACCATTTCTCTGCATGAGGTCCTTCAGTTTAACCAAGGGATCCCTGAGATAATTTTCAACGGCTTTTTTATACTGCATTTCTGTAACAGGGATAAATTTAGACAAGCGGAATTTTATGCTTCTGAACTTTTCAATGCCTTTCAGCTCCCAGACATGTTGTTTTTTGGTGTCTTCGATCTTTACAATCAGGCCCGGAAGTCCGCCAAACTTATAAGGCCCTTCAGCAATGGGAATTTCCTTGGTAAACCAGGCATTATAGGTCCTGCCTCTGTATTCCATCGTCGCAAGCTGGCATTTTTTACCTTGTATTTCATTCATTTCTGCCTGTATATGCCAGTTGTATGAAATGTGCTGAATGATTTTAAACCTTTCGCCGCCTAAAGTCTGATAGGTGACTACTTCATCAGACTGACGGTTTTTCTGAATGATTCCTCTAACCTTCTCTTTCGGGAAGGTGTTGGTGGAGACTGACCGGTTTGCAGAAGCAATGTCTGACTCATTGTTGCTTGCAATGGCCGAATCTCTTTTCGTTTTTCTCAGGCTGATGTAGGTTGATTCATTTTTGTCTACAAACAACCCCATCAGTTCAGTTTCAGTTTTACTCAGGTGCAAAGAATCCGGCCTGAAGGTATATTCATAGGTAAAAGAGTACTTTTGACTGCAAAAGAACAGGGGAATTAAAACAATAAAAGTAAATAATGTTTTCCTGATCATGGTATATAGCGGTTTAAATTAAAAACTCAGCAGGAATTCTGCTGTTGAATGTCTCATATATTAAAAAAAAGCAGTCCGGCAGCCTGTTTACCAGCAGAGTTACAGGTTTATTTTAATGTTCTGCAAGCGTGATACCCTGAATTTGAAACTTCACCTCCTGAATGGTAAAGATAATTTATTCTGCATGGTCATTTTGGCAATACATAAAACCTGAAATATAGGTATGTATTCTTTAATTTTCCTTGATCCTGAAATTTTATTTTCCATCCCTATATGTTGCAGTCTTACATGCTTTTCCAAAATGCCAATATAAGAAAGTTAATGACAATAAAGGCAAATAATAATCAGCTGCCAATAAAAAAGAATAAAGTCTTGTTCTACCGTAATACTCATCCTCTGCCATTTGGCTCATTATGATAGCTGAAGCAGATCATATTACCCAATATAATACCCGAAAGTATCATCCAGCCAGTCAAACATCACCTGATGAAAAAGTTCATGGCTGCCTTCCTGGCAATGTTCTTCTGCACCTTCTTCTTTTGTAAATATACGGATGGCATTGGGTGATTGGATAGCATGGATCAGTTCCTGCAACTGATCTTCGGATACGAAATGATCAGATTCACCCATGGTCAGTAAAACAGGACACTGGATTTTTTCAGCGACTCCGCGCAGTGAGGTCCGTTTCATTTCATCAAAGACTTCATACCGGTACTTCAGTCCGTACACCCATTTGCCGTTATTGAGCATCCAGCGAAGATTAGAATTATTTTCCTCAGCGTTGGCCAAAACACCTTCCTTCTCTTCATCAGGCAGCTCCATTACGGCTTTCAATTGAGGATTCCGGTTGAGTATGGATTCATAGATATCATAGAATACATTGAAAGCGATAACGGCTTTTATCCTGTGGTCGAAAGCAGCTGCCCTCGGAGCAAAGTATCCTCCTAAACTCATGCCCAGCAAAGCCAGTTTTTCCATATCCACATCTTTTCGTTGCTGTACAAAATCCAGTGCGGCACCTACCGGCACCTCTGTGTCATAGCGCATCGTAAGGTTTTGTTTCCGCAATGCCTCACCCTGTCCCGGAAGTTCAAAAATAAGACAGTTGTAACCTCTTTTTACCGCAGGAGCTGCACCGCAGAAATACAGTTCCTGCAAGGTAGAATCATATCCCCCAATGAACAACAAGGTTGGCAACGGCTTATCCGGATCATACCCGGGCACACCATAAAAATACCCTTTCAGAAAGGTATTTTCATAAGGAATTTCTACCATTTCAAAATGAGTCCTATACAATGCCATCGCCTTTTCAAATGTATGCACGCTTTTATTGAAACTCTCTGTCCGGCGGGGATCTGCTCCGTCCAGGAAGAATTCTGCGGTGCGGTAATAATTATGGGCCCGCAGATAAGCTTCCCTGGCACTTACCGTATGCTTCCCCTCAAAGCAATGGCCGGCAATATGTTCAATTCGGCGGGCGGTTTTCTCCCACTCTTCAAACCAGCTGTTGAAATCCCCTTCTTTGATGCGGTTGGCCGTTGCCAATGCTTCACCAATACTGGCTCCCTGGTATCCTGCATAGGTTACAGCCCTTAATAATTCAAAAGAGAAAGCCTGGTCATTAAAATGTAGTTTCATTGTGTTTATATTTTAATTATTCAAAAACCTATGCGATCAAAGTTCCGGTTTTACAACTCAGAACAACAGAACAGCTCCATTACTGATGCATCCGTTTCCGGTTTTTTGCCGGTATACTGCTCAGCAGACAAAATTTATTGTATCAGCTGAGAATATCAATTTCTAACTTATCAAATCTACACTTACTACAATTATATTTACATAAATTGTAGATAATCTACAATTCAAATGTATAAATTATTTGGTTATATTTACAACATCTATTGTAATTAATCTGCAAAATATGAAGAGTGAACTGTTAGATACCGATTTCAACTTCTTAGAAAAACTGATGGTAGGCATAGGCGAAGTAGCGGAAATTACCGGAATCCCTATCCGCCAAATCCGCTACTGGGAAGAAAAAGGCATTATAGAAAGCCTTTCCCAAGAGGGAAAGAACAGGCGCTACAATTACTACAATATCAAAACTATACTGCTCATCAAAGAAATGCTGGATGAAGGCTACACCCTGGATGCCGCAGCGAAGAAAGTAAAGGCCCGCCTGGAAATGATAGAAAACACCCTGCAGAAGATCAGGAAAAAATAGGTTTATCCTTTATATTGAAACAGAAAAATGCAGGGATTAGTATAGATCTCTAAAGCAGGTCTTATGTAACACTTTGGCTGTTAAAACTGTTATTACAATAGTAATCCAGTGAATAATCAATATATATATATGAGTCATTACGACCCATTAACGGTCTGACTTTTTTTGGTACTATTGTTTCAGAGCAAATGATGTAAATAATCCGTAGATTTAAAAACCTAAAAAACCAAGAAATAATGACCGGAATACCCACCAAATTCTATCTCTTTTTCTATTGCCTGATCATTTCAGGTGCGCTATCAGCTCAGAAAAATGCCGTAAGCTACGTTGAAGAGGCCATTACGCTGATGAAGAAAAACTCAGTCAATAAAGGAACGGTGGATTGGACAAAGCTCTCGGAAGAAGCCCTGGCCTCTTCTGCCGGTAAAGAAACGGCCAAGGAAGTCTATCCGATCATTACCAAGAGCCTTGAACTGCTTCAGGACCAGCATTCCGGATTTTATCCTCCTGAAATGGTCAGTGCCTATATGAAGCGTTACACAGAATCTGGCCTGGAGTTCCCATATGCAAAAGACAGCCTGATCAATGGACAACTCGCCTATCTCTCGGTTCCGGCCATCGGCAATCTGAATCAGGACGACTGGAAGCTGTACGTGAGTGATTTTTATAAAAAAATAGAAGCCCTGGATGCCCGCAACCCGAAAGCCTGGATCCTGGATCTCAGGAACAATGACGGAGGAATGTTTTCTCCGATGTTCAAAGCGATACAGCCATTTTTAGACAACGACAAAGCTGTGGGATCTATTGATAACAGCGGCAGGACCAGCTATTATGCCAACCGCAAAAATGATGTACTTTTCGGCCAGACGGTGATCGCCACCATAGAGGTTCCGGTAATTGCCCTGCAACATAAAAAAACCCCGATCTATATCCTGGTCAGTAAAAAGACCGCGAGTTCCGGTGAATTTGTTACCGCGGCTTTTGTCGGGCAGAAAAACACCACGATCATCGGAACCCCTACCCAGGGGCTCACTTCTGACAATTCTGAGTTCAGGATGTCAGACGGTGCTATTCTGAAGCTTACCACAGGAATCCTGGTAAACAGGAAGGGAGATCAATACAAGGAAGTTGGAAAAGGTATTGCTCCGGACCGGTATGTCAAGTCCAAAAACCTTCAGGATTATATTGCTGCCCTGCCGGAAAACCGTTAAAATCCGGAAATCCCGTGCATGGTTTCTACCTGCATACCGTGCTTGTATCCGGGGTAGAATGCTGCAAAAATATTAGTTTTATAATTTTACAGTTCCTTTATCGTCGTGCAATGAACTTAATATAACCAGATATAAAAAGTCCAGATATGCTGCAAACAAATTACCGTGAAACAGTGCTGAAAAAAATCAGCAGGCTCAGAAATATTATTTTCGGAATCATTGGATTCTGTATTGTATTTATTGCCGCAGGGATGGGCATTCTCCTCTACTACGGATACCTGACGAATGGCAACAGCATTTCCTTGTATATGATGCTGCCCGGATTTCTGATATTTATTGGCGTGGCTGTTTTCATGCGGTCTTTTTTTAAAGGATATATTGAGGTGGTCGAAGTCATGACGGATGAAGACCTGGAAACGATGGAAAGACTTGGAAAAACCAGATGGTGGCTGGAGAAACAGCTTCCGTCTTTCATTATTTATTCGGGTAAGATCAGGGTTTTCAAGCTGTATAGCCAACCTGATTTTTCCTTTACAGAGCTCAGTGAAATTTCAATCCGCCCCAATTACTTAAGCAGAAGCAGGCAAAATAAACTGGTTATTTTCAAGAAATCAAAAGGCGGAAGCTTTTTCTTCGGTATGGACAGTAATCCTGCCCAGGAAAAACATCTTCTGGATAAAGCCGTGGAATACAATCCGAATATCATCATCAAAAACAGATAAACTGCAGAGCCTTTCTTTTTTATTAATGAATAAAATTCCAAAGTGGTCATTTGACTGACATCAATAACCATTCAGGTTATATTGGAGAGAGATTACCGATCATTGTGAGTAAAAATGTGATGGATTCAACGCGGATCATTCATATCGATGCATATCGGCACAAATTATGAACTGTATCGGGAATATTTTCCAGCAGTAATAGTAACCGATCCGGAAGCGCTGTTGCAGACCGCAGGTATTAACCGGATGACAGCTTTCAGAATTGTTTCGAAACCCTGCAAGCGAAATCATTGCTGGTAATTCAATACTGACCTGGAAGAATTAAAACCCGATATGTATTAAAATTCAAACAATGGAGGCAATCGTCATTACAAAATCCGGAGGTCCGGAAGTACTACAATTACAAGAATACCCAACCCCCCAAATATCCGCAGACCAGGTATTGATAGAGGTAAAAGCAGCAGGAATCAACCGTCTGGATGTTTTTCAGCGTGAAGGCAATTACCCGCCGCCGCCCGGGGCTCCGGCAGATATTTTAGGAGTGGAAGTTGCCGGAATCATCGTTGAATGCGGACCGGATGTCTCCGGCTTTAAAGTGGGTGACCCTGTCTGTGCCCTTCTGGAAGGAGGCGGTTATGCCGAATTCGTCAGTGTACTCGAAGGTCAGTGCCTTCCGGTTCCTGACGGCCTCAGCTTTGCCGAAGCCGCAAGCCTCCCCGAAACGGTATGTACGGTGTGGTCAAACATATTTCAGAGAGGAAAACTTCAGCCCGGGGAAACGTTATTAATCCACGGAGGAAACAGCGGCATCGGAATTACGGGAATCCAGATTGCCCACGCGTTGGGCTCAAAGGTGGTTGTCACTGCAGGATCGGAAGAAAAAGGTAGAATATGCCTGGATCTGGGTGCTGACTTATTCATCAATTATAAGACTCAGGATTTTGAAAAAGAACTTCAGGATGAAGGCCCAGATGTTATTTTAGATATGATTGGCGGTGATTATCTGGCCAAGAATATCAGCATCCTGAAACCGGAAGGAAGGCTGGTGCACATCAATGCCGTAGATGGCAGCAAAACAAATCTTGATATCACCAAGGTGATGCAGAAACGCCTGACGATTACCGGAAGTACCCTCAGAAGCAGGGAATATGAATTTAAAAGGCAACTCACCAGACAGGTTCAGGATCATGTATGGCCATTGATCGCATCAAAAAAGTTCAGGCCTGTGATATTCAAAACCTTTCCTTTCTCTCAAGCTTCCGAAGCACACCGGTTGCTGGAAGGAGGCACCCATACCGGTAAAATTATTTTGGTAAGATAATCTGTACTTTATCGGACAATACTGGAGATCATTAACGCCGGCATGGTTTTCCATACCGTTTTTTTTAATGTACTTGTTTTAGCAGTTCCCGAAACCAGAGCCTACAGATTGTTAATGGCCGCATTAATTTCCCGGCTACCTATTCAACTGCCGTGTTCACTGTATTCATATTTTTTATTTAAATGAACGATATTACCATAGATTAAGATGCATTGGATTCAACTGTCCTACATTTGCTAAAGAATCAGGACAGAAAAAATATCCTAATACATTAACCACTTTAAAAATTAACAACATGAGTACACTGAAATTAAAAGACGGCACAGAGATTTTTTACAAAGACCAGGGAGCAGGCCAGGTTTTAATGTTCCACCACGGATGGCCTTTGTCTTCCGACGACTGGGATGCGCAGGTAATATTTTTCCTGCAGAGAGGCTACCGAGTAATAGCACACGACAGAAGAGGACACGGACGTTCCAGCCAGAACATTTACAACCACACCATTGAGCAATATGCTTCTGATGCGGCTGAACTGGTTGAATTTTTAGATCTTAAAGACGTAATCCACATCGGCCACTCAACAGGCGGCGGCGAAGTGATCCGCTATGTGAATAAATATGCCAACGGAAGGGCAAAAAAAGCGGTCTTGATCAGTGCCGTTCCCCCGGTAATGGTGAAAAGCGAACACAATCCTGACGGTGTTCCGATGGAAGTTTTCGATAACATCAGGGACCAGACTTTACACAACAGGAACCAGTTTTACATCGACCTGACCTTTCCTTTCTACGGCTACAACAGAGAAGGTGCCGATGTGAAAGAAGGCGTACAGAGGAACTGGTGGGGACAGGGAATGATGGGTGGGATCGTAGCGCACTATGACGGGATCAAAGCGTTTTCTGAAACCGATTTTACAGAAGACCTGAAAGCAGTGGATATCCCCGTTTTACTTCTCCACGGTGAAGACGACCAGATTGTCCCTATAGAAAATTCAGCCATAAAATCTGCAAAACTGCTGAAAAACGGAACGCTGATTACCTATCCCGGTTTCCCGCACGGAATGCCCACCACACAGCATAAAACCATCAACAGGGATCTTCTGAAGTTCATTGAAGCTTAAAAAATTGCATATCATATTAAAGCCGCCTCATTCTGGAATGAGGCGGCTTTTTATTGAGGTTTATGGGGAAATGGCAACTTAAATTCATCCTAATCTTCCAGCCGGCTGATTCATATTCTCCCGTATGCTTTTCTGAAACCCTGCCTGAAACCGGACATTTTTAAGATCCATTTTGTATACCGCTTTATCTTTCTTTTTTTCATAGCCGGAAAAAACCATAACAGCCTGTATGTGATTACCCTTCTTTAACGACCCTCAGAAATTCATTGGCAAAAAAGCGTTCCCTACGCGATTTTTATGAACAGAGGTACAGATTTTGAATGTTTCCAGAAATATTTTAAATATTATTTCTAATTATAGATAATATTTTAAACCTAACACCGAAATATATGAAAGCTAAAAACAACTTCTGGAACATCCTGAAAGATACCTATAAAGACTGGAGTGCCCGTGACCTGGGTACGGAAGCGGCCAGCTTAGCCTATAATGCCATTTTTTCAATTCCCGGACTCCTTATCATTGTCATCTGGCTTACGGGTATTTTCTTCGGTGAGGAAGCGGTGCGTGGTGAAATTACCAAGCTCATCGGCGGCATGATGGGAAAAGATGTCGGGAAAAGCCTTGAGGAAATGGTAATCGGCGGGATGGTGGACAAAAAGAATATCGTGATGAAAATTGTCGGGATCGTTACCTTAGTGTTCGGTGCCACTTCCCTGTTCTTCCAGTTCCAGAAATCCCTCAATAAGCTCTGGGATGTGGTGGCAGCGCCTAAAAAAGCATGGGAAAAATACCTTCTGGACCGTGCCAATTCGTTGGGAATGATTGTGGTGATTGCCTTCCTATTGCTGATCACCCTGTTGCTGAGTTCATTCATCGGACTTGCCAATGACTGGATTGTCCGCCGGTTCAACCTGGAGACTTTGGTTTTGGTCAACATCCTGAACATCGTGGTAGGATTTGAGATTACCCTCATCCTTTTCGCCGCCATGTTTAAAATCCTTCCGGATGTTGAGATCCAGTGGAAATCCGTGTGGATAGGTGCCGCAGTAACTGCCGCATTGTTTACGCTCGGAAAATACCTCCTGACGTTTTATTTTAATACTTTTAATCCCAGCTCTGCATTCGGGGCGGCGGGGACTATTATCCTGCTGCTGCTCTGGATCAATTATACCTGCCAGATTATTTTCTTCGGAGCCGAATTTACCAAAGTGTATGCAAAAAATAAAGGTCATGAACTTAAACCGTCGAAGCATGCCAAGTTGAGCCCGCAAATGGTCGCTAAAGAGGATCAAGATGATATCGTAGAAGGCGTTGAACCGGCTCAGAAAAAATCTCAAACCAGTTTTAGTCTGATCAGTTCTTAAACAGAAGGAAATTCGTAATGAAAAAACCTACCAGGTTTTAAAAAACTGGTAGGTTTCAATGTTGAATCAAATGGTCTTGATTTTATTTCCTCCTGATCAGCAGATTACGCAGATTTTTACGCATTGAACTCATCTCGACTTTATTTTTTGAAATTTTCTCAAAGCAATCACCATGAACGCTAAGTAATTAAACCCTGTCCAGCTTGTTATTGAAGTGTCAAACCTGTTAAGTATTGATCTGAAGCTATCCAGCCAGGCATTTGTTCTTTCGATAGCATATCGTTCTTTATATAATTGATGATCAAAATAATGATTGTTAAGCGTACCTGAGTTTCTTTTATTAGGAGCAATATTGGCTATTATTCCCAATTTCAAAGCTTTCTTACGTAGATTTTCAGCATCAAATCCTGCATCAAAATTCAGGAAAAGACCATCCAATGGAATGCCTGATTGATGTAAAAAATCTGTGATCTGCTCAAAATGCTTTTCAATATTAAAAAGATCATTATGATTTCCA